>JAQTLX010000037.1 GCA_028714695.1 Ignavibacteria bacterium | reverse complement strand
ATTCTCCCGGAACAAATTTTTTTACGGATATGAGTTTTGTTAATAAGGATACCTGCCTGCTTGCTGACGATGAACCATTAATTGGCGGACTATTCCGAAGCACGGACGGGTGTCAGACATGGCAGAATCTGTTTTATCAATTTAATTACAACCCTGACAGAATATATATGATAAACAAGAATCTTGGATTCATGAGTTGCGATATCAAGTATTCCGCCAGAACGACAAACGGAGGAATGAACTGGCAGATAACACCCGATGATTCAGCATTCAGATATATTGCATTCGCGGATTCTTTAAACGGATGGAAGACGTATGTAAATGTCGAGAAAACTACAGATGGAGGTTTATCCTGGTCTTATCAGCAATTACCAAATATTCCCGGGGCAAGTTATAATGAAAAGGTTATTACGGATATTGCAGTAATAAATAAAGATACTGTTTTTGCTGCCGGCGGAGCTTTTAGACCAAATCCGCAAAGTCAATATAAGTGTCTTGTATATAAATCAACAAATGGAGGATTAAATTGGGGATATCAGATTCCCGACACAAATTACAACGTACAAAAGCTTTATTATATCAGTTTTATAGGAAAGAATAAAGGATGGGCATTCCAATCTACTTCAAAATTCATATATACAACCATAGGCGGTGATGATACAACTTATTATACGGTTATTCATAATCAAAGTGTAATATTGCCGGATGATTTTGTTTTGTATCAAAATTACCCAAACCCGTTTAATCAATCCACGATTATCAATTATCAATTATTAATTTCAGGAAATACAACTATCAAAATTTTTGATATAACCGGAAAAGAAACCGTTGTTTTATTAAACAAACGGCAATCGGCAGGCAGATATCAAATTTATTTCGATGCAAAAAACCTTCCAAGCGGAATATATTTCTACACACTGGAATTAAGCGGCAACGGTCTTGCAAATATTTCGCGCGAGACTAAAAAAATGATTCTAATAAAATAATTCTGATAAAATAATATAGGAATCTTTTCTTACTAAAACCGCTCGTTCCAAACTGCTTGGCAAATGCCACAGCGGTTTAAATCGTTATACTCTATTACTCAATGTGTTTAAAAGGCAATAAAATCCCTTAACAATCAAAACAGATAACAATGAAAACAAAACTAATAATATCTTTATTAATATGGTTTGTTATATCCGCATTTTTGTTCAATTCTTCAGACAGAACAAATATTAACGGCAACAACCAAAATCCGACTGTTTTTTCCGGTGACAAACTTTTTATAATCGGTTCTGTAGCAAATGGTTCTTATAATGATTACTCCGGTTTTTTAGAAGCAAATCTTAACACCTGGCACAGATATTCAACTTATGAAAAAGATCAAACAAATCATTATCTTTATCCTATTGGCTGGAACAGTCTTGATATAATATCAAATCCAATTAACGTATATAAACAATCTATATTGGATAAAATGGATATAAATGCGAGTTATAATTTATATACTTATTTAATGAGACCAAAGATTGAATATCTATGCTACGGTCAGCACAGCGTTTATCAGTGCGAACCTCTCGCGGAAGACCCTGATAATAACGCGACCGACTGGTTTTACAGTTATTATGACCATGAGACCGGCGCGCCTGTTCAGGACGGCGGCAGAACCGTTATGTATTGTTCCGTGAACAATGATAATCATAATGAAGGATATGTCGTTAAGAATTTAAAATCAAACAGAGAATTATGCAACAGAGTGGTAACAAACCTTACTCAGGATAATATGTATGACTGGTACATTCTCCCCGCAATAAAGGTACCGCAGGATATCGGCGATGAAACAAGAGTCTGCCGTATAGAAATTATAGGATGGAATGGGAATACTGTATCAACAATGGAACTAAAGGGGAAGAACTTTAAAGTTCAGAATTATTATTCCGGTGATTATCAGGAAGAGTTTAACTTTAATACAGGTTCCTATTTACCTTTCAAAATTACTGCAGAAGAGGCGGAAAATTTCAATCCCGATGAACAAGGCTGGTGGAAGATAGAGTTAGATTGCCAATTCGACATTCGTGTCAAATGGTACAAAGAAACAGACATGTGGATTGATTATGTAAAAGTGGAAAATAAAATGGCATACGACTTGTTAAAAGGAGGTCATGATGACTGGATACAGGAAGAGGCTGAAGCATTCGGGATTTACACTCAGGGTAAACCTTATAAATTTTATGTAGAGGAAGTCGAGTATAACAACCTCCCCTGTATCTCATATGTGAATTCAAAGTTAAGTTCATACGGTCAATCCGTTTTGTGTGTTCCGTATTTAAATATACCTCCGATGAATAACAGATGGATTGATTTTAAGACTCCTAAAAAGGCAAGTGTGTATTCGAATACTGGATTAACAGAGATATTCAGTTCTTATTATCCTCTAAACGCTCATAAATTTTCTATACACAATTTCGGAAAGCCTTCCTATGTTCCAAATACTTTCGAGGGTTACTCATATGATATGACACAGGGGAAACTGGGATATCCCGTCCCGCCGGCGGAATATGAGCAAAACCTTGAATCACTACTTGATGATACGAGATTGTTTGATTTAAAAACCTCGCAAGAATTGTCGAAATCATCAGGCAAGCCTTTTAATTTTATGGTTCAAGCCCATTCCTGGTTGAATCCGGCAGAACTAAATAATGAAGATGAGATTTATTCCTTAAGAGAGCCGACGAACGAAGAAATTGAAATGATGGTTGGCGTTGGTTTAACATACGGCGCAAAAGGCATAATATATTTTTCATATAATTCGGGAGGTGATTACAATTCCCATAATGGAAAATATAGTTATACTAAAGGATTATTAGAATATGATACACCGAATATCACTAAAAGAACCTTAAATGTGTACGGTGAAAATAAATGGGCAAAGGTTGTAGAAATAAATCAAAAATTGAAACATTGGGAACAGTATCTGATAAATTTTAATGATCAAAACACAAAATCATACAAATATCATATCGCGGCGGAGAGAAATGATTTAACTCAAAATACATTCATTAAGGAATTAAAAACTTATCCAAACGGAGATCCCGCTAACTGTCCGCAAACCGATTTTGATTATAATATACCTGATCCGGAAAATAGCACTTTTCTGCAAACAGGTATTTTCAAAAATACATCGGAACCATATAGCATTTATTTCATGCTGGTAAATAAGCGGTGCTCGCCCGGAAGGAATGCATGCAGCGGAACAAGAAAAATTAAATCAACAATTTTTTCAGATGTTTTTTTCAATCATTTTAATAATTGGGAAATTATCAATTTGCAGGATAATTCGATAATAGCAACATTTAATAAAAAACAGGCAAATAATATAGATTTTGGCTGGTTTAATCCAGGCGAGGGGAAACTTTACAAGGTTGCGCCTGTTATGGTTGAGGGCGGAACGTTTGTGTGCGACGAGGTAGTTAACGGACTGACATTTGACTGCAAGGCTCAAGTATATACCGGCACACATAATCTTGATATCAACGGGGCAACAATATATTTCTTAGATCAAAGTCAGT
>JAQTLX010000036.1 GCA_028714695.1 Ignavibacteria bacterium | reverse complement strand
TATTGATATCATTCATATTCAGATAAGGTGATAATATGCAGGCTGAGGTTTCAACGCTATTTGGATTAAATATTTACACAGAAAAGGGAGTATATATTGGAAAAGTAAACGATGTCGTGCTTGAAGTGAACGAGAAAAAAGCTACGGGTCTTGCGGCCACAAAATTAAATCCCAATATGTTTGATTCGGGAAGTAAAGGTGTAGTCGTCCCGTTCAGGTGGGTTACAGCAATTGCCGATGTTGTTCTCATAAGGCACGTCAAAGACCAGTTCAAGAAACCCGAAGAGGTTACTGAAGAGTATAATATCGAAGATGAGGAACAATAATAAATCTTGAATGATGATTTTTCAGAAAATGAAATGAAAGAAAGGGAAATATATTCCCACCTCAAGGTGTTCCCTCCTTTTGCTGTAAGGATCGATGGCAGGGGTTTTCGTCGCGCGCTGGATTCATTCGGGCTCCTAAAACCATATGATGAAAGATTTGCCCATGCAATGGCAGATTCAGTTGAATTATTTTTTAAGGAAAGCGGCCTGAATCCACTTTTTGCATTCACATTCTCAGATGAGGTTTCATTATTTTTTAATGAGATGCCTTATAACAACAGGGTCGAGAAAATTGATTCCATTATCCCGGCATTTGTTTCATCAGCGCTTACAATCCAGTTGAGGCTTGAAAAACCTGTATCCTTTGATTCAAGGATCATTCTTCTTGGAAAAGAAGACATTTATAAATATCTTTTATGGAGGCAGGCTGAGACATGGAGAAATCATGTTAGTTCCTACGGATATTACACGCTGTTAAAATCCGGGATGAGCGAAAATGAAACTGCGATGAGCCTGAAAAATATGAAAGCAAGCCAGATACATGAGCTGGTATTCCAGCATGGAATAAATCTTGCAGAAACGCCAGTCTGGCAACGATGCGGTATAATGATCTACAGGGAATCGCATGAAAAAACGGGTTTTAATCAATTAAAACAAGAGGAAGTTAAAACGCAAAGGAAAAGAATAATACAGGATTGGAACCCACCGATTTTCAAGACCGAGGAAGGAAGAAAGCTTATCGAAAGGCTTGTTTCACAGATCGTATTGAAATAATGTTTTCTGGTTTCTATCGAATTTTTCCAAAATATTTTTTGAAGTCTCCCAGGAACTACGGGCAAAGGAAGGAAGAGAATTATGGTCTTTTACCCATTGTTCAAGGAATCCGATAGTTTTCGGGTCAGCAGGGTAACCGCTTCCTATTTCCATGCCAAGTTCATCTTCCAGTTGTTGTACAAGCCAATCCCTCTGGACTTTTGCAAGTATAGAAGCAGCCGATACGATCGGGTATTTAACATCCGCTTTATGTTCGGAAGTTATCATTATTTCCCCTGTATATTTCATCCTGATATTTTCACCAAATCGGTTCGCAATTACATCCGCAGCATCTACAAAAGCATGATCCGGTCTTAATTCTTCAAGGACTTTGGCAAAGCATATTACCATTATTTCATTCATTGTCATTATCTTCCTGAGTTCATCTATCTGTAAAGGTGTCACTTCAAGGATAAAATATTTTTCAGCCATGTTCTTAATTTTCCCGGCCAGAAATTCACGTTTTTTTGGGGTCAATTGTTTTGAATCCTTAACGCCGATTCTTAAAAGTTCATTTCTTTTTGTTCTATCAAGCAGTATTCCAGCAACACACATTGGTCCAAGTACCGGGCCTTTTCCAGCTTCATCGATCCCGGAGATCATCAAAACCATTAAAAAACCCTATCAGATGATGAAATTTCCGTACCGAAAATATTTTTCATATATTTCAGGGAATGTTCATAAGACTCTTCATCTATCGAAGCAGTACAGTCACGGGGGACAATTGTATTATATCCTGAAAAATATGCCGAAGCAACATTATTCTGTACACAGATGTCTGTGCTCACACCTGTAAAAATCAAGGTATCAACATTCATTTGTGTTAATATTTCAGGAAGTTGTGTATCCACAAAAGCGCTGTACCATTGTTTTTCTATAACAATATCATTTTTTTCAGGTTTGAGCTCTGGGATTATTTCGGAACCCTTACTTCCTTTCATAGCATGTTCCCCCCAGATACCCAGTTCCCTATCGGTTGCATTATGTGCATCGCGTAAAAATATTACCGGAACTCCATGTTTACGTGCTTTAGTTACAAGAGCGCCGACATTTGGGACTATATTCCGGGCTCGTTCACTTCCAAATTTCCCTGTGACAAAATCGTTTATCATATCCACAACAATGAGAACTTTTTTCATATTATCTCCAAAATTTCATGTTTGCACACATTATTAACTCTCCTGGTATTTTGGCTTATAAAAAAGCACTACCCTGTATTCTGACGGCTCACGATCCATCTTCCTGTATAGTATATAATCAATGGTAATATCTGACTCTTTGAACCAGTACCATGACATCTTTGAACTATTAAGTCTCTCATAATCCGTGCGAAGGCGGCGCTTTACAATTTCAGCTTCATTTTCAGCTTCATCGCCCTGATGAGCGATTATCAACGGTGCATCGAGAGTGGAATTGATATCGACCTTCCATTGAACATTATTAAAACGGCGCATGTACCATAGGAACTGGGTTTCTAAATCGGCATCTGTAAGCTGTATTTTTGTTGAATTACCCTCATACTGTGATGAAATTTCATTTATTTTACTGAGAAATAATGCGAACTTCTGAGGAGGCTGAGCCGCCTGGATAAGAGGTTCGGCGGTATCTGTATAACGCTTAAAGTTCAATTCTATGCTTGAATATACGAAAAAAGAAGATGTTACGATAATAATTACAACAAGAATCATCCCTTTACGGGAATTTAAATCCAGTCCCGGAATAATTTCATTCAGGTAGATCGCTGCAATTAATGCAAGAGGAAGTAAGGGATTGAGTACAAGCCAGGGTACTTTTTCCTGGATATATGAATATATAAAGAAATTAGTCAATGCCCAATATGTCAGGAAAGCAATAAGAAGATTTTTTGATTTCAATATGCTTAAGAGTGCAAATACCAACAATGGCAATAAAACGATTATCGATGCTGGTAGATAAGATACTGGAAGGCTTGATGCCGGATATGTTTTTAATAAGAGATAAAATAAATCAACTATTATCCAGTAGGTTATAATAATTGTCAATATCTTTATTTTCTTATTATCACAACAGCTATAATGTGCAATTCCTAAAACCCCAAAAATAAATATTGGGAGTTCATAGAGGACCATGATCGGCAAGTAGAAAAAGAAGGGGCCGCCCATACGTTCTATCTTATGCATCTCGTACCAGTGCAAAACCGCTTTCATGAAGGCATCTTTCATCCCGGAAAGGTCAAGGAAATTTCCTGTATAATATAAAGAGAAAAATACAATGAATATAAAAACGAAAAATAGCTTTTCCGTAAACAAAATCAAAAGTTTATTATCAAGACGTTTTATTTTTCCGATCAAACCATTGTACCATTTTTCCCTTATGGCAAAAAGGAACAGGAAAAAGGATCCTAAAGCCATTATTATATACGCATTTTCTTTAAGCGCGGCCAGCGATGCCAGCGCCAGCGCCCCGATAACAATGTAAATAAATCTTAGTAATGGATATCTGGCAAATTTGAGAATAATAATAACCGACACAATTAATGCAAATGAAACAAAATATAATCCGTTCAAGGATAATAACGATGACATCCGAATGCGTAAATCAGGTATGACCCATATAAATATAATTATTAATATTATTAGTATGGTTGAAAATAAATAAACATTTCGGATCATTATATTTTTATCATTTGAATAATTCATGTTAGAATAATTCTCAACAAATTTGATCGCACAAACCAATAATAACAGGGTAAAAAAGGATATGAATATGTCTTCCCTGTAAAAACGGGAATAATACAAAAACGATGGCGATAATGCAAGGAAGAAAGCACAGACCAGCAATCCGATCTTCCCG
>JAQTLX010000035.1 GCA_028714695.1 Ignavibacteria bacterium | reverse complement strand
ACTGACTTTGATCTAAGAAATATATTGTTGCCCCGTTGATATCAAGATTATGTGTGCCGGTATATACTTGAGCCTTGCAGTCAAATGTCAGTCCGTTAACTACCTCGTCGCACACAAACGTTCCGCCTTCCTGCATAACAGGAGCAAGTTTGAAAAGTTTTCCCTCGCCGGGTTTGAATCTTCCCATACTTCCTTCTGCGCTTCCGAGATTAAGAAATCCGTCTGCTCCCTGATTATTCTTATCGAATGTTAATGATTGATTTGTATTTACGTCTATCAGTTTCCAGTTGTTGAACCCTGACAATTCGGATAATTTGAATTTTATTTTAAGCATCCTGACATCGCCTGTGCCCTGCGGTGTATCAGGAACACATCTGCGGTTTACCATAAGAACATATCGGCTTCTGTCGGACGATTGATCTTTAGGTAGATAAAATCCTTCTTCCCAGTATTTTACATCGTCACACTCCGGACATGAAGGACCATCTTCAAATTCTCCGGAATAGTTTCTGTGTATGCTCTTTATATCCTCAATAAATCCGTTACCCGCTCCGCTCTGGTGAACGCTGTATCCTTCCTGCCACGTAATGTTTTCCAGTGTCGGCGCCCAGTTCTTTATCTTTCCGTTCATTTGCGATACATATTGCCATTTGTTCTCTCCGTAACAATTCGATGTTCTTCTGGTTGTGTCATCTTTCGGGTCTAGCAATCCTAACATATATTGAGTCGGTATATTATTGGTATTCTTCCATATATGGCTGTTATAAATAAACCAGCATAAACCCTGTGCTCCGTGAGCAATGGATACCATTGCCTCCACCTGTATTTCTTCATTGGTCGGCTCTCTGACGCCGACATCGTAAAGCCCCGTTAGTGAATTCGGGCGCATAAACCCGTGTATTTGAGGCTGCATTATAAATTTTGTCGTAGGTAAATTTTGAGTTATGCAGTTTCTTATCTTTCTTATTTCGTATATAAGCGAACCTGTCTGGTTATCACCAGCGGCATCGTTTTTTCCGCCGATTACATTCTGCAATTCCTGATTGTAAACATAGTTGCTGCTCGCCTTCCACGTTTCAGGTATCAACGGGTCATTAGATGAAAATGTGTTCGGAATCGGTGTGCTCGTCATAAATCCGTGATGGTCGTCCTGTAGAAAATCCGGCTTTAAAGAATCCAGATAAATTTTGTAAGGCAGTGCATCGTTTCTTAATCCGTGTATATGAAGATAGTTCGTAACGGCAAGAGATATTCTTGATTCCGGTTTGTATTCCCTCATTTTATCTACAACATACTTTATGCACGGATACTGTGACATGCATATCTCATCCGTGAAAAATGTGTAGAGACCGCCTTGATTTGTAAAACTTGTTACCTCCTGGTTGATGCGAAAATCTATTTCCGGTTTATGTATAGGATCAAACATATAGTTCGCCACCTCATCATCCACAATCATCTTGTCGAACCAAACCTCGCACTCTCCATACCAGTAAACTCGAAAATCGACGTGGCAGTTGGCATTCCAGTTCTCCCAATCATCGTCCCAACCGTAGTTTAAGTCCGCTGAATTTGTGCCGCCGGAGATAGTTAAGGGAGTAGTCAGATAAACATAATTTTCATTATATCCCGGTCCACTAAAGTTCTCAGCTTTTATATCTATAGACCTAACTGGTGTTGGTTGTCCAAAAGGGACAATCTCAATTCTTACAACAAGTTTTGAACCGGGAGTATTTTGCGGTATTTTCATAACCGGTTTTATGTGCCATGTTCCTATATCGTTCTGACGAAAATCAAATAAATCGCTGTGCTGAATATTTTCATAAATATCACGGCAAAGATAACCTGCAGAGTTTGCTTTTGGGTTTGCATGAAGCACTGTCCTGCCCTCATCAGTTCCATATACACCAGGCATACAATTCTGATATACAAATCCGAAGTTTTCCGATGTATTCCCGGGATATTGCTGTACTTCATATCTTAATCTTTGACCGTAACAGTATTTGCTTATAAAACTTCTCTCGAAAAATCCGTACAATCCTCCCTTATTTTTCACCGAATCCAGGAATCCAATGTAATTACCAATTTGATTTCCTGTCAGTTGAGGATCGTCAGATCTGCCGTAAACAAGAGAACCGATACCGTCATCGTATGATTGAACGGCATTAAAATTAAGTTCATTGTACCTGCTAAGGCTTTTCGCTACGTGGAGTTGGTCTCCTAATTGCCATTCATCATTAATTTCCCTGAACGATGAATTAAAAATACAATTTGTAAATGTATCGCATACAGAAGACGCGGTTTCAACGGCGTTCTCTTTAACCGGTTTTTCCGCTGCGTTTTTAAATGCCGATACAGAAAAATAAAACAATACGGCGGTTCCTATTACCGCCAATAATGTAAAAATCCTTTTTTTCATATCCCTGCCTTAATTTTATTATTCATTGAACATATTTATTGTCTGAATTTCTTTTACTTTATCAACATCATCTTCTTAACCGCTAATTGCTTATCGTTAATTGATAATCGATAGAAATATATCCCGCTCGATAAATTTCCCGCGTCAAACCGTCTCTGATAAGTACCCGGCTGTAGTTTTTCATTAATTAGAGTAGTGATTTCTTTCCCCGATATATCATAAACAGTTAATTTTACTATTCCTGAAATTGAAGTTTGAAGATTGATAATTGTAGATTGATTAAACGGGTTTGGGTAATTTGGAAACAGCATATAATTGTCCGCTACCTCCGTCCCCGTCTGGTTTACGCTGACTATCGGTCCGCCGCCGTCTGTTGTGTGAACAAGACCTGTATATGCCGCCCAGCCGTGAAGAGTATCTGCAAACGATATATTATCGCTTCTGTTTGAGGGTGAATATTGTGTTCCCCAATTATATCCGTCTTTCGATGCAAATATTTTATGAAGACCACTCCCTGCCCAGCCATATTTATTGCCGATAAAACATAATCTGGATTCTGTCGGAATTATCGGAGCATTTACACTATCCCAGTTGTTTCCTCCGTTAGTGCTTCTAACCAATGATTTGTTACCTGTTCCTATGTTTTTTATAATCCATCCTGTATCCTGTGTCGCAAAATATACGTCATAGTAATTTTCACTTGAAGTATGCGACTGCACAAACCAGTTAACTCCTGAATTCGTTGTCTTGTATAAATTCTGTCCTGAATTCCCAATAACCCAGCCCGTAATGCTGTTGACAAAAAAGATTTTCGTAGGACTACTAATATCAGTTTGTAGTTGCCAGCTTTGGCCCCCATTGGTTGTTTGTAATAACCCATCAGTTAAACTATAATAAGAAATCCAACCCGTATCTTTATTTAAAAAGTCTATATCCTTGATTAATATATAAGGACTTGAAGTTACGGTAAACCAGTTACTACCTCCGTTTGTCGTTTTCTTCAATATTCCCATTCCCGCATTTGCACCGCCGCAGTATCCAACATTTTTATCAACAATATCCATACAATCTAAAAATAAACTGTCAAAGTAAGTTGTATTCCAATTGTTCCCTCCGTCCGTAGTCTTAAAAATAAATGCAGTATCGAGAGCCGGTTTCGAAGAAACCATATAGCCTGTAAGACTATCAATAAACTTCAAGTCCACAACCGCCAAATCCTGTCTGGGAATATTCTGCTGAACCCAGCCCGTCATCCTGTCAGAGCGGAACGTTGTGGCAAGGAAAAGAAAACATATCTCAAGAAGTATTATTTTTTTCATTTCATCTCTCCCGGTATTTATAAGATATTTTTAAATCTTTTATATAATATATAAATATTCCGTTTAATGTTAAACATGATTGTTTATATTTATCTAATTAATATTATACAATATCATTTACCAATTCTGATTTACTAATTATTTGAATCAGTCCATAATAAATTTGTATGAGAATGATTCAAGAATTCTTTTTCAAATTTGTTTTAACCATGCTGTATACCATTGCATATTACAATCAAATACAACTCTTTTAGTCCGCCTTGGAGGCTGTTATCAAATAAAAAGATTATCTGATACTTTTATGCTCAACAGTTGTCGTCTGAATTTTAACTTCCTACAATGATACTTAGGCTCGTATCTTGCTTATTTACAATCATTTAGTCGCACCTGCGGTCATTAATTGAATCAGTGAAACAATTATTCATTATCTTTGAATTAAAAGAATTTTGAGGTATTTGAAAGTATCAAAAAATTTGATAGTATGAATATTATATATTCAAAATTTACTGTCGTTGGATTCAACTGTATTTTAGTATTTAATTTCGAAACTATTGCACAAAAAATTGCTATCAATAATATCGAATTTAATTTCAGGAATTGAAAATCATAATAATATTACAATCGATGTGAATATTGTAAACGATATGAATATTGTAAGCGATATATATTATCAACGAAATTGAAATGATACCTTAAATGATACCTCAGGTATCAATTATAAATAGAGTGAAATCAATATATTATCTCTGAAATGATACCTGAATGATACCTTTTTGTGTAATTCAATAGTTCTTTGACATAAATGATTGTTTTTTCAATATCAGTACATGAAAAATGACACCAAAAAGGTATCATTTTGATACCTCGGGTATCATTCCGCCAAATCCTATTTTCCAGTCTGCCTGAACTATGTACAAATAGGCAGATGTGCTGACACCGAAAAAATAAAATGAACCACAATGAGCCATTATGAGCCATATTTGAAAAAGATTTCTGTGTAACGTTTGACATAATATTCAGTTTGAAACAATTCCGAAACGTGGATGACCCGGAGGGTGCCCCCCGATAAAAACTCGCCGCGGCGGACCTTCGGCTCCCGAGACCTTATGTTTAAAATGGTAAGTCTCAATAATATTTTTTAAATTAATTTTTCGACAAAAAATTTAAAATAAGGAGACTTACCATGGAAAAAGATAGCAAAAAATATTTTGCGGGAACAGATAT
>JAQTLX010000034.1 GCA_028714695.1 Ignavibacteria bacterium | reverse complement strand
AAAAACGCCTCAGAATGATAAACCCCTTATCATGCGTTTTTCGCATATAAAGCCGGGGGGTAAAGAAACGCGGTCAAGAGAAATAAGTACGCTAACGCAGCTAAGTTATTTGTTTATTTTATTGAAACCGGGGCATATTTTCGCCACGCTCGGGACTTTAAAGAATAAGAAAAAATAAAAATCAAAATTAATTGATTTTTAAAAAGGAGCAATATGAAAAAACGTTATCAAGTTCAGTTAACAAAATCCGATGTGGTAGGAAAAAAATCCGATAATGCATTAGGATTACTTTTAGGCGATTTAATTTCCGACGATATTATAAAAGTCGGTGACGGGTTTTCCGAATTTATCGAAGCGGTTAACGTTCACGATTGTAAAGTGACTTTAATTCTTGAGGAGAAATAAATGTCTGAATCATTCACGCCTAAATCAATGCGAAAATTAAAAAAGACTAAAGCAACGGGTCAATATTTAATTCGTTTCGATAAAGCGCAACATTTAAAAATTAAAGAAAAATTAGAACTCATAGCGAATAATTTGGGGGTCTCGCCGACTTCCATCATTCAGCAAGTCGCGGAAAACTACATAACAAAATTTAGAATAAAAGGAGAATTTTAAAAATGTTAATTCACAGCAAAGCAAAAATAAATCAAATCATGATTGCCCCCGGTCACGCCGAGGAGTTCATGAGAATTTATAAAACGTTACCGAATCGAAAACCGAACGCCGAAAAAAACCGGACTAAAATTCAGGAAAAAAGATTTGTCTTAGTGGGAAAACCATATGACAAAAATTAATATTTACGAAAATTTACCTATAATCGGAACCAATGATGAAATTTTTATTTCAATCGGCCCGACATGGGTCAAGCTGACACTCGACACGGGAGACACTCAGGTTTCAGCTTTTTTAGATAAAGCCGAGGTCGTGGAGAGTCCGTTCGGCGGGATTAAATTTCACTCGTCATTAGAAATATTAACCGAAAATGAACCGGACAAATTACAAGAAAATATCAACAACACTTTTAAGGACGGTGTTTAATGAACCGTATTGAATGGGCGTTCGGCGGTTTCAGTTCAACCGGAATTAAAAAACTCAAGGCGAAATTATTTTTAATGAACTTAAATAACCGGGCCGAACGTTACTGGTTTATGCAAGCGGTTGAATACGCGTCGTTAAGCGTGTCGCCAGTCAACCGGGTGAAAATTGACGGGGCTATGATCATGTTTTTAGAATTGGAGTTCACGGTTGATGACTTCTGGTATTGTTCAAGCGCCGGGTCTAACATGACCGTTGATGAAGTCGGAGAAACTAAAACAAATGGAATGGCGGGGTCATGTGGCTAAGCGAAAACCGATTAAAAAGCCGACTAAGAAAAAAGTTCTCAGTTCTAAAAAAGGAAAAAAACCAGTTAAAAAGGGTGTTAGAACTAAACGAAATGGCGTTATTTCTACTCGTAAAACCGGACGAAAACGAAAAGTCCGCGCTCCTATTACGAAAAAAATCATTAATAAAAAGGTCGCAAGAAAACCGATTGAAACTAAACGAGGTGTTAGTCGCAAGACTGGGGCTTTTTATTCTCAAAAGGACGAAATTTTTTACAAGGTGAACACTTTTTCACAGCGAAAATTAATCGAAATAAATGATTTAGAGGCCGAGGATTATAGAAAAGTTTTTAATCAAGCGATGAAAATAAAAACCCGGACTTATATCTCACTAGGGGCAAAAGTGAGTTTTAAAATCGGTTCTCAATACTTTTCGTCAATGGTTTCGACCGTTTTAGCGGACGCCGCGGACGCCGACTTAGATTTTTTATTCTCTAAGCTTGAGTCCGCGCTGGACAAAATTTTGCTAGGGGGCAAGTCGGGAATTTTTTCCGAAACTACGCCGAAAATAACTTTAATTTGGAGTACGCTTTATGAACGATAGCACGATACAGTTTTTTATAGGTTACACGGCGGGGTTAATATTTTTCGGGTGTTTTTTATTCGCACTTTACTTATTCTTAGAATTTAGAGGACGAAAATGAAAACCGCTTATAGATCATCGAATTTAATTTACTTTAAATCGGGGGCTTATCTTTATCGGTGGGATTGGGAAAAATCCGAATGGGCTTCCTCGTGCTTTTCATCCGCCGAATTTGAAATTATGTCCGACCGTCATGATTTTAAGGAGTTTACTTTTGTTAACGAACGGGAATTTATAAAAAATGTTACTTGAACCTAAGGGCCCATTACGTCACGCCATCCCGCATTTCGCCACGTTCGACATTGAGGCGAACTTTTGGGATAAGTTCCAATGCGCGGGATATTATGACGGTGAAAACTACGTTGAAATTTTAAAACCGTTCAACGTGGTTTCTCATTTTATAAACATGAAAAAATCAATCAAAGTTTTCGCCCATTACGGCGGGGGTTACGATTTTTTATTTTTACTTGAGGAGTTTTGCAAGCGCGGAATTATCCCGACTAAAATAATCATGCGAGGCGCGGCTATTTTGATGTTTAAGATTAAAACTTTAAATAAAAAAACCGTCACGTTTTATGATTCGTTCGCTTTGCTCCCGAGTTCACTGGCGAAACTTACAAAATCATTCAACGTGGAAACTAAAAAGGGTAATTACGACCATAGTAAAAACCGTCCTTATAATCCCGAAATGGCGGCTTATTTAAAATCTGATTGTATCGGACTTTATCAGGTCTTAAAGTTTTTTTGGTCTACACCCGTAATTAATAACGCTGGTTTCGCCTATACGGTCGCGGCGCAGTCGCATAAAGTTTTACAGACATTTCTTAAGGAAAGCATTTCGTCGTTACCACAAGACGCTGAGGACCATTGTAGAAAAGCAATTTTCGGCGGACGCTGCGAAGTTTTTAAATTCCGATACAAATATAAAAAGGGGATGAAAAAATTAAGGTCGTTCGATGTGGTGAGTCTTTACCCGTTCGTCATGTGGAAAAATTGGTTTCCATCCGGGCGCCCAATTTTAACGAGCGTTTATAAAAAAGGACATTTAGGTATTTATCAATGCGAAGTCGTGGCTCCCGATATGGACTTGCCGTTACTACCTACGAAACCCGAGCAACATTTAATGTTTACGACTGGTGAATTTACCGGATATTACACGAGTGCTGAAATAGAATACGCTTTAGAATTAGGTTACAAAATCAAAATAATTTCGGGTTATTATTTCACGAAAAAAGCGAGGTACTTTAAGCGGTTCGTCGAAACTTTATTCAAGTTTAAGGCGCTCGGCGGGGGTCAAGGCGAGGCTTATAAGTATGTACTTAACGCCGGGTGGGGGCGGTTCGCCATCAATCCGTTACGGGAGAATATCGACTTTGGTGGGAGTCCAGGTCTCGACAAGCACGATAAATTTTTAGTGTTCAACACGCCGAAAGGAAAAATAAGAATTTACTCAACCGAAACGGAATTAACTATTTTTAGAAATACGGCAATTGCGGCATTCGTGACAAGTTACGCCAGAATAGTTTTACATAAAAAAATGATGGAGGTTTCAAAGTGAGTCTTTGGTATTGTGACACCGACAACGTATTTACGACGACACGAATTAAGACCGGGAAAAATTTAGGGGATTGGGATGAACAAGCGGTCATTAAAAAAGCCGTTTTTATTCTACCGAAAGTTTACGCTTTTGAAACTTTTGAGGCGGGTAAGGACGGAAAAAAAGTTAAAGTTAAAATGAAAGGAGTTAAGTTAACGGATAAGACCAAGATGCGGAAAAATTCACGGCTTAAAAAGTCCGGGGTCGTGACGGGCGAAATGATTAAGATGCATCACTTAGAGGAGGCTTTAAAGGGTAACCCGATTGATATTTTTCAGACCGGGGGCGTGGAGAAATTAAAAACCGCGCTTAAATCGACTAATAAATTCTTTATCGCTAAAAAATCATTTGTAAAACGGATAAAGTTTAACTATAAAAAGAGAATTAGTTTTATTAAAGAAAACCGAACGGAACCAATTAAGGCCCGTTCAAAACAGGGAGAATAAGAAATGGCGAAACAAGCACAATCATTGGTCGAAATTAAAGCGGCGGCGAAAGCGAAACTTTTGGCGCTCGGATTTAATAAAGAAAAAACTATTGGAATGTCGGTTTTAAAAATCGTGGAGGGGGACTCGGTTTTAGTTAAAATTAAATCCGCGGTGGCGGAATTTGAAACTAAAAAGGGTGAAAAATACGACTATGTTTTAGTTGATAACTTGGAAACGGGCGAGACTGATCAACATATGTGGTTATCAGGCCAGTTAACCCACGCTTTAAAAGGTCAAAAGGACGGGTTTATCGGCGGCGACTTTCAGATAACTCATTTAGGTAAAGTCGAAGCCGACATTGACGGTAAAACTCAAATGGTAAATCAATTTGATATTATCGCTATTTCGGACGCGGATAAAAACCAAGGGGTCTTAAATGCGTAAGCTCGGGAGTAATTCATCCTACGGTAAATTTAAAAGTCGCAAGACTAAGATTTGGGCGCCGAATAATTACGAGCGCTCACTCGCTGCGCGTAATAAAGCCGAAACTTTATGTTATCTTGAATTTGTTAAGTTGATTAAAACCGCTAATAAAATTATGCAATTAGCGGCTAAATCACGAGGTTTTAAAATCAAGTAATTAAAAACCGTCCCGACTGGACATAAGAATTATTTTGATTTAAGGGTGGATTTAGTCCACCCTTTTTTTATGAAAAACATTTTAATTTTAATCGCCACGGCTTTTATAGCCTCGACTTTAACCTATTATTTAAAACCGGAACCGTTACCGGACATAATAACGCTTAAGATTAAAACCAGACTTTCGGCTAAAAAATTAACCCATATTTTACCGACTAAATCGACGCCCGAAATGTTTATTTGGGATGATCTTAATTATTCTCAAGACGTTGAAAAGATTAAAGAAACTAAATCGACGAATAACATTTTAGGTTTAAGTTTAACCTCTATTTCTTACGCTAAATCATTATACATATTAAGCATAAAAACCCCCCTTTATATTGGTTTTAGGTATAATTATATTGAACAACACGGTGAACTGGCCTTATTTTATATTTTCTAACTAAAAGGAGAATTAAAAATGGCACGCGAAACAAGTGAATCAAAACCCGCTGATAAAGAAGTTAAAAAATTAAGAGAGGATTTAGATAAAGCTTTAACTTTGTTAGACGCTTTACTTAAACGCCTCGCTAAAACTGAACCGATATTGAAAGCGGCTTTAAAAGAGAGTGACACCGACGACGAAATTTATTTAGTACCGGGCGGAACTTGGTTCGGGGTTAAATACTAATGGCGCGTGAATTAGAAACCCCTATTAAAACTGAACCGACCGCCGCCCCGCTTAACACGGAAGTTAAAACGGGGGCGGTTGATTTAGATTTAAAATCTTTAATGGCCGCGGATAAATCTAAATCTTTAATGACTGATCAACCGAAAAAACCTCGCGGACGTCAACCGGGTTTTTCGCCGGGTAAAAAAACGCCCGACATAGGCGCCCCGGCCAGTACGACGAACGGACCCCCGGCGCCACCGTTAGTTAAAACCAGTCATAAGCTTTTAGTCGAAAAACTTTATTCATGCGCTGAACGCCAAATGAAACGTAAATACGGGGCCGATTATTCATTACCGACCCCCGCCGAAATGGAAACGTTGGTTAAGGATACCGACGATGCTTTAAGTGAAATGTTATTCGGCTTAGGTATTTCAATGACCGGGTGGTTAACCGGGTTAATCGTTTTATGCTTTATCGTTAGTGCTTACGTTTACGAAAAATATTTAATCATAATGGAACTAAATGACAAACTCCGAAACCGACTTACTAAACCGGATGCTAGCGGAACTAAGACCCAATAGTAATATTTTCGCAGTCGCAAGACGCGGCTGCGGAAAAACTACCATTGGTAAACAGTTTCAAGAATTAATGCATCGTAAAGTTATTGTGGACCGTAACCGGGAATACTTATCGGCGGACGGTCTTTATTTGGAGAATGCCATTTACGCGGAGGGGTTACAGGATTTTAAAGATAAGCTTGTGATTTGTCAGGACCAAGATCGTTACTCGCTTATTTTTCATTTCTCACCTTATGAAAATGAGGATTTTGTTTTTGATGATATTTGTAAATGGACATACCACGCGGGGGATTTAACTTTCGTCGTCGAGGAGGTTCATCACTACTGTAAACCGCAATTCATACCTAAATGGTTGAAAGAAATCGCAGCTAGCGGGCGTCATAAAAACATTGGTTATATTTTCACGAGCGTTAGTCCGAGTCTGATTAATAAATTACTTTTCAGTCTTTGCGATTTTTATATTCTCGGTCACTTGCTGAATAAAAACGACCGGGATTATTTTCGAGACCAAATGGGCGACGATACGATTAAACTCGCGTATCTGAAACCCCGAGAATTTTATTTGTATAGTACAACATTAAACGAATCAATTTTGATTCACAGCATATAACAAAAGGAGAAAAATTATATGTGGTCTAAAGCAAAAGCATTTTTAAAAAAACCCCTCGTGTTGGGGCTTTCCGTTGGGGTGGTTTTAATCATCTTAGCGGTTTTATTTCGCCGCCGCGTATTCGTTACGAAACCTAAAGCCGTTGTTGATGGTCTGATCGCCCAAGCTGATCAAATCATCCCGGCAATCTAAGAAAGGAAAAACAAATGGGAGTTATTAAAAATCTTTTAGTTGAGCGCAAAATTAAACCCGTGTTGCTCGGGTCAACCGCCATCACTGGCGCGGGAAAAGCGATTCAACCGATTAAGTTAAACGCGGGCCGAATTTTCACGGAATATCATGTGAAAGTTAAAGGAAACGCGGTCATGACTTACGCCTCGGGCGCCCCGACTTGGTTAGCGACTGGTATTCTTAACCAGTACGCCCGGTCAATGAGTCTTTACGCCGACTCAAAATTAGTCTTTCAATTGAGTCCACAAGGGGCGCAAGACATTGACTTTTTATCTAAGGGGTCGTTACAGCATTCCGGGTCGTCCGGTGGCGCTAGCGCGGTCGCGGCGACTTCGCGAGTAACGGTCGATAACCGTAAAATCGTTGTCGGTACGACTGGCCAAATCACGAGCGTTGAGGAGTTAATCACTCTCAACCGGGCGCATCCATTTTGCAGCTTTCAAGAAAGTTTAGCGACTTGCGATGACTTTAGAAAAGCGGATTCAATGGAGTTCCGTTTTGAAAATAAAGCGTCTAACGAATTTATGACACCGGGTAACACCGCGCCGTTAGTTGATTCGGCTTACGATATGGTAATTGAAGTGTGGGGTCATGAGCTTTTAGACGTACCGGACGCGTATAAAGTTCAAAAATTCAATTTGAGTTACGCTGAACAAACTCATTTGATAACCGCGGCGTCAACCGCTGACACCGTTAATCTGAAACGGGTCGCCCGTCTCGGCAATATTTACATGAGGTCATTCACTGGCGCCGCTGGACTCGCGCCCGCTGATAATGTCGTCGGTAAAGTTCGCCGTATGAAAAACGGAACGGACGATATTCTCGCGGATTCATCATTCACTCAATTGCAAGATGAAATGATGGAAAATTTCCAAATCAATGACCCTTACGTTTCCAATGACCGTTACGCGGTGGGAATGTCAGTCCTTAATTTGGTTCGCGATTCCCTGACTCAATCTGAGGAGGGGTCCGTACTCGTTAGTAAGCCCAACGTGCGATGTAAAACGCATGAATTGGAACTTACCTCAACCGCCGATGTTACTTTAACCAGTAACGCCCGCGTGCGCATCATTGAGGAGATTTTAGAAAGTCCTTTACAGTTCGGTGACAATTAGTTTCTCGCCATTCTAATTGATCGCTAGCCCCCGTAAGCCTAGAAAGCTTTTCGGGGGCGTTTTTCTTAAGAAATTTTTAACTGAATTTTTTAATAAAAGGAGAATTTTAAAAATGAAAACGGTAACCTCGGCAATAGAAATAAACGGCGGCGCTTCCATAAAGTTTTTATACAGCGATGGGACTAGCGCCATCATACCGAAAACCTCGGTTTTAACTGGTCTTAGCGGTGAATCAAAAGCGTTACTCGACACGGCTATTTCTAAACTCACGGCGGTCATGACCGATGATAAAGAAATACAATTGCTAATAGCAACGGCGGTCCCGAATAACGATTCCCGAATGACGTTCGCCTCAATGGGTGGTTATACGAAAATTGAAAAGTATTCCGAAATTTATTCATACGTTCAAAGTAAATTAAGTCCGCAAAACGCCGCGATTTTAGCGAAAGCGGATTATGACCGGATTCAGCAACGGTTAGCCGATGAGGATTATGCGATGTTAACGCTGCAAAATAATTTAAAAAATGTCGGTATGGCTGCGGTCGTGGTAATCGCTGCTTATACTGGCGGGGCCGCTTATGCCGCCGTTGCGGAGGCGGGCGCCACCGGGGTCGCTGGCGCGGCGCTAGCTGAGGAGACGACCGTGACAATAGCGACCGAGGCCGCGCTGACTGAAGCCGCCGCCGCGACCGTTGCGGAGGCCACCGGAACCGCGCTTGTCGGTGAAACGGTTTCGGCTTTGGGTTTCGTCGAATCAATCCCGATTATCGGCCCGGTTTTAGATAAAGCAATCGACACGGCGGTTATGTCAATTCCGCAACGGCTTTTAGCATTCGTGAAAGCGCCCGCCGATGATATGCATATTTCGGGCGGTTCGAGTCCAGGTCTCGCCGTTTCCGCGGATTCAGAGTCAAATGTAAAATATTTTTTGATCGTGCTAGTTCCCATTTTGGTAGCTGGCGCATTAATTTTCAACGTTTTCAAAAGGAGTAAGTAATGGATGGTCAAAGTCTATGGGATAATTTCGTCGGCGGTATCGACGACACTTATCAAAAATTAGAGGCGGAAACAATAAGCGAATTTTCAAATGGGATTTGGTCACCGATCAAAGACAACATTTCAAAATTTTCGAGCGTGCTTTCAAGTGTTGGCGAGTCTCAAAGCGATGTTAAAAACTTGTCAGGATTCACCGATTATATAAAAAAATATATTTGGGTTATCCCGGTCGTCATCATCGTTTTAATGGTCGTCGCTAAAAAACTTTTCACGAAAAAAGGCGGTAGGTAATGTCTAAGCCGAAAACCGACGAACCGTATTATTCAGAAGTCGCGGCGGCAAAAGCAAGAAACGTCGAGGCGTCCGCGTGGGATGAAAATAATAAAAAGTCCCCTCAACCGCAATTTTTTAAAATGAAGTTGAACACGTTGCGGATTCCGAATAACACGGCGAAAGCCGACCTCGTGATTAAAGAGGGTCGTTTCAACCGTATTTTTATGGTTGATTCAGACCCGCAAGGTATCACCGCGATTATTTTGGTTAAGCTTTCAGATAACCAAGGTAACGACGAACTTTTGCCGCTTTACGCCGGGGCGGTTTTAGCCGCTGAAAACGGTAAAGTCTGGACCCGTGTTGAATTTTATAATGAGTCGATTGATAAAACTATTCTCGTCGGTGTGGCGATGAATATTTCTTATCAGCAAAATTTAGTCTCGTTAGCTAATTCAAAAAATTCATCGAATGATTTGGCGGTTGATAATACGACCGTAAGTTTACCGGATGGAGTACCGACTTTAATTTGTCTTGATTTAGTCGGCGTGTGCAAAACCCGCTGCGACTCTCTTCAAAATAAATCGGGCCGCTTAATTAAACTCGGTTATAATTCCGACATGACGACCGGGCCGGAATTAGCTGACAATCTTTTCGCCGTTCACGGTTCGTTAGTGGGTCTCTACGCATTGTGCGCCGGGGCCGTTGGTACAGTAAACGTAATGTCCACAATGAAGGAGTTTTAGATGGAAGGTTTAATGATAGGCGGGTCGGCGGGTCCTACTGGCCCAACGGGAGCAACTGGCGCAGCGGGAGCAACGGGCGCAGCGGGAGCAACGGGCGCCGCGGGAGCAACGGGCGCAGCGGGAGCAACGGGCGCCACGGGTCCTAGTGGTGGCGCATCTTATACTTGCTTGATAGGTGATAGTTCACCGTTATTAGTTGACGGTACGGCCCCGTTCGATGGAGGCGTGGAGGTTCATAATCCTACTTATGGCGGCGTGAAAATTTACGATGTATCAACCGGAATTTACACCGTCCCCGCCGATGTTGTCGGTACTAAAATGGCAACGTTCACGGGTAACGTTCGCGGGCCCGGACTGAATAATGATACCCGGTTATATACGCTCGTGACTTTACAACAGTTAACATCAACAGGCCCGGACGTATGGACTCCGATTCGTGAGAGTGATTCGCGCCACCAAATATTATCCGCGAATACTCTAAGACCATTTTGGGCGTGGGTTATTGATCATCCGGTCGCAGCGGGCGAAAAATACCGAATAGTCCCGATTGATAATGTCGGCGGCTTAACTACTTACGATGATAATTCAGGGTCGGGAATTTATAACTGGTATTCAATGAAAGTTTAACCGGGGGGTTATATGTACGCTTTTTTAGACTCATTTTTTAATAACCGACCTGAAAAAACTGACACCGAAAACGGTGAATATTATTTCGGTCTGTTAGCCGATTCGGTCAATGAGGTGACCGGAAAAAGTTATAAAGCATGGGACATGATGGACCGCCTGAAATCTAACGACCTCGGGGGTGTGGTGAATTATTACGACACTCTAGGCTTCTATTGCCGGGTCGTAAATTTCGACGGTGGGGTTATTCGTGACGCATTCGAGGCGTGCGCTCGTGACTTGCAAGATGGAATGACGATGCGTCAAATTAATAATTACTTATCGGGTGAGGCTTCTTACGTCTCACCCATCGGTGAGGACGCTTTGAAATATTCCAAGGACGGTGTTCAACTCGGAAAAAACGCGGTCGTTAAAGTAATCGACGCGGTTGATTCGACTTTCGATAACGCGGTAACCGGAATAGGTGACACGCTTAAAAATTTACCGACTTTATTAACCGTTGCTTTGGTGGCGGTTATCATCGTCGGTATTTTATGGGGCTTTTCATTTTTTAAAAAGGGGGCGACATGACTTACGCGGATTTTTTAATTATCGTCGGCGCGGTTTCGATGTGGTACGGAACTTTTCATGTTTAAGAAAAAACTTTTTTTCATGGGAGTCGGGGCGCTCGCCTTTTTATCCGGGTCGGAGGAAAAACTTTCGACCTACTTAACACGAGAAAATTTTCGAGACACCGCCGATTTTGATAATATTAATTCACCGAAAGTTAGTCGAAAACTTTGCGCCGTGTTGGTGGACATGAAAAGTTTTTGTGAATTGCACAAGCAAGAATTTATCATGACGGATTTTTTATCCTCGTTATTCGAGGACCAAGTTTTACACCGGGTCAGTGACACCCATTCAACCGGGCGGGCCGCTGACTTAAGGATTATGAACTGGCCGGGGTGGTTTAGAATTTTGTTTTTGAAAAGATACAATAGTGAGTCGGAATTAAGATTATTAGGGGCGCTAAGCCCCTCAACCGGGCGCCCCGCCTTAGTAGTTGATGAATCTGCTAAGATCGCGGGGCCGCATTATCACGTTCAGGTGAGTTACTAGGGGCGTAAGCCCCCGTTTTTAAATTTAGAAACTTCTGTTATTGACTCGCCCGTTTCGGTATTTTCTAATTCACAGATGCAGTCAATATTTTTTAAAAAACTTTTCATTAAAAGTCGGGCCTTAAATAAAATTGAAAACGAATGCATAAATAAAACCGCCCCGGTTTTTGGTTCGTGAACTGTTAGCCGATAAATTTTATTCATATTTTCATCCCCTCGAAAATTTTATCAATCATTTCGCATCGAAAGTCGTGCGCCAGTAAATCAACGTACTGTTTTTGCTCCTTAGTGGACATATTAAAAATTACGAATAATTGACCCAGCGTCTTATGCGGAACTTTTGATAAACCCCTTTCATAGAGTGAGACAAATTGCATTGTATCAAGACCCAATTTTTTCGATAATTCGAGTTGAGTCATGTTTAATTTTTCCCGTTTCAATCGAAGTTTCGCGGCTACGTTTTTGTTAATCATAAAATTATTTCCTTTCGTTAAAGTTTTTAATTGCGGCGTCTAAGTCCGTTGTGTAAGCCCCGATTTCGCACGTTAAATCCGAGTCGCGGCAATCCCATACCACGAACTCGCTTAAGTTTTCTTGATTGTACTCGTTACTCCACACGGCTAGCACGATTGAAAAACCGGGATATTTTATCGACGGTTTTTTCTTGAGAATTAAGGATCCGTTTTTTGTTCTCATATTATTTCGCCTCCAATTTTTCTTTAATTTCTTTCGCAACTCCGACCCATGACTCATAACTAACGAAAGAATTTTTCGGCCAGTCCTTTTTTTCCATTTTACTAGCTAAATTGGATTGCTTTAATAAAGCATCCATTACAAATAATTGCGCCATCGGCCCGAACGCCGAAAATTCCATTATGTTTTTTACCTTTTGAACGTTCGTTTTTGGTTTTCCCATTCTTGACTCCTTGTTAATTTGGCTTAATTGCCTATACAGCTTATCGGTTTATCTACCGAAAAGCTTTACCCCCCGGCTTTATATGCGAAAAACGCATGATAAG
>JAQTLX010000033.1 GCA_028714695.1 Ignavibacteria bacterium | reverse complement strand
TGCTCTCGCAGCAAATGGCGCTTTGCACTTACTAATATTCCCTCACTTACTTTGGGGGAGAGTTCATATGAGTTTAATAACTCAAATATGAACTCTCCCTCCGATGTTTTTTCTTTTTGTCTTTCTAGTCTTAAGTGCTTTCTCTTATCCATTTACCTATCTCCTTTGTTAAGTTTTCTTTCCTCTTAACATTTTTGATAGGACAAATGTCCTTATTTTATGAGAACCATTTTTTTTACAGCCGCTTTTATTCCGTTCACATTCAGAGAATAAAAATATACTCCGCCCGCCAGACCGGCTCCGTTAAAACTCAAAGTATAATTTCCAGCATTAAGATACAGGTTATTAATTTCAGTTGAATATTCCTTACCTGCGATATCAAATATTTTTAATAAAACATTACCTGCTTTGGGCAATGAGAATTCTATTTGTGTTTCGGGATTGAATGGATTGGGATAATTCTGGAATAATTCAAATTTATCCGGCGCCGATGATGATACATTTTTTATACCTGTCAATTCAGTCAGCGCGCGTCTCCAGATTCCTGTCTGTGTTCCGGCTAATGCATAATTGCCGGTTACTCCGAGATTCTGGATATTCGAATTGCTCATGCCTTCTCTTCTCGAAGTCCAGTTCTGTCCGTTGTTCACAGATGTATATACATCGCCCGCCTGAGCGCCTGCAAACACTGAACTGCCGTTATTCGACAGCGATAAAATATTAAGGTTTGTAATATTGTTGTTTACCTGCACCCAGTTTGAGCCTGAATTTGTTGACAGGAATATTCCTCCGCCCTGAGTTCCCGCAAATAGATTATTATTAAGAACGGTAAGTGATGTAACGTTTAAATTTGTCAAACCGTTTATTACGGGATTCCAATTCAGACCGCTATTTGTCGACACAAATACGCCTGCGCCGGCTGTTGACGCGAAAAGATTATTTCCGATTACTTCAAGAGCATTTATATTAAGATTCGTAAGACCTGAATTTATTTGTGTCCACGAAGCGCCGTTATCGGTCGAGACCTGAATGCCTTTCGTGTATTTGACGGCGGCATAAATATTGCCGCCTGAAAATTTAATTGACGAAACATAGCCTGTCTGAAAATTTGAATTTGTTTGTTTCGTCCATGAAGCACCGTCGTTTGTTGACAAATAAAGTCCGCTGAAAGCGCCCGCATATAAATTGTTTCCGTTTATCGCGAAAGACATAATTGACCTGTCGCCTCCCGCTGCAATTCCGCTGTTTCTGGAATTCCATGTTGCACCGTTATCTGTCGACGCGAACACTCCGTCGTTAAAAAGACACGTGTAGATAGTGTT
Source organism: Ignavibacteria bacterium (assembly GCA_028714695.1). GTDB lineage: Bacteria > Bacteroidota > Ignavibacteria > Tepidaquicellales > Tepidaquicellaceae > CAIKZJ01. The sequence goes on along the minus strand of JAQTLX010000033.1, from coordinate 14,789 downwards.
TCCTTTGACAGCGAATGAACTTATCGAAATATTTTTCAGCATTCCGCTGTTTCTCGGAATCCAGACTGCACCCGCATTATTTGTATGAAAAACACCGTCAGGATTCGTACCTGCAAAAACATTATTTCCCGAAACCGCAAAAGAGCGGACGTCCTGATAGTTGTACTCGTTAAAAAGTCCGCTGCTTACGGGCGACCATGAAGCCCCGTTATTCGACGAGACATAAACTCCGCCGCCCGCACCGTTACTTGTACCAGCGTATATATTTCCTCCGCTGACAGTCAGAGCCTGTATGATATTATTATTTAATCCGCTGCTTGCAAGCGCCCAGTTTACACCGCCGTTCGTTGACACAAAAACACCGCCGTTCGTTCCCGCAAAGACAATACTTCCGTTTACAGCATAAGCATTTACGAAAAGGTTCGAAAGACCGTTATTTGAAATAAACCAGTTTGCTCCGTTATTCGTAGAAAGAAAAACGCCTCCATTAGTTCCGGCAAATAAAGTCCCGCCGCTCGCTCCGAGAGTATTCACTAGCGGACTTGTTAATCCGTTGTTTATCGCCGTCCACGATACGCCGTCATTTGTCGAAACGAATACGCCGCCCTGATAAGAGTTTGAGCCTGCGTATATATTATTTCCCGATACAAAAATAGCGCTTATATCCGTATTGGTAAGACCCGTGTTTGATGAAATCCAGTTTACTCCGTTGTTAGTAGTGTAATATATCCCTTTCACTAGCACACCTACGAAAAGAGTGTTACCTTTGAACGCAAGTGCGGTGGTTTCGCCGTACGGCAGTGTCGCGCTGATTTGCGACCATAAGATTCCGTTATTTGTTGAAATGTAAACACCGTCAGTTCTCGGACCCGCCGCAACGGTAGAACCATTTGATGCCATTGAATTAATCTGCTGATGATAAAAAAGTCCCGAAGAAGATTGCACCCACTGCGAATACAGTTTAAAGTTCAGCGAGAATAAAATTACTGTAACGGCAAGAGACATAGTAAATAATTTCTTCATAGCATTACATTGGTTTTGAAAAGATATAATTTTAACCATGAAGCACGATTGAATCTTCGTTAACCATGCTTATTCCTAAAACTTTGAATGCAAATAACTAGTTCCTTAAATGTAATTTGCATTTCAGTTGGAATGTATTAACTAGTGAAAGTTAATTCTTTACAATGGGATAATGCTTTTGCGGGATTATTTAAAATCAATATTTTAATTTTTCAATTTGAAGAAAAAACCGCCGCTTGTTTTTTCTAGAGTATAGAACAAAGTTCTGTATCCTTCGGAAGGATTGCCGTAAAAATCGCCCGGCTTATAAACAGGGAAAACTCTTTTTATAGAATTGTCTTCCAGAGTATAAACGTCCTGTCCCTGATACCCGTTAAAGACTCCGCCTTCCGCTGCGTCTGAAGGTTTTAGGTCTTTAAAATTAATTTCCTTATATGATTTATCTTCATCAGACGCTACGCCGAACACGTGGTCATAAGCCCCGGGATAAAATCCCTTTGTGAAAACATATATTTCTTCATAACCATCGTTGTCTATGTCCGCGATTACTACGGCTTCAATCAGTTCTATTTCATCGAACAATATTGTATCCTTTGAATCAGGAAATCCGTTTCCTGTAATAAATAGATTTACAAGATAGTCGCTTTCGTATGTCTGAATAAGCGTAAACGATTTTCCGCTTTTAAGTTTATATTCCTTCGGGGAGAGGTCATACGAATTATTTTTTATTGTATCTTTGCCGTCAAAGGCCGAAACGGAATACGAAACGGCGGTATTGAATGTCACAAAGCAATAAATTGCACACGAGAATATTACCGCAAGAATCGGAAAATGCATTTTCATATTATGATAAATTAAAAAAGGTAAAGCCTGTAAACGGCTTTACTCTTTACGATACTATTTAACAAGCATTAGTTTTTTAACGTCAGTATAATTATCGGTTTGAAGTCTGTAAAAATAAACACCGCTTGACAGCCTGCTTCCGTCAAATGTAACTTCGTAATTGCCGCTGTTGAGTTTTTCGTTTACAAGCACGGCAACTTCTTTTCCCGATATATCCGATACTACTAAAGTTACATTTTTATTGTTTCCCGGCGCCACGTCAAATTTAATTCTCGTTAAAGGATTAAACGGGTTAGGATAGTTCTGATATAGTTTATAAGAACCGGGATTATTTTCGTTATTGCCTGATATTTCCGTAGACGGTTTAAAAAGAGTCAAAGTATCAATCAAAGCATTATTATTGCTGTAAACCGTAAGTTTAAGTGAATTCGGAGTTTCATCGCAAACTCCGTAACAATATGACTGAGAATATTTTACGCTGTATGTTCCTGTCGAAGGCACGTATAAAGGCGCACCACCCCCGCCGATAACAAAGTTATGAAGTCCGTTCGCAAAGCAATGTTGATAAAAATGATTGTGCCCGTTAAATACCATATCAACTCGCTTAGGGATGAATATGTTTGTACTCCATGCCTGCATTGTCGTGTTTGAGCCGTGTCCGCCGTATGAATATGCAGGTTCATGGAAGACTGCTATTTTCCAGCGTTTAGTTGTATTGTTAAGGTCCGACATGGCAAAATTGTATTGCGCACTCCCGACCGTGTAATCAACATAATTATTCAACATTAAGAAATGGATGTCGCCGTAATCGAATGAATAATAATCCTGCGTTCCGGAACTTGCCTGAGGATTATATACCCACGCTTTGTTGTTCGATCCCCAGTTTTCATGGTTTCCCGGAATCGACATAAACGGAACACGGGCATCAAGTGTTAGTTCGTTTGGTACAAAAAACTCGTTTTTCCAACTCGTGTAATTGTCATCGATGCAGTAATCACCGTAATAAACCGAAAAGAGCCCGTTTGCCGCAAGCATATTCGCGGCAATCTGTCCGTGAGGCGTAGTGTTCGTTCTGCAATCTCCAAAAGCAAGAAATCTAAAACTTGTTCCGGGCAGAACAGCAGAGTGGAAATTACTTGTCACCGATACGGATACTCCCTGAACGGCCTGATAATAGTACTGTGTATTTGCCGTAAGGTTAGTCAGTTTAATTTTGTGAACAAAGGTGCCCCCGGTTGTATTACTTATCAGTTGTGTTTTGGCTGTCAGACCGAAACTCGTTGTTGTACCGTAATTGACGGTAACAGTATCCGGAGTGCTGCACTCCACACAAACGTATATTGAGTTCGTTGTTACAGCCTGCAGATAAGGCGACATTGAAATTGCAGAAAAAGAATCTATGCTGCATAGTGCCGCTATTACAATTGCAAAAATTAATTTCTTCATAATAATTGGAAATTGCTTAAAAATTGTATTTATAAAGTAAAATAAATTTAATATAAAAATGATCTTCTATTATATAGTAAACATAAAAAAATTGTAAAGAAATAACAAAAAAAGATATAAAACAAAAATTTTATGAAATACCGGGAAAGTAAACCGACTGGATGATAACCGGTTTTGTATTAATTTAACGGGACAGGAAAATGAAGTTTGTAATTCCTGAATAAAAATCGTAACTTAAAAAAAATTTGCACATATAAATTTAATCGTATGCAATCATACTGCTTTGAGATAAAATCGGCATGTAAGAAATGCGGCAACCCAATCTCGATTAATGCTTTTGAAAATGAAATATTCTGCGAGTCCTGCGGCAATAAAAATGAAATATCACCCGGACACTGGAAATCAATCGTATCGGATAACATTAAGGAAGCAAAAGATTTCAGCGAAGGTGAAGGGCAGAACTCAAAAACATTTGCCGGAGATTTCGAATTTTCTCTTCTTTTCGGAAAGCAAATGGCAAGATGCGGAAATTGCAAGACGACGATTCCCGAAGTTGCCTATGAAAAACTTTCGGGCAGCAGTTATAAATGTGCTAAATGCGGCGCTGAAATATCCGTAAGGAAACCGGATGAATTCGTACTTAAACTTGTTCCTCAGGCGCTGTACCTTGCCGGAGAGGACGCAAACCAATTTAATACCGGCGGTGCCGGAATAAAAAAACCCGGCACTGTTAAGCCGGTTCTTTTTACCTGCCCCTCCTGCGCGGGAAATCTCGAAGTGGACGGTACGGCAAGAATGATAACATGCAAATTCTGTAATTCGAAAATATATCTGCCCGACGAACTCTGGCATGAACTGCACCCGGTCAAGACGGTAAGCAGATGGTATATTCTGATTGACGAGGCGAAAATAGATGAAAACACATTGCCGGATTGGTACTATCTTTCGGATATAACAACGGACAAAGACGGCAACATATACGCTGCCACAGCGGATGACGACAGGATAAAATTTCTGCTCTGGTCAATAAGTCCTGACTTAAAAGTCAGATGGATAAGAAACGATATAGAATATGATCACGACAATACGGGAATTACAACTACGTTAAACGGAAAATTATTATTATGGAACATTAACAAACGTTCTCTGAATGTATATTCCTGCAAAGACGGCAGCGGTCTGCCCTTTATTAAAGGGGAAGACGCCGCTGAACAAAATCCTTATCCTTTCAATCTCAAGGGCTGCACATCTCTGATTTCCGATACTGACAATACGCTGCTTGCGATTGTAAACAATACATTTGTAAGATTCTATGATGACGGAAGCCGTGCACCTGTCTGGAAAGTTGTTTCGCAAAAAGGAGAGAAGCCGGGATTTTTCAGCAGACTTTTCGGTGGAGGAGAAACGGAAATTAAGATCCCTGAAGAAGAATATTACGAACCGCCGCGGCTGAAAGAAATCGGAAGCAGACCTAAACATATCGACGGTGAATTCACTTCCATGAATCTCGGGCATGACGGATTTCTTTACATTCTCGATAAATCGGCGGACGGCGCCGTACTTGCAAAATATTCAAGGGAAGGCACTCAGATATGGAAGGAAAAAGTTCCTATCGACGATAAGGACGGAAAGCCATGCGCCGACAGAAATGGAAACGTATATGTAATCGGCAAGGATAGTAAATATAAAGTGAATCTCATCAGATTTTCGGATGACGGAAGCCGTACAGATTTGGTTCAAAACGATATTCTGGACGGAGGTTTGCTCAGTTGCGAAGATAACATTGCCGCGGGTCCGGACGGTACAATATATGCATTCCGTTTTTACAACGTGCTGAAGGTATTCGCTCCTGATATGTCGTGCAAATACGCCTCAGAAGGCAGCAAGAAAGCCGATAAAGAAAGACTTGAAGATTATAAGAAGGACAAAGAGCGGGAGTCGTAGACACAGAGCGGATTGATTCCCCCTATTTGTGTTTCATGTTTTAATTAATGTTAGTAATATTTATAAGTCTGAAAATCCCGACAATAAATTTACATTCATACAAACTATGGAAAATTTCTTATCTACCCTTGCAATTTCTTTTGTTGCCTTATTCCCTATTGTAAACCCTATCGGGGCAATCCCCGTTTTCTGCTCACTGACTTCAAATTCAACCGTTGAAGAAAGGAAAAAAACCGCATTTAAGACAGCGCTGAATGTTTTCATCATTCTTCTGGCATTTTATTTTCTGGGAGAATTTGTTCTTGGATTTTTCGGCATCTCGCTTGCAGTTTTGAAAATTTCGGGCGGACTGATTGTAGCACATACTGCATGGGAAATGGTTACGAGTAAAAAGAAACTCTCGGCTGAAGAACACCAGGAAGTGCAGGAAAAAGAAGATATATCATTCACTCCGATGGCTTTACCTCTTCTAAGCGGACCGGGTTCAATAGGCGCTGCCATAGGTCTGTCGATTCAGGGTTATCAACTCAGTTATATAGGCGGGATAAGCGCGGGGATATTGTTAACGGCAATTTCCGTATATATTGCATTAATGCTTTCTTTACCGCTTTTAAAAATTCTCGGTAAAACGGGAGTCGGTGTTCTGAACAAGATTATGGGATTTTTCATTCTTGCTATCGCAGTCCAACTGATTGTAAACGGAATCACAGTTTTATTAAAATGATAAGCAACGCGTACAGACATGAATTTCTCCGGAGCATTTACCTGCGCAGAATATAAGCCTGCGGTTTCGCTCCTATAACAAATCGAATTTAATTAATATTTATGGAAAAGCCGTTCAACATGAACGGCTTTTCCTTTAACACAAATACAACAATAATAACCGAACTCTGCAAACCGTAAATTCTTTTTGCAGAAGTGTATTGTTTGCATTCATTAAATCTGTTCCCAATCAAACTTGAATACTCCGGGGTCCCAGGATTTTTCCGGGTCCACGGGGAATACTGTCGCAAGACATAATTTCGTATTTGGCGAAATATCTTTTGTTCCTTCGTCAGATGGGATGTTTGTGTTGATTCCGTTTGTAAGCGTCCAGTGAACGCGCAGATATTTATCGGTATTGTTTTTCAGGCATATTTCAGCAGCATATTTTTTCCCGGATTTATCGTATAAATATTTCAGTTCATATGTAATATCATCAGTATTTACCGATTGATAAATACTTGTTGTATACGGCATGTATGAAGCAGCCGAACCGGTTTTATTGACAGTTATAAGAGTGAAAGCAATTACCGACAAACCTATAATAATATTTTTAAACATGATTGTTCCTCCATTTATTTTATGTTTAAATATTTTAGAATTATAGTGTCAAATAACTTATTCTCATCAAAATTTATATAAGAACTTCTGAAATTAGTACGCAAAAAAAATTTTCACGAAAATAAAAAACCGTGCCGGATAATATTGAATAAATAAAACGAAAAATCAAAAATCCGCGAACATTTATTTTTAAAGCACTTACCGGCAACGATTAGTATGTATACGTGTTTAATATATAAAGAGATTTATAAAACAAAAAAGACCTGTCATGAAAAAAAGTTTAATTTTAAAAGGAACGGTTTTAATATTAGGCATTCTTGCTATTTCACGGATTTCGGCTGCTCAGGAAATATCGTTTGAAGTTAATTCGCCGGGAGTCAGAATTTCAGTAGGCGACGCATATCCCAACGTGCTCGAAGAACGTCACGTAATATATTATGAACCATTGCCCGAAGGAAAGTATTATTACGACAGAGATAACGATGCGTTTTATACCATGGAAGGAAATGTGTATTATTACCCATCCAATGTTCAATATCAAAAAGATAACGGAAAGCATAAGGGTTGGAATAAAAAAGGAAACAAGCACGTCAAAAAAGACAAAGGATACAGATATAATGATAATTAGCCTGAAGATATTGATGCAATAAGCAATAAAAATCCGGAAATCACAATTTGTCTGACAATAAAACAAAACGAGATTTCCGGATTTTATATATTACAAATAACGGAATTTATTTCGCCGCTCTTTTTATTATATCCATTAAAGGCTGAAACGCGTCCGGCTTAATTGCGTCGGTACCTACGAACGGATGGTCCAGAACATATATCAGATATAGAACAAGCACGCTGACAAAAACAAGAAACGCCGTCATAATATACTGATGCCATATATTCTTTGTACTGAAAAAGAATGTGAATGCAACTAAAATAATCGAAGACAGAATCAATACAAGCCATAATATATCGGGCATATTCTGTTTGCTGCTAAGAATTCTATGCCGTCGGAATTCCCGCATTTCATGTATGCTTTTCATTGACTGTGCCAGCACTTCGGAATTCGGAACCTGGCTTGAATTTACATTCATATAAATTCTGTTCAGTTTTATGAATACTTTGGTAGCCGCGGAATCGGCATTTCCCTGTGAAAGCGTTTTCCATTCATCGGTTGTAACTCTTTGTACATAATCACGGATTGTGGATTGAATTTCCTTTTTTATGGAATCTGGATAAACACCGGCATCATAATATAGATTGAGCAGGTCGTTTGCCTCCCCTTCAATTTTTGAATTTGTCTCTTCATTATTATTCCAAATCACAAAAACAACAAAAGCAATCAGTACCGCGTAAATGACGCAGACCGCGTTATAAAGAAAACCACCGACTTCGTGATTTTCTATCAGCAGTTCGTGAGGAATTTTTCTTCTTACTAATTTCTGCAGCAAATGGAAGATTATTATGCTTATAACAGAAATGATAATTATAGAAACAATAAAAGGAAGTTCAAGGAATATTTTCATAGGCTTAAATTTTTATTTCCAAAAATTTAAAACATAAAATTTACTTTCGGATAATTTAAAAATGTTTTATTGAAAATACCATTGTAAAAGGATGAATTGCGGAATTATTTAAAACACTTATATCGGTCATTATTAAAGAAGCCTTATATGTTATAACAAAGGGCTGTTTGACAAACAGCCCCCCAATAAAATACATGTCATAATTGAAATCGGATTATCCCGCTTCCGTGCTCCGGCTCGTCAGCAAGGATTTGCCTATACATCATTTCAACAGTATAATTTTCTTTACGCTTGAATACGAACCCGTTTCCAGTTTCACAAAATACGTTCCCGAAGCGAATGACGACGCATCCCATTCCGTGACGTATGTGCCTTCCCGCATTGCTTTATTAACCAGAGTCGCAACTTCGGCGCCGAGTATATTATATATTTTAAGTTTTACGAATGTATTCGCCGGCAAATCGAATTTAATATTTGTTTTCGGGTTGAAAGGATTGGGATAATTCTGATAGAGTTTATATTTTTCCGGAACATTTTTCGAAATATTATTTTGCCCCACAATCACGCTGTTGTTGAAACGCAGTCCCCAGCCGAGTATTCTGCCGGTGTTTGTTGCTGCGCCGTCAGCAACAGTCAGCACCCAGTTTCCGTTTAATGTCGTGCCTCCGAACGTTCCCATGGCATTCTGCGGTTTTACGAACTGAGTCCATGGCGACAGATATATCGTACTTGTAATCAAATTACCCGTGGAATCATCGAACACTGCAAGATATCCGTTTGGAGACGTACCTCCCTGAGCGGCGGACAGAATTACTTCTGTGCTGTTAGGCGCTTTTAGTTTAATAGTAAGGTCGGACGTCTTCGCATGCTGTATCGCGAGAAATACCTGAATATCGCTTAACGTTCCGACAAATCCGTTTGTTTTTATTGTATCTGTTACTGAAGCGTTATCGGGGATTTCCGTATTCATTACACTTTTTGAAAATCCCAGCGGATATCCTGCACAATTCAACACTGTAGGAAATGCTTCATAAACCACATTTGGGGCAGGTCCGGTTGTTGCTTCATTTTTATATGCCGATAATCTCAAATTATTCGTGCCGCCTGAATTAAACGAAGCGTCTATTCCGGAAGTGGCGGAAAAATTCTTAAGATTGCCGTCGAAGTTCCATGCGCCTTTCAGATTTGCATTCGGAAGGAGCGCCCTGCATGAAGCAAACATGCCTGATTTAATTTCATCACCTGTCCTTGCGCCCGCCCAGTAACGCACTTCATCAATATAGCCGTTAAATCTTTGAGCGCCGTAATATCTTCCAATCCATGCCGGACCGGAAACTGTCGGCATTGCAAGATTATTAGTTGCTGTAAAATCTAATTGCCCGTTCACATAAGTGTTTACGGTAAAATTCGGACCTCCGCTCCAGGTTGCGGCAACGTGATACCATCTGTTTGCTACTAATGTAGCCGGGCTTGAGGACGGAAAATAATTATGCGCGCCGATATTAATTCCGAATTTATTTCCCGCGGTTACATATGCAGCAAGAGTCGTGGTTGCGAAAGAACTTCCTTTCTGGAATATTGGCTGTAAAACACCCGCTGCATTTAAGTAAATCCACGCTTCGAAAGTTCCTGAAGTCGTCTGGTCGAATACAGCGTTTTCGGGTATTACCGCATAGTCATTTGCACCTGCTGCCGCAGTGCAGCACAATGCAAAATTATACGGCATCGGATATCCCGCCGTGTAAGCAAACCAGTATAATCCGGCACTGTTGCGCGCATATCCGAGTTTCCCGCCGATATCATCGCGGTAATGATTGTTAAATGTCCAACTCGATATTAACCCCGTATAATTATCGGCCGATGTGATTGCATTGCCCGTATTTGCGGAAGCAAAATCTCCGATTCCAACAAACCTGCTTTGGGCAATCTGAGTCTGAGTTCTGACAGTATTCCATATTTTCACTTCATCAATATAACCGTCAAATTTATTTCCGGTGAATGGTTTTGTTATACCGATTGTAAGCGAATCGGTTGTAGTTGGACTAAACGTTCCTGTGCAGACAGCAGCCGCTCCGCTAATTGCTCCGTTCACATAAAATGTAACTGTATAATTGCCGGGTGTACCCGTCCATGTAACAGCGACATGCGACCAGACACTTAATGGAACGGTAGTTCCTCCCGTATTAGTAAGAGGGGCGCCTCCTATTCTAAAATATAGTAAGGAGGATGATGACGACCTGCCTAAAATAAAAGATACAGTCGACGTTTCCCCTTTTGCAACAATTCCCGGCGCAGAACTCGTTGATGCCGTGGGCATAACCCATGCTTCTATTGTTCCTCCCGAGGTAAGATTGTAGAGACTTCCGTCGTCAGGAACTGCGACATAACTTCCGTTTGTACTCGATACTCCCAGAAATGTATTGTTGCTCGTTTCGCCGTATTCATCCGTAAACGGGTCATTACATCTTACGGGATTGGGCGGCAGGAAATTCGTTGTAACTGAGGGACTCTGATTTTTAGCGGTATAATTATTAGTTCCGTCAACTGGTTGTCCGAATAATGTAAAAGGAATTAACAATAAAACCGCCAAATAGAAAAGTTTTAAAGATTTCATTTTATTCTCCTTTGCTTTAATGATATTTTATGATTTTCATTTGCTGCTGACTTTTAAAATTGCCAAAAGTACAAAGCAATTAGAATCATTTATTCAAATTCGAGATGATGAAATTTTCACGACCCTGACAAGTGCGACACATCGATATGAGATCTGTTTGCTTCCATGTTATTCTTTCCTAGTTTCCGATTTTAATCGAGAATACTATTAAAAAGATACAGTTGAAGATATAAACAGATAAGAATTGAAACTGCCGGAATGTTATTTATATGTTTCTCCAGTTATGTTTAATTTTATATATTTCAATTTGAATAATCAAGCATTAAAATTATCGGTAATAGAAGAGAAAGCAAATCACGCTGAATTCTTCATTTTAGAATGCTATTTTAAGTTACGAAGCAAAAACTCGGATTACAGAAATATAACCCCTGTTTATAATACCGCTGCTTGGCGGTCTTCTTTAAACGATTGAAATTTAATCTAGATTGCTTATCGTAAAAAAGATTAAGTAAAGATGCGCCGGATAAAATTACATAATATTATTAATTTAATAATATTGCGTGTAAACGGGCATATTAAATTGATGGATACGAAATTTTATCGTTAAACTTTAAAGAAAAATTATAAGGAAATTAAAATAATAAGATGAAATTAAAAATTTGGTTTACAGTTGTGCTTTTTTATTGTGCATTTATTAGCCTGAATGCCCAGGTTACTTTCACTGAAAATTTCGACTATCCTGCCGGCGATACAATCGGTGCGCACGGATGGACCGGGTTCAGCGGAAATACAAACAACATAAAGATAAAATCGCCGGGTTTGGCATTTACAAATTATATTCTGTCGAATATAGGAAATTGCGCCCGTTTGAGCAACAATGGATTGGATAATTATAAGAATGCGGATAGTATTTATTCGGGTAACTTATATGTATCTTTTATGGTAAAAGTAGATTCCGCTAGAGCAATCGGGGATTATTTTCTAGCCATGCTGCCGACATCTTCAACAACCAATTACTATTTAAGAGTTTTTGTAAAAGATACACTCGGCGGAATTTGTTTCGGAGTAAGCAAGAGTTCCATAAATTCATCAACATTGCCAGCCTGGGGTTCCACTGTGTTTCCATACGGAACAACGTGTCTGGTAATTGCAAAATATAAATTTAACACGGGTTCAACAACCGATGACGAAGTCAGTCTGTATGCGTTTTCTTCGAATCTTCCCGCAACCGAACCGGGAACACCTTATGCGGGTCCGATAACTACAACTCAAACCGATGCAACTTTATTGAATAGAGTCGCCGTAAGACAGGGTTCTGTTTCAATCGCGCCAAGTCTTGACATCGATGGTATTCAGGTTTCGAGAACATGGGGAGATTTTGTACAGATTTCTATTATTCCGTCGCTTGTTTCTCCTTTAAACAACTCAACGGGAAATTCACTGAATTTGAATCTTGTGTGGACTAAGCCGCAAAGTACTATTGGCTATAATGTATTGCTCGCAACTGATACTGGATTTACAAATATAATAATAAACGATTCAACTTTAACCGATTCGGTAAAGGCAGTTACTAACTTAAATCCGTTAACAACTTATTACTGGAAAGTTAGAGCGAAAAATGCTTCGAACTGGGGTTCGTTCAGTTCTGTCTGGAATTTCACGACTCAGGCGCCTGTTACGGGAGTGCCAAATCTGATAAGCCCGGCAAATGCTTCGTCGGGCAATCCGGTAAATTTAAATTTGATATGGACTAAACCTGCTTATGCTTTGACTTATAATGTCGTACTTGCAACGGATGCCGGATTTGCTAGTATAGTGCTTAACGATTCCACATTAACGGATTCATTAAAAACTTTAACGAATTTAAATCCTTTGACAACGTATTACTGGAAAGTCCGTGCAAAGGGTCTGTCAGGCTGGGGTTCATTCAGCAGTGCATTTAATTTTACGACACTCGGCGCCGCTTCTCCTGTAGTATTAAATTTTCCGGCAAACAATGCAGCGGGGCTGTCTGTGAATCTTACATTTAACTGGTTCAGAGCATTTGATCAGACTTTAATTAAGAATAAAGATAAAAACATAAACGCTAAATACGGACCGCTTGCAGTTTCAAATTATTGGTTTGAACTTGCGACAGATGCCGGATTTTCCAATATAGTCACCAGAGATTCGTCATTAACCGATACGACAAAATCAGTTTCAGGACTCAATAATATAACCGATTATTACTGGAGAGTAAAAGCAAAGAATCAAATCGGCTGGGGCACTTTCAGCGCGGGATGGAAATTCACGACTATAGTTCCCGTACCTGGTGTGCCGACATTGATAAGTCCTGCTTTTGGTTCTACCGGAAACCCGCTTAACCTGAATCTTGTCTGGACTAAGCCGGCAAACTCTACAAACTATAACGTTCAACTCGCGACGGATACAGGATTTACAAATATTATATTAAACGATTCTACTCTTACGGATTCGATAAAAGTAATAACTAACTTAACTCCTCTTACAAACTATTACTGGAAAGTCCGTGCAAAAAGCATATCAGGCTGGAGTTCTTTCAGCAGCGCGTTTAGTTTCAAGACTATCGGCACAGCATCACAGGTTGTATTGAATTCGCCGTCTAACAACTCAACCGGTCTGCCTGTAAACTTGGCATTCAAATGGTTTAAGGCTTTTGATTTGACTGATAATTCGATGACGGTATCGAATTACTGGTTTGAACTTTCTTCAGATTCGCTGTTTAACACTATAACTTTGAGAGATACAACATTAACCGATACGACAAAATCAATTACAGGACTAAGTACTCAAACAAAATATTGGTGGAGAGTAAAAGCAAAGAATCAGATTGGCTGGGGTGGTTTCAGCAGTGTATGGAACTTAACAACTGTATTTTCGGTACCGTCGGTTCCTTTACTTTTATCTCCTGCAAATAATTCTATAGACGTAACCTTAACTCCTGCATTGGCATGGAACAATGCATCAGGCGCGGCATCGTACAGAATACAGGTGTCTACAGATTCCTTGTTCACAGCCATACTGTGGGATACAACAGGTGTATCGGGAGCATCTAATTCGATACCTGCAGGTAAACTCACGGGACTTACAAAATATTACTGGAGAGTCAACGCGACAAACGCGGGCGGAACAAGCGCATGGTCAACTGTCTTTAACTTTAGAACAGTTCAAAACCTTTCTCTTAACCTTAAAGTATATCTCGAAGGATTCTGGGACGGAACATCGCAGGTTCGGGATACAGTGACCGTATATCTTGCAGGCGCAACCACACCTCATGCATTTGTTGATTCGGCTAAAGTATTTCTTTCAACGACCGGAACATCGGCAGTAACATTTAGTAAAGCGCCGAACGCAAGTTATTATATAGTAATACAGCACAGGAACCACCTGCAGACATGGAGCGCACTCACGCAGGCATTCGTAACAAATGCAGCAGTCAACTATGACTTTACAACAGCAGCCGCGCAGGCATTCGGAAGCAATATGAAACAGGCCGGTTCCGTATGGGTGCTTTATGGCGGTGACGCAAACATGGACGGCTCGGTTGACGGATTGGATATTGTTGCCTTCGTACCGCAGTTCGGAACACAGGGTTACTTAAGTTGCGATTTCAACGGCGACGGCGATGTAAATGCATCGGACGTATTCATAATAACGGCAAACTACGGATTAACAATCGCGGTACCGACAGTTAATACTAACTTTAATCCTCCGGCAAAACAGAAAATTGACATAAATGACGCAATTAAAAACGTAAATACAAACACAAACAAAGAGAATGTAAAGCAAAGCCCGACAGTAAATAAGAAGACTACAGGCAGCGGCAACGTGAAAAAACAGAATAAGAAATAGATTATAATAATACGGGGTTGGCTTAACGCCAATCCCGGTTTATAAAAAGTTTTAAATTATTAAAAATAAAAAATACTAATCATGAAAAAAATTTTTATACTTGCAATCTTACTCACAGTCTGGGTAAACTTAGCATCATCACAGGTAAAAGTCACATTTTCTCTTGCAAACAAGAACATATCAGCCGGAATTCTGTCATACGACGT
>JAQTLX010000032.1 GCA_028714695.1 Ignavibacteria bacterium | reverse complement strand
TCAGGATATGCAGCCGGGAACATACGAAGCGGCGTTTGACGCATCAAAACTTTCGAGCGGAATATATTTCTACAAAATGGAAACTAAAGAGTTCAACAAAGTAATGAAGATGGTATTGGTAAAATAATTCGGAATTATTTATCCTAGATATTAAAAAAATCCTCGTTTCTATGCGAGGATTTTTTTTATATAATAAACGCCATTTGTATTTTAATCGATTACCAGTTAGATTCCATATAAAAATCCTCATATTGACAAATATACCCATTCATTAAGCCAGAATATCTTTCCAATATATAATTATTCTAAGTAAAACTCAGAAATAGGAGGAGTATTTCAAACTCATCAATATAAGAAACACGAAAAAATAATTGCAACAGAGAGTTGCATAAAACACTTGACAATATTTTAAATAATATTTAATTTTGTTGTAATTAAAAGTTGCAATAATATAATAACTTAATGGACGATAGTATCAAAGACTTATTAGAGGTTGGGCTGACAGAATATGAAGCAAAAGTTTATACGGCGATGCTAAAGCATGATTTGCTTACGGCTTTGGATTTGACAAAACTTAGCGGTGTACCACGTGGAAGAATATACGACATAATAAATCAGTTGATTGAAAAAGGTTTTTGTATAACGGTACCCGGAACAGTGAAAAAATTCAAAGCGGATAATCCTGAATCCGCAATAAAGCATCTGATTGAGGAGCAAAAGAGTAAGGAGAATATTATGCTTGAAACTGCAAGACGATTGCAGGAAAGATTCAACAGCCGAAAAATAACGCCAAAATCTCTGGACTATATTAATATTCTTACAAGTAAACAAAGCCAAATAAAGAAATTTCAAGAATTAGAAGAAACATCGAAGGATTTCATTTTAACATTTAGTAAACGACCGTATGCTACAAGTCTTGCAAGCATGGACGATATAATAAGATTTAGTGAACCTCAGAAGGCAATAATTCAAAAAGGGATAAAATCGAAAGGAATTTACGAGGCAGATGAAGCACATTTTAAAAATTTCGAGAAATGGATAAGATACTTTTCGGAAATCGGAGAAGAAGTACGTATATGTGAAGAACTTCCGCTTAAAATGCTTATTTCCGATAATAGTACAGTGATGTTATCATTAAGAAATGAGGGCGCCGATAAATTTAATTTATTATCTATGGTAGTAGAACACTCGGATTTAACGAATGCACTTATTAAGTTATTTTACTTTTACTGGAATAAATCAATGACAATTGATCAATATATAAAATTCAAGAACAAATGATCTGAATAAATCAGATTAATTACAAATAATCATACTCCCAAAAATTATTTTAGCAGGAATCACATGAAAAAACCAACAAAAATTTCGATTTATTTTTTTCTCGCCATCATTATAAGTTTCAGCAATTCGAATGCACAATGGATATGGCAGAATCCGCTGCCACAGGGTAACACATTAAACGGGGTAGTGTTTCCAACGCCGAGTACCGGTTATGGTGTAGGAGCGTATGGCACTATAGTAAAAACGACTAATGGCGGAGCGAATTGGGTAATACAGAACAGCGGTACAACTTTGGAATTGTTTGGAGTATCATTCACAAATGTTTCAACAGGCACGGCAGTCGGGAACTCAGGAAAGATATTTAGAACTACAAACGGAGGTCAAGATTGGTTAAGTCAAACCAGCGGTACGAACAATATATTAAGCGCAGTGTCATTTACGGACATAAATAACGGAACGGTTTCAGGCTGGAATGGAGTTGTACTTAGAACAACAAATGGAGGCGTAAACTGGAGCACACAGACAAGCGGTACTACGAATTTTCTTCAGGGGCTTTCGTTTATTGATGCGAGTACGGGAATTGCGGCAGGAGTGTCAGGTACAATAATTAAGACGATAGATGGTGGAACTACTTGGACAAATTTAGCAAGCGGATCTACAAAGTGGCTTCGATCAGTTTCATTTTACAATCCAAATAATTGTATTGCAGTCGGTAATAGTGGAACTATCCTCAGGACTACGAACGGCGGATTGAATTGGATAAATCAATCGAGTGGAACCAGTCAGGTTCTTTTCGATGCCTATATGATTGATTCCATGACCTGTTTTTGCGTAGGGAATGCGGGAGTAATAATCAAAACGACAGATGGTGGAGCGAATTGGTTTGCTCAAACAAGCAATTCTGCAAGTACATTATGGGGTTGTCATTTCTGTGATATGAATACCGGCATTGTTGTAGGAGCAAATGGGACGATGCAAAAAACGACAGATGGAGGAAATAACTGGACGAGTTTAAGGACAGGTATCGCCAGTAATCTTATGTATGTGAATTTTTTTAATACCAATACAGGTATCACGGTCGGAAACGCCGGAAATATTCTTAAAACCACAAACGCCGGAAATAATTGGACTAATATCGTGAGCGGAATATCGACAGATTTAAGAGCCGGGTTTTTCATTAATATGAATACTGGATGGGCAGCCGGTGCATCAGGAGTAATATTAAAAACGACAAACAACGGTGATAATTGGTTGACACAGGCGAGCGGTTCAAGTTTAATAATAAATGATATTTTCTTTACATCTGCTGCAACAGGTTGGGTGGCTTGTTCATCCGGAGTAATTGCTACGACTACAAACGGGGGCAGTTCATGGGCAAATCAAACAAGCGGAACAGGAAACGCATTGAACGGGATTTATTTTGCTGATAATCAGACGGGATATGTAGCAGGCGCTTCTGGAACAATACTTAAAACGACAAATGCTGGTGTAAATTGGACAATGTTATCGGCAGGTGTGGCAAACAATTTATTGGATGTATCATTTTATAATTCGAATACCGGTTATGTAGTCGGAAGTTTTGGAACAGTTCTAAAAACAACAAACGGTGGTAATTCTTGGAGAATAGATACCATTAGTCCAGGGACTAATTTAAATTGTCTGTACATTATAAACGAAAATACAGTATGGGCAGCAGGCGGAAGTGGAATTCTTTATAAGACTACAAACGGCGGTACAAACTGGGTAAGTCAAAACAGCGGAACGGTAAATGATATTTATGGTATATCATTTAGCGATTTATACAACGGAACAATTGTAGGAATGGCAGGAGCCATATTGCGCCATAGTGAAACAGCCCCTCCGGCGGCACCGATATTAATATCTCCAACGAATAATTCAAATATTTTGACTTTGACTCCAACGCTATTATGGAATATTGTGACGGGTTCAAATTCATATAGGGTCCAGATTTCCACGGATTCATTATTTGTAAATCCATCAAACGTTAAACTTGATTCATCAGTAATAACGATTGACAGTATAAGGGTGCCTTCAGGAATATTAACCAATATGACAAAATATTATTGGAGGGTAAATTCATCGAATACTTCAGGCTCAGGCCCATGGTCTTCTATATGGAATTTTATTCCGGAACCAAACGAAATTAATATAAATACAGGTGTGCTGCCGTATAAATATGAATTACTTCAAAATTATCCGAACCCATTTAATCCCATTACGAAAATTAAATTCTCTATTTCGAATGCAGAACAGGTCAAAATAAAAATTTACGATATGCTCGGAAAAGAAGTAGAGACATTATTGAATAACAAATTACTACCCGGTTATTACGAAATAAATTATAACGCATCGAATTTGTCGAGCGGCGTATATTTCTATAAAATTGAAGCCGGAAAATATTATGATATTAAAAAGATGATATATCTAAAATAATACTGATGATGAAATACTGCATCGGTTAGATGTGAATTGGAAGAATTTAAAATTCGTCATATCTAACCTTTGCGGTTTGTTGTTTTTGGTATTATATATAATGCAAATTTTAAAATTCTCCCATAGATTATATAATGGATATATCTTTAATAAGAGCATAAACACATTTCATCAGTTAATTTTAATATTAAACGAAATGAAACTAAAAATTTTAACATTTAAAATGAAGAAAATTCATATTGTGTCATTAGTATTGTTTTTCCTTGCGGTAGTTCCATTGCACATATCCTTTGCACAATTGATCGGGACAAAGACAATTCCCGGAAGTTATAGTTCAATTTCATCAGCACTTACCGATTTAAATTCACAGGGAGTTGGTTCGGGAGGAGTGACATTTAATATTGCGGCAAATTATACGGAAACACTCACATCTATGCTGATATTAACTGCTACAGGAACATCTGCCAATCCGATTGTTTTCCAGAAAAGCGGATTCGGTGCAAACCCGTTAATTACTTCTTATGTCGGCACGGCTACACCAAGCAGCGCTGCGCCTGACGGAATTTGGGCTCTGCAGGGAAGTGATTATGTTACGATAAACGGCATAGATTTAAACGATCCCAACACATCGAACCCTGGAACGATGGAATTTGGATACGGTTTGTTTAAGAATAGTGTCGTCGACGGATGTCAAAATAATTTAATAACGAATTGTGTAATTACTTTGAACAAAGTAAACAATGCAGCGGGAGTCTCGCCGATGGTTGACGGTTCTGTCGGCATATTAGTAATCAATTCTACCCCGACATCGTCTACGACGGCTTTAGTACCAACAATTTCTCTGGGTTCTAATTCTTATAATAAATTCTATGCTAATACTATACAGAATGCGAACTACGGGATTGTATTAAGCGGTTATGCGGATGTGCTGCCGTTCACATTAGGCGACACAGGAAATGATATCGGCGGTAGTTTGCAATCGACAGGTAATAACATTTTAAATTTTGGCGGAGGCGCATCTGATAATCCGTCTGCCGGTATCCGCGCTATACAGCAATGGGGATTGAATATTTCCAATAACACGATTAATAATAATAACGGATCGGGTTCGAATCATGCTACGACCTTAAGAGGAATATATGCACAATCGGGTACTAGCGCAAATGTGACTATTAATAATAATACGCTTACATTGAATTCATCAGTGACTACATCACAGGTAAGTGTTATAGAAAACGGAATAGGTTCTACACCGGCAGAGAATACAATAAGTATCAATAATAATGTTATAACGAATTGTTCAAACGATATGAATACAACAGGTTTATGGTATGGTATTTTTAACAATGGGGCTGCTTCGTCATATCTTAATATTTCGAATAATTCATTTACCGGGAATTCGACAAAATCGGTATCCGGGAATGTATATTTAATCTATAATAATGCCTCAGTCACTTCGTCGATTAATATGAACAATAATAATTTGAGTTTCGCTTTTACAAATTCGGCGGCGTATACCGGGACTCTTTATGGTGTATATAATGGGGGGGCAACGATTACAACAAATTTAAACATGAATTCAAATAATTTTTCGAATTTCAATTTCGGCTCATACGCAAACAGCGGCACGATACAGTTTATTTATAATTCAAAGCCCTGCTTAAATAATTCTTATAATGGTAATACCTGGACAGGGTTAAATTTAAACCACACGGGTACGGAATATTTAATAAACAACAGTTCGAATTCACAGGTATCATTGACAGTAAGCAATAATAGCATTGTAAATGGTTATACACGAAATAACACTGCCGGAAATATGTATTGTTATTACTCATTTGCTTCATCGCTCGGAACGAGTTCACAAATCATTTCAGGCAATAATTTCTCGAATATAAATGCAAATATAAATGGAACGGGTTCATTTTACGGGATATACACTTTAGACGGTTCAGCGTCGCCTTATCCCAAAAAATCTGTATATAATAATATCCTATCCAATATTAACTACAAATCATCGAATACTTTTTACGGCATATATTTGACAAATCTGGGAGATGGTTCTACGACTTCAGGATCGAGTGTTTACAATAATACAGTAGCAAATATATTAGACAGCGGGCTTACGTACGCATATGGTATGCTAAACACTAATGCTTCTCCAAATTACCCGATTAATACATATAATAATACGGTTTGTAATGTTGCCAGCAATGGAAAATCGGCATTGGTATATGGATTTTATTTAGGAGCGGGATCTCAGGGGCAGAATTTTTACAAAAATAAGGTTTACAATATTGTATCTAATGGCACTACCGGCGCAAGTTATGGAGTATATACACTTAACAGCGCACCTTTTAACATCTTCAATAACTTTGTCGGAGATATAAAAGCTCCTATTGCAAGTCCGACTTCGGCGCCGTATCTAGCGGCAGCAGGTATATATTTATCTTCTGGTTCGAATATAAATATTCAGCACAATACGGTTTTTTTAAATACCACAAGTTCAGGTACGAACTTTTCAAGTTCTTCAATTTATACTACTTCAACAGTGTCGAGTTTGAATTTACAAAACAATATATTTGTGAACCTTTCGACATCTAAAGGTGCGGGATATAGTACAGCATTTATGCGCAACAACAATAATTTTACAAATTATTCCGCCGCATCTAATAATAATTTATTTTTTACCGGTGTGTCTGGTACAAATAATCCGTTGTATTATGACTGTTCAGTGACATATTCCACTCTCCAGTCATTCAAATCATTAGTTGCTCCGAGAGATGCCTCATCAATTACCGAATTGCCTGATTTTTTGAGTGTCAACGGGCAGGATTCACTTTATCTTCATATTAATCCTGCAAAGATTTCGCAAATTGAAAGCGGCGGAACAATTATATCCTCACCCTCAATTATTGATGACTATGATGGAAATGCCCGATATCCAAATAATGGTTATCCTAATAATCCAATGTATCCAGCATATGCACCCGATATGGGAGCGGATGAATTCGGGGGAATACCATTAACAATATCGGCTTTGTTAAGTCCGCAGAATAATTCAACCGGTATTCCTGCAAATGTAAACCTTGTATGGTCTAAGTCGCAGTCATTACTTGGTTATCACATAATTCTTGCTACGGATTCGAATTTTACAAATATCGTTTATAATGATTCTACATTAACCGATTCGATATATACTGCCTCAAATTTGATGCCTCTCACATATTATTATTGGAAAGTGCGCGGAAAAAGCACATCAGCGGTATGGACTCGATTTTCTAATGTGTTTAATTTTAAGACCAGTGGTACAGCAGCCCGTGTCACATTGAACTCTCCTTTGAATGGGATGATTGATTTACCTTCAACGATATCATTTAAATGGTTTAAATCTTATGATATTACTAAGAACAAAAACATACAAACAAATATGTTGTATTGGTTTGAATACTCTGCTGATTCTATGTTCACTACATCTGTTATTGATACAACACTTACTGATACCACAAAAACTATATCAGGTTTGAACACAAACACGAAATATTATTGGAGAGTGAAAGCAAAGAATCAAATTGGGTGGGGTGAATTTAGTCTTATCTGGAGTGTAACGACGGTGCCTAATATACCAAATATTGTTGCACTCGTTTCACCATTAAATAATATCACGGGATTACCATTGACGGTTACTTTCAATTGGACAAAGGGAGCAGAAACATTAATCAATAAATCAAATAAAATTAGCGGGTTGAAAGTCTCCCCTTTGACAATAAGCAGGTATTGGTTTGAATATTCAACCGACAGTACTTTTACAACATCGATAATTGATTCGACATTAACGGACACGACTAAAACTTTGACCGATCTCAACAATATCACAAGATATTTCTGGCGAGTAAAATCAAAAAATCAGACGGGTTGGAGCGGGTACAGTTCAGTATGGAGTTTTACAACTATAGTTCCAATACCGGGAATACCTATATTATTGTATCCGGCAAATAATTCTGCAGGCAATGCTCTAAGTCTGAATTTAATTTGGAATAAACAGCGGTATGCAACAGGCTACAATTTTATGATTTCAACGGATCCGGATTTTTCAACAATTATAATTAATGATTCAACATTGACAGATTCGGTAAAGTCAGTTTCAGGGTTGACCAGTTTAACAAACTATTACTGGAAAGTCCGTGCAAAAAGCATATCAGGCTGGAGTCCTTTCAGCAGCGCGTTTAGTTTCAAAACAATCGGCGCGGCATCACAGGTTGTATTGAATTCGCCGTCTAACAACTCAACCGGTCTGCCTGTGAACCTTGCATTTAGATGGTACAGGGCTTTTGATTTGACGGATAATTCGATGACGGTATCGAATTACTGGTTTGAACTTTCTTCAGATTCGCTGTTTAACACTATAACTTTGAGAGATACAACATTAACCGATACGACAAAATCAATTACAGGACTAAGTAACCAAACAAAATACTGGTGGAGAGTAAAAGCGAAGAATCAGATAGGCTGGGGTAGTTTCAGCAGTGTTTGGAACTTAACAACTATAATTGCAGCACCTGTTGCACCGGTACTGTTAGCACCGGTAAATAATGCAGCCGGAGTGTCACTTATGCCTTTAATAACCTGGAATATGGTTTCGGGCGCTGCATCATTCAGATTACAGGTATCTACTGACAGTAATTTTGCAACTACACAATACGATACTTCGGGAGTAGCAGCACTTACATTAACTATTCCTGCAGGTAAACTCACAGGACTTACAAAATACTACTGGAGAGTGAACGCTGCGAACGCGGGCGGAACAAGCGCATGGTCAACTGTCTGGAACTTCATGACGATTCAAAACCTTTCTCTTAACCTTAAAGTCTATCTTGAAGGATTCTGGGACGGAACATCACAGGTTCAGGATACGGTGACGGTATATCTTGCAGGCGCAGCCATGCCTCATGCATTTGTAGATTCGGCTAAAGTATTTCTTTCAACGACCGGAACATCGGCAGTTGCATTCAATAAGGCGCCGAATGCAAGCTATTATATAGTAATACAGCATAGAAACCACCTGCAGACATGGAGCGCACTCACGCAGGCATTCGTAACAAATACAGCAGTAAACTATGATTTTACAACCGCTGCCTCGCAGGCATTCGGAAACAATATGAAACAGGCCGGTTCCGTATGGGTGCTTTATGGCGGTGACGCAAACACGGACGGCTCGGTTGACGGATTGGATATTGTTGCCTTCGTACCGCAGTTCGGAACACAGGGTTACTTAAGTTGCGATTTCAACGGCGACGGCGACGTAAACGCATCAGACGTATTCATAATATCGGCAAACTACGGATTAACAATAGCGGTACCGACAGTTAATACTAACTTTAATCCTCCTGCAAAACAGAAAATTGACATAAATGACGCAATTAAAAACGTAAACACAAACACAAACACAAACACAAACAAAGAGAATGTAAAGCAAAACCCGACAGGAAATAAGAAGACTACAGGCAGCGACAATGTGAAAAAGCAGAATAAGAAATAGACATAATAATAATGCGGGGTTGGCTTAACGCCAATCCCGGTTTATAACGAAGATATTACAAAGTTTAAAATTATTAAAAATAAAAAATACTAATCATGAAGAAAATTTTAATATTGCTTGTCCTGCTCTCAGTCTGGGTAAGTATATCGCCTGCACAGGTAAAAGTCACATTTTCTCTTGCAAACAAGAACATATCAGCCGGAATTCTGTCATACGACGTGATAGCAACAGTACCCGCAGGGCAGACATGGAGAGTCGGAGCCTGTAACATAAGAGTCAACTTCGCGGAAAATCCAGCAGGATGCCTTACGGTACATATAGATAATCCTGCAATAAACGCTAATCCGAACATCAGCGGAGCAAACGGATATTCGAATATGACTACAACATCAGTAGCATCTGGAGCGGCAATAGGTCTTAACATTCTTACATTCTACACAGGCGCCTGCTACAGGTTCACAACAGGAACATATACACTTGGAAAGATAAGATTCAATATAACGACTCCGTTTGCAGCCGATACAATGAAGTTCAGGAACTCTCCGATGCTGTTTCCGACGGTTGTAACCGACTCGATGACAACACTCGTTTACAACACGGGTTACAGTACTATTGACCCGGTAATAACCGGAATTGAATACACGACAGGAATTCCCGAGAACTATGAATTGTTCCAGAACTATCCGAATCCGTTCAATCCGACAACAAACATAAAATACGATGTTCCGAAAGCATCATTTGTAAAGATAAAAGTATACGATATGTCGGGAAAAGAAATAACGACACTCGTAAATCAGGATATGCAGCCGGGAACATACGAAGCGGCGTTTGACGCATCAAAACTTTCGAGCGGAATATATTTCTACAAAATGGAAACTAAAGAGTTCAACAAAGTAATGAAGATGGTATTGGTAAAATAATTATCGCAAACCAAAGATTATCAAGGGCTGCCTAAAAGCAGCCCTTTTTTTATGCCTCCCGAAATTAGTATCATTTTACAATTACAATTGTATCCCGGAAAAAATTATTCATTTAAATAATATTTTTCACGAGGTTAGAAAAAAACTCATTTATTTTAAATCAATAATGCTGCCGATACAAAACAAAATCATTATAGTAATAAGGAGAGAAAATTTGTTTGAATTTATTGTTAATATATATTAATTTAATGCTTGTTGTGATTGGTTGTGAAAGTATTTCCCTTTCTCTAATACTACCTAAAACACTAATTTTTAAAATAAATTTGTAAGTACCGAATAGTACCTATTTATAGAGTGTTGCCTGGAATTTATTAATCTGATATCTGCGCCATTATCATTGAAAGTTTTTATTTGTGTAAACAAAAATAATGAAAGTAATACTAATTTTATTAATAATTAATCTTTTGCTAAAAAGTTAAAATTTATTGTATGAAAAAATTATTCACTACTTTTTTTGTTTTAATGATAACCATAATAGGTCTGAACTCAGCGACTGCACAGTTATCAGGAACCAAGACAATACCGGGCGATTATGCCACTATCTCTGCAGCGGTGACTGCTCTTAATACATCGGGAGTAGGATCGGGCGGTGTAACATTTAATATATCCGCAGGATATATTGAATTCACATCCGCACGACTAAACATTACTGCGACCGGTACGTCCTCAAATCAGATTGTATTTCAGAAGTCCGGTTCCGGTTCAAATCCGCTTATTAAAACAGGCTATGCCGGTACATCCACACCCGGAAGCGCAACTCCTGACGGAATATGGAGTTTGCAGGGGGCGGATTATGTTACCATAGACGGAATAGATTTGATCGATACGAACACGACAAATCCCGGAACGATGGAATACGGATATGGATTATTTAAGAACAGTGTTACCGATGGTTCGCAGTATAATACTATTAAAAACTGCACTATAACCCTGAACAGAATAAACAATGCATCAGGAACGGCTCCTATGGTTGAAGGATCGGTTTGTATACTCGTTGTTAACTCGCTGCCTACAGCGGCAACAACGGCTCTGGTAATAACTGCTTCAACCGGCTCAAATTCTTTCAATAAATTTTATTCAAATACTACACAGAACTGCAATTACGGTATAGTATTATACGGATATGCAGATGTGACACCATTCACACTGGCTGATTTCGGAAATGATATCGGAGGTTCTTCGCCGGGCACGGGAAATTCCATTTTGAATTTCGGCGGCGGCGCATCAACTAACCCCGCAGCAGGTGTTAGAGCCAATAATCAATGGGGGATAAACATTTCATATAATACGGTCAATAATAATAACGGCTCAGGCGTAAATCACGCGACAACTTTAAGAGGTATTTACGCACAGTCCGGAACAAGCGCTAATGCAACAATTACTTATAATAATGTTACTTTAAAGGGCGGCGCTACTACTTCGAGTATTTATGCGATTGATAACAGCATCGGTTCGACTGCTGCTTCAAATACCATTAACATAAGTTACAATACGATTACAGGAAGTTATACAACAGCAACTTCAGGTTCGTTTTATGCGATTAACAACGGATCAACTGCTGCAACGCTGAATATAAATTATAACAATATCTCGGGCATCAGCACACCGGGAACAGGAACAATTTACGGACTTTACTGCGGTTCACCCGGAGTATTAAATGCAAGCAATAATACAATAAAGACACTAAACAAAACCGGTATTGGTCCAATTTACGCAATATACCTATCGACACCTTTTACGAGCAGCACTGCACAGAGTAATACGATAGACAGTATCAGCAATACTGCTACGACTAATACTTCCACAATTGCCGGTATTTACAGTCCGTCATCTGCCGTAATTGAAAACTATAACGGGAACATATTTCGGAATTTTAGCAGTACAGGAACTGCCGTTATTTACGGAATAAGAATTGGTTCTGCAACAGGCAATAAAACGATGCAAAATAATCAGATCTATAATTTATCGTTAACCGGAGCGGGTTCAGCTTATGGTATTTCAATGGGATACGGTGCAACGGATGATATAAGCGGCAATACAGTTTATAATCTGTCATCGGTTGCCGGTTCATTATACGGGATTTATGTGACTGCGGGAACTACGAATTCGATTTATAATAACAAAGTTTATACATTTAACAACACAGGAGCGACGGGCGGTACTATTTACGGTCTTTATGTTTCTTCCGGAACGACCAATAATATGTACAAGAATAAAATATACGATTTAGCCAATTCCACAAGTACATCACCGACAATATACGGCGCATACTTCGGAGGCGGTACGACAAATAACTTCTACAACAATTATGTGGGCGATTTAAGAACGCCTGCTTCAGGCAATGCAATTACATTAGCGGGTATTTATGCTTCAGCAGGTACTTATGATAATCTTTATTATAATACGGTATACCTGAATGCAGCGAGTACGGGAGCAATATTCGGCAGTTCATGCGTTTATGCATCCAGTTCTCCTACGTTAGATATGAGGAATAATATTTTAGTGAATCTCTCAACACCCGCCGGAGCGACAGGTTTTACAACAGCATACAGAAGAACAACAACAACATTGACAACTTATGCATCAACTTCTAACAATAATGATTTTTATGCCGGCACACCGGGTGCAAATAATTTGATAATGTTTGACGGTACAAATTCTTATCAAACAATTTTATTATATAAAAATGCAGTTACTCCAAGGGATAATTTTTCGATCAGTGAAAATCCGAATTTCTTAAGTACGGTAAGTTCTGACGCTAATTATCTGCATATAAACGGGACTACTGCGAGCCAGATTGAAAGCGGCGGTGCAACGGTAACCGTTCCTTCTATAACCGACGATTTTGACGGTAATCCGAGATATCCGAATTCAGGATATCCGAATAATCCTTCATATCCGGCAAGCGCGCCTGACATTGGCGCCGATGAATATGCAGGTATTCCTATCGATTTAAATCCGCCTGTTATAGTTTATACTCCTTTATTGAATACAGGAACACTTACAGCGAGAACTTTGACCGCAACGATTACGGATGCCAGCGGAGTACCGACATCAGGTATAGGTTTACCTGTCCTTTACTGGAAAATAAATTCCGGCGCTTATTCGGGTGTAACAGCAACTTCATTGGGCAGCAACCAGTATTCATTTACCTTTGGCTCCGGAGTTGCAGTCGGCGATACAGTATCATATTTCGTTGCTGCGCAGGATAATGCTCCGAGTTTAAATGTCGGCTCAAATCCGACGGGCGGTTCCGGATATACACCAAATCCTCCGGCAGCATCAACACCTCCGGCAGTTCCCAACAAATATTTTGTTACACAGCCTGCTCTTTCGGGAGATTATACAGTAGGATTAACATTATTTAATAAAGTAACGGGAAAAAATATTACTTTTGAAAAAATCACAAAGAAAGTAACGAAGGAAGTTCCGGTATACGAGGAAGGAAACAAACAAAATAACGGTCAGACAAAAATGACCGGTACTAAAAAAATTGAAACGGAAGAAATTACTTGGATTCCGATGGAAAACGGTAAAGTATATGCCGGCAATCTGTATGTGAAGAAATCCGATGAACCGAATTTTTCATATCCGAATGGCGTTAATGGAATTTATGCGACTATAACGGCTGCAATTACGGATTTGAATTTGCGCGGTGTAAGCGGTGCTACCAGATTCTTACTGAATGATGCTTCATATACAACCGGTGAAACATTCCCGATTGTAATCAACGAATTCTCAGGAGCGAGCGCTTCAAATACAGTAACCATAAAACCGAATGCAAGTGTAACTTCGTCGATTTCGGGTTCATCAGCCACTTCGATATTTAAAATCAACGGAGCTGATTATATTACCATAGACGGTTCAAATGCCTTGGCAGGTACTACAAAAGATCTCACGATATCCAATACTTCGACAGCGGGTTCTGTGGTCTGGATTGCGAGTCTCGGTACGGGTCTCGGGGCAAGAAAGAACACAATCAAAAACTCCAATATTGTCGGCGGTGCAATAACGACAGGTATTTACGGAATAATAGCCGGGGGAACATCAATCGGTACGGCCGGCGACGATAACGATAGTTTAACAATTACAAATAACAGCGTCAGCAAAGCTTATGTCGGTATTTATGTATTTGCAAATTCAACAGGCTTGAATGATAATCTCAATATCACTTCGAATTCTGTCGGCGCTGCGGATACTTCAGTGTCATTAGGACATGACGGTATTATGGTATCAAATACCACTGGCTCAAATATTTCAGGAAATACGATTTATAACATTAAAGTTACAAACACTACACCGGCAGGTCTAACTATTTCAACGGGCGTTGTTTCGTCAAACATAAACAACAACTGGATATACAATATAAAATATACGGGAACAAGCGGATACGGTGCAAGGGGCATGTATGTTAACACAGGAAGCACAGCCTGTAACTTATCGATATATAATAATATGATAGCAGCAATCGGCGGTGACGGCTATACCGGATTCAGTGGTTCATCACCGGTCGGTATGTATTTCGACGGAACGAACGGCGGACTGAATATATATTACAATTCAGTTTACATGAACGGTAATCTTACATACAGTGCCGTTACTCTTTCGACAGCAGTATTATTCTATACAACAACAAATACCAACATTGACTTAAGGAATAATGTATTCCAGAATTCAATGAATAACATAACTAATTCCGGAGCAAAGAATTATGCGATATACTCGGCTGCACCGGCTTCATCATTTACACAAATTAATTACAACGATTATTATGTAAACGGAACCCAGGGAATTCTTGGATATTTGGGTGCAGATATTACTACTCTTTCCGCATGGGCTGCTGCCACAGGCAAAGATGGAAACAGTGTAACGGGTGATGCGAAATTTACAAGCAACACGGATTTGCATATTGTTACATCGCAGATTTCTCCTGTCAATAATGCGGGAACTTACATAGCATCAGTTTTAACTGATTTTGACGGTACGACAAGAAGTACGACAACTCCTGATATCGGTGCGGATGAATATACCTATGTGCCGCCCGCAGTATTAGATCCTACGGGAGTTTCGACCGCAACTATCAGCGGATCTTTGATTAATCTTGCATTTACACCGAATGTCAATTCAAATAATGTTGTGATTGTCTGGAATACAACCGGAACATTCACGGCGCCAAGCGGAACGCCTCCTTCAGTAGGTACCGCTTTTGCCGGCGGAACTCTGCTGTATAACGGTACTGCTTCTCCGCAGAGCCATTCAGGACTGACACCGGCAACAACGTACTACTATAAATTATTCTCGTATGACGGCTCAATGTATTCAACCGGCGTAACCGCAAACGCGGCTACATTCTATGGAATACCTTATACACAGGATTTCAATTCAGGACTGACACTGCCTGCGGGATGGACAGGAACAATGTACGTATCGGCATCTCACGGAACAAATTCGAGTAATGGGATGTATTATAATCTTTACAGTTCCGCGACGACATGTAACGCTGTAACGCCAAGAATGGGATATGTAACCAATCAGACTGATCTCAGTTTTGATTACAGAATAGTAAATTATTCCGGTTATCCGGCAACAGCCACAGTTCTTGGACCAAATGATACAATAAAAATTCAGGTATCAACTGACGGCGGATCCAGCTATTCAACTGTTGGTGCAATAAACAGTGGAAACCATATAACTTCCGTAAATTTTGTAAATAAAAAACTACCGTTGACAGCTTATAACGGCAGTAATATCAATATAAAGATTCTCGGAATATGGGGTTCGGGAGACTACTATATTGATTTTGACAATTTTGCAATACAAAATATTTCTATACCTTCAACACCTAATCTGGTGAACCCGTTAAATGGAACAACAGGTTCTCCGTTGAATCTGAGTCTCGTTTATAATAAAGTTCTGTACGCATATAATTATAATGTTGTACTTGCAGCCGATGCCGGATTTACGAACATTATTCTGAACGATTCCACGGTGACAGATTCATTGAAAGCATTAACTAATCTGACGCCGCTTACCAATTATTACTGGAAAGTTAGAGCCGGTAACTTCCTGGGCTGGGGTTCGTTTTCATCCGTGAATACATTTAAAACAATGGGAACTGCAAGTCAGGTTACATTAGTTTCACCATCCAATAATTCAGTCGATTTACCTGTAAATCTTTCTTTGGTCTGGAACAAAGCAGTCGATTTAACAGATGGACCAAAGGCGGTTTCGGGATACTGGCTGCAATATTCGACCGATGGAAGTTTTGCTACATCAATTATCGACTCAACTTTATCGGATACAACAAAGTCTATTACCGGATTAAACACAAGCACAACTTATTACTGGAGAGTAAAAGCAAAGAATCAAGTGGGCTGGGGCGCGTTTAGCACTATCTTCCACTTTACTACTGCTCCTAATGCTCCTAATGCGGTAACATTACTGGCTCCCGCAAATAATTCTACCGGATTGCCCGTAAACATTACTTTTAACTGGAGTAAAGCAATAGAAACATTAGACAAGAAGATAAATAACACGGTCGTTAAGAAAAAAATACAGCAGTCAGATGAAAAGAATATAAACGGCAAAGACGTTGAGAAAACTAAGAAGGTTGAAGAGAAGAATGTAAATGTTAAAGACGTTGAAAAAGATTCTCCGCTTACTGTAAGCAAATATTGGTTTGAATATTCAACGGACAGTTCTTTTGCCACTTCATCAATTGATACAACGCTTACAGATACGACAAAAACCATTAACGGTCTAAATAATATTACACGATATTTTTGGAGGGTTAAAGCAAAGAACCAGACAGGCTGGAGTTCATTCAGTTCAGTTTGGAACTTTACTACAATAGTGGCAATCCCGGTAACACCGGTTCTTTCATCCCCTGCAAACGGTTCAACAGGGATATCAATGACACCCGCGCTAACATGGGGAGCAGTTCCGTACGCAGCCAGTTATCGTGTTCAGGTATCGTCTGACTCGTTATTTGCGACGTCACAGTGGGATACAACAGGAGTGACCGGAACATCGAATACCGTTCCGGCTGGAAAACTTTCACAGAATACCAAGTATTACTGGAGAGTCAACGCAGCAAACGCTGCAGGTACAGGCGCATGGGCAGTGAAGTGGAACTTTACCACACTTGCATTGAATCTCACACTTAATCTGAAAGTATACCTTGAAGGATTCTGGGACGGTACACAGCAGGTACAGGACACTGTAATGATTTATCTTGCAAGTCCGACAACA
>JAQTLX010000031.1 GCA_028714695.1 Ignavibacteria bacterium | reverse complement strand
TCATGAAAAAAATTTTTATACTTGCAATCTTACTCACAGTCTGGGTAAACTTAGCATCATCACAGGTAAAAGTCACATTTTCTCTTGCAAACAAGAACATATCAGCCGGAATTCTGTCATACGACGTGATAGCAACAGTACCCGCAGGGCAGACATGGAGAGTCGGAGCCTGTAACATAAGAGTCAACTTCGCGGAAAATCCAGCAGGATGCCTTACGGTACATATAGATAATCCTGCAATAAACGCTAATCCGAACATCAGCGGAGCAAACGGATATTCGAATATGACTACAACATCAGTAGCATCTGGAGCGGCAATAGGTCTTAACATTCTTACATTCTACACAGGCGCCTGCTACAGGTTCACAACAGGAACATATACACTTGGAAAGATAAGATTCAATATAACGACTCCGTTTGCAGCCGATACAATGAAGTTCAGGAACTCTCCGATGCTGTTTCCGACGGTTGTAACCGACTCGATGACAACACTCGTTTACAACACGGGTTACAGTACTATTGACCCGGTAATAACCGGAATTGAATACACGACAGGAATTCCCGAGAACTATGAATTGTTCCAGAACTATCCGAATCCGTTCAATCCGACAACAAACATAAAATACGATGTTCCGAAAGCATCATTTGTAAAGATAAAAGTATACGATATGTCGGGA
This sequence comes from Ignavibacteria bacterium, assembly GCA_028714695.1. Classification (GTDB taxonomy): domain Bacteria; phylum Bacteroidota; class Ignavibacteria; order Tepidaquicellales; family Tepidaquicellaceae; genus CAIKZJ01. The sequence goes on along the minus strand of JAQTLX010000031.1, from coordinate 19,156 downwards.
AAAGAAATAACGACACTCGTAAATCAGGATATGCAGCCGGGAACATACGAAGCGGCGTTTGACGCATCAAAACTTTCGAGCGGAATATATTTCTACAAAATGGAAACTAAAGAGTTCAACAAAGTAATGAAGATGGTGCTTCTGAAGTAACAAAGAAAAATTTTATTTTATATTATAAAGACCCGGTATATTATGAATATACCGGGTTTTTCTTTATTGAACTTCTTATACGTAAATTTATGTTATCCATAGATATAGCAGTATTTCTGGATTATGATATTACAAAATAATAAAAAATGGATAAAACCGTAAAAAACGCAAAAGAGGCAATAGAGGGAATTCGCGATAATATGACCGTTATGTTCGGCGGATTTGGATTATGCGGTATTCCCGAAAACACGATTATGGAATTGTCGAAGACCAATATAAAAGGGCTGATATGCATTTCGAATAATTGCGGAGTTGATGATTTCGGATTGGGCTTGATGCTGAAAAATCATCAGATAAAAAAAATGGTTTCATCTTACGTTGGCGAGAATGCGGAATTCGAGAGGCAGATGCTGAGCGGCGAACTTGAAGTTGAACTTCTTCCTCAGGGTTCTCTTGCTGAAAAAATAAGAGCCGGCGGCGCGGGCATCCCCGCTTTTTACGTCCCTGCCGGATACGGTACGGAAGTCGGCATCGGAAAAGAATCGCGTGAATTCAACGGACAAATGCATTTGCTGGAACATGCGCTGACGGCTGACTTTGCAGTAGTAAAAGCATGGAAAGGAGATACGGCTGGAAACCTAATATACAAATATACGGCGAATAATTTCAATAGCATGATGGCTATGGCGGGAAGGATTACAATTGCCGAAGTCGAAGAACTTGTTCCTGTCGGCGAACTCGATCCCAATTTCATACACACTTCCGGAATATTCGTACAGAGAATATTTCAGGGCGTAGATTACGAAAAACGAATTGAGCAATTAACCTTATCAAAACAATAAAATGGCATTAGACAAAAATCAAATCGCAGCGAGAATTGCGCGCGAAATTAAAGACGGCAATTACGTTAACCTCGGAATTGGCATTCCTACTTTAGTAGCGAACTATATTCCAAAAGGCATTATCGTAACACTGCAGTCGGAAAACGGAATGCTGGGAATGGGACCGTTCCCGACAATGGAAACAGTCGATGCCGACCTTATTAATGCGGGAAAGCAGACAATAACATATCTGCCCGGCGCATCGTTTTTCGATTCGGCGACAAGTTTTGCAATGATAAGAGGCGGACACGTTGACGTTACGATTCTCGGCGCATTTGAAGTTTCGGAGAAAGGCGATATCGCCAGTTGGAAAGTGCCGGGCAAACTGATTAAAGGAATGGGCGGAGCAATGGATCTTGTTGCTTCGGCAAAGAATATTATCGTTGCAATGCAGCATACGAACAAGGAAGGGCAATCGAAACTTCTTAAAGAATGCACGCTGCCCTTGACCGGAGTAAATTGCGTAAAGAGAATAGTTTCCGATCTTGCCGTACTCGATGTTGTCGGCAAAGGATTTAAATTAATCGAAAGAGCGCCCGGTGTTTCGGTAGAACAAATTCAGAAAGCAACCGAAGGCACATTGATAGTAGAGGGCGATATTCCTGAAATAATATTTTAGATTTACACGCTTGTCATTTCCGCATGCTCTAAGCGGGAATCAAGATTTATTTAAACATATAAGATTAAACCGTTTCAACGGTTTCCATATTCAAAATTAATTTTATAAAAATGAACTATCCCAAAAAAGTAGTAATCGGCGACATCACTGTAAGAGACGGATTTCAACATGAAGAAATTTACATTCCTCTCGAGGCAAAACTGTGGCTCGCAGAACAGTTGATACTGGCTGGATTCAAGCATATTGAAGTTACTAATCTCGGCAATCCTGCCGGAATGCCGCAGTTCAAAGATGCCGATGAACTCATGAAACGCATAAGGAATAGCAAGAAAGTTGCTCACCTCCTTGATAATGTTTCATTAACGTGCGTAACAATCCGCGAAAAGGCAATCGAAAGAGCAATCGAGAACAGGAAAAATGGATTCGGACCCGATAGAATTCTGCTGATGGTCTCAACGAGCGAATCACATCACAGAAAGAATTCGGGACTTTCACTTGACGATTACTGGAAGATGTCGGAGAAGTATATTAAACAGGCGCGCGACGCGGGATTAAAAGTAAACGGAACTGTAAGTACAATTTGGGGATGCCCGATTGAAGGACCGACTGAAATGAAAAAAGCAATCGAGTTCGCAAAGCGATGGTTCGACATCGGTGTGAATGACGTGGAACATGCAGACCACGACGGCTCCGCATCGCCCGACAGAGTTTACAAATATTTTTCCATGGTAATGGACGAATTTACAAACCCGCAAAAACACATTGTTCACCTTCACACAACCCGCGGATGGGGTCTGGCAAATGTTCTTGCTGCGCTTCAGGCGGGAATGACGAACTTCGAATCCACAATGGGCGGTCTTGGCGGACAGCCTGCGAATTTCGTCAGCGGTGTACCCGTAAGCGGAACAGGCGATTATTATTACAAGGATTCAAGCATTGTCGGACTCGTATCGACAGAAGATATGGTTGTGATGATGGACGAAATGGGAATTGAAACGAATCTCGATATCGATAAAATTCTTGAAATCGGAAAAATGGTTGAAAGAATTGTCGGCAGAAAACTTCGCTCGGAAAGCATTAAGACGGGCAGAATTCCGAAATCTCTTTCGGGAAGATAATTAATATCAAATTCCGTTATTATGATTTAACCGGCACATAATTTTGATGCAATAAAAAAGGCGAAACCCGGTTTCGCCTTTTAATTATATTCTCAATGAAACTTTATTTTGTTGCAAGATATTCGTAGGTGCCGTCGGTATTAATTTTCAATTTCACCAATCTGCAGGCATTTAATTTCATTAAAAAGTGCAATGAAATAGATATATAAACGTACAATAAGTATATTTGACAAATAAAGTTTTATGAAAATCCTCAGAACTCCGATTTATATAATTGTATTAGCAGTTGCTTTTTTTATTGTAACAGCAAACTCTCAATTTGTTTCAGGCGCTGAAATAAATATATTTTATTCTCCGGTGTATGAGAAGAACCGCGGAGAACAAACCGATAAGGATTCTTCGTCTCTGGGAAGCGACGGACCAATTATTATTTATGATAATGGCAGTATTATAAGTTATTCAATAATCCCGGGCAGCGCTGATTACAAAATCACTAAGAAAGAAATAAAAAAGACCGATACCATGACCTGTAATATCGACGAAACGAAACATCGGTTTTCTTTCCAACTTAAGGATTCAATAAATATTGAAAAAGACGAGTATGAAATGCCCGGCAAAATGTTTATAATTTCGGACATTGAAGGAAATTTCAAAGGCTTCGAAATGATATTGAATGCGGCGGGAGTTATAAACAAAAATTTTCAATGGACTTTCGGCAGCGGACATCTTGTTTTGAACGGAGATCTCTTTGACAGGGCTGTAAATGTTACGGAATGCCTGTGGTTAATTTATAAACTCGAGAACGAAGCGGAACGCCGGGGAGGCAAAGTGCATTTCATTCTCGGGAATCACGAGATGATGAATCTGAGAGGAAACTATAAATACGTCAGGAATAAATATATTGAAGATGCGAAAGCACTGAATCTGGAGTATAATAAATGGTACGCGCCTGATACTGAACTCGGTAAATGGCTTAGAAGTAAAAACGGTATTGAAAAAATCGGAGACTTTATCTTCGTGCACGGAGGGATTTCAAAAGACTTTCCGAAAGATAAATATACTATATCCGAAATCAACGACAACATAAGGATGTGTATCGATAAGGTTTTCCCGGCAGGCGAAGCGTCGAAAGATATATTCATCGGCAGCCGGGGACCGCTGTGGTACAGGGACGTTGTAAACGAAAAGGAAACACAGGAAGAAGTTGAACAGACATTGAAATCTTTTAACGCTTCAAAAATGATAATGGGGCATACCATACTCGATAAAATGAAATATTTGTATGAGTGGAAAGCAATAGCAATTGACATCGAACATCAGATTAATTCCGATAATGGAAAAATGTACGGTTTATATTTTGAGCGCGGAGAGTTCTTCATTATAGACAACAACGGAATAAAAGTCAGTCTTGAATAATTACAAATCGACGGCTGGCTGAAAGACTCCTAAGAAATGAACTTGCAGAAAGTTCGATAGTATTTAATAATTTGTAAATTTCGCCGGCGAAGAATTAGAAGAGATATCGGTCGCGAAGATATTCATGATATTTAATAAATAATAAACCGGATTAAACTTATATTATGACCGGAATTTTATCGTTCGGATAATTACTTTTCCGCTCCGCCGTTCACAATTTTATATATTACACCCTGAGCGCCGCACACATAACCGGTATCCGCATTTATGAAAAATACGCTAATATAATTTAGTGTATTTGAAGCCGCAATTTTTATGACAGGAATTTATTCTTTTCTTAATAACATCTCCGCTTTTTCTCTGATTGTGGATTCTATAGTACTGCTGAACATTGACGCTAACAAAGGAAGGCTCCCATTTATCAGAAGATAATCATTTTCAACATCCAGAGTGCCGTTTATATGGAAACCTGACACTTTGAAACTGAACGTATTTATATTGCCGTTCCATGATTCTTCCATATCGCTGATGCGGTCGGCGTGCTGGGCTTTAAACTCCGGCAGAAAATTTTTAATTCGCGATAATGCCTCCGGCTGAGACAGGCTGTGCGCTATTTTTATTTCGAGTTTTGGCATGATTATAATTTTAAATTCCCAAATTAGCCAGCATTGTTGCCAGACTGTTAACCTCTTCAACCAGTTGAGGATGTGAGATTTCAAATTCCTTTATCGATGCAGACAGCCCGTCAATGGATAATTCGAGAAGTTTCGGGTTTTTCTGCTTTCTTGTAGCCTCGTGAGTTGTGCGCTCCATGAAACCGACGATACTTTCCGCGTGTTCGGCTTTCGATTCCGCCAATCCGGATATTTCAGTTTTCAGTTTTGAAATTAAACCGAGCAGTTCGGATTTCTTTTCGCCGCCGAGAGAATCGTAAGTACGGATTTTTTCTTCTATATTTTCAAGTGTGTTCTTTTCCAAATGGTTTCTCCTTTGTTTATATTAGTCTCAAATGTATTAACATAATTTTTCAATTAAAATCCATAATATGTGAAATAACGTTTCCGTAACAGCATCCCATGTTACCGGATAAACAGTTCTGCATTTATTTTGTTTTACCCTCTTCCGAATATTGCCCGTTACAATGCGAAATTAAAAGTGTCCGATAATAGTACAATTTCAGTTGCTTTACTTGCTTTTTTTTGATAGTATTCTATTTATAAAACGATATTTCATGTATGAGAAAGAACAACAAAGAAATAATTGAGAGAAGCCACAAACGAAGCAAAGAATACGGCATTGAAAAAGGAAGGATTACTTCCAAAAAGATACTGACAGGCATCGAACTTGAAAAGAAACTTAAAAAAGATCATGACCTTATCGAAATAGCCTCGGCTTATCTTGACGAACTTAACGATTTTCTGAAAGGCTCCGGCTTTATTATAATATTGACGGACGAGGAAGGATGCATTCTTAAAGTCACCGGCGACGACAACGTCGTGGCTGAAGCGGAAAAAACTTCAATATTTAAAGGCGCTTACATGGACGAACAAAGCATAGGTACGAACGCCATGGGAACTTCATTAAGCGAGGATTCACCCGTTCAGATTACCGCAAAAGAACATTTTATTTCCGCATATCATAAATGGACATGCTCTGCCGCGCCTATACACGATGCAAACGGAAAAATAATTGGAACAATAAATCTTACCGGCGCAAGCAGCCTCGTGCATCCTCATACTCTCGGACTTGTAGTCTCGGCTGTAAACGCTGTGGAAAATAAACTTGATTTTCTGAATACACAGAAAGAACTTTTCGATTCTAATCAATTCGCGTTCGCTATGATGAACAGTCTTTCTTACGGTGTATTTGCCATTGACTTAAACGACGACATTCATTGGGTAAATGATATGGCATGCCGTTCATTAAATATCAGAAGAATGGATTTGATAAACAGACCGTTTCAAAGCATATTCAAAAACTGGCAGCCGGCGAAAAACGCCGTACTGAAAGAACAATCTTTCACGGATGAGGAAGGAGAATTTTCTATTCCGGGTCAAAGCGAAAAGTACGTATTTACGGTTCTGCCGATTAAGAATAAAGAAAACGATGTTTTCGGCTTTCTGCTTATGTTCAGAGAATTTCATAAGATGATTAATATCGTCAATAAATATTCCGGCATACAGGCGCGGTTCACTTTCAACGACGTCGTAGCAAACAGCGCGAAAATGAAAGAGGTTATCAAATACGCAAAGAAGATATCAAACAGCCCGTCTACAATATTAATAACAGGCGAAAGCGGAACAGGAAAAGAAGTTCTGGCGCAATCGATTCACTTCGCGAGCGAAAGAAAAAACAACAGTTTCGTAGCAATTAATTGCGGAGCGCTTCCCGATTCTTTAATTGAAAGCGAATTATTCGGTTATGACCCCGGAGCATTTACAGGCGCAAAGAGAAGCGGCAATCCCGGCAAATTCGAACTCGCTGACAAAGGCACTTTGTTTCTTGACGAAATCGGCGAAATGCCTATCGATATGCAGGTAAGACTTCTCAGAACTTTGCAGGATGGAGCGGTTACCCGAATCGGCGGAACAAAAGATATTCCTGTTGACGTAAGAATTATTACGGCAACTAACAAAAACCCGGAGGAGGAAATCGCCAAAGGCAGATTCAGAATGGATTTGTTCTACAGATTAAATGTCATCAGGATACATATTCCTCCGCTCAGAGAACGCAGAGAGGATATAGAAGTTCTGATAAGATATTTCCTGAAGAAAAAATCTTATAAATTAAAGAAACCAATTCCCGAACTGAATCCGGAACTAATGAAGTCGCTTATTGAATACGAATGGCCGGGCAACGTCAGAGAACTTGAAAATGCAGTCGAGAAAATCGTTTTGCTTGAAGGCAATATTTCGGAAAACGATGTCTTCTTCGGCTATAAACAGCCCGAAACGATTAAAAATCGTACCGTGACAAACATCAGGAGCGTATTACCGTTGATGTCGCTTGAAGAGATGGAAAAGAACGCAATAGTCAACGCCCTCTCGGAATTCTCAAACAACATTTCATCAGCGGCAAAGATTCTCGGTATCAGCAGAAATACGTTTTACATGAAAATGAAAAAATACGGAATACCAAATTAATGTGTCCTATTTTGTGACATTGTAATATTTTAGTACACTCTTCAGTTCGGACTTGTCCTATTCCGGGACACATACCCGCTAATACACCTCGAAAACCGCATTTTTGGGAATTAGCACAAACAAAACGTTTTGGCACGGTAATGGCTTTATATATTTGTGAATTTAAAAACACAAAGGAGCACGAAATGAAACGCTTTACATTGCCACGGGACATATACTATGGACCGAAATCAATTGAAATTTTAAAGACCTTAAAAGGTAAAAAAGCCGTCGTAGTAACAGGCGGTAAATCAATGCAGAAAACCGGATTTCTTCAGACTACAATGAATTATCTCAAGGAAGCAGGTATGGAAGTTAAATTAATAGAAGGCGTAGAACCGGATCCATCCGTTGAAACGGTATTAAAAGGCGCTGAAGTTATGAGAAATTTCGGACCGGATTGGATAGTCGCAATAGGCGGCGGTTCCCCTATCGATGCGGCAAAAGCAATGTGGATATTTTACGAACATCCTGAATCTAAATTTGAAGATGTCGCCAAACCTTTCAATATTCCGGAACTCAGAAATAAAGCAAGATTTGCGGCAATTCCTTCGACCAGCGGTACGGCAACTGAAGTTACGGCATTTTCGGTAATTACAGATTATAAGAAAAAAATAAAATACCCTCTTGCCGATTTCGAAATCACGCCGGATATAGCAATAGTGGACCCTGAAGTTGCTTACACAATGCCGCAAGAACTTATAGCCCATACGGGTATGGACGCTCTGTCTCACGCAACCGAAGCATATGTAGCGTCAAATCATTCCGACTTCTCGGATCCCCTCGCTTTGAAAGCAATCAAAATGATAAGGGAAAATCTTATTAAATCGTATCTCGGCGATGTGATTGCTCATGACAATATGCACATAGCACAGTGCCTTGCAGGTATGGCTTTCTCGAATGCACTGCTTGGCGACGTGCACAGCATGGCTCATAAAACGGGCGCAGTGTTCGGAATTCCGCACGGATGTGCAAATGCTATTTACCTGAATCACGTTATCGATTTTAACAAAAAGGTTTGCGGAAACAGATACGCCGATATTGCAAGATACATCGGACTCGAAGGCAGCAGCGAAAACGAACTGATTGAATCATTCAAAAAAATGATAACTAATTTAAATCTCGCAATGAATATTCCGCTTACGCTTAAAGAATTCGGTGTAACGGAAGAAAAATTCCTGGAAAACATCGACTATATTTCCAATAACGCTGTTGATGACGCATGCACCGGATGCAATCCCAGAAAAACAACTGTCGAAGATTTTAAAAATCTGTTCAAATCGGCATACTACGGAACTAACAATAACAATTAATTTCGCGATTACAGACAACCGGTGTCCTATGTTATAATAAGACACCGGTGTCTTGTTTCGGGTTCACAAAATCCGGCATCAGCAGAAAACAAAATTCGAGAAAATGGATAATCAAAAAAACGAAATAGTTATTTGCCTCGGAAGTTCCTGTTACACAAGGGGAAACAGAAAAAACCTCGAAACAATAAAAAGATTCCTGAAAGAAAACGGTCTTAAAGGCAAATGCGCCTTTACCGGAAAACTTTGTTCTGAAAATTGCGGCAATGGTCCTGTCCTTGAAATTAACGGAGAGAAATTTACGAAAGTGAAACCTGAAGAATTGAAAGGCATCCTTCAATTCAAAATGAAAATTTGATATGAACGGACAACTTGTATTTACGGAAAAAAGAAACTGTCAGGATTGTTACAGATGCATTAAGTTCTGTCCTGTAAAGGCTGTCAAGGTGGAAAGTCACAGTGCCTCCGTTATAGGAACAAAATGCATTAACTGCGGTATGTGCGTGACTGTTTGCCAGATGCAGGCAAAAAAAGTTAGAGACGATACCGATATACTTAAAGAATTTTTTCGCAAAGGTGAAAAAGTTATTTGCTCGCTCGCACCTTCTTTTGTTTCGGAATTTCCCGGCGTGGACAGCACAAAATTGATTTCGGCATTAAAGAAACTTGGATTTATTGCAGTTTCGGAAACAGCGCTCGGGGCTGAAATTATTTCCGAAAGAACGATGTCGTGGCTTGCGGAACAAAAGAATGGAGTCTACCTGTCCGCCTGCTGTCCGTCTGTTGTCAGACTCACGTGTATTTACTTTCCAGATTTAAAAGATAATTTGATACCTGTGGTTTCACCCATGATAGCGCACGGGAAATACATTAAAAAATTATACGGGGATAATGTAAAAATTGTATTCGTCGGTCCTTGTATTGCGAAAAAAAATGAAAGCGACGAAAATAATGATATTATTAATGCCGCGATTACATTCAAAGACCTGAAGAACTTATTCAGGGAAAACAACATCGACCCGAAAACCGGACCTACCCTTAACAAGGAAAATTTCATTCCTCATAATTCCGCTCACGGCAGAATATTTCCGCTTGAAGGAGGAATGACAACCAACATGAAGAAAGACACCGTATACCCTGACATATCATTTATGAGTATCTCCGGCTCCGAAAAAATCATCAGCGTTCTTAAATCACTTAAAGATTACAGTCCTAATCATAAAATCGTACTCGAATTAATGACCTGCTCCGGAGGATGTACTAACGGTCCGGGAACTGAAAACAGAGAGTCGGATTTGAAAAAAAGATTTGATATTCTGAAATACGATGAGAGTTCCGATGAAAGCGCAGGAACGCGTGTTTTGGAAAACGATGAACTCACCGCCCGGTTCTATTCGCCATGCCCCTCAATAAAATGCCTTCACACCGAAGATGAAATTCTTAATGCGTTTGAATCCGTCGGAAAATTTACTTCAGCCGATGAACTTAATTGCGGAGGATGCGGATATGAAAACTGCCGTGAATTTGCAACGGCTATGCTTGACGGCAAAGCGGAACGGGCAATGTGTATTTCATATATGAGAAAAGTCGCACAGGACAAGGCTTCCGTGCTTTTAAAGAAAATTCCCGCCGGTGTCGTTATTGCAGATGACGAACTCAAAATCCTCGATTCGAATGAACGTTTCGCAAATATGATGGGAGAGAATACAAACTTCGTCTATAAAAGCAAATCGGGTCTTGAAGGCGCCCATCTTCCGAGAATAATATCATTCTCGAAATTGTTTGAAAAAGTCCTCGAGACAGGAGAAGATATTATAGAAAAAGATATAAGGTTCGACAACAAGTATTACGAAGTTTCTGTAGTTGCTATTCAGCGTTACAAAATTGTATGCGGAATAATTAAGGATATGAGGGAAAAAGATATTCAAAGACAGATGGTTGTTGAACGTACTCAGGAAGTGATAAAAGAAAATATGCTGTCCGTACAAAAAATAGCAAGACTCCTTGGTGAAAACGCTTCCTATACCGAAAGTATGCTGAATTCAATACTCGACTCCTATGACGAACAATAACAACTATATCGAGACGGGGTTCTCACAAATCAATAAAAACAAACAGCGTGTTAACGGAGATACGATTCAATTCAAAAAAGTCGGCAGCGAAAAGAGATTTCTTTTTGTACTTTCTGACGGATTGGGCAGCGGAATATTCGCCAATGTGCTTTCCAATCTAACCGCCTCGATGGCTCTTAATTACCGCCTGAGAAACGAACCCGTCAGCAGAACGGCGAGAAACATAATCAATATACTCCCGGTTGACGGCAAACGGAAAATCAGTTATTCAACCTTCACTCTCGCGGATGTGGACTACGACGGAGAAGTGAATATCATTGAACTCGACAACCCTTCATTTATTTTGATAAGAAACGGTAAAAGAATATTTCCGGAAAAAACTAAAATTGACGTTAAAGCCGGCGAACTTGACAGAACGGTTTTTGCGGCGCGGATACAACTTTTCAGTGAAGAAAGAATTATATTCTTTTCTGACGGAGTCACGCAATCAGGTATCGGAAGTCCGGAATATCCGATAGGATGGGGCGAGAAAGGCGTTTGTGATTATATAATTTCACAGATTGAGGGAAACAAAACCATTTCAGCAAAAGAACTAAGCGATAATATAATTTCAGCCTCACTCCAAAAAGACGGCTATAAAGCAAAAGACGATATTTCCTGCGCGGTACTGTACATGAGGAAACCCAGAAAATCGATTATTTGCTCGGGTCCGCCGTATGAAAAAGAAAAAGACGAATATCTGACTTCGCTGATTTGCGGATATGATGGAAAAAAAATAATTTGCGGCGGAACAACCGCGAATATCGTTTCAAGAATCATGAACAAGGAAATTGTAATTGATATGACAGGCGATACAAATGAACTTCCGCCTGTTTCCTCAATAGAGGGAATCGATCTTGTTACCGAGGGAATTCTTACGCTTGCAAAAGTATCCGAGTTCCTCGAAAACAAATCCATTACGGATTCGCTTCCCGCAGACGCTGCAGGAAATGTGCTTTCGATAATACTTAATTCGGATATCATTGATTTTGTCGTCGGCACCAGAATAAACAACGCGCATCAGGACCCGAACCTTCCCGAAGAACTTGAAATAAGAAGAAACATAATAAAAAAAATTGCAGGCTTGCTCGAAGAAAAATTTCTTAAAAAAGTCAGTATAAAATATATCTGATTCCGTAAAAAACTTTGCATGTCTTCTATTGAATCTTATGTATAGAAAACATTACTCACACGAATATCTAACGAACGGCTTCACGGGGAAAAAATAAGGGGAAACAGCCTGATTATGGCTGTTTCCCTTTTATAATATTAGTTGAAATTTTAATTCGTCGTTACGAGAATATAATACGGATACACCGAATGGTTTTCCCACACCTGCGATTTTTTAACGTCATTCGGGAAGAGTTTGTAATAATCCGCATTCGGTATCATCGGTATGTTCAGTCCTGCTCTTTCAAAATCGGTTGTTTTCAGAAGTTCCGGCTCCACGTATCCCGGCATAGCCTTCAGTACTTTTGAATAGACGTATTCATGAACAACTTTAGCGAGTTCTTCTCCCGCGTTCGGAACAACACTCAGGAATTTTTGCGCGGCATCGTCAAACTTTGCTCCCGGTTTGTAATTCAGATCCGTAAAAAATCCTTTAAGATTTATGAACGGACTTATCTTCGGGAAATCCTGCGCGGACTGTAGCGTAACGCCTATGTTCGGCACCCAGTCGAGTACATTATTGACCGACATTGCCCAGCCGCCCATCGTTATTTTTTCATAATCATAAGCGTACTGAACGTTACCTGTCTTCGGCGCTGCAATGTTGTATGTCTTGAGTCTGAAATCCGCAGGCAGTTTACCGTCTTTCTGAAGATAACGTATGTATGACGTTGCCAGAAAACCAATACCGCTTCCCTGACTATGCCCTAATATTATAAAATCACGAATTCCGTCCGCGTACTGTTTCTTTATCTGATCTATAAGTTCATCCGATATATGCCCTAATGCCAGAAGCATTCCAAGATGTACTCCCGCCCCCGGAAGTTCTGCGACTTTATACTCAAACGTTTTGCTGTCCGACATTTTTATCTTACCGATTGCGGGAACCATCGGGACATAAAACGCGGCTGTAAAACTCAAAGCGGCGGTATCGATTATTGATCCCCTTATTGACAGTATTGCTTTTTTGTCATCCGTTATCCATACGTCAAACCTGTTCATAAGCGGCGATACTTTGGAACGAAATACACGTTTCACCTTTGTAGGTTCCGGTGTCTTGAATCCTCCTATATCCGATGTATCATAAGTGCGCTCCATTACGGGAAGCAGCATTGTCATTTCTGCCTTATCATAACCGGGTTTTAATTCTGTAGTTTTATTGTCACCGCAGCCTGAAAATAAAAAAAGTAATGCAGCAACCGCAATTAGAAGTGAGAAATGTTTCATAACAAAAAGTTTTAGTTTATGACAATTCCTTACCTTATTATAATCTTGCTGACAACAAAATGCAACAAAGAAAAAATGGTTTAAATGGTCTGTACGGCGCCGGTTTCCGCGCCGTCTAAAGTTTAGCCGAAAGGAAACTCTCAACATCCGAATCACTGACAAACGGTTCGCCGGGTGATACGTTACTTACTTTTCCATCCTTGACCCATTTTTCAAGTTCACCGACAAGCGAGAAAAGATGGTCGAATGAATCGACAATGAAAAGCAAAGGCTGATATTTATCTATTTCGAAATATTGATTCACTGCCCATTCAAGTTGTATCGGATAACGCTGAACTTCCGGCGAATCGAGGGAATACGCAAGTTCACCGTACGAACTTAGAAGTCCGCTTCCGTAAGCACGAAGTTCTTTTCCAGAGCGTATAAGTCCGAACTCAATCGTAAACCAGAAAAAACGCGCCATTGCTTTAATCACTGACTTTGCCCTCTGCACCTGCAGTTCCCTGTCTTTCAGTTCCTGTATCATCAGCGCCGCGGATAAAGCGCATTCGCCGAAGCGGACGAGTGTATCGGCAAACTCTGTGTCTGTGTGCATGGGCACGTGTCCCGCAACGTCATGAAACATATCGGGCTCGGGAAGATAATCCAGTTTCGAAATGTCTCTCACGGTGATTGTAGTCGGAAATTCCCTGTTGCGCAGACAGTCAAAAAAAAGATAAGCGGGAATATATCCGCTCACGGGTTTCGCTGAAAAACCTGTAAGCGGTTTCAGGAAATTATTTATGTCCTCAATTCTCGGAACTTTGTCAGGGTCAATATTAAGTTTGGCGACGCCTTCAAGAAATTTCGGATTGGCGTATCTTTTCCATCGCGGCTGAATCCTTGAATACAGATTCGCCCAGGCAGTGTGGTTTTCATCGGAGTATAATTCATAAGGCTGGCGTATAAACCTTTTTCCTTCGTGCTGAGCCTTCTCGATGAACGGTGATTTTGTTGTTGTTAAACCTTCCATATTGTTTACCCCTTAATTTTATTTACTGCGAATTACAACCTCCCTGACCGATGCAGTCGGTCCGAGACTTAACAGGTATCTTACAGTCAGAGCAATATCGTTCGGCTGAATCATCTCCTCCGGTTTCAAAGGCGCTGTAACAGCCTGCCTCGTGTTCACCCAGCCCGGACACAACGCCGTCACCTTGATTCCAAGCGGCGCAAGTTCCTGTGAAAGCGCGGAACTGTAACCTACGAGAGCGAACTTCGACGCGTTGTAGCCGCCGACATCAGAGAATGCTTCAACGCCGCATATCGACGCGACATTGAATATATAACCATTCACGGATTTTTTCATATAAGGAAGCGCTGCCTGAATGAAGCGCGTTGCCGCGTGAAAATTAATATCCATCATCTTTTGAATTTCCTCAGACGGCATGGATGAAGTACCTGCCCGATAGTCCCCTGCATTATTGACGAGCACTGAGACGTTTCCAAGTTCTGCACAAACGCTGCTGACAAAATCACTCGTGCTCTCGGCGTCCGTAACGTCAATCGCGGCAGTAATGACCTTCACATTTGGAAATTGTTTTTGTAAGTCCGAAGCGGCTTTTTCGATATCGGCAAGCGTGCGCGCGGTAATGCCCAATGAATATCCCAGACTTACGAGTTCTGAAGCAATTGCAAGTCCTATGCCGCGGCTGGCGCCCGTTATGATTGCAACTTTGTCATGCATATTTGCCAATTATCATTTCCGGAAAAGAATTTAAATTTCATTAAATTATTTAAATGTATTAGCGTAAATAATGTTAACAAAATTATACAATAAAAGTGGCATCTGGAGAACAATTTGGAATTAAAATGTGGGACGATAAATGTCTTAATGAAAAACGAAAGAAAAATATCGCGATTCAGGTTTTCTAATTTGAACACGTTTAAAACAATGCCGCTATCTATGCTCTATAATCCGGTTTCGTACTTATAACAACAAACTGCACGGATTAAACTGATAAATCTTTCGGAAAACCTTTCCCTAATAATTATTTAATCATTAGCATTTTTTTTACCGCTAATGGCTTATTGTTAATCGCTAACTGATAAAAATAAACTCCGCTTGATAATTGCGAGCCGTCGAAAGATGTTTCATACGTTCCGGGCTTCAGACTTTCATTAACCAGTGTCCTGATTTCTTTTCCTGTAATGTCGTAAATTACAATTTTCACGTTCCCCTGTTTTGCAATCTCAAATTTAAATTTTGAACTGCTGTTAAAAGGATTTGGGTAGTTCTGACCCAGCGAATAATTTTCCGGTATTTCCGTAGAAATATTTTGTATACCTACGAAATCCGTCAATGAGCGCCGCCAGACTGACCGCCCTGAAGTTCCGGCATATAAATAATTATTTGACACGCATAATACATCTATATACGGCGGAAGTTCGAATCCCTCATTTTTTGTTATCCAGTTCGCGCCTTTATTGGTTGATAAGTACATGCCTGCATCAACTCCGGCAAATACGTTCGAACCGGAAACGGCTAACGAATAGACGCTATGACCTAAAAATATCCTATTCCAGTTCGTTCCGCTATTAGTCGATATAAACATACCGCTGTCTGTTCCGACATATATGTTTGCTTCGGAAACCGCCATATCAAATACATTACTCATAAATGGTATTTCGCAATGCAGCGGAGTCCAGTTCGTACCGTTATTTGTTGACAAATACACATCCTCGTCGGCTAATGCATAAAGGTTTGAACCCGAAACCGCAAGTGAATAAATAATTAAATTGGAAAATATCGAACTTACATCTGTCCAGGTTGTACCGTTATTTGTAGACCTGAATACTCCGCTGCCGGTTCCTGCAAATAAATTTGAGCCGGAAATTGCAAGTGAATAAACATACAGACTTGATAATCCGTTAATCATCTGAACCCAACTCGTTCCGTTATTTGTCGAACGGAATACACCGCCTTCGTCGACTCCGGCAAATGTATACGAACCTGAAGAAGCCAGCGCATAAACGGTCTTATATAAAACGCCGTCATTCACTTCGGTCCAGTTGGTACCATTGTTTGTTGATAGAAATATACCGTTTAAATATGAACCGGCAAAAACATTAGAACCTGATGCCAAAATAGAAAAAATCGAATGATTTGTTAATCCTTTTGAAGATGAAGTCCAGAGTGTCCCATTGTTAGTAGATAAATATATACCTCTTAATTGAGAGGCCGCAATAATATTAGAGCCGGAAACGGCAAGAGAATAGACATACGGGTATGGCGGCAATCCCGAATTTACCTGATTCCAGTTACTGCCGTTATTTGTTGACAAATAAACACCGCTGTGAGTACCTGCAAATATTTTTGTGCCTGAAACCGCGAGTGAATAAACATCTGTACCGGTCATCCCCGAATTGACAGAGACCCAGTTAAGACCATTATTAGTTGATAAAAACGCACCGTTGTCTGTTCCTGCAAAAAGATTTGCCCCTGAAATCGCAAATGAATAAACCTTTGAATAATCTGTTAATCCTGAATTGACAGAAGCCCAGTTCATGCCGTTATTTGTAGACAAATACACTCCTATATATTCTGTTCCAGCAAAAATATTCTGTCCCGAAATTGAAAACGACAAGACACGATGATACAGATTTAATCCCGAATTTGCTTCTGACCAGTTTATTCCGTTATTTGTCGATAAGTAAACACTGCTCATGTGAGTCACCGGAGAAAATGTACCGGCAAATACATTTGAACCCGAAACCGCGAGAGCAGAAATATTAAAACTTGCTAATCCTACGGCAGTCCAGTTACTGCCGTTATTAATTGAGCGAAAGATACCTCCTGAGGTTGCGGCAAAAATATTCGACCCGGAAGCTGCTATAGAAATAACATTTAAATTTGTTAACCCTGTATTGACCGGGTTCCAGAATGCTCCATTGTTCGTAGATACAAAGACACCCCCGCCGCTGGTACCCGCAAAAACATTTGAGCCGGAGACAACAGTACAATTTACGGTTCCTCCGTAAGGTCCGTTTGTCTGAACCCACTGCGCGCTTAAGTTTATTGAAACAAGCATTAACAATACAACGAATGATTTTCTCATAAATGTTATGTTATGCGTTTACAAATCTAATAAAAAAGTTGAATTGATTGGCGGTGTAACAAAAATGAACCGGCTCAAGGTATATACAATCTTATTCCACGATGAAAAATGTTTTGAATTTTTTGACAAGAACAATATTATCGTATTTGGTTAGGTGTTTGTAACATTTTAATTCAAAAACCAAAAATGCAGCGGGTTATTATTTTTATCCTGTACCTTTTAATAATTATATGTTGCATTGGTTAATTTAAACTTAATAATTCTTTGTAATAAATTAAACATAAAAAACATAGATATATATACGCATATTAAAATTAATATAGAAGGTATGATTTGCACGTAATTCCGCGCAAAGCCTTTATTAAAGCAAAACGGAAGAATTCGTTTTATACTTCCGTTTATTTTCTCTCAATGTTAAGTAATTTCTGCGGCGGTTTTCAAGACCGAATAAGGAAAACTATTTCTATTTAAGCAATATCATCTTCTTTGTATCTATAAAATCATTTGTAATTAGTTTGTAGAAATAAACTCCGCTTGATAATTGCGAGCCGTCGAATGTTGTTTCATACATTCCGGGCTTCAGACTTTCATTAACCAGTGTCCGGATTTCTTTTCCTGCTATATCGTAAATTACAATTTTTACATTCCCAAATTTTGCAATTTCAAACTTAAATTTTGAACTGCTGTTAAAAGGATTTGGGTAGTTCTGCTTTAACGCGAACGTTTCAGACAGTCCGCTTTCGGAAATCGAAGTAACAATCGGAGTCACGCGCATGTTATCCGCCATGAAGATTGTGCCGTAGTCCTGGCATGTGGGCGGATGCATGTCATAGTGGACAACCACACTGTCGAATCCCTGAGGGAACGTGCAACTAAGCGTATCAACAGGCCATGTGCCCGGAACGCCCGCCGTATGAGTTCTGGTTCCTGTTAAACTGCCGTTCATATACGCAGTCACACGCATCGTGGCGGCATCGTCGCAGCCGAGTTCCTGACACGAGTACATAATATTGAAATGCGTAATTATCCGGTCGAAGCCGATACGCAAATCAGAAAGATTGATGCTGTTCGGATAAATAATGCGTCCCGAAAATCCCGGCGGAGTAAAGCCAAGTACGTTCGCGTTCTGTATTGAATATCCCTGACCTGTCGCTGAAAAATGCGCGGTAATACCGCCTGCAGTTAGGTCAATGGGCAGAGACGTTGAAAGCGGAGCATTGTCGAAATCGAACAAAACCTCCTGCCCTGAAACGGGCGAATTAAACATGAGTATTTCGAAAAGCAAAACAATTAAGGCTATCGGAATAAATCTGTAATTTCCGCATACAGATATTCCTTCTCCTTTTAAGAGAGGACGAACGAATGAAACCAAATTGAATGTTCGCATGGAATTAACTCCTTTCACGTAAATAACAAAAGGGCGGATGCCCGTAATTTTTTATCTCGATAAACCTTTCAGCAAAATACAGGTTTTCGGGGCTCATAATTTAAACAACATTTTGTATTCAATAAATGTTATAAATTTCAAACACATAAACTTTAAAAAAATTCATTTTTGTCAATTGACAATTGACTATTAGCAATTAGAAATTAACAATTAGAAATTAGTGATTAGCGATTAGTATTTATCAATTAACTTTGATTGAAGATTGTACATTGAAGATTGAAGATTGAACTTTGTGGACAGGGCTCCCGAATAATCGGGAAGCCTGCGGCCACTTAACAAGATTTTTGGCAACAAAAAACCCCGATGTTTAGTCGGGGTCATATGGACTGGGCTCCCGAATAATCGGGAAACCTGCGGCCACTTAACAAGATTTTTGGCAACAAAAAACCCCGATGTTTAGTCGGGGTCAGGTGGACGGGGCACCGGAT
>JAQTLX010000030.1:17083-20281 GCA_028714695.1 Ignavibacteria bacterium | reverse complement strand
GCTGCTGCAATCCCCCCACTACTTATCAATGCCGCTGCCGTGGAGGAGGTGGCTTCGGTCGTTTTGGTAATTTTAATATCTCCGTTATTATTATCTATAGATAAGTTTGTTCCATCATGAAGAATAGATCCGACTTTAGTATCCCCACTGTCATAAAAAAGCACTGTAGTTCCTGTCTTAAAATAAATTCTCCTGTCAGCGGAACCCGGAGTAATAACAAGACCAGAAGAATCTGATTTCGCGGTTAAAAATAAATCCCCGGCGGAATCCATACCAAAATCCCAATAGTGAGTTGCATCAAAACCTAATCGCATTTGTGGATTAGTAGAGGATAAAACATGAAAAGGAGTAGACGGATCACAACCAATTCCCATAAATCCCGTAGACTTAAATCGCATCTGTTCAGTAAAAGCAGTACCACTATCTATTCCGACAATCAAATCATCACTATTTGCGGGAACGCCCATAACACGATAATAATTTAATGCAAAAAAAGTAATTCCTGTGACATTTGTTCCAGCTCGATATAGAGTTAATGGCATTGTATTATATCTGAAAGATGCCGATCCCATGGAATTAATATCTAATAGAGTTGTAGGAGTTCTACCTATTCCAACATTTCCAGAATTAAGAATTCGCATTCTCTCAATATTATTCGTCCCGATAATTAAATCAGTATTCTCATAATTCCAGATTCTGCCTTGCTCGGAGGCGTCAAGACCAAATTCAGTTCCATGACTCGCTGCTGAAGTTGTTGTTAAATTTGTATATCGAGAAACACATGCTCCCGAATCTGATTGATAAATAAGTAAATTTGTACCGGATATAGGATTTATTAAATTAACTGTTTTAGCATCTAAGTATGATAAATTGCTCCAGATAAGACTATTATTCGCTCTTAAATGATCTCCTCTGTTCGCGTCAATGTCTGTAAAAATCGGCGCAGGACCTGACGGCAATGACGGATCGGCATATGGTAAGCTCATGATTGTGACCTCGCATCTGATATATTATATTCAATTGAATCTACAAATAAAGTAAATATTTTACCTATTGGTTTAATTCTTCTTAACAATTCTATCAATACTGATATGGCCATGTCGCCACCTGATAATTGATGCATTTCCAATTTAATCTGATTCGCGGAAACACTCGTATTTGATAAGGATGCAAATGTCCCATATCCCTGAGTTCTTCCGGATAAAGGCGGTGGATATTGAGATATTATCGGGTATGTTACAGAAGACGGATTCGGAGCTAATACCGCTATGGCCTCCGGGCTCGGTCTCGCTCCTACAGGATTAACCAATCCTAAATCTGCATTTGGAGTTGAATTTTTCCGCCATGCCGACCCATCGGAATAATATACAGAATTTCTATCTCCGGTTCCGTCGGCATCCACAATACATATTGTTCCGGCTGAAGGAACTGCAACGGGAACAGCAGCGGAAAAATACGGAGAAATTAAAAAGTCAGACACAGCACGCGGCGCGCTCCAGACAATATTCCCGCCTGATAAATAACCCCTGCAATATTTTACCGCGCTTACCGCCGCCCGTGTCCATCCGGTCGGAGTCGTCCAGTTTCGAGCGACATAAGCCGTAGGTGAAGGCGTGGCCGGACTGGCTGCGGTTGAGTATATCAAAAATCCGGTATCGGTTATTGATGAGACTAAATCCCCTACCAGAATTTGAGGTGTATATTCACTGTCAAACCATGAAAAAGGCGGCAGGCATACTGTCCCCAAAACAAGTAATAAATTATATATAACACCTTTTTTCCAGGCAGTAGACAATAGTTTATATAACGCCGCTGCCTGATTATTTGTTCCGGTACTAAATCCCATTCCATAAGAACTTGTTAAATACAATAACCAGGGAATTCTGGGGGTATCGGGATAATCGCCTAACCACGGAGTCAAGATAAGTTCCCGTAAAGCCTCGGTATCAGCGGCGCGATAAGCAAGGATAGCATTCCACCATGTTATATACGCCCTATGTGCCGCCGGCGCGTCTTCTAATAGATTAAAATATCCGGGAGGTGTAAGGGCTTTAACTGTTAAATCCATTCAGTTACCTTTATTGTCAAATTGATATTCGCCGGATCAATAAATACATATCTATCATACCAGGATGTCCCGTCTGTAAATAATATATCATTAACAAAATCAATAAATTGTGTCCCACCGCCGATCGCTAATGTTACGGAAGCTTCACCGCCGACATTCGGATTGATAACCATAGACAATGAAGCAACCGAGTCATAAAGTATTTGAGGAGTTAAAAACATAGTTTCCATATCGCTGACTAAATCACGGATTGTTGCAATCCCGAATTTCGGCGCGGTAGTTCCTGCGATTCCAGGATTCCCGGCAATGCTTACGGCAGTTATAACATCCGCGTATTCGTCATCTTCATAGGTGACATTAGTTGTACCGTCAATCCCGGATAATAGCGACATAATCCGGTTAATAAAATATGTCGCGAAGTCGTTTGCCTGTTCAATCAATTCCAGTCTGTTTGCAGTGCTGAAAGCCCGGACATTTATCACACCAGTTAATGTGATACTTACGGGTTGCGCGACCGTATAATAATAATTCTGAGGTATCTCAGATGTATATATAACGCCTGAATTTACCCGATGTAAAGCACTCCCCGCGCTCTGTGCGTTCACGAATTCAAGTCTATTGCTAAGCGTGCTAAATATTTGACTTATTTCCGCAGCAGTGGCATTGATCCCATTCGGAGTCCTTACAATTAAATTATATCCGTTTCCTGGTACTGGTACAGGGGCAGTTAAAGCGTTTACGCTCTGATTGACATATATCTTTGCATCCTGATAATATTGTTTTAATTCCGTTTCAACCGCTACCGAGCCATTCTGAGTTCCGTACTCTGTTTTTTCTCCGGTTATTCTGTTTAAATATATCGCGTCAGATTCGGCATCTGCGCCGCTTAAAAATGGTAATGTATTCACCCCGGTTAAATTGGTTATTCCAGTATCAAAAACTATTCCGGCAGGGATATTATATCCGATTCCCGCTTCAATAGCAGTTACAAATACGTCTGCCGAGCTTGACCCCGGAACGCTATACGATGTAATTCCAGTCGTATATTGCTGTCCGGTCGATGCCGTTAAAATAGTGTTCGGCGGGATAGGGATGGCAGTCCCGCTTGAATTCGTGACAGTAACATATCC
>JAQTLX010000030.1:0-16983 GCA_028714695.1 Ignavibacteria bacterium | reverse complement strand
AATTCGGTTCATAATACTTTCTGACTATTCTTTTTATGTCCGCGACACGATCTATATTACTTTGTGATAATTTCCAAACCAGCGCATCACGACCGTATGCAGGATCGGCGAAATTGCCGCCCATCTCACATCGACATTCCGAGATTGCGTCACACTCAAGAGATTCTTTTCCGGTTACTTGTTCTGATAATCCTGTTGTCGCGTTTATTACAATGTTTCCATCGGCGTCTAATTTTATTGCCATATATCTCCTTTTAATCAAGTAGATGGTTTTCTGACAGTGTCGCAGTATTCCAGTTTGTTTCCGCAGGAGTGCCGGGAAAAGGAGCGATTCCACCTGTCGGCCCTGGAGCAACTCCGGTAGCCGCCCATGCATATAAAGCCGCGATCTCTGCGTCTTTCGCCTGCGCCCATGTCTGAAGATCATTTCCAAGAACCATCTTCTTTGTACCTTGACCTAACTTTACTTTACCTATAACCTGCATGTCAACCTTAAAAATAATCGGAGAAGCCAAAGAAGCAAATATTAACGGAAACGCACCGCCATTCTTGTTAATTATCAATTGCATTGATTGCTCAAAGTCGTTGATTCCCTCAGCTAAAAATACAATATCTCCTACAGTAGGGAATAATCCATTCAAAGGTAACGCCTCAATATTCAATGCGTCAGTCCCGTCAATACGTGTATATTGCGGTTTAACCACAAACGCATCAGGGTTAATAATCCCTGCGGATACTATCGTTGCTGCGTATATCATAATGCCCCGTAAATTTTAGATTCCATAATTCCTTCAATTCTCATCTGAGACAATAACCAGTTATTTGTTGCTGTAACTTCGCAGCATAACTCATAATCATTTCGGATAATTGAATAACGTAAAATTATCATATCGTATGAATTTATCAAGCCGAAATTCTTTTTTAATCCGGTAAATAAACCGGAATTGCTATCGTCATATAATACAATTTTAGAAAATAAACTCGCGTCAAATACAGGAGTTTTGAATTTAACATTCGCGTAATTCTCAACACCCACCGCCCACATAACGGAAGAGTTTTTGTATCCCAAAAAAGAATATCTCAAATTGAGATAATTAGTCGCTAAAGGTTCTGAAGTCTGAGAATATAATGTAATTATATCTCCGTCTATTTTATACAATAATTTATTTTGCAAGCAAACTTCATCCAATATTTTTGGCAATGTCGAGGGCTGAAATAATACTTCCTGAACAGGAATAGATAATGCGGAAGACGCGTTAATATAATTCAGGGTATAACCCATTGATGTCGCTAATTCTGTAAGCTGAGTCGAAAGTGGAAACTGTTTATTGAGATGAAATCCAAGCACGCTACGGATAAGCGTATCATCTATTGACGCGCCCTTTATTATTAAAGTCGCAGATGTGCCGAGTGTTTCCGGTTGCAGAATAGATGAATACGCAATAAAAGACCGTGCTATATTTGTAACGAAATTTATTTTCTCTACTACAACTGCATACATAATATTTAATTGCGGATTTGCAATAAGAGATTCCGCAAGCGCGCCGGGTGAAATAGCAGATGAAACAAATCCGATTGAGACCTGTGAGATTAAATCTGAAGGCGGTACTTTAATTGAAGCTGATAAAGTCATCTTTAAAGCCGATCCCAAAGGCGACCCGTTATGCTCTATTTCATAGTTATATTTGCAAGAATATACTACCGGACTAAAACTGACCATCAAACCAGTCGGCATATATTGATATATGATTAAAGCAAGTTCCGCAGCAGACCATTGATCTGAACTGTCTGTCATATCGGCGATAACCACAGGAACGCTTATCGGATTTGCTGGAGGATAAAAAATAATCATACGTAATCTATCCTGTAATAAGTACAATCTGTTTCAAAAATATCCTTTGATGGGATAACGCCCGTGGAAAACAGTCCCCGAAATATATCGCACCCGGCCACAACATAAACAACGGCCTTTAATTCCGCTGTGCCGGTTGTCTTATCATATATTTTGACCATGACATTCCCATCGTCATCTGTTCTGTAATATTCCCATCCTGCAAGTTCTCCATTCGTACAACGTATGTAATTTTGCACGCCGACAGCCGGAGTCAGAAAATTAAATATGGTTGTTGTAAGTGCTGTATTTATGTCTTTAAAATAACTCAAAACATGCCTCCTATGGAACTACCACCGTTAGGTGCCGCAACTTCCGTGGCCACCGCTATAAGAGATCCCACCAGGGAAGTGCTTCTCTGATTGAATTGTTCTCTTAATTTGACAGTAACTTTGACCCCGGCCATTCCTGCGTCGTGCGGAATTCCCATTTCTTCAATATACCAGGAACTCGACAAATACGGCGTTGATTGCTGTATTGTCCCCAGCGGAATATAGGAGCCCAGTAATATAACAGGCATCATATAATTTTTTATCTGGTTAAGCACGGATAAACAGGATGCGACATAACCGGATGTCACACCTGACAGGTTCGGCAGCACTGCCCCGAATGTAGCAAGGGAATTCGTCACCAAGGCCGCGTTCGCCAGTACGACCTGAATAGCCCTGAAAATGCTTTGATCGGCAGTCTCCGGGAAATCAGAAAAGACAAGATCAAGCTCTATTGTCGACGCCTCGATTACAGTCCTTGCCCGCATTTCTCCGGCTTGCGTAAGATTTCCGGGGAGTCTCACGGACGCGCGCGCGTCTTCTCTCGGTATTTCACACATTGCGAAAACAGGCACAAAAGTATTCTTGAAATCCGGCATTCCAATCAATAACGCAGACTGGAATAAATTAGTCACTGCCCCGGATATTAGATTCGCTATGCTAAGATCGAATGCCATTAGTTACCTGTCTTGACTTTATGTGTCATATCTTTAATTTGATTTGCTACAAAATTTAATGCTGTTGCCACTCCAGTGCCTGCCGATACCATTTTAACCTGTAATTCATTCAGTTTATTATTAAGCCCTAACAATTCATTTGCACTTGCTGCAATAGCGTCAAATATCTGACTTATTTGCTGCTCGTTACGATTCGCCCAAGCTGCATTTATTGTTTGCGCTTCCTTTTGCTCTTCTGTAGTTTTTTGTATTTCAGTAACACCATATCTTTTTAACAATGATGCCTGTAATTTCTGCGCGATTGTCGGCGGAACATCCCCAAGGCTATCCGTTATTTGCTGTAATATCCATCCCTGATCTGTCCCGGTTGATCTCCAATTTCCCGCCGCTACTCTTGCCAAAGCATTTGGATCATATTTATTTGACAATGTAAATTGATTTATAGCATCTGCTAAAGGCTGTTGAATTTTTCCGTATGCCTGGCCAACGCTTGTACGAAGCATTGCCATTTCTTCATTCGACCACTTTGATGTATATTTTTCCTGAATTCCATATTTTTCTGTTTGCGCTTTACTTATTTTCTTTTGATATGCTTTTTCGTCTTCTGCGGCTTTTGGATTTTTCTTTGTTAATACTTGACCTGCTACAAGTTGTAGAGTTTCTTTTTGCATTGACGCTGTTTGTTTTTCTTTGGCATACTTTCCGATGGTTTTATTTAATTCAGAAATTCTATTCTTTTCAGCTTCGGGCATTTCCTTTGCAAAAGATATTTTTTCGCCATAATATCCAGCCGTTACATCTCTTTTTTTCAATCCATATTGCGCGGCAGTGGTTGACTTCGCCATGCCTATTGTTCCGGTAGCCGTAGCCAGCGCAGCCCCGGCAATAGCGAAAGGAATACCTGCAACGGCTATTTTAGCGAGTTCAGAAAGACCGGAATGGATAACAGACGCAGGATCAAGGCTTGACGCACTACGTGCAAGTGTAGCCGTAGTATTCCCGAATTTGTCTACAGATTTTCCGAATTTGGTTGTATTTTTATTTTCTTTGTCGGCAGTTTTTGACTTTGCTTTTTCTTCAGCAGTTTTTTCTTTCTTTTCTTTTTCAGCTTTTGGCTTTGCAAGCTCTTCAGCTTTGCCTTTCGCGGAAGGCTTTTTTGCAAGTTCAGCGGCTTTCGGTTTTACTTTTTTTTCTGTAGTTTTAGCGGCAAGATTAACAGCAAGTTTTTTCTTTGATAGATCGTCACCCTTTTTGCGTATTTTATCCATCTCGGATAAAACGACTTCTTGACCCTTAACGCCTATTTTTACTAACCACGAGTCAAGCATTTGTTACCCCATCAAAAATCTGTCATATAGCCTTTTTGCTTCTCTATAGTCGATGATTTGTGCTTCTGTATAAGATATAATTCTATGTATTATTAAATCATCAAAATTTATCATAAGTACGGAGTGAAAAAAAAATTCTCCGCGACTTTCGATAATATTTGAATTACTTCCACGGACACGCCGGAAAAGTCTTTAGGAATAGGAACCGCACCTATTAAAATACATCTTTGAATATTCAACATTTCAAGCGCATCCATAACTGAAGTCTCGCGCGCCCTTGCAATCTGTAAAGAATTCACTGGTTTTTTAATCGTGTAAACAGTCCCATCGTAAGAGAATTTCACCAACTCATTATTATATTCTGTTATATCAGCCAGCGCACAAACGGAGAGCCTTTTCTTTTTAACGGCCAGCTCCGGGGCTTCGCTACGCATAATATCAATCCATGCGCGCTCTTCTTCAGTAGGATCACTGTTTGACCCATCCCCGATGTCTTTACTATCGGAATTCACTATCTGAAGACGCGCACGGGTTATTCTCGGAAATTCAATTTTCATATTTCTTTATCCGTAGCCGGGTTGACTTCCGCCACATCCCCGAAAGAAATCTTTGCCGTAACATATCCTTTATCACGGCCTATTCCCTGAAGTGGCAGGTCTACAAATACGCATCTTTTATGCCTTTGGATACGCGCGCCCTCCACCGATTCAGTATTATATTTATAATAAAAATCAAAATCAAATACTTTCTGAACTCGTGCCTGTCCCCATGATTTTAATTTATCCAGATCAGTTCCCAAAAGGAATTTAACTTCTCTTGTGCCAGCCCTGGGGAGTGAGTGCATAAGAACGTCACGGGAGCCGTCAGCAGACATATATCGTTTTGCTCTTTCGGTATCCAGTGTTATATCGCCAAGTAAATCTTCTTCATTGTAGAATGTATCCCCGGCAAATTTTATTGATTCTCCGGTAACGCTTGCTACAAATGTTGCGATACACTCACCAATCGAGACTGATAATGATTCCTGAGCCATTTTCTTTCCCCTTAATTAAAATTGAAAACAATAGTAAAATAATGAATCGCTTTATATGCCTGAATTGACGCCACGATCGCGCCCGCCGGGATGACCCCTTGTGACTGCCATGCGGGATTAAGTGCGTCAATCTCTGTCTTTGATTTAACTATTAAATTATATGCCGGAGAATTGTCAACCAGCGATAGAATCGCTCCTGCTTTCCACAAGGCCTCAAGCGATGATCTGATAAGCGCGGCCACCTCAAGGACTCCCGGATAATCTGCGTCTATTCCCGTACGGCCTGCGGCGATAAGAGAATTCCTTGCCGATACAACGCAATAATCATTGATATAATCGATTGCGATCTGTGTTTCAATCTGCATTGATGTCGGTGGGTTTACCGTGGAATTCAGGAATGTATCATAAAGGAATAAGGCCTCCCCTTGATCTTTTGCCCCGTTATATTGTGATAGTGACTGAGAAGCGATATAAGCCCGTGTTGTCGCCGAGTAGGTGTCTCCGTCTACAGCCTCAAAGTCATGAGCGTCTGACAGTGATCCGATACTCCGTGCGATCATTCCGCCATAAAGCACGAATGCCAGTGCAGCGACTAAAGGATTATGATAGCAATCTGTGTATTCGTCAATCTCATCATGTGCATTTGTAACTATGGTCATTGTCCTGCTGTTGGTAGTAAGTGAACCACCGAGCAGAAGATTTGCCGGAAGAGTTCCGCCGTCTATCATCGAAAATGAATGAAAGAATATCTTTGCTTTCGCATCCGTACACCATGCAGAAGCAACTACGCAATCCGCAAGGAATGTGACGCTATCATCAAGACCATTTGTCACTGATCCTATGGTCAAGAAAGACCAGGAACGCGGAGAATAATTTGCTTTATCGAGCATCGCGCTTGTTAATGCAGCCCCTGCCCCTGTACTCAAAATATAAACCTTATCGGGTTTTGCAGATCCCGCATAAACTGTTTCCAGGAATTTGTTTGTAGCGTACTTTGTAGGATTCGCAATAGCAAAAGCTGCAACTTGTGCTTCCGTTATTTCGATAAGGCCGGAATTCGCATCAGGCGTATATCCTGTAATAGTTTCCCTGGTTGCAAAAACTATTCTGCGCGGAAGGTTTCCGAGCAATCCGGTTGTCGCCTGGCTTATCAATGTAATAAATGACGATGCTGACATTTTATACCTCGCTATTTTTAATATTCATCTGCTTCTAAAGCATCCTGTATTGTCTCAATAATATCATCAGTAGGAATTTCCGTACCTCCGTGAATCGTAGAGACAAAACTTGTCACGGTCTGGCAATTAAAAATCAATCCTCTCTGAAGCACTTCAAGACCGCCTTTAACTTTAAACCCCGGTGTTTCATCATGATTTAATATTACTGCAATGTTTCTCCATATCATACTTTCCGGTGATGTGATCAATTCCCGCGCTATCTCGTATGGAGTGAAAAGAGCAACATCATTCTTTTCATCGCTTATGGCAGCAGTATAAAAATTCAATGTATATTCAAAATCTGTCAAAACTCCGCTTACTGATGACGCGTATGGTTGTCTTCTTTGAATTCTATAAACCGACTGAAAATACGGATACTTTTTATGCTCCGGGACTGTCCCATATTTATAAACCTGTGCTACCTGACTCTGTGCTTTTAATGCCAGATTGAGCGCCGTATTCATTGCATAATATTTTTCAATAATCGTCATACGCCTTCAATTGATATTTCGTCACATGTCGCGACAATTGTCCCGAATTCCGTAACATATTCATCATACTCGTCTATGTCATCATAAGCATAAACAAAAGTCCAGTTTAATATTCTCCATGACTTTGATTCAGCAATAATTTTATCTGGTCTCTGATTTGGAACATTTTTCAAAACAATTGAAACGCCATTTCTGACTGTTATCCCACCTTCAAGTAATCTCTGAATATCTTTCGGCTGTAATGGAACAACTGACGCCTGAGTGTCTATCGTTTCAACTGCATTTAAACTTGATCCATCATCTTGCGGAGTGCTGTGATTGAATAATACCTCGCATTCTACATCTGCTATCCGTGCTGCTGTCATGCTTTGCAATCCGCGAGTATTCATAATTCCAACGCTATAATAATTGCCTGTCTGCGCTCTGTAATCCTTCGGCGCCATCTTTCAGAATCGTTTCCGCTGAATGATGTCGTTAAACCGTTCTGACTTGTTGATGCTATCTCTGGAAACTTATTATCCAAACTCAATAAATAACATGCTGTATCAAGAACCTGTGAAATATAATCATCGGCAGAATAATTTGCAGAAGAAACATCCCGTTTAGCCATGACAACATACTTATCGATCTCGGTATCGGATATAGCCGGATTTGATAACCGGCTTTTAAGTTCTTCTGCAAATTGTTCGTCTGTCATTATGCGCTCACACTAAATACTAAGTCAAATACCTGGCCTCTCTGAATAACCATCGGGCCACCAAAAGTCAACTGAGCCGCAAAAGAGCTTCTCTGTTCACTTACAACGCCTGTCGTTACTCTCGGTGTGGCTGTTGACATCGGCGATAGAATACCTTTTAAGCCTGTCGGCGCGCCGTGTACAACCGCTACAACATGATTATACTGAGCTGTTCCCAGGGAGTTTGTTCTGGCATTAAGCAGACCGGAAGTCTTGATCACAATGTCTTTTATCGTGCCGCCAACTGCCAGTTTTAAAGCTTCGCCTAAAGTACGGTTAAATGTACCGGCTGATAAATACTGAACCAATCCAGCATATAACGATGTAGGCACATACAATACTACTCTGCCGCTTGTCGCTACGTTTGTTAAAGCTATAAGATTAAGTAACCTTACAACATCTGCATACATCAATGCAGCATCCGCAGAAGCTACAGCTGGAAGCGGGTTTGTCGTAACCGCTGGTTTATAATTAAAATTCGTAATCTGCTGTATTAACTTTGTTGGATTCGTGATCCAGTCCGAACCCGCAGCAAGTAAAGGAGATGCCGCGCCTGCGCTTGCGAGTGCGAGCATTATACCGGATGACAATAAACCATAATTCCCGGTTTCACCGTCAAAAGTGGAAGCTCCCCACCCATCTACAAAGATCCTTTCGCTTGCCTGCATGATCTGTTTTTCAATTGCTGTGAATAGCTGGTTCTGTAAAACAAATCCAGCCAGAGCCGGAGCGATTGACCTTGCATATCCGAGCAATGCGGCTTCCTGATCATTCTCAATGATGAATCCTTGTGCTTCTGTATGAGCTGTTTTAAATTCGTTGATAAGAGATATCTGAGCAAGGTTATTGCTATATACTCTGTCATCGCCGTAAGGGTTCAAATCACCAAGACGAGTTTTTGACGCGCCCGATGTTTCAACACGCGGGATCCTGAATCTCGATGTAGCTATTCCGCTTGACCCGAACTCCGCTGCAAGCTGTACGGCGTCGCCTTCGTCAACGAAAGACTGTACGAAGGTAAGCTGTTCGTAAAGCTGCTCTGCGAGCTGATTAAGGCCTGCAAACTGGTCATATCCGGGATTGCCATAATATGCGTTCAATGCGATCGCCTGTGCGCTTTCAACTGTTGCACCTGATTTAATTGCGTTAGCTGCAATGGCATTAAGATTTGATCTGAGTCCATGAGCCATGTCGACTACATGATCGATTGACGCGCCGCCGAATGATTCCTGAAGCTTTTTAATGTTTTCATTATGATCCGGGCTTATTGCATTAGCCACCGATAAAAGGGCATTATGCAATGCTTTATATTCTTCGCGTCCCTGTATTTCGTTTACAGTGCGGCAGCCTTCGGCTTCGTGTTCCCTTGCATAAGCATTTCTTACAACAAGCCAGTTTCTGAATTTCTGCTCGCCTACCTGAGCTGATGTTATTTTTTTCATGTTCTTTTTACCTTATCCTATATAGTCACAGATTTTAACCGAGCAAAAGCATAATCGGTTTTAAGCTGGCCTGAATTCTGAACTCCGGGTGTGCCATACCATACTTCTCCGGGAAACGCAACCGCGCTGCTCGATGAACTTGAAATCTTTCCATCTGCTGTAACATAAGCCGCAGCCCCGGCAACTGGCTTAGAACCATTTACACAGGGAACAGCCGCAACGGCGTCTAAGTCAGAAATCATGCTGGCAAAATCGCCTTCAATGTATTCTCCGACTGTCTGGTCGATCTGCGAATCTGTCTGAGCAGCTGCTTCCAGAAATCCGACTGCTATAATTGCATAAACATCATATTCGTCATCTGCGTCCGCAGCCGCGCCGAGTACGATGCGCTGTTTCCCGGTTGAGTTCTCCTGAAGTGTTACTATTGAACCTATGGGAGCCGATGTTATAGATGCCGCCGCTGTAATTACAAAAGGAACGCCATCAATACGTCTTGCGTCCCACTGTACTGCACCTTTTTTCGGGTTAGTTTCCCCGATTCCTAAAGTTAAGCCTGGCATTAGAATACCTCCAATTTCTTATCATTCTTATTTTCTGCTGTTGCTTTCTTATCGCTGATTTCTGCAAACTTTGCATTTACAGCCGCGATACGCAACGCGCTGTCTTCTTCTTTGATTCCTGCAAGAGAAGCCAATGTCCCGAATGTCGGTGTTTTTGCCCCGAATTCAACATTGTAAGCTGTAGCAAAAGCCGCGATAATCGCCTGAGATGGTTTTGCGTTTTCAAGTGTTGCAACGTCCTCATCTTCTTTCTTTTCATCTTCGTTTTTGGCTTCGGCTTCTTCTTCCTTTTTCTCTTCTTTCTTCTCTTCTTCTTTGTCGTCTTTCTTCATTTCTTCCACGGCATTAGCAAGAGTTGCTATCGACTTTTCGAGCTTGTCAAGCCTATCGCTATCATTCTTTACGGCGACGGCTTCGTTAATCGCATTCTTTACGATTCCAGTAAGTTCTTCTTTACTGATTTCCATTTTTAAACCTTCCTGTTTTATTGCGCCGAGGGAATTGATAACTACGGCGTTTATTACTTTTATTTTATTCTCCGGGTCTCTCACGTGTTTAGCTAAAGCCACGTGAGTCGCCTTTAAAGATGTTGCTATTGCATCATACTGCTTGCCGTCCGGGGCGATTCCATCCTGAACTTTAAGCCCGTAAATATCAATGAACGCGGATGCGCCGAAATCATCTATTCCGATATTGTTTTTAATAAATGCAATCTCTTTGTTACCCTTAACAATACCATCAATAATTGCGGCATTTGTCACGCTATCATATCTTACAGCTGATGCCCAGCCATCAATCTTTTTGTTTTGCTCATTTGTTGTTGCATCGTGACCGCCCACGACCACGGGGGCAGTTTCAAGTGATTTTAAAAAGCCTTTCTCGGATACGGCTTCGGGAGGATAATATAACCGGATTGCTTTCCCATCAAGGGAAGGATTGCCAGTTTGTAACTGTCCAACTCCGTATTCCAAAACACCAACACGGAGCGCAGGCACAGAGAATCTCATTGACTCAATACGCTCTCTCAAATTCTGCGCTTTTGCCATGGGTTTCTTTCTGACATATTTCCGTTTCGGCTTAACCGGTTTCTTAAATTTCTGTATAAGGCGTTTAAATATATTCATAATTTAATGCGACATAATATTATTAAAAAAGTCAATTCTTTTTTTTCTTTTCGTACACGACATAATGCCTTCTGACTTTCGCTCTTGCGGGAGCTATTTCAGCCCAGCAACGGCAACCCCACGAAATTGCTCCCGGATTACCTGTGTAACTTTTCCCGTTTAATAGTTTTTCCGTCGGTGGATCATTAAACAAGAAACATTTATCCGCAAGCTGTTGATGTGTGCTTCTGACTCTTGTATCTTTTTGCGTTCTCCAGTAATAACGATCTGAAAACTGAGTGATTATTCCCTCATTGATTTTCGTTCCCAGGTCGTAGGCGTTTTCGTCTCCGATTTGTTCAGACTTGTTTTTAAAATGATCTTTGAACGAAAATACTTTGTATACGTTTTCATTTTCTTTTGCTTCATAAATCTTGTTTAGCATCTGTTGAGCTGTGTATGACTCGTCATTCTTGAATCGCTCAATTTCTTTCTGGACAATCTCAGTCTGTCTTTGTTCGATTATTCCGGGAAGCGTATCCCGTAAAGCATATTGACGCTGTAGCCATTCTTGCATCTTACCGTCTAATGTCCCTCTGTAAACATTCATTCCCTTTTCACGGTAATGCTTTTCAAGTGCAAGCCGGTATGATCTGGAAAATAGAAGTGCTTTGTCGTTATATAGTTTACGTGCTTTGTCTATGTCGCGTTTATTCCAAACATCCGATGCATAGGTTTTTACGGCATTTTTCCAGCGAGGACTTATATTTTCAAATATATCGATCATTTGAAAAATTCTTTAATTGCAACATCTTTTGTTTTCGATCCTGCTGTTGAATTCCCATTTGCGTATATAATAGCCTTTTCTTTGTCTTTATATATAGACATCCCTATTTCTAATAATTCCTTATATGAATCTACAGCTGCTCTTAACCAATCCATTTTTATACCTCTTTTACAACATTTATACAATTTTAAATAATATCGAACATGCAATTTTAAGCCTGCCCCAGAAATTACATCCATACATAATTTCCAGTACTTTATTCATGCCATCTTTATAGAATCGCATTGCATGCTTTTTTGCAATTCTTTTATTTATTTTTGCATTTTTACCACTCATTTTTATTTCTCCTTTATAATAATGGTTTCTCTGCTTTTGCTTTTCTTTCCATTTCTGTAAGACGTGTGTAATAATCCTTAAATTCATCAAGATGATCTTTTGCAATCTTCTCGGCAATTTTAGGATTATCAGTATGTTCCATCTCAATCTTAATTCCCATTTTCAACTGTTCAGGATCATAATCAACAGTATTTCCGAGAGGCCCGGTTAATTTACTGTCCCCGCTTTCACCATCAAGCGAACTATCAAGATTATCATCTGCATTATGATCCGGTTCAAACTGTTCAAGGTCTATATCTTCATCGAGCAAATCAAGTTTTTTGAAGGATTCCGCAAGTTCTGAGTAGTCTCTTTGCCTGATTAGTATTTCTGTTTTCTTTGCAGTAAGATCAACTTTTTCCTGCTCTGTAGCCTCATAGATCGAGTCAAATTCAATTTCAAAATCGTCTTCTTCAACTCCCATCTTAGCAATTTCTTCGTCATTCCTTATCACTGTATTTATGGCAAATCTCATAAGAGGTTCAATTAAACCTACCTGATACCGGGCATGGATGTTTTCATTCGTTGATGCAATCTGGAAGGCTGCTTGTGAATAATTGGTATTACCACCTCCGAAGAAATATTCAGGAGCCATGCCCGTAACTGACGCAATGAAGTCTCTAAATACCCCGGCTACTTCCGTAGTTCCCTGGCTTATGTTATTATTCATAATATCCAAAGTAGTGCCTCTTGACTGTGCTATCGGGGTTGAAACGCCCATTGTCTGTGATAATCTCTGGAGCTGTGCGCGCATATTGGATAGCATTGTATCTGTCTGAATATCGCCTTCCATTTTCTCGACAATGACTTGAGCGCGAACCAATAAAATTTTTAAAACATGAATATATAAATTCCATGCTTCAGCAGCGGCGCGCAATTGTGGAATTCGATTTAATCCAACTCCAAAAAGCGGCTCATATCCGGGACATGTAAAATAAGCAGATACTCCATGTTTGAGTTTCGCACCAAGGCAATACAGATCACCTACCCGGACACTATTATAAGGCGTGGTTATAGTCGAGTAACTCGATCCCATTCCATAAGCGAATTGAGTGTCATTGAATACATTAAATGTTATCCTCTTGTCTCTTCTGATTGGAACCAAAAGAGAGCCACGCGGAGAAAGGACACTGTAGAATATAGCATCCTTCAAAACTGATTGAAAGTCGACTTTCTTTAACTTTTTTTCAACTTCCTCGATGAAATCTTCATTTTCTGATTTAATTGCAGCGGGTTTTTTCATTGCCATCTGGATAGGCCGATCGACCATTTCAGAAAGTGTCGGTACTGATAGATATTCTGTGAAATTAACCCGGTATGGAGAATAATCAATATAACTCATAAGCAGGGAGGGATCATCAATAGTGTTTATCTTTAACGCGCCATTCGCGTAAATAGAATTAAAGGCTGATACAAAGTTGTCTTGCGCTGCGCCTTTGAATTCTATCGGCTTATCCTTGAGGGTATCATCTGCATTTATTATCTTTGTAAAATACGGCTTTGGAGAATTCTTTTCTGCTATTTCCTTAACTCGTGCATGTTCTCTCTGTGCGTAAGCGTGTAATAATGATTTGTTGGCTTCAAAGTGATTTGTTTTTCTGTCTACGAAATCAGAAACGGAATTACGGACTGCGTTTATAATGCCGTCAATATTGTGCGAACCCATTGCAGCCCTCATTTCATCAACAAGCTTTCCGTTCTGCGTTATTTCATTCGGAGGCAAAGTATATAATTTCTCTGTGGTATCAACTAAATTTTGAAGCATTAAAATCGGATTCATGTTATTCTCCTAATCGGTTATTTCAAATCCAAGATGTTTTTCAAGTTCTCCGGTTTCGTATAACGGCAAATTAAAACCCTTCTTTGCTATCGTCGCCGGGGCATTTTCAATTAATTCTGTATTTCCATCAATTATCCGTTTTGCCTCAGCGATAGACTGCTGCCCAAGTGTAGTCAATAATACTGTTTCAAGTCTTTTCGAGTCTTTCGGATTTACTATTAAATTGTGCAAATATGCCTGTATACGATTTTTGTTTTTCGGGATTATTTTTTCAGCTGCGATTCTCAATACAGGACGTGGCGGAATTGTAGGGGTTCCAAAATGATTGAAACTTAACACTTCAGAAAATGTTTCACCGGATTCATAGTTGCCAGGTAAGGCTCCGAGATGTAATTCCAAGTTATTTTCTCCAATTTAACATATTGATTGCCTTTGAATATTCAGAAACGACCTCAGATGTTCCTAATGTTTCTATTGCTAAAGCTAAAACATCGGGCGCGTCATCATGTTCAGCACCTTTATTATATCTTGAAACCTCAAGAGAAAAGGATTGCTGAGTTCCTTCCAAAATTCTTAAATTACTTTTCTGAGTTCCAACCATTGCCATAATACGCTCATGCTTTCCTCTGCTCTGATGTTTTACTGTCCATAAATTCTTTATAGGATATATTGATTCTTCTCGCTTTAATACATCTAAAAAGAATATACTGCTATCAGATAATTGTGACTCTAATACTGTTTCTATTGGACTATATGCCGAAAGAAAGTCAAGCATTTCTCTTCTTGTTATTGGATCAGCAATTGATTTCGGCCATAACATTCCAGTAAAAATCATACAATCTTTGCTTACCCCGACAATAGCGATAGCCGTTGAATCTGTACCCTGCCTATCTGAAAAGCTTGGATCAATAGCCGCCACGCAATATTGAGAATCCCAATTCGGAACAGATTGAAACGCGCCGATTTGTTCATTCGTGAACTGTTCGCACTTCCCTTCCCAAATATGC
The DNA here is from genome assembly GCA_028714695.1 of Ignavibacteria bacterium. Classification (GTDB taxonomy): domain Bacteria; phylum Bacteroidota; class Ignavibacteria; order Tepidaquicellales; family Tepidaquicellaceae; genus CAIKZJ01. The sequence goes on along the minus strand of JAQTLX010000030.1, from coordinate 2,287 downwards.
AAATATTTACCATAATTTGTTTTCCGGTCATATTCCATATCTGCTTTTAATACTTCAGGGAACCAGGGATTGTCTTTCCAGTTTATTTCAATTTTAAGAGTGTCATCTCTATCGGCAAGAGTATAATCAGCGTGTACCGGGTCTTCTTCTAAGGTGGGATTATAAGTAAATATTATTTGACTGCCCGGATTTCGAACAGTGGGGACAAGAGATTCCAAAGACTTACGGCTTACGCTTTGCGCTTCTTCAACCCAAGCATATTGTATTCCCTGAATTGATCTTATATCTGAAGCATTCCCGTGTAATCCTTTGAAGATGAAATCTGATCCATTCTTTTTACATAGGATTACTTTATCTGTTATGCTGAATAAAGAATCCCATTTATATAACGATATTATTTCACAAAGTAGCTGCCATACAGAATCTTTAATGCTTAATTGTACTTCCCTTGTGCATAAAACTCTATTCTTTTTTGATAAAGCCTTAACAAGCAAAAAAGTCGCTACCCCTTGCGACTTTGCACCTCCCCTGCCTCCATAAATATCAATAAAACGCTTTTCCGTTGTATAGAGAGGGAGTAATTTTTCTGGAACCTCAATATTCATTCTTTAGGAAGCGTGCCTACTATATTTATTATCATATCCAGGGGTTCACCATTTTTCCCGGTTAATTCATGCTTTTCAGATAATCCCAAAACTAACTTACTTATTGAATCAAGCGCATTTTGTTTATTATAAAGTTCAAACTTGAATTTCTCTCTGTATTCCGGGTTGTCTTTATTCGGATTTCTTACGGTATCAAATTGGATACTTTTAATAACCGCTTTTTCGGTATTTTCATTTATTACATTTTCTCCGGTCATGGGATCGATATATTGTGACATATCAGAGAAAGCTATTTTCTTATATTCGTTAATAACCTGTAATGTTAATTCTTTTTTGTCTGACAGAATCCTATCTATTTCTTTATTTACAGCAGCCTTAATGTCAATATTTGTCAATAGTAACGATCCTAATCGTCTTGCAGACTCCGAATCAACATCATATACCGCCATATATGCTTTAGTAGCATTACAATTATTTTTAACGTATTCAGAAACGAATAATTTATGCTTATCAGATAATTCCTTAATTTCTTCTTCTTTCATAAAAACCAATCTTTAACCGTTTTAAACTACTCACTTAATAATATATCCTTTTCAATATCGATGTCAACGCTTTTAAATAAATGACCATCGTTTATAATATATTATTTGATAAAATGTATGTATTTTTATATTAAATAAATCAGCAATTGTTTTAGATTTAATTTTATATTCTTTTTTAAGTTTTCGTATCAAAATTACATCTTCTTTTGTTAATTTATGTCGAGAATTATTTTCTCCTTTATGATTTACCAAACCTGTTCTAAAAGCATGTCGTACATTTTCAAGTTTCGTATTCCATTCAAGATTATCAATATTATTATTTAATGGATTCCCATCTTTATGATTCACTTCAGGTTTATTTTCTGGATTCGGTATAAACGCAATAGCAACAAGACGATGACCTAATTTAGTTTTTTTTATTTTATTTTTATAAAGTACAACCTTATAATATCCTTTATCATTTATTGCAGGGGATAATATTTTTTCCTTCTTATTTTTTAAACTTTTAATATTTCCTAAATTAGATGCTTTATATATTCCCTCATAATCAGGAATATCTTTCCAAATTTCATTTTGCATAATTTTTACTTACACATGTAATTAAATATAGCTTTCATATCATTTACTTACCGTCAAATAATTATCTGAATAAATGCCGTATGTTGTCGTTAAAAGATTGTAGTCATCGCCTTTCTTGTAACTGTGCCAAGCGACACTGTTTTTTTGTTTTATCCTTTCAGCGAACTTAATAAAAGGCTCGTTTCTATCGGTGAATTCAAATTCTGTCTTCTTGTGATGTTTTTACTGCAATCCGATACCAATTCCGAAATATTCAGTTTTGTCTTTATAGTTTCCCATCCATTGAGCATATCCTCGGCGATAATAGGCAGTAAGTTTAACACTGAATTTACCCGTGATTATATTTGTCATTAAAGCAGATTCAATCCAGTATGCTCTATGCGTACATTCGCCTTGTACATATAATTTAAGACTGTCCATGTATTCATATTTGCTGTCAATAGAGATAAAGGCCTGAGATTTAAAAAACCCGATATAATGGTCATAATTGCTATTCTTGTTGGATAATGAATAATAGTAATAATAACGCTCATTAACTCCGAACTTGAATTTATCGCCCCA
>JAQTLX010000029.1 GCA_028714695.1 Ignavibacteria bacterium | reverse complement strand
TTAAAAATAAGAGCCTCGCCACGGATTATCACGAATTTCACGAAACAAAAATTTTATAGCCCGCGGGAAAGAACGGAAAGATTGGAGTTCGCGGGTGTTTATATCAAAAACTTTCCGCCGCGGATTTGCAAGAATTAAAAATAAGAGCCTCGCCACGGATTATCACGAATTTCACGAAACAAAAATTTTATAGCCCGCGGGAAAGAACGGAAAAAACTGCAAAAAAGATTAACCACAGAGGACACCGAGCACACTGAGAAGAACAAGAACTTTTTTATAGCCCGCGCGAAAGAGCGGAAAGATTAGAAATCGCAGATTATAAAATGACGGAAATATGTTTTGTTCATTTCTTCGCGTTCTTTGCGTTAATTCTTTTTAAATAAATATAGTGATATTGATAAGGTGAAATAAGCAGAAACCGGCAGTAAGAATATTATAAATATTTCTTTTCGTTCTTCGCGTTCTTTGCGGTAATTTTTCTAAAATAATTATAGCGAAATTGATAAGATGAAATAAACAGAAACCGGCTGTAAGAAATGTTATAAATTTTTCTTTGCGTTCTTCGCGTTCTTTGCGGTAATTTTTCTAAAGTAATTATAGCGAAATGGATAAGATGAAATAAACAGAAACCGTCTGTAAGAAATATTTTGTTTTATTATAAATGTTTCTTTTCGTTCTTCGCGTACTTTGCAGTGAATCTTTAAATGAAAAAATTCCATAACGGATAATAAGAAATGAAAATAATTTTTTAACAGGAATCTGAATGTATTTTTATATAAATTAATGCAATTAGGGGAGAAAAATAAATATTACTATGGAGGCACGAACTCTTATTTCGTTCATGAGGGGAATAATTGATTATGCCGGTATGTACCCTCCGGCTAATCTGAATCTGGCTGACGCGTTCAGAAATTACTGCAATTATCTGGTTTCGCAGGATGAATGGATGATATCCCGTTTTGTCTGCAGTCTGAATTCGTTCGAGAATATTTTCAAAGGCGGCAGCGCCGCTCTGAAAATGGTTGAAGATTTTGATTTCGGAAGATGGATAAGTTTTTCAATCCTTCTTAATCAGGAACCGAAAGTAAAAGATTTTCTAATCTCTTTCAGGAAAGATCTTGAGAAGGTAAAAAAAATTTCGGAAGAATATCCCGGAAAGGTTGTTGCCGATACATTTGAATTCAAACTTCCTGCTGAACTCAACGGGAAATTCGGTACTCACGCCGTTAAAAAAATGCTTGAAGAGATAAATGACGTTCTTACCTGGAGCGGTCTTCTTGGCGCAAGAATTTTTGTCGAACCGCCAATCGATAATAATTATAATTCCGTTTTCAGGAAACTCGCGGAGGCTTCCGCGGACAGCAATCACAAAGGCAGCAGAGCCGGATTAAAACTGCGCACAGGCGGCATTACTCAGGAAAGTTTCCCGTCGGTTGAGCAGATTGCTTCTGCTTTGGATGCTTGCAAACAAAACAAAATCCCGTTCAAAGCAACGGCAGGGCTTCATCATCCTGTCAGGCATCAGAATGAAAATGCGGGATTAAAAATGCACGGTTTCTTTAACGTGTTCGGCGCCGGAATTCTGCACTTTGCGAATTCACTTTCGGAGAACGAATTAAGAAATATTGTAATGGATGAAAACGGCTCGGCATTCGGTTTTACGAACGATATTTTTTCGTGGAATGATATTACCGCCGATAAAACAATGGTGGAGAAAGCAAGAAATGAGTTTGTCATTTCATTCGGGAGTTGCAGTTTCGATGAGCCGAGAGAGGATTTGAACAAAATGGGATATGAATTTTAATTAGAATTTTTCTGTATTTATATTGTTACACCTATAGAAATTTATTTTATTATAACACCAAATCGTAATAAAGAAAGCCCGGGACAAATGAAATCATTTATAGAATACGGTAAAGTTACAAATTTTCCGCTGCAAAACATTCCTTTCGGTGTTTGCGAGATTAACGGCGAACGCAGGATATGCACGGCTTTAGGCAGTTATGTTATTGACCTTAAGATGCTCGAAGAACTCGGATATTTTGACGAGATTATGAATAAGAACGGTAAACTTTTTTCTTACGGAGTGCTAAATCATTTCTTGTCCCTGGGCAGGGTAATATCAAGAACTGCGAGAAAAATTCTTCAGGAATTGTTCGATGAAAAAAACCCTCTTCTTCGTGACAATGCGGAACACAGGGAAAAATGCATTCATCACATGAATAACGTGAAAATGCTAATGCCGATATTGATAGGTGATTACACAGATTTTTATTCTTCCCGCGAACATGCGACCAACGTCGGAGAAATGTTCAGAGGAAAAGAAAATGCCCTAATGCCGAACTGGCTTCATCTTCCGATAGCATATCACGGACGTTCGAGTTCGATTATTATGAGCGGAAAGGAAGTAAGGAGACCGAAAGGACAGACCCGTCCGGACCCCGATAAGCCGCCTGTATTCGGTCCGTGCAGACAGTTGGATTTCGAACTTGAAATGGGATTCTTTGTTGGAACTGGAAACCCGCTCGGGGAAAGCATTTCCGTAGATGAAGCCGAAGAACATATTTTCGGGATGGTGATTGTAAACGACTGGAGCGCCCGCGATATACAAAGTTGGGAATACCAGCCGCTCGGACCTTTTCTTGCAAAAAATTTCGCCACTTCAATTTCTCCGTGGATTGTGACCCTTGACGCGCTTGAGCCATTCAGAACGGAAGGACCGAAATTCGAAAAAGAACTTCTGCCTTATCTTCATACAAAAGGGAATCCTACATTCGACATAAAACTTGAAGTCGGAATAAAATCCGAAAAGATGACGGAGCCTGCGATAGTCTGCAGGTCGAATTATAAAAATCTTTATTATAACATGAGGCAGCATCTTGCTCATCACACGGTTAATGGATGCAATACGCGCCCGGGAGACTTAATGGCGTCAGGTACAATAAGCGGAAGCACAAAAGATTCGCGCGGTTCGATGCTCGAACTTACATGGCGCGGCACGGAACCGCTTACATTGCCTACAGGCGAAGAAAGAAAATTCATTGAAGACGGCGATACGGTTATTATGTCCGCTTACTGCGAGAATAAGGAATACAGAATCGGATTCGGAGAAGTGAAAACTAAGATTATTCCTTAGTGCTATTGAAATTCCGGTTTGATTTTAAAATTCAAATGATGTTTAAGTTTTCGCCTTTCGGCTTCGATAATTCAATTTGAAATTGTAATACGGAAGATTTTCTCGATACATGCGGAAAAATGCGAAAAGCGCATTAAACTGCTGAAAATGCATTTGCCTAGAACTTATATACAGGCAAAAAGACAATTAATGGCTTGAAAATAAGCCCGTTATGATTTATTTTAAATGCTTATGATTACTATATTAATAATATTTTTGATCCTGATTTGCATTGTTATGACTGTAGCAGTCTTATTGCAATCATCAAAGGGTAGCGGTCTTGTAGGACCAATTGCAGGAACAGGTGTAACAACCATGTTCGGAGCCAGAAGGACATCGGATTTCTTATCGAAAACAACGGTAGTCCTGGCAGTTACGTTTTTATTGGGTTCCTTGTTATTGAATTTGTACATCAGCAAGGGCGGTTCGGGAACGAGCGAAAGCATAATTCAGAAGAATTCAGGCTCGCAAACTTATCCGAAACCCAATGTTCCGCCTGAACAACAGCAGCAGCCTGTTCAGCAGCAACCTGCAGGTGATCAGAATAACCCCGGGAATCAACAGCAAAAATAACACTCTAAAGTGAGAGTTGAATTATAAACTAAAGTTTGGAAAACCTGTTAAAAGCATCTTGCAGTTGCAGGATGCTTTTTTCGTTTTTATAATACTGTTAACTGTTCTTTTTTATAAAGAACCGCTTGCGCAGGATTTCGTCAGGGAAAATGTTTCGTTTAAAAAACTCGAACTGATTACTCTCGCTCTGAAAGATTCAATCAAAGCAAATGATTCCACGGACAAAGAATTCAGAATGACAAAGTCTCCGACGATGGCAATTCTTTATTCTCTGGCGCTTCCGGGGGCAGGGCAGTTCTACAACAAGTCATACTGGAAGATTCCCGTTATCTGGGCTTTCGGCGGTTATTTCATTTACGAGATAGTAAGGAATAACAACAAGTATCTTGATTACCGGGAAGCGTTTGTGAGTTCACAGACAATTTACGGTCCTTACGGCGATACCAGAATGAAGGCTTTAAGGGATTTTTACCGCGACCAGCGCGATCAGTTTTATCTTTATGCAGGATTGGTTTATCTTATAAATGTTGTGGATGCGTATGTCGATGCTCATTTGTTCGATTTTGATGTTAGCGATAAAATGAAACTGGGGATGTCGGGAAATCCCGGCAAACTTGTAAATTTAAATATTAATTTTTAATAATTCATTTTTATATTATGTGGGTTTACATAGAAAAGATTTCGGACTTCGTAGATAAAGAAGTTACAATTAAAGGCTGGCTTTATAACATCAGGTCGTCGGGCAAACTAATGTTTCCCGAACTCCGCGACGGGACAGGGCTAATTCAGGGCGTCGTGTCGAAAAAAGCAGTCAGCGAAAAAGTTTGGGAAGATTTCGGAAAACTGACGCAGGAGTCATCCGTAATTGTTACGGGCGTTGTGTCAAAACATCCGAAAAAAGAGGATGTGTATGAACTGCAGGTTAACGGACTTGAAATCGTTTCTATTGCAGAACCGTATCCCATCACTCCTAAAGAACACGGAGTCGACTTCCTTGCGGACAGAAGACATCTCTGGCTCAGAGCGCCGAGACAGGCGGCGATAATGAGAGTTAGAAATGAAATTATTCAATCGATAAGAGATTATTTTTACAACAACGGTTTTATTTTGTTTGACGCGCCGATATTTACGCCGAATGCATGCGAAGGAACATCGACTTTATTCTCGACTGATTATTTCGACCTCGGAAAAGCGTATCTTTCACAGTCGGGACAGTTGTATGCCGAAACAGGCGCGCTTGCACTTGGAAAAGTTTACACGCTCGGACCGACGTTCAGAGCGGAAAACTCGATGACGCGCAGACACATTACGGAATTCTGGATGATGGAACCCGAAATGGCGTTCTACGACATCGATGATAACATGGACCTGATAGAAGATTTTCTTGCATACGTTGTGCAGAGAGTTATAAAAAACAAACGGAAAGAACTTACATTCCTCGAAAGGGATTTGACAAAACTTGAAAAGATTGTAAAGCCTTTCCCGAGAATTACATACGACGAAGCAGTCGAGATACTTATTAAGAAAGATATTCCTTTAATCAGAAAGACAGCGAACGGCGAAGAACACATACGTCCGTTTCCGTGGGGCGAAGATTTCGGAGCGCCGCACGAAGAGGCGATAGTTGAAGATTTCGATAAGCCCGTGATGGTTCACCGCTGGCCTTCCGAAGCGAAAGCATTTTACATGAAACGCGATCCGGACAATCCTAAAATTGCACTCGGCGTTGACGTGCTTGCTCCCGAAGGATTCGGTGAAATTATAGGCGGCTCGCAGAGAGAAGACAACCTTGAGTTTCTTGAAGAAAGAATTAAGGAACACGGACTGCCGATGAGCGAATTCGAATGGTATCTCGATCTTAGAAGATACGGAAGCGTTCCGCATTCCGGTTTTGGACTCGGCATAGAAAGAATGGTGTCGTGGATTTGCAACCTCGAGCATATAAGGGAAGCAATTCCTTACGCAAGAAGACCGAACAGAATAAGACCGTAGTCACATGAGAGTCGTAATTATTGACGGCAATAATTTGCTGCATAAGACTCCTGGTCTTAAAAAGATGTTTTCGGAGAATCCCGAAACAGCACAGTTTTCTCTTTATGAGTCGGTGAAATCCAAAGTCGGGAAACATGATAAACTTATTTTGGTGTTTGACGGTTTTAGTTCTTTAAAATCTCCTCACATAGTCTTTTCCGGCAAAAAAACTGCCGATGAAGTGATAAGAAAATATATCGAGGACAATTACGAAAAACATGCAATTGCCGTGGTTACTTCCGATAACGGAATACTCAGCATTGCAAGAATGTGCGGATGCGAAATACTGAAGTCTGAAGAATTTGTCGCAGCAAAGAAAAAGAACGCTGACATTAATCAGTTGTATATAGAAGATAAAGAAAAACCGGACGGCATGAGCAGGAAAGATTTTGATTTTTTCAAAAACAAGTTCACATAATTACTAATAATTAGTAATTAATAATTAGTAATTAATAATTGATAATTGATAATTAGTTATTAGTTACTAAACATAGATCTTTGAAAATATTTTTCTTTGTCATTCCCGCCCGCCGTGACGGGCTCTTAGCGGGAATCTAAAAAGGAATAATGATTTTACAAATGTAATCCTTTTTGTTTAGCGATTGAGCATGTAAGTTTTCAAGTCCCGTAGGGACGGTATCTTTGTAGAACAGATGAATATAGTTTTAAAGCCCCGTAGGGGCGGCATCTTTGTAGAACAGATGAATATAGTTTTAAAGCCCCGTAGGGACGGTATCTTTGTAGAACAGATGAATGTAGTTTTTAAGCCCCGTAGGGGCGGCATTTTGAAAACATGGTTTCACAATTACTGATTATCTTTTAGGTACAGCCCACGTCCGCGGCGGCGGATAACCGTGGGATAAAGACGATAAAAAATAAAACCGTTTTAATTGAAAATCCGCCGTGGTGGACGGTTTAAAACAAATAAAAAATGAGCGCTGAAAAATCGGTCGAACTTCTCGAAAAATACATAGAGAACGTTAATCTTCGCAATCACTGCTATCATGTATGCGCCTGCATGAAATTTTACGCGGATAAACTCGGCGAGAATCAGGATGTATGGGGCGAAGCGGGACTTCTGCACGACCTCGACTGGGAGAAATTTCCCGATACGCATCCTAACACCGCTGTGCCTATACTCGAAGAAGCGGGATACGGAAAAGATTTTATAGACGCTATTCTCGGGCATGCATATCCGGACAGGACTGATGTTCCGAGGGAATCGTTAATGGCGAAATATCTTTTTGCATGCGATGAGGTTACCGGGCTTGTTCACGCATATAGTTTGATGAAACCGGGCGGATTAAATGACGTAGAATCAAGAGGGGTCGTAAAGAAGATGAAAGACAAAGGGTTTGCAAGAAATGTAAACAGGGAAGACATTAAAAAGGGCGCTGAAGAAATAGGTCTTGAATTACAGGTACACATACAGAACGTTATTACAGCAATGAAGACAGTTTAGTTCACTTTCAATTAAGCGAAATTAAAAGTTTAGAATGAACGTAATAGAAATTAACAACTTAACAAAACATTTCTCGTCGAAGAGATTTTCGGGCGATAAAATAAAAGCGCTCGAAAATGTTTCCTTCAATGTCGGAAGCGGAGAAATTTTCGGACTGCTCGGTCCGAACGGAGCCGGTAAAACAACACTGGTGAAAATCCTTCTCGGAATAACTTTTTTAACTCAGGGCAAGGCAGCGCTGTTCGACAAGCCTGTTACTGACGTGAACGTTAAAAGAAAAATCGGCTATCTTCCCGAAAATCACAAATTCCCGAATTATCTTACGGGCGAACAGGTGATAGAATATTTCGGAAGACTCAGTGGATTGAAAAAATACGATCTCGATAAGACAACTTATAAATATCTCAAGATTGTGGGAATGGATGAATGGGGCACGACGAAGATTAAGAAATACTCAAAAGGTATGATGCAAAGACTGGGACTTGCTCAGGCAATGATAAGCAATCCCGACCTAATATTTCTTGACGAACCGACTGACGGCGTCGACCCGATCGGCAGAAAAGAAATAAGAGATGTACTGCTTGAACTTAAAAAGCAGGGGAAGACGATATTTCTTAACTCGCATCTTCTAAGCGAAATAGAACTTATCTGCGACCGAGTAGCCATTCTAAACAAAGGCGCGCTCATAAAGGAAGGCAGCGTAGAGGATATCACAACAACGGAAAACAAATATATATTTACCACGAGCGATCTGGACGATGCTACAATGAATAAACTGCTTCTTGAATACAAGAGCACTGTCCATGGAAAGAATGAATTTACATGTCTTGTAAACGGCGTCGAGGATGTGAACAAAATCATTGATTTTATTAGGTCGTCGGGAATCTTAATTCACGGTGTCAATCAGGAGAAAAATTCTCTTGAAAGCATGTTTATAAATTTAATTGAACAAAAGAATTAGGAGGAGAGTCTATGGTATTATATTCGTTCATTAGAGGAATCTTCAAAGAAGCGCTCGCTAAAAAGATACTGCTTACAATTTTCGGTTTCTTTACCCTTATAATAGTGCTTATTGTTTTTGCAATTACAAATTCGACTGTCGAAGGTCTGCAGATGATGCTCGAATCAAAAAGCGAAGGCGGGCTAAGAGAAGCCGTGATGATGCTGCAGTCCGGCATTGTGTCGGGCGTGCCGATGTTCATGCTTGTCGCATCGATGCTTATTATCACGTCATCCTTTGTCCCTGATATGCTGAAAAAAGGACATATCGACCTTATACTTTCAAAACCGATTTCAAGGACAAAAATAATTCTGGGACATTTCATTGCAGGAGTAGTTCTCGTATTCGTGTCGTTTCTTTTCCTGCTTGGAATCATCTGGATTATTGTATCTCTGAAAACAGGGTACTGGAATTTTTATTTCCTCTATTCGGTTCTTTGGTTTACACTTATTTTTGCAGTCCTGTACTCTGCGGTAATACTTATCGGGCTGCTATCGAGAAGTTCAATTCTGACTATAATTATCAATCTGCTTGTGTTCTTCCCGATTTCCTGGCTTCTCTATCTTGCAAACAGATATTTTGAAAGCGACCAGAAGGGAATTGTTTTCGGCGCATTTGCAGAAGCCGTTCTCAAGTTCCTTTATCAGATACTTCCTAAGGCATGGAACATGCAGGATATGTGCGACGCTTTTATCACGCAGAATCCGATTGTAAGTTACCAGCCGCTGATTTCATCTCTGTTGTTTATGGCGGTAATGCTTTCGGTCTCAATATGGTACTTTAACAAAAAAGATTATTAATCGACGCTTATGAAAAAGTTTTATAACATTATAATCAAACTTTTTCCTGTATTGCTTATTGCCGTATCGTTTTCATGCGGAAGCAAACCATCCGTTGAAAAACTTTCTATGACCTCAAAGCAGGTCTTCGCGCTTTTGCCCGAAAAGCCGCAGTTCGTTATGTACGTGAACTTCAAGACAATGCGCACTTCGGAATTCTGGAAACAGAATATTTCGGATTCCGTTCTTTCGGGAGAAAACGCCATGGGAAGCATTCTTAACGTTTTCAAATCCGCAACAGGAGCGTCAATCAACGACGGACTCGACGAAATGTTCTTTGCTAATTCATGGACGGGGGAGAATGCAATTATACTGAAAGGGTCGTTCGACAAAAATAAAATCAATTCATTCCTGGCTAATGACACAATCTTTAAAAAGACTGCATCACCGGACGGGATTACCGTATATACCCACCTTAACAGCAACCTTGCCTTTTTCCTGAAAGATAATTTCACGCTTTGCGCGAGCAATTATCAGAAACAAATCGATTACATGAAAACCGTTACGGATACGTCAAACAGCGGACTGCTTGCAAACAACGAACTCATGAAATCGATTGACCCGGTAATATATAAAGACAATTTCTGGATTGTGTCTACTGAAAAAATGTTCATTCGCGGCATCTTTGCTAATTTCACCGATATGAAATCGGGAAAGGACATCAGCAAAGAAAAGATGTCCGACACGCTTATAGACAATCAAAAAGATTCATTAAGCAAGACTGACGACGTGATTATGAATAAACTTTATGACAGGGTAAATTCCGTATCGTTAAGCGGAAAGATGAAAGGCGACCTGAACATCATAATGCAGTTCGAATGCGTCGATGCGGAAGCGTCGGCATACGTTACGAAACTATTCAACGGAATAATCGGACTGGCAAAACTAACATCGTCGGCAAAAAAAGATAAAAAAGAGACTCCATTCACAAATATCCTCAATGAATTAAGCGTATCAAAGATTGATAACTCCGTGCAGATATCATCGAAAGTCACAAGCAATAACGTTAAGGAATTCAGAGAAGGAAAACTGCTCATCAAATAGCAATTATCAATTAGTAATTAATAATTAGTAATTATATAAATGTCCCCCTTAGGAGGGGGTGCGGCCTGCCACAGCAGTTCTAAGACTTTAGCCGCGGGGGAGGACAAATAAATTTGACAAATAAACTTTCCGAAATAACCAATTATAACAAAAGACTAAAACCATTCGCAAGTAAACTCCGTAAAGAAATGACCAAGTCCGAATCCTGTCTATGGAAATATGTTCTTAAATCAGGAAAAATGTGCGGACATCACTTCAGACGACAGAGGCTTGTTCTTGGATATATAGCGGACTTTATGTGCGTGGAACTCAAGTTGGTAATCGAACTCGACGGAGCTACGCATATGTTGGATGAAGTTATTGAAAAGGATATAAAGAAACAAAAAGATTTGGAAAACGCTGGATTTGTTATTATTAGATTTACTGATAATGAAGTTTTGACAGGAATAGAAGACATCGCAGAAAAAATTAAAGAGAAAATAATTGAAATAACAAAAACCTAAATTTCGCTATTACCCTCTCCCGCCCTTCGGGCACCCCCTCCAAAGGGGGACAGTTACACATTTAGCAATTAACAATTAACAATTAACGATTAGCAATTGACTTATAGCTCAAATAGTTCATTGTTCATTGCTAATTGTTAATTGCTAATAGTTAATCGTTTACTAATTGTCTTTAATAAACTTTTCCGCCATAAGCACATCCTCTTCGCTTCCGATGATTAAAGGCGTTCTCTGGTGCAGGCTTTCGGGGGCTATTTCCAGAATTCGCTTAGTGCCGCTGCTTGCCCTGCCGCCTGCCTGTTCAACAATCATAGCGAGCGGATTGGCTTCATACATTAAACGTAATTTTCCGTTCTTGTTTTTTTCATCCGCCGGATAAAGGAATATGCCGCCGTAAAGAAGATTTCTGTGGAAATCGGCAACAAGCGAGCCGACGTATCTTGAGGAATATGGTCTGTCTGTTTTGCTGTCTTTTGATTTTAAGTAATCAATATATTTCTTAACTCCTTCTGACCATTTCGAGTAATTTCCTTCATTAGTCGAATATGTCTTTGACTTTTTCGGAATAGTCATGTTTCCGTATGATAAAAGAAATTCTCCCACAGACGGGTCGAGCGTAAATCCGTGAACGCCTTTGCCTGCCGTATAAACCATGATTGTACTTGAACCATAAACAACGTATCCCGCCGCAACCTGTTTCAGACCTGTCTGCAGACAGTCTTCAATCGTTCCCGGACCTTTTGTAGATACTCTTCTGTAAATTGAAAAAATTGTTCCGATTGAAATATTCGCGTCTATGTTTGAAGAGCCGTCGAGCGGGTCGAAATGAACAATGTACTTGTGCGAAAAGTCGCAGTATTTTTCGTCTATGGGCACGAATGACTCTTCTTCTTCGGAACAAATTGCGCATGTATGCCCGCCGAGCCGCATAATTCTTGTAAGCAGCGTGTTGGCATAGTCATCGAGTTTCTTAACCTCTTCTCCCTGTACGTTCTGTGTTCCCGTCATGCCTAATATATCTATAAGTCCCGCGCGGTTGACTTCGAGAGAAATCACCTTGCAAGCAAGAGCAATGTCGCCGAGCAGATCGGACAACTGCCCTGTCGCTTCTGGAATCTTTCTTTCTTCTTCAATAATGTGCCTGTAAAGAGTCTGGAATTTGTTCAGCATTTTCTTTCAATTAATAATTAGTAATGAATAATTATAAAAACCGAATCAAGACCAAGAATTCAAAGATTTGCCTTGGCGAACAAGAATCGAAAATCAAGAATTCAAAGATTCGCCGTGGCGAACAAGAATCAAGAATCAGTTTTGTATTATTTATTATTTGATTAAAACTTTTAAACTTCCTCGTTCCCAAAGTCCTCTTTGGGAACGCGCTTTATGTTAAATTTATTTCCGGTATAAAACTCCTACCCTCCACGGCGCATCTTCGATTCGCTTTGCGAACCTTCGACTTCTAACCCGCCACGGCGGGTCTGCGATTCGCTTTGCGAACCTTCGACTCCTAATTCCTTGCTTTTAATTACTAATTACTAATTATTAATTACTAATTACTAATTGATAATTGCAGAAGCCGCTTCCTTTATCCTCTCAACGCCTATAATCTGTATCTTATATTTCTTCGTGTTCAGGTTCTTAATATTATTCTTCGGCAGAATGATTTTTTTGAATCCGAGTTTTTCCGCCTCATTGATTCTTTTTTCAATGCTTGAAATAGTTCTGATTTCACCTGCGAGACCCACTTCGCCCATAATCACGGTTTCAGAGTCAACGGGTATATCCCTGTACGACGAATAGATGCTCATTGCCGCAGCAAGGTCAACCGCGGTTTCATCGATTTTAACACCGCCTGCGATGTTAAGAAAAATATCGTGCTTGTTAAGATAAATCCCGAGTTTCTTTTCAATGACGGCAATCAGAATGTTCAGTCTCTTATAATCAAAACCCATTGCAGTTCTCTGGGGAACCCCGTACGACGTTGTGCAAACGAGTGCCTGAACCTCAATGAGTATAGGCCTCGTGCCTTCTATCGCTGAAGATATAACACATCCCGAGGCGCCATAATTCCTTTGTGACAAAAAAACTTCGCTCGGATTCGGAACTTCCTTCAGCCCTTTTTCAGTCATCTCGAAAATTCCGATTTCATTCGTAGAGCCGAACCTGTTCTTGATGCCGCGAAGAACACGGTAGAAATGCGTCCGCTCGCCTTCGAACTGAAGAACAACGTCAACCATGTGCTCTATTGATTTCGGACCCGCTATTGTTCCGTCCTTTGTTATATGCCCGACTATAAAAACGGGAATGTTTGTTGACTTGGCTGTTTTAATAAGCAGCGCGGTGGATTCCCGCAGTTGTGAAATTGTGCCCGGCGAACTTTCGAGTTCGGGAATATAAACCGTTTGTATTGAATCAATCACAACGAAATCCGGACTTTCCGATTCGATTGCCGACGCAACCACGTCAAGGCTCGTTTCGGGAAGCACGAGAAAATTTTCAAGCGTAAGTCCCAGCCGGTCTGCGCGCATTTTTATCTGCGACGGCGATTCCTCGCCGCTTACGTAAAGAAGTTTTTTGTTTTTCAGATTGCCTGCAATCTGAAGCATGAGAGTCGATTTGCCGATGCCGGGGTCGCCGCCAATAAGCATGACCGAGCCCTGTACTATACCGCCGCCCAGAACCCTGTCCAGTTCAGCGATTCCGGACGCCGTTCGATTACCGTCGGATGTATGTATAACATGATGAAGCGGCTGTATCCTTGCCTGAACGTTCTTTACGGAAGACTCTCTGTTCGATTTCGTTTTCTTCGATTCAACGATTGTTTCAATAAGAGTATTCCACTGTTCGCACGACGGGCATTTACCTGTCCATCGCGGCGATACGTAGCCGCAGTTCTGGCATATATAATTTGTCTTTAATTTCGGGGTCATAGAAAATTTTTCCGGATATTTAAAAATCCTTTACCGAATGTATAATTAATTACATTTTTTAAAAAGGGAAAATGCGAAACAATTATCCCCCTGTTGGGCTATGCGAAAAGATTATCGTATGAACTGCCTTTTCTAATCGATACAATATTCTGGTAACCGAATATCTCGTTATAAACAGGCTCGTAATTATCAATTTTGATAACACCTTTTGGTAAAAGTCGGTACATATTGTAATTCTGGAGATAATAGAAGAAGTCTTTGAAGAATATTCTGCTTGAAGTGTTCATTGAATTAAATTCGAAATGAATTATATCAATTATATTGTTATTAATACTATCTTTTGCACCTTGCAAAACTGCGAAGTCGTTTCCTTCAGTATCAGTTTTCAGCAATGTTATATTTTCTATGTTATTTTCTTTAACAAAATTATCGATAGTTCTGATTTTAATGTTAAATGATGTCGTTTCTTTTTTGTATATTTTGTCAAAAACATCTTTATATAAACTTGCATGCTCTGAACCTTCCGCCTCTTCTTTGTAATCGTATAATAACAATTCTTTTTCTTCGTTACCGAAACCAAAATTAAATAAATCAATATTTTTACAATTGTCTTTTAATGTAACAAAGATTTTAGGGTGGGGCTCAAAGGAAAATATACGGGATTCAGGAAATAAGTTTTGAATATGGTTAGCATAATTACCCACATTTGCTCCCACATCAAATATTACATCATTTTTATTAATCTTAAGCCGATTCAAAAAATAGCTTTCACCGCTATAATATTCGCTTTCGTAATTATTTACACCTAAACCTTTTAAACTAAGTGTGTATAAATATCTGTTGAATCCGGAAAATAATTTATTGGCAAAAAGTCTTCTATATACATTAAATATCAATTTCTTCATACTTGCGAATTTGGTTTAATAATTGTTAAAAATATGAAAAGAAATGGAATATTTCTATTGAATTTGGTTTTGCCAAATTTTATATTATAAATAACTCATTTAAAAGGAGTACACAATGAAAAGGGTTATCACAGTAATTATCATTTCCCTGTTCCTTTTTTGTAATATATCTTATTCTCAACTTGGCTGGTTCATTCAAAATAGCGGTACAACAACCCAATTTAGTTCAATTAAATTCTTTGATGGAAATACAGCATGGGCCGTCGGGTGGAATCCAAATATTTACAAGACAACAAACGGCGGAACAAACTGGATTGCTTACAATTCAGGAAACAATGTTTCGTATCAATCTGTCCATTTTGCAAATTCAAATACCGGATGGGTTGTTGGAGGGGACGGTGCAATCATAAAAACAACCAACGGTGGTTTAAACTGGTTCAACCAATATTCCGGAACCGGGAATCTTCTCATGTATGTCAATTTTGTCGGTAATCAGACGGGGTGGGCAGCAGGTTATGGCGGTGTTTTGTTAAAAACAACAAATGGAGGCACAAATTGGGTACGGAAAAATACGAATGTGACATATAATATACTTTGTGTGTACTTTGTAAATAGCACTCTCGGATTTTTTGATGGCGATAATGGTACAATTAAAAGATCTACAAATGCGGGTGAAACTTGGGATAGTGTGAGTACGCCTATTAATTATAATCTTGATAAGTTTTTCTTTATAAATAATAATACGGGCTGGGTTACAGGAATTAACGGAACTGTTTTGAAAACCACTAACACCGGATTAACTTGGTTATATACTTATACAGGTGTTTCTTCCTGGATAACTGCTGTGCATTTTTTCGATATAAACACAGGATATGCCTGCGGAGGAGAATACGGTAATCCAACAGGAGGAATAATATTAAAATCTATTAATGGCGGAATCAGTTGGACGCCTACAACACATCCTGTTGTTCCATGGATGTCTTTTTTGAATTTTGTTACTCCCGATACAGGCTGGGCTGTTGGTCAAAACGGATTAATAATGAAAACTGTTGATGGAGGATATCCGCCGCCGGCAACTCCTGTACAGATATCGCCTCTTAATAATGCTGTTCTGAATAGTATAACACCGTTCTTGTATTGGAGCCAACCGGCATATGCTACAAGTTATTCGTACCTTGTTCTGAGCGGTTCATCGGTAGTTGATTCTGGAACTATTTGTGCTGATTATTATATTGTTCCGACAGGAGAACTTCAATATAATTCATTATATCACTGGAGGGTAAAAGCGAATAATTCTGCCGGTTCGAGTTTTTGGTCGCCGGATTGGTATTTTAACACGGGTGTAAACGGGATTAATGTAGTTAGTTCCGGAATTCCTGACAGTTATAATCTTTACCAGAATTACCCGAATCCTTTTAATCCAAGTACAACAATTAAATTCGATGTTCCGAAATCCTCTAATGTAAAGATGACTGTTTATGATATTAATGGGCGAGTGGTTGAAAATTTATTTAATGGAAATATACAGCCGGGAAAATTCGAATTTAAGTGGAACGCCGCGAAATATTCAAGCGGTTTCTATTTTGTCAAAATGGAATCAAAAGATTTTTCTGGCATTAAAAAAATGATGCTCATAAAATAAAACAAAAAATTTATTAAATGCCCGAAGAAATTGTCTCCGGGCATTTTTTTTGTCCGCTTTCAAACCGAATATTATTTTCTGAATAGAACATATTGCTTTATTCCGCTAACTTTGTGCTGATTTTAAACATTTAACAATTATTAAAATTGTCGATAGAATTTTTAAATACCCCCATACTGTTTCTGATTTTCAACAGACCGGATACTACTTATGAGGTTTTTGAATGCATAAGGAAAGTTAAGCCTAAAAAACTGTTTGTATCCGCGGATGGACCCAGAGCTAATAAACCCGGAGAGGATGAAAAATGCAGACTTACAAGAGAAGTTATTAAAAAAATCGACTGGGACTGCGAACTCCATACCGATTTCAGCGATGTTAATCTCGGATGCAAAAAAGGCGTAACCAAAGGTATTAATTGGTTCTTCAGCAACGTTGACGAAGGCATTATACTGGAAGACGATTGTCTTGCAGATGAATCTTTCTTTACACTTTGCTCTTCACTTCTCGAAAAATACCGCGATAACGAAAACATTATGCACATAGGCGGCGTTAATTTTCAGGATGGAATAAAACGCGGCGATGCTTCGTATTATTTTTCCCGCCTATGCCACGTATGGGGCTGGGCGACATGGAAAAGAGCATGGTCAAACTACGATGTTGAAATTAAAAACTACGACAGCGGTAAATATGATTCCGTAATCGGAAGCGTAATCCCCAACGGCGAAATCCGCAGTTACTACAAAAAATATTTTGAACTCGTAAAGAATAATCTGATGGATACCTGGGATTTTCAGTGGGTCTGGACCGTCTGGTCAAATAACGGTCTCAGCATAATTCCCAATGAAAACCTAGTCAAGAATATTGGCTTCGGAGAAGAAGCAACACACACAACAGATAACTCAAGCAGTCTCTCGGGAATAAATACGGGAAAAATATCAACTCTCGTTCATCCCGGAAAAATCGAACCGTTGCCGGAAGCAGACAGATATACATATTACAAGAAAATTAAGCGCAGCAAGTTATCAAAACTTTTTGACGTAGTAAGAAAAACATTCAAAAAATAATGAGAGTCCTTTTCGATAATGAAATATTCCTGATTCAGAAATATGGGGGAGCAACGAGGTATTTCTACGAACTCATCAAACGCCTGCCCTCAAAAGATACAGACGTGCTTCTCTATATGGGAAGATTCATTAACGAGTACGGTCTCGAAAATTACAAAGACAATTTCAAAGTCTTTTTCGGCAAAAAAAGAAAACACATACCGAAGACCAAACTCATTTCCATAAAAATCCAAAAACCGCTCTTCGAAAGATTCGCGGGTAAACAGAAATTCGATATACTCCACCAGACATATTTCGGAGACATCAACATTGACAAAAATTTCAAAAGAATAATTACAATTCACGATTTCACACACGAGAAACTCGGAGAGAATTTTTCGAGCCTCGATAAAACCGTTAGACTCAAAAAACTAGCAATAGAAAAATCCGACGGGATAATATGCGTGTCGGAATCGACAAAGAATGATTTAGTGTCAATGTATGACGTCAGCAATAAAAAAATGAAAGTGATTTATCACGGCAATTCTCTTAAATACGATGTGAAGGAAGAGCCGATTGTAAAAAACTCTTATCTTCTGTACGTCGGCGACAGGCGGGCGTATAAGAATTTCGGAATAATGATAAAATTATTTGCGATTAATGAAAATCTGAAAAAGAATTACAAACTCGTTTGCTGCGGCGGCGGAGTCTTTACGAAATCAGAAATGGATGAAATTGCGGCTAATGGTCTCGCTGATAATTTTATTCAGATGGAAGCATTCGACAAGAAGATTGCAAATCTTTATTTCTATGCGTCGGCATTTGTTTATACATCAAAGTACGAAGGTTTCGGAATCCCGATGATTGAAGCGATGTATAATAAATGCCCCGTGGTCGCTTCAAATGTGAGTTCTCTGCCTGAAGTGGGCGGGGACGCGGCACTTTATTTCAATCCCGATTCGGTATCCGAACTGAATGAAAAAATAAATCTTATTCTGGAAAACAAAGAAGTCCGCAATAATATTATATCAAATGGAATCGAACGCGAAAAATTCTTCTCTTGGGATAAATGTGCTTCCGAAACTAAGGATTTCTACAATGAGGTTCTTGGATGAATTTTTTCTAAACCGTTGAAACGGTTTATCTATCGCCTGCATTTTGTCCCACGACTGAAGTCGTGGGCTTAATCGAAAAGATATAACGACTGCCTCCAATAAACATTTTGATAACTATCGAATATTAATACTTTCCATTTCGTTTTACAATAGATTCAGATAGTTGGCCTGTTCGGAAAGATTAATGTTAGTCCAATATAGATCATCAGATGGCTGTAAACATTATCATTGGATTAGTTCAGTTATATTTGTTCTGTATTTAAATCCGGCATTTTGATTTTTCGAGCATTTTGTTGTTTTAAACATTCAGAAAAATATTTTATATTTTTAAAAATTTTATTATAATTACTGAGTATTATTTCAAAAGGAGGATATCCATTTAATTACGCATCAATTATACCTTTTGGTCAGAAAACCCGCATTATATTTTTATAACGATGTTATATAATTGAATACAACTAAGAAAATGATAGCGAGCATTAAACGAATGACAAAAGGAATAACGCTTCATTTTTTCGATTAAGCCCACGGTAATCCGTGGGGCAAATGAGTTGCAACAAATATTGAAAATCTTATAACGAACTTGAATTTTTTTTAACGAAGAAAATGATATCGGGTATTATGAGAATGAAAAATTGATATACACTTCATCTTTCCGATTAAGCCCATGGTTTTAACCATGGGATAAATGAATCACAACAAATAAAACCGTTTTAACGGTTTATAAGGAGGAAATAAAAATGTCGCATTCAAATGTTAAAATTTGGATTCACCTTCTCTTCAGTACAAAAGATAGACAACCATTGATTGATAGCAACATAGAGGAGAGACTATACAATCATATTGAGAGAAAATTAATTACCGAATATGATTGTGTCGTTGAATCAATCAACGGATACAATGATCACATCCACATATTGCTTAGTTTATCCGAAAAACACAGTTTGGAAAATGTTGTCAAAAATATTAAAGGTGAATCTTCTCACTGGATTAATCAAAACAACTTATTGAAAAAGAAATTTTGCTGGCAAAGCGGATATTGTGCGTTTTCGATAAGCATCAATAAAGTCGGGATTGTAAAAAAATACATTGAAAATCAAAAGTTACATCATAAGAAATCGACTTTTGTGGAAGAATACGGGATATTAAAACAGATTTATGGTATGGATAAATAATTATTCCTTGATTTAAAATATTTTAACTGTTTCTAAAAAGGCACGGAAATTGGTTAAAAATAAATTGTAATATTAGTTAATTTATAATGTATTCGCTTTACTGAATTGATTGAAAACCCCAAAATATCGGTTATTACCGTTGTTTATAACAACAAAGACAATTTCAGGACGACTCTGGAATGCGTTAAGAGACTGAAGTATGAAAATCTCGAATACGTTGTTGTTGATGGAGGCTCGACGGACGGAACGCTTGATATAGTCGAACAAAATAAATCGTTCATAAAGAAGTTCGTAAGCGAAAAAGACAACGGGATTTATGATGCAATGAATAAAGGTCTCGCGCTTGCAACAGGCGGCTACGTCTGGTTCATGAATGCAGGCGACGAACCGGCGCACGAGAATATCCTTACGGATATTTTCAGGATTGAAAAGGACGGCGATGTTTATTACGGCGATACTGAAATGATTGATTCTGACGGGACAAGTTACGGAAAGAAAACCCTTAAAACTCCGCCCGAAAATCTGACATGGAAAAAAATGATAGACGGAATGGTTGTAACGCACCAATCATTGATTGTTAAAAAAAGCCTTTGCGAAAATTACGACCTGAATTATAAATACATCGCCGATATTGACTGGACAATTAAATTGCTTAAGAAAAGCACGAAGATAGTAAACACGCATCTCGTGCTTTCGCGTTTTTTAATCGGCGGGTATTCGAGGAAGAATACAATAAAATCTCTGCGCGAAAGATTCAGAATGCTGTGCACGCATTTTAACTGCATACATGTACTTCTGAATCACATAAAACTTTCGTTTAAATTCACTGTCTATATTATAAAAAGAAGAAAATTATTATAATGCCAAACTTAAAACTTTTGAAAATAAAATCCGAAATGGCTCTGCGCAAAGTGGGCAATAAATTCGGAGTCGACGTTAAGATGACCGATGAAGAAATTCTGATGAAACAAATAGGATTCAACAATATCGATATGATATTCGATATAGGGGCGAATGCAGGACAGTTCGGCGAAATGATTTATAAACTCGGCTACAAGGGAAAAATGGTATCGTTCGAACCTTTATCCGAAGCCCATGCGGTTCTCTCCGGCAAATGTAAAAATATCGACGGCTGGTCGGCAGCGGAAAAATGTGCTATAGGTGAAGAAGACGGTGAAATAGAAATTAATATTTCGGAAAACCTGATAAGCAGTTCGGCGCTTGGGATGCTCGATGAACACGAGAAGGCGGCGCCAAAGTCGAAATATATCGGCAGTGAAAAAGCAAAAGTTTTTAAACTTGATTCCATATTCGGAAAATATACTGAAAACTGTAAAAATGTTTTTGTGAAAATCGACACTCAGGGTTTTGAAGAAAAAATTCTGAAAGGATGCACGGAGTCAATGCCGAAGATAAAAGGATTCCTCATTGAAATGTCGCTTGTGAAACTCTATGAAGGACAGGCGTTGTTCGGCGGCCTTTATCCGCGCATGATTTCGGCGGGATTCGAAATGCACGGGATTCAGCCTGCATTCGTGAACAAGGAAACAGGTCAGGTGCTTCAGGTTGATACGGTTTTCTTCAAAAGATAAAGTTTTTCGCCACGGATTATCACGAATTACACGAATCAACCCAACCGCTAATTATCGCGAATTATCACTAATAAGAGAAGAACTATTTCTATATCCCGCGGGAAAGAGCGGAAAAAAAGATAAGAAAAGAGCAGAGTCTTCTGCCACGGATTATCACGAATTACACGAATCAACCCAACCGCTAATTATCGCGAATTATCACTAATAAGAGAAGAACTATTTCTATATCCCGCGGGAAAGAGCGGAAAAAAAGATAAGAAAAGAGCA
>JAQTLX010000028.1 GCA_028714695.1 Ignavibacteria bacterium | reverse complement strand
TTCAGCCAAAAATGAATGAAATAATTAATCGAATAAATTCAAATCGATTTTGAAGAAAAGTCTTCTTACTGCTTTATTTTATTAGCAGTTGCAGTCTTCCGTGTTTTTTAAGCGGGACACTACTGATTAATAATTAGTAATTAGTAATTGAGGATTATCGAGTCTGAAAATACGTGATTGCTAAGAGTTAGTTTGATAATGAGTATATTTTTAGAGATGACCCTAATCGAATTAGTAATTAGTAATTTAGGATTATCGAGTCTGAGAAAATTGGATTACTAAGAATTAGTTTGATAATGAGTATATTTTTAAGGATGACCCTAATTGAAATTGCATATAAAATAAAGATGAAAAATACTAAATTCCGTCAATTATTTTATAAAATTGAAGAAAATAATATCAGTCGTAGGAGCCAGACCTAATTTCATGAAAATGGCTCCTCTGCATAAAGAACTTCAGAAGCATTCGAAAAAGGTTGTTCATAAGATTGTCCACACAGGTCAGCATTATGATAAAAATCTTTCGGGCGTATTCTTTAAAGAACTCGGTCTGCCTAAACCGCATATAAATCTGGAAGTAGGTTCGGATTCTCACGCAGAACAGACAGCGGAAATCATGAAAAGGTTCGAAAAGGTCGTGCTTAAAGAAAAACCCGACCTCGTGCTGGTTTACGGCGATGTGAATTCAACTCTCGCCGCATCCGTCGTCTGTTCAAAGATTCTTCAGAACGGAAGACCCGTAAAAATTGCTCATGTGGAATCGGGACTTAGAAGTTTTGACAGAAATATGCCTGAGGAAATAAACAGGATAGTAACTGATTCGATAGCCGATTACCTTTTCGTTCCGGAACAGGACGGCATCAACAACCTTCTTAAAAGCGGGGTTAATAAATCGCAGATTTTCTTCACGGGAAATATAATGATTGATTCGCTTACGGGTTATCTTGAAAAGGCAAAGAAGTCATCGGTACTGAAAGATTTATGTCTCGGCAAAAAGAACTACGCGCTTGTAACTCTTCACAGACCTTCAAACGTCGATTCCGAAAGCAGTTTCGGAAAAATTCTGGAAATATTTGAAAAGATAAACACAATTGCGCCGGAAATAGATATAGTTTTTCCCGCTCATCCGCGCACGATAAAAATGATTGATAAACTGAAACTCAGAAAACGCATTGACAGTATTTCAAGCCTGATAATCACGGAACCTTTCGGATATATTGATTTCCTTTCGCTTATAATGAATTCGAAATTCGTTATCACTGATTCCGGCGGCATTCAGGAAGAAACATCCTATCTGAAAATTCCCTGCATCACGCTCAGAGCCAATACCGAAAGGCCTGTAACGGTAACTGAAGGCACGAATGTTCTTTGCGGAAATAACATGGACGCGGTTATTAAGGAAGTTAGAAAAATATTGAACGGTACATTTAAAAAAGGAAAGAACATAAAATATTACGACGGCAAAACGGCAGGACGAATTGTGAATGTGATACTGAAAAACATTCTCAGGGATTAAGGGTGAACAATAAAAGATTAACGGCAATAATAACACGGCTCGAAACTCATTACGACACGACATTTAAACCGGTTAAAAAGAAGAATCTGCTTGATGTGCTGATTGCCATTAAGTTATCGCAGAACACAACTGATAAGACTTCCCATAAGGCATACTTGAATCTGAAAAGCAATTATAAAGACTGGGAAGAAGTTATGTCGTCTCCACTGCCGAAGATTCAAAAAGACATACGAATCTGCGGAATGGCTGAAACAAAATCGAAAGACATAAAGAACATGCTTAAGGAAATGAATACGAAACACGGCAGCCTGAGCATGGGTCACTTATACAAAATGACAGATGATGAGATTTATGATGAATTGCTTTCATACAAAGGAATCGGCAAAAAGACAATCGCATGCCTGCTTGCATTCGGGATGGGAAGATGTTCTTTTCCGGTTGATACGCACGTACACAGAATTTTAAACAGGATTGGGATAGTCGACACACAGACGCCTGAAAAAACATTTGAAGAGGCCAAAGATATTATTCCTGATGAAAAGAAAATCGGCTTTCACATTAACCTTATTAAGTTCGGAAGAAGCATTTGCAAGGCTCCGAATCCCGTTTGCAGCGAATGCTTTATTTATGACCTTTGTAGTTTTAAAGAAAAAATTTATTATAAAGAAAAATTAAGCGGGAAAATTAAAGAAAATAATTTTATTATTCTGGAGAATATTTGATTGAAAATAAACAGGGATGAAATAAGAAAGATACTTGTGATAAAGTTCGGCGGAATGGGTGATGTTTTGCTTTCCACTCCCGTGCTTCCCAATCTGCGCGCGTATTTTCCCGAAGCGGAAATTGATTACCTTACATTAATCAAGAACCGCGACATATTAATGGATAACCATTATATAAACCGCGTACTCACATACGACTCAAGAATCGACAGGTCATACGACCTTTTGCGTCACATGAGAAAAAAAGGCTACAATCTTGTAATCGATTTATACGGCAATCCGAGAACTGCATTTCTGACGTGGATGACAGGCGCAAAATACAGGGTTGGTTTTATTTTCAGAGGAAGAAGTTACGCTTACAACATTAAGGGACCGGGGCGGGGCGGTGAAGTTCACAACACGGATTTTAATCTTGATGCCCTGACTTTGGCGGGTATACCTATTGTATCGAAGAAACTGAATCTTTCTGTCAATATAGTACACGATGAATTTGCGGATAAGTTTATAAATGGAAATAATCTTCAGAATGAATTTCTGATAGGGATAGCGTTGACAGGCGGCTGGGAATCTAAAAAATACAAACTCAACGATTACGTTGAGTTCATAATGAGACTGAATGAAAGATACAAAGTGAAATATGTTCTTATCTGGGGAAACAAAAGCGAATTAAAGGATGCGGAGCATATCAAAAAATTATTCCCGCATGTTTCATTCGTCATTCCAGAGAGTTCGATTAGATATCTTGCGGCGATAATAAAAAAATGCGACGTTATAGCCGGCAACGATTCGGGTCCGCTGCATATAGCAGGCGCTATGGGCAAGCCCGTGTTAGGCATTTACGGACCGACCAATCCGAAACTTCAGGGACCGTACGGCGAGCAGAACGTAATCGCAGAAAACACGAAACTCGAATGCCTCCACTGCAATCTGCTTGAATGTCCGATTGGCAATATCTGCATGACGGAACTTTCGAAAGAATATCTCGTAGAAAAATTCGTTGAACTCATTAATAAAAATCATTTAACGATTCCTTTTCATATTTGAAACAGAAGAGAATTTTAATAGTGCGGACAGACAGGGTCGGCGACGTTGTAATGATTACGCCGATGATAAGGGAGATACGGAAAAAATATCCCGATTCGTTTATTGCCGCGCTTGTTCAGCCGAACACTTCGAAAATTCTTATCAACAATCCATATCTTGACGAAATCATTACAGATGATTTGGAAAAAGAATCCTATAATGAGGTCGTAAAGAAAATCCGCTCTTATAAGTTCAATACTGGTCTGCTTGTATGGCCTACAGAGAGGGCAGCATATCAGATGTTCCGCGCGGGAGTAAAGAGCCGCATTGGTGTGGGGAGGAAACTCTATGAAATTATTACGTTCATGAAAAGCGTTTCGCGGAACAAATACATTCCACTCCGCCATGAAGCCGATTACTGCATGGACCTTGCGAGAAAAATCGGGGTTGTTACGGACAATTATCAGCCTGAAATTTTCGTCTCTGATGAGGAAAAAATATGGCTTAAGAAATTTCTCGAATCAAAGAATATCGGAAGCGGAACGTTCAAAATCATTCTTCATACGGGTTCAAAGAATTCGGCACCCAACTGGAGCGAATACAAATATCTCGAACTTCTGAAAAAGATTATTGAAAAATTCCCGGATGAAGATTACAGAATTCTCCTGACGGCATACGAAATGACTGATAAGTTCAAATCGGATGTTGCCACGCTGGGAGATAAAAGAATAATAGATGTTTCGGGTGATTTTAAAGATCTGCGCGACTTCATAAAGATTATTTCGGGAATAGATTTGATGATTTGTTCTTCGACGGGTCCGATTCATCTTGCAGACGCGCTTAACAGAAAATGCATCGGAATTTCCTGCCACAGACCGATGAGCTGCGTGAAACTGTGGGGGGTGGTCAATAAGAAATCTATTAACCTTGAAGTCACGAAAGAATATTGCGATACTTATTGCAGCGCGGACAAGGAAGAATGCGCTTTCGACAACGGAATATCAACTGACGAAGTTTTAAAACATATAGAAATAAAATGAAATTAAAAGATTTAAAAGTACCGAAATGCAAAAATTTCTCGGGGTATAAACCCTGCAAACCTTATTACAACTGCCTTGAAAACGGATGCAAGGACGAACCGGAAAGCGACATGGGAGTGAAAATTCTAATTATCTCGCTCGACGCGCTCGGAAACGTTCTCGACAATACGCCGATACTTCATGCAATTAAAAGGAAATATCCCGTAAGCACAATTCACTGGATGACGATGCCCAATGCGGAGAAAATACTTTATTATAACCAGTATATAGATAAACTGTTTTTATGGGATGATGAAAGC
Organism: Ignavibacteria bacterium; assembly: GCA_028714695.1. GTDB lineage: Bacteria > Bacteroidota > Ignavibacteria > Tepidaquicellales > Tepidaquicellaceae > CAIKZJ01. Next base: position 22,133 of record JAQTLX010000028.1, on the reverse strand, counting down.
CGCATGATTGCAAGAAATATCGAATACGATATAGTAATGAACGCGGATAAATCGCTTTATGCATGCGCATTTACAAATGAGGTCAAGAGTAAAAAGAAACTCGGATTCGTACTGAACGAAGACGGAAAGATTGTACCTGCAAACGAAAGCGCGATGTACAGTTACATACTCGGCATTGACGACCAAAAGAAATTCCGCGAGAACAGGAAAACAGGCGTCGAAATTATACATGATGTTTTCGAACTTAAATATGACAGGGACAGATACGTTTTCAATTTTTCGGATGAGGAAAAAGATTTTATATCGAAATACAAAAGTTCGATTAATTTCGACGATAAAAAAGTTTATGTTGGATTCAATACAGGCTGTTCGGAACTCTTCCCGAACAAAAAGATGACAATTGAGCAGCACATCAAACTGATTAAGGAAATGCTTAAGAATGAGAATCTCGTTATAATGCTGCTTGGCGGAAGAGAAGATACGGAAAGGAACAAAGAAATATTCGATGCATTCGGCAAGGAAGAACAGAAAAGAATAATAAACACGCCATCGATGGAAGGAATTCGCCGCGGCGCGTGTTACATGTCTATACCCGATATCGTAATATCCGGCGACAGTTTCGGAATGCATCTTGCAATTGCTCTTCAGAAATATATTATTTCATGGTACGGATTGTCATGCTGGGAAGAGATTGAACTTTATGATTACGGCATAAAGATATTCCAGAAAGACCTGGAATGTTCGCCTTGCTGGAAAAGAGTTTGTCCTTATGATCTGGAATGCATAAAAATGATTGATCTTGATTTAATAGTAAGCACTGTAAATAAATTTAAAAAATAATATTATGGCATTCAAAATCCCGCTTTATATTCCTTTTCTCGGGGGAAATGAAAAAAAGTATGTAAATGAATGTCTTGATTCCACATGGATTTCCTCGAAAGGCAAGTTCATAAAGGAATTCGAAGATAAATTTTCGGATTATATCGGCGTGAAGTACGCCACGGCGGTTTCAAACGGAACAACGGCATTGCATCTCGCGCTTGAGACTCTGGGCATTACGGAAGGCGATGAAGTGATAGTCCCGACTTTCACATATATAGCATCCGTAAGTTCGATATTATACACCGGAGCGACGCCGGTATTTGTTGATTCGCTTGAGACAACATGGCAGATGGACCCGGAAGATGTCAAGAAGAAGATTACAAAGAAGACAAAGGCGATAATGGTAGTTCATCTATACGGTCAGATGTGCGATATGGAAGCGATAATGAAAATCGCAAATGAGCACAATCTTTTTGTGATTGAAGACTGCGCTGAGGCTTTCGGTTCGAAATTCAAAGGCAAATGCGCGGGGACGTTCGGAGACATTTCCACATTCAGTTTTTACGGTAATAAGACGATTACGACGGGCGAAGGCGGAATGGTGGTTTCAAATGATTATTACATGTACGACAGAGCCTATCATCTTAAAATGCACGGAGTATCGACAGTAAGGGAATACTGGCATGATGTTATAGGTTATAATTACAGAATGACAAATATCTGCGCGGCAATAGGACTTGCACAACTCGAGCGCGCGGATGAAATATTAAAGAAGAAAAGAAACATCGCGGAGTTGTACAATAAAAATCTGGAAGGTCTGCCGGTTCATCCGCTGAAAGAATTCAAAGATACGGTAAATTCTTTCTGGATGTATTCTATAATGACAGAAAGTGTAAAGCAAAGAGATGCTCTAAGAAAACATCTTTCGGATAACGGCATCGAAACACGTCCGACTTTTTATCCCGTACACACTATGCCTATGTTTTCGCATACATATCATAAGATTAAAACGGCTGAAGAAATTGCAATAAGAGGAATGAATCTTCCCAGTTGGCCTGAATTGAAGAAAGAACAGGTGCTGGAAGTGTGCGAAGTGATAAAGAGTTATTATAAAAACTGATGAAGAAGTCTTCTGCTGCCCGGAGGAAACTCCTGGCAGGCACATTGGATAAAGAAATTATTTTTCAATGATATTATTAAGAAGTTGAATTAATAAAAGGTTATTTCTAATTTTCGTAAATTTAATAACTTCACATGTCTAATTTAAAAATCTTTACCGGACAAAATTCGAATCCCCTCGGCGAAAAAATTGCTAATGTATTGGGTATGGAACTCGGCGCAAGAGAGATTAAACACTTTTCCGACGGCGAAATATGGATGAGGTACAATGAAAATATCAGAGGCAGGGACGTATTCATAATACAGTCGACGAATCCCCCTTCGGATAATCTCATGGAGTTATTAATAATGCTGGATGCAGCCAAGCGTTCATCCGCCGCGAGAGTTAACGCCGTCATCCCTTATTTCGGATATGCCAGACAGGACAGAAAAGACCAGCCGCGAGTTTCAATAACCGCTAAACTGGTTGCAAACCTCCTTGAAAAAGCGGGCGCGGACCGTGTGATTACGATGGACCTGCATGCTTCGCAGATTCAGGGATTCTTTGACATTCCCGTAGACCACTTATTCGGTTCGGCAATATTCCTGAAACATTTCTATGATATGCAGATTCCAAATCTTGCAGTATGCTCGCCCGATGTAGGCAGTATAAAAATGGCTCGTGCTTATGCAAAAAGGCTTCAGGCTGATCTGATTTTAATAGATAAAAGAAGACCAACTCAGAACGTTGCTGAGATTATGAATATAATCGGAGAAGTTAAGGATAAGAACGTTCTTATTATGGACGACCTTATCGATACGGCAGGAACATTCGGAAACGCGGTTGTCGCTTTAAAAGCAAAAGGCGCGCTGAATGTATACGGAGCCTGCACGCACGCGATACTTTCGGGAGAAGCAATAGACAGAATAGAATCACTTCCACTTAAAAAATTATATGTATCAGATACAGTGCCTTTACGGCGCCAATCCGACAAAATCGAAGTAAAATCGGTATCGGCGATATTTGCAGAGGCAATAATCCGCACTAATTTGAACGAATCTATTAGTTCGCTCTTCGACGTTGACAGGTAAACTGAATTTTTATCTTAAATTATTGGTTTTAAGTATATTATAAACAATAATCAGGAGATTTATTATTATGTTAGTAGATATTATAATGCCAAAAATGGGCGAGTCCATAATGGAAGGCACCATTTTAAAATGGTTGAAAAAACCGGGAGACAAAGTTGAAAGAGACGAACCGATTCTTGAGATTTCTACAGATAAAGTCGATACGGAAGTCCCTTCACCCGAAGCGGGTATTATCTCTGAATTGCTCTTCAAAGAAAATGACGTTGTAGAAATCGGAAAAATTCTTGCAAGACTTGAAACCGATGCGAATGCCAAAATCGAACCGAAGACAGAAGAACCTGCGAAAGAAATAAAGAAAGAAGAACCTGTAAAACCCGTTGAAGTCAAACCGGCGGAAACTAAACCGGAAAAAGTTGAGCCCGCAGCGGAAAAACCGGAAGTCAAAGAGGAATCATCGGATGGTTTCTTTTCTCCGCTTGTAATGAATATTGCAAAGAAGGAAGGAATACCGTTAAGGGAACTTGAGAGTATAAAAGGTACAGGCTTGCAGGGCAGAGTTACAAAGAATGATATACTGAACTACATCAAGACTGGTAGAAAACCGGAAGTAAAAGAAACAACCGCGGCACCTGTTGCGGCGAAGACCGAAAAGAAAGTTGAACTTCCAAAACAGGAAATCAACTACAACGAAGAAGGTCTGTCAATCATGGAATTCGATAACATCAGGCAGAAGATGGCAGAGCACATGGTTGCTTCGGTAAGAATCTCACCGCACGTCAATTCAATCGCCGAATGCGATATGACGAACGTAGAGAAAGCCAGAAATGCAATGGCAGTTGAATTCGAGAAGAAAGAAGGCATCAAGTTAACCTACATGCCTTTCATCGCGGAAGCCGTGATTAAAGCATTGAAGGACTTCCCTCTTATTAATTCAATAATCGATGATTCATCGGTACCGTTCAAAGCAATCACAAGAAGCAAAATTAATCTTGGATTTGCGGTAGCCATGGAAAACGGCGGACTGATTGTTCCGGTTGTGAAAAATGCGGACGGAATGAATCTTGTAGGTCTTTCACGCAGCATAAACGATCTGGGAAAAAGAGCCCGCATAAAGAAATTAAGTCTCGATGAAATACAGGGCGGCACGTTTACAATATCGAATTACGGCGTATTCGGAAACATAATAGGCACGATGGTCATTAACCAGCCTCAGGTAGCGATACTTGGTGTTGGCGCGGTAAAGAAGAGACCAGCAGTACTAGAAACTCCGAACGGGGATTTCGTTGTAATCAAACCCATGATGTATCTTACGGTGTCGTTCGACCACAGACTCATTGACGGCGCACTCGGAGGTAAATTCGTTATGCGAGTAGCGCATTATCTTGAAAATTATCAAGTTTAATGATATTTTGAAATAAGATTTATAAGGTTATGTAATTATTTACATAACCTTTTCTTTTATATAATAAATTACAAAAGGCTGTGTATATGAATCCGAAAAAACTATTAATTCTCGTCTCCATTCTTTTCCTGTTTTCATTAAATCTTCTTGCTCTTAATGACAGCACAAAAGTAAAATGCTGGATTGTATTTTCCGATAAAGGCATAATAAAACCCGGAGAAAAATTAACGAATGTACCAAATGCTCTTGAACTTGTTAAGCCAATTATATCGGAAAGAGCAATGAACAGAAGAGCAAAAATTTTCAGTATCGATGACAGAATTGGTTACGGAGATATACCGGTCTTCCGGAATTATATAGATGAAGTGACAAAACTCGGAATAGAATTAATTGCCGTTTCAAGATGGCTAAACGGAGTAAGCGCTTATGTAACATTATCACAGATAGATGCTTTAAAAAAATTAAAGGACGTCTCACGGATTTTTGCAGTGAAAAAATTATATAAGCAAAGCATGCTTGATCTTGCTCCGGTATATTCGGAATACCTGCCGCTGATGAAAATGGAAGCCGATTCGCTTAACAAATACGATTACGGTAAATCACTGAATCAGATGAAACTTGTGAACGTTCCGCCTGTTCACAATCTCGGTATTACCGGCAAGGGTGTACTGATTGCGAGTCTTGATGACGGTTTCGAGTGGAGAACTCACGAAGCGCTTTCACGCCTTAATGTGCTCTCGGAATATGATTTTATAAATTGCGATAACGTTACGGCAAGAGAAAAGAACCAGAAATATCCCGATACCGAAACACAGGGCGGACATGGAACTGCTACGCTTTCATCCATGGCAGGATTTAAGGAAGGCAAACTTATCGGTCCGGCATTTAACTCCGACATTATACTTGCAAAAACAGAGTACACTGCGACCGAGACTCCGATGGAAGAAGATTTCTGGCTGGAAGCAGCCGAATGGGCGGAAGCATACGGGGCAGATGTTATTACAAGTTCGCTCGTCTACAAAATATTCGACAACCCTTATGACAATAATTCATATACATATAATGATTTTGACGGAAACACGGCAATCACAACAATTGCTGGAGATATGGCAGCGCATCTCGGTATAGTTGTTTGCAATGCTACGGGTAATTACAACCAGACCGACCCCCCGTCGCTCGGTTCGGCATCGGACGGTGATTCGGTTATCGGCGTAGGCGCGGTAAATACAAACGGGAAAATCGCGGGATTCAGTTCAAACGGACCTACAAGCGACGGCAGAATAAAGCCAGACGTTGTTGCTCCGGGCGTTTCTGTTTATGTAGCGAAAATGGGAGAAGGAAACAGATATGAATATTCAAACGGAACATCATTCGCAACGCCGATTACGGCGGGAGTATGTGCGCTTATTCTTTCCGCTCATCCGGAACTGACTGCAATGCAGGTAAGGGAAGCGCTGCGCAACACTGCCAATAATTCAGCGACACCGAATAATGTTTACGGATACGGACTAATAAACGCGTTGAAAGCAATACTTTATTTTGGTCCTGTCTGGAGCAATGATGTTACGGTTGATGTCAGCAATAACACGATGAAAATTTCTTTGAGTTTTGCGGCAAACAACATTCCGAATGATAAATCACTTAAGATATTTTACAAAAAACAAAACGGAAAGAAATATAAAGAAACCGTAATGACACTTGTAAAAGAAATAGAACAAGTTAGTAATGCAGGATTGTACGAAGTAACTCTGAACGCAGACGATACCGATTATTATTTCTCATACACTGATTCAAAAGGCACTATTTTTGAGCACCTGAAGAAATAATTGCAGTTAATTATTTCCCGGCAATATCTTTCAGATTATGTAAATATGAAAAATGTTTTCTCAATATGAGAAGACATTTTTCATTTTCATACCTTCAATAATATCACAACCCTCATTTCGTGATAGAAACCCGCTAAAATGACGGTACATTTCTTGCTGTATAATAATAAATTTATTTTTCTAATAATCGTTAAAATGAGATATTTTTACACATTATTGTTAATTATTTTTGCCGTTGTATTTGTAAAAATCTCTTATTCGCAAAATTATTCTCAAGTTACCGTAACAGGGTTTACTTACGATATGATTGCCAACGGCGGTCCGGGTACAAATCAGGCTTACAATACGACAAATGTAATTTTTGACGGTGATAATGCTTATGCCGGACACGTTATGTACTCTGTGGATTTCAGAGGCAATTATAACCAAACAACTGCACCTGAGGGAGGTTTGCCCGTCAACAGATTGATTACCAGCGCCAATAACAGTGCGATTACGTACCTGCTTCAGCCATACAATGCAAATAATGTATTATATCTCACAAATACAAACACAACCGGAACACTGACGTTATCGACTCCCCAATCATATCAGCGTCTTGCAATACTTGCTTCAAGCGCGGAAGGTTCTTCTTCATTTACCGTAAGATTAAATTTTAACGATTCCACATACGCAGATTATTCGTTTACCGTTCCTGATTGGTTTGACGGCACAGGATACGCTATTCAGAAAATCGGCAGGGTAAATGCAAGAAACTACAGTACAACATTTCACGACAGATATGATGATATAGACGGAACGACAACAAATAATCCGAGATTATATGACTGCTTTATTACTCTGGCGAATAATGATATGTTCAAAATACTTACGAGCATAAAATTCACCAAAGCGGTGTCAGGCGGAAGCAGAACGGCGGTACTTGCAGTTTGCGGTTTAAATCCATTGCTGGCTCCTACGGCACTTCCTGCAACGAATGTTACATCATCTGCATTCAGGTCAAACTGGACGTCCGCAGCGAATGCAACAAAATACAGACTCGATGTTTCTACCGCATCGGATTTCAGTTCATTCCTTACGGGTTACAACAATCTTGATGTCGGGAATGTATTATATTATGATATGTCCGGTCTTTCGAGCGGGACGTATTATTATCGTGTGCGCGCGGAAAATTCATACGGCCAAAGTATACACTCGAATACGATAACGGCCGCAATAGTACCATCCACACAGGCATCAAACATTATATTTTCAAATGTTACACCTAAAACGTTCAAAATTTCATGGACGCGCGGCAACGGAAATTCAAGTTCAGTGTTTTTGTATTCAGGCAGTTCCGGTACACCATCTCCTTCCAACGGAACCGTATACAATTACAACCCGTATTTTCAGACGGGTTCCCAGTTAGGCACATCAGGCTGGTACTGTATTTACAACGGCACGGGAACGAGCGTAACAGCAGCGGGATTATCATTTAATACGACATACCGCGCTATGGTATGCGAAACCGGCGGCACAACTTCTCCGTCGTACAACATGAGTACTGCTTCCAACAACATTGCAAACCAGACTACCGTGCAGCCGAGTCAGGCATACAATGTACAGTTCAGCAATATATTGTCGAACAGCATGTCGATAAACTGGACTAACGGAAACGGGAACAAACGTTGTGTGTTCATGAAAACAGGAATAACAGGCACGGCAAGCCCTCCCGACTCTTCAATATATACACCGTCGACAATATTCGGCAGCGGAAGCCAGATAGGGACAACAGGCTGGTATTGTATTTACAACGGAACGGCGGCTGATATGGGGAATCTTGATATCACAAATTTATCGCAGAGCACTTCATACGTCGTTATGGTTTGCGAATATTTTGGAAACACAGGTGAAGAATTATACATTACTACAACAGCCATGCTTAATCCTAATAACCATGAAACGCTTTTGCCGGTTAAACTTGAATCATTTGCATTCTCAACCGACAGGAACATAGTTACGCTTAGATGGAAAACATCAGAAGAAATCAATAACAGCGGATTTGATATTGAGCGAAAAAACGAGACAGGTTTGTTCTGGGAAATTGCTGGCACGATGAAGGGCGCGGGAAATTCCCATACGCCGGTTCAATATGAATTTAAAGATGCGGGGCTTGGAAACGGCAGATACAGTTACAGACTGAAACAAATTGATTACAACGGAAACCACGAGTATCATTACATGAACAAAACTGTCGAGATTGGATTACCGGCAAGATTCGTACTTGAGCAGAATTATCCGAATCCATTTAATCCTTCGACTGAGATTCGGTTTGGATTGCCTGAAGACAGCAGAGTCGATTTATCTGTGTTTGATTTAACGGGAAGAAAGATACGAACGTTAATAAACGAAATGAAGCCTGCCGGATATTATAAAATTGATTTCAGCACCGGGAATATTGCTTCCGGTATTTACATTTACAGGCTGAATACGGAGAAATATTCCGTATCGAAGAAAATGATTATATTAAAATAAATTACAATTCCCTCTCCGCAATTTCACAGAGTATATGACCTATCGTAATATGCGACTCCTGAATTCTTTGAATATTTTCCGTAGGAACGCAAATTGCAACATCGCAAAGGTTCTTCATTTTTCCGCCGGATTTTCCAAGAAAGCCTATAGTGTGTATTCCCATTTCCTTCGCTTTATTCACCGCATTAATTACGTTCTTCGAATTGCCGCTTGTTGAAATGCCGATAAGAACATCGCCATCGTTTCCAAGCCCTTCCACGTTCCTTGCAAAAATATTATCAAAGCCGATATCATTGCCGCCTGCTGTCAGATTCGATGAATCCGTTGTGAGTGCTATAGCGCCGATTGCTTTTCTCCGTACGTCATGAGAAAGGCGCACCATGAATTCAGTTGCTATATGCTGACAGTCTGCAGCGCTTCCTCCGTTACCGCACAGCATAAGTTTCTTTCCGCCTTTAACAGCCTGCACAAGCAAGTCCGCCGCTTTAATAATATCATCATAGCAGTTTTCGAGGACTTTGATTTTTATTTCCGAACTTTCTTTCAGCGAAACCGATATAAAACTTTTTCTGTCAAACATAATTTAATTCGTAATGTTTTGAATAATTTTTTTTGTGGTGCCGAGGTTTTCTTTAAAAACCGACATGCACCCGCAACTTAATTTATCATAATATTCCTTATCACTCAATACTTTTCTCAGTTCACGATAAAATCCGTTCCGCGATTCAATAACTATTCCGCATCCCTTTTCAGTAAGGATTTCGTCTTCGTCGGAGTTCTTTACTTTATTGGAATAAAACACGGGTATATTAAAGACAGCCGGCTCGAGCACGTTATGGAGTCCTGTTCTGAATCCGCCGCCTACATACGCAACATCCGCTATGGAATACAGGCTCATGAGTTTGCCTATGCAGTCCACTATTATAATGTTTTCATCAGTATAATTTTTAATATTTGAATACCTTATGCTTTTGAGGTTTGAATACAGTTCGCCGAAATTCTTCTCTATCGCTTCAATCTTTGTTTCCTTTGGTTCATGCGGTACCAGAATTGTCAGCAGATTCTTTTCATACCTGCGGATTTTATTTATTACGGGAAGTATCACATCTTCATCGTCTTTCCACGAACTTCCGATAACGAAAATCTTTTTATCTTTATATATTTCGGGTTTTAGAATATCGTCTTTTTTAATATTCTTCGAGGCTTCGACAACCCTTTCAAATTTCGAATCTCCCGCCTGAATAATCTGTGTTCCCGTACCGCTCATCAGTTCGCTGTAATTCCTGAAATCGGATTTATCAATCGCAAACATAATATCGATAAAACCGTACATGGTTCTTTTGAACGAACTTATTACGGGAAATTTCCAGAAAATATCGTTTTCGTCGAATCTTGCATTTGCTATTATAACTTTGACATTCCTTTTTTTTGCCCTGTATAAAAAATTAAACCACAGGTCATACCGCATAAGGATAATCATATCCGGATTAATTTCTTCAAGGAATCTTTTAACTTTGGAATATGAATCAAAAGGAAGATAAGTTTTCTTAACATCTGCAAAAGGCACTTTGGAATTTTTAAAGCCTGACGGCGAAAAGAATGTAAGAATTATGTTGTATCCGAGTGCGCGAAGTTCAGTGACGATTGGCATTGCCTGCTGGTATTCGCCGAGAGATGAGGAATGAATAATTATTCGTTTACCTTCGGTATATGACCACGTTTTAATATCATCGAAAATATTTTTCCTGCCTTTAAATCCGTCCCTTACTTTGTTGTTGATTAGAGATACAGCCCTAAAGCCCGTCCAGAGCAAAGGCAGGAAAATCAAATTGTAAACCCATAACCAGAATTTAAGCATAGAATCCGGAAGTTTTTATACTTCCATTATTTCTTTTTCTTTCTTCAGCAGAAGAACGTCAATATCCTTAATGTACTGATCCGTTAATTTCTGCACTTCCGTCTCACCGTGTTTTCTGTCGTCTTCCGAGATATGTGCTTCCTTCTCGGTTTTTTTCATCTTTTCAATTTCATCTCTTCTTATGTTTCTGATTGATACTCTGCCGTCCTCGGCGAGTTTCTTTATAAGTTTCACGAGTTCTTTTCTTCTTTCCTCATTCAACGGCGGTATTGGAATCCTCACAAGCGTGCCGTCATTAGCTGGATTCAATCCGAGGTTAGCATTAAGAATTGCTTTTTCAATACCCGCAATCACAGTCTTGTCCCAGGGTTGAATAGTTATTGTATGGACGTCCGGTGTATTCAGGTTGCCGACCTGATTTAACGGTGTCGGTGTTCCGTAATAATCAACCTTAATGCCTTCGAGCAAACCAATCGATGCTTTACCTGTTCTTACTTTTACAAATTCCGCTGTAAGATGTTCAACGGCCTTCGCCATTCTGTCCTTTGTAGTTTTGAGTATTTCCTTAATCATAAACTTAAAATTTAATTATGAAATTATTGTTCCGACAACTGCACCCGAAAGTAATTTTTTCAGGTTGCCTTTTTTGTTCATATTAAATACGAGGATAGGAAGTTTATTTTCGCTGCAAAGCGTGATTGAAGTAAGATCCATAACTCTCAGATTCTTTTCAAGCACTTCTCCGTACGAAAGTTTCCTGAACATTTTTGCTTTTGGATTTTTTTCGGGGTCAGAATCATACACGCCGTCGACTCTTGTGCCTTTGATGATAATGTCAGACTTGATTTCAATGGCTCTGAGCGCCGCGGCTGTATCGGTTGTGAAATAGGGTTCGCCCGTACCCGAAGCGAAAATTACGACTCTTTTTTTCTCAAGATGCCTCACTGCCCTTCTGATGATGAGCGGTTCAGCAACCTGGTCCATTTTAATTGCCGACTGAACGCGCGTATAGATATGTCTTTTCTCGAGAGCGTTCTGCAATGCAAGCGAGTTAATTACCGTCGCAAGCATTCCCATCATGTCGCCCGTAACCCTGTCAACGCCCTGCTGGGAAGCGGAAAGTCCGCGGTAAATATTTCCTCCGCCGATGACAATGCCAATTTCAACCTTTAATTTAACTGCTTCTGCAACTTCGTCGGCTATATGCTCAACGACTTCCGAATCTATGCCGAAACTTTTAGAACCCATAAGGGATTCACCGCTGAGTTTCAGCAGAATTCTTTCAAATTTTACAGGCATAATATTTATTTAATTATTATCCTAACTGGAACCTTGTCATTTCGGTTACATCGAGAGGCTCGCCCGTTCTCTTTGTATATTCCTTAAGAAGGTCGCCGACGGATTTATTCGCTTCCTGTATGAACTCCTGTTCAAGAAGACAATTTTCCTGGAAATACTTCTCAAGTTTATTCATCGTGATTTTCTCGATTATATGTTCGGGTTTCTTTTCGTTTTTCGCCTGAGTCTGATAAATTTCGAGTTCTTTCTCAATGGTTTCAGCAGAAACTTCGTCTCTTCTTACGGCAATAGGCGTCATAGCGACAGTCTGCATTGCAAGTTTCTGACCGAGTGAATTTGATTCTTCGGTATATTTGCCTTTCATGCCGACTATTGCGCCGACCTTGCTGCCGAAGTGAATGTAAGTAGATACAAATCCGCCTTCAACGGTAATAATTTTCACTCTCTTCAGTTCGATTCTTTCGCCTACGCTCGCCATCATGCTGTCGATAGTTTCCTGAACCGTTAAACCGTCTTTGCCTTTCGCGCTTAAAAGGTGTGCCGCGTCATCGACTTTATTCATAAGTGCAGTTTCCACTACGCCCTGAGTGAATGCCTGGAACTTATCGCCTTTTGCGACGAAATCCGTTTCGCAGTTAATTTCAATAATTGCGCCTGAAGTTTTATCTTCGCTTATGCTCGATTTAATTGCGCCTTCTTTTGCAATCTTATCGGCTCTTTTTGTTGCCATCGCAGCGCCTTTTTTACGAAGGAACTCGATTGCTTTGGGAATATCACCGTTGGTTTCGGTCAGAGCGGCTTTGCAGTCCGCCATACCCGCACCGGATTTCTCCCTTAATTCTTTGATTAATTCTATAGTGATAGCCATATTAATATAAATTTAGTTTTTGTTTTTTTCCTGTTTTTCTCTCATTTCTTCCGACTCGTCTTCTTTTCTTGTCTTTGCCATCTGATTGCCGTCAATAATCGCCTCTGCAAATGCTCTTGTAATTATTTCGATTGATTTAACCGCGTCGTCGTTTGCGGGAATCGGATAATCTATGATTTCCGGATCGCAGTTTGTATCAACGATTGCATAGATAGGGATGTTGAGTTTTCTTGCTTCATCGATTGCGATATGTTCTTTCTTGATATCGACAAGGAAAAGCGCACCCGGTAATTTTGTCATTGTTGAAATACCGTTGAGAACTTTTTCGAGTTTTTCTTTTTCGCGCATCATTATGAGTCTTTCTTTCTTCACGAATTTCTCGAGTGTGCCGTCAGTTTCCATCTTCTGAAGCGTTGTAAGTTTCTTGATGCTTTTTCTGACAGTGTTGAAATTTGTGAGCATGCCGCCGAGCCATCTTTCCGAAACGTAGAAAGAATCGCATCTTTCAGCCTGTTCTTTAATAATAGCCTTCGCCTGTTTTTTGGTACCGACGAAAAGCACTTTCTTGCCTTCTGTTGCGAGTCTTGAAACGGAGTTACAGGCTTCTTCAAGAAGTCCGAGACTCTTTTTTAAATCTATGATGTGAATCCCGTTTCTTTCCATGAAAATGTACTTTCTCATTTTAGGATTCCATCTTCTTGTTAAATGTCCGAAATGCGAACCTGCGAGTAACAAGTCTTCGATTTGTACTTTACCCATTATTTTTATCTCCTGAGTTTATAAAAGCCAGATTATTACCTGAAAAGCGAAGTAATTCGAAATGTAATAAACCCTTCCGGTTTAAGTGGCTTTTGTTTTTCTTCTATTCCCGTCATCTTTCTTGACACATCCCGTATGGGACACAAGTGTTTCGAAATCGGAGAATATGTATTTTTAAAAAAAGTTTATTAAAAATTTTATCTCTTCGAGAACTGGAATCTCTTACGAGCTTTCGGTCTTCCGTATTTCTTTCTTTCGACCATTCTCGGATCTCTTGTCACGAATCCGCCTTTTCTCAGAGCAGGTTTCAACTCTTCGTTATTCGCGATAAGCGAACGCGCTATTGCCAGTTTAATAGCGTCTATCTGACCTCTGAAACCGCCTCCGGCGACCTTTATCTTTGCATCAAAAGATCCTTCGGTATTGGTTACTACGAAAGGCTGCAAGATGTTTTTTACGTGCTCTTCTTTTTTAAGAAAATTCAAAGCACTCTTTCCGTTAATAGTCACAGTACCGCTGCCCGATACGAGTTGTACGCGTGCAACTGCTGTTTTTCTTCTTCCGACTTTTATTGGTGTACTTATTGTCATCAAAAATAAATTTTTCTAATTATAATATGTTTAATGCTACGGGTTTTTGAGCAGTATGAGGATGCTCGGTTCCTTTATAAACTTTCAACTTGTTTATCAAAGTGCTTCCGAGTTTTGTTTTCGGCAGCATTCTTTTAACCGCAAGTTGTATAACTTTTTCGGGGGTTGCTTCAAATACTTCCTTATAACTTCTGATTCTCTGACCGCCCGGATATCTTGAGTGTGTCTTGTAATCTTTCAGTTCAGCACGTTTTCCCGTGAGTCTGACCTTGTCGGCATTGATAACAATTACCCAGTCGCCAACATCGGAATTAGGTGTGAATTGAGGATTATATTTCCCTCTTATTCTTTTTGCAATTTCGCTTGCAAGACGCCCGAGGACCTTACCATCGGCATCAACAACGTACCAATTATTGGGATTTTCTTCCCTTTTGGCAAATTTAGTAATCCTTACAGATTTTTTTATCGATTCTTTCATCTCTATTTTCGTTAAAACGTTAAAATTAACTGATTTATTCTACATTGTCAATGTAAAGAGTTTTCAATGTTTCGTTTTGTTTTCTTTTTTGTAAAGAAATACGGGTTTTCAGTGATTTATCGCATAAATAATAAGCCGGGAAAGTCCGGCTTATTATTTAATAAAATTATATGCGTCAGATTTTACACGTGAAGCATTATACCGAAAATAACTTTACATTACTTCTTTAATTCTCTTGATTGCTTCTTTTATATTCTCTCTTGAGTTTGCATAGGAGAATCTCAGATATCCTTCGCCGTATTCGCCGAATGCCGTGCCCGAAAGCGCCGCTACGTTTCCTTTATAAAGCAGGTGGTCGCAGAGTTCTCTTGAATTGTATCCTGTCTTTGTAATGTTCGGGAATGCATAGAATGCTCCGTCAGGTACTATACATGAAAATCCTTTGATTGAATTAAGACCTTCAACGATTATATCTCTGCGTGCAAGGAATTCCGCTTTCATTTTATCGACCGAATCCTGAGGACCTTCAAGCGCTTCGATACATCCTTTTTGTACGAACGCATTTGTACAAGAAACGCTGTTTGTCGCCAACTTTGCAATTAGCGGGGCTATTTCTTTGTTCATTACGCCGAAGCCCGCTCTCCAGCCTGTCATTGCATAATATTTCGAGAAACCGTCGAGTATGATTGTTCTTTCTTTGAATCCGGGAATCTGTGTTATGCTGAAATGTTCGCCTGTAAAAATAAGTCTGCTGTATATTTCATCGCTAAGCACCCAGATATCTTTATCTTTTATTATATCCGCAATTTTCATTATGACATCTTTTGTAAGAATGCCGCCTGTAGGATTCTGCGGAGTGTTTATGATTAAAAGTTTTGTCTTCGGAGTTATAAGTTTCCTCAAATCTTCCGGATCAAATGCAAATCCTTTTTCTTCTTTTAAAGGAATAGGTACGGGTTTTCCGCCCATGAACTTTATCATGGATTCGTATATCGGGAATCCCGGATTGGGATATATTACTTCATCGCCTTCATCAATGAGGGCGATGATTGCAAAGAACATTACAGGTTTTCCGCCCGGCATCATTACAACTTCGTCCGCGCTGAAATCCACGCCTCTTGTCCGCGTCATGTATCTTGCAATTGATTCTCTTAACGGGAGAATACCGTTTGACGGTGTATAGTGAGTATCGCCTGCCTGAATTGATTTTATTGCTGCCTGAGAAATATTATCGGGTGTAGGGAAATCAGGCTCCCCGATTTCAAGGTGAATAATGTGTTTACCTTCGGCTTCAAGTTTTTTCGCTTTGGCGAGAACCTCGAATGCAGTTTCAGTTCCGAGGTTAGCCATTCTTTTTGCATACTTAAAATTCATATTGGATATTTTTAATTTGTAATCCGGTTATTTTATGAGGTAATACAAAATAATGAAATTATTCCGATAATTCTAATTATTTTACAATGCACTCCCGACCGTGAATCAGGATATTTGAGATGAATATATCTTAAAAATTCATTAATTTATGCCTGTCGATTATGCCAAAATCATTTATAATAAAACTCTGCATTTTCATACTTACAGTCTCGGTCGGAATAAATGCCATTCATTCTTTTTCGAAATATATTCATGGCTTCGCATACCCTTCTCAGAATGATTACAGGAGAATCTATTTCGAGAACCCCGTGAAGAATCCCTATGATCTGCTTATAACCGGTAATTCGAAAATCGTTAACGGTGTAAATCCGGATTTGCTCGAAATCGGAAGTTTTAACTTCGCTTCGCAGGGCGAGTCAATGCCGGTCACTTACGCAAAACTTAATTTTCTCGAAAAGAATAACAGGTGTGATTTCAGGTATATTATTCTGGGACTCGACTATTTTTCGTTCTCTTTCAGCGATATTAACGATGACTCTTATATGCTTTATCTCCCTCCCGATGAGAAATTACAACCGACTGCTAAGCAGTCCGATATATCTCTTAACGAGAACTTTAATCGGTATATGAACTCGAACTATGCTTCGGACTGGAACGTTTTTTTTATGACACTTTTTAGAATGGCCTCGGGAAAAAATCCAGTGATAACTTACTTTAAAGAAAACGGGCAGATGGTGCAAAGAGGTGTGGCATCGGATAACTATCAGATAATTAGGAATATTGAAACCGATACTAATGCAGTTAAATATTTTATTAAGTCTCTCGCTTTTGCCAAAAAGCACGGAATCGACGCCGTTATTGTGTTCCCCCCTTCGACTAAAAAAGAACTTGCAAACTATTCAGGTGCATACAGAATGAATTTCGACAGATTCGTCGATTCAGCCGCGTCAAAATATGACGTAAAGGGAATACTGAATTATACCGATTCAACCGGATTCGAACTCAGGGATTTCCTTGACGTCGCAGGACATCTTAACGAGAACGGTGCAAATAAGTTCACGGCTATGCTGAACAGGGATGTTATGAAAATATTTGGGAGGAAAAACGACTAATGGCTTTTAATTCATTTGAATTCCTCGTTTTCTACCCGATCGTTCTCGTACTTTATTATATTGTTCCCGTGAAATTCAGGTGGATGCTTCTTCTTATCTGCGGGTATTTTTTTTACTACAGGGGAGGCTCCGTAATATTCCTTTTTCTAATAACCATTCCGGATTACTTCCTTGCAAGATACGCCAGCTCGAAAAGAAATAATCGAAAAATCGTATTTGTCGCGGCAGTAATATTCAATCTGTTTATTCTTGCATTTTTCAAGTATGCACTTTCGCAGGGAGGCATAAACATTGTCATGCCTTTGCCCGAAGGTATTACCAATCATGTTATAGGCGCGGCTCTTCCGTTGGGACTGTCGTTTATAATACTCAGGAAAATATGCTACCTGACTGATGTTTATCAGAAAACAACAGAGGCTGAAAAGAACTTTGGTAAATATGCTCTTTATCTTTCTTACTTCCCTTCGGTCTCATCCGGTCCGATTGACAGGTATCCTAATTACAGAACGCAGATAGAGAGCTGCCCGAAATTTAACAGCGGAGACATCGTCAGCGGATTCAGATTAATATTGACAGGAGTCTTCAAGAAAGTATTTATAGCCGAAAGGCTCTCTTTCCTTGTTAATGAAGTTTATTCTAACCCTCAAGATCAGAATGGGCTTACTATTCTGATGGCGGTTTATTTTTTCGCTTTCCAGATATACGCCGACTTTTCCGGATATACCGATATCGCCATTGGTATATCTCGAACTTTTGGACTCGAACTCCCGCGCAACTTCGACAGACCATATTTCTCACACTCTATCTCCGAATTTTGGAGACGATGGCACATCACGCTATCAGCGTGGCTTAAAGACTATTTGTTCATGCCTCTCGCGAGTTACTTTACTTCAGGGAAACATTTCTTCTCGTCCGCAAGATACAGAGATATCACGGCTTATATATCGTCCGCATTAATCACCTGGTTCCTCGCCGGATTGTGGCACGGAAACGAATTATCTATGATAACATGGGGTGTGCTTCAGGCTGTATATCTAACGTTCAGCCTGCTTACAAAAAAACCCAGAAAGAAATTTTCTAAAGCCATGGCTCGCCGGCGCATTCCGAAAAAACTTCTGGACTTTTTCAGAGCGCTGTTCATTTTTAATCTTGTTTCATTTACATGGATATTCTTCAGATCGGAATCACTCGCAAAAGCATTTATAATAATAAGGAATCTCTTCTGTAATACAAGTTTCAACGGTAAATACATATTTGGAGTGATATCGCGCTTCGATATATTTCTTTCCATCACAGGAATACTCTCAATTTTGCTAATCGATATTTTTGATTTTAATGACGACCAAAAGTTCTATTCAAGACCTGCATGGGTGAGATGGACGATATATTACGCAATGCTTTTTATAACATTTTTCTTTGGAGTATACAGAAGTTCAGGATTTATGTACGTAAAGTTCTGAGCAGTTTATTCGCCCAAATATGCTTTCCTTACTTCGGGGTTTTCGGCAAGCATCTTTGCTTCACCTTCGAGTTTGATTGTACCCGTTTCAAGCACGTATCCGTAATCGGATATTGAAAGTGCAATATTAGCATTTTGTTCTACAAGCAGAATCGTTACGCCGGTTGCTTTATTAAGAGCGACGATTTTTTCGAAAATCTGCTTAACAAGAATCGGCGCAATTCCGAGCGACGGTTCATCAAGCAAAAGAAGTTTCGGTTTCGACATCAGCGAGCGCGATATTGCCAGCATTTGCTGTTCGCCTCCGCTTAACGTTCCTCCGGGTTGTTTCAGTCTTTCTTTCAGGCGGGGAAAAAGAGAAAAAATAAATTCGAGGTCATATTTTATGTTGTCTTTGTCTTTCCTTGTATACGCGCCCATCTCGAGATTTTCCTGAACAGTGAGATTGGAAAAAATAAGTCTTCCCTCGGGCGCCTGGCTGATTCCCATCTCTACAATTTTATGCGCGGGCATTCCTGAAATTTCTTTGCCGAGAAACTTGATTGAACCAGACACGGGTTTCATGAGCGATGATATCGAACGCAGTATAGTCGATTTGCCCGCTCCGTTTGCGCCGATAAGGGTTACAATAGTTCCTTCCTTAACGTTAACGTTAATTCCCTTTATCGCCTTAATGGCGCCGTAGTTCACTATTAAGTTCTCAATTGCCAGCATTGTGCTTTGCATCTCCCAGATATGCTTCGATTACTTTAGAATCATTTTGAATTTCCGAAGGTTTTCCTTCCGCTATTTTCTTTCCGTATTCAAGTACAAAAATTCTTTCGCAGACACCCATGACAACGCGCATGTCGTGTTCGATAAGGAGTATCGATATTTTAAATTTATCTTTTACTTCCTTGATAAGTTTCATCAAATCCGATTTCTCGCTGGGGTTCATACCGGCAGCGGGTTCATCCAGAAGCAGGAGTTTGGGCGAAGTAGCAAGCGCTCTTACGATTTCAACTTTTCTCTGGTCGCCGTAAGGAAGCGAAGCGGCGTTTTCGTCTTTAACTCCGTGCAGATTGAACATTTCGAGAAGTTCGTCAATGCTTTTATCTATTTCCTTTTCTTCCTTTGCAAACTTTCCCAGTCCGGCTATCGAAGAAAAGAAACCTGATTTCAGTCTTACTCCGCATGAAACTCTTATATTATCTTTAACGCTTAGACTCTTGAACAGTCTTATATTCTGAAATGTTCTGCAAATACCAAGGTGAGCAATCCGGCTTGTTTTGTAATTCACCAAATTTTTTCCTTCGAAAATAACTTCGCCTTCTGTTGGTCTGTAAACGCTTGTGATGATATTAAAAACGGTAGTCTTCCCCGCCCCGTTAGGACCTATCATTCCGACGAGTTCGTTCTCATCTACAAACGCGTTAAGTTTATCGATGCAGAGCAAACCACCGAATTTCATGGTTACATTATTTATCTCGAGTACGTGCAATGTCTTTTTTCTTTTTCCTTACGTTTAGTTTAACTCCGAATAATCCCTGGGGACGAGTAAGCATCATTATAATCAGAAGAAGTGCATACACAATCATTCTGTATTCCGAAATTCCTCTTAACAGTTCGGGCAGTATAGTAAGTATAACCGCGGCGATAATCACACCCGGTATGCTTCCCATGCCGCCGAGTATTACCATTACGACAATTTCGACAGACTTGAGGAAATTAAAATCTTCGGGATTCAGGTACAGATTAAAATGACCGTAGAGCGAACCTGCAATTCCGGCAAAGAACGCTCCGCTTACGAACGCGGTAACTTTAAACTTGGTTGTATTGATTCCCATCGATTCGGCGGCGACTTCATCATCTTTGACGGCGATAAATCCCCTGCCGTATGTTGAATTAATAAGATTATATATAAAATAAATCAGGAATGCCGCGATAAAAAACACCCAGAAGAAATTTGTATATTTCTGAACCGCATAGAACTGGAAAGAATTAGCCGAGCCTTCAATCATCTGCAGACTTTTGACACCGTTATCGTAAACATAGACTCCTCTGTATCCCTGCGACGCGCCGATGAAATCCATTCCCTGAATTATCACGCGTATAATTTCCGAAAATCCAAGTGTAACGATTGCGAGATAATCCCCTTTAAGTCGAAGCGAAGGAACGCCGACAAGCAGACCTACGAACGCGGCGGCAAGACCGCTTACAATCATTAAAGTAACGAAAGTCATATTCTGACCGAAATCACCGGTACCGAAAAGGTTTGTGAAGAACGGCGCATAATAAGTTGAAAGTGTGATTGAAAGATAACCGCCGATTGCCATAAAGCCCGCATGACCGAGCGAGAATTGTCCTGTGAAACCGTTAATGAGATTTAGACTTGAAGCGAGAATAATGTTGATGCCGATGTAAATAAGTATGGTATAGTAGTATGGGTCAATGCTGTCTTTAATCAGATTTACCAGGAAGAGTACAAGTATGGCGGCAATGAAATAGACCTTACTTTTCATCAGGTAGTTTTATTTTCAAATCCATACAATTTACGTTTTGAAAAAAAAGATTGAAGTCCCTTGTCATTCCGGTGCAATTCGAAGAACTGCTTCGGCAGCCCGAAATCCATAACCTTTAAAACCACTTGTAATTCCGGCGAAAGACGGAATCCATTTAAAACATTGTCCTAATGGTAAAAACGAAACTATTGAACATTTACCATTGATGATTGAACATTCTAAAACCGCGAAGCGGTTTTAGGCAGTGGGCGATTAAGGATTCGAACCTCAGACCCCTTCGGTGTAAACGAAGTGCTCTAACCAGCTGAGCTAATCGCCCTTATAAGAAGTAACAAAAATAAATTATAGAGCGCAAACAATCAAACCAAAAAGGGAGAAAAACAGAATCTAGAATTAAGAAGTTAGAATCTAGAATCTAGAATCTAGAATCTAGATTCTAGAAAAACAAAATCATTCGGCCACAGATTAACACGAATTTTCAAAGAACAATTTATTATATCCCTGCCCTCGCAGAGACACAGAAAAACTTTTTAAAAAATGGCTCATTACGGCTCATAAGAGCAGAATCTAGAATCTAGAATCTAGAATCTAGAATCTAGAAAAACAAAATCTTTCGGCCACAGATTAACACGAATTTTCAAAGAACAATTTATTATATCCCTGCCCTCGCCACTGCGAGCCTTCGACCGGCAGGCAGGCCGCGAAATCTTTGAGCAGAATCTAGAATCTATCCCGATTCACTTTGCTCATACGGGACGCAAAGAACGCGGAAGTTAGAATCTAGTTTAAGAACAAAACACTTTCAGTTTGTCATTCCGGTGCGTTTTTAGATGGAAATCAGGAGAGCCACAGAAAACTTTTTAAAAAATGGCTCATTATGGCTCATAAGAGCAGAATCTAGAATCTAGAAGTTAGAATCTAGTTTAAGAGCAAAACACTCTTAGTTTGTCATTCCCTTTATGTTAAAATGCAAGTCCCGATTTATTAGAGCATAAAAATTTATGACAAGTCTTTTATTAGCGGTCAGTTTGTCGCCGCAAGTTCTACTTATTATGTCTTTATATATCGGGTCGCAGTCTCG
>JAQTLX010000027.1 GCA_028714695.1 Ignavibacteria bacterium | reverse complement strand
TGTTCCCGCAAAATATTTTTTGCTATCTTTTTCCATGGTAAGTCTCCTTATTTTAAATTTTTTGTCGAAAAATTAATTTAAAAAATATTATTGAGACTTACCATTTTAAACATAAGGTCTCGCGAAAATAGAAGAACTGCCGCGGAATTACAATTAACTATATTACCTATACGGGAAAGAGAAAAATATTTTCGGAATAGTCAATATTAAATTTTTTGCTTTGTCTAAAATGATTAAATTATAAAAATTGATTCAAACAAGTAATCTTTCAATGTTCACCGATGTCTGAATTTATACACTTACATAATCACACACATTATTCATTGCTTGATGCCATTTGCACGGTTGACGGTCTCGTTGACGCTGCCGTTGAAAACAAGATGAATGCTGTCGCGCTTACTGACCACGGGGTCATGTACGGCGCGATGGAATTCTATAATAAGTGCAGAAGCAAAGGCGTTAAGCCTATCATCGGATTCGAAGCATACGTGGCGCAGGGTTCGTCGCGTTTCGACAAAGGAAAGAAAATTGAAACAGTCGGCGCAACGTCCGACATTATCGACGTTGAAAACTCCGACGGATTGTCGGTTACAAACATTAACTACGCCCATCTCATTCTTCTCGCAAAGAACGAGACCGGCTACAGGAACTTAATCAAACTTAATTCAATCGGCCACACGGAAGGTTTTTACTACAAACCCAGAATCGACCTCGAAGTGCTTGAAAAGTATCACGAGGGCATCGTTGCTCTTTCCGCATGTGCGGGCGGCGTTATTTCATGCTATATCGTAAGAGGCGATATGGCAAAGGCGAGGCTGATGACAGGCAAATATAAGGATATTTTCGGAGATGATTTTTATCTCGAAATACAGAACCACCACACAATTGAAATTGAGAAAAAGGTTTTGAAGGAAATGCCGGGGCTTGCAAAAGAATTCGGACTGAAACTCATAGCAACGAATGACGTTCATTACATTAAACAAGCACACGCGATAGCGCATAATATTTATCTGCACATAAGTTCAAAGCAGAACAAGAACAACGATATGAGAAATATCGCTACCGACCTTCGTTACGGCACTGACCAGATATATTTCAAGTCGGCAAAAGAAATGTGCACGCTCTTCAAGGATTTCCCTGAAGCAATAAAATCAACTCTCGAAGTTGCCGAAAAATGCAATCTTGAACTCGATACGAAGACGCACCACATGCCGAGATTTCCAATACCTCCTGATTCAGGCGCAAAGACACTCAGTGAATATCTGAAGAAACTTTCAACAGAGGGAATGCACAAGAGAGTCAAGAACGTAACCCCTGAAACCGAAGAACGCCTGAACTACGAACTGGAAGTAATCAAGAACATGAACTTCTCGGGATACTTCCTGATTGTAGCGGATTTCATACAGGCAGCAAAAGACAGAGGCGTGCTTGTCGGACCCGGAAGGGGAAGCGCCGCAGGAAGTCTTGTCTGCTACTGCATGGGTATAACTAACGTGAACCCGCTTGATTACAATCTTCTTTTCGAAAGATTTTTAAATCCCGAACGCGTGTCCATGCCCGATATAGACATTGACTTTCAGGACGACAGACGCGACGAGGTGATTCAATACGCAAAAGAAAAATACGGAGAAAATTCCGTTGCGCAGATTATTACATTCAATAAACTCGCTCCGCGCGGAGTTTTAAAGGATGTGGGCAGGGTTCTTAATTTCCCGTTTGACGATATAAACAAACTCACAAAGTTCATTCCGATAGTATTCGGAAAAGTGAAGCCGCTTGCGGACTGCATAAAAGAGGTTCCTGATTTTAAAAACTATTTTACAACAGGAACGGACGCGCAGAAACTGGAGAAGAAAAATCTGTTTGAATATTCGCGCGTGCTTGAAAACCTGAACAAGAATTCATCGATTCACGCTTCGGGAGTTGTGATTGCGCCATCGGACATTACGGATTACGTTCCGCTGTCGCGAGCGAAAGACCCCGAAAAGAAAAACGGCGACACGGATGAGGAAATCGTTTACTGCACGCAGTTTGACATGAACCGTCTGGAAGACGCCGGGCTTATAAAAATGGACTTCCTCGGTCTTAAGGAATTGAAAATCATCGGCAAGACGCTTAACAACGTGAACAAAAATCACGGACTGAGTCTTACGACAGACAACATTCCTCTCGATGACAACGAAACATACGATTTATTTTCCGCCGGCGCGACGGTCGGCATATTTCAGTTCTCAAAAAGCAAGATGCGGGAATATCTTTCTAAGTTGAAGCCGAAGAACATTAACGACCTTGCGGCAATGAACGCGCTTTACAGACCGGGACCGATGAAACTCATTCCCGACTTCATCGACAAGAGATACGGAAGAAAACCGATTTCTTATCTGCACCCGCTGATGGAGAATGCGCTTAAAGATACATACGGCATAATAGTATATCAGGAACAGGTAATGCAGATTGCCCGCGAGGTTTCCGGATTTACAATGGCGCAGGCCGACAACATGCGCAAGGCGATGGGCAAAAAGATTAAGGAAAAGATGCAGCAGATTAAGAACGATTTCGTAACCGGCGCAATCAAAAACGGCGTAACGAAGAAAATTGCAGAACAGATTTTCGCTTTGATAATGGATTTTGCGGATTACGGATTTAATAAATCGCACGGAGTCGCCTATTCCGTTCTTGCGTATTACACGGCATATCTTAAAACCCACTTCCCGCTTGAATTCCTTGCTGTTTCGATGGAAGGCAGAAAAGATGATGAAACGGAATTGCAGTATCTCAACGATGAGTGCAAGCGCATGAAAATAAAAATGATGCCGCCGGATATAAACGAAAGTTATTCGCATTTCAAGGTACGGTATACGAATGAAAAGACAAAAGAGGGAGAAATAATTTACGGACTTAGCGCAATCAAGAACGTCGGCGAAAAAGCCGCTCTAAGCATAATTGAAGAACGCGAAA
This sequence comes from Ignavibacteria bacterium, assembly GCA_028714695.1. Lineage (GTDB taxonomy): Bacteria > Bacteroidota > Ignavibacteria > Tepidaquicellales > Tepidaquicellaceae > CAIKZJ01. Next base: position 24,217 of record JAQTLX010000027.1, on the reverse strand, counting down.
GAAAAGGACCATACAAGAAATTCGACGAGTTTCTCATACGTTCGGACCTTCGGCTTGTAAACAAAAAAACCGTTGAAGCGCTTATATTTTCAGGAGCGTTCGACAGCATAGAAAAGAACCGCCGAAAACTCTACCTTAATCTGGAACGCGCTGTTATGTTTGCTTCGAAGATGAAGGAAACGCCTGAACAGAAGGGACAGCACGGAATATTTTCCGATACTCCGCATTACAACGGTGTTTCGGAACTGAGACTTGAAGAGTACGAAGAATTTCAGGAAGTCGAAAAATACAACAACGAAAAAATGTCCGTGGGATTTTATCTTTCGGGACATCCGCTCGAAAAGTACAGAAGGAACATTGAGAATTTCGTTAATCTCAGTTTCGGCGATGACGTAAACGAAGTTGATTCCGCCTCAATGAATTCGGCGAAGATGTGCGGTGTTATAAGCGACCTGCAGGTTAAGTTTTCAAAGAAAGGAAATAAGTTTGCGATTTTCAATTTAATCGATTTTTACGGAAGAGGCGAATGCGTAGCATTTACGAAGTTGTTCGAAGCGAAACAATTTCTTTTTGAAAACGATAAACTCGTTTTTGTGGAAGGCAGGGCGGAAGATTCTGGTGATAAACTCAAACTGCTTGTTGAGAACATACATCCGATAGATCACTTTCAGGAAAATTTTGCTTCAAACATTACGCTGATACTTCCCGAAGAATCCGACATTGAAATGCTGAAGAAAATCAGAGTCGTTGCTGAAAAATACCCGGGAATATGCGGATTATACTTTTCTGTCAGTGAAAACGGCATTTATAAACACTATATTTCTAAAGATTTTAAAGTTTCTGCAACAAAAGAATTAATTTCAAACTTGAAAAAAATTGTTGGAGAAGATAATTTAAGGATAAACTAATTCATAAACGTTTTATATTATACCAATAAGAAAGGAATATTTAATGCACCCACTCGAAATAACCGATGCTAATTTTGCGGAAGAAGTAGAAAAATCAAACATACCCGTGTTACTGGATTTCTGGGCGGTTTGGTGCGGTCCGTGCAAGATGATTGCCCCTATAGTAGAAGAACTCGCGGGCGAATTTCAGGGCAAAGTAAAAATCGGAAAAGTTGATGTTGACAGCAGTCCTGTTGTTGCCGGAAAATTCGGTATCAGAAGCATCCCGACGCTTTTAATATTTAAGGGCGGACAGGTTGTAGACCAGATTGTCGGAGCGGTCCCAAAAGGACATATCGTCGATAAATTAAATTCACATCTGGAATTAATTTAACACGATCTGAATTTTATTATAAACCCCGCGAATGCGGGGTTTTCTTTTTACTAAAAATACTACTATATGAAGGGTTTTGTTGAACCGCCGAAGTAAAGAATAAAATTATTTCAATAATATCATCCGTTTTGTTTCCACACAACCTTGAGTTTCCAAACGATAGAAAAATACTCCGCTATGATAAGTCGAAGCATTCCAGTCCACGCTGTAGGAACCTGCATTCATCATTTTATTTACAAGTACAGAAACCTCCCTGCCTAAAATATCAAACACCCGCAATTTCACAAACGACTTTTGGGGAACGCCGAATTTAATATTTGTTGACGGATTAAACGGGTTTGGATAGTTCTGTTCAAGAAAATATTTATTCGGCACCTGCGTTATTGATGGCGAGCCGGCTCCTGTTACCGGACCAATGTCCACTCCTACGTTATATACATATGCATCCTGACCCTGAACAGCAAAAGGCGGAATGGTGCTGTAAGTTCTTCTTCTGCCTGTGAGATACGTATTCCCCAAAATATAACCTGCCGCACCCGGCGCTCCAAACTGCTCAATCTGAATTATCAAACTTTTAGTGCTGTCATATAAGAACGGGTGATCAAATGTGAACGAAAGCCAGTTTGACTGAGTACCCGACAATGAAATAGCGGCTCTTTTATAAACGGTGTCTCTGTCTCCCGTATAAAAAACACCCGCCGCCATTGTTGTGAGCGTTGTCTGCCCAAGAAGTATACTAAGTTGGGAATATGTAAAAGGACCAAAATTTGCCGCCACCATGCAATACAACTTAGTAATATTCCCGGAACCGGCGGTACCGGGATGATTGAAATCTCCCGGAAGAATCAGGCACTGTATCATTCTGCCCTGCGATGTGCCAAACGGGAATGTGTTTCCGTTGTTAGTCGTATTATAATTATAATACTGCGGTGTCTGCGCCGGTAACAGCGAAGAAAGCACAAAGGAAAAAATTAAAAAATTTATTACGTTTTTCAAAATTGCCCTTTCGTTTTATTTTATAATTAAAAATCTAATACGCGCTTCATAATAATCGCTAATACGGTAATTATGTTTCTGCGTGACTTCATGCTTCTACATTACATAAATTAAAAAACAATCCTGCCAGACATTTTACAGCATACTTTGTCTACGTTTGTATATATTTAACTCATTTAAAACAATTGTTTAGCAAGTAAAATATATAAATATGAAATTGCAAGGTATTTTTCCGAATGGAAACTAATAATTAAAAAAAATATTTTCTTATAGGAAAACAAATGCCGGAAATGTCTATTACCTGAACCATTTCATGAATTCGTTTTCATAAAAACCCCGCTGGTGCGGGTTTCTTTTTCATCGTTCCCCAATATTATTTGGAAACGATTGTTACGGCACTTATTCGCCGATGATTTTAACGAGTACTCTTTTCTTTCTTTTACCGTCAAACTCGCCGTAGAATATCTGTTCCCACGGTCCAAAATCAAGCGAACCTTTTGTAAGCGCGCAAACTACTTCCCTTCCCATTATCGTTCTTTTTAAATGCGCGTCCGCATTATCTTCGAATCCGTTATGTTTGTATTGCGAGTATGGTTTTTCGGGCGCAAGTTTTTCCAGCCAGACTTCATAGTCGCTGTGCAATCCGGGCTCGTCATCGTTAATAAATACACTTGAAGTAATATGCATTGCGTTAACAAGCACAAGCCCCTCTTTAATTCCGCTTTCAGCGATGCAGTTTATAATATCGCCCGTTATGTTTATCAATTCTCTTCTCTTTGTTGTGTTAAACCAAAGTTCTTTTCTGTAGGATTTCATCTGTTAAATTTTATAAGCAAAAAAAATGTTTTGTATTATGAAACAAAAATAAAAGTAATTACGGCGGGAATCAACTAAAAACATATCACCGCACGATGAAAGATATAAAATGAAAATGAAAATAGTAATACTTGGAACGGGGTTCGCCGCTTTCAGGTTCATTAAAAAAATTAACAAACGTATTTACGATATCGTTGTCGTAAGCCCCAGAAATCATTTCCTTTTTACGCCTCTTCTTCCGAGCACAACAGTGGGCACGCTAGAGTTCAGAAGCATTATCGAACCGATAAGGAATACAGAGAACATTACATTTCACCAGTCGTCCTGCACTTCGGTTAATTCCGAAAACAATTCAATAGAATGCAAAGACGCCGACACCGGAAAAGTGTACACTCTCGGTTATGATTACCTTGTGATTGCAGTCGGCGAAGTAACGAATACATTCGGAATAAGCGGAATTTACGAAAACGCATTGTTCCTTAAAGAACTTTCGGATGCGAGAAAAATCAGGACGAAAGTAATAGACTGTTTTGAAAATGCATCCCTTCCCGGAATTTCTCCGGAAGAGAAAAAAGATTTCCTCCGTTTCGCCGTATGCGGCGGGGGTCCTACGGGAGTTGAGTTCGCGGCGGAACTGAACGATTTTATTGAAGAGGATGTCAAAAGAAAATATCACGACCTTGCTGCTTATGTCGAAATCATACTTATTGAGGCTAGAGGCTCCATTCTTGCAACATTCGATAAAAAACTAAGCGAGTACGCGATGAAGATTTTCAAAAGGCAGAACATAATACTCAAAACAAATTCTCTCGTTACGGAAGTTACGGATAAAACAATAATGCTTAATGACGGAACTATGTTTAACTACGGACTGCTTGTCTGGGCAACGGGCAATACTTCAACGGATTTCGTGCGTAATTCAGGCTTTGCGGCGGACAAGCGGAAAAAAATTATTACGGATGATTTCTTTTATGTGAAGAACGGAGAAACTTTTTATAATAATATTTTCGCAATCGGCGACTGCGCTGCAATAGAAGGAAAAGAACTGCCTGCCACGGCACAGGTTGCACAGCAGACAGGATTGTTCCTCGCGAAGTTTTTCAATAAACGCCTACTAAAGGAGAGGCCTTTTCATTTCAAAAACCTTGGTATGCTCGCTTATATCGGAAACAGAAAGGCGCTTGCAGACACGCCGCAATACAAAGGAACGGGATTCGGAACGTTTGTTTTCTGGAGAAGCGCGTATCTTACGAAACTCGTCAGTTTCAAAAATAAAGCACTCGTTTTGTTCGATTGGATAAAAACTTTCATTTCGGGAAGAGATGTCAGTAATTTTTAAAGCAAATTATAAATTTCAAATGTTAAATTTTAAATTAATTATTTTTTATAATTTATAATTTAACATTTATAATCGTGCATTATTTCTAACTCCCCTGCTAAGACTAATATTTCCGCATTTTAATAAAATTAATTTCATTAACTTCAATTCCTGCGCAAAAAACGCACAATCAACGTAATATTTTAATTTTATTACTATGCTTCTAAAGAAAACAAAGAAACTGGAAGTTCAGATAGATGAGTTTCTCGATAAAGTTCTCAACGGCGGTTTGTTTCTGAAACAGGGAATAAAGTACTATTTAAACAATCAGCCTGAACATTTCGAAGACAGTCTTAAGAACATCGACAAAACGGAAAACGACGGCGATACGCTTAGAAGGACTATCGAAACAAAATTGTATATGCATACGCTTATTCCAGAACAAAGGGGCGACGTGCTCGGTCTGCTCGAAAGCACGGATAAAGTATTGAATTCATGCAAGGCTGTGCTTTTCCAGTTTGCGGTTGAAAGACCTGAAATTCCGGTAGAATATAAACAGGACTATACAGACCTTGCTGACACATCGATATCAGCAGTTGAATGCATGATATCGGCTGTACGCGCATATTTTTCAGAATTTCAGATGGTTCGCGATAATATAAACAAAGCGTTATTCTTCGAAAAGGAATCGGATAAACTTGCCGATAAACTGAAACGCTCGATATTCGCAAACAATAAACTCGACCTCAGCGCGAAGATGCATATAAGATATTTCGTTTATCACATCGACCAGATTGCTGATTCCGCCGAAGACGTCTGCGACAGGCTTTCCATCGCGGTAATTAAGAGGTACGGATAATGATCTGGTTTTATCTTACAAGCGGATTATTTCTCGGCTGGAGCCTCGGCGCAAACGACGCGGGCAATATATACGGCACGGCATTAAGCACAAAAATGCTAAGGTTTTCTACCGCGGCAATAATCACTTCGGTTTTCGTTATGCTCGGGGCAATGATTACGGGATTCGGGACGACACACACCCTGGGAGCACTCGGCGACGTCAATTCTCTGGCGGGTTCTTTTACTGTGGCTCTTTCCACTGCCCTTACCGTATTCCTTTTGATGAAACGCGGACTTGTTATCTCGGTGTCGCAGGCAATTGTGGGAGCAATAATAGGGTGGAATCTTTTTACTTCTTCGCCGACTGATTATAAATCGCTTGCATTAATAGTTTTCTCGTGGATACTTAATCCTTTTCTCGCGGGATTGTTTTCTTTTATTTTCTATTATCTCTTTATGCAGTTTTTAAAACGCACCAAGATGCACCTGCTTGAAATAGATTACTTCATGAAAGCATTCGCCGTCTTCGTAATTGCTTTCGGAGCATACAGTCTCGGCGCGAATAATATCGCTAACGTTGTCGGTGTATTTGTTACATCATCTCCTTTCAAAGATGTTGCAATCACATCGAATTTCATTATTTCGCCTGCGCAGCAATTGTTCTTTGTGGGCGCGCTGGCTATGGTTACTGGTATTGCGACCTATTCCAGAAATACAACCGAAACTGTCGGCACAAAAATATTCAAACTGACGCCGACTTCTTCTCTTGCTTCCATTCTCGGCGCGTCGGTTGTATTATTCCTTTTTTCATCGACTACAGTCGAAAAACTTCTCAACAATCTCGGACTTCCCTCTTTTCCGCTTGTTCCTGTTTCCATAACGCAGGCAATCGTCGGAGCGGTAATAGGCATAGGCTTTGCCAAAGGCGGGAGATATATAAACTACAAGATACTCGGAAAAATAGGGCTGGGATGGATTATTACTCCTGCAGCCTCAGGCGTAATATGCCTTGTTCTTTTGTTCATAATGCAGAATGTTTTTAACCGCGAGGTTTACACGGCAATAAAATATGAAATCAACAGACCTGTTGTAAAAGAGATAGAGAAATGGGGAGTGCCCGTAGGCAATTTTACGAATGTTAAAGACTCCACGTTCGAAAGCCAGCAGGAGTTCAGAACGTTTCTGACGAAACTCGGATACAACAAAGAAGAATATATGTTCAGAATATTCAAAGGGGCAAGAGTCGAATATTTCCGCATTGATTCGAATTACGCAAAAGAGAAAATGAGCCCTAACATTTTTTCGGTTGACCAGATAAATTCCATAAAGAGTATGCACAATGAATCGTTTACGCACAAATGGATGCTTATAGAAAGAATGATGATTTTATCCGAAGACTGGAGAGACCTGCCGAACATATCTCAGAACGAATACAGGAATAAAGAGTTATCCGAAAAGCGCGACATGATTTGCGATTTCTTTAAACTTAAGTAAGTTACTCTGCGGCAAACAATATCGTAAACTCAGTTCCTTTTCTTCCTTCGGACTGAAGCCTCGAAGGACTTTTAAAAAATACTTCGCCTCCGTGATGTTCGATTATTTCTTTTACAACCGAGAGTCCCAGCCCCGTTCCTTCAACGCCGCTGTGCTTTGCATTCGAGGAACGGTAAAACTCTCTGAACATCTTGTCTTTATCTTCATCGGGAATTCCGATACCGTTATCGGCGATTATAATCATTGTATCGCTGCCTTTCTCGTCAATCAATGTCTGGACAATTCCGCCAAGCGTGTTGTATTTAATGGCATTGCCGATGAGGTTCGAAATCGCCAGTTCGAATAATCCCCTGTCGATTTTCACGGGTTTTCTTTCTTTTCTTAAATCCGTAAGCCGTAATTCGACGCCTGCCGTCTTTGCCTGAATTCCTCTTTTCCTGTATAGGCTCAAAATCAGTTCCTGCAGGTCTATATCTTCCTTGTTGACTTTTTCGAGGAGTTTCAGTTTTGAAATATTCAGAACGTCGTTTATAATATTGATTGCTTCGTCTGTTCTGGCACGCGCCCTGAAAATCTTATCCCGTACGGGTTTCGCTACTTCGCCTGTATATCCCTGCAGAACAATATCGAGATTCGACTGCACCGCTACTATAGGCGTTTTAATCTCATGAACGACTCCCATTGTATATTTCATTTTCATTTTCTCCGCCTGTCCCAGTTTATCGAGCGTGGTTTTCAATTCCTGAGTTCTGCGGTAGTGCGCGCTCGCAATGTTGTTTGCAAGGAAAACGCTTATGAAAATCATTATGCCGAACGACGTGCAAAACACTATTATATATCTTGGATTATTGTACAGCGGGGAAGCAAGCATATTGCCGAAACTGTGGTGTTCGATAATTCCGAAATATTCAAAAAACGAAAACGAGCCGATATATAAAAGCGCAAGCCCTGCAAGAGCATAAACCACTCCGCCCGGAAGAATTAGACTTCCGATAATCATGTGAAATACAAAGAAGAAATAGAATGGACTCTCTATGCCGCCCGAATAATATGATATAAGCGCAATTGCGAGAAGATCTATTACTATCTGATTAAACGCGAAATGCAGGGGATTGAATTTATCGACCTCGCTTTTTATAAATCCCGAAGATTCTATATAACTGTAAAAAACATTTATTATAAAAAGTGATGAAGCGACTATAGTAAATGCCCAGAGTTGATCGTTTTTAAATTCGATTTGAAAAACATACTGCATGATAAGCACAAACACGGCTATTGCACCCGCTATGATGTACCGGATGCCGATAAACCAGCGGTTACGGGATGATATCAGTCCCCACAACTGTTCAAAATCAATCGTATTTTTCGGAATGAAGTTTAACACTTCGGCACATTTGTTTATAAGACAGATGACTGATAATTGCAAACATTAAGGGAAAAAACAATACCAGTGAAAATCTTAATAGTATATGTTCGTAACTTCTATTATATCGGCGTCTTTGTCTTTTTCCTTAAGGAATTTCAGAAAATCCTTGTTTATATATTCCGCATGTGTCTTTTCGTACTCTTTTAGCAGGCCTGCAATATCGGCATATTCAAGAGAACTTTTAAAGAAGTTAAGTTCTTCTTTGTCGTCGAATATTCTGTAGTAATACATTTATGCTCCCGGGGTTTTTATATTAATATTTCGTCTGCATGAAGAAGATCGGTGAACAATTCATTCTTGATTGTTTCAGCATTCTTCTTTGCGTTTGCAAGCGATGTAATTATATACCTGCTCGCGATAAATTTCTTTCTTTTTTCTTTTTCGGCTTCGTCGAGAAGCAGATATCCGATAAACAGATACGAATACAGTTCGACGAGGTCTTTTGCCGCAACGTCCTGAAATTCGTTGTCTTTCTTGTCCATTACATATTTCAGGCTGTCATAAAATATTACTCTTATATCTTTGAGATAGTTGGCGAGTCTTGAGAGACCGCCCGGATATTCTTTCTTTTCTTTCTTGTCGAAATAATCTTTGAGTATATCGTTTATAACACCGCTTATAGCCGCAACAATCTGCAATTGCGATGTTCCTTCGTATATATTGGTGATTCTCGCGTCACGGGCAAGTCTTTCAACTCTGAATTCCTTCATATAGCCTGTTCCGCCGTGAATCTGCATCGAGTCGTACGTGATTTTATTCGCGCATTCCGTGAGCCAGTATTTCGTCATCGGCGTCAGAAGATTCGAAACTCTCGTGTAATATTTTAATTCTTCGTTTATGTCGGTAATTGATTTTCCTTCTTTTTTGTATCTTTCAACAAGCACCGCTGTTTTTTCCTTATAGTCAACAAACTGTCCGGTAGCATAAAGCAGCGAGCGGTTGTATTCGACCATTACTCTCATATCAATCAGCATGTTCGATACTGCGGGGATGTTGTAAATTGCTTTTCCAAATTGGACTCTGTCCTTAGCGTACATCAACGCTTCTTCGTATGCCGCCTGAGAAATCCCCAGCGCCTGTGCCGAGACGCCCATTCTGGCGCGGAACATGAGGTCGAAAACATATTTTATCAATCCGAATTTTCTCTGCCCCACGAGTTCTGCGGGTGTATCGTTAAACTGTAGTTCGCATGTGGGCGAACCGTGAATACCGAGTTTGTGTTCTATGCGTCTTACTCTTACTGTCTTGTCGGTGAAGCATGCAAACATGCTTAGTCCTCTTCCGTCTTTTGTTCCCGGCTCGGAGCGTGCGAGAACGAGATGAACGTGCGCGTTTCCGTTTGTGATAAATCTCTTTACGCCGCGCAGAAACCATTTTCCGTGTTCGTCCTGATAAGCCTGAAGTTTCACAGCCTGAAGGTCGGAGCCTGCATCGGGTTCCGTCAGCGACATTGCGCCTGTATATTCACCCGTGCAAAAGCCCGGGATATATTTTTGTTTTTGCTCTTCCGTTCCGTATTTCTCAATCATTTCGGCGATATCCTGAAGACCGAAAATATTCATGAGCGAAGCATCGGCGCGCGCAACCATTTCAGTTGCCATCATATAAATTGTCAGCGGGAAATTAAGTCCTCCGAATCTTCTCGGGAGAACCATTCCCATTAAATCCGCCATATTAAGTTCTTTAATATTCTGCTGTGTGCCTTTTGCATATTCTACTTTGCCGTCATCATACTGCGCTCCTTCGATATCCACATCGGTGGCTCTCGGAGCAATATAATTGCCCGTAAGGTCGCCCGTCATTTCAAGCACCTTGCGGTAATTTTCCATTGCATCCTCGTAATTAATTGGAGCGTAGTTAAACTCTTTTGCCTGCTCGAAATTATCTTCCGCCATTTCAACAATTTTTCTGTAATCCAGATTGTTGAATTGAAACATCAGGTCGCTGTTATCAGTGAAAAAATTTGACATTATAATTTAAGTTTTAATTTTATTTCAATTTATTTTTGTATGTTTCGATGAACATAGGTATTACCTGTGCAGCATCTCCAACTATGCCGTAATGGCTTATTCCGAATATCGGCGCATCGGGGTCCGTGTTGATTGCAATAATTTTCTTTGCTTCCTGCATTCCCGCTCTGTGCTGAATCGCGCCTGAAATACCGACCGCAATATAAAGTTTCGGACGAACCGTAACGCCTGTCTGTCCTACCTGTCTTTCGGGGGCAATGAATCCCGCGTCAACCGCGGCGCGGCTTCCCGCGACTTCGCCGCCAATCACATGCGCGAGGTCATGAAGAAGTTTGAAATTTTCTTTCGAGCCGAGTCCGTAACCGCCCGCCACAATAATCGGAGCGCCTTTAAGATTTACTTTGCTCTCTTCGCGGTGCTGTTCTATTATTTCAAGCAGTCCGTCTATATCTATGGGATTATATGGAACTTCAGTTATTTTTACCGGAAATGGTTTTTCGTACGGGTGCATTTCCATAACGCCTTCGCGCACGGTTGCCATCTGAACATGAACGTCGGGCGTGATGATTGTCGCGACTATATTTCCGCCGAATGCAGGTCTTATCTGCAGAAGCAATTGCGGATAATCCTTCCCGAGATATTTCACGTCCGAAATTTTAAGGTCCGTGCAATCTGCAGTCAGCCCGCTCTTTGTGTTCGAAGCAACGCGCGGCGCCAGATCGCGTCCGTAAACTGTCGCGCCGAATAAAATTATTCTCGGAGCATGTTTTTTAATAAGGTCGTTCATTATCCTGCTGTACGGCATTGTCCTGAAGAGTTTCAAATCGGGATGGTCAACGAGCACTGCTTCGTTCGCGCCGTATTTAAATGTTTCTTCCGCTATGTTCTTCACATTATGTCCGATAACAATCGCTTTAAGCGAGCCTTTCATGCTGTCGGCAAGTTTGCGTCCCTTGCTCAGCAGTTCAAAACTTACATCCGCGGGTTTCCCGTTTCTTTGTTCAACAAATACCCAAACTTCGTTATTATGCATTATATATATTTTATTATTCTTTATTAAAAATTAAAAAATTCTGTCCTCAAGAAGTTTATCTATGAGGGCGCCTATGCCGTCTTTTGTCGGAGGAATATTTTCCTGATTGCCGCCGGCAAGAACAACGGATTCGACTTTGTGTACTTTAGTCGGTGAACCTTTTATTCCGCATCTTTCGGAATCGACATCAAGGTCATCGGCTGTTAGCGTTGGTATGAAAAGGTTTCTTGTTTCGAATTCGTGTTTCAGTTTATCAACATAAAGCAGCGAATTTTCTTCTGCCATTTTTTCTAGGTCTGTAAGTGTCTTTGCGCCTTTATAAGCCATCATTCTCTTTGCCTGGAACGGTCTTGGTTCAGCGGCTCCTTTGAGAACCGTGATTAGGCACGGAAGTTTGCACTGGACTATTTCAAAACCGCCGTCGATTTTTTTTCTTATTTTGATTTTTTTGTTCTTGATTTCAATAATTTCTTCAGCGTAAGTAATCTGCGGAATATTCAGTTTTTCCGCCGTCTGCGGACCTACCTGCGCGGTATCTCCGTCAATTGCCTGTCTGCCTGCAAAAATAAAATCATAATCGCCTATTTTCTTAATCGCTTCGCTGAGCACATAAGACGTTGCAAGCGTATCGGCGCCGGCAAATTTCCTGTCGCTGATTGCATATACCTGGTCTGCTCCCATGTAGAGGCATTCTCTGAGAATATCCGATGCACGCGGGGGACCCATTGTAATGGCGATTACTTTTCCGCCGTATTTTTGTTTTACCTGCAAAGCGAATTCAAGAGCCACTTTATCTTCATAGTTAAAAATAGCCGGAAGCATAGCGCGGTTAACAGTTCCGTCATCCTTCATCACCTTTCCGGTAATATTGGCGGTGTCAGGAACCTGTTTTACTAATACAATAGACTTATACATTCAATAAATTTTTAAATTTTGCAAATATACGAAAGATAGAAACGTTAAGAAATGTTAAACTAAAGATAACTTATATATACAAAAAAATCAGTAAAAGAATGCATCTGTTGCTTTTCAATTCGGAGTTTTTGGTGTGGTTTAATGAATCCTTGTTCAGATAAGAAAAAATTCTCAGCCACAGATTTGCACGGATTATAAGAGCAAGAAATTCAGCCGCTAATCGGCATTATTATTAGTGCAAGAACTTTATACCACAGAGAGTACAGAGAACACCGAGAAAAACATTTTATATAGCCTCGCCACGGCGAGCCTGCGGCTGCGGGAAAGAAAGGAAAGAAAGAATAAAACATTTACTTTTATTATCCGGGAAAATCAAACAATCGGGATGGGGGTCTCTTATTTTTCGTTTCCCACTCAGACGGGCTTCTATTGGGAACAATCCCGATTTAAATTTTTCCTTTTGCCGACGGTGTAAAAGAACGATAGTGACAGTGTCACATAGTATCATATATGACACAAAAAGTGTCATGATTTTTTTTGTTTGTATTGATAAAACAAATACTTGAAAAAATTTTCTCTGAAAAGTGTCTGAAAGTGTCAAATAGTGTCATTTTTCGGGGTAAAGTATTGGAAAATGAATGCTTTATGGAATGACACTTTTTAAAGAGAGACATAGCCTTTTTCGGAGAAAAAGGGGGAAATATTTTTAATAATGGCATAAGTGTTTTTTGTATTATAGATTGTTTCTGTTTTTGATTCCCGACAAAAACATTCGGGAATGACAAACAAAAATACATTTTAAGACTACGGGAAAAGAAATTTTGATATTTGATTTTCCTTTTCATCATCACAGGCGTTTTAGTTTTTCGAGGCGGTCTTTGGATATATACGAATTTAGTTTTTCTATTTCATCAGAATCCGGCGGATGATAATTTTCACGGGATGTTTTTTCAGAGAACTTTTTGAATACGTCTATTTTATTTATGGCATCGAGGACTTTGAGAGTATTGGAAAGGAGGTCCTCGTATGACATTGTGATTTCTTCGTGAAGATTGATTTCCTCGTTGAGTTTTTGAAAATGGGTATTGAGAAAATCGAAGTAGGCTTCGTAGCGTGAAGCGATTTTCTTTCTGAGAATATTCAGTTCAGTATTTCTCACGTCGCATATTTCGCTTTTAAACATTTTGTTCAAGCGATTTGCGGTGGAGAGTGATATTTCAAGTTCGTTCGCGATATCGATAAGTGTTTTACCTTCTATGCGCAATTGAACGAAGGCCGATTGTTTGTTTAACTCTTTGAGCATAGTCGTACGATTAAGGGGTTTAAGTGATTATTAAAGTTAACGGGTTCTTTTTCAAAAAAATTGTACTCTTTTTCGAGACCGATGCGGTTGTTCGTATCGTAAGAACGGAACAGACGGCGATAGTACTCGATTAGGGGCAAGGCGGTATAGTAATTTTTCGTAGTCAGCAGAATTTTCTGTTCGGCGGCTTCGATAGCAATCTGCATGGCATTCGAGACATCGTGAAAATTTTCCGCGAGGGCGAGAACGAAAGAAACAGAAACGCCGAGAGAATGAATAAATTTAACAAGAGAGTTTTTATATTTATCCAAGTAAGCCCAGCGGAGGAGCGAAGGAATCAGGGTTTGTTCGATAAATTCAATCAGAACCGGGTCTTCGGTATCAATCTCTTTTATTTTGAGATAATTAAATTCCTGTTTTTGTTTTTCGATTTTTTTGTTTTCTTCCATAACTTAATAATTTTGTTTTTATACAAATATAAAAAGTATATGGCTATGTGCGTTAAAAAATGACCATAGAAGTGATTAAATGAGGAAAAAACACAGGGTTGAGCAAGGGTGTTTTACGGTCAAATAAAGAATATCTTGGGTAAACTAATGATACTATATAAATATAATCACCCCTTGGAATAAATTAATCTATCTTAGAAGTAGGGTGGAATTCGCTTGTTAGGTGATTTCGCGCAAACACCATCATATATTGCAACATTGATATAAAAAATTAACATTTGTGTTAATTTTTCCTTGACATCTTAACTTGTTTTAATTATTTTGGATAAACAATAAATTCTTATATATGAAAATTTGTGGCAATAAAAACTTCAACATATATATTTATCCGGATGAACATCCGCCGCCTCATTGCCATGTAAGATTAAACGACGACACAGAAATATCGGTTGACATACCATTAATAGAGGTTCGTTATGGAAAGACAATTACAAAAGCAATAAAAGTTGCAATTGAAGATAATATAGACATCTTGTGTGATGCTTGGGAAGAGTTAAACCCACAAAGAACAAAAAAATTAAAACCTAAGGGGAAAAAGAAATGACGAATTGGAATGATCCATTTTATCAAAAAATCAAAAACGTGAAAGACTCTCAAACTAGCATTATAGTTTTTTTTGAAAATGGTGATATTGTAAAAATATTGAAGAAAAGTCTATTAATTGCCGGAATAAAGGATATCGAATGGGAAAGCTTGACCTACAATCCATTTGAGATTAGAGTGCCTGCAAAACCAAACACCCTTGAGATTCCTTGGGATAAAATAAGGGTGTTAACGGATAAAGAATTTAGTAAATATTTATCAAATAGATCCGAAGAACAATCAAGATTAATAGGTGTTAAACTTAAGCAACTTAGAGAAAAGAGTGGGCTAAAGGGAAATGAAATTGCTGAAAGAACCGGACTCACCCCCCAAACAATATCAAGAATTGAAAAAGGACACACAGATGTTAGTTTTATTACCTTAAGAAAAATATTATCCGTAATGGGTTTTACTTTAGCTGATTTATCAAACCATGAGTGTGAGGCAGATATTGAAAAACCTTTAAAAGATTTCAATTATTTATTAAAAAGATTAATCACATCTGGAGTTGATTTGACTCTATTGAATGGAAAAATCATTCCGAAAAATCTTATATCAGCATTAAATAAATATAAAACAAAGCAACCCGAAATGATGCTTAATGAAGTTACCAGTTATGTTAGTAGTGTTTATGGGTGGACATCTCAAGAAATATGGGGCAATACTGAACTTCAGCTTAAAAACCCAGCGACAGCCGTATATTTTAAAATACCTGCAAACGCAAACAAAAACCAAATTAAAG
Organism: Ignavibacteria bacterium; assembly: GCA_028714695.1. GTDB lineage: Bacteria > Bacteroidota > Ignavibacteria > Tepidaquicellales > Tepidaquicellaceae > CAIKZJ01. Next base: position 8,992 of record JAQTLX010000027.1, on the reverse strand, counting down.
CATATTCGCACTACGCATTTTATTTATCTAAACTAATATTAAAATCCCAAAAAGAAAATATTAAATCTAATTATCCAACCGATATTGAAGAATTTAAGAAAAATTATTATAAAAGATATAAAACACTAGCCTTCGAATTTCTATTAGATTATATTTGGAGCCTCGGAATTATTGTTATTCCTCTTAATGATCCTGGGGTTTTTCATGGTGCCGCATGGAATATTGATGGAAAACACATAATAATACTTAAACAAAATACCCTTTCTCATGCAAGATGGATTTTTGATTTACTACACGAGCTCTATCACGTCTTTGTACACCTTGATGGAAAAAATTCATATATTTTAGAATCTGAAGAATTATCACCTTTTTCAAGTAACGAAACAATAGAGGAATTAGAAGCAAATTCTTTTGCAAACCATTTTTTACTTGGACCTAACGTAGATAAGCTTGCAACAAAATGTATTGAGGCTGCAAGTTGGAAATTAGAAAATTTGAAAACCGCTGTTTCTAAAATATCCAAACAAGAAAACATTCGAGAAGATATATTAGCAAATTATTTAGCTTTTAGGTTATATTATCAAGGACAGAATTGGTGGGGAACGGCAACAAAAATGCAGATAGTCGAACCAAATCCATATAAAACCGCCGTAAAGGTCTTGAATAAATATATTTCTATTAACAAATTAAATGAAATAGACCAAAATCTGTTAAAAACAGCAATTAGCGATTAAAATAATGAATAAAAAAAATAAATTTAAGCGGGTTCCCCCCGAAACAAGGGTATCTGAATTATCTCCATTAAATATTAGTTGTGGAAGCACTAAGTGTGAAGATGGCCTTCATTGTTTTAGCCGTCACCAAAAAACAGCGCTGAAAAAATTTGGTAGCACCCGTGTCTGTTATCAATGTGGAACAACCTTGGAAGATTGGGATCGGGTACACAAAAAAGATATAAATGACGCCGAATATGTTTTCAATCAATTAAAGAAAGAATTGGTAAGGCATGTATATTGGCATATAGAGATATCCCCAGATGACCTTAATGCCGCAAACAAAAAAGGGATTGAAACAATAGAAAGAGAAACTCGAAATAGAATTAAGCGAGTTTTGGGTATATCACATCCTTATAGAGATGGTATTACGCCATACGAGGGAAATGTTATTTATTATGGACAACATGCAACCGCAACTTGTTGCCGTGGTTGCATGGAATATTGGCATAACATACCAAGGGGTAGAGAATTAAATGACGAAGAAATTGAATACTGCACAAAACTTATTATGCTTTATGTTCTCGAGAAAATCAAATAATTACTGGCATAATTAATTTATTATTGCGCATAAATAATTCATATTTTTATATATATTTAATTAAAGCATTTGTAGGAGCAAAAACTTTCATATCTTGAGTTGTTTTTCTTTTTCTCCTCTTTTGGTTATTTCAAAGATGAAATCTAATTTTATGATAGACACTCATAAAGTTTCACGGCTTTTTAGAAAACGGGCGATAAACACAAAAAGCAAAACTCTTTTGATATCAAGGTTGACAGGCTCAGACCAAGAAAGGGATTTAACGATTCCAACAAATTGTGGTGGTTTCGGCAGAATAAGGCATTTTAAATTACATCATGGATTAGGTTGGCCAAATGACCCCCTCCCTATAATACCAGCAGCCAAAGCTCTAAACATAAACCACGAATCCGAAATGCGGGCTCAAGTTTTTCAAAATTCTGTTTGCAATTGGAGATGTTGGTATTGTTATGTTGATTATAGTTTGCTAAAAGGTGACACGAACAAAGGACAGTTTTTATCTTGTGGTGATTTAGTAAGCTTTTATTTGAAAGAAAAAGATCCTCCCTTAGTAATTGATATCTCCGGTGGACAACCAGACTTAACTCCAGAGTGGATTCCCTGGATGATGGAGGAATTGATTAAAAACAATCTCCAGGACAAAATATTTCTTTGGTCCGATGACAATTTAAGTAATGATTATTTTTGGAAATACTTAAGTGACGATCAGCTAACTTTAATAAAAAATTATAAAATGTATGCTAGGGTTTGTTGCTTTAAAGGAATAAATGAGGAATCATTTTCGCTGAACACAAACGCGCACCCGAAAGATTTTGAAAACCAATTTGAATTATTTCAAAAACTAATTAATACAAGTATAGACCTATATTGTTATTTGACTATAACAGCAAAAACCGACACACTGTTTGATTTGGTAATTCCCAAGTTTTTAGACAGATTACAAAAGATACATCCGTTACTTCCATTAAAGGTGGTTCCTTTAAAAATTATTGCGTTTACCCCCATGAAGAATAGGTTGGGTAGAATATATGAAGATATGATAGCGGGTCAATTTGTAGCAATAAAAATATGGATAAAAGAACTTGAAAAAAGATTTTCGGATAAACAAAGACATCTCCCTATCACAGAAATTAAAATAAACTAATCGGTCTATATGAAACTCGAATTTATTGAAAACAAAATAGTTAGCCTTTGTTCTCAACCAAGAACTTTTAATTTCCTTGCAAAAAATTTAATGGGTTTTGATCCTATAAATATATTAAATGTTTTGCAAAACTTGGAGAAGAGAAAAAAAATTACCAGCATTGATGGGATGTGGACTGTTTATGATAACGCCCAAAACAACGAAATATCTATATCAGAAAATGAGTCGCGACTTTACTTAAAAAAACATATGGGGCATTTTAACTTTTTGAAAACCCCACATCCACTTGATTTTGAATGGAGAAATTCAACGGAAAGCTTAAATTACTTAACCAATAAAGTTCAATCTTTAAATTGTGTAACGGATAAAACCCTAATTCTTGGAATGCCTACGCTGTTTGCCACAATATTTTTAAAAGATATACCACACAAAGCAACGCTTATCGAAAGAAATAAACCAATAATAGAGGGGCTTGTTAAAATGAGGTTTGATAAAAACCGGTATAATATTTTCGAAGCGGATATATTCCAAACCGAACCTTCTTCTCTAGGTAATTATAATTGTGCCATAATGGACCCCCCTTGGTATCCCGCTTATTGTTATCAATTTCTGTGGCTCGCTTCTCAGTGTGTAGAAATTGGTGGATATGTTTGCATAAGCCTTCCCCCCATAAATACGCGGCCGACCATCGGCAGAGAAAGAATAAATTTATACACTTACTGTTACAAACAAGGCTTATACCTTGAAAGCCTACAACCACAAAAACTACAATATGTAATACCCTTTTTTGAGTTTAATGCTTTCAGATCTGCTGGGGTAAAGGATCTCAACCCTATATGGAGAAAAGGTGATTTTGCTCTTTTTAGGAAGGTTAAAAACGTTTATAACCAAAGACCACGTCTTGAAGAAATAAAATCCCCTTGGATAGAAAAAGAAATTGATTCTATCAGAATTAGGGTAAAAAAAGAAAAAACAAAAACACGTGAACCAATAAAAATAAATTCACTCGTCAAAGGCGATATTCTACCAACCGTAAGCACTAGGGACCCCCTAAGAAAAAATGCAAATATATGGACATCTGGCAATAGAATATTTAAAACTAATAATACACACGCATTTTTGGATCTATTGGATAATTACGGCAAAAAGAAAGCCAGAACAAATGAAGAAAAAAATGCTGTTGCATTTATCAAAACAATTACGAAAATTGAGAAAAACGAAAATAAGAATTATATAGATTGGCTTTATTATGAGTTGGAAAAACAAATTGATACATCACATAATTAATGAAATCGCTGTTGATAAAGATTGGAAAACGATTGCTCAAAATACTTTTATAAACCCGCATATCGGGATTCATTTAGCCGTTTTCAAAGAACCTTACATTTCACTTATCTATACTGGTGAGAAAAAAATTGAATCGCGGTTCTCTATAAATAAAATTAGCCCCTTTAATAAAGTTTTGGAAAACGATTTAATTATACTAAAAAAAAGCGGCGGCCCTATTACTGGGGTATTTATTGCTGGCATGGTTCATTATTTTGATTTTATAACCAAAGAAAAACTCATCGATATAAACTTGCAGTTTGGTTCTAAAATTTGCCCCAAATACGATCCCGAGTTTTGGGTAACAAGGGAAAAAGCAAATTATGCAACACTAATAGAAATTAAAAGGGTTAAGAAATTGAAACCTTATCTTATAGAGAAAAAAGACCGGATTAGTTGGGTTGTTTTAAGTCCGAATTCATCAAACAACTTATTCACTGACAATACAATACTTTGGCAAAAATCATAATTACAATTAGTGGTAAAATAGGTTCTGGAAAATCAACAATTGCAAAAGAAATTTCCGAGAATTTTAATATTCCAATATATTCTTTTGGCGAATATCTAAAATATTACTGTTTGTCAAAAAACTTATCAACCGATCGAAGGATATTGCAGAATATTGGCGAGAAATTTATTAAGCATAATCCACAAAAATTTCTTTTTGATGTAATAAATTATTTTGATAGCGAAAATTCAAAAGATATTTTTATTTTGGATGGGTTGCGGCATTCCATTCTATTCGAAACATTTAATAAATTGAATCTATCTGTTTTGTCGATATATCTCGACATCGATGAAAATACCCGATATAATAGATTTTTAAGTAGAAATAAGGAAGGCGATACAATAAAAACAAAAGAAAAATTTAACGAAATTGATAATCACTTTGTAGAGAAAGACATTGAAAGTCTTAAACCGCTTTGTTCTTATGTGCTTAATGAAGAACAAATAGATCTTGGTAAAATCAACGACCTTGTGAGTTTTTTTATTTTAGAGGAAAAAACAAAAGTTCTTGATTCTTTTAATAAAAGGGGATAAGTTTGTAATGTAAGTTAGTGCATGGTGCTTTGTGCATAGTGCATGGTTATTTGTTCTTTTAACATATAAAGATTGTAGGGGTGCTAAACCGCGCGCGGCGGTTAGGCTGAGATTAAACCCTTGGAACCTGAAACGGATAATGCCGGCGTAGGAAATCATTTTTAAGCGCTTAAATTTTTTCAATTACAGGTTCGGAAAAGATTTAAGCGCTTTTTATTTATATTCATTCAATATGACACAACAACACACATTGTTATCGGGGAAAGTTGATTCTCCGTTAAAAATAATTGTAAAATTAAAAATGGAGAATGCAAATTTACAATTTAAAATTAAAAGTTTTGCAAAAATACTCGGCTTGATATTTTTATGTTTGTATTTTTTCCGGTATTCTTCGCTTTTTGCACAGAACGATGACAATCATACCGCGGACACGCTGAAATACAAGACGGAGACTATTGAGGTGAACGCGCTGCTCGGGATTGACAGGCTTACGCCTGTTACTTTCCAGAATATCGCGCGCGATAAAATCGAAAAGAATTACTGGATGCAGGATTTGCCCATGTTTCTTAACGGAAGCACGAGCATTAACGCGTATTCGGAATCGGGCGCTTCAATAGGTTATTCATATTTTTCAATCCGCGGCTTCGACCAGAGACGCGTCTCAATTCTGAGCAACGGCGTTCCTCAAAATGACGCGGAAGATCATCAGGTCTATTGGGTTGACCTGTCCGATATTACTTCCTCCGTTGAAAGCATACAGATTCAAAGGGGAATAGGAACGGCTCTTTACGGTACTTCCGGAATCGGGGGCGTAATTAATCTTCAGACAATTGATTTTTTCAACAGAAGTTTTCTTAACATAAACGCGGGTTACGGCGATTATACTTCGAGAAGATACTCTATGGAATATTCTTCCGGACTTACTAATTCAGGATTCGGTTTTTACGGAAAACTTACAAAGACCAACAGCAACGGATACAGAGACCTTTCGTGGTCGGATCACTGGTCGTATTTTTTAAGCGCGGGTAAAACACTCGGCTCGAACACAATTATCAAGTTCAATGTTTACGGTAGTCCGATTAAAAATCATCTCGCGTATCAAGGCGTAACGAAGGATTATCTCGACGGAAAGATTACCGGCGACGCGAGAACTGACAGGCGTTATAACCCGTTGACTTATAACAATGAATCGGATAATTATCATCAGCCGCATTACGAACTTGTTTTAAATACACAGGCATCGAAGAATGTTTATATTTCAAATACGTTCAATTACACTCGCGGCGAAGGTTATTTCATAACGAATTATCCTGCGGCATGGGGTTATGATTTTTCATATTTCAGATTGAATCCTTTCTACACTTCAGATTCAACAACATTTAATTCAACTTATTATAAACGAAATCCTGACGGTACATTATACCACGAAGCGGGAAAAGGTTACGTGATAGATAAATCGGACCTTGTTACAAATTTATACGTTAACAACAGCGACTACGGCTGGTATCCGAAGGTGCAGATAAAGCATAACGGAGAAAAAGGAAATCTTGTTATCGGCGGCGAAGTTCGTTTACATAAATCGGAACATTACGGTGAAGTTGCTTTCGGCGACGCGCTTCCGCAGGGAACTCCGGACAATTACCAGTATTATTTCTACAACGGTAAAAAGACTTCCGTAACCGCTTTTGCAAATGAAGTTTACAGTCTGACAAAAAATCTTACCGCGATGCTCGGCTTGCAGTTCGCTTATCACAAGTATACAATAGAAAACGACAAGTTCAAGCCTTACGCTTTCAGCGTCGATTACAATTTCTTCACACCGCGCGCAGGGCTGAATTATAACATCAGCGATAATTTTCATGTGTTCGGAAACGTATCAATGGCAAGGCGAGAGCCGAGACTGAAAGATATTTATGACGCTGAAAGTCCATACTCGGCGCCGAACTTCAGGATTGTCGATACTGTGAACAAAAGATATGAAGACCCGCTTGTGAAGCCCGAAGAGATGACGGATTTTGAACTCGGAATCGGGTATACATCGGCAATGCTGAAATCGAATCTGAATTTTTATCAGATGAATTTCACAAATGAGATTGTAAGCAACGGACAACTTGATAACGTGGGACAGCCGATTAACGGCAACGCCGGCAAATCTGTGCACAGAGGAGTTGAATTTGATTTTGAACTTCATCCTTTTGTGAATTTAAAGAAGGACTATCTTGCAAGGGGTATTACGGTTTCGGGAAACCTTAATCTTTCGGACAATTATTTCAAGGAATACCGTGAAATACTCGGAACGGACGCGGGAGGAAATATTATTTACGGAAACGATTATTCAGACAATAAGATACTTCTTAATCCATCAATCATTGCAAATCTGACGCTCGGATATCAAACGGAATTCGGTCTGAATATATATTTTACAATTCAGCATATCGGAAAGCAGTATCTTGATAATTCGGAGAACGAAAGAAAGAATCCGGATGCAAGGCTGGCGCCGGGATATGTTGATAAAATTATTAACGCTTACACCGTATTCAATGCAGGGCTTTCATTTGACGTTATACCTGCGCTCGGAAACGGAAACGCGTCGAAGAACATTTCGCGCTTCATACGTTCTTTTGAATTGTCGCTGAAAGTGAATAATATATTCGACAGGTTATATGAAACGACGGGAAGCGTCGATTCGTACGGCATTCCTTACTGGATACCGGCGGCTGACAGGAATTTATTTTGTAATCTGAAAATTGGATTCTGATTCAATTAGTAATTAATAATTAGTAATTTTCTTTAAGAGATTTACTTCGGGTAATTTGTAATCGGGAAACAGTAGTGTCCCGTTAGAAATCAAATAAAAACAATTATTTATTTACGGTATCGACCATATTACCGGGGGTTGTTTTTGTAAACAATTCATTTAACAGTAACTTGCTAAAAATATTAACACTTAAAACCTGTAAAATTGTGTAGATATTTTCTTTTAGCATAAGTTCTTTTTTCATAATTATAACAATCGCATAAACACTGATTGCGATCCAAATTTGAGTTTTGATTGCATTCTGACTTCTACCATAGAATGATTTTATTTTTAAATTTTGTTTTATCCATCTGAAGAATAGCTCTATTTTCCATCGTTCTTTATATAGAGCGGCTATAGTATTGGAGTTAAGATTTAAATTATTAGTTATGAAAATCAGATATCTATTATTTTGCATATCGTAATATCTTATCCGTCTTAATTTGTGAGGATAATACAATGAGGTTTTTGGCCCCGTCATTTTTATTACTTGATCAGAGATAACACTTTCTTGTCCCGAAGTCGGTAATGAATAGATTCTTTTATATGATTGATTTCTTTTTGCTCTTATAATAAAATAAGCATTTAAGGAATTTAGTCTGTTGAACCTCTCAAAATCCATAAAACCTTTGTCCATGATATAAATAGCCATCGGTTCTACGTTAATCAAGTCAAGACTATTAATTTCATGAACGCCGCCGGAGCTAATGTTTATAAAGGCTGGAAGCAATGTTCTTACATCAAGCAAGGTGTTTATTCTTATTGCTGATTTGTTTTGTCTGTGCTGCGCCCAAGGAAATAATGTCAAGGAAAGATCTATAACCGTAGAATCTAAAGCATACAAGGCATTGTTGAGTTCTTTATATGCCATGTCGTTTTTATCAAATAATGTTTGGGCGTGTTCAATAAGTTTTAACGCGAGACTTTCGTATATCCTATAATCTTTTATTTCATTTGCCCGTGAGAGATTCGTTCTGGAAATATTTCCTTTAATTCCCATATGATAAAGTTTATTTCTGTTTGATCTCAGACAAGCCTGAATATCCCGAAGACTTTCTCTGTAGGTTAATTGAGCAAATGCCATTGATAAATATTGGTCCCAGCAAGAAAATGTTCTTAATCTGCGATTACCTTTGTATTTAAGAACCATTTTATCGAAGTGTGTTTTAGGAATATAATTTATTAATTGCGAAAATATTGTTTTACCAGAATTCATTTGGACTGATCAATTAATGAAATTTGTTTCAGCCAAAAATGAATGAAATAATTAATCGAATAAATTCAAATCGATTTTGAAGAAAAGTCTTCTTACTGCTTTATTTTATTAGCAGTTGCAGTCTTCCGTGTTTTTTAAGCGGGACACTACTGAT
>JAQTLX010000026.1 GCA_028714695.1 Ignavibacteria bacterium | reverse complement strand
ATATCTGTTCCCGTAAAATATTTTTTGCTATCTTTTTCCATGGTAAGTCTCCTTATTTAAATTTTTTGTCAAAAAATTAATTTATAAAATATTGTTGAGACTTACCATTTTAAACATAAGGTCTCGCCGCGGCTGGCTCCTGTCGGGAATCAACATTACGGGATAGTATCACACTGAAAAATATGTCAATGATGTGACACAGAAATATTTTTTAAAAAATGGCTCATAAGAGCAGAATCTAGAATCTAGAATCTAGAAGTTAGAATCTAGAAGTTAGAATCTAGAAGTTAGAATCTAGAAGTTAGAATCTAGAAGTTAGAATCTAGAAGTTAGAATCTAGAAGTTAGAATCTAGAATCTAGAATCTAGAAGTTAGAATCTAGAATCTAGAAGTTAGAAGTTAGAAGAAAGCAAGAGCTTTCTGTCGCAGATTCTTAGAGCAGAAAATAGAAACAAGGAGTTAGGAGTTAGAAGAAAGCAAGAACTTTCTGCCACAGATTAACACGATTTTCAAAGAACAATTTGTTATATCCCTGCTCTCACCAATGCGAGTCTTCATCAGGCAGGCAGAGGGATAGCATAGAAAAAATGGAGTCCGCAGATATAAGAGTAAAAACCAAATTTCACCACAGAGAACTCAGAGAACGCGAGGAAACAGAAAACACAGAGAACATCCGCCAAACTCGCCACGGCGAGCCTTCGGCTGGCGGACAGGCGCCGAAAATAAGAATTATGAAAAAATTATGCGTCTATAAGTTTTTGTCTATACTATGTATCAACCGGTTTTGGTTTATACATTGAGCCGCCGTATTTGTTTGCTGGCTTTGGCGGTTTCTTCATTATTAATTCCGCTTCCTTAAGAGGTGTTAATCTTTTTAAAAGTTCTTCGTATTCGGCGATGCTTATACCATTGCTGTATTCTTTTTTTATGATTTCGTCGATAGAATCACCGTCTAAGGTATTTTCGTTGTTATTCCCGGTGTTATCTTTGTTTGAAGTATCTACGTTGTCTTCGTGGATGTTGTCTTCGTGGATGTTGTCTTCGTCATTATTTTTTTCATCGTATGAATTTTCGATATCTTCGTCAGTGTTATCGGCGCTGTCATCGTCCGAATAATCCTCGCCGTTATCTTCGTTTGATGTATCATCATTGTTTTTTTCGGCAGTGTCATCTTCCGTAGCATATTCGTTGTCTTCATCGGTGTCATCTTCGTCCGGAGTATCATCTATGTTATCTTCATCCGGGGTATCATCGTTGTTTTCTTCGGTGATTGAATCCGAATTGATTTGTTTGTCCAGTATATCAGTTTTCATTTTTTCATTTTCCGAAAAAATAAAGGCTTCGAGTTTATCGTCATCAATTGAACATTTAAGATTATCGATTGAAGATTGAACATCGGGGGGAGTGGAAGCGAGGTCTTTATTCATTTTCAGAAGATTCAGCATAGAATTATTAAGGCGTCTGTCCATGTGTATAATTTTGAGTAGAAAATTCATGCGGTCTTCGTAGTAGAGGTTGACGGAATCATATTTTTGGGCATCCGCCTGGAGTTTGGCGAATTCGGCGGAAAGCAGATTCGAATAATTTTCGAAACGTGAGAGAGCGGAAAGAATGGAAGACTCGATTGCCTTTTTTATGTTTACTGATTTGACGACGGATACGAGATCTTTATTCCATCGTTTGGCGGTAGCGTAAGAGACACCGAGGGTTCCGGCGGCTGAAGAAATATTATTGCCGTTGAATCGCAGTTCAAAGAAGCGATTCTTTTTAATATCGTCGCTCATAATAGATTATTTTAATTTTAAAAACGTACGACGGTTTAGCAAACCGTTGGTTTTGCACTTCGACATGAAGCACATACAAATTTAATAAATAAAGATTTGCGTTCGTTAATAAATGACCACAGGTGTATTTAAGTGTAGGATAAACATGGAGATGGGCATGAGTTAGTTTCGATTGAAAATTCTAAAACCTTGAAGAGAATTAAGAACCTTCTGCCACGGATTAACACTAATTTAGAAACTAAAGAAATTCAAAATGGATAACGAAGAGAAGGAAATAATTATCATATCCCGCGGGAAAGAGCGGAAAGAACTGAGTCACAACTTATTAATTAATGCAATGAAAGTATATTTATGCAAATCATTATATCTTGAAAAAGGCACAGGGTATAAGCGAATCATTGAGCCGTCTTCACGGAAGCCTGCGGTGCAAAGCAGTTCTTCGTAACTTGATGACGGCAAAGGATATGTAAGCGCTGTAAGGAAAATTTTTTCACGGGTCATATATGCATTAATTTGTAATCCGGATGATAGTTCCTGAATACAAAATTAAGCAAGTAAAAACGGTGGCACATACCGGGATTTGATTCAAAGCAGGTAAACGCGATTTTATTATAGTTTGAGATAACGTTCAATAAATTTTCGATTTCTTTTGTTTTGAGAGGCAGTGTATTTTTCTCGTAATCTTTAAAGAGAATTTTATAATCGGCTTTTTCTTCAAGATTTTTCCGTTTATCCGATTCTATACCGAATTCAGGAAAATGCAGATAAGAGATATTTAATTTTTCGCAATAAGATTTCAACTGACTTTTTGAAAATCCAAATTTCATGCTCAGGGGATTTTTACGGACATCGCAAAGAAGAGTAACTTTATTTTCAATGAGAATATTTAAGTATTGGTCAATATCTTTGCCTTCATAGCCGAGAGAATAAATCATTTTTTTGAACTGCGTATTTGGTGTCTTTTCCGTAGCGGAGGATTTAGTTATGCTTTCCAAATAAATTCTGCGGGAATACTTAGGGAGAATAATATCTATCAGACCCGACAAATATTTCGGGGAATATTTACCATACGCTTTTTTTAGAAGTTTAATTCTGGCAAGCATATCTTCTGAAACATCGGCATCCGGCGGCATTGTTTTAATCTTAACATTATCGGAATCGGCAAGATATCCGTATTTCTTCATGACGCTGATATCTTTTTCAGCAAGGAAAGAAAAGGGAGACCCGGAGAGCGGAATAAAATGAAAATCGAAATCATCCTGCCTTGTGGATAGAAGGAAAAGCAGTTGATAAAATCTTTTTTCATTAAGTTCGCCGTCGAATACGTTAAGCAATTCAAGAATTATTTTTCGTCTGTAGAACATGTACAATATTAGTTATAAAAGGAAAGAAAGTAAATCAAAATTTAATTATATAAAAACATCAAATATTAAGCATATTTATGCTTTTTTTTTGCATTTGGCGCGATTTTGTCATTAAAAAACTGAGGCCATGGGTTTTTACCGGCGGGTTTCATTAATATTCCCGGGTGAGGCAAACAAATGAAGTTTCTTTCGACATTATTGATAATTTTCTTTTCGATATTACCTGTCAGATATCTTTTCGCATCTTCAGATGAGATATCGAAAATACAAGAAACAACTTCAAGACCTAATAAAACAATAACAAAAGGATTTGCTATTTCTATTTCCATTTCAAGAAAACCCATACTTTTTTCAGCATATCCAGAAAATTTAGAACGGTTTTCTTGAAAATCATATTTACCGAATATATTATAGCGGTTTATATGCCCTACTTTGAATAAAAATACTTTGACCAAATCAGTTATCCAGCAATCTTCTCTCTTTACTCCGATTTTTTCGAGTATTACTTCATTCAGTTCTTTCCCTGAAGGAATTGTTCTTACTCTTGAACCATCAAAATACATTTCATTCGAAAAAGGAGAATCATTATCCGACAAAGGCACATCAGTTATTTTTTCCGTACCGGATTTTAAAGTAAAAAATTTAGCCGAAGGATAAGCGCCAACAATCATTACTTTGTTTAACGCGGTTTCTATTGGAACAAGAACGTTTATTGGATTACCGAAAAGAAATTTACACTTTTCGGGATATCCAATCTTTTCCTTATAGTTTTCGAAACAATATTGTTGGTATTCCTTTATTGTCATATAAAAATCTTTTCAGATTATTATTATGCTACACCTTGTTCGTATAAATGTTTTTGGAACTCGATGAATAACTTTCGTGTTTTTTCCGTTCCCCCGAGTGTCTCAATACCGTCGGTTAAGGAATAATATTTGTTTTTGAGTATGACGGGGAGTTTTTCGTCGTCGAGTTCTTCTACGCCTGTTTCGATGTATTTTGAAAGTACGAAATCAAGGAATTCTTTGTGCTTAGTATCAAGACCTTCGTAAATTCGGGTATGGGCTAATTCAACACGTTTTTCGCGAGTAATCGGTTGGACTGCGAATGATACGTATTCAAGGACATCGAATATATCGCTTTTTTCCGCATCGAATAGTTTTTGCAAGTTCTCAAGTATTTCTTTTCCGTAACCCGCTTCATCAAGTCTGACAAGGAATGCTTTTCTTGTTGCAGGATTCGACCATATTTCACGCAACTCTTCTTCGTTTGTGAAAAATTCAGGCATCTGTCCGTACATCAGTTTAATAAATTCCTTTGCGGTTATAGATTTACCGTCCGGGGTCATAAATATTGTCGTTATAAAATGTTTTATCTCACGTTCTTTTCCGTCAGCAAGTTTTATTTTCAGTTTTTCAGGTTTTTTACAAATGCATGGATATTCGCCGCATACGGGACATGGTTCAGGCGGTTCTTTCTCACAGATACAAGGTCTCTGTTCACATACCGGACATGGCTGAGGCGGTTCCTTTTCTTTACATTCGCAGGGAACCAATCCGCATTTCTCACAAATAGGTTCGCCGTCCCAGGCGGGATCGTTGAAGTGATGATATGCATCCACGTAATCGTAAATCGTGAAAAATTCTTTGTTGTCGAAAAGTCTCGTGCCTCTTCCTATTATCTGCTTAAACTCTATCATAGAGTTTATTTGACGAAGAAGAACGATATTCCGAATATTTCTTGCGTCTACTCCCGTTGAAAGTTTATGCGATGTTGTTAGAATTGTAGGGATGGTTTTTTCGTTGTCCTGAAACTCTCTTAAATACTGTTCGCCAATCTCACCGTCATTAGAAGTAACACGAACGCAATAATTTGTATCTGAGGATTCTTTTTGCCGATTAATTAAATCTCTTATCAGTGCCGCATGAGCCTGTGTTTTACAAAAAACGAGGGCTTTTTCCTTTTGATTCGCATCGTCCAGATAAATTTTAACGCGTTTAGATTCCCTCTCTTTAATTTCTATTATTCTATTGAACTCGGCTTCAGTATAAACCTTTTCTTCATCAACGGTCCCCTGCAATACTTCATCGTCATTTGAATATTTATAATCATCGAGAGAGGTTTTAATTCTTTTCAGTTTGAAAGGTGTCAGAAATCCGTCATTAATTCCTTCTTTAAGTGAATATACGTAAACAGGTTCGCCGAAATATCTATACGTATCTACGTTTTCTGTTCTTCTCGGAGTAGCAGTAAGACCGAGTTGAACGGCAGGGGAGAAATAATCCATTATAGCACGCCAGTTGCTTTCGTCATTCGCGCCGCCACGATGGCACTCGTCGATAATAATGAAATCAAAATAATCTTCCGGATATTCGCCGAAATACGGAGCGGGCAAACCTCTTTCGTCAGTTCCGCTCATGAAAGTCTGGAAAATAGTGAAGAAAATATTTCCGTTAGTAGGTACGCTGCCTTTTTTCTTAATTTCGCCCGGTTTAATCCTGACGAGAGCATCTTCAGGGAAAGCGGAAAAAGCATTGTATGCCTGGTCGGCAAGAATATTTCTGTCTGCTAAGAATAAAATACGTGGTCTTCTTTCACCGTTATGTTTCAGATTCCATCTTGTGTGGTATAGTTTCCAGGCAATCTGAAATGCAATTGCCGTTTTGCCTGTACCGGTTGCAAGAGTAAGGAGAATTCTGGTTTTATTATTCGCGATTGCTTCAAGGGCATTTCTGATTGCTATTTCCTGATAATATCTTAATTTCCACGTTCCGCTTTTATCTTCATAAGGAACGGAAGCGAATTTTTCCCGCCAGTCATTTTGTACTTTAAAAGTCTTATTCCAGAGTTCATCGGGGGCAGGATATTTATTCACCAATTTTTCTTTCCCTGTCTTCATGCATATCTGATAAATCTTTTTACCATTCGCTGCATACGCAAAACCAACCTGAAGCAGTTCCGCATATTGCTTAGCCTGTGCGACGCCTTCGCCTACTTCCTTATCGGCACTCTTCGCCTCGATGACGGCAAGTTTTATACCTTTGTATGCAAGGACGTAATCGGCAGTCAGGCTTTTTCCACGTGTACCGCCAGTCTGGATTTTCCCGTCAGTAATCTTATAAGCAGTTTTTTCGCGAAAGATTTTTGAATCTTCGTTTACACCCCATCCGCACTTTGCAAGCAACGGGTCAATCAGTTCCGCTCTGGTTTCTGCTTCGTTCATAGTATTATTTACATTTATTCAAATAATATTTCTTAAACCATTCGGGAAAAATTGCTTTTTTGTATTTAATCCATTTTTCCTTGCTCTTGAATGTCTTTAATTGAGCGAATAGTTTAAATTTCTCTCCTGTTTTGGAATTGTCAAAAAAGAAACTCTGATATGATATCTTTACAGCACTGTAAAGCAATTTATGAGCACGATAATATCTTTTTTCGATTTTATCAGCGGGAACGCCGTGCTCTCCTAATTCGACTCTTAATTCAACTCTTTCTTCGTTTATTTCAGGGCTTTCCGTGGAAACAAAATATAAATAAACTTTATATCCTGCGGCTTTCGCCCTTCGCATTATGTCTAATTTTGATTTGTGTGAAAATACAGTTTCAAAAGAAAATTTTTTTCTTTCAGACAGCAGTTTCTCACGCAGAAAATCGGCCGTTATTTGCGCTATATGCTCATTAGCGTGTTTATTGCCCAAATTCCTTAACCGAATTCCATTCTTAGTAAATATATAAGAACGTATGAATTTTGATTCGGTGAAGTTCTTATTTATCATTCCCGATTTGCGGGCAATTATTTGAAATTCTTCGCCGGATGTTTTTATATTGTAATCGGAGAATTTGAATTTATTTTTCAGCAGAATTCTTAGTATGTCGTCGGCGTTAATATAAATCCCGAAATCGATTGGTTTTCCTTTTACTTTATGTTCCCTTACGGCTTTTATAATTGTGCTTTTTCCGGAGCCATTGGGTCCGGCAAAAACGCGCATTCTAAGATTTGAATTTGTCTTAGGCGCGCCCACTTTTTCTGTTTGATTTTGCCGCCTGTATTTTTTTTATTCTCTCGACGCGTCCGTCTTTATATTTTTTAACAACCCAATTTTTTTCTGTGGTTACAATATATCCTCTGACAAGCATTGCTCTTTCAGTCAGATTGCGCGCAGCCTTCTTTAATGCACTTTCTAAAATGCGGGTTGTCAAATACGGCGTTGCCGGCTCTTTAACTTCTGTCTTCTTCGTATTGATTGATTTTAATTTTGCATTTCCGGTATTAATTGCCCTTTTGGTCTTGCCTGTCTTCCGCCTACCTGTTTTCTTCTCTTTTTCCATGTAATTAAATTAATCAATTTGAAAATAAGAATCAGTTTCGTTATTCAATTAGTAATTAATCATTAACAATTTATAATTGACCGCTGAATGCTTTTTGTAGAATGCTTTTCTTTAATTCTTCTAAATTCGCTATTTTCGTTTTGTAGATTTCTTCAAGCCTTTTTGTTTCTTTTGAAAGTGAATCGAGTTTTAGCACGATTTTTTGTTGGTCATTTATAGATGGTAAACACATAAGAACATTCTTAAGCTTAATTAATGTAAGTCTTGTTATTGCGGCACCATCAATATACCCTAAAAAATTCTTTCTCCCAATTGTGCTATTCATATAATATACAAGAAATGAGTTAAGAATTTTCGACGAGCACTTGAACAAAGCTACACTTGAAAGCAATGAAAACTCTTCCTCTAATGTGTTTATTGTAGCAATACCAGCTGTTGCACCATCCTTAATATAAAGAACATCCCCTTTTGACACAGAGCATCTAGCATAGATTTCCTTGTGATCCTTTTCGGAAATGTAAGTTATTTTACTTAAATCAATATGAAATGGTTTAATATTCTTTGCCGTTATGTACATATATTTCCCTTCACTACTATTTTTTGGAGAGAAATGAGTGCCATCGTTTATTTTGCAAATATCACCAAGTTTTAAATATTCCCACCCATTACCTTTATTCTCAAACACATTTTGCAAATAACTTTCAAAAAGTTCTTTTGCATTCTTTAGGTTTTGTTCGGCATTGTCTTTTGCTTTTTCTATCGCATCAAATGCATTATCTAATCTTGCGACAATGAGTTTTTGTTCGGGTAGAGGAGGAAGTGGAATTTTAATAGCCTTATATTCATCAAATTTCAAATTTCTTATTCCTGTAGAATGACTTTGCATTGTTTCAGTAATTCCAGAAATATATGAAAATAGTAAAAACCTATGTAAATATGTGAAATCAACTTTATAAGGGTCAACAATTCTTATTATAGATGTGAAATTACTGAAAGAAAAATCACCATCTTTCTTATCAAAAACAATTACTCTTCCAACGGGTTGTTTCGGGCCTCCACCAGATTTCTCTAAAATTAAATCACCATATTTTAATTTTCGTTTAGTGAATTGATTAATCTCAACATCTAGATAAATAATATCTGAATCATCTAATTTGCAATCCTTAGTAAAATTAGTATTTCTAATTACTCCAACTTTTCGATATGGTGGTTTCTTTCCTTTCCAGAGTCCATTTCCAAATTCGCAAATATCCTCTAAATTTTCAATATGCCAATCTTCCTTCATATAAGTTTCATTATTGATTTCAATATTTCCCCACTCTCTTTATCCAATTCTTTCATTTCTTCCAATATCTCTATAGGCTGTCGCAATGCAGTTTCTTCCTTCTTATTCGGATTTTTTACGGATAGGTCAAAAAAAACATTTGCTTCGACAAACTTAGCCATATTAACAGACCACGAATTCTCGCTTTCAGATTTTGTTCTTTGAAGTTTTACAAATTCTTCCAAATCTTTTTCGCTCAGCGCATTTGTCTTGCCGAGATTTCTATCGAGGTTTAATTGATAGTACCATACTTTCTTTGTGGGAGTGCCTTTTTCAAAGAATAAGACCACTGTCTTTACTCCCGCACCTGCGAACACACCGCCGGGTAAATCAAGGACTGTGTGAAGATTGCAAGATTCAAGTAATAATTTTCTTAAACTTATGCTTGCATTATCTGTATTACTCAAGAATGTGTTTTTAATTACTATCCCTGCTCTACCGCCTGCTTTGAGAATTTTTATAAAATGCTGTAAGAAAAGGAATGCGGTTTCGCCAGTTTTAATCGGGAAGTTCTGCTGAACTTCAGCGCGCTCTTTTCCGCCGAAGGGAGGGTTTGCAAGAACTACATCATATCTGTCTCTTTCCTGAATATCGGCGAGATTTTCGGCAAGCGTATTTGTGTGTATTATGTTCGGTGCGTCAATTCCATGAAGAATCATATTCATTATTCCGATAATGTATGCAAGAGATTTTTTCTCTTTGCCGTAAAAAGTTTTTTTCTGCAGTATTTCAGTTTCTTTTGTCGTTAACTTTTTACTATGCATTAAATATTCAAATGCTTCGCAGAGGAACCCTGCGCTGCCGACCGCCCCGTCGTAAATTTTGTCTCCTATTTTTGGAGCAACAACTTTTACAATAGTTCTGATTAATGGACGAGGGGTATAATATTCACCGCCGTTTCGCCCGGCATTTCCCATGTTCTGTATTTTCGATTCATACAGATGGCTCATTTCGTGCTTTTCCGCATGCGTGCGGAAACGGAGTTCATCGATACGATTAATCACCTCGCGCATATTGTAACCGCTCTGAATCTTATTTTTCAGTTCGCTGAATATTTCACCGATTTTATATTCAATCGTATCGGGAGTTTCGGATTTAAATTTTTTAAGGTAAGGGAATAATTTATGATTTACGAAATCTGCAAGATCATCGCCAGATAATGCTTTGTGATGATCAAGTTTGTTTTCTTTATCTTTCGGCATTGCCCATTTGGTCCATCTGAATTCAGGAGAGATAATATTCGTATATGATTTTCCCTGAAGTTCAGCGGCTGATTTTCTATCCTGTTCCAAGTCGTCGAGGTATTTCAGGAAAAGAACCCACGAAGTTTGTTCAACATAATCCAATTCACTGCTGCATCCGGCATCTTTTCGAAGAATGTCATCGATGTTCTTAAAAGTTTGTTCAAACATTATAATATATGGTTATTTTGATTTGATTGATTATGGTATTCGAAAAAATGTTAACAATTCCGAGTAAAACTGAATATAAGAGAAGTTTTGTTTATTATAAATGAAATAAAAGTGGGGAATCAAGAGGGTGTTTGGGCGGCTACACTGGATGACCCAGAGGGTACTTCCAGATAAAATCACATCATGGCGAGTCTTCGACCTCCAAAGTGGGACATCTATATGATGATAAAGGAGAAACCGCTTTACCGGAACCGGCCTGCCGGGGTAGTTCTTAGATTTTCGCAGGTATGACAAGATACTTGGGAACGAGAGTGAAAAGTTCTCTTGATATACGTTCCCAAGCAGGAGATTGGGAACGAGAGCAAAAACTGTTCTTGCATTCAAATCATGCGAAGTATAAAGAAATGTATGGGAGTATATTGCTCCTGACTATTAAACTTTGCTCCCAATAAATTTATTTTGCAAGCCGTATGGGAATATATAACTCCGAATAATTAAGGCATGTTCCCGATACATTTATATAAAAGCCGTATGGGAGTATATTGCGCATGACTATTACAGTTTGTACCTAATACATTTATTTAAAAGTCGTATTGGAATATATTGCTCCTGACTATTACTGTTTGTTTCTAATATATTTCTTTTTTAGAAATCGCATTGAAATATATAACTCCTGATTAAATCTGCTTACTCTTAATATACTTCTTTTTCTTAACCTCAGTTTCCGTATTAGATGTCTTTGGCTCTACAGATGCAGTATTCACCGGATTCTCATCATAGATAAGGCTTGAGAATATTATCTGAGAATTGTTTCCTATATCCGTTAAAATAAAGATTGGTCTTTTTTGCATACTGTTTTTTTGATTTGATGATTTTGTATTACTGTCCCTCATTATTACCCGATTAATTTAATATTTTAGTTTATGGGGAAATTATTAATTATTTTCAATATAATTAAGTATAAAAATCGGAATATTTAAATTTTCTGTTTTTGCGATTCCATTCTACAGTTCCTATTTTAGATTCGCCCATTTTAATTTAAAATTTCAAGAACACATAATTACAACTATTTATTTGCCATTTTAATTCACGTATTGTAATTTATCGCGCCAAATCACTATCCGTTTTATTCTTGTCATGTTCATTTCTTACCGGCATAAAGAACAAATTGCTCTTGCGCTTTTGTTATCCCTCCGCTCAGGCGGATTTTTTAACGGGGAAAGCCTCCATAATTCTATGTTTGCTAATCCGTGAAAGTTCTTTGTCATCTTGGGTGCCGAAGGCTCGCCGCGGCGAGATTTTAAAGGAGGACCGCGGCAAAAAGTATTTACACTACTTTACGCAATATATACCGGGAACGATGCCAATAAAAAAAGCATTATACATAGTATAGAATTTTTGCAATAATTATATTTGGAAATATCAGAGACTTATTCAAAAACTCTGACAAATTTTACTCTGATACATTTTAATATGGAAACAAAAAAAGACCTTAAACTTGCAGTACTTATAGATGCAGACAACGTGCCGTATTCACACGTGAAAGAAATGTTTGAAGAAATTGCGAAATACGGAACGCCGACTTTTAAAAGGATTTACGCCGACTGGACAAAGCCCACCGTATCGGGCTGGAAAAATGTTCTGCTGGAGAATGCTATTACGCCGATTCAGCAGTACAGTTATTCGACCGGGAAGAATGCAACGGACAGCGCACTAATAATTGACGCAATGGATATATTATACACAGGCAATGTTGACGGATTTTGTATTGTATCAAGCGACAGTGATTTCACAAGACTGGCAACAAGACTAAGAGAAGCGGGAATGAAAGTAATCGGGATAGGCGAGAAAAAGACACTAAATCCGTTCATAACCGCATGCGATAAATTTATATACATAGAAATTTTAAAACCTCAGGTTGAAATTCCTTTGGAAGATGAAGGCAAGAGAACTTCGAGAGATGCTTCCGGGCGAGGAAAAACAACATTAAGCAAGATAGACCCGAAGATAATAAAACTTTTCGCCGACAGTATATCGGATTTGGCGGATGATAACGGCTGGGCGTTTCTTGGAGAACTCGGGAATATGATACTTAAGAAAAAACCTGATTTTGACCCGAGAAACTACGGTTATTCTAAGATGCTTCCGCTTATTAAGAGCATGAATAAATTCAGGATAGATGAACGCGCAACGGGGAATGCGAATGTCAAACACATATACATCAAAAAGAAGTGATTGGAAGAGCAATTTTAGATTGTAAATGGTAAGCGGTTAATTGGAAATTCGGAGAACTGTTTAAAAGATTATGCAGCCGGTGTTTGGCAGGCGGAAATAAAATATGAATTCACAAAATATTTTCTGGACCTTTAGCACTGCCGCACAGGCAATTGCGGCATTCATAGGTTTTTTAACCGCAGGATTTTTCTTTGTTTACGAAAAAATCGCTTCGCAGAGCGAGGCGGATGAAACACTGTTGGAGATAATCGAGGAATTGCTTAAAAGTTATCATTCAAAAATCAAGACTCTGATATATCTTACAGGTTTAACAATAATGTTTTGCCTTTTTATCACATTCATCAACGGGTTCAACTGGCGTATAGAAATGGCTTTGGTAATTATTTGTTCAATACTGATAATAATTACAATTATATGGGCATCATTCTTTGTAATTACGATCACTGACCCTTCAAACATAAAGAAAACCGCCAGAAGAATTACGATAAAGGATAAATCGTTATTCGATATTAAGAACGAAAGCACAGAATCAGTTTCAGAGTTCCTGAGAAAATTTCTGGAACTTGAAAAACGGCTCAGAAAATTAGCGGAAGAAAATGACATGCCAATGAACTACCGCTCAGTTCCTCTGATAAAGTACATAGATTATCTTGAAACAATACATAAGATTACTTTGATACAGTTCAGGGTAATCTCAGAATTGATAAGGACAAGGAATGTTGCCGTGCATACACAATCGGAGTTTATAGATAAACGATTGATTAAATCTCTGGATAACCTGCTGATTGACATAAAAACGTAGTGAGAGCAATTTTAAATGTTAAATGTTAAATGTTAAATGTTAAATTTCAAGAGCCTTGATTCTTAATACTGCACTTAAAAACCATAAGCGTTGTGAACCATTTTTAAAAGTTTTTCTGTGTGACATCATTGACATATTATTCAGTGTGATACTATTCCGTAATGTGGATCCCCGATAGGAGTCCGCCTTGGCGGAGGGATGACAAACTAAAAGTGTTTTGCTCTCAAAAGTGTGATACTATTCCGTAATGTGGATCCCCGACAAAAACATTCGGGGATGACAAATGGGGAGTGTTTTGCTCTTTAACTAGATTCTTGATTCTAGATTCTTGATTCTAACTTCTAGATTCTTGATTCTAACTTCTAGATTCTTGATTCTAACTTCTAGATTCTTGATTCTAACTTCTAGATTCTTGAGTAAAATTCTCATTTGAAAAATCTCATAAATAGTGGTATATTATTAAAATTTTAACAATTAAGGAGAAAATTGATGCACAAATCCACGTATAAACATTTAAGTTTTGCAATTATATGCCTTATTATCGCTTTTACACTCACATCCTGCAATAAAAAGGACGGCTCAGGTGATAATAAGAAGACAGAGTCTGAATTTATTAAGACCGATGCAAGCGGACAAAAGGTTACATTAAAGATGGTTCCGAAGGTCGGAGATAAATTCCGTTATAAAATGACGGCAAAGACATTCTCGACGGAGAAGAGTCCTGCAACGCAGAACGAAGACATTACGAGCGAGCAGACAATGACATATTATTATACACAGGAAGTCGCCGAAGTAAACGCTTCGGGATATATTACATACAAGATGAGATACGACAGTATAATGATAGTTGAAAAGGCAATGTCGAAAGATTCGACTCTTACGCAGACTTACAATTCCAACGTGAAAGATTCAGTAAGCACCAAACTCGATTTCGTACAGTATAATGCACTCGCGGGACAGGAATTCAAATTCAGAATTTCACCGAAAGGCGAAATAGCGGAAGTCATAGAACTCGAAGCGATTCACGACAAGATTTTCAAGGCGCTCGGCGATACGCTGAACGCTGAAGACAAAGCAAAGATTAAAGAATCGATGGGTTCGGAAGCATTAAAATCGATAATTCAGAACCAGTATCAGAAATTCCCCGAGACTGACGTTTACAAAGATTCGACATGGACTTTCTCGAACGAAACGAATCTTTCAGTATTCCCGATAAAGAACATTTTATCATACAAACTGAAAGACATCAAAACGGAAAAGAACACGATTATCGAAATAGAAGCCACACTCGGAATCGAATTCATAAGCAAGGAAGAGAAACAGATGGGAATGACGATTAAACTCATGAACGAAGAAGCGGGCGGCAAAGGTACGGTGAGTTTCGATTTAACAAAAGGCTGCGTTGTTAAGAAAGAAACGAACACGAACATTAACATGGACCTGAAACTTTCGGCAAAGGGGCAATCGGCAAACTCAAAACAGACTCTTAAAACCAACTTAACGGTTGAGTTATTATAAATATGACGAAGAACATAGCAGTTATCGAGCATCCGCTTGTCGCGCATTATCTTACGATACTGCGCGATAAGCAGACTCCGAGTTCGGAATTCAAGCAGAATATAGACAGGCTTTCCTACATTCTTGCCTCTATTTTTTATTCGACTCTGAAAACGGAAAAAGTAAGCGTTGCCACGCCTTTAAAGATTACAACGGGCGAAAAAGTTGCGCACAGTGTTATACTCCTGCCTATATTGCGCGCGGGACTAGGACTGACAAGGGGTTTCATCGATTTATTCCCCAACATCAGAATCAGCCATATCGGTCTTTACAGAGACGAAGAGTCTCTGAAGCCTATAAAATATTATTTCAAATTCCCACCTATTAAGGACAAGAAAGACGCGAAGATTATCATTCTTGACCCGATGATTGCAACGGGCGGAAGCGTGATATTCACACTTGAATACATGCTAAACATGGGATTCAAAGATATAAGCGTGATATCGCTTCTTGCTGCTCCCGAAGGATTGAAAGCAATAGAGAACAGGTTTAATATAAAGGAAAGAAAAAATTTCCACCTATACACATGCAGCATAGACGAGAAACTGAACGAGAAAGGATACATCGTTCCGGGACTCGGCGATGCGGGTGACAGGATTTTCGGGACATTATAAAATTCAGCGGAGGATTACATGCTCAGCAATTTCTATAAAAAGAAACTCGACGAACTGATCAATTATGCCAAGATTAATCTTTCCGCGAAAAGGGTCAACGAAAAATTAATAACGAATGCTTTCAAGTTCGCACTGGAGGCTCACAAGAACGACAAAAGAGAATCGGGCGAGCCTTATTTCACGCATCCTTACGAAGTAGCGCTTATTCTGGCGAAAGAATTTCCTATTGACGATACTACGATTGCAACCGCGCTTTTGCACGACGTTGTAGAGGATACAAAATTCACAATTAAAGACATCAAAGCGGAATTCGGCGATACGGTTGCGGAGATAGTGGACGGAGCAACGCAGATTGAAGGGCTTACTGAAAATTACGAACTTAGACAGATAGAGTCTTACAAGAAAATGCTTCTTTCCATGACTTCGGACCTTCGCGTAATGCTGATTAAATTCGCGGACAGGCTTCATAACCTAAGAACGCTTGAATTTCTATCAAGCGCGCGGCAGTTAAGAATGGCGCAGGAAACTCTGGATATTTATGCGCCTCTCGCTCACAGGTTCGGGTTATCAATACTCAAAAGCGAACTCGAGGATTTATCATTCAAGTATCTGAACAGGCAGGAATACAACAGGATTGCGGCACATCTTAAAGACAAGAAACGCGAGCGCGAAAGATTCCTCAAAAAGTTCATCGAACCTATCAAGGAAAATCTGCTTGCCGAGAATTTTAAATTCGAAATTTATTCACGCGCAAAACATATATACAGCATTTACCTTAAACTCGGCAAAAGGGAAAAAGGATTTGAGGATATTTATGATTTGCTTGCTGTAAGGGTGATACTGGACACTCCGAATAAATACGATTGCTTTGCGGTTTACGGAATAGTCTCGCAGATATACGCGCCGATACCGGAAAGATTCAGGAACTTCATTTCTATACCGAAGCAGAACGGATATCAGTCGCTGCACACGACGGTAATGAGCAAGGAAGGCAAGCGAGTCGAGGTACAGATAAGAACGAAGGAAATGCACGAAATAGCGGAGAAAGGTATTGCCGCGCACTGGAAATACAAAGAGAACCTGAATCTCAACGACCAGAAAATCGAAGAATGGATGAAGAACATTCGCGAGACATTTGAGAATGCTGCTAAAGACGACCTGACAACAGGACAGTTAATAGAAAACTTTAAACTTGAACTTTATCAGAACGAAATTTATTGTTTCACGCCAAAAGGCGAATTAAAGATACTTCCGTCGGGAGCAACGCCTGTTGATTTTGCATTTGAGATTCATTCCGAAGTAGGGATGAGATGCATAGGTGCGAAGGTAAACGGAAAAATCGTCCCGCTTGATACTCCTTTAAGAAGCGGCAATCAGGTTGAGATAATCACATCGAAAACACAGAAGCCGAAACGCGACTGGGAAAAATTCGTAGTTACTCCCAAGGCGCGCTCCGACATAAAAAGATTCTTTAATTCGGAAAGACGCAAATTCATTGCCGAAGGCAAGGAGATAATCGAGAAGAAATTAAAGAAGCATAAACTTCACATTAATGACGATTCGCTTCTCAAAGTTGTTCAAAGACTGAAATACAAAGACCTTCAGAATTTTTTCAACGACATCGGAGCAACGCCGGAGAAAGCGGACGAAGTCATAGAATTCCTTACGGATAAAACAAAGTTGCAGCAGATTGAAGCAACAACGATTGCCGAAAGTTCCGCGGCAGCGGAAGCAAGAGAGATAGAGACGCTCGACCGATACAGGAAAGAAGCGCATGATACGAGCAAAGGAATTACAATCGGGACAAACGGCTCAAAGACAAGCATTCAGGGGATAAAATACAATTATGCAAAATGCTGCAATCCCATACCGGGAGACGACGTAATAGGATACATCACTCAGACTGAAGGGATTAAAATTCACAGAAAGAACTGCAACAACATTATAAACCTTTACCTGCTAGAGCCAGACAGGATTGTGGAAATAAACTGGAGCGATACAAAGGGCGGAGATTTCCTGGGCGGCATAAAGATTATAGGAGAAGACAAACCGGGAGTACTGAATGACATCACCGAGACGCTCTCGAAGAATTTCAAAATAAACATACGCAGTCTGAATATTTTCTCAAAAGGTTCGATGTTCGAAGGCACGTTGATACTTGAAGTTGAAAACCTCAAGCAGTTAAATCAGGTAATAGAAAAGATAAACTCACACAGCGGCGTATTCAGCGCGACGAGATACCACGGGTAATTTTCAATTAGTAATTAATAATTACTAATTAGTAATTAGTAATTAGTAATTACTTTACTTTACTTATCATTACTTTACTTTACTTGTCATTACTTTACATTACATTGCTTATCATTACATTACATTACATTACATTACATTACATTACATTACATTACTTTGCATTACTTATCATTACTTTGCATTACTTATCATTACTTTGCATTACTTATCATTACTTTGCATTACTTATCATTACTTTACATTACTTTACATTACTTTACATTACTTTACATTACTTTACATTACTTTACTTTACTTTACTTTACTTTACTTTGCAGTGTAATAAAATACAGAAGGATAATGGCAGCGTCCTGTAAATTCAAACTACTCAACTTCAAATATTTAATAACAAATTATTAATTACTAATTATTAATAACTAATTATTAATTACTAATTGTCTTCGCAGATGACGACTGCGCTTGCGTATTCATCCGTATGAGAAATACTGATGTGGAATTTGTGCTTTGAGAATTCGTTTTCCACGAGATGGTGTACGTATGGTTTACCGCGTTCATCGTTGAGAATTTCGATGTCTTTCCATTTGAAATCTTTGGAGATGCCGGTGCCTATTGATTTTGAGTATGCTTCTTTCGACGCAAAGCGTCCGGCGAAATGGGGTTCGGGTTTTGCTTTATATGATTTGCAGTATGCAATTTCTTTTTCAGTAAGAATTTTTTCGTAAAACTTATCGCCGAATTTTTCAATTATGGATTTTATTCTTTTAATATCGATTATATCAATTCCTATTCCTATAATCATAATAATTTATTCTCCTTCTTAACTATATTTATTAATTCGGTTATTGAGTTTATATCGTAGTCGGAGCCCGGATGAACCGTATTGAAAGTGTCACCGTATCTGGCAAACACCGTTTTCATTCCCACTGCTTTTGCGCCCACGACGTCACGTTCAGCCCAGTCCCCTATCATAAGGCATTCCGATGCTTTTAGGTCAAGGCGTTTAAGTGCAAGATTGAACGGAATCGGAGACGGTTTTCTGTTAAGCGAATCGTCGAATGTGATAATGACATCGAAGAGGTGATGAAAGTTCAGATACGAAAGTCTTAGCCATGCTTCTCGCGACGGTGCATCGGAAACGACGGCAAGTTTGATTCCCATTTTAATCAGTTCAATCAGCGTGGGAAACACTCCGGGATACGCTTTTAGCGCTGCTTCGCGCGCAGTTCTATAGGCAACGATGCCGGCCGATATCATCTTATTGTCGATTGTACCGAATTCATCGTTCAGGAACTCATCGAAAACCTGCTGATACTCGATGCCTTCGCGTTTGTATATCGCATTTATTTTTGCGACTGCTTCATCCATAGTCATTTTAAGACCCGAATCAATCATCGCATGGACAGCCGCGTGAACGGCGCGTTCCTTCATCAGCATGAAATCAACGAGTGTATTATCGAGGTCAAATATTATTGCTTTAATCATTTTTGTTTTTGAAAATTTTAAGAAAATCGCTTAAAAGGAAAAAGGAACCTGTAACGAGTATTAAATCATTCTTTCCCGATTTCGAGACTGCATACGCGTAAGCGTCTTTTACGTTGCGCCTGATAACAGCATTATTTTTATTCTTCACTGCTTCAAGAAGTTCCGATGGGTCCGCTGAACGCTTATAATCAGGTTTAGTCAATATCATAAAACCTTTTAATTTTTCCAATTCATTAATGCATTTCTTAAACTCTTTATCGGACATCATTCCGAAAACAACAAACAGTTTCCTGTATTTGAAGTTCTTCAGCGTACCGCCGATATTTTTTATGCCCTCCGTGTTATGCGATACGTCTGCAATCACAAGCGGGTTTTTTCTTAATTCCTTAAATCTGTAATCGAAGCCGGTATTTTTCAGGATACCGTTCAGACCTTTTCGTATATAGATTTCGTTCAAATCGGGTAAGGAATATTCTTTCAGCACATCGAAAACGGAGAATACCGTTTTGAGATTACGCATCTGAAAATTACCCGTTAACGGAAGACTTACACCTTTAAGATTGAAAAGTTTCGATTTCACGTCGAACACAGGAGAAGGATAAAATTCTATTGTTTTAATCCGTGCATTTTTATCGGAACGAATGAATTTCGATTTCCTTGATTCGCAGATTTTATAAATTTGTTTTTGAGAATTTTCGGGCAAGGTGCCGGTCACGCACGGGATTCCTTTTTTAATTATGCCTGCTTTTTCATAAGTAATTTTTTCAATTGTATCGCCGAGAAATTCAGTATGGTCGATTGCTATGCTTGTGATGACGGAGACCAAAGGTCTGAGAATGTTTGTCGAATCGAGCCTGCCGCCGAGACCGCATTCAATCACGGCATATTCAACATCATTATCGGAAAAATATTTAAATGCCATTGCAGTCGTAACTTCAAAGAAACTCGGAATGATTTTCTCGATTTCTTTATAAAGTTTTTCAGTGAAAGAGATTACATAATCTTTAGGAATCATTTTTCCGTTAATTCGGATTCTCTCTCTGAAATCTTTAACGTGAGGGGAAGTGTATAATCCGGTTTTGAATCCGCTTTCCGTAAGTACCGAACTTATCATTGAAGCGACAGAGCCTTTGCCGTTTGTTCCGGCTATATGGATGGATTTAAAATTCTTATGCGGATTGTCCGATAACGCGACGAGTTTCCGGATATTATTCAAATCGTACTTTATGCCCACTCTTTCGAGCGAAAACAGGTATTTTATGCAGGAATTGTAACTTTTAAACTTCATAATTTAATTTACTAAATCATGGATACAGGATAAAGTATAAATGACGTGATTCGGATGTATTTTAGGGTATTATAAAAATTTATTCATTATTGAATTGTATGCACGGAGTAAAACCCGTAACTTTAATGTTCAAATTTTCGAATTATATCACACTTAGATAAAATATCGGTAAAAGGCGCGAGGGTGCACAATCTGAAGAATATCGACATAGATATTCCGAGGGATAAATTGATTGTATTTACAGGACTATCAGGTTCAGGTAAATCATCTCTAGCATTCGATACAATTTATGCCGAAGGGCAGAGAAGATTTTTAGAGACATTGTCGTCATATGCGAGGCAGTTCATCGGCGGTATTGAGCGTCCTGATGTGGATAAAATCGAAGGGCTGTCGCCATCTATTTCGATAGAGCAAAAGACAATTTCGCATAATCCGCGTTCGACAGTCGGTACGGTTACGGAAATATATGATTTTCTAAGGCTGTTATTTGCAAGATGCGGAACCCAGTACTCGCCGGATTCGGGTCTTGCAGTTACGAGGCAATCGCTTGACCAGATTTATGATTACGTAATGAAGGATTTCGAAAATGCCAAGATAAACATTTTAAGCCCCGTAATAAAAGGCCGCAAAGGGCATTACAGGGAACTCTTCGAGGAAATTTTATCGGACGGATTTACGAAAGTAAGGGCGGACGGTGAAATCAAAGAAATCACCGAAGGTTTAAAACTCGACAGGTTCAAGATACACGACATCGAAGTTGTCATCGACAGACTGACGGTAAACGAGAAATCGAAGATGCGGATTTACGATTCAATCGAACTGGGGTTAAGGTACGGAGACGGTGTTGTTATAATAAATACAAACGGAACGGACAAACTCTTCAACGAAAAATTATCCGACCCGGTGACAGGCAGAAGTTTTTCTGAGCCTGCGCCGAATTCATTTTCATTTAACTCTCCTTACGGGTGGTGCAAGGAATGTTACGGACACGGCGAGAAGAAACACATTGACGAATATCTGATATTTCCCGATAAAAATTTATCATACCATCAAGGCGGAATAGCGCCGATAGGCAAGCCGAAGAAATCGTGGATTTCTTCGATTATCGCGGGAGTGCTTGAACATTACAAAGTTACGGGAGACACTCCAATCAAAGATTATCCGACGGAACTGCTGGATGCTCTGCTGATAGGCACTCAAGAGAAAGTGCATTACACATATACAACCACTACCTCGGGAAAAACATTCGAATACAATCAGCGTTTCAACGGAATAATGAAATACATAGAGCAGGTTTCACGCGACACCTCTTCGCAGTTAATCAGGAACTGGGCTGAAAGTTACATGAGTATTACGGTTTGCAATTCCTGCAAGGGGGGAAGATTAAAAGAAGACGCTCTGTGGGTAAAGATAGACGGAAAGAATATACACGATATTACGACTATGACTATTCTTGAAGCATATGAATATTTCGGGAAATTGAAATTCAAAGACAGCAAAGAGATTTTAGCGAAACCGATACTGAAAGAAATAAAGGAAAGGCTGAGTTTTCTTCTGAATGTGGGTCTTGAATATCTGAGTCTTGAAAGGAGCGCGAAATCACTATCGGGCGGAGAGGCGCAGAGGATAAGGCTTGCAACACAGATAGGTTCGCAACTTACTGGAGTGCTTTATATTCTCGATGAACCCTCGATAGGATTGCATCAGAGGGACAACATCAGACTTATAAACTCATTAAAGCATTTGAGAGATATCGGGAATACGGTTATAGTAGTCGAGCATGACAAGGAAATGATAGAGTCATCCGATTTCGTAGTTGATTTAGGACCGATGGCAGGCGAGCACGGGGGCGAAGTTGTTGCAACGGGGCATCCGAAGCACCTTAAAGGGAATTCAATAACGGCGGATTATCTCTCAGGAAAAAAATCGATACACGTACCAGAAAAAAGGCGACAAGGCAACGGGAAATTTTTAAAACTCAAAGGCGCAAAAGGCAATAATCTTAAGAATATAGATTTCAACATACCTCTCGGCAAATTAATCTGTATAACGGGAGTAAGCGGTTCGGGAAAATCCACACTTATAAACGACACGCTTTACAGAATCCTTTCGAAGTCATTGATGCGCGGGCTTGAGAAACCGCTTCCGTATAGTTCGCTTGAAGGATTGTTCAAGAAATCGGGCGAGTGGACGGAAAAAATCGTTGACAAAGTTATCGAGATTGATCAGGCGCCTATAGGAAGAACGCCGAGGAGCAATCCGGCGACGTACACGGGACTATTCACTCACATAAGGGATATTTTCACATCACTGCCGGAATCGAAAATACGCGGATACAAAGTAGGAAGATTTTCATTCAACGTTAAAGGCGGCAGATGCGATGAGTGCGAGGGCGACGGAGTAAAGAAAATCGAAATGAATTTCCTGCCTGACGTTTACGTAACGTGTGACTCATGCAAAGGCAGAAGATACAACCCCGAAACTTTGAGCATCACGTACAAAGGCAAATCGATTTCAGAGGTGCTTGAAATGACGGTTGAAGAAGGCGTAGAATTTTTCGAAGCGTTTCCTTCGCTAAAGAGAAAGTTGAAAACACTTCTTGATGTCGGTTTAGGATACATAAGACTCGGACAGCAGGCAACGACATTATCGGGCGGAGAGGCGCAGAGAGTAAAACTCGCGACGGAATTATCGAAGGTACAGACAGGCAAAACATTGTACATACTCGACGAACCGACGACAGGACTGCATTTCGAGGATATCAATATGCTATTAAAAGTAATAAACAAACTAGTCGACAAAGGCAACACAGTATTAGTTATTGAGCACAATCTTGACGTTATAAAGTCGGCTGACTGGATAGTTGACCTTGGTCCCGAAGGCGGAAAGAAGGGCGGACTAATAATTGCGGAAGGCACACCAGAAGATATCGTAAAAAATCATTCGGACATTTCTTACACGGCACAGTATTTAAAATCGGAATTAGAGAAAAAATAATTGAAGTGATTTCGGTTTAAGACTTACTCATTATCAGAGAAACCAAAACGAAGTTTATCCTTTTTGAATGCAGGCTTGGAATCTTTCGGCTTTTCCGAATCTTTTTTCTCCGATGTATTGCTTAGAATTTTAATATCCTTTTGCTCTTTTGTTTCGGTTACATTTCCAACGTCATCGAAGAATATTTTTTTACGGGGTATTTCGTAATCGGGATTATTTTTTAAAGTGCTTCCTGTCGTGGTTATATCGGAGTCTTCGAAAAATTTAAGACCGTCCGATATATCCGAGATTTCCTCCACATTGAACGTGTTATCGGAGAGTTCGTCCTCGTCAGCAAGAGTATTAATCGGCGATACATCTTTTCTCATAGCAACGACGCGGAACTCGCTTTCGGAGATTGTATCATTATCATTTCTGGGCACAAATTTGGACTCATCATTCCCTGTGGTAATAATCATTTTCTTGTCTTCCTTATTGCTTGTGGAGAGTTCTTTTATACGCTTGCGCATGAGATATTTTTCCTTGAACTCATAATACTTTCCGACATCGATTATTTTCTTTGTAAGCGCGGAAGTGTTTGCTTTCATTGTATCGGTATCGAACAACTTGCTTCTGTAGTCGCGTCTTATGACGTTGCCTTTGATTATAATATCAGATATATCCTTTGAGTCGAGATTTTCTATAATATGTTCGGCAATTTTTTCAGAAGAGACATCGGGCGAAAGGAAATAGTTCCTCAGGTCAGATACATCGAAGAGAACCAAGTTGGCAATTTTATTTTTTTCAATCGAACCGTGTGAATCGAATACATCGAACATCTTTGCGGGATTAACGACAGCCATTTTAAGCAGGGACCTGTATGAGAGGCTCCCTTTTTTCGCAAGATGCGAACAGAGTTTCACTTCTGAAATAATTGATTTGCCGAGATAGCCCGTCCCGAAACTCACGTTCAGTCCGTATTTCAGGAGTTCGAAACTTTCAAGTTTCTTTTCTCCGAGTTTCACGATATCGCTGGGGCAGAGAATAATATTAATTTTCTTATCCGACAGATAATCGAGTTCGTCTTTCTGGATATTTACCGGATTTGAAAATATAAACCTTCCGTCGAGAAAATCATTTTCCCCGAGTACTTTAAACAGGGATTTTGAAAAAGTCTTGCGTATATGTTCCTGACCGCTGCTTTTTTTCAGAATATCGAAATAAAGTTTTCTCTTTCCTTCCTTAAGGGCTTTTGACGCGGAAGAAAGAGAGTAACTTGTGATTTCGGATTCATCGGGAATGCCGATGCAGTGGAACTTCTTGATTTCGTTAAGATATCTGCTGAACGCTTCGCTGAAAGACGTGAATACGATATCCTGAACAATAAGAAAATTATACTTATGGAATTCCTGTAAAAAATCCTTCGAGATATACCCCGAAGTTTCGTTCAAAAAAAGTTCGCCGTTTGAGAGCGCCCTGAAATAACTGAATGTAATGAGGTTTTTAAGGTCCTGCTTATTCTCCGGGCTTGTAAAATATTTATCGAGAAGCGTAAGAGAAAGATTATCTACGAGTTTATCGTAATTAATTCTTTCGAAGAACACGCCGCTTAGAGGATACGAAGAATTGACATTTGCATTGAACAGAGCGGGAATAATGATTTTATCTTTCGCGTCGATTATATTCACGCCCGGGTATTTCGTATATATACTTCTGTCGGAAACGAGGTCGTTGTAGTAGTCTATCTGGTGGATGATATTATTTTTAATGACAATATTAAAATACCCGACGTTATCTTCCTTATCGAACGTCAGTACAAGAGCATTTTTAAGTATTAAATATCTATCCATCAGGATTATTTAAGATTATAAATCTTCTATAATATATTCTTCATCGATTAAATATTCACTGTCATATAAAATATTTTTTCCGCCTGAATAAACCGCATACTGGAATCCGCTTCTTACGCTGAAGGCTCCGTATTCGCCTTTATTATTGAGGGCAATGAACCCAACCTGAAAAAGGTGGTCCCTGTTTTTGCTTGAAAGCAGGTTCAGTTTAACGACTCTTTCAACGGCGGCTCTGCATGCTTCTTTCGGAGAAAGTCCCATGCGCATCATTTCGACAATAAGAAAACTGCCGCACGCTCTAATGCATTCTTCTCCCCTGCCTGTTGAAGCGGCTCCGCCGACTTCACCGTCGACATAGAGACCTGCGCCGACAATCGGCGAATCGCCAACGCGTCCGTGAAGTTTCCAAGCCATTCCGCTTGTTGTGCAAGAGGCTGAAACTTTGCCGGACTTATCTACTGCAACCATTCCGATTGTATCATGATTCCCGTCGGCATTAATATCTTTCTTTTTAGCGAGGACAAAATCGTCAGTATGGATTTCTTCGGGTTTGGAACTATCCGACGCTTTCCATTCTTTATATCTTTTAAGAGAATTTTCAGTCATCAAACTTTCGGGTTTGAATCCGTTCTTAAGAGCATAGTCATAAGCGCCATCGCCTGCAAGAACCATGTGTTCGGTATTTTCGAGAATCAGTCTTGCGAGGCTTATCGGGTTTTTAATGTTTTCAACGCAGATAACCGAGCCGACTCTGGCTTTCCAGTCCATGATAGCGGCATCGAGAGTAACTCTTCCGTCCGCATCGGGCAGACCGCCGTATCCGACGCTGAGCACTTCAGGGTCATCTTCGGCAATTTTGACACCGCTTTCCACGGCATCGAGAGAATTGCCTCCATTTTTGAGAATATCATATGCAGCCTTATTAGCATCTACGCCATGTTTCCATGTTGAAATAACTACAGGTTTCATTTATTCTTTAAATCCTTTTTTGTTGTAATTTTAATATTGGATGATTCTCCGTCAATAATTTTAACTTTATATCCTGCATATTCCATTATGGACGCTTCATCGGTTCCAGTGAATTTATTTTTGACTGCCTTTTCAAATGCTTTCATAAGTTTATCATAACGAAATACCTGAGGCGTCTGAATGCTCCGGAGCGTTTCACGTTTAATTGTTTCGGTCACGTATCCCTTTTTATCTATACGTTTCACGGTATCGTGAAGTTCTATTCCGGGAATGACAGCATCTTCCGTTTTAGCCGCTTCGATAATCCTGTCGAGCAGATTCCGGGAAAGGAACGGGCGCACGGCATCGTGAATAATAATCCTGTCGGTGTTCTTACATTTGATTTTTCTTAGGGATTTGTAAACGGATTCCTGTCTGGTAGCGCCGCCCCGCGAAATCAGGACGGGCTTTGAATAACTTCCGAGTTTATCGAGAAAATTTTTCTTTTGAAGATAATCCGGATGAATGGAAATAAACACCGAATGAATGTTTTTATTCAAAAAAAACTTTTCAACGGTGTGCAGTAAAATTTCCTTATTGTTATATTTCAGAAACTGTTTCGGGATATCGGAGCCGAATCTGACGCCCGAGCCCGAAGCAGGGATAATAACAAAGAACTCCATCGGATTAATTATTATTAATTAAACAATCATCATAGCATCGCCGTAAGCCAGGAATTTATAATTTTCCTTAATGGCTTTCTTGTATGCTTTCATTACATCGTCCCTCTCGGCGAGAGAGCAGACCATCATAAGCATTGTACTTTGCGGCAGATGGAAATTTGTAATAAGTTTATTTACGATGCTCAGCGACTGAGGCGGATGGATAAACTTATCCGTCCAGCCTTTGCTCGGTCTGACGTTTTTGCCTGTTATAACGCTTGATTCAAGCGCTCTTGTAACTGAAGTGCCGACAGCAATAACATTTTTTCTTTTATTGATAGACGCGTTAATAAGGTCGCTGTTCTCTTTTGATATTTCATAGAATTCTGAATCCATGCGGTGTTTGGAAAGGTCTTCCACTTCGACGAGTCTGAACATTCCGAGACCGAGATGAAGAGTTACGTATGCGATGTTAATTTTTTTCTGTTGTATCTTTTTCAGAAGTTCCTTTGTCAGGTGAAGTCCTGCGGCAGGAGCGGCAACCGAGCCGACGTTTTTAGCAAAGACCGTCTGATACATTTCCTTGTCTTTGTCAGTCGGTTCTCTTTTAATATAATACGGTAAAGGAGTTTTGCCGAGTTTATCTATATGCTTCTTGAAATCTTCTTTTATGTTGAATCTTACTATTCTGCCTCTTGAGGTTGTGTTATCGATTACCTCGCAGAATACATTTTTATTAAAAAATATCCTGTTGCCGATTCTGACCTTACGCGCGGGATCAACGACGACATCCCAGATATTTTCCGTTTCGGACAACTGTCTGAGAAGGAAGACTTCGATTTTTGCTTTAGTTTTTTCCTTATTGCCGAAGAGTCTTGCGGGGAAAACTTTTGTATCGTTTAGTACGAGAACGTCGCCTTCATCCATGAAGTCGATAATGTTCTTGAATTTCATTGTACGGATTTCGCCTGTATCTTTCGAGAGCACCATAAGTTTACAGTTATCTCTCGGCACCTTAGGCGCTTTAGCAATAAGGTTTTTCGGAAACGCGTACTTGAACTGGGATAATTTCATTATTTTACTTTAAGTTTTTAAATGCACTTTTACCCGGAAACACGGCTCTTGAGCCGAGTTCTTCCTGAATTCGCAGAAGTTGGTTGTACTTAGCTATCCTGTCTGTTCTGGACGCCGAACCTGTTTTAATCTGTCCCGCATTTGCAGCAACGGCAATATCGGCAATTGTAGAATCTTCCGTTTCGCCGCTTCTGTGGCTTATTACGGTCGTATAGCCGTTTGATTTTGCAAGATTAATGCAGTCTATTGTTTCGGATAAAGTACCTATCTGATTAACTTTTATTAAAATTGAATTAGCAATTGATTTCCGAATTCCCTGCGCGAGTATTTTCGGATTGGTAACAAAGATATCATCGCCGACGAGTTGAATTTTTTCTCCCAGAGCGGTTGTAAGATTTTTCCATCCGTCCCAGTCATTTTCCGCAAGACCGTCTTCGATTGAGACAATTGGGTATTTGTTTACTATAGAGGAATAGAGTTCAATCATTTCATCGGATGTTTTCGAAGGAATACCCGATTTATAGAATTCATAGAGTCCTTTTGTTTTTCCTTTGCCGGATTGAATAAACATTTCGCTTGCGGCAACATCAAGAGCGAGGAACACGTCAACGCCGGGTTTATATCCTGCGGCTTCGATAGAAGACATTATTACTTCGAGAGCATGTTCATTCGATTTAAGAGACGGAGCGAAACCGCCTTCATCGCCGACTGAAGTATTGTAATTCTGTTTACCAAGAACGCCCTTAAGAGAATGAAAGACTTCGACACCGCATCTAAGCGCATCGGAAAACTTTTTAAATCCCGCGGGAACAATCATGAACTCCTGAAAATCAATATTGTTGTCAGCATGTTTTCCGCCGTTAAGAATATTCATCATAGGAACGGGCAGAGTAACGGAATCGAAACTACCGAGATATCTGTAAAAACTCATTTTTGAAAATGCAGCGCTTGCTTTAGCGGCAGCCATAGAGACGCCGAGAATAGCATTCGCGCCGAGTTTTGATTTAAATTCCGTACCGTCCATTTTTATAAGTTCATTATCGAGTTCTCTTTGTTTGAAAGAATCGAATCCCTGAATTTTCTTTGCAATAATATTATTAACATTGTCCACAGCCTTAAGAACACCTTTTCCTCCGAATCGTTTTTTATCGCCGTCGCGGAGTTCAACTGCTTCTCTTTCGCCTGTCGAAGCGCCGGACGGGACGATTGCTCTACCGAGTGTGCCGTTTTCGAGAATAACATCGACTTCAACGGTTGGATTTCCTCTTGAATCCAGGACCTCTCTGGCATGAATTTTTTTAATTTCAGGCATTTTTGTGTAATTTTTCGATTTTGAAAACGCTAAATATAAACTCTTAAACAAAGTTTTACAATGCAATAAATTTTATCAAAAGTCAAGAAACAAAAGAATAATGCGGAATTTTTGAAAATATGACTTATAGGGTGCAGAGTGAGAACACAAGAAGAAATGATAGGATAAAAAATCAAATGTAAAATGTGAAAAATCAAATATAGAAATTAAAAATCAAAAATGAAAAACTATCAATATCTAATTTAGATGCCGCCCCTACGGGGCTCAGAGATTTTTGAATTCATTTTTCTACAAAGATACCGCCCCTACGGGGCTTAATGATCTTTTGTTATCTTTTTCTATTATATGCAGACCGCTCTGCCTCTGCCTGTATCAGACAGGTACGGCAGATAGGTCTGCGGGCTCGAAGAAAGAAAATATTTTTAAAAAAATGGATCATTATCGCTCATATTTTTAAGACAAGAATCTAGAATCTAGAAGTTAGAATCCAGTTTAAGAGCAAAACACTTTTTGTTTGTCATTCCTTTATGTTAAAATGCAAGTCCCGATTTATTAGAGCATAAAAATTTATGACAAGTCTTTTATTAGCGGTCAGTTTGTCGCCGCAAGTTCTACTTATTATGTCTTTATATATCGGGCC
>JAQTLX010000025.1 GCA_028714695.1 Ignavibacteria bacterium | reverse complement strand
CAATAGCTATAGATCACTTTTTACTTTTCCGGGATTATTTTATATAAATCATTTTTAATGTTTTTAAAAAAATATTATTACTGCCGGATTGGTTTGATGCATGTATCCTGTAGAAATATATTCCTGAAGAAATATTTGATGCATCGAATCTTACAGAATGACTTCCTGCCGGTTTTGATTCGTTGATGAGTGTTTTTATTTCCTTCCCCGTAATATCGAATACTTTTATTGTAACATGGCTTCTTACGGGAAGTGTAAAATATATATTTGTAGAAGGGTTGAATGGATTGGGGTAGTTTTGGAATAATTGATAATTAGTCAAATGAGTTTCATTATTATTTATTCCAATTATTCCATGCGGATAGAATGCCGCAAGACCTGCGTCCGTCGTAAACCATTTATTGTTGTATCTGTCAACAAGTATTTTATAAATTGTAATACTGGGTAATCCGGAATTACCTGTATGATAATATACCCAATGACCGTTGTAATATTTATCTAATATGCTTGATGTAGCAATCCATACCGTACCATCTTTATCTATTGCTATCGCTGATGTATTGTTATCAAGTAATCCGGAGTTACTCTCATTAAAGACAGTCCATATATTTGTGCTATAATTAAATTTTGCGACTCCGCCGAATTGAGTCGCTGACCATACACATCCCGCGCTGTCAATCGCAATTCCGAAAACGATATTCGAAGGCAGCCCTGAATTTGAATATGTATAATAATTCCAATTAACATTATCAAATCTTGCTATTCCGCCGGTTGTCGATATCCATTTGATGCTATCTTTTATTACTATTCCTGTAATATTATTATCAAGAACATTATATGTTGTCCAGATATCATTATAAAATCTCGATAATCCGTTGGCAGTTCCAATCCAGATTTCATTATTTTTTTCTACGGTTATGTAATTAATTTGATTTGAACATATTCCTGAATTTGTTGTGTTGTATATAATCCAATTTATACCATTATACTTTACAATACCCTTACTGTATGGACCGCTCTTAAATGTTCCTATCCATAATATATTAGTACTGTCAACTGCGAGCGCTTGAACTTGATTCAATGGTAATCCTGAATTGGTTGTATCGTAAACCGACCATGAACTTCCTGTAAATTTGTATAAACCATAATTTATTGAACCAATCCATTTTACTTGATTCCTGTCAATCGCTGTACATGTAAGTTGATTGTAAATTGTATATGGCGCGTAATTCACCCATAGCGAATCAACAGCAAATGATACATTTAGTGAGGAGAATATAAACAATATTATGATTATCGGTTTTTTCATTTTCAGATTATCACTTCAAATATAACATTCTTTATTCATTTAATTTACACAATAACGAATGCATTCAGCGGCTTTTTTACCGGAATCATTTCATATAAACCATTTTCAGTGTTTTTATAAAAGTTTTATTGTTTCCGCAAGGTGATTATTGTGAGAAGTTTTTGTTTTATCAAATATATTAACTGCTGTATTTTCCCACGATGCCCTTATATAATCCCTTCAGCATGTCGGAAGGTTTTATTATGAGCCATTTTGGTATGAGTTTTGAAAAGTAAAGAGGGTATTCCCTTATGAGTCTGAATATTGCGCCCGACTCCACGTGATAGCGGTTATGCATTTCCCATCTTATTTTATCTATCTGCTCGGAGGTAAGATGTTTTGTTCTTATGTTAACTTCCCAGCAGTCATATTTCGTGAAATCGTTTTTGTTTGTTATTAAATCGAGTTCAAGAAGTTCTTTTCTTATACCTGTATTCGGATACGGAGTTATAGTATTAAATATCGGAAGGTCGAGTTTCATTTTCTTTGCAAAATGAAAATTTGTCCACATGGATTCTTCGGTATCATCGGGATTGCCGAGTATAAATCCGCCTATGACGGTTATTTTATGGGCTTTGAGTTCTTTGACGACATCCATTGTATCTAATGCTTCGAACTGTTTACCTTTGTTCATCGAAGCAAGATTTACTTCGGACACATTTTCTATACCGAGGAAAATCCATTTTATTCCCGCGTCAGCCATTGCCTTCACAAGACCGGGTGTGTTTTTGATTCCTCGTATGCTTGCCTGAAGAAGAAATTTAATATCGTTAAGCCCGTTTGCGATTATTGCTTCACAGATTTCTTTGAATCTTTTTCCGTCTATCGTAATATTGTCGTCCGTGATCATCAGCGCTTTCGCCCCGCGTTTCTTTGCTTCTCTGATATCGCTTAAAATTCTTTCAATTGAATATTTCCGGAACGTCTTTCCGTACATCATATTTATGCTGCAGAAGTTGCATTCAAAAACGCACCCTCTTGAAGTTTCAATGACATCCGCCTTCAGCCCCACGCAGTGAAATCCTTTTTTAATAATTCTTACATCCCTGTCCGGTAATTTCAGTT
Source organism: Ignavibacteria bacterium (assembly GCA_028714695.1). Classification (GTDB taxonomy): domain Bacteria; phylum Bacteroidota; class Ignavibacteria; order Tepidaquicellales; family Tepidaquicellaceae; genus CAIKZJ01. The sequence goes on along the minus strand of JAQTLX010000025.1, from coordinate 31,182 downwards.
CGTCCAGATTTGAAAGGCATGTGTGCGGATTGTGAATTATTTTTCCATCCTCAATATACGTCAATCCTTCAACTTTGGAATAATTTTTATCTTTCTTAAATGCCTTCAGAAACTCATTGAAAGAAATTTCACCTTCTCCGTTCATTAAAAAATCTATGTACTGCATATCATCGCTCTGCGCGATTGTATTGAAGTCTATTGTGGGATAATATCCTCCAACAACAATGGTCACTTTTGGCAAAACGGTCTTTGCGATTTTCGCAAGCGAGACCGTGTGTTCGTACTGGAAAATCATTGTGCTGAAACCTATAATGCCGGGTTTCATTTGCTTTATCAGATTTGTAAAGTACCTGTCAGGGTTTCTTCCCGATACAATCAGGTCGATTATGTGCACTTCCGCCAAATCCTTATCTATATTGCCGGCAATAGAGCACAGACCAAGATTTGGGATTCTGAATAGCATATCGATGCCGAAATATTTTTTCGGACTTGCAACAAGCAGTACTTTCATCTGCATATAATACGAATATTATTATTGAAAAAACAGAAAAATGGTATTCAGACTCCGGCAACAATATTGTTGTAAGCGGTGTTTTATTTATAAAGCAGATTGCTTTTCGCGGAATATTATCGGCGAAACTTTTTTAAGACGTACAGCATTTATATGTATAAACATATAATGTGTAAACACATAAAACGATAAATTATGAAAAATATAACATCGGCGGCAAGGATAGTCTTCGGAATTCCCTTTGTCGTATTCGGATTGGATCATTTTTTAAATGCAAAGGAGATGGCTGCAGCCGCGCTTGCAAACTGGCCTGCGGCAATTATTTTTATTTACATATCGGGAGCAGGGCTTGTGCTTGCGGGTATCAGTTTTATTATAAACAGGTATGTCAGATTGGCGGGTATGCTGCTTGCGCTGGAACTGCTTATTATAGTGCTTGCCATACAAGTTCCGGGAATCATGAATCCCGCAACAATGCAGATGTCGTTTATCGGTATTCTGAAAGACCTTAGTCTTATTGCCGCTTCGATTTATATAGCGGGCACGGCGGGCACAGCAGAAGTTAAGGCATAATGAGTATAAAAAAACCGCCGGTTGAAAAAAGCCGGCGGTAATAGTTTTCAAGGGATGTTTCTTTATTTGACAAGGACCATTCTCTTTATGTCAGTGAACTTGCCTGCTGTAAGTTTATAGAAATAAACCCCGCTTGAATAGTTTGCGGCGTCGAAATCAATCATATATGTTCCCGCTTTATAAGTACCGTTTGCGAGCATGACAATTTCCTTACCCGTTATATCATAAACCTTCAATTCAACATAAGTATCTTTCGGAAGATTGAAGTGTATTGAAGTAGTAGGATTAAACGGATTAGGATAATTCTGCAGGAGAGAGTATTTATCCGGTATCGTATTTCCTATCTGAGATATTTTTGTCGGAGTGCAACTTGCGACAGTGCTGTATCCGCCTGCTCTGGGGTTACAGTATCTGTCTGCGGCCCTGACCCAGAAATAATACGTTGTTCCGTTTATCAATCCCGTCGCTGTAAGTGTTGTATCGGGATGGTTCACGGCGCCGATGAATGTCGCGGTGCCCGGATTGTTTGTCGTGTTTTTATAAACACCATACTGCCACATATCGAATTCCGTATTCTTTTTCCATTTCAGTAATGCCGCCGCATTTCCCGGCGTTGCCGTAAGATTTACCGGGATAGCAGGTGTAATTGTATCAGCCGGAAGAAGCACTCTGAATGTAGGAGCAGGTGTGACGTTCTGCTTTGTATAATACAGAAAATCGGGTGTCCCGTAATGATAACCGGTAAGAACGCTTGTCGGGAATGTATTCTGCGTACAACTGTTGCAGTAACGCATATCGCCGTATGTCAGATGCTGTCCGATTTGCGAACTTGTCCCAAAATAGTAACCGTCGTTTGTTCCCTGATATAATTCCAGAATATATTGCTGTCCCGATTTCAGCCAGATAGGATTTGTAACAGGCGCATAATCCCATTGCGCTGCCGCACCCGAAACCTGGAGTTGTGCTAAAATCGCTTGAGTCGTGAAATCAAACAGAGTTACATATCTTGTAGTGCCGGTAGGTTCGCGTTTCCCGAAATAACCTAAAAGTATATCTTCATTTGCGGTGAACCTGAAACCGCGCTGGCTGTTTGTCACACCGCCGGCGCCTGAAATCATTACGCTGTCTGTCGAAGAGTGCGGACCGTAGAAAACACTTAAGGTCGAAATATTCGGTGCTGCTGCATTGCCGTAATACATGAAAACTTGAGCAGAGTCGCTAGCGCCTATTGAAGGCACATTAACCCAGATTATTGTAGTATCCGTATTAAGGTAATTCTCAACCCAGTGATTTAGAAATGTGTTTCCGCTGCATGTTGTCGTGAACCTTATATCCTTACCGTCAGACTGCATCCAGCCCGCCGATATTAAAGCCTGCGTGTTTATCACAAGTTTTACCTGAACATTTGTTAACGCATTAGCGGTATTATTCTTGATGTAAATGGGCGTCTCATACTGATACTGAGCATATAGAGAGACGGAAAAAGATAAGATTAAAAAAGCAAGAAGTGCAGTAATTGTCTTCATTTATTACTCCCGTTTAATTTTGAAAACATTATTTAAAAATTAAAGCGTGTTCAATTTTAAATGCTTTCAGCGATACAGAATTATACAGGAAATACAGTTACTGAAGATATACAATTTATGCAGTTAATAGATTACACTGAAATCTATCAAATCGAAAGATATTATGCAGTTTCGTTGTACATTAACCCGCCGGGGACACACCGCCATAAGCAGGTGATTTTATCGAACATAAGGCATCACATCTTCCTTAACTTTATTATAATTGAAGTTATTGTCAAGTATAAATTTGATGGCGTGCGAAAATTGCCGGTTTTATTGTGTTTATTTAGATTAAATTTTGCTTCGCATTTCCGCAAAATTGTTTACTTCGACAGTATAATAATAAATTCCCGACGGTACGTCCGAAAATTCAAGCGCATCTGCGGAAAAATGTACTTCATAATCTCCTTTGCTCTGGAATTCATTAACTATCGTCGATATTTCTTTTCCTTCCGAATCAAATATTTTCAGAGTTACAATTCCCGGTGTTTTGACTGTATAACATATTTTTGTGTCAGGAGTAAATGGTATCAGATTGTTTTGCGATATCGTATATTCTTTTTTATAATCATTATTCTTATGCCCCGCAGTCTGATTTGTATTTTTAAAATTACCGAAAGACGATTCGTTGATTTTTGGAATACAAAAGTTTATATCAATAGTATCCGTAAAGTTGTAAGAAGTTACTTTATCAAAAATTGATTTAAATGATGAATCATCATCGATTGCAGATGCCCCGTCACCGGGCAGGACAATAAGTTTTAAATCCATATCCGGTTTAAGGAGGTTTTCGGTTTTTTGCGCAAACAGGGTTCCGCTCATGAGTAACATAGCAATTATCGCTAATTTTACTTTTAAAATATTTTTTACACCAAATAAATTCATTTATTATTTTTTTTATTTTATAGATTCACCTATTAATCATCAAATACCGTACCAGAGAAAACGGTATAAACAGCGTGTTTTTAGCGAATGAGCATAAGTTATTTCCAAAATCACACAAGTATTCTCAAAAAGAGAATGCATCAAAAAAAATCTGAAAAATTCAGCGTCCCGGAATATAAAAATGCTTACGGCAAAAGAAGAAAATTATTAAATGGTTGAGATTACATTTAACAAATAATATAGTATCCGGACTTCGAAAATAAGTCGTCATAGTGAAAAAAAACACAATTTAAACGCGTTTTTGAAGGAAATTTATTGGCAGGATAATTGCATTACTGTATCCAGAACTAATTATTATTTTAATTTTATAAAGGGGCTTATAATGAAAAAACTAATTATCGCTATTCCGCTAATTTGCGTTCTTCTGCTGATTAATGACATATATGCGCAAAAAAAATCCGATATTATCTCCCCGAAACCTGTTACAGCAACTATTACTGCTAAGGGTGTCGTTCTGTCTCCGATTTCAGTTGTATTTACGAGAGACCTTGATTTTGGTACAGATATACTTCCGGGTATTGCAAGAAGCGTTGATAAAAATTCAAATTCCGCGGGAAAGTTTTCCATACTCGGTCAGGCAGGAAAGGAAATCAGCATCGAAATGTCGTTGCCGCCTGAACTAATAAGCGGAGATAATCATCTTGCAATAGGTTTTAATCCGACAGACGCGGGTTATTTAATTCCCGGCGGTACGGTTGTAGATTTCAATCCTCTTAATCCCGTAAGCACGACGTTCGGTACGGACGGTTCGATGGATGTGCTTCTCGGCGGTACCGTACAGCCGATATACACTCAGGCAGCGGGATTATACGAAGGTACAGTAACTGTAATTTTTTACTATACAGGCAACTAATCCGGATAATAAATTAATGATAAGAAGGGGTCTTTCGTAAGAAAGCCCCTTTGTTTTTTTAAAAAGTTTTTATGCAGGTCAATAAACTATTTGGCATAAGATTGATAATCCTGACAATAATCGCTAATTTTGAATGGGGACAATGAGAAAAACCATAACATTCATTTATTTATTACTGATATCTTCTTACTGTTATTCGCAATCGGGTGATTTGCAGGTAACGTATATGCGCAATTTGGATTTCCAGCAGTTAATTCCCGGAGTTAAAAAAACAATAACCGAAACGAGTCCGAGTTCCGGCAAGTTTACGATTACCGGAAATGGAAACAGAATGACTGTTTCGGTTTCATTTAATATATCGCGGAATATTAGCAGCGGTATTTCCGAATTACCCGTAACGTTTACTGCAACACAGAGCATAAATCCGAATGACAGTCAGCCGGGAACGCCTTTTGATCCATATTCGGGAACAACATTAATTTTCGACGACAAGACAAGAGATTATTATATAAAAATAGGCGGGACGGTGATACCTCCGCTTACGCAAAAAGCGGGTGATTATAATACTTCCATAATAATAATTTTAACAACGGTATCAAATTAACATGAAAAAATTTTACGTAATTATATTGCTTGTTCTGGTTCTCAGCGGAACCGGATTTTCACAGGTTACAGTTGCACCCGTGACCGTGCATCTCAGCGATGCAGAGAGAAACGGATATATCGTTGTAAGAAATAACTCAAACATTACGCCGTGGGAAGTGAGCATAGACATGAAATTCGGATATCCCGTTTCCGATTCTTCGGGAAAGACGGTAATGTATTTTCCGGAAAAAGAATCCGATACGGACCCCTCGGCGGTGAAATGGATTAATTTTTATCCGAGAAAATTCGTGCTACAGCCTCTTGAAGAGCAGACAGTCCGTATAGCCGCGAAGCCGAAAAACGTTAAGGAAGGCGAGTACTGGGGAAGACCCGTAATTATTTCAAAAGCGGTAAACGCAGAGGACACAACCGGGAAAGGAAATATCAATGCGGGAATGAGCGTAGAGTTCAGGACCGTAATCGCCCTGAATTACAGAAGAGGAAGCGTGAAGACGGGAATAAGTTTTGACAATCTTACAGGGAAATTCGAAGAAAATAAGTTCGTGCTATTCGCGAAAGTAAAGCGCGAAGGCAATGCTGCGTATATAGGAAATCTTCTCGTGAATATCACAAACGAAAAAGGTTCAATCGTCAAAGAAACAAAACAGGAAATATCGGTTTACTACGAACTCAACAAAAGAATTGAAATCGAAACGGGAAAACTGCCCGCAGGGAAATATAATATCAGCGTGCAATTGAATACGGACAGAGAAGAAACAGGCGGGAAAATTCTTAAAGGAAACACGGAAGAGAAAAAAATTACAATAACCGTCAACTGATGAAACGCATTCTGCAAAATACGGTTTTTTTTTGCTCATATGCTGCATTCGCGTATCGTTTGCGGACGGACTTGATTCAAATCTTATAAAATCCAATCCTCTATGCGATGAAGCGCCGTTCCAGATTAACATTGACAGGATTGGAAACGTCGACATCAACTGTTTTGCGGGCGGAAAAACGCTTTACGTCCCGCTCGGAGAGTTATTCACGCGTCTTAAAATTGACTTCAATTTCCTGAAAGATATTTCAGGGGTTAAAGGGTTTTTCGTAAATGAAAACGTCATATATTATATTAATCCGTACGAGAACTATGCGCAGATAGACGGAAGAAAAATAAACGTCGCACGAAACGATTTTTATATTACCGAATCCGAAATGTATATGAATTCGGATTTATACAATAAGATTTTCGAAATAAAAATAGACGTAGAGTTCAAGCAATTAAAGGCTTACCTATCCTCAAAGGTCAAACCTCCCGCCGTTCTTGAAATCGAAAGAAATCTGCTTCGAGAGAACAGCGAATTTAGACGTTCTGATTTAAAAAATGCCGATTGTTTCCTTCCTCGAAAAAGAAAATTACTAAGCCCGGGTGTTGCAGACTGGACGCTGAATTACAGCCACACTTCTCCCGTTAATGATATATATTCTTACAATCTTTCTTACGGTTCCGAAATACTCGGCGGCGATTTCACGGCTTTCATAAGCGGAAACAATAAGACTGCATTCGATAAAGACAATGCGGATTGGCGGTGGAGATTTGTTGACGATAAGAACTGGTTCAGGCAGGGGATTATCGGAAATATTTATCCCGCTTCGGGACTGCTTTACAATACGCGGGGATTTCAGATTACAAATGCTCCGCCCATTGCCAGAAGAACAATAGGCAATTATAAAATATTCGACAGGACAGGTTCAAAGTGGGATGTCGAACTTTATATAAACAATGAATTCATCGCATATACAAGAGCCGCCAATGACGGATACTTTGAGTTCAATGTTCCGCTTTTATACGGTTCGAATTATATTACTTTGAAATACTACGGAACATCCGGTGAAATAAGGACAGAGGAAAGAGTCATTCAGGTGCCATTCAATTTCCTTCCGAAAGGAACTGTTGAATATAACGTAAGCGGAGGGACGCTCAGAGCGGGCAATCACAATGCTTTTTCGGAATCGACAGTTTCATGGGGAATAACGAAATTTTTAACTGCGGGTTCGGGACTCGTATATATTGACGAAAAGAACATAAACAAGTTTTATCCGTTTTCGAATGCTTCCGTAAGAATAGTTGACAATCTGATTTTCAGCGCAAATTATTATTATGATTTAAAGGGAGTTGCAAGTCTAAGTCTTCTGCTGCCGTCGCAGATTTATTCATCGGTTTCATATATCAAGTACGGCAGGAACGGTTTTTTCAATCAGTTCAATTATAATGAGGAAGAAAATGTGACGGCATACGTTCCGTTTTCATTCAAAGGATTTTCGGCAAGTTTCAGAGTGAATGCAAGAAACGTAACATCGGACGATTACAAATTTATTTTTCTTAATTCCGGTATGTTTGTCAATTACAGAAGGTTTCAGGTAAGTTTTACAACCAATGCAGCATGGGTGAAAACAACAGGCGCGTATGACAACTCGAATTCAAGGTCAACGGCCGGTTTGTCATACAGAATATTCAGCGACCTTTTGTTAAGGCAGCAGACTGATATAGACCATTCGACGGGCAGAATCGCGAATGCAGGATTATATATAGACAAAGGGATTTTCAAGACAGGCTGGCTGACTGCTTTTGTGTTCAGGGATATCGCGGGAAATAATTATTCCGGCGGTCTGACATTCAGATTCGATTTTTCATTCGGGAGATATTCGGCGGGTTATTCCGCTTCGAACACAGGCCGGGATTTGCAGCAGTCGTTGTTCGGTTCGGTCGGATACGACCCGTACAGAAAAACGTTTGTAACGGATAACCAGAATATGGTTTCGCGCGGAGCGCTTTCGCTTGTTCCGTTCATCGACATGAACGGAAACGGAATTCCCGATAACAACGAGCATATTCTGAATACGGGATTTAATACGAAAATGAATTCGGGTAAACTCGTTCGTGCAAACGGTGAATACAGATATCTTGATCTCGACCCTTACAATTCATACAGGCTTGAAGTTGAGCCTGTATCATTCGACAACCCTCTTCTGAGACCGAAGTACAAAACATTCGGAGTGACGGTTGACCCGAACGGATTCAAAATTGTTCCGGTTCCTGTTTATATGTCGGGCATTATAAACGGCAACGCTAAACTTAAAACCGAATCCGGAGTAAAAGGCATTTCGATGCTTAAGATGATACTCGAATCTTCCGACGGAAAATTCAAACTTGAAAAATACACTTTCTCAGACGGCGAGTTTATATTCGACAATGTACCTCCAGGCAAGTACAGAATTTATCCCGACACGCAGGAATTGCAAAAGCGTTCTCTCGTATCGGAGACCGAAACGCAGTTAATAGAAATCAGGCAAATTGAAGACGGAGATATAATCGACGGTCTCGATTTCTATCTTGGAAAAATCAAAGATTGAAAGCATCTGCTCAAAAATAAAACCATTTTTTTTCACTTCAATTCATTTTAGATTAATAAAACTTTTGGCTACAGATGACGGAGATACTTATAATAAGGCCGCAGAGCATACAACTTGGCGATACGATTTGTTCGCTTCCAATGTTCAAAGCGCTCAAGAAAAAATACCCCGAATCGTTTATAACGTTTGTGGGCTGTCCTACGAACTACGATGTAAAACTGAAGAAACTGAATCCGTATCTCGATGAAGTGATGATATTCAGAAAAGACAAATTGAAAACACTTCTTGATTTCATTAAGAATCTCAGAAAAAAGAAATACGATATTGTTGTTGTCCCTTCAACCATAAGGATTTCATGGACTTCATATATGATAGCATTCTTAGCGAAAGGCAAATTAAAAATCGGTTTTAAAAGAATTGATGAAGAAAAGAATAAATTAAGTTTTGTGCTTGACGTAAAAGAAGAGGCAGTCTGGAAGAAAGACAAAACACATCAGGTTTACAGGTTTCTCGATTCCGTAAAAAGTATCGGCTGCAGTATGGCTTTGGATGAAATAAAAAATATGCGTATAGGTCTGACCGAAGAAGAAAAACAGTTCGGTTTGAAGTACATCTCCGAAAATTTCCCGGATGCCGGCAAGCCGATATTCGGTTTTCATCCCGGTGCGGGCGAAAAAGAAAACATATGGAATGTCATTAATTATTTTGAATTAATAAAAAGAATCTGCGAAAAATATAATTCTTACATATTGATAACATCGGGTTATGTTGACGGTGAAATAACCGCCGCTCTTGAATCGAGGCTTAAAGAAGCGGGCATAAAATACACGTGTATAAGCAACATGGACACGTACAATCTTGCTTCAGTGCTCAGCCGCCTGAAACTTTATGTCTCGGCGGATACAGGCGTAATGCACCTTGCGGCATATTCGGGCGCGGATACTCTAACGGTATTCCGGTCCGGCAAACCTTCGGAATGGCTGCCTTTATTCAATAATGCAAAATACATCGAATCAAAAACGGGAAACATTAATGATATTACGGTTGAAGAAGTTTTTGAAAAAATAAAAGAGTTCTAATCCGTCTGAATGAATTTGTAAGGTTTGAAGATACCGTTCTCGCAGTAGAAGTTATTCTTCGTTTTTACGTTGTTATGAAAATAGTCGTAGTTTGTATTGTCTTCTTTTGTTTTTTCGTGATACATGTGGAAAACAACGGCAAGATTTCTCACCGATTTGAATTTCGCGTTAATGAGACCGAGTCTGTATTCTATATCCGAATCTTCGCCGATGCCCGCGCCTACATAGTTCTCGTCGAAGCCGTTTATTTCAAGAAGCAGTTCTTTTGATAATGAAAAATTACAGCCGACGATATGGTAATTTCTTATGTTAAGAAGTTTTCTCAGTAATTTATTCCGTATGATTATTCCTTCTTCGGCTGTGTAAGTAGATTTCCTGAATCCGATAGAACTTTTAAGTGCTCTGAGATACAACCTGTCAAAGTCATCAGTAAGAACGAATTCAGGAGTAAGCATATCAGAGAGTTTTTCGTTCAGATGAATTCTTCTGCCGACAAGTACAGTATTTTTTTCCGAGTTATCGAAATGCGCCTTAACGAAATCCTTGTGAGGAATGCAATCGCTGTCGAGAAAAATAAGGTATTCGTTTACGGATGTCCTGACGGCTTCATTAAGAATTTTGTTTTTACGAAATCCGGCATCTTCCTGAGTGAGAAAAATGATTTCGTAATCGCAGGTTTTTCTGAATTCTTTTACAAAATCACTGATGATATCCCCCGAGCCGTCGTCGGCAATGATAACGTCGAAATCCTTGCATGACTGCCTTTTCAGCGCGGTGAGAAGAATTTCAAGTTCTTTCACTTTTTTGTAAACGGATATTATCAGAGATATGGTTTTCATGACCGATAAAATTTAATACATTTAGAAATAAAAGAACATGAAATATGGGGTTCAGGACTTTGTGAAACAGAAGATGATTATGTTAAGTTGTATGTTTTAACCATTGTTATAAAACCGTAAAAAGAATATTTTTCAATTAATGAAAACACAGATTATAATATTATCCGTATTTATTGCGCTGCTGTTTTGTTCTTGCAGTTCGAAAGACCCGGTATCGACAGGTGGAACAACGCATGAACTGACGTTCGCCAAAATATCAACCGTTGAATCGGGCACAGTGAAATTTGATATATTCAGCGCTTCGGGAACGGGATTGTACTTCGGATATAACGATATAGGGTTCAAAGTGTATTTGAACGGCGCGGAACAAACGACAGGATATTGCAGATACAAACCTATGATGTATCATGCTTTTGGCGGTCCCGGACATTCTTCTCCTGTTGCGGATAAATATTATTATGATACGGAATACAATCTCTTTAAAGGATACGTCTGCTTCACGATGATTTCGGATTCAAGTTCATTCTGGTACGCGGATTATATATACAACGATGCGAATTCCGTTGACTCGGCATATTTTTATGTAGGGGTAACGCAGGGAAGTCAATTGTGTTACTGGGATGATGTTTTCGGAGGACATACATATTGTCTTACGCTGATTAAACCTTTCACTCCCTCATCTGGTTTAAACACATTCGCGATGATGCTTCACAGAACAAACGACGATAAGAATTTCATAGAAATAGATTCTGCACAAATGACGCTGAAAACTTATTTCCAGTCAAGCGGTGAAGTATCAACGGGCAATATTAATCCCGTCAGAACCGGGAACGGAAGATATCAGGGAACGATTAATCTGACAAAGCCGGGCAATTGGCTTGTGCAGGACACAATAAGAATAAACGGAAACAGGATAACAAAAAATCCGCCTCCTGATTTTTTATTTACAGTGCATTAAGCCCGGGGAAATAATATTCAAGGTTTTCACTTCATTGAATAATGGCGCCTTTTGTGATGATATAGAAATAAGCAAGAAGAATAGCGCCTACAAAAACACCGTATGCAGTATAACTTAAAAAGATAACAAGTGTCGCTTTTAAAATTCCTTTAAATTTCGGCATACCCGTAAACTGCAGTATTGCGAAGACAAGAAAAAGATATGACACCATAATTCTCGCATTCCAGAATCCGATATTAATTAATGAAATGATCATAAGAACGACACCGAAGATAAGCGTTGTGCCTATCCAGTAGAACGCAATCACGAGGCTTTCGGCGTAATTGATTCCTGTTTTCTTTCTGAAAATCAGATAGTAAAATAGCGCGAAGAAGACGGGCATGAAATAATTGAAGTAGTTGATGTAAGCATTAATCACATGCTGCATCTGTTCGATTTTATCCTGCATTGCCCCTCCGTTATTGACGGTGAAATTCAGGAAAGCAAAATATTTTTCGTTCATCGAGTGAAAGAAAATCACATAAATTGTCTGTATGAAAATGAAATATGAAAACGGCTTGACGTATGGTTTTCTTAAACCCGAAATGTAGTTTTTTGCTGTGCCTCCGGGATTAATCAGGAGAAATTTAAAAGTTTTAAGTATTGAATTTTCCCAGTGCAGTACTCCGTGCGTGATGTCGTGGAGAATTAATTTTGCTTCGAGCCTTTTTATTTCAACTTCCTGTCCGCACGAAGGGCAGTACTTGCCGTCGGATTCTCTTCCGCAGTTGATGCATTTAGTCATGTGCAAATATAGAAATTATTAAAAGTGTACCCGCTGATTGGAGTGCGGGAACAGTATAAATATCAATTTTAGCAAAATATATCAGAATGTCATATTATACAATGAATAAATAACCTTGATGAAGATTTGCGGATAAAAGGGCTTGTCTGGTCATGTTTCATAACAGCCCTTATAAGCCGAATATATATAATAAAATAAATGCTTTCCCGCGGGACATCAATATCCCCATATTGACTATAAAAAAAATTATAATTAACTTGTGTTTGGAGGCGGGGATTCCCCGAAATATATTTCTTTCGACATCGATTAAGTAAAGTCCGATTTAATAATTATAGTTTCGAATTATCGGTTAAAGCAGAGATGCTTTGTCGTACTCTTTTCATTTGCATTCAGCCTGAAATCATTTGCATTAATCTAAATTTATTTTTTAATACTAATATAAAGGAGGTGTCAAATGTCACACGATTTCTATTGCGGTAATTGCAACCGCTGGGTTGCGAATTGCGGTTTTTCGGATAACAGCCATACGCAAACTTTTAGTTTTTCCACAACCTGCGCATGCGGTAAAAGCGCGTCTGGCTCCTGCGGTGGCAGGTCAATAATGCAAAGCGATGAAAACCGGGAATCGCTTTTCAGGGTTGAGTGCGAAGATTGCAAAGCGGTTTTATCATATCTTCTGAAAAGCAATTCGGGAGAAAAATTTTCGGTTGATATAACCTGTCCGAATTGCAAATCGAAAAAAATCAAATTGAACAGAGTGTAAGAGGAGTTGAATAATTAAAATTCTAATTGGTGTTCATGCATAATTCTTTGCCCGGATACGAACAGATATCGAAGGGCTTAAGCGGGATGGAATATGAAGATGCTGTCGATAATTTATATGATAGTCTTCCCGTGATTTGGGCAGACGAATATAAAAAGCAAAGCGCGCGCGAGACAAATATATGTTTTATACAAAACGGATGTTTTGTTTTCATTTTTGATGATTTGGATTCGCCGGAAGGCAAAGGGCTGTTTCCTGCGGATTCAAATTACGATTCAAGACTTATCGCGGCTTATGGAACATCGTCTCAAATGAAGAGAAAAAGAGACGATTATCGGCTGCGTGGCTGGGCAGGGAAAACGGAAAATATTTTCGGCAAAGAATGGGACAAGGGGCATTTCATCGCTCACTATTTAGGCGGCGCGGTTGACGGATTGGAACTCAATGTATTTAAACAGAGGCGGGATTTAAACAGAGGGTGGTCGGAAGAAGGAAAGATTTACAGAAAGATGGAGGAGTTTTGTTTTCAAAATCCGGATACATTCTTTTTTAACAGACCGATATATACGGATAACTCTGCAAATCCGGCATTTCTTGAATTTGGAATTATGAAAAGGGATAAAGAACTTTGGGTTGAGTATTTCAACAACTAATTATAGTCTGAGCATAAATATTCCCGATAGAAATTCAGATTCAAAATGAAATTGTTCGTAATATTAATTTCCGGAACAAGAAATTAATCAGGTCTTAGAGATACAGTTTTTTATTAAGTTCTTATACTATAGATATAATTGATATCCGTCTTTTTACTTATCCTATTAGATTCATATTTATTCCGTAATTTCCGTCATAAAAATTCAATCACTTTAAATAAATTTTTTCAAAACAAAATATCACATTTGTTATGAGGAACAGAAATGAAAACAACGGTATTGAATTAACTGTATTAACCGGCACATACGCAGCGCTGCTGTCTTTTCGAATCACCGACAGTGAAAAAGTTGACAGGGAAGATTTCCTCGGGTTCGAAGTAAAGCGCGACGATATTACGGAAAATGAAAGTTATCCGTTAAGGGGGTTTAAGCATTTCACGGAAACCGCGACGATGTTCGACAGTTCTCAGTCGTTTCCGACAGACAGGCATCCCGTGCAATCGTTTTTCTGGGAAGACTTTACGGTTAAGCCTGCGCATGATTATGTATATCATATTATACCCGTTTATGGAACCCCAAAAAATCTAAATTACGGCGGAGAGGTAAGCGTGGAAGTGAAATCGGAAATTGCCGAAGGCGAAGAACATTCGGTATTTTTTAACCGCGGAGTTGCGGGAAGCCTTGCTTACGCGAGAAAATTTAAAAACATAAGACCGGATAAGATGCCGGAGAAAATGAAAGCCGAAGCGAGGATATGGCTGTCGCGGGGTCTGGAAGAAGCGCTTCTTGGTTTTATCGATAAAGCGATAAAAAACAAATACGGGTTGAGAATAGCGTTTTATGAGTTCACATATCCGCCGGTGATACAAAAACTGCATGAAGCGATATCGAAAGGCTGCGATGTACAAATTGTGTATGATTCGAGAAAAGAAAAAGCGGATAACGATAAAGCAATCAAAAATTACGGACTGGAAAGGACAATAACAAAAGCCGGAAAGAAAATTGATGTGCTGACACGAAGAACAAAAAATCCGCAAGTGCCATCTCATAATAAATTTATGATTTTAATGGACGGAGAAACACCTCTTGAGGTCTGGACAGGTTCTACAAACATAACCGGCAAGGGTATTCTGGGGCAATGCAATGTCGGGCACATGGTATCCGATAAAAAAACGGCGCAAAAATATCTTTCGTATTGGGAAAGTTTACATAAAGATCCCGAAGTAAAAAGTTTTAAGAACGCCGTTGCGGAGATACAGGATGATATCGATTCGCCTGAAAAATTCGAAGATGATATCACGGTCTTTTTCAGTCCGAGAAATAAAAAGACAATACTGAAAACATATTCCAAATTTATTGAAGAAGCGGAAGAAATGGTTTGCGGAATATTCCCGTTCTCTTTTAATAAAGATATTAAAGCATCTTTGGGAAAGAAAACAAATCATCTGAAATATATTCTTGTCGATAAAATCGGGAATGCAAAAGGAATAGAAAAAAAGGACGGGAACACGGTAATTGTAAACGGCGAATATTTTCAAAAACCCATGTTCGACTGGCTGCAGGAAATAAATTCGGGGTTTTTATTAAACGAGAAACCGAATTCCGTATTCGGAACGAACTATGTGCATAACAAAGTTTTGTTGGTTGACCCGTTTAGTAAAAGTCCGGTAATTATAAGCGGTTCGGCTAACTTCAGCGACGCGTCCGTTTCTTCGAACGATGAAAATACGATGGTGATAAAAAGCGGGAAAGATCTGAGGCGAATATGCGATATTTACTTCACGGAATTCTACAGAATATTTCATCATTTCTTTGTGAGGCAGGCAACAAAGGAAATCAACAAAGGCAAAACCGCCGCTCCGGACGATAAAAACAATCCGCTTCATCTTAAAACGGATAATTCGTGGGTTAGTAAATTCAGCGAAGACGGCGTGAAAGTCAAAATGCAGGAACTAATAAAAAACATGCCGCTTGATTATTAATTTTTATGCGATTTAATAAATATTATTAAGAGCCCGCCATGACGGGCACTTTTGCTTATGCAATACTTTACGCCGGTTTTAAGGCATGGGAATGTCCTATTTAATTCTTAACGTTTGCAGCGGTTGTGTATTTGCAATTCAACCGGCAAATATCACAGGCAGATATAAATTGTTTCTTTTATCTAATAAATTTATTTTTGATTATAATCATTTCAGGGAATCCGGTTTCCAAAATGTAATAATCAAAAATTCGAGGCTTATCCGGAAACAATAAAAGTAATTATGATGAATGAAAGATCACTGATAATCATTAGGTTAATCGCCACACAATTAGTCCTGATAATTTGTTTAATTTGCTTGTCACTTTTTACAACCGTTTATACATTTTATATCATAGCGATTACTCAGGTTGTGCTGAGCATAGTGTATTTTACAGGTTACTGGGAATTTTTCGCAATGCGATTCAAAAAGATTTTTTGTTTTTCCACGGAAATTATTTTATTCGCGATTTTATTTTTGAAATTATATTCATACTCAGCGGAAGGAACAAATCTGTATATAACGATTCTTCTTCTTGCAGTTCTTGCATTTCTCATTTACGAACTGATTAAAATCATTTATGTGATATATGCGCGGGAAAAGGAAAACGCGGAACTGAAATTCCCGTTCGGCAAGGGAAAATATATAATTACGGACGGCGGAAATTCGAAAGTAAGCCGTTTAATGAATTATCATTATCATTCAAAAATTCACAAAATGCACGGAACAAGTGATTCCATGCTGTTTGCCGCCGATATAGTAAAACTTAGTGATACGGGAAAAAGATTTTTACCGCATCATAACAGGGATTATCCGATATTCGGAGAAAAAATCTTTAGTCCTATTAGCGGCGTTGTTGTAAAGGTTATTGACGATATCGATGATAATATTCCATTCTCAGGCAATTATCCCTATAATACAGGCAATACAATAGTCATCAGGGAAGAAAACAAATATCTGCTTCTCGGGCATTTGAAAAAGGGCAGCATAACCAAAAAGCCCGGCGATGTAATACAGGAAGGCGAACAAGCGGCGGAAGCCGGAAATTCGGGCTTTACGGAAAGACCTCATTTACACATGCAGTTTATATATAGTGAAACGGAAAAATACTGGAGCGGAAAAGGGATAGCAATTCAGTACAAAGGGAAAAATTTTTATAAAAACAGATTAATAGAAATATAACACAGAGGTAATCCCTGAATTCTAAATTGAAATGTGTTCTTACAATCATTTCAATTAAAAATATGAAATCCAATTATGCACTGAATGTACTTCTTGCTTTACCTGCATTTTCGGGGCTGCAATTATTGCGATGGCGCTTCTTCCGGCTTTAAGAAGTTTATATTCGAAACAAATTACATAAAAATAACGTATTGTTTTTATAAGTTATTAATCTAAAAAACCGCACGAATGAATTCTGAGTTAATAAACAAAGGTTTAAAAATTTTTGAAAACTGCGATAACGCGCTTATTGCGTCAGTCGACAGCGATGGTTTTCCAAATTTGAAAGCGATGTTAAAGCCGAGAGTGAACAACGGATTGAAGGAGTTTTATTTCACTACCAACACTTCATCTATGCGTGTGAAACAATATCTGCAAAATCCAAAAGCATCCGTTTATTTTATGAACGAAAGAGGTTTTACCGCGATAATGCTGACAGGCACAATGGAAGTTTTGCAGGACAGTGCGTCAAAAGAATTAATCTGGCGAGAAGGCGATACGGTTTATTATTCAAAAGGCGTTACCGATCCCGACTATACGGTTTTAAGATTTACTTCAGTTAAAGGCAGAATTTACGAAAACTTTAAATCGTACTCATTTAATATTTAATATTTGATAAACCAATCTATCGATTTATTATAAAGCACATGACACATAAAACTATTCGGAATATTATAATTTTATTTCTTGCTCTGACGTCTTTTGCATGCGAAAGTACAATACTTGGAACCGACAAAATAAAATCACCGCTTCCGGTTACACACAATTCGAGGCTTGCGACTATTCTTGATTCGCTGAGGTATGCGCTTGATGTTCCGGCTCTTTCAGGAGCGATAGTGACTGACACGTCAATCATTGACTTTCAGGCGGTCGGATGCAGAAGGTACGGCGGGCAGATGAACATTACCAATAACGATTTGTTTCATCTCGGCTCAAATACGAAAGCGATAACAGCGGTGCTTATCGGAATACTTGTGGATGAACAACGGGTCAACTGGACTACGACACTGCCGGAGATTTTTCCTGAGTATGCGGGAACAATGTTGTCAGATTATCAAAGCGTGACAGTCAAAGATTTGCTTTCTCACAGTTCAGGATTTATGCGCGACCCTACGCGTGTTTTTGAAAACGGCACTCCGCGCAATCAAAGATATGAACTTGCCGGGTGGGCTGTAACGCAGCCGCCTGCAATTTCCCGCGGTACATTTCTGTACAGTAATCTAGGATACATGATAGCGGGCGCGATTGCGGAAAAACTGATGAACAAAGAGTACGAAGAACTGCTGATTGAAAAAGTTCTGTTGCCGCTCGGCATATCAAGCGCTGGATTCGGTCCGATGGGCACGCCGGGTCTGGAAGACCAGCCGTTGCAGCACACTTACAGTCATGCGCCGATAGAGCCTTATCCATATACCGACAATCCGCCTGTTTACAGTCCGGCGGGAAGGCTTCACATATCGATAGGCGACTGGGCGAAATTTATACAATGGGTACTGGCGGCGGAGAACGGGCATCAAACACTCGTAAGCGCTCAGACGGCAGCGATGCTTACGAGTTCGATTGTACCCACAGGCTCCGAAGATTATTACGGATGCGGCTGGCAGATAACGTCACGTGAATGGGCAGGCGGCAGAGCGCTTATACACGGCGGAACAAACGGGGTAAATTATTCCGAGGCTGCACTTGCTCCCGGACGAAAGTTCGGAGTAATAGTCGCTTCGAATCAGGGACCCGGAAATTCTGCGAATCCGGTTGACCCTGTTGCGGCAAGGCTTATTAATTATTATCTGAACGAACTCAACGCAGGATTGAAAAACAGATGAAAACAATATTAATCATTCTATTCTGTCTGTCCGGTTCATCGGCTTTCTGCCAGAGCATTAAGACGCCTGTGCAGAAAACGGGAAACGCGCATTCGCTCGGACTTTCTTTAGGGTTGAACAATTATCATTCGCGGGACGAATATCTTTCTCCCGTAATATTTTCAGGAAATATGTTTTATTCGGGATTGCATTATCAGTTAAACACAGGCAGGTACATGCACAACGCGGAAGCGTCGTACAGTTTCGGAAATCCGGATTCCGATGTTCAGCCGAGAGATGTAAAGGAAAAAATCGGATATTTTTCTTATTCATTCGTGCGGCTTATCGGCTCGGAGCAATTGGCGGGAAATCCGCTTGAAATAAGGATAGGCGGAGGAGTATCGTCATTTGCCGCACATACAGATTTTGACGCCGTAGACAAAACTTACAATTACACATTTTATGACAGGTCATGGTACTGGTCGCATTCGGTTAATCTTCTATTCGGGAGTGAATATAAATTATCCGGACAGAATAATATTTCGGTGCAGATATCATTGCCGGTATTCAGTCTTGTATCGCGCCCAAGGGAGGGGCATCATTTCGATAGAGATAACCTGATAGTGTACGATAACTTTTTGAAAGCGGCTGCGAGGTGTTCGCCTGAGTATTTATGGGACAATTTTGTCATTCACTTTGAAGCGGCGTATAAACAGAAACTGGATGAAAATATTTCGGTAAGTTTGAATTACAGGTTCAATTATTCTTCGATAGACCGGCCTTACAATATGCGCTCGTACATGAATCAATTCTTTGCCGGAATTGACTACACTTTTTAAATGAAATAAATAATTATAAAAAGAATGGAAGATAAAACAAATTTCAAAGGATTGCAGGCTTCAAGAACATACAAACAGATAAATAACGCATCGCCTGAAAAAGTATTTCCGCTGTTATGTCCGGAGCGGGAAAAAGAATGGCTCGACGGATGGGATTACACAATGATACATTCGGAATCGGGTTACGCGGAAAAAGGATGCGTGTTCTCGACTTCGCACCATACGGACGCGAAAACGATATGGTATATAAACGAGCATGACAGAGAAAATAACAGAATTGAGTTTATAAGGTTTACGCCTTATGAAGAGATTGTTAAAATGAATATCAAACTGACGGATAACGGCAACAATACAACCACTGCCGAAATAACTTATCAATATTCCGGACTTACTGAGAGCAAGAACGAATGGATTAAAAATGAGTTCGAAAAATCATTTACTAACCTGATGGTTTGGTGGGAAAAATCCATCAACCATTATCTTGAAACGGGAAAGATGCTGAAGAAAAATTAATTTGCATCTTTCACGGAACAAAAAATATGCTGTACAAATGTGCCGATGAATCAATTGTATAAGAGTAAAAACACAATCAGCGGAATATTGTAAACAACAGCCGCAGGCCAGACATTCAAAAACTTTCTGTATAAGACAGCCTGAACAAGTCCGTAGGCTCCGTGTAAAGAAAATGTCAGCATTGCAAAGATACAGTATGCATCTGTGTGCAAAAAGTACATGAGAGCCGCTGCAGAAAACATCAACCCGAAAATCAGCATTATTATTGCTTTAACAAAAAAATGCATATCGCTAATATTCAGCGGCAATTCCCTGTGCTGTTTTTTTGCAGATTGTCCGATTGCGCCGATTGAACCTTTTGACAGATGGAATGTATTCGAAACTATTTCGAATATTCCATACGCTGAAATGAAGTATATAAAGTAAATCATGACTGAATCAGATGATTAATTTTGTTTATTTATTCTATTAAGAACAGCATTCCATTTTTCGGTAAAAAGAAAACTGTCATTTATGTTCGCGCAAATATCACTGTACATTTCAAAAGGCATCGAAAGTGAAGTGATTTCCTGCGGAAACGACGGTCTGATTGCAACATCGTGCAGTCCCCAGAACGCTTTCTTTTCGCCCTTCTCCGCATATTGCATTGGAATTGTAAAAAACGACATGCAGGCGGAAGCAAATCCTGTGTTTATTCTGTCGCGTGATTCGGGATAACAAAAATGCGTGAGGAAAACGAGCGCGCTCATCTGGTCAGAATTCGCAAAGAGCAAAACCGCTTCGGGTTTTTCATCATCCGAGAATTTATTTAACGGTTTGAATATAATTGCCCCTTTTCTTATTTCACCCGGCTTTAACGAATTGACATATTCCTTCGCCAATTCCGGGGTTTTTACGAATCTTTCGCATTCCCGACCCGGGAAGGGACCGGTGGATAAAAAATATTCGATGCCCGGAAAAATCCATTCCTTAAATCCAAAATAAAAAGCCGAGCATGGATAACCTGTAGAGCCGGTATCGAACGCGACGGTCTTGCCTTTTGCGGCTGTAAATATAAGCGGCGCTACGCAGCCGTTTCCTGAACTCTTAAATCCGACAGCATCATCGGGTTTTTTATCTGAAAACATAATCCCGACCGGTTCGTATTTCATTCCGAGACGTTCCGCCAGAATATTCGATTGTATTATTGTCTCATTCATATTGTTCTTTTGTGTTTAGATATATTTTATTGAGTGTTTCAAAAAAAACGGTTAATTCCTTTTTTGATATTCCGTATGATGCTTTTTCGTTTGTATGGATGGCAGCAGGAACGATTTTTTTCAGCAATAGTTTTCCTTTGGCAGTAATGAATATTCTGAATAAGCGTCTGTCATTATCGTCGCTTTTGCGTTGAATATATCCGTTTTTTCCGAGAACATCCAGCATTCTGGTTATGTTCGTTTTATCTTTCAGGCTTCTCTCCGCCAAGCCGCTCTGGGTGATTCCGGGATAAGAATTAATGATGTTCATAATGCCCCATTGTTCGGCAGTGGCGTCCACGGCGCATTCCTTAATCGCTCTGTTGAAACAATTTTTTACGGATGAATTGGATTTGCTGAGAAGAAACCCGAGTGAGTTGTTTAATTCAAAATTATTGTTCGTCATACTGATTTTAATTATATAGTTGCTATAGCAATAGTTGATACAGCAACAAATTATATGCTTTATATTTAATTGTCAATAATAAAATTCATATTACAAAAAAGCCCGCACCGGCGGGCTCGTTTGTTAAATCGATATGGCTTATGACATTTACATGTTGTAGAGGCGAGCGAATGTCTTCGCGAATTCTTCGATGCTTGTCGGCGTTGTGCTCTTTGCGTCACGGACGACGCCTTCTTTAATTACTCCGTTGTTCATGACTTTAATCAACTGATTCATATTGTCCGCAAGGCTTTCGCTTGCGCCTATTTCAAGAAGCGCCTTTTTCAAGCCTTCGTAAGGAAATTCCACATACTGGAGGCCGGGTTTTCCGATTGCCTTTCCGAATATTTTAGCAATCTCGTTATAAGTTACGTCTCTTTCGCCGAGAAGAAACTGACTGCTCTTCCCTTTGAAGTCGAGAGCGCTTAAACGTTTTGCAGCATATTCACCGATGTCTTTTGACGCGATTGTGGAAAACTTTAAATCCGGCTTAACGGGCGAGCCCATAATGCCGTTTTGTTTGATTACCGGAATTTGTGCAAGCATATTTTCCATGAAATACGCGGGGCGCAGATAGAGAACGTTTAGATTTGAAATGCCGTTGAATTTTTGCTCCATATAATGAAGTCCGTTGACGACGCCTGTATTTTCTTTCGATTGAGCGCCTATGCTGCTGAGAGCAACCACATATTTTATTCCCGATTTCTCGATTGCCTCCGCAAAAATATCGACACAATGTTTCTGATAAGCGTAAAAGTCCTTGTTGGAATAGTCGGGCGGTATCAAGATATATGCGGCTTCTGTTCCCGTAAAGGCTTTTAGTATTGTGTCGATGTTATCCGGCGAACCAAGTAATAGTTCCGCTCCCTTTGCTAAGAGGTCTTTTGCTTTTTCTTCGCTGCGGCTCAGTATTCTAACTTCTTTTCCGTCATCAAGAAGTTTTTCCGCAATTATTTTTCCTGTGTTGCCTGTTGCGCCTGTTATGACGTACATAATAAAGTCCTTTCGATTGATTTATCTTTTTAAAAGTTTGAAAGCGTGAGTCCACTGATTTTTCGAGAATCCGGGTATGCACCAAAGCATACAGAGAGGTTCTATTGCCCGCGCTGCTTCCGCGCCTCCCATATCCTCGGTTTCCCAGCCGAACTTATCAAGAATTTCTTCAGCCTGCTTTTTTGCAGAAGCATTGTTTCCTGCTATGAACATTGTAGGCTTGATACCGTTGTAATCCGGATTTACCATGTTAGGGGCGCCTACAGAATTAAATGCTTTTACAAAATTAGATTCGGGGAACATCGACTGCAGGTCTTCCATAAGCGAGCCGTTCCGGTCAGTAAAAAAATTCAATACGCCGTTTACAGGGGGTTTATCGGATATAGGATTTGCAGCGTCGAGAATTGTTTTTCCTTTAAGGTTATGCGCGCCTGCAAGTTGTAGCGCGTTTTCCGCAGATGCACCGTGCACAGCCAGAACAATTATTTCTCCGTTCTTAGCGGCGTCTGCGAATGAACTAACACTGGCTTTCGCGCCGTTCTTTTCTTTCCACGAATTGAGTTTTTCCGGGCTCCTTGTGCCAAGAATAACTTCATATCCGTGTTTGATGAACCCCGAGCCGAGAGTCTGTGCAACGGCTCCCGACCCGATTATTCCAATTTTCATTTTAATTTTCCTTTCGGATTATTTGTTATTTTGTTTAATTAATATTTGTATATACAAATATAAGAACAAAAAATTTATCTTTTTAGTTTTAGACCTGTTTTGTAGAGCGTATCCGAGAGTTCGGTACTGTTCTTTTTACCCAGTATTTCGGTCAAACGGGTATAAAGATTATTCCAGGCTTCTTTTATCACGGGATAAAGTTCGGCGCCTTTCTTCGTCAGATTCAGTTTCATGAGTTTTCCCGAAGATGTCTTTTTCACGAGACCTTTTTTAATAAGGCTGTCCGTTAGACGTGTGACTGTCGAAGGCGCAAGGCGCAGGTCATCGGATAGTTCTTTTGGACCGATTCCGGGATTTTCATACACAAGCATAACGAGAAATGCATGCGAGGGGAAAATGCCCGTGATTTTAAATTCTTCATCGGCAATTCTTTCCACTTCGCGTGCCAGACTGCTCGACGTGAAATAAAGACAGCATTTTAAAAGTGATTTCGTTGTGCTCATGTTGTTTGTATATACAAATATAAACACATTATTGTTAATTTGCAAGGGGATGCCTCTGAATTTGGTTTTATACCGCAGGCATTTCATTTTTGCTAAACATTATTGTGCCTTTTACGTATTTTAAAATGTAAATAACCCTGTGCAATGTTTACAAAACTCATAAACCTGCTCAAAAACGATACGGAAAATTGGGGAAAGTATAAAAACTATTTCCGTGAAGTGAAAATTCCTTCGAAGGCGACATTGCTTAGCGAGGGCGAGGTATCGAAACATATGTACTTCATTAAAAAGGGATGCCTGCGCATGTGGTTCAACAATGACGGGAAAGACGTCACATTCCAGTTCTTTTTTGAAAATCAGGCGGTTGCATCCATAGAAAGTTTTTTCTACAAAACACCGAGCAAAATGAGTCTGCAAAGTATAGAGCCGTCCACTGTCGTTATGTTAAGCCGTGAAGTATTTGAAGAACTCGGAAAGAGTTACCCTGAACTCAAAGAGAATTTCTTTGAAATTATGTTAAAACGACTTTCGAATTATGCAAATCTCTTTCTTTCCCGCATTAAAGATAATCCAAGAAAACGTTATGAGGATTTGCTCAAAGAGCATCCTGAAATAATACAACGAGTTCCACAGCATTACATCGCTTCATATCTCGGCATTACCCCTATATCACTCAGCCGTATAAGAAATAAGATCTGATAGTATTTCTTAACAATTGTTATCGTCCGCTGACATCATTCCTGCGTATTTTTGTATATAACCTGAAAGAAAAACATCTTAATCATTATATGCAAACTGAATTCATAAAGTTGAATACCGGAAAATGCACTGCATGCTGGAAATGCATCGAAGCATGTGCGAAAAATGTCATAGGCAGAATCAACCTGCCATGGCATAAGCATGCGAAACTGATTAATTCCGGGAACTGTACAGGATGTCAGAAATGCCTGAAAATATGTGAATTCGGCGCATATGAATTAATACAAAAACCAAATTAAAATGGAAACAACTCAGGAAAAATTTAACAAACGCGCATTCGTATCCGTCGCGATTTTTACCGCGGGACTGGCTCTGCCTTTTTCGGGGTATATGAATCATCTAACGCAGTTCGATGCTATGACAGTCGAACGTCATTTCTGGATGTCGGTTCATGATGCATCGGCATTATTATTCGCAATATTCGCAGTGTTTCATGTGATTTACAATTGGCATGCTCTGGTCAGGCATATAAAAAGAATAAAGAGCATATCGATTAAAAAAGAAGCGCTGCTGGCATTTGCGCTCGTAATACTAATAGTTGGTTTTGTATCCTTACACGCCTTTCATGTGAGGTAAGAGTTATCTTATAAATAAAAAAGGCGAAACAATGTTTCGCCTTTCATAAAATTTGTTTATGAATAAAACTATTTAACCTGTATTCCGCCATAAAAGATTGGCGGACTTCTGATTAAATAATTTCATTATTTAATCAGCATTCCGCCAAAAAAGATTGGCGGACTTTTGATTAAATAATTTCATTATTTAATCATCAGCATTTTCTTTACCGCTAATGGCTTATTGTTAATTGCTAATCGATAGAAATATACTCCGCTCGCATATTTCGACGCATTGAATGTCAACTGATAAGTTCCTGCTGATTTCTTTTCATTGACAAGCGTTTCAACTTCGCGTCCCGCAATATTATAAACTTTCAGACTTACGAATCCCGCATCTTTTACCTGAAATTTAATAGTTGTGCTCGGATTAAATGGATTCGGATAGTTCTGCGACAATGAATATGCAGAAGGCACTTCATTTGAAATCGGCTGTACAGAAATCGGCGCATTTATCTGTGTCTGGAATGAACCTCTTCCGTGTGTTCCAACGAAGAGCATGTTATCCGCAGGTCTGAAGTCCATGTGCACGCAGACTACGTTGCCAATAGATGAAACTGCTTCCTGTGTCCATACGGTGCTTGTTCCATTCAGCGCCGCTGTATAATATATACCCGTCGATGTGCCGAGAACTATCTGCATTGTAGAGGACACGTAAAATATTTCAGCCCATCTTGCAGAAGGTCCGTTTGCTCCAGTCAGGTTTCCGTCAACGGCAGTCCATGATGTTCCGCCGTTATCCGTGTACCATAATTTCACAAGATTATAATTGCTGAATACAACCATTGCCTTGTCGGAATTCGCCGGGTCAACGGCTATGCATGAAACGTATCCCGCGGGAAGTCCCGCGTTCAAGTCTCCGCTGACCGCATAAGTTCCGTTTGCATTTGTTATTCTTCTTACATTTCCTCCGTCGGAGCCATAATATACAACATTCGGATTATTTGCTCTTGAAACTCCGATTGCGCTGACCATTACTGTGGAGTCGCCAAAATCGGTTCCCGCAAGATAAGTCCATCCGGCAGTCACGGTTGCATTTTTTATATCGCTGTTTCGCCAGATGCCTGTTGTTGCTGCCGAATTTCCGCCGCCGAAATAAAGGAACGATGAATTATTTTTATCCAGAACGAAAGGATTTATAAACTGTGGTTTTGTCGAGCCTGCGGGTTTCATCGGCACGCTGTTTGAGTAATCCAGATTAGACCTGTCAAGAAAGCCGTTCTGAGAAGAAGTATAAAGTCTGTTATCTACCGCGGGCGGTATCGCGCAGAAACCTCCGTCGCCGCTGTTAGCGGCTGTCCAGGGAATTCCAAGCGAGCCGCTGATTGACATAAATGTTCCGTTATCCTGAAAACCGCCGATGAGCCTGTTATTGCCCGCTTCGGGCGCCGCTGAAATTGCGTAAAACTGTGTAACGTTGTATCCGTTGTTTAATGACGTCCATGCAACAGGGTTATTCGTTGTAATGTTTGTTGTTATATCGGCTGTCCTTGAAATTCCGCCGTCATGACCCGAAATGAATTCCACATTACTTCCCGGTTTGAAAAATCCGGAGTGAACATCGGGGTGATGATTTGCATACGTATCATTTTCACCTCCGGGCTGATAACCGCCGATTCTCTTTGCGCCCGTTGTTGCTGCGAATCCGTTAGGAGAAACATACATGTTCACAGCATTCACCACCAGATAATTTTCGTTATCGGGTTTTACGCTCAGGAACATATCGTATCCCCCCTGGCTGTCAAACGGTTCATTAAATGTTCCGTAATTATTTTGTCCCGGCTGAGGTAAATTTGAGCCTCTGCTTTCCCATACTCCGCCTGTACCTGTTCCGTTTCCGCTGATGTATGTGTATTTCCATAACTGATGTCTGTTAACGGAGTTAGGTTCGTTCACAGGAACACCCGAAACCAGTACGTAAAGTACATTCTGGTTTGACGGCGCCGTTGTAATAACTATTCTTTCGTACGCAGGCGGAAAACTTGCAGGCGTTATATCGACCCAGTTAATACCATCCGTCGATCTTCTTATTCCGTTCATTGGACCTCCCGCTATAAAACTGCCCGCAGCATAAACAACACCGCTTGTAGTAACCGTAACATCCGTTGATTGTGATCTTGTAGTTGAACTTCCGAGTACCCGCGTCCAGTTCGCGCCGCCGTTAGAACTTCTGTAAATAGAACCGACTGTCGCCGCGTAAACTACATCTTCGGTCGTATTAGACGGGTCTGTTGCCATACTCCAAACATACTGCCAGTCTGAAGAGAAACTGCCCGGCGGTATTCCTGATGTAGAAGGAAGCAATGTCCAGTTCAAACCGTTATCAGACGATTTATAAACTCCGTTGCCGGTAAAAGCGTTTACGGAACCGGGTTGTCCTGCCGAATTTCCAATCCATTCGCCCGTACCAACGTACCAGTTCGAAGTGTTTCCCGTTCTTTTATCCTGCGCGATGCATGTAGCCGAGTGCAATTGAGAATTTGTTGTTGTGATTGTCCATCCTGCGCCTGAATTTACCGACCTCCAAATACCTCCCGTGATACCGCCTGCAATCATTATATTAGGATTGCCGACATCGCAAGCCAGCGCGCGTGTTCTGCCGCCGACGTTATTCGGACCTCTTTCAGTCCATGCAAGAGAATTAGGACTGTCGCCGTCGTTATTTTTCGGAAGTCTCGAAGCGAACTGCTGTTCAAGGTTTAAAATATTGTCGGGAATTTTGTTCGTGTGAATATCCCGGAGCATTTTAAATTCCTGCCTTATTCTTGCCTGCGGGTCATCATCGTCACCGCTGCTGAACGGTTTATTCTCAGCGCTCATTACGAAAGACTTGTTGTCCTTATAGTTCTGAAAAAGTATTATTGACGCAACAGCAATCAATAATATAACCGACAAGGTAAAAAATTTAATTTTTTTCATAGTTTTTTGTTTAGTTCCTAAATTCGTTACAGGACTGAATGTTACAATAGTTCAGAGTTCCGCCGTTAATTATTTAATTTCGATTTCAAACACATTTTTTTGCCTAAACTGCAAGCAATACGGAGAAAATCTGAGGTCAGGCGAGAAATAAAAGGGTGTGCTTTTGCGGAATTTTTAATTAAGCAATTAACGTCTTGAATTAATAAATTCAACAGCAGTACCCCTTTATTAATTCAATATAAAAAAAACATTAATGCTGACAACTGTAATGCACACGGAGAATAGCGAATAACAACTCTAATATAAGAAATTTATTTGAAGAAAGAACTTAATATTCACGCGCTTTGAAAAATAAATCACTGAATAACCTTGAAGTATCTGTCGTGATAAATGAATAGCGCTTCATACGCCTGATACATCCATATCGATAATACAATTAAAACGAAAATTATTTTCACAATCAGTTCCCGCCTGTTCTTTTTCTCGAATAAATTTTTTATTGCATTAAAATTCATTGCTATGATTGGAATGAAGAAACAGATAAATATAACGGGTCTGTACCGTTCCTGATAGGGACCAAAGAGGCATATACCGGCGAGCAGGTATAATCCGAAGGAATAAAAAATTCTTTTAAACCTGTTATGAATAATCTCCTTAAAACTCAAATCGACGCAAAGAAGGAATAAAATCAAAATTAATGAATAAGGCAACTGCAACAGCAGAACGGCGATTATCCAGTGTATATGAATTTTTCCTTTATACAGCATAAGCAGTCCGTCCCTTTCGGGGACGGCGCCGAACGTGTAAATGATTTTCCTTAATTGCAGCAGCGCCCATTTATGAGGCTCGTTTTTTACAAAAGTTTTTATTTCCTCGAATTCAAAACCATCGACTGCTTCGCGTGTAAGAGCGCCGATGTGATTTCTTTCGAAATATTCTTTCATTCTTTGATTATATCTTTCTTCGTTTTCCGGAAACAGGAATGCCGCCTCCCCGCCGGGACCGCCGTAAAGCGTATGCCCCCAGAATAATGTTTCCGTATTATCTATATAGGCGGAATTGAACATCTTATAAGGATTGAAGAAAAACAGTATTACAAAGGAAGAAACTGTAAGTATCGAATATTTCAGCAGATACTTTTTATCCTTTGAATTAAATATCATCAGGATAATAAAAATCATGTATATGAACATCAGAGATTTTCTGAAGTACATCGAAGCATAAATTTCGAGCAGCAGCAAAAAAGTATAAGCCGATATTTTCTTTGCTTTTGTTTCGTTTTCAAAGTGAAACAAAATCAGCAGAAACAGAGAAACAAAAAATATATCGAAGAGTTGATTATAGAAAACGGACGCCAGCAAAACATATTCAGTATATATAACGGTAAGCAGCGCCGCAATAAAAGCGGATTTGCCCGAATTGGTTATGTAAAGAATAATTTTGTAGACTATATAGACTGTGACCGTAGAGAGCAGGCATTGAAAAATAAAATAGTAAGAAACTCCGCCGCCAAAAATATAATTTATAAAAAAGGCGACATAAGCGGGGGACAGGAAATAATAAGACTGAAACGGAAGAATTAATTCGCCGTTAAGCAGAGAATTGTAAGTTTTAAAAACAGCGCCGGATTCCGAAATCTCCAGAAACAGATTGGTATTAAAATATACAAAGAGACATAAAAGAAAGTGGGCGGATAATAAAATGAAAATGTATTTTCTTCCGGGTGCGGAATTTCTAAGCATTTATGTTATAATAATATAATTGTAATTATAAATAATCAATATATTGCTTGTAATAATATATAAACCCTGCGATATTTTCAATTCTTTATGATATAACACAGCACAGTAATTACGATTGAAAGATCATTGTTGATTATTCCGAATTAGGATAGGTGTTGTATAATTGCGGCGGTTTATTATACCTGAATTCGGAATTGTATAAATTGCAAATCTTGTATTAAGACAGGAATATTTGTCTCTGCCCAGTTCGCTCCGCTATATGTTGTATACAAAACATAACCCGCAGAATGAAATCCCACAGCACATCCGGTGTTAATGTTTAAAAATGGAATTACGTAAAATGTATGAACTGTATTGACAAGATTTTGAATCCAGTTATTAACTACGTTAGTGTTTTTTAATATTGCAGAATTGCTCGTTAAAAAACCTGTATTTGCGTTGATGAAAAAATATAATTTCAAAGCCCTAAAGACCAAAAAGGTTAAAAATAATTTAGTAACTGACGATTAACGAATAATATTCGGCGATTAACTATTTATAAAAATTTTTATGAATTGCGGATAGTAAAAAAAATCAGTAATTTTGTACACTTAACCAAAGTTTTTGGACAGGTAGCTCAGTTGGTAGAGCAACGGCCTGAAAAGCCGTGTGTCGCCGGTTCGATTCCGGCCCTGTCCACATGACCCCGACTAAACATCGGGGTTTTTTGTTGCCTGAAAACAGATTATATGACAGAAGGTTTCCCGATTATTCGGGAGCCCTGTCCACATGACCCCGACTAAACATCGGGGTTTTTTGTTGCCTGAAAACAGATTATATGACAGAAGGTTTCCCGATTATTCGGGAGCCCTGTCCACTTGACCCCGACTAAACATCGGGGTTTTTTGTTGCCAAAAATCTTGTTAAGTGGCCGCAGGTTTCCCGATTATTCGGGAGCCCAGTCTCCACATGACCCCGACTAAACATCGGGGTTTTTTGTTGCCAAAAATCTTGTTAAGTGGCCGCAGGTTTCACGATTATTCGGGTGCCCAGTCCACATGACCCCGACTAAACATCGGGGTTTTTTGTTGCCTGAAAACAGATTATATGACAGAAGGTTTCCCGATTATTCGGGAGCCCAGTCCACATGACCCCGACTAAACATCGGGGTTTTTTGTTGCCAAAAATCTTGTTAAGTGGCCGCAGGTTTCCCGATTATTCGGGAGCCCTGTCCACATGACCCCGACTAAACATCGGGGTTTTTTGTTGCCAAAAATCTTGTTAAGTGGCCGCAGGTTTCCCGATTATTCGGGAGCCCTGTCCACATGACCCCGACTAAACTTCGGGGTTTTTTGTTGCCAAACATCTTGTTAAGTGGCCGCAGGTTTCCCGTTTATTCGGGGGCC
>JAQTLX010000024.1 GCA_028714695.1 Ignavibacteria bacterium | reverse complement strand
AGCGATTAACAATTAGCGATTAACAATTAGCGATTAACAATTAGCGATTAACAATTAGCGATTAACAATTAGCGATTAACAATTAGCGATTAACAATTAGCGATTAACAATTAGCGATTAACAATTATTAACTTTTAACCCGCATTGCATGTCTCCGTTTCGTTAATACGAATCTCCGACTCCTAACTTCTAACTCCTAACTTCTAACTCCTAACTTCTAACACATAACTCCTAGATTCTAGATTCTATCTTCTAGATTCTAGATTCTCTGTTTTCACTTCTTCGCCCACAGCCCCATCAGATTATTATCCGGGTCTTTAAACAATGAAAAATATCCGGCTGTTTCGCTTATAAGTGTTTTAGGTATATCGGTTTTGCCTCCTAACTCGCTCACTTTTTTGAGAATTCCATCTATATCATCGACTTCAATATATAAAATTACCGCCTGACCGTCATGTTCGGATTTGCTTTTTTTCATGAAGCCGCCGCCGATAGCATTTTCGCCCGTGTATATATTCCAGTAAAGTGATTTCGTTCCCTGTGAAAGTTTGAATTCCCAGTCGAAGACGCCGCCGTAGAATTTGCGCGCTTCGTCAAAATCATTTACATGAATTTCAAACCATCCGATTGGATTTTTACCTGCCATTTTTTACTCCTTTATTCTGTTAATTTATTTTTAAGATATACGTTTTATTTTCTTTTTCCTGCATCAGAATCAGGGCTGACAAATAACTAAACAAATAAAAAAACCGTAAAGTTTTAAAATATCTTGAACTTTATTTTCGTAAAAAGTATATTTGTGCAAATAAATAAATCGTGTTATTTGCTTTAAAACGATGTTTTACCGCTTAGAGGAAAGCACTTCCGTAAATCGTTACTCTGCTGTTTGCTCTATTTAGTGTATCTCCACAGGATCCGGAAAACAATCCAAGCAATTAAAGTTAGGTTTATTATTTTTTCAAACCCCTTAAACGGGAAGTAAATTATCTAAATTTTTCGAAAGGAAACAAAATGGAAAAAGGTACTGTGAAATGGTTCAACTCTTCAAAGGGTTTCGGTTTCATTACAGTTGCAGGTAAAAAAGACGTATTTGTACATTACAAAGCGATTACCGGCGAAGGTTACAAAACATTAAACGAAGGAGACACAGTCGAGTTCGAAATCGAAGACGGACCAAAAGGACCTCAAGCGGCAAATGTTAGCAAAGTTGGAAACTAATACGTAAAACTGTCTTATATTATTGTACGCTAATGATTATGTATGGCTGCCCGAAAAGGCAGCCATTTTTTTATGCACTCATTGAAACAAAGTACAAATGCAAATTAATGCATCTCTTACTTTGTGATTCGGGAAATCTGGAATAGAAAATCGTATAATGAATAATGGAAAATTCTCTTGTTGCAACGCTCGTGCGCAGCAACATGATTTGCTAACGCGGGAGCGAAGTATGAAAATTTAATAATATTTAATCATTTTCCATTTCTATTTAACAATATTCCAATCCCTAACGCGCTTCCGGCATACCCATAGCCGACCACTCTTCTTTCGCCGGACCGTATGAGCCCGGTACCTTAAGCCCCGCCTGTCTCATTAATACTGTCAATTGCGCTCTGTGATGGATTTCGTGTTTGATTAATGCGTTGCAAAGCAGCCACCCTTTCCATTTCTGTCCGTACATGTCAATATCTTCCTGCATAATGCTGTCTTTCCATTTCTTTTCAACTTCGCCGATTAGCGAATTTGATGCGCTCACATAAGCATCATGAATTTCTTTTGCAGATGCCGGCGGTTCTGAATTTTCATCCGGCGCTTCTACGGCGAGTCCTGATTTATTCATCATTTCGCCTATCGTAATTACTATATGCCAGGCAAGAAATCCGATATCTCGTCCGCCCGGTACAACTTTTTGACTAAGAGAATTATCCGTCAGGTTTGCGAATACCTTCTTTGTCATTTCGCTTTCTCTTTTCCAGTCACCCAGAAATTCCGAAACTGTATGATACATGTTGTTTTTATTTAGTTTAAAGGAACAAAAGTTTATGTGTAAAGTATAAAATACAAAACGGAGTTTCTATGAAATCCAGAATCACAATAAATTCACTTGTTGTCCTTGCTCTGGCATTTATATTTTCGGGATGTTCGCACACGAATGAACTTGCGAAATATAATCTTGCGTCAGCGAATGTTTATTTCAAAACGTATGTGTCGCCTTCGCTTACAAAAGTCTGCGTTGATGTACACACAGGTTACGGTACCGATACAAAATCGCTTATCACGGTTATTCTCGGCGAAGTGGGGTCGGGATATGCGGAAAGCCGCGTCGAAGAAAAACTGAAAAATGCAGTAAACGCGGACAGTCTGGTTACGAATGTTATGGAAGGAGTTGAAGAAGGTCTTGTTACATACTGCAAAATTAATGTTTCTGAAGAACTCGACAATAACACGCGTTATGTTGTAGAAACCAAACTGCTCGGATTCCGCCTGGCTTCGAATTCCGGCGGCATATATGCGGATGCAAAAACGGAAGTGGTTTTAACCGACAGGAACACAGGAAAAATAATCTGGGCTAACACCGAATCATCGAATATTCCGCTTCGCGAAGTAGTAGTGGGCGTCCTCGGACCCCAGTATGTAAGAACAGCGGCAAGTGTAATTAACGCCGTAAGGCTGATGAACATGTCGGAAGATGAAATCCGTGCGGCGGTTAATGAGGCTGCCGATGAAGCAGGCAGACGTCAGTGCGAAACACTGCGGGAGGATATTTCCTCTAAATACGATTAAGACAATAGTTTAGTGAGGGTACGGAATTTCTGGAAAATTTTTTTGTTGTATATATAAAGTTAATATACGACAAACATGATAAAATATCTTATAATCACATTTACATTTCTCTTCGCTGTGTCAACAATGGCATGCGTCAAAAATAAGGAAGCAGGTAATAAATCCATGAACGGTGACCCAATCAATATTTCAAACATTAAAGTTAAAACGATGGACGGCACGGAAAAATCGCTTTCCGACTACAACGGCAAAGTGGTTTTAATAGTGAACGTTGCTTCGAAATGCGGATACACGCCGCAGTACGAAGCCCTCGAAAAAATTTATGCGGCGTACAAAGACAAGGGATTTGAAATACTCGGATTTCCCTGCAACGATTTCGGCGGTCAGGAGCCGGGCTCGAACGAAGAAATAGTAAGTTTCTGCAAAACGAATTATAACGTTACTTTTACGCTGTTCGACAAAATAAAAGTTCTGGGCAGCGAAAAAAGCCCGTTGTACACAAAACTCATTGCATACGATCCGGCAGGCGATATCAGTTGGAACTTTGAAAAATTTGTTGTAGATAAAAAAGGAAATGTTGTCGGCAGATTTAAAAGCAAAGTGAAACCGGATTCAGACGAAATAACATCTTTGATAGTCTCCGAACTGGCAAAGTAATTCTTTCATAACTAAACCTGAAAGGCTTTTTGTTCAAAGCGGCAAAAGGCCTTTTTGTTTTTATATTCAAATACCCCGTGAACCGGTCTAAATGGATATTTTGAAATTACGAATTAATTAGTCAATTAGTATATGAATAACGAAAATGTTTTTCTATATTTATCTGAAGTAATTTTCCGGCATATTTAACTTAATAGGCAATGATGAGAAGAGTATTCGTAATTCCGTTTTTAATAATGGGGTTTTTTATAATTCTTATCACATCCTGTAATAATGATAATCCCGTAAACCAATCTCAAGGCATTCAAATTTTGGACAGCAATGTATTTGACTGGAAATTCGATACAGTCCATATTTCATTCGTCAAAGATTTTTTTGTCGGGGATTCTAATAAAATATTTATCCCCGGGGGGCTTTCTTTTGTTTACATTAACGGGGAATCAATTCAAAATATGGATTATAATGA
Source organism: Ignavibacteria bacterium (assembly GCA_028714695.1). Classification (GTDB taxonomy): domain Bacteria; phylum Bacteroidota; class Ignavibacteria; order Tepidaquicellales; family Tepidaquicellaceae; genus CAIKZJ01. The sequence goes on along the minus strand of JAQTLX010000024.1, from coordinate 32,656 downwards.
TCCTGATTTTTACGCATTCTGTGTAAACGGAACCGACATGAACAACGTATTCATAGGCGGAAGTTCGCGTTCTCTAAATAAACCGCTTTTAAAAAAGTGGAACGGTGCAGGCATTGAAGATATTCCAATGCCGAATGATACATCTTTAAGAATATCACGAATAGATGTTTCGTCGGCGAATGATGTGTGGATGTCTACTTCCCGAAATATTATTTACAGGTATTTGAATAACGCGATTATAAAATATACTCTGGATAGCAGCCTGGATTACGGGACAATATATGTAGATGAAGACGGCAATGTATATGCGCAATTTTTGGATTATCTGTCAAGCGGCAGCCGGACATCAATGATAATGTATAAATTCAAGAATGACGGCTGGGCAAAAATTTGCAAAGATGATTTTGATGATAACAGCGAAATGACTTATTTCATGGGCTTTTGCAACCGCAAAATGCTACGCTCTGGAAAATCAAGTATTTACTATTTTACCGGAAATAACTGGGAGAAGTATGTTAACTTCGGCAATGATATAAATCCATTATGGAATGCAGGGGGTACGGGACCGCAAAATATTTTGTTTGAAGGCGAAGAGAAATATCAAAGTTGTGTATTTTATTATAATGGAAATCAAATATTCCGCATACCCTCAATAGTACTGAATTCATCTAACCACACCGGTATTCAACAGGCTTATGGAAGATTTTATATTACATGCGAGAACAGTTTGTACGGAAATTTTATGGCAATTGGAAAATTAAGAACTTCAAAAAATTAACAGACATAAAAACAAAACGGAGCTTGAAAGCCCCGTTTTAATTGTGATATAATAATTATTTTTAATCCGCGAGTGTCGCCACCATTACGGCTTTGATTGTGTGCATTCTGTTTTCGGCTTCATCGAATACTACAGATGCTTCGGATTCAAATACATCTTCGGTTACTTCGAGTCCGTTCAGGCCGTACTTCTGGAAAATTTCCTCTCCTACCTTTGTTTCCCTGTTGTGGAATGCAGGCAGGCAGTGAAGGAATTTTGCTTTCGGATTGCCGGTTGCATTCATAAGTTCTGCATTTACCTGGAAGGGCTTGAGAAGTTTGATTCTTTCTTCCCATTTATCCGCTGCTTCGCCCATTGAAAGCCATACGTCGGTGTAAATGAAATCAACGCCCTTGACTGCTTCTTTCGGGTCATCGGTAATAAGTAGTTTTCCGCCAGATTTCTTTGCAAAGTCTTTTGCCATTTTCTGTACATCAGCGTCCGGCCAGAGGTTTTTCGGACCGCAGATTCTTACGTCCATGCCCATAATACAGCCGTCAACCGTGAGCGTGTTGCCCATATTCGAACGCGTGTCGCCGATATAGCAGTAACTGATTTGATTCAGGGGTTTGTTGCTGTGTTCAATCATAGTAAGAAAATCAGCAAGCGCCTGAGTGGGATGCCATTCGTCTGTAAGGCCGTTATAGACAGGCACTCCTGCATATTCAGCAAGTTCTTCCACAATCTTCTGGCCGTAACCGCGGTATTCGATTGCGTCATACATTCTTCCGAGAACGCGCGCTGTATCTTTCATTGATTCCTTTTGTCCAATTTGTGAGCCCGATGGTCCGAGATAAGTAACCTGTGCGCCCTGATCGTATGCTGCAACTTCAAATGCGCAGCGTGTTCTTGTCGAGGCTTTTTCAAAAATCAAAGCGATGTTCTTTCCTTTAAGATGCTGCTGTTCCGTCTTTGCATATTTTGCTCTTTTTAGGTCGCGTGAAAGGTCGAGTAAAAACTTAATTTCCTGCTGGGTGAAATCGGCAAGTTTCAAAAAATGTCTGTTTCTTAAATTAAACGGCATAAAATATTATATTATAGTTTTAAAATGATTTTTGATTCAGTAGAATAAATAAGAAGAACTTGCAAATATACGAAGTATAAATGAGGGATTAAATACAGAAAGTGACAGGCAAATAGCGATTAACTATTAACAATTAACAATTAGCAATTAACGATTAACCATTAGTGATTAGCAACATTTTGAGATTTTAAAGTTTTTCCCTTTCTTTCCCGCGGGCTATAAAAAAAGCTCTATCCGTGAAAATCCGTCATCATCCGTTTTTACATGTGTGCAAAGTTTTTGTTCTTATAATAAATAGCGATTACCGATTGGCTTAGGTTGTGAGATTTTAACGTTATTTCCGTTTCTTTCCCGTAGCCGCAGACTCGCGGTGGCGAGTATATAAAAAAAGATCTATTCGTGAGAATCGGTATCCATCTGTTTTTATCTGTGTGCATAGTTCTTAATCGTATTAAATAAACTCTTTGCGTTCTTAGCGTCCTTTGCGGTAAGATCTTTATTTAAGTATGTTCTTATATTCGAATTTTCCATTTTCCGTTTCTTTCCCGCGGGTTATAAAAAAAGCCCTATCCGTGAAAATCCGTCATCATCCGTTTTTACATGTGTGCAAAGTTCTTGCACTTTTTGTTTCGCCATTACCAAATCCCGATAAATCAGTATGCAAAAAACGCACAGGAGTTTGGGAGCGAGATAACGCTCTTTCTCTTATAATTAATGAAATCTTTGCGTTCTTAGCGTCCTTTGCGGTAAGATCTTTATTTAAGTATGTTCTTATATTCGAATTTTCCATTTTCCGTTTCTTTCCCGCGGGCTAAGAATAGTTCTATCCGTGAAAATCCGTGGCAGAATGTTTTCCCTTAACCATCAATTTAAGATCTAAACGTTTTCTCCGTTTCTTTCCCGCGGGTTATAAAAAAAGCCCTATCCGTGAAAATCCGTCAACATCCGTCATTATATGTGTGCAAAGTTCTTGCACTTTTTGTTTCGCCATTACCAAATCCCGATAAATCAGTATGCAAAAAACGCACAGGAGTTTGGGAGCGAGATAACGCTCTTTCTCTTATAATTAATGAAATCTTTGCGTTCTTAGCGTCCTTTGCGGTAAAATCTTTATTTTAGTATGTTCTTATATTCGAATTTTCCATTTTCCGTTTCTTTCCCGCGGGTTATAGAATAGTTCTATCCGTGAAAATCCGTGGCAGAATGTTTTCCCTTAACCATCAATTTAAGATCTAAACGTTTTCTCCGTTTCTTTCCCGCGGGCTAAGAATAGTTCTATCCGTGAAAATCTGTGGCAGAATGTTTGTCTAAAATTTCCGTTTTCTATATTCCATTTTCTTATTTTTCGTTATTATATTTTGCGACTTTTCCAGGTTTTGTGCGTCTAATTCATAAATGTTAACAAATGTCCCGGGAATCCGATAAATTTATTGAACTGTTAAAACCGGTTTACAGCGATGTTGTCCGTTATTGCAGGGCAATGTGCAGGAACGGCAATCCTTACGATGCCGAAGATATTCTTCAGAATACGCTCGTGAAGGGTTACGAAAAACTGTACATGCTCAACGACGAAACAAAGTTCAAGAACTGGATATTCAGCATTGCCACGAGAGAGCATAAAACTTTTTTGCGTTCGCATTTCTGGAAACGCTTTCTGCCGCTTGCCGGCGAATATCATGAATACGGTGAAACGCCCGTTTATGACAGAAGTGATGACGATTACGACAAAAAAGTTTTGTACCACGCGCTTTCGGAACTGAATGAAAAAGAAAGAGCGGCAATTCTTCTTTTTGAAATAGGCGGATTTTCTATAAGGGACATTATGGAAATTCAAAACGAGAAAAGCGAATCGGCTGTAAAATCGAGGCTGTCGAGAACAAGAGACAAATTAAAATCCAGCATTGAAAAATCCGAAGAGCAAAACACAAAACTAAATCCTGCAGAAGGAGATATTCAAAATGAAACACTCAAAATCATTTCGGAACTCGAACGGAAAGGAAAAAGACATGGACAAATACTGGGATAAAATAAGACAGGAGTCCTACGACGACACGTTCGAGAAAACGACAGGATTGCTGTTGCGGAAACAAAACCTAAAAAAGGAAAGGAAACATTCACCCATGAAACAATTCTTTGCACATAACAAATATAAAATCGCATTCGCCCTGTTTCTCGCATTCGTTGTGGCGGCATGCAACTATCCCGTAACTTCTCATAACACAGTCGGATACGCGTTTACGTTTACAACACCGTCAGTGAATAAAGACGCCGTATCGAAAAGCATAAAAGATCTGAACTGGACCGGAAATACAAACATTGATATTACCGAAAAGAACATTAATGGAACAAGTATAGCGGAGTTCAACACCGTGCTTGGCGGTGTGGACGAAAAAACGGCAATGAAATGCAAATCCGACCTCGAGAAAATTAAAGAAATAAGTTCGGTCAAATTATTTCCTGTAACTGAAAGCGTTACCAGACCTGTGTATTCGGCGCTTCTGTATTCATTCTTCAGAGTGGACGTCAAGTCGTCGGGAAAATCGGACGAAGAGGTCAAGAGCGAAATTGAAAGACAATTAAAGGATAACGGCTTTACAAATTATAAAATCGGTTTCGACAAATCGGGCACAGGAAAAAAACTCACGATGAGTCTCGAAGGCAATCCGGAAACAGGAAATAAGTCCGTGGAAGTAAATGTTGACGGCGACGGTACGAAAGAGGTTGTGAAGATGAAAACCGTTGTTGGCGCAGTTGACAAAAACATGACGGACGAGCAGATAAAACAGAAGGTCATAGCGGATAATCCGGAAGGCAACCTCAAGCCGGAAGACATAAAAATCGTTCGTGACGGCGATAATATAAAAATTATGGTTGAAAAGGAAGACAGGAAATAGTTTTAAAAGCGGTTATTTGTCATCCCCGACCGCCGCGGCGGGTTCTTATCGGAGATCCATATTTACGAGCACGTTAAAAGGAATATCAATTCGAAAATTGGAAATGGAAAATGGTTAATGCCGTTTTCCATTTTTTCTTTTCGTTTTAATTTAACATTTCACATTTAAAATTTAAAATTGTTTCAAAGTTCTCCTATATCCTCATTCCAGAGTTCCGGATTCTTCTCAATAAACTCTTTCATCAGATTTTTACATTCGTCGAGATTCATGTCAGTCACATCGACTCCGTGTTCTTTCATAAATTCAGGCCCGCCCGGAAATGTTTCCGATTCGCCGACAACAACCTTTTTAATTCCGAACTGAACAACAGCCCCCGAGCAAAGATAGCACGGCATCAATGTGGAATAAAGAATAGTGTCTTTGTAAGAGCCAACCCGTCCAGCGTTTTCAAGACAGTCAATTTCTGCGTGAAGCGTCGGGCTTCCTTTTTGCACGCGTTTATTGTGTCCGCGCCCTATTATTTTGCCGTCTTTTACTAGTACAGAGCCGATAGGGATGCCGCCTTCGGCAAGACCCAGCTTCGCCTCATCAATAGCGGCTTTCATGAATTCGTCCATATAAATATTTTTCTTTTAAAATTATGATTACAATAATATCTTTCCCGGAGATTTGATTTTTAAGTCAAAAAAAAGCCCGCGTCACCTAAACACGGGCTTTTTATTTAAAGGAGAACCTCGGAACTCTATAAGGAACCTGATAAACAAGAAGTAAATATTTATAAAATAAACATATGAGGCAAGATTCTTCTGTTTGTTGCTGTATTTAACGTGAGGTAGAATGAAGTGATCTATCTTTATCCGAACTCAATATCTAAGAATATTTATTCGATATACAGCAAAATAATAACATTAAGAGTTTAAAAAGACCTTTACGCTTACTATTAAGTGTTAACTAAGATATTATGACTTGACAAATTAAATAAATACATTTAAAATAATGCAAACAGAAATCGACGATAAATAACGAATTCCCCCAAAGTAGAATTAGATATTTTAATGAAGAAAAAATTTCTAATATTCATTTTACTTCTTGATCTTACGTACTTAGCTTCCATATGTGAATGTCAGTGGATAGAGCAAAATTCGGGTACTACAGAACTTCTCAGAGATGTTCAGTTCGTTAATCTCTTCACCGGATGGGCGGTTGGAGACAACGGAACTATAATAAAAACAACGAACGGAGGCAATAACTGGATAAATGTATCTAATCCCGCCACAGGTAAACCGCTGATGAGCGTTCATCCTGTTAATCCAAATGTTGTATATGTGGTCGGATGGTTTGAAACCATTATAAAGACTACAAACGGAGGCGATAACTGGATAATAATTAAAAACGGTCCTTGGGGACAGGGAAATAATTATGAAACTGCGTATTTTCTTGACGTGAACACAGGATGGATAACGGGATGCTGCGGAATAATATTGAAAACCATAAACGGCGGTGATTCGTTGTCCGTTTATAATTTTCCCCTTGGCGAGTTATTACGCGATATATATTTTATTAATGCGCAAACAGGAATTGCAACTGGCAGTTCACTCGGAACATACAAAACCACTAACGGTGGAAATGAATGGCATCTGCTTCCCACTCAATTCGGATATTTAATTTCTGAATTCTATAAACTATCGGTAATTAATAATAGATTCTGCTGGCTGGCTGGGCGGGACAGGAGAATATACAGGTCGAATGACTTTGGTGAACAATGGGATACAATATACAGTCTGCCGTACGTTCTACCTTCGGGATATATACTTTGTAGTGAATTTGCTGATTCTTTAATAGGTTGGGCGGGGGGAGAATACAACAGATTATATAAAACAACAAACGGAGGATTTAACTGGGTGCAGGAAAACACAGGATCAGGGGGATGGATGTGGAAATCAATTTACTGCTTCAATGATTCCATTGTATGGGGGGTAGGTGGTGGAGGAAAAATATTGCATACAACTACAGGCGGTCAGACACTGATAAATATTTCCGGTAATGAAGAAATTGTTCCCGGTAAATTCGAACTTGGTCAGAATTTTCCGAATCCGTTTAATCCGACAACAAATATAAGTTACGATTTACCAAAAGACGGATTTGTAACTTTAAAAATTTACGATGCGACAGGCAGAGAAATCAAAACTCTTGTGAATGGATTTATTAACGCAGGAAAATACATAATCGGTTTCGACGGTAAATCTCTTGCTTCGGGAATCTATTATTATAAATTGATATCGGGTGATTTCGTGCAAACAAAACGCATGGTATTAATAAAATAATAGCGTAGCACAACACAAATCGTTTTATTTTCAAATTATAAAAAGCCCGCGTCACCTAAACACGGGCTTTTTATTTAAAGGAGAACAAACGAAAAATTATTTGATGAGCACTCCGGCCTAAAAAATCAACGGACTGCCAAAAAATATTTTCTTTATTTTATCAGCATCATTGTCTTAGTATCAACAAAGCTGCCGGCGGTCAGTTTATAAAAATAAATGCCGCTCGAAAGATTCGATGTTTTGAATGATACAGTATATGCACCCTGTTTCTGATTCTGATTCACAAGTGCCGCAATTTCTTTGCCGAGAATGTTGTAAACTTTTAGTGTTACAAAACTATTTTCTTTTATGCTGTAACTGATTTCAGTTGAAGGATTAAACGGGTTCGGATAATTCTGATTCAGGGAGAATGTTCCGGGTGTAGTCGTGTTAATTGGAATAATTCCCGTCGGCGGACCGAAAGAGCCGTTCGGATTAATATTCTGCGCATAGATGCCGTTCGCGTCAACCTTTGAATCGGTGAATGCGAGAATTGACATTCCTGTTGACGTCATAACCGCGCCCAGTCTGCCTTTCGCGCTTGTCGCGGATGCAGGAGTTATAATGCTTCCGCCCCATTGCAATACGCCGTCGCGGTTCATTTTGCATGCCTTTATTGTTCCGTTAACACTCGCTATTTCATTGTAGTATACATATATCGAAGTATCTTTTATTATAGTTGCAAGCCCGTTGAATGAATTGCCGTCCATCGGTTTTATTACCTGCCCCGCATCGGGCCATAACCTTGTTCCGTTCGAAGAAAACTTCTGACCGTAAACACCTATCATGGATTGTAGCGAATTCTTTTCCTGCCAGAACACGTACGTCTCTCCCGTCGAAGGCATATAAGCCGCCGAAGGCGCAAAACGAAGATTTGAATTTACTACACCGACCGTTGCGCCGTTAACGGGAAATTGAATTTGCCCCGCCGAATTTTTTCTTTGTACATAACAGTTTGTCGGACCCGCTACGTAACTTTGCCATACGTAAATTGCCCCGTTGTTTCCGTCTGAATAAATGCTCGGCTGATAGGTTCCCTGCGCCTGACCGAGATTAAATAATGTGTCCTGCGGATTTCCCCAGAGACCCGTTCCCGCCGAAGAATATTTTTGTGTGTATGTCTTGAAATTGCTCGGACTGATAAAGGAACCCGTGTACCCAATCCAGTATAAAATTACACTGCCGTTATCAGATGCAACTCCTGTGGGATAGTTGAATTTCTCGCCGATTGAAAGATTGCCGTAAATCTTGATAGGCGCGGAGCCCCATTGCTTTACGCCTGCTTTGTTTAATTTCTGCATGGCGTTGTTATTATTATACTGCCACGCTATCACTACGTTTCCGTCTGATGTCGGAATCACTTTCGGATTTGCCTGATATACAGCGGAAGAATCTGTCAACGCTATTCCGTTCGCGCCCCACAAAAATTGTCCCGCAGGATTTATTCTGTATGCGTAAGGATTAATCGAACTTCCCGCGCGGGTATCCGTGAATGCAAGCACGCAGCAATCGCTGTCGTCTACCGCTAAACTCCAGTCAACAAGCGACGAACTCTGCGGGTTGTTGCTTATAAGCAAACCGTCTGCAGGAAACTGAAGATATCCCTGCGGATTTAATCTTTGCAGATATACCGCGTATGAACCGCTTCTTTGGTCAAACCAGCCTATATAACAGCCGCCGTCCGATGTGAGCGCTATCTTGCACAATGTCTGCTCGCCCGTTGTATCGCATACCTTTGTGTTCACCGAGGTATTCGATGTCCATTGAGCCGAAGCAGCGCTTGCAATAACAAATAATATTGCCAGAAGAATATATCTTTTCATTTCGACTTATTTAAATTTTAAAATAATATTTTCTATAATTTATTATTATCTGTAACATTTTACAAAGAAATAATATTCCATAATTACCCAAAAAGAAGTGAAATAATCACGGGAAATGCTTATTTTGTCGTATTATTCAGAAAAATATTATACCCAAAATAATATATTGGCTTTATGGTAAATAAGCATCTTTTAGAGGTGTTAAAAACTTTTTCAAATGAGGATTGGGAAGAATATAAAAAATATTTTAAATCAGTCGATGCGTTGACCGGAAGAAAATTTGTTCCGCTTATACGTGTACTTAATAAGTGTTTCTCCGACGGCATGGATTTAAAAACAATTCCCGCGGCAGCAATGTTCAAAAAAGCATACGGAAAAACTTACAACAGACAAACGCTGTTCAACCGCCAGACTGAAGTACTTGAACTCACAAGAAAGTTTCTTGAATTATGCGCGTATAAAAAAGAACCGATAGCGGCGAGAAATTATTACGACAGAGAACTGCTTACCCGCGGACTCGTTGATTTGTATTATAAAGACGGTATGAAATCAAGAGATGTACCGGAAAAAAATATATTCAACGAAGAATCTTATAAGCATATTCAGGAAATGGTTCTTAACAAAGGCGCGTATTATCAAATGAAGAAAAATCCCAAAGAGGCAATGAACAATTACTTCGCGCACAGTAAAATACTGCTTGCCGATTTGCTTTGCAGTCTTTACCGCACCGGACAGGAACTGCAAATACAGGAATATTACAGTTTAAACAACGATTACAATCCCGTACTTGAATTTACGAAGTCTGTTTTAGGCGATAAATTTTTTGAAAAGCAGGAAAAATTTGACGATAAGATTTTTACTGTACCCGCATTGCGTTATTATATTTTTAAAGCATTCGGCAGCCCTGACAACGAAAAGTATATCGGAAAGGCGCTCGACAAATTTTATGAGGAAGAGAATAATTTTACCGAATATTTTCGTACGGAAATGTACAGGATGTTCATGACTTATTACATTGTTAAAGTGAACAAAGGCGAACGAAAATATTACGAAAATCTTTACCGTTTATACAAAAGGAAACTGAAGAACAATCTGGTATCCGATTTAAAACAGTGCAGTTATCCCGCAAGTGTTTTCAGGGAGTATATTATCGCGGGAATTAAGGTCGGGCAGTACAAATGGGCGGAAAGCGTGATTAAAAAATATTCGCCGCTCTTGCCCGCGAATATACGCGGAGACGAAATTAATCTTGCCGAAGTAAGAATTAAATTTTACAGAAGGGAATTCGAAAAAGCGCTGGCGGCGATTGAAAAATACCGAAGCAGGAACAATATGCATCAGATAGATTCACTGAGGTATAAACTGGCAAGTTATTACGAAATGAGAAGATATGAAGAGGCGTATTCCGAAGTTGACAGGTCGAAGCATTATCTTAAAAACAATAAAAGCAAAATCCCCGAAATACATATTGCGTACTTTAAAAGGTTTCTCGATAAACTTCTTAAACTTCTGAATTATCACGCGAACCCATATAAAAAAGACCCCGAACTGATTTTACACGAAATAGAAAACGATAAAGCATATTATATGATGAGAGACTGGATAACGGACAAAGCGCATGAACTGGCTTATAAGAAAAATAAGAGGCAAGTATAAAGAAACGGGAAGATATATTTCGTCTATTACTTACATTTTTGTTTTTCTAAATCCGCGAATTAAAAATGGAACTGGAACATTCTGAACAATACCGCAATAAAAGTTGTTATTAATTCTCTGTATATAAGTGTTGTCTGAATAAGAGACATAATAACCGTCGGCTCTTTCGCTACTCCAATTAGTCCCGTCCCAATATAAAACTGTTCCGGGGGGCGTTCCTCCTTTTACATAACCGCCTGCCATAAAATCATTGAATGAACTACCTGCAAAAGGAAGGCGCAAACTTACTTCTGGAGGCAATTTCAGTGCTAGAGTTAAAACACTGCCATCGAGTTTGTATATATTTCGGTACTGATAAACATAAACAAAATTACTCATTACTTCATAATATTTGTCCCAGACAAGATGCGTATCTTCAAATATTTTAACCCAGTTATTGCCGTTTTGCTCAAAAACATATTCATGTGTTATCGAATCAAGATATTTTCTTCCGAGAAATTTCAGGTGATTATCCGGGTCAAGAAATATTTTTATCGGGACTATTTCGGTATCCTGTAAATATTGTTGAGTCAGGTTAACGCCGTCGAATTTGTGAAGAAAGCCCTGATCGCCAATCCACATCTCAGATGGGCTTTTCAGATAAAAACAGGATGGATCAAATGGTTTTTTGAAATTATAAGCGATAGGGATATCGGTAAATGAAGTGCCGTTCCACCGTTTTATTACAGGCTGCCACCTATCGTCTTTATATCTCGAACATACCATATATCCTTCGGAAGGGTTTAAGCCATCGATGTAATGATAATTTGTACTGTCAGGATAATACATTATATCTACCTGGATGCCTCTTATATGCAAGAGTGCTTTATAAAAAAAGTTATTTACGAATACTTCATTTGTGTCAACTGCCCATAATCCTTGACCGTAAAAATCATCGAAAGGAATCGGTGTTGCCTCCCATCGAAATTTAGCAGTGTCAAGTTGAAAGCCGGGATTTTTTACTACTGGATTATCTTTCTCGCATCCTGATATTATACAAATCAGTAATAATAGAACGGGATATAGGAGTTTCGAGAATTTCATAATTAATTAAAATTTAATTTATCAGATTACAGCAGAGTTCTTTTATTATTTTAATAATTCTTAATTTTATTTTTTACCATTCTGCTAAGGCAGATACTGCGAATTTTAAAAGATTATATTGAATCTACATGCAATTTAACTTTACTTGCACGTTTTTTACAGACTTTAATAATATCATAAATAGTCTTAATTTCTCCAAAGGGCTGGCACTTAAATATATTTATATTTTAATATAAATTTATTTGAATCTATCTTTCGCGGACGATTCTAATTATCGTGTCAGTCCCTTTTTAAAAACTCGTAGTTATTTTGATGTTTATTCCGTAAATCCGTATGCCCTTCCGTGAGTTTGTTTCTATGGTCCTTTTGTTGTACATTCTCCGTATCCGTGTTTTGATTTAAATGAATATTGATAAACACATTTTTTATATTAGTTTAATTTGAGTTTAGATTATTTTTTTTGTCCTTTGTATATAATTGTGCCGAAAATATCCTGATTGATCGCGATATAATAATTTTCGGACACCATATTTATTTGTGGTGCCGAACCATCAAATCCATATAATTCCTTGCTCCATTTTTTGCCGTTCCAATGAAATACAAATCCTTGATATGGAATATCATTACCTCTTCCAATGCCGATAAAATCATTCAAAGATGTTCCCGCGCCTCGATAAAGAAAAGACATCTTGTAATATTGAATTACTTTATGGAGGTTTTGACCATCGAAAGAATAAATTCCATCTTCGCCGTATGCGAAAACATCTTTGTTTAATATATCGTATGATTTCTCACTTCGGGCATAAAAGCCCGTATATATCTTTTCCCATGCATCGTTTTTATATTCGAATATAGTATATGTCATTCCCACATTATAATTGAAGTAATATGCCAATAATTTTAATTTGTTATCTCGATCAAGAAATACACGCTTAATAACCAAAGTGTCCGGGATATTCGATTTCTGAAAATCGATTCCATTGAATTTTAATATCACGCCATTTGTGCACCCCAGCCAAATTTCATTTTGATTTATGAAACATCCTGAGGAGATACCAATACTAATGCTATCGATGTAATTAGTTGTTAATTTATCAAAACCTGTTCCGGACCATTTCCACGCTATTGGCTTCTTCCAATTATCAATCTTCGACATACCAAATAGAAACGAACTATTATCAGCCCCAAGCATCAAATAAGCCTCCTCAGTTGGAAAGCTAAAATACTGTTTTGAATTAACTGTAATCCAGGCAACATCATATTCACTGTTCTCATTCATTCCGACGATAAAAATATTGTTTGAGTCCGGTGTGTAGAGGTTCGGATTAATACCAATTATGGGTATTGTGTCCTGATGCCATAAAAAACGCGCGCTATCAAAACCAATAAAGCCTGATGATGTAATCTCGTCTGAACAGGAAGTTAATTCCAAAATAATGATTATTAAAAAAATTGAAGCCGGAATAAACGCTAATAATCGGAAAATATCATTTGTTTTGAACATGGTATTTACTGCTTTGATTTTATTATTTATTTGATTAAATATTATCCATTTAGTGCAGGCTGCCGTCTGCCGTCTTTATATTTTGAACATACCATATATCCTTCATTAGGGCTTAAGCCATCTATATAATTGTAACTGGTACTGTCAGGATAATACATGATATCTACCTGAACGCCTTTAATATGTAACAATGCTCTATAAAGCCGGTTATTTACAAATACATCCTCTGTGTCCGCGGCCCATAGACCAGGATAATAAAAATCATTAAAAGGAATCGGTGTAGTCACCCATAGAAATTTAGCAGTGTCGAGTTGAAAGCCGGGATTTTGTACAACCGGATTATCTTTCTCGCATCCGGATATTATACAAATCTGCAATAATAAAAAGAAATATCTGGATTTTGAAAATATTGCAATATAAAATTTTGAGGTTGATATCGATTTGGGATTAGTGAAACAAGAAAAAGATATATAATTTTCAGTTATTTGACATCCATTGACTGTCGGCATAACATTTGTTTTTATTTACTAAATATTTCAAGGTGTCGTTAAAGACGTAGTATTCGTATGCCTAATAAGTGTTTTTTGATTATGAAATAGAAGTTGTTTGTTTAAAATATTGCAACAATTTAATTAATAAACAAGATAAATAACATATATTTTTTAAGACGCCTGATATTTTGCCTGAGTCCCGGGCCACTATTATTGCGGTGTACCGAAAGCCTGTAATAATGATTTAAGTAACAACACACCGGAGTAGTGCCTGAAATGTATCTGTTTGAGTTGTGATTCCCGCTTTAAAAGCGAGCCGCTTCACGGGTTCGCGGGAATGACAAACAGGTAAGATCATTTTTTACTATCCGCAGAAAAGTAATACAAACGGATTATCAAACAAGAGCCCCGATTTTCGCGAAAGCATTTCTAACCGAATAATGTAGAATATTCCGGCAAAATATATCCCGCAGCCAAAATATATTTTCCTTGATATTTCAATCAGTCTGATACATTTTTGAGATGCTGACAATTTTGAATTATTTATTCATAAAGAAAAATTTGAATTCATCGGCGCAAATGCCGAATGAAAAAACTTTTAAACTATAATGAAAATATCACTTCCACCTCAAACAGTTTTACTTCCATCTCCCGTACTAATCATCGGGACTTATTGCCCCGACGGCAAGCCGAATATAATGAATGCCGCATGGGGAGGAATAGCGTCAAGCAAACCGCCGTGTATAAGCGTGTCTCTCAGGGAAGCGACACTTACTTTCCATAATATAATGCAGACCGAATCATTCACGGTGAATTTCCCTTCTGAAAAATATTTTAAGGAGGCCGATCTGGCGGGCATGATATCGGGCAGGGAGCACGATAAGTTCAAATTAACAAACCTCACTCCCGAAAAGAGCAAACTTGTAAATGCCCCTGTCGTAAAAGAATTTCCGTATGCGCTTGAATGCAAACTGGTGCAGCACATTAATCTTGGCATGCATACAATGTTCATCGGAGAAATTATTGGAATAGCCGCAAACGAGGAAATATTAAATTCAAAACAAGTACCCGACATCGAAAAGGTGCGTCCTATTTTCTGGGGTTCGTTCGGCAGTTCGGCGTATTATAATGTCGGAGAAAAACTCGGCGATGCTTTTGCTGTTGGGAAAGAGTTATTACCGGAGTAAATAAAAGCAGGTATAAAAAAACGGGCAGAAATCTTCTGCCCGTCAATTATTCATATCACTGAATTTTATCTCAGCATTTTGCGAGACCCTGTTCCAGATCTTCGATAAGGTCATTGACGTCTTCAATGCCGACAGCATAGCGCACAAGACCTTCTGTTATTCCAGCCTTCAGTTTGTTTTCTTTTGAAACTTTCGAATGCGTCATTGATGCCGGGTGTTCGATAAGCGTTTCTACTCCTCCGAGCGATACTGCAAGCGTCGCAAGTTTCACGTTGTTCATCAAAGTTTTTCCCGCGTCGAATCCGCCTTTAAGTTCGAAACTTATCATCGCGCCGAATCCCGACATCTGCTTCTTTGCAATCTCATGCTGGGGATGCGATTTAAGTCCCGGATATTTTACCCATTCTATCTTCGGGTGCTTCTCAAGCCATTCCGCAATCTTCATTGCGTTGTCCTGCGCTCTTTCAATTCGAAGCGCAAGCGTCTTTATTCCGCGCAGCACCATGAATGCCTGATGCGGGTCCATGTTGCATCCGAGCGATATCATCATAGTCCTGAGTTTCTTATAAAGCGCTTCGTCTTTCGCGACAACTATTCCTGCCACTATATCCGCATGACCGTTAATGAATTTTGTCATTGAATGAAACACTACGTCTGCGCCGTATTCAAGCGGACGCTGAAGGTAAGGCGACGAAAATGTATTATCGACAACAAGAAGAAGATTGTGCTCTTTTGCAATCTTCGAACATTCTCTTAAATCAGTAATATCAAGCGTGGGATTTGCGGGAGTTTCTATATATAAAACTTTCGTATTCGGTTTAATCGCTTTTCTGATGTTATCCATGTTGGTTGTATCGACCCACGAAGATTCTACTCCGAATCTTGACCAGTGGTCTTCCATCACGCCTCTTGAAGGTCCGTAAACCGCCGCCGTACCTATCATGTGCGCGCCTTTTTCTAGCAATGCCATGTAAATTGTGTTTACCGCGCCCATGCCCGAGCCGACCGCAATGCCGCCGAATCCGCCGCATAATTCTGAAATGCAGTTTTCCAGCGCTTTGATTGTCGGGTTGCCCAGACGGGTATAAATGAAACCGTTCGATTCTCCGAGAAAACATTTTTCGCCTTCTTCGGCTGTATCGAATGCAAATGTTGATGTCTGATAAATGGGGACGTTTACGGAATTAAACTCATCCTTATATGCTCCGCCGTGAATTAACTTGGAATTAAATCGTAATTTTTTGGAATCCATAATTATATATTAAATGTTTAAACAATAGACTTCGAATGAGACAGATGTATTTCTTTATATTAGTTTCTTTGCTTTGAGAATTTTGTCAATCATTTCTCTTACGGCGCCTTCGCCCCCGTTCTTTTTGCAGACGTAGTGAACGTATTTCTTTACTTCGTCGATTGCGTTTTTCGGGCAGCATGCAAATCCGACCTTTTTTAAAAGGGGAATGTCGAATTCGTCGTCGCCGATATAAGCAAAGTTGTTGTTATTAAGTTTGTATTTTTCTTTTAGCCTTTCAAAAGGCACCTCTTTGTCGACAACATCCTCGAAAAGATAATGTATGCCGAGTCTGTCGGTTCTTCTCTTGTTTACGACAGAACTTTTTCCGCTTATCACGGCAAATTTCATCCCGAGTTCCCTGCCGCGCACAAGTCCGTAACCGTCGTGCGTATGAAACATTTTAATGTCATCGCCGCTGCTTGAATATATGATGTGACCCGTTGTAAGACAACCGTCAAGGTCCATCAGAATAAATTCAATTTTCGATAAATCTGGTTTTGTAGTTTTCATATTAAACTTTATTATAGGAAGGACACAAACCCGAAAGGAAACAGTCTCCGCATTTCGGTTTCTTTGCATGGCAGATAAGCCTGCCGTGCTCGCCTATCCTCATTGAAAAATTAAATTGAAATTTTGTCGGAACGATTTCTTTTAATTCAATTTCTATCTTATCGGGGTTTTCGTTCTCAATCAAACCAAGCCGCGCGCAAACACGCTTTAAATGCGTGTCTACGATTATCACATCCTCTTTGCCGAAACAATGCCCGAGTACCACGGATGCGGATTTTCTGCCGACTCCCGGAAGTTTTGTCAATGATTCCATGTCTCCCGGCACTTTTCCCCCGTGTTCCTTTTCAAGAATTTCGCAGAGCGCTAAAATACTCTTCGCTTTGTTGTTGAAGAAGTTGATAGATTTGATTTCGTTTCTGAAATTATCTATGCCGTCTTCCAATATTGCTTTCGGATTTCTGTATTTGAATTTATAAAGCGGAACCATCGTCATGTTTACCCTGTCGTCCGTGCACTGCGCTGCAAGCACTGTCGATACAAGCAATTCAAAAGGTTTCTTGTGCTCAAGGTGGCTTTTAACTTCAGGATAATTGTCTCTGAGTTTTTCGATGATGATTTTTAAACGCTTTTTCAGACCTTCTTTTGCCATTTCCTATTTTATAAAATAATTTAACATTTTGTAAATTAATTTCGCTGTAAGGAAATCAGGATATGAAAAATTCTTCTGAGGTGCGAGTTCTACTACGTCGAATCCGACAACGTTTCTTTTCTTTCCGAGTTTCTTTAGCAGTTCCATCGTCTCTTCCCAGTAAAACCCCATCGGCTCTGGCGTGCCCGTCGAAGGCATTATTGACGGGTCGAAATAATCCACGTCGAATGTTACATAAACATTTTGCTTAAGCCCTGCTATCACTTTGTCAATCCAGTTCTTCCCGTGAAGCCCGTTCCGGATTGCATAAGCATAATACGTCTTGATTTTGTTTTTCTTTATAAAATCATATTCTTCTTTGCATTGCGCTCTTATGCCTACCTGCGTTATGTCTTTTGTGAACTCCGCGACACGCGAACAGAAGCACGCGTGAGAATATCCCGTGCCTTCGTATTCATCCCTTAAGTCGGAATGAGCATCGAAATGAAGCACTGACATATTCTTATATGAATCGAAGTGTGCCTTGATAGGCGCCGTTGAAAGCGTATGCTCGCCTCCGAGAGTTACAACAAATTTTTTGTCGTCGATTAACTTCTTTACGTTTTTGTAAATAAAATCGATTGCTTTCTTTCCCGTTAATTTTTTCAAATCAAGCGAAGGCAGTGAAGCGATGCCGTGTTCAAAGCAAAATTCGCGGTTAAGTTCTTCGTCGAAGAATTCAACGTAGTGCGAAGCATTATAAATCGCTTCGGGTCCCTTGCCCGTACCTTTTCCGTAAGAAGTGGTTGCTTCGTATGGAACGGGGAGCATTACAACTTTTGAATCGTTGTAATTTGAATATTCATCCTCTATTGCGAGAAAGTTCTTTTTTATGTTAAGTGTCTTCATTATTGAGACCTGTATTCTTCGATGTTAAACAATTCTTTTAATGCAACGATAATGCTGCTTTCTTCCTTTTCCGCTTTTACGGCAGGCATAAAGACAGGCTTGCTGACTTCATACGTCAGGTCTGGGATTTTTTTTTTAATGCTTCAAGTCCCGAAATAAGTTCGGATAAATCGACAATCTCCCTGTTTATCCTGCAGAGTTCGGCAAGCATGGACTCCATGAGAATTTTCTGATTTGAAGAGTATTTAAATCTCGACTCCGATTCTATAAGTACCTTCAGAATCCTCTGAATCTGGTCGGATGAGTATGTTTTTGCCTCTTCACGGTATTTTGCTTTTGTTATATCGGATTCGTCGAGCAGTTCGACGTTATCGGTTGTCTTTATTATCAGCAGATTTCTGTAATGGTCCGTTATCCCGTTATAGAAAGTTATTATATCCAGTCCGTTTTCTTCGAGTTCGTTGAAATACGAAATTGCATTTTTCAAATCGCCGCCCGCTATATGCTGTGACGTAAGAAAATAAATTTCCTTATCGGGCAGGTTAAGAAATTCTTTCAGTGATTTATAATCTATATTGTCGCCGCAGAACGAAACCGCCATATCAAAAATGCCAAGCGCGTCGCGCAATGCCCCGTCGCCGAGTTTCGAAATCAGAAAAAGGGATTCATCGTCAATTTTAACCTTCTGTTCCTTCGCGACAAATTTCAACTGCTCGGATATTTCTTTAATTTTAAGCCTGTGCAATGCGAATCTCTGGCATCTGCTCGTGATTGTCGCCGGTATCTTTTCCGGATTCGTGGTCGCTAGAATGAAAATAAGATACTCGGGCGGCTCTTCAAGAATCTTAAGCAGTGCGTTGAATGCCTGAATCGTAAGCATGTGTACTTCGTCAACTATGAAAAACTTATATGTTGCCTTGAGCGGAAAATATTTCGCGGCGTCCTGAATCGCGCGAACGTCGTCTATGCCTCTGTTCGAAGCGGCATCGAGTTCGAATACGTCCGGATGCACTCCGCGCGTTATTTCGCTGCAGTTTTCGCATTCGTTGCAGGGCTCGCCGTCTTTCTGGTTTTGACAGTTAATCGCTTTTGCGAAAATTCTTGCAAGTGTCGTTTTCCCAACGCCTCTCGGTCCACTGAATAAATATGAATGCGCTATCTTCTTGTTCAATATGGCGTTCTTAAGCGTGGTCGAGACGAATTCCTGCGAAACTACTTCGCTGAATCTCTGCGGCCTGAATTTTAACGCCGATACTTTAAACTTTGGTTCAGACATTATTTATAATATGCTATTTCTTTTTGAAACTGATTTTTTTCTTTCCGAAAACGTACTGAATTCCGTCTTCTACTTTCGCGAGAGGAATTATCTCCAGTTTGGAAGTTATGTCTTTCGGAATTTCAATTAAATTCTTTTCGTTGTCCCTCGGAATAAGAACTCTCTTTATTCCGCTCCTTACGGCCGCGAGCAGTTTTTCGTTCAGCCCGCCGATAGGAAGTATATTTCCTCTGAGCGTTATTTCTCCCGTCATTGCAATATCGGTTTTTATGGGCGATTTTGTAATGGCTGAAAGCATGCCCATTATCATTGTTATTCCCGCGGACGGCCCGTCTTTGGGTATGGCGCCTTCGGGAACGTGTATGTGAATTTCCTTATCCTTAAAGAAGTTTTCGGGAATTCCGAATTGCTTTGAATTCGACTTTATGTACGAAAGTCCCGCTATTGCCGATTCTTTCATTACATCGCCGAGTTTGCCCGTCAGAGTGATTTTCCCCGTGCCTTTCATTACCGTTACTTCGATTGTGAGTATATCGCCGCCCATTGATGTCCAGGCTAAACCGTATACGGAGCCAATCTTTGTTTCTACTTCTTTCTTTGTATCAATGTCCTCAAACTTTGGAACGCCGAGATATTTTTCGACGAGTTCCGGAGTAATCGTTACTTTCTTTTTTCTGCTTCCGTTTGAAAGTTTGTCTTTCGCGACTTTTCTGATAATTGAAGTTAGTTCCCTTTCGAGATTTCTTACACCGGCCTCGCGTGTGTATTCTCTTATTACTTTCTGAATAACTTCGTCGGGAAATTTCACTTCGTCTTTATCGAGTCCGTGCTCGATAAGTTCTTTTGTGAGTATATGCCTTTGTGCAATCTGTGTTTTTTCAAAATCGAGATACGACCTCATCTCAATAATTTCCATTCTGTCCTGAAGCGCGAGCGCTATGTTGTACTGTACGTTTGCCGTTGTTATGAAAAGCACATTCGATAAATCATAATCTATATCAAGATAGTGGTCGTTAAATGAATTGTTCTGCTCGGGGTCGAGAACCTCAAGCATAGCCGACGCGGGGTCGCCTCTAAAATCATTTCCCATTTTATCTATTTCGTCAATAAGAATAACGGGATTCGAAGTACCCGCTTTCTTCATCGCCTGAATAATCCTGCCCGGCATCGAGCCTATGTAAGTTCTTCTGTGCCCGCGGATTTCGGCTTCATCTTTCACTCCGCCTACCGAGAGTCTCGCGAATTTTCTGTTAAGCGCCCTTGCGATTGATTTGCCGAGCGAAGTTTTTCCGACTCCCGGAGGTCCCACGAAACACAATATCTGTCCTTTCGGAGGTTTTGTAATGTTTTTATCTTTGAGTAGTTTCAGTACCGCAAGCAGTTCAAGAATCCTATCCTTCGGTTTCTCAAGTCCGTAGTGGTCTTCGTCCAGAATTCTCTTCGCGTTGTTCAGATCGAAATTATCTTCCGTGAATTTATTCCACGGCACTGACGTCATCCATTCAAGATAATTTCTTGATACGCTGAAATCGGGCGACATCGGATTCGTTTTCTTGATTTTCTCAAACTCCTCCATTGCCTTTTCCTTAATCGCATCAGGCATTCCCGATTCTTCTATTGCCTTCTTCAGTTTAATGAGGTCAGGGTCAAGTTCGGCGCTGTCACCGAGTTCGTCCTGAAGAATTTTAATCTGTTCCTGAACTATGAATTTTCTCTGGTTCTTCTGCATCGACGCCTGAACTTTCGCGTCTATTTCCCTTTCGATATTTAGTATCTGAAGTTCTGCAACGAGCAATCCTATTAATCCGAGATATTTGTCGTACAGACTTCTCATTTCAAGAAGATTCTGTTTCGCGTTTATATCTACCGTAAGACTTGACGCTATATAATATAATTTCCTGTCGTATTCCGGAATGCCTTCGTAACCCGAAAAAATATCTTTTGTAAGCGAAGGATTAAGTTTTACGTAATCCGCAAAAAGGTTCGTTGCTTTCTCAACTATAATTTTCAGTTCTGTTTCCCTGCCGGGCAGGTCTTTCACTATTTTTAATTCGGCGCTTATATAATCTGTCGCGATATATTCCGAAACATTCGCGCTTACAAGCCCGTCGATAAGGATTTTTATGAGCCCGTTCGGCAGGCGCATAATCTGAAGAATCTTTGCAACTGTTCCCGTTTTGAAAAGGTTTTCGGTTGTCGTTTCTTCTATTGAAGCGTCTTTCTGCGTGACCAGCAGAATATATTTGTGTTCGGTTTCGAACGCGGCATTAATCGCTTTTATCGACGATTCCCTTCCAGCCAGAATTGGGTAAATCATATACGGAAATATCACAATATCTTTTAGGGGCAAAACAGGTAATCTGTTCGGGATATCATTTAAATCAGGATTGCGGTGTGTTACCATCTCTGTTTCATTTGATTCGCCATCCGGGATATCGTTCATATAATCGTCCAAAATATCTTTTGTTTTATTTTTCATATCGCATAAATATAAATTTAACCCCCCTGAGTTTCAATTCATTAAGAGAAGCGGATGAATAGAAAATGGTAATTGGAAGAATGGAAAATGGTTATTGGGGATATGGGAAATGGTTATTGGGGATATGGAAAATGGTTATTGGGGATATGGGAAATGGTTATTGGGGATATGGAAAATGGTTATTGGGGATATGGGAAATGGTTATTGGGGATATGGGAAATGGTGGAATTTGGGAATGATAAAGGATTAATCGAAAAACGAAATCTTTAAGATTGTCATCCCCGAGCGCTCTTATCGGGGATCCACATAACGAGCCCGCCCCCGTTGTCATCCCTGATAAAAACTCGCTGCAGCGAGCCTTCTGCATTCGGGATGACAAACAATACACCCCATTCGCCCATTTCCCAAATCCAAACAAAAGAGATAAAATGGCTTGATTAAGGGCTAAAATAGAAATAATTTAGAATTATGAGGAAGTTATTATATACTCTGAATCGCACTCTGAATTTTACTCTGATTCTGGCGGCTGTAGTTATTTTTAGTCTCGCTGTCAGCAGTTGCGATTATGTGACGCACAGAACAATGTCGAAGGATTTTGTTTCTGGCACGGAGGAACCCGACCCGGATTATGACGTGTCGCTTGATTATAACTATCAGGATTTTACGTCATTTATGTTTATGGGGAACAGGTCGGAATCTTTCGGTACATATTTTAACAAGTTGTTTTCTGCGAACGAAGATTTCGATGATGCGTTAAAGGAGTACAAGACGAGCACTATAGCCACATACAACAGACGTCTCGATTCGCTGAATATCACTCCGCCCGTTATGCAGTCCACAAAAGACAAATTCACAAAGGTTATAGAGCGCTGCTCCAAGATAATTCAATATAACAAGAATACAAAATATTTTGATGACGCAGTGCTTCTCGTTGGGCTTTCGTATTTTTATTCCGTAGATTACCTTCAGGCGGAAAGAAAGTTTAATGAATTTCTTTCAAAACTGACGAAGAGCGATCTTTCCGATGAAGCGCTTCTTTATCTCGGCAAAACAAAATTCAAACTCGGGAAAAACACGGAAGGCGAAGCAATTCTGAAAAACCTTCTTAATACTACAAAAAAAGACGAGATAAAAGCCGAAATATATCAGGAACTCGCAATTTTTAACCTTAGTCTGAAAAACTTTTCCGACGCCGATACATTATTTAACAATTCAATTAACCTAACTAAAGATAAAGAAACGAAGGCAGAGCGCCAGTTCGTGCTTGCAAAATTATACTCCACGAGTAATCCCGAAAAAGCACCGATAGAATACGAAAAAGTTTATAAGAACACTTCGAATTTTGACCTTGAGTTCTATGCAAAACTAAACGAAGCAAAGTGTCTCGCGCGCCTTAACCGGCACAATGAATCAATGGAGATTCTTAACAGACTCAGAAAAAAATATATTGACTATCCCGACTTTGAACAACTTGCGGAACTCGAAATTGCGAACAAGGATTTTGCGTCGCATGATTATACAGATGCCAGACAGAAATATTTCGACATAATTGTAAAATATTCAAGCGGAAAAGCCGTTGCCGAATCTTATTACCAACTTGGCGTGTATTATGAAAAAATAAAAAAGGACTATCTCAAGTCGCTTGTATCATATAAAAAAGCAATTGAACTCAGTTCGAATTTGGATTATTACAACGAAACGAAAAAGAAAACCGATGTTCTGGATAATTATTTCAAGAACCTTGCAGTTATTCACGATACTACGAAAATAGATATACCTGCGGAAGAACCCGACCTCGATAAATACAAAAAAGATTATCTCGAAAAGCAAAACAAAGGACTGAGAAAAGAAAACACCGACCCTGTCAAAGGCGGAAATCAGCCGCCTAAAGGCGGCGGCTATTCAGGCAGGGACAGCGTTCCGGAAAGCAAAGACACAACAGTTGTGCTTAACAAGGAAACGAAAGATAGTCTTCTTTTGCCGAAAGACACGTCGGTTGTTCTTAACAAAGAGTTTAAAGACAGCCTTCATCTCCCCAAAGATACGTCGATTGTTCATAAAAAAGAAGGTCAGGATACAATTAAAGCCCCTGTTGTAAATCAGGATTCGCTCAGAGCGGTGAAGGAAAGCAGCAAGATGAACGCTTACTTCGAACTTGCCGAAATGTTTTATTACGACCTTGACCATGCTGACTCGTCTATTTTCTATCTGAACAAAATCATAGAGAATTATAAAAACCCTGACTGGCTTAGCAAAGCGGAATTCTATCTCGGTACGATTTATAAATCGCAGGGCGACAATACGAAGGCATCGGAATATTTTAATAAGGTTATAAAAGAATATCCGAAAACGGTTTATGCAAACGAATCGAGAAAACTCCTCGGTCTTCCTACTGTCGAACAATCGTACGATGCCGCGGATTCACTCGTTACACAGGCAGGCAAACTTTATATTTCAGGCAAACCCGATAAAATGATTTCGCTTTTAACAGAAGCAATAACAAAATATCCCGAAAGCCCGCTCGTTCCTAAAGCAGTTTATTCTCTCGGCTGGGTATATGAAAATGTTTATCCCAATAAGGACAGCGCGCTTAAATATTATACAAGACTGAAAACCGACTACCCGGCTTCCGAATATGCTCTTTCCGTTTCTTCAACGCTTGCATTCTTTGATGATCTTAAGAAAAAAAGCGAAGATGCCGCGAAAGATTCTCTGGCAGCAAAAGATTCGCTGAAAAAAAATCTTTCCGATACAACAAAACTTCTGACGGATTCTCTTAAATTGCAGATGGACTCTACGGGTATTATAAATCCCGTAATAAAATCCGATTCAACATCTGTCAATCCCGAACAAAACAATCTCCCGAAAGACCCGTCAGGCGAGTCAAAAAACAACGGTGAGGAAAAGAATGTAAACGGCGAGATGCTGAATCCAAAAGAGAAAACTCCGCCCCCGCCTCAAAAATAATTTATACTTCTTTCTTAAATAAATATTTTATCCTCAGCCACGCAAGAATAAACATCGCAGACGTTATTATCGCCAGACTCAATAATTCTTTCTTTATGTTCTCCAATCCCGCGCCTAACTGTGTTATCCTGTTAAAAGCGCTCAGGTACGGTGTTGTAGCGAATATTTTCGAAAGATACTGCAATGAAACGGGCAGTGCGTAAGAAGGGAATACATATCCCGATATGAAGAAAAGCGGATATGAAGTAAACGCGATTATTATCATCGCGACAAATTTTCTCTTAAAGAACGAAGAAACAAATATAGACATGAATATTGCCGAGAGTATAAGCAAAGATGTAATTAATATCAGAGCCGGCACGCTGCCGTCAAGCCTGATTTTGAATATAGAAAAAGTTACCGTGAAAAAGAAAAGAGAATACGACGCGAACAGAAGAAAATAGAAGAGCGTTTTTCCCGTCAATGCTGAAAACGCATCGCCTCCCGACATTGATTTTATTTCCCCTACAAGCCTGAATTCTCGTTCCCTTGCAATGCATTCCGATAGCCCTATTAACAGTGTCTGGTGAAGAATCAGAGCGAGCAGCCCGGGAATTAAATAATCACCGTATGTTTCTTCGTTGTTGAACATTGCCCTCAAATCGTTTTTAACCGGCTCGATTAACGTTTCCGCTTCACGCGAATTGTATCCCAGCGACTGCAGATAAACTTTCTTTGTTTCGTCGTTGAATGAACCCGCTACCTCATTGACGGCTTTGTTTATGTCGTTCGAAACAAGGAACCTTGTTGTATTAAGATACGCTGTAATGTTTATGGACTTTTTCATTTTCAAATCTACTTCCGCTCCGTGAGGAATGTATATTATCCCGTGTACCTTCATTGAAAGCATTTCTTTCTTCGCCGCGTCCATATCGCCCGAAACCGATATCACGTTCAATAACTGGCTCGAGTTCATCCTTTTTATAAATTCGGATGAAAATTCCGAACGGTCCATGTCCACAACCATCACGGGTACCTTCTGCTCGGTCTTGTTGAAGTAAAGCGAACCGTAGATAAATGCATAAAAAACGGGAACGATGATTATCAAAGTAAAAACATCCCTGTCCTTTACGACGATTGAAACCTCTCTCCAAAATAATTTCATTATATTCTTAAACATTGTCAGTCGCCTCCCCGGAAATTTGTCCGGCAGAAATTTTATTCATGCCGCGCTTTCTTAATAAAAGAATTATAAAAGTTACCGCAATTGAAATAACAACGAATAATGACAACCTTATAACTTCAGGCATAACGCCGGAAATCGAAGAACCCATCACTCCGACTTTAAGGTATGCATCAATGAAATGCGTGAACGGCATCAACTGCGCAAACCACACGTGCGGTGCGGGCATTGCCCACAACGGATAAATAAATCCGCTGAATATGAACGCAGGCGTATTTAAAAACAAAGAAATTTCAGTCGTGAACAAATAATTTTTCGAAAGCGTCGAAATCATCATACCGAAGAAAAACGATGCCGTAGAAAAAAGCACGAACAGAAAAAGCGCTCCTGTTACCGAACCCGTAATATCAACCTTAAAGAATGGAAACAATATTCCGGGTATGAGAAGCGCAGTTGCCGAATTTATAAGCAGGTAAGGAATCGATTTGCCTATAAACACGGCGTATACCTTGTTCCCTGCGGTTTTCATAAGGTCGTCGAATGTTCTGTTCGCGAATTCCGAACTTATTATTATAGCCGCCAGAAGCATTATTGCCATCTGCATCATTACAGGCACAAGCCCCGGAATCAGATAGTTAAGGTAATTATAATTCGGATTGTACATAGGACGGCTGTCTATTTTTACGGCGTTGATAAGGTTCATTGCCTGCTCTTCCACTGCGCCTTTTGAACGAATCTTCTTAAGCAGCACGCCTCCCGAAAACGTTTTCGTGAACGTTGTGGCGTCCTTAAGTACGGTGTTTCCCGTTATAAGATTTGTCGTGTTGTTGTAAACGATTACCGATGTGCCTTTGCCCGATTTCGCGTCCCTTTCAAAGTTGTAAGGAATTACAAACGAAGCATAAACATTTCCGTTAAGAAATTCTTTCTTAAGGTCATCTTCGGTCGCGACATGCTTTATGATTTTCATCGAACCGGTCGACTCTATGAAATTTATGTAAGTTCTTGAAAGTTCGCTGTTGTCGTAATCGCATACCGCTACAGGCACTTCCCTCAGAACGCCCGTCTTATATACGTATGAGAGAAACGAAAATAAAAATACGGGAAGTATTAAAAGCATGAACACATAAAACTTCGAACTTGCTATTCTTTCGAATTCCCTTTTCGTGACATTAATAATTTCTTTCATTGCTCGGATTTTAACAGTTTCGTTTCTTAATTAAGTTTTACGTTTACGGTCATGCCGGGTCTGAGACTCTGAATTTCGGATTTTGCTCTCAGACGTATTTCGAAAGTCTTTAAATCAAATTCGCCTTTCTGGTTTGTCGGTTTCCATGTGGCGTAATCACCGACCGGAGAAATATAAGAAACAACAAACTCATATTCGCCGTTTCCAAGCGCCGGAATCTTTGCCTTCAATACCGCGTCTTTCTTTATCTTCGACATCTGGTCTTCCCTTATCTGCAATATCACCCATTCGTCGCTTAAATCCGTAACCGTGAAAACGGGATATCCTGCCGAAACAATTTCGCCCGGGTCGACAATCCTCTTGCTTATTTCCCCGTGCAGCGGGCTTACTATCGTGAGTTCTTCCTTGTATGCAAGCACTTCCCTGTATGCGTTCTCAGACTGCCTGTAACTTGCATCCGCCATTAGTATCTCTTCGTTTCTTGCACCCTTGAGCACGAGTTCGTATTTTGCCTTTGCAGTCTCCATCTGTTCGTTTGCCGCTTTGTACTGGAATTCTACCTGGTCCTTTTCCTGTGCCGAAATTAAACTGTCACGGTATAACTTAATTATCCTGTTGTATGTGTTCTCTGCGAGTTCCAACTGATGTTTCGACTGCATGTAAAGCCTTTCTGCCATTTCCTTCTCTTCCGGACGCGCTCCGTTTACTGCCATCTGCAGTTTCTGATAAGCCGCTTCCATAATGGATTTTGTCTGTTCCAGTTTCGCGTCGAGTTCTTTGCTTATTATCGTAGCCACTATCTGCCCTTTGAAAACCTGCTCGCCTTCTTTCACCAGTACGCTGTCAATCCTCCCGGCAACTTTCGAAGATACATCCACGTGTGTCGCTTCCACAATACCGGTTATATAAACTTCTTCGGGTTTATTTGCCCTGCTCAAAAGGACCGTGATTGAAATTATTATTAATATTACCGGTACCGCTATAATTAAAATCTTTTTAAAATTTGTCATTAATTAGACTCCTTATACCATATTTTTAGGAAATTCATCGGCGTTCCCGATGTTAGATATAGTTCGTTAATAGATTTATAGTAATCGTATAATGTGATTTTTCTTTCAATTGAATTTTTTTCAAGCACAAGTTGCGCGTCAATAACGTCAAGTGTTGTGCTGAGCCCCGTCTGGAATCTTCCCGATGTAAGCCTGAAATTCTCATCCGCGAGATTTATGCTTGCCTCGAGTTTGTTGTACCGCACAACGGAGTTCTGCATATCCCTGTAATTCTTTTCAATTAGAAGGTCTATCTTGCTCCTTGTATCCGCTTCGATGTAATCTATCTCTTTGCTTGTGTGCTTTGTCTGTTCGAGTTTCTGATAGTCCTTGAATCCGTTGAAAAGATTGATGCTTCCCTGAACGCCTATTACCCACTTGGGCTCCAGCGCGGAAAGGTATTTGTCAATCAGTTCGTATTTTCCGAAAAGATAAAATTTTGGAAGGAATTCGGAACGGTCGATTTTATATTTATCGGATATCTGTTCCTTCTTAATGTCAATCATTTTAAAAACAGGCTGGTTGAGATATGCGCTTTCCTTGAACGATTTTAATGAATCGCTTATGGATTTAAATACAAGCGTATCGTCAACTTCAACGGGTTCGTTGTTTTTGTAACCCAGCGCGTTTCTGAATGCAATGATTGCAAGACTTAGCCTGTTTTGCTCGTCGGAAAGATTTCTTTCCGCGTCTGCTACCGCAACCTCGGAACGAAGATACTGGTTCTTGGCGATTACACCCTCTTCAAAAATCCTCTTCGCGTCGTTTCTGTGCTTTATCATTCCGTTAAGAATGTCTTCGCGTACTTTAACAACGTTCTGTATCAGAACTACATTCAGATAGTTCGAAATCACATCGGAAGTTACCTCGTTCTTTGTCTTCGCTAATTCGGACTCTGCAAGTTCTTTATCCTGTTCGGCAATGTTTTTTGCAGAAAGAAGTTTGCCGCCCATGAACAACGGCTGCATGCCCGTTATTGTAGTCGTCCAGTAATCCTGTTTCTTCAACTGGTCCTGAAACAACGGAATCATCTTGCTGAGCGAACTTGAATACGTGCCGTATAATGCAGCCCTCTGCTGCGCGGTAAGCGGTACGCCGCTCTGTAACAGGTTGTAAACATTTGCGAACTCAACCTGGTTGCCCGCCTGAATCTTAATCATAGCCTGCCTTATCGGGTCAAGGTCAATCATCAGATTGTCGTCCATGTGATTGAATCCGCCCGTCAGGTTTATGTTAGGGAGAAAATTTCCCTTTGATTCTTTGTAAGCGCTCTTTTTCTGCTCTACTCTTTCCGTATATTGTTTTACCTTGTCGCTCCTGTCAAGCGCTATGTTGATTGCTTGCCTGAGCGTTACTGGCTGGGAATAAACGGAACCGCATATCAGAAAAATTGCCGCTAAAATTTTTATTCTTGAACTATTCATCGTAAATCAAATTTTGAAAATTATTGGTTGTGAATTAATATACCGTACTTGGATAAAAACTTTATGTTTCTTCTTACGGAATTCAACTGGAACTCCTCAGGCGAAGTCGCCCATGAGTTTATTAAATCCCTGAATGCTCCAAGCAGGAAATGACGGAAAATATTTGTGTCTATATTAGGATTGAATATTTTCTTTTTAACACCTTCCCTCACTATCCTTTCACCAAGGTCGATGAATTTGTCGTAATAAGGTGTGAAACTTTCCTTGTTCCTGAGCAGAAGCCTCTGCTGTTCGTGTGCAATTACTATTGCTGTAGAAGAATTTTCCGTGAAAGTGTCGAATATCATGTCAATCATCGCATCGTATTTTTCGACCATTGATAGATCGGAGCGGTTAACAAGCGCTTCAAGATTATGATATAAAGAACCCCAGAGTTTATCGAAAATTTTGTAAATGATGTCATCTTTGTTCTGATAGTAAACATAGATGCTGCCGATTGAAACATTCGCAAGTTCGGCTATCTTTGAAATCTTTGCATCGTAAAAACCCGCCTGAGCAAACACCTCGATTGCCGCCTTTAAAATGTCCTCTTCTTTGTTTCCTTCTTTTTTTCTCATGATTCTATTAATTAAAATTGTAAAATGAATAATGAATCGTTATTCAAAAATAATATATTTATTTTTGTTTGTCAAGTGAATCTCAAAAAATAATGATATCGAGGCATTATTTTCCAATTAATTTGAGTAAATATGAGTAAATGTAAGCACTAATTCATTAATTTATCAACGCAATTAATTGTGATTCATTATTCAATATATGTTACAATTTATTTCTTCTTATAGTTCATATCACGTAGTAAATACATCCTTGTATATCCTAAATTTGTGTGTAACCACCAAGCACTATGCACCAAGCACCATGCACCAAACACCATGCGCCAAGCACCATGCACCAAACACCCCGCACCAAGCACCCCGCACCAAGCACCACGCACCCCGCACCCCGCACCAAGTACAAATCACACTGTTTTCTTGCTTCTAGATTCTAGATCCTAGATTCTAGATTCTGTTCTTCTGGCACCAATCTTGCTCTATTATAATCAATGATATCAAAAGCCAAATACATAGTTCTCTTTTTCGCGTTGAGTTTATTATTATTAGCCTGCTCGGAATATTCAATAATTTCGGGTAACGGGGCTGTGCAAAGGGATAACAAAACCGCCGGCCCCTCATTAAAATGCGATACCATAAACTGTAACTATTATAATAATATGCATGATGCGAACCCTGATTACGTTCCTCCCGATTGCGGGAAGTGTAACGGAAAATGGAATAACTACAGACATCGCGGTCTTATGACTGACCGGGAATGTTACTTTGGCAAAGATATAAAAAGATAAAAATTCGGAATTTAAATTCGTCAAAATTGTTGAATTTCGACAAAATTGTCGTACGATTACATTCATTAACTTAATATAAGGGGTACTTATTTTCATGAGAAAACTTTTTTTTACACTTGCTTTCTTTGTCTTTCTGTCATTTACAGGGCTGTTCGCGCAGTCAAAGGTTGATTCAACCGAAACAACATCGTCAGTTCCCGAACTCGTTGCCTTTCACGATGTGATTTATGTAATCTGGCATGAAGCATATCCCGCAAAAGACATTAAAGCGTTAAAAGATATGGTTGAAAAAATAAAACCGTATATGGAAAAAATTAATAACGCCGCGTTACCGGGAATTCTGAGAGACAAAGAAAGCAAATGGAAAGACGGATTGAAAGCGCTCAATTCATCCGTGGAAAATTATTATATCGCGGCGGCCGGCAATGACGACCAAAAGATGCTCGATGCGGCAGAGCAGCTTCACTCGAATTTTGAAATGATGGTTCGCGTTCTTAGACCCGTTAACAAAGAAGTAGACGAATATCATAAAGTACTGTATGTGATTTACCACAAATACTATCCCGCAAAGGATTATGCCTCCATTAAAACAGTAATCGACGATCTTATTTCAAAAGCGGAAGCATGCACAACAACTAAACTTTCGAAAAGACTCGAAAGCAAGACGGAAGTATTCATGAAAACCGCATCCGAACTCGTGGAAAAAACAAAGGCATTGAAAGAAGCCCTTGCTTCAAACGACTCCGCTGTTATTGATAAAGCAGTGGACACAATGCATTCCAAATACCAGGACCTCGAAAAAATATTTGATTAATATATCACCTTCAACACCACTACAAATGGGACCGTACACCCTAGGCGGTCCCTTTTTTTATTCCGTGACAGGACGTTTTGTTCTCTCTTTTTTACGCTCTTTCCCGCGACCGCAGGCTCGCCGTGCCGCAGGCTCGCCGTGGTGAGGTGAGGTGAGGTGAGGCGGGTGGTAGAAGTTTTGCTCTATTTTTCTTTCCGCTCTTTCCCGCGGGATATGGAACATGTTCTTTGTTCTTGAAATTCGTGCTAATCTGTGGCTGAAGTTTTGCTCTATCTTTTTTTCATTCTTTCCCGCGGGATATGGAACATGCTCTTTGTTCTTGAAATTCGTGCTAATCCGTGGCTGAAGTTTTGTTCTATCTTTTTTTCCGTACTTTCCCGCGGGATATGGAACATGCTCTTTGTTCGTGAAATTTATGCTAATCTGTGGCAGAGGGGTTGTTCTATCTTTTTTTCGCTCTTTCCCGCGGGATATGGAACATGCTCTTTGTTCTTGAAATTCGTGCTAATCTGTGGCAGAGGTTTTGTTTTATCACTTTTTTCGCTCTTTCCCGCGGGATATGGAACATGCTCTTTGTTCTTGAAATTCGTGCTAATCTGTGGCAGAGGGGTTGTTCTATCTTTTTTTCGCTCTTTCCCGCGGGATATGGAACATGCTCTTTGTTCGTGAAATTCGTGCTTATCCGTGGCAGAAGTTTTGATTTCTCTTTCTTTC
>JAQTLX010000023.1 GCA_028714695.1 Ignavibacteria bacterium | reverse complement strand
GTTTTAAGTGTTAATATTTTTAGCAAGTTACTGTTAAATGAATTGTTTACAAAAACAACCCCCGGTAATATGGTCGATACCGTAAATAAATAATTGTTTTTATTTGATTTCTAACGGGACACTACTGATTATTAATTACTAATTGAAAAAGTGCCTTGAAAGAAAATCTAATATTCGATATATTACATGCTTATAGATTTTAGCTCCCATCGACTAGGGGTTAGGTCATCACTCTTTCACAGTGAAAACACGGGTTCGAATCCCGTTGGGAGCGCAAAAATAAAGCCTGAAGACAAAAAGTTTTCAGGCTTTTTCATTTGGTTAAAACTTAAGTGAAAACATCCGCCGCGGCGGAAATCCCGTTGGGAGCGCAAAAATAAAGCCTGAAGACAAAAAGTTTTCAGGCTTTTTCATTTGGTTAAAACTTAAGTGAAAACATCCGCCGCGGCGGAAATCCCGTTGGGAGCGCAAAAATAAAGCCTGAAGACAAAAAGTTTTCAGGCTTTTTCATTTGATTTAAACTTTTATTAAGTGAAAACATCCGCCGCGGCGGAAATCCCGTTGGGAGCGCAAAAATAAAGCCTGAAGACAAAAAGTTTTCAGGCTTTTTCATTTGGTTAAAACTTAAGTGAAAACATCCCGAGTATCGGGAAATCCCGTTGGGAGCGCCACAGACACAATTATAAATTGTAAATTTTAAATGTTAAATTCTAAAAAGGGTTTAACTTTTTTTGCCAATATATCTTTTAGAACTGCACACCTGCCTGACTGAACGCAGGGCAGACAGGCAGAAAAAAAAGATAATACGGATACAAATGGATTTATTATATTGAACATAATTCTATTGAACCCACCGAGCGGGCGGCATCTTGGTAGTAAATGAAAGTCATTTCTTTTAAGCCCGCATAGCGGGCGGTATCTTGGTAGTAAATGAAAGTCATTTCTTTTAAGCCCGCATAGCGGGCGGTATCTTGGTAGTAAATGAAAGTCAATTCTTTAAAGCCCGCATAGCGGGCGGCATCTTGGTAGTAAATGAAAGTCATTTCTTTTGAGCCCGCATAGCGGGCGGCATCTTGGTAGTAAATGAAAGTCAAACCTTTTGAGCCCGCATAGCGGGCGGCATCTTTGTAGAAAAGAAGATCAACTCTTTTGAGCCCGCATAGCGGGCGGCATCTAGATAGAAAATATTGCATCTCATTTCTCTAACACCAAACGTACTACTATAGCGATAATACAGAATTTCATTGATGGAAATTATTATATATTTTGTGTTACTACGAAGGATCGTTAACAAGGGGAGAGTAACATAAATCATAAAATAGAGCAATTAAAAAGTAAAAAAATGGAAAAATCACAAACGAGACATATTAGGGACTCAAAGAAAGACTTGAAGATTATAAGGATTCCCTTTAATAAATTCCTGGTTTTGGGACTTTTTTTGTTGATATCGATATTTAATTCAGAAAAAATACGTGCTCAGGTTTTTTTTGAAAATGATTTAACTAAAAAATTAAATCAAGAAAATGTTTCGAGTGAATGTTTTAGAAACAATGATTTAGTTTGTGTTACTTATAGTGGAAAGTTAATAATATGCAAATCACCTTCGGAATACGAGGTATTTTCCTTTAATTTTGATACCAGAAAAATCGAAAAGGAAAACTCATTATCCAATAAAGATTTTAACAAATATAATTTTGATATCGTATCGCTTGATGATAAAATATTCCTTTTTAAATCTCTATGGTCGCGGGATATTTTCATGATAGATAACGATAATATTGTTTTGATAGAAATTCCTGAAAAAAAAGATTATGATTCTAAAGTAATAGAAATATTCCCGGATAATAAGGAAAACTGTTTAATTATTGAAGCGTCAAAGAGATACAAAAATTCAGATGAATCCGTAAATGCAATTTATGAATATAAAAACGGCAAATTGAATGAAGTAAATAATAGTTCTCTAAAAGAATTAAAATATTCTAGCATAATCGCAATTGATTCTAATTATAGATATTTCAAATTCTATACTTCCGATTCAATATTCCAGGTTGATCATTCTTATAATATTATAGATAAATTTGAGTTGGATTTAGGGAAAACAGCTTTTTGGAATACGTATAGTAACGGTACTAATAATTATTTTATGAATTCTGAAAAATATCTTTTATTGTTACCACAAAGAATTAAAAAACAAATCGTAGGAGATTCGTCTAAAATTTTCTTTAATTTATCATTATTTGAAAGTGAAGGTAAAATATACTTTACAAATACAAAAGGTATAACTGAATACTCTGTAGATAAAGAAGAAATTACAAATGTTTTTAAGCCTGATTTTGGAGGTAATTATTTTTGTGGATTTTGGAATTTGGATTATTGGAAGAAGTATAATGTCGCTTTATGTCGATCTAACCGTTGCTATGGAAATACTACTCTATTCCCGGATTTCGTGTTTCTTAGATTCTAAATATCTTTTTATATATCTAAAATAATCTAATAGATTTATAAATACCCGGCAGTAAAAGTTGCCGGGTTTTTTATTGAAATATGTTTGTAAATTTAATTGATTACACTTTGCCCACTTTGGCAGACAATAATAAAACGTATTATTGCAGTGAGAAAAACTGATTTTATATTCTTCGTTTTTCAATATTATTGTAAAAAATTCCGTCGGCAAATCCGTTAGCACTTTTTCGAAAAATGGTTTAAAGCAGGGCAACTCATAGTCAATCTTCAATCTTCAAACTTCAATGTTCAATTTTTCCCGGCACAAAACTTTAGGGAAAAGTTTGCGAGCGCAACAACAATCGTCAATCTTCAATGTTTAATATTTAGATTTGTAAATGTTAAACTCTGAAAAGGGTTTAACATTTTTATATTATTGTAAATAATAAGAATCGCACACAGAAAAACGGATAATACAGAATCTCTTTTGATTGAATTTCTTATATATTTCAAAACTTTTATATTCAGGAAAAAGCAGATTCGCCGGAACTAATGAAATGACCTGTTCCTGATTTTCTATTTACAAAACCGTTTTATGGTATTGATTCCAAAGATCATTCAAAAGAGTTGATTACAAAATAAAACATGGAAATAATATATAATCCAATTTCGCTTTCTATTTATGATAGCAGACAAAATATTGCATTAGTTATAATCTTTTTTATAATCTGTGCATTATTTGTTCTTACGATTTTTATTATGCTGAAAAAGAAAAAACTTGTCATTCTCAGTGTCAATGTTATAGTCTTTTTCCTTTTTCTTCTGTCATTTTGTTTATTATATAATAGGGGTAACAGTTTAAGCGAAATAAGAGGTAATGGTTATATTTTACTCAATCATATAGAAAAATTTAAGAAACTAAACAACCGCTATCCATATGATATTGATGAAATATATTCATTTATGGAAATCAGAAATAAAAATGATTACCAAAAGGTAATAAAATCAAATAATATGTATAGTGTCGATTTTAATAAAATAGCCAGTAATGATAATGAGTGTTTTAGTTTAACAATTGATGATAAAATAATAGGGTATGGGTATTTTGTTTATCATATAAACCCCATCAGATTTGATTTAGAAGGATGGGATGAATGACGTATTGCTGCATAATATCATATATTGATGCAAATAATAAGAATTGTATTTTTTATTTCTTTATGAAGCCGTTCCTAACCGAGCGGCTTTTTTTACGGATAAATTCTGATTAATTTTAACTGCGCGAAAGTCTGCACAGAAAACACAGAATAGGTAAATGCAAACGGCGACAAGTTCTTTTACTTAAAAGACCATTCAGTTTAATTTAAAATTTCAAATTGTAAATTTTAAATTGTTTTAAGGGGTTATCCACTTGAAAACAGAAGTTATCAGAGCGATAATATCGATTACAAATTCACAGGTAAGCAGAGAGACAACGAAACCGGTTACGATTATTTCAGTGCAAGATATTATGATACGAGGATTGCGAGGTGGGGCTCAGTTGATCCGTTATTTGAGAAACATATTCAGTTTACACCTTACAATTACGTTCTTGGAAATCCGATGATGCTGATAGATCATGATGGGAAGCAGACCGAGTTTATAAATAAGTTTTACAATGCTTTTACTGAATATTATGTCAATAGAGAGACAAAAAAAATCGAGGGCAGTTACTCAATCGTTCAAAATGAATACTTACTCAGTGAAGTATTTTGGAAGCAAATTGATCTCTATGGTGCTAAAACTGTGGCATCTGTATCCGCAGAAATTCAACCTACAGACGTTCTTATAGATGCAGTGGTGTTTTCAAGATTAGCTTTAACATCGGTTGGGAAGAGAGATTTTTCTTCAAGATTAGAAAAATATTTAGAGTCAAACACGGAAAATATTCCCCAAATTGTACACGCAACTAGAAAAAAAGCTGGTAGAAGATGGCGCGAATTCCCTTAGGGAATCGATTATTATTTATAAAGAAAATATAATTGAACATATTTCAGATGCAGTTAAAAATAATTATAAATATACGTCTTCGGTCGAACGTGAGATTCGAACTTTTAGAACAACAATAAATACATAAAAAAGTACTCAAAGATAATGGATTTAAATTATGAAGAACGAATTAGAAGAATTTCAGAACTCAAAATATCTAGAACTAGAAGAGATTCTAAAATCAAAATCGGCAATGCCGAATGAGAATCTTGAAAGTTTTATGTATGCATTACTGCATATATCTTCGTCTATTTCTAAAATTTATTTTGAGATAATTCCTTCCATTTTGGTGGATAAAAATATTAAAGACGAAGTTTTAAATGAATTACTGGTGAAATTGAGAAATGAGTTTCGGCATATTCAATATCATATTGAAGATGGTAAGTTATCAAAATACTAGAAGATAAAGCTTCGTTAATATAAAAATTATCTGCTATGATTTGCGGTTTAATTTCTATGCTTGTTGCTCCAAGTGGTAATTTATACTCTTTTAATCGAATCGATTTATTTGATAGAATTACCTGTTTTGAGCATCGTATATGTTTAAAGCATAATATTGTATAGTCCTAAAATAAGTTAACAGATTTATAAATACCCGGTATCCTCAAGTTGCCGGGTTTTTATGTGTTTTGTATGTGAATTTTATGGATTGCATTTTCCCCACTTTGATAGATAAAAATAATGCGTAATATTGCAGAGAAAGAAATATGAGATTTGTAAACCCACTTTCTAATGTATTAGTCCAAATTCCGTTAGCAATTCCGTTAGCACTTTTTCGAATAATTGGATAAAAAAGAGTAACGTGGTGACAACAAAGACGCTAAACACTGCAAATTATCAGCATATTGACCGGTATGGAAGACTCTTTCAGTTGAAAACATCCGCCGCGGCGGAAATCCCGTTGGGAGCGCAAAAATAAAGCCTGAAGACAAAAAGTTTTCAGGCTTTTTCATTTGGCTAAAACTTAAGTGAAAACATCCCGAGTATCGGGAAATCCCGTTGGGAGCGCCACAGACACAATTATAAATTGCAAATTTTAAATGTTAAATTCTAAAAAGGGTTTAACATTTTTATATTCCAATATATCTTTTAGAACTGCACATCTGCCTGACTGAACGCAGGGCAGGCAGGCAGAAAAAACGGATAATTCGGATACGAACGGATTTTTATATTGAACATTATTAGTAAGAGCCCGCATAGCGGGCGGCATCTTGGTAGCAATGAAGATCAACTCTTTCAAGCCCGCATAGCGGGCGGCATCTGGGTAGCAATGAAGATCAACTCTTTTAAGCCCGCATTCCGGGCGGCATCTTTGTAGAAAAGAAGATCAACTCTTTCAAACCCGCATAGCGGGCGGCATCTTGGTAGCAATGAAGATCAACTCTTTCAAGCCCGCATAGCGGGCGGCATCTTGGTAGCAATGAAGATCAACTCTTTCAAGCCCGCATAGCGGGCGGCATCTTGGTAGTAAATGAAAGTCATCTCTTTTAAGCCCGCATTCCGGGCGGCATCTTGGTAGTAAATGAAAGTCAATTCTTTTAAGCCCGCATAGCGGGCGGCATCTTGGTAGTAAATGAAAGTCAATTCTTTTAAGCCCGCATAGCGGGCGGCATCTTGGTAGAAAATATTGCATCTCATTTCTCTCACATCGAGCTTGCCCCTATAGCGATAATACGGAATTTCATTGATGGTAATTATTATATATTTTGTGTTACTACGCAGGAACGTTAATAAGAGTAATATTATTATCATGAAAACTTCAAAAATTAAAGTGTGTTTTCTATTGGCAACCCTGCTATTCTGTGCGGTATTCTCAAATATGCAAGCTCAGATTTTTGAGGATAGCAGGGTCTCAAAATTTTTCAAAGATAAGACAGTATTGGGTCTCAATTTTGTTGATAGCGATTTATGGGTATCAACTCAAATAGGAGTGTATAAATATAATGTGAGCACCGATAGAGTAAAACACTTTTATTTTGCTCCCGAGAAATCGAATCCAATAAGATTTTACCTAAGGGAAAACCAGAAGAGTATCGATATTTATAATATTCTAAGTGATGGAAAGACAATTTTATTTTGTGATTATTTGAATAATAATTTGGTAAGATTGGAAAATGATTCGATCAAATATTTAAATTTAAGATCATATGCGAACATAAATGGATTAATCAGTTCTTTAAATATTTACAATAATGATATTTGGTTTGTCGTTGGTGAAGATTTGTATTATGGTAATCCCTCAAGTAATATATATTACCTTAGAAATAATCAATTGTACGAATATGAAAACCCTTTTGGAAAAACATATTTAGAATATTTGTTTTTCTATATAATGGATAGTTTGAAATATTTCATTGGGGTAGAATTCGACAAAGATAGAAAAATTTATAGCACAAGTTTAATTGTAAAATCAGGTGAAACAACTATCTTAAATTCGGAAATTGATACAAACAGACAAAGAGTGGAATATAAAACTTTTCGTGATTCCAATCGTATATTTCTTTTAGATAATATGGGGAAATTAATTAAAATAGAGAACGATGTAGTTGAAAAAATGCCATTGGATTTTAATTATTATAGCAAGAGATTAATGGGTAACAGAGAATATTATTGGTTCAC
Source organism: Ignavibacteria bacterium (assembly GCA_028714695.1). GTDB lineage: Bacteria > Bacteroidota > Ignavibacteria > Tepidaquicellales > Tepidaquicellaceae > CAIKZJ01. The sequence goes on along the minus strand of JAQTLX010000023.1, from coordinate 36,257 downwards.
TGCAAACAAAGACTTTATTTATATAACGAATGTAAACGGATTATTTATTTATGATTTCAGAAACAAGATTCTAATTAAAAAGATTGAGTATCCGAAGTCAATCGTTCTTGAAAATATCATTTTCAAAGACAATAAAATTTGGGGGAGCCTCGGACCTGTATCTACAGATATTTATAATGCGTATTCAATTGGAATAATAGATTTGTCGAAATATTAAACCCAATACTTAATATTAAAATTTCTGTGGTGTCAGAGCTTGTCCCGAGAATCGGGATCTTAGACCTGACACATGCAAAACCTGTCTCTTGTTTCGAAGTTCGCGATTAGTATATGAAAATATTATTGCTCTTCTCAATAGCCCCCGCCTTTAGGCGGGGGGAAATTAACAATAGAAATCCGGCTTTAGTCGAATGCACTCCTTGTTGTGTCAGACTGAAAGTTCCGATTCTTCGGGATCTTAGACCTGACACATTCAAAACCTGTTCAATGTTCCGATGATCGTGATTAGTCAGTAAAAAATATAATCTCTTTTCAATACCCCCCGCCTTCAGGCGGGGGCAAAATGATTCTGTTTCGGACCGTACGATTTATTTCACAAGTACCATTCTCTTGACCGCCGAGAATCCGCCGGTTTCCATTTTATAGAAATAAACACCGCTTGACAAAGCGGATGCGTTGAAATCTACAAGATAACTTCCGGGATTTTTCACTTCATTTACGAGCGTCGCAATTTCTGTTCCGAGAATATTATATACCTTCAGCGTAACCAATCCAGATTTTGGAATATCGAAACTTATCTTGGTTACAGGATTAAAAGGATTCGGAAAATTTTGCTTCAGGTTATAATTAACCGGAATCGGTGCATTGATGTTCGTTATTCCGTTTGGCGAACTTCCCATTGTGCGCATTCCAAAGCATCTGTATAATGGCCAAACGGTTTGTGCTTCTGCCCATTGTCCGATTTGTGATGACCATCCATATCCGGGCCATAATGAATAGGCTGTGTCACAGTCGAACAATATATATTTCTCGCCCTGAGAGGCTTGAGAAGCATCATATTTAATACCTATATAATATGAGCCGTTATTCAGTTGAGGCGATGCTGAAATATCAAATGAGAACCAGGAATATTCGGGCAGACCTGAGATTGGTCTTGCTACCTGATTCGGAAGAGTAAAAACGGGTGTCGTACCCGGAATTCCACTCGTACCGCTTGTGTCGTATATAACAATGTCAAATTGTAATGAATCTGCCATCGCCATTAACGATGTAAAGGCTATACATAACCTTTCATACTTCCACGGGTAGATAGAAGGTGTGAATTTGAGAACAATTCGCCCTTCCGTGACTTGAGAACTCCAGCCGCCGGCTCCGTTAAAAATTCCTCTGTCGTGATGTTCGCTGCCTGTTCCGACACAACTATCCCCGGAGATATCAATAAAGGGGAATTTTGAATTATGAGATACTGCGTGCTGTGAAAAAACATTACCGGAATAAAAAAACATTAAAATAATACACAAAATTGCGAACAAATTAAAATGTTTCATTTTAAACTTCATTTAAATTTATAATAAGATTTTTGAATTATTATTCAGTCCGCTGCAAAAATCTAAAATGTGATTTCATTCTTAATATTAATTTGAAATCAAAACCTTTTCTTATAAAGAACCTTCCTTAACGGACTCATGATTTTAAAAATTTCTCACTAGCAAAATTATGCATAATATAAACATATATCAAAAGAAATATATTACAAAATGTGCATTGTGAAATAATAATTAATATTTTATCATATTGATAATAAGGTACTTAATAATATTCAAATTATATTTTGTGCATTTATTAATTATTATAGTACCGATATATTTAATAAAATATTTTACTTATCGGACAACAATCTAAAGAATATAATTATGCTTAAACATCAATCTATTAATATTATCAGGTCTCTGTCGAAAAAGGAATTAAATAAATTCGAATCGTTCATCAAGTCTCCGTACTTCACAAAAAGCAAACGAATGGCTGAATTTTTTGCAGTACTGAAAAACTACATTTCTAATGATGATAAAATGGAAATATGCACGAAAGAAACTTTGTGGAAGGATTTAAATTTTAAAGGTGTGTATAAGGATTTTGTTATAAGAAGGATGTTTTCAAATCTTTTAATTATTCTGAAAAAATTTTTAGTACATGAATTCATTTCCAACAGCAAATTTGAATATGAAAATTATCTTTTGGGACAATACTATTTCAGAAATCTTGATAAACTATTCGAGGAACAGATGAATGCAACTGAAAAAGCGGCAAATGACGGAAAGATGAATGATATCGGAGATCTTTTTCAGTTCAGCGATATAAAAGTTCTTAAGTATAATTACCTTTTAAAGAAATTAGGAGAAGAAAACCTGAATCAAACTTATGAAATGATTGGTATTTGCAAAGAAAATATGATTTTAAGTATAATTTTCTTTTTCTGGAATTTTATTACATCCTACAGAAATATTGTTTCCGTTTCAAGGAATTATAATATTGCTCCTGATAACGATTTTGAGAAAATGTATAAAAGTATTAATATCGTAAGTATCTTTAATTCAATGAAAGAAGAAAACGAGTATAAACTCCTGTTGCAAATATCTATTCTGTTATTCGAAGAATTCAATGATATGAGGGATATTAGGAAGTATTTAAAATTAAAGGAAGCGGTCAAAAAAAATTCACATAAATTTTCGAAAATAATGTTAAAAAGCGTATATGAATTAATGATTAATGACTGTATAAATCGAAAAAAAGTTGATGAAAAGCACAAACATTTTTATGACAAAGAAATATTAAACATAAACATGGAAATATTGCAGATGATAAAAGACAGCCCCGTTATAACTTTTCAGTTCTATCGCGGAATTATGAAATATTCATTGATTCTGAAAAAACACAAATGGTTCCAAAATTTTATAGAGACCTATTATAAGAAACTCAGGCGTGAACACCGGGATGAAATGTACAAACTGTCTTATGCAAATTTATATTTTAGTTTGGGAAAATTTGAAGATGCGCTTACCTGTATAAACAAAATTAAAGGATTCAATATTGATACAAAAATGGACGTTAAAGAACTGGAATTGAAAATATTATACGAAAAAGGACTTTACAAAAATATATACTATGCAATTGAGAACTATAAAAAATTTCTGAAAAGCGTCAAATCCGTAACCGATAAAAGAAAGGAAGTGATAAATAAGTTTTTATCAAAATTAAAAACACTTGTCTCGATTAAAACCAAAAAAGAAGCGCTAACAAGCAAAGAGTATTTATTAAATGAAATCAAAAAAGATAAAAGTATTACGGAATATGAATGGCTGATTGAAAAAATAAATGAATTGGAAAATTTGTAAAAAAGAATCTTTATCCGGCTTACCGGTATTCAACTAACAAACGAATTATGCCGCTGAGAAACCGCGCTTGTCTTGCATTCAAATAACCTAATATTTTTATTTAAAAATATTCGGATTCTTAAAATGATCATATATTCACTTATACGAATAATATTTCAATTTCCGAATTTCAATTTTCTCGGCACGATTTCATAGGTTCGCAACTCATTTATTTACAACTCTTTATATATGCCTGTGGTCATTTATTGAATAATCTGAACAATATTTTATTATCTTTGCATTGATAATAAAATTATGTATGCGATATATTAAAAAGCAAAAAAGGACTATGAATGAAAAGCCTGTATATTCAAAATTGTAATTCACATTTGTATCTTTATCGGATATTCGAAATGATACCGAAAATGACACCCCCGGGGTCATTTTTAAATTACATAAAAATCAACATTTTAACCCTGCTTAACACTGTAAATGAGACCTTTTTTATATTTTTTGAAAGTTCTTTGACATAAACGATTGTTTTTTCAATATCAGACCTGAAAAAATGACACCGAAACGGTGTCATTTTGACACCCCCGGTATCATATCAAAAAAAAATGTCGAAAAAATCGTTGCGGCGGGTCAAAACCTGGTCTTCAACTTCATTCGCGAAATAAGCGACGGCTTAAGCGTTGTTCCATTTTATTCTTATTCGGAAAACCTCTTTGTTGTCGTTGATTCTTGAAATGGAGCCGTAATGTATATTTTGTATTTCGGAATCCTTTGCTGCATCTTTAAATATTCTGACTTCTTCTCCGTATCTGCATTCGGATAAAAAATTCATTTCAAGTTCGGCTATGGAATGATTGGTCAAATAATCAAAATCATAAGTATCAAGAAACCATTCTGTATATTTAATGTTGTTTACGTGCTGATTCAGGTCGATATCACTGTATACAATTTTCCTTTCAGCGCATTTTTCGGCGGTTACCGTAAATTGAATTTTTGCGGGCTTGTCGACTTTTGCGCATTCGGAATCTAATGCTCTGTTTTTATCGACAAATTTTTCGATTATCTGAGGACGTCTGAATTTATAATCTATCAGAACCCAATCTGTTATAGCATGTGCGATTTCCTGATTACGCTCGTTGTATAAAGTAAAGTGTCTGTCGGTTTTAATCCTGTCGATACCGTGAACCCACGTTTTAAGAATAACTTTGTCATTCCATTTCGGGTAACTTAGAATTTTCAAATTTATTCTCATTAGCACCCAGACAAGACCGTTCTCATGCGAGAATGTATAGCCGTAGCCTCTTTTCTCCGCTGCGCGTCCCGCAAGGTTCTGCATGAAGTTGCACACTGCAACGACTGTCATTCTTTCTTTTGTATCGACATCATTTGAATTTAGTATATACTCGTTATATTCGAATGCGGAGTCCATAATATATTTTTCTCCAAAATTCAGCAATTAAAATTTCATTTAAAAGTATATTTGCATTCTCAAATACTGATAAATCGTAACAACGGGATATAATGCATTCATGTCTGCGTTAAAGAACCTGAATAACGGGAAACAAGTGTGCGGCAAATTGCTTCATCAAAGAAAAAAGTCTGTTTAGGAAAAAATTACTTCATATCATTCGTTTTTCTTTTAAGTTATCTTATATGTTTTATTATTTTATGGACAGAACATTACGATTAGAAAAAGAGAAGATAGGGAAGTTGATTTTTCAATTTTCGCTCCCCGCCATGATAGGCATGATGGTGATGGCATCTTACAACATTGTTGACAGAATTTTTGTAGGCAGAGGGGTTGGTGCGCTTGCAATATCCGGAATCGCAATTACATTTCCCGTAATAATTATATTCATGGCGTTCGGTATGCTTGTCGGCATAGGCGCGACGGCAATACTGTCAATTCGTTTAGGGGAAAAGAACATTAAGGATGCAGAGCAAACACTTGGCAACGCGTTGACGCTCGCAGTGCTTGTTTCAATAATACTGACCGCGGTTTTTTACGCATTCCTTGACCCGCTGCTTGTTGCTTTCGGCGGCAGCGGCGAAGTATTTCAGTATGCGAAAGACTTTTCGCAGATAATGCTTATAGGAGGTGTATTTCAGATGATATCATTTACGATGAATAATCTGATACGCGGAGAAGGTAATCCGAAGATGGCTATGACAACGATGATAATCGGCGCTGTATTGAATACGATTTTAAATCCTATCTTTATTTTTGCACTGCACTGGGGTATCCGCGGCTCGGCTTGGGCAACCGTTATATCACAGGGCGTCAGTTCGGCATGGGTGCTCCTTTATTTTTTCAATAAGAAAAGCCATGTGCATTTTCATTTTGCAAATTTAAAACTCAGGAAGAATATTGTTCTGAAAATATTTTCTATCGGAATATCTCCATTTATTATGCAGATATCCGCAAGTGTCGTGATAGTTGTTTTTAATAAATCTCTTGAATATTACGGCGGTGATATGGCTATAGCCTCAATGGCTATAACTAATGCGATAGTGATGTTCATAGTTATGCCTATATTCGGTCTCAATCAGGGAATACAACCCATACTGGGATATAATTACGGCGCTAAACTTTTTCATAGAGTAAAAAGAGTTTTTGAATTGGGGATTATGGCGTCCACAGTAATTTGCGTTATAGGATTCATTGTAGTTATGATTTTCAGTGAGGATATTGTCCGCATTTTTGCGCAGAATGATCCTGAACTGGTTCGTATCGGTTCAAGGGCTTTGAGAATATATCTGCTGATGCTGCCTTTTGTAGGTTATCAGATTATCGGCGCGGCATATTTTCAGGCGGTAGGGAAGCCAAAGTACTCAATGATATTCACTGTTTCTCGTCAGGTTGTTATCTTGATTCCCGCAATTTTGATACTGCCGCATTTCTTTAATCTGGACGGCGTCTGGGCTGCAGGACCTGTTGCAGACGGACTTTCCGCGATACTTTCCGGAATATTCCTTATAAATGAAATGCGTGTATTGAAAAAAATGAGCAGTTCGAATATGGAACAGGGAGTGCAGATAAATTCATAACCGGTCGGTTTTGCTTGCCGTTTTATAAATCGGAATTTCAAATGATTCCCACGCCGATTGGATACAGTCTCGACTGAAAAAGAATTTATATTGAATTCTTCTTCCCCGAAATTTCATACGCATATTCGTTTACCGGGCATAATCATCGACGCCAAAGGCGTAAATTTTCAAAATCAGAACTTTATAATAAATTCTTTTTTTGTAAATAATTAACGCTTGTTAATAAAAAAATAAATAATTATATTTTGACTTCGAAGTAAAAATCCGCATGTTTCGTAATTCTCCGTATGATTTTTAAAATTTAAAAATTATTATTATGGGAAAACGAGGCTTACTTAATTATGAGACTGACAATAACGGTAATCTCATAAACAACCTGCAAAATTTAGAAATTCTCCGGCAAATGTTACTTGACAGAAAAATAATCGACGGCGATTATTTGGGACCCGGAGATCCCGGTGATTTCGACAAAGGCGCCTGGCACGTTCTGTGCCATCTTGCGGGAGGGTGCGCGGTTTTTAAAATTCCCGGTGCATTATTATGGGTTGAAATATCCCATGTGCCTGTTGCCGATATCTATACGGCAACCGTTACTGTAAGTTCGACTAATGAAAGCGTCTGTACATTTCCTTTGTTATCCGACGAAGGAAATCTTCTTTTAAAAAATGCTGTCCTTCTCGGATTTGTCGAAGGGTCTTCACTCGGTCACATTTCCGCCCGGGATGTAATCGATAATGAGATAAGGTTTAATTTGTGGAAAAGGCAGGACTTTGATATGGATATTCATTCTGACAGAGACGGCGGAAGAGTCTGGGAACACTGGTGCACTGTAAGAGACCTGACTCAATCGGCAGCGCTCGGAATCTCGGTTCTTAAATCTTATCTTTCAATAGTCTCTCTCTGCGGAGGAAAATACGTATCGATAGTCGCGAGAGGGAGAAGGGATTACGCTCATCCAAATCAATTGCTCGCATTGGTCGAGTACGGATTTATTTCGAAAATCGATGCTCTCATAAATATTACGCCTAAACCGATTCCTCAAAAAGCACAGGACTTAATTTATACGGCAAACCCCGTGAATTGTATAAAAGCCGCGGCGACGCTTCCTTGGAAGGAAAACGAAATATCTTACTTTATGTTCGAGCGCAGGATTGCTTCTTGGAGTACTACTTCAGCCGTTGAAAAAGATTTTCAAAACCAATAAAACCAAAAATTATGGGAAGAGTTGTTACTCTTGTCACAGGTCCGATTGTCGGGCTGAATTCTACAAATTTTCTCGACATGACTATCGCGTTTGCATCAAAACTCGGAATAAAAATTACCGCATTCAACATCTTTGATGAAATTATTGAACTTGCAAACAGAGATATTAAAACCGATTTGGATGAAATTGAATTCATCGGTAGCCTGCTTGACGGTTATGAGTATATGTTCAAGAGCGAAAGAGAGAAAGCATATTACTCGATTGAAAGAAAAATTTCCGCCTTGCCTCAGGATGTTAATGTGTTAATCAGAATTCCCGCCAGTATCGAATGGCGGGGTGTAAACTACATACTAAAGGACCATAAGATAATTGCCGAAATTATTAAGCCCGACAGAATTGTGACTTTAATCGATGCGGAATGGAAAATAATGGAACGCCTTGAGAAGGGGATTAATAAAGAAAATCTCAGATTAATCGCTCATCAGGATTCTTTAACAATCGAAAAAATATTGCAATGGCTGGGGAGTGAAGTATCGGTTAGTGAAGACTGGGCTGAGTGGTGCAATACGCTGGGCGGAAAAAAGGTAAAACATATTGTGCTTGGTTTGTCGTGTCCGATGAAAGACAACCGCTCCGAATACGCTCTTGATGTCGAGAACATGACTAAGATTGCTTCACAGCCTGACCTGCTTTCTTTTTATTCTTCATATTCCATGACTGTCGCTACCGAAGAAGTCCGAATGGAAATCAATTCTCTCATTTGGAAACTGAGGGAGTACGGCGTGGTTATTGACCCTGCTTCGATAGAAATAGGAACTAATATAGACAAAAAATATGAATCGGTTGTGTTTGCATACACGGTTTGCCGTGATTTAAGATGGGATGTTCAAAAAGTCGATATTGTCGCGGCATTTCACCCCTATAAACAAATGCCGCCGCTTAGTACCGGCATGATGGATGAACTTGGTCATGCCAGGGCATATCAGAAAGAAAGATATCTGGTACTTCCATCCGGCGGGGAAAGCCCTTTTACTAAAGACAATTATGTGCCGGCTGAACATATTTTTAAGAGCGGAGATAAATTTTTCGAATTTATTGAAGAGAAAAGAAAACCTTCATTAAAACCACGATTTAATAAAATAACTAACGAATTTTCAAAATGCCAAAAGGATTACAAGATATAAACATATTCGATATAGACATTCTGGATAAAATAAAAGTCCGGACTCTGTATCATCCGGGTTCGTTAAAAGAGTTTTTTATTATGAGCAATCTGGATGAATTAGGAAATGCAATGGATTCGCTCAAATCCGATAACGAAAATATCCTCAATAAGGAATGGAGAGATTTCAAATCTTCAATAAAAGAAAATGATAAATATTTTTCCGTCGGTACAATTCCTGAAGACATTAAACGATTTAAGAATAATCTGCGAGTCCTTGAAAATGATTTTTTGAACAGGACAATAATGTACAGGGACAAAACACTTGAAGATATGGTTCTGCAAGGGCAGGAATTGCTGCGGAGGAAATATTTTGCAATTCTGCTTTCGGAAGGCAAGAAGGTTATCGAGACGGATACTCTGGGTTTGATTATCAAAACGGGAGCAAAAGCGATACAGTTATTAGGCAGGGCTCCCGCTCCGCCGATTCATGCATTTAAAAAATTCAATTCCGATAAACCGCCTCTGCCTTCGACATTGGGTATTGAGATATTATCAAGCGGGGCATTCCCCGATTGGGATAATCAGGAACTTAAATCTTTGAAAGCGGAAGGGAAAATAAATACAGGAGGATTTGATAATGTTATTGAGGCAGTTCTTGGTTCTCCGCGTGCGAAAGTAATCGCGCGCCTTATAAGAGAAAATTACAACATTCATCCGTTGAGATTGCCGAATTTTCTCCGAATGATGCTGGACCTTGAATTAATGAGACTTGGGCAGGCAACTACTCCGGGTACATTTAAGATGCTGTTAAATTCTTTCTATTACGGCGCATTGATTGTCGACCATTCTACAAATGTCAGCGAGCAGGTGCAGATAATTTACGCGGAAGAAAACTGGAAACCCGCGTTTACAATAAATAAAGAAAAATCTCCGATATCTCAGTCAAAAGAAGCAGCGAAATTATTATTGACCGATTTCTTTAAACTGAAGAGTATGAGCAATATCAATCGCGACCATAAAAGGAATGCACGTATTGAATTCTCCGATGATGTGAATCCTGAGACTGCAAAAGAATTCTTTAAAAATTTATACGCGCTAATCGACGGCGGTATTGTACTAAATGGAAAGAAACTTAAGAGAAATCCTTCAGTTCATATAATTCAACCCGTTCTGCGTCTTAACAAAATCGAGGAGAGAGTTAACACGGTTAAGAAGTACATTAACGCAATCAAAGAAAGCGGTCTTAAAGAACTATTACTGATTGCAGATTTCACTTTGCATTCAGCAGGTGTATCGCAGTATTTCGAGGATGGAGATTCAACAAATAATATTCTGGATTACGCAAAATCCCGAAGAGTGAAATTGACTGACGGAAAATCGGTCGACATGATAGCCACTTCTAATAAAGCGATAGAAGCGTCTGCAGGCGCAATTGAATCCGGGCAGGGCTGCGTGAAAGTTGGCTTATTCGGATTGACATACGAACAAATGTTCGATTTCATTAAACAGGTCAAAACCGGTTTGCAGTCGAGTCTCAAGCGGGAAAAGCATCAGTTACTTGTATTTATCGGCCTGATAGATGAACCTGTCGTGACTAAAGACAAAGTAATAAAGAACGGTTTTGAGTCGTCTGAATTATTTATTGATTTGATGCGAAGAACACAGCACGATATTCTCCTTCTGGATACTATGCGAAAAGGAAAAAACGATAAAAGGTTTGTAAGCGAAAAGGGGATTAATCCGCAGGACACAAAAGGCGGACATCTGACATTTGCACAATTGAAATCATTGATTGCAAAATCCAACAAAGCAAGATGTGAATTATGGGTTGCGGGCTCTTATACGGAGGAGCAGGTTTATCAGGCTTCGCTGGAGCCCCACAAATACAGACCTGGATTGATATGCCTCGGCGGAGCGGAAAGAAGTTTTGGAGGAATACGTCTTGACCCCGGGGATGCTTACGAAACAAATTCAAGAAATAAGGATGAAAAAAAACTTGCAGCGCTGGTGCAAATCGATTCTGATATAAAATTCACTTTAAGTCGTGAAAACAAACTTGCCCGTGACGCGGGTCACGTCGAGGGAGAACTCAGACGAAAAGGCAGAAAGGAAGCGGCGGCATTAAAGAAAATGAGAATACGGTATCTTGCTCTGAGGAATGAATATTTTAATGAAATTTCGAAATTAGCGGATAAATATAAAATTCAAAGAAAAAATTTAGATTTTCTGATAAATAATCAATGCGATATTATCGGTAAAGCAAGTCAGGGAGAAACTAATAAACTGAAAAAATTAAATAAGGATTACAACGATTACAGGGAAAAGTACACTGAAGAAATTGCAAACGGTATGTATGATTTATTTAAAAAGGAATGGGTCTCTGAGCCGCATAAATTGCATTTTGACTAAAGATATAATTCAAGATAAAATTATTCAATATTAAATCTATAACTCATGGCAAAAGAAGTAAAACAGGAAGCGCCGGTACAAGCGCCGCTGCCTCCTTCAACAGGCGCTTCATCCAAATTCAGTTTCACTACTAATGAGATTGTAACCGCAATAATATTTATCAGCAGCATCATCGCGGCATATTTCTCGTTAAAAGGAAGTATTGACAAAGCAAACGATACTCTTGGCGAATCAAAAATAAAACTTGAAATAATCGAAAAGGCAATGCCGGGAATCCAGACTGATATTGCCGTAATAAAAAACGATATTTCAACGCTTAAAAGCAAAAAGTAATAAAATATAATTCTAAACTTAGATACAGAGGTTATGAAGAATGCACTCATAAGCAAAGTGTTAACTTATTCATTTATAGGGGCAATAGGTTTGATTTTATTTCTTGATTTAAAATCGAGATTTAATGAGACCGAAGAAAATGTACTCGCATTTAAAAACCGTGTCGATTCGCTTGAAAAACATATTAATGATTTAATTTCAGTTGCCGGACCATCGAATCCAAATGACAGTATCAAAGAAGAACAAATAGATGCATCCTTTAAAGATTCAATTCTTTCTAATGACGGTAAAACCGCAGTAGTAAGGTTTACGGCAGTGACGCAAGATGCCTATACTTATGCCTGGTCGTTCGGCGATAAAGGAAGTCCGGGAGATAACAAACCGATTCAGATACATAGTTTTAATTTATTAAAACAAAGAGATTATCTTGTTGTACTGAAAATAACTAAAAATGATGTTACTGACGCCGATACATTAAATATTGGTTTCGGTAAAAAAGATGAACAGCCTGACGCATCGTTCGGTTATAATGCCGTGCATGAAAAGAAAAACTGGAAATACAAATTCAGAGCAATGACGCGCGACGCGGATAATTATAAATGGTATATAAACGATTCTTTAACGGTTGACAATAAATTACCCGACGTATCTTTTGTTTTCAAAGATAACGTAAAAAAGGAAATTAAAATAAAACTGATTCTGACAAAGGACAGCAGAAAAGCAGAGCATATACTCAATATAAAAATTCTTCCCGTGGAACCGGTGAATCGAAATGATACCGTCAATGTTTCAATAACGTTCAGATTAAAAAACAATGAGCAATACTTTTGTTATGGCGATAAGCAATCGTACGAATTCGTATTGAATCCTCCGGGAGGAAAGATAACACGCAGCGACGGAGGTAATGTGGAATCTGCAAATAATAAGTATTATTTTACTCCCGGTACGATTAATTCTAAAACAAAGAGACTGACATTTTATTATACAATCAACCGGCAAAAATCGGCATACACTGTCGTATTTCTGGATCCTTCATTTCAGTACCAAAGAGAACCGGACAGTACAAAAAATCAGACGAAATTTAAGTTCATTGCTGTTACGGGAGGTTATGATGATTACACATGGAAATTCAGCGATACGAAAGAAGAATTTCCCCGTACTCAATCTATAACCAGAACTATTAATAATAAAAAATTGGCTAATGGCGTTACTGTTACGTTATCCGTAACTGGACAGAAGAAAACATGTCCGTCAAACCCGTCGGAATTGAAAATTAAGTAATGGACAAAAATAACTATTAACTCAGTTCCATCTCGTTCAGTCTTTTGGCTTCGAGAAAATCTCTGTCCATATATAATTCTTTGAGTCTGTCTTTTGGAATTTCCGTAAGTTTGCTTTCGGATATTAAATCGCCGTTTCCTTCTTCCCATGCGCTTTGCCAGATAACCGCGAGAATTTTACATCCTTCCGACAGAACTATGTTCGTTTTATCTCCCAACTTTTTCCACATGTAATCCGTTCTTGCCCGTCCTTCTTTTTCGTTGAAGGCATCTATAATTTCCATCGGCGGCAAAGTTTTGAACGTATTCCTCATCAAATCAATCGTCAGCATTGCCGATTCTTTCCCTCCGTTGATTTTATTATCCACCTTATAGTCTTGTAATAATTCATTAACCCCGGCAATGATGTCCGTGCATTTTCTGTCAAGGATATTGGATTCATAAAAACTGTGCACCTTTTTTTCGTCATATCCTTCTCTTCCGTGATGAAGAAAAGATACATGAAGCGGTTCGCATGCATCAGCCACATAATGAGATAATATTCCGGCGGCGCAAACGTATTTATCAACTTCACTATTTTTTACGGCTGATACCATTTCGTCATAAATCTGCCACACTCTGAACGGCAATGCGCCTCTGTCTTTGCTTTCTATTTCCAGACTTTCATAAAACTTGTTCCATATTTCGGAACTCAGGTTTGTTTTATTTTGGCAGAGTTCAAGAAGTGTTTTACCGTTGTAATCGCCTTTCCCTTCCTGATCCATATCTGCAAAATGATTTGAAGAATCTTTTTTACGCGTGTTACGCCATACTAAATCGGGGACGTCCGCTAGCGGAACGAATTCATTATTGTCAATCTTCTTGAGGTCGCCGTTTTCTATTGATTCATCTGAGAACCCTACACGCTCCATATTCATAGTCATTAATTTGCTCAGTTTGTCATCGGACATTAATTCACAGGCTTTCGCTGCAATTTTATAATGCCCTGTTTTCCCCCAGTATTCATTGAAGCCGATATTAATGCCCCTTACTATTTCCACATCAAGTTGCGCACATACGTTACTTATGCAAGCGGCAAGAGCAAATTGAAATTGCTTTTCCGAATCTCCGGAAATAACTCTGTGACCGCCCCATTGAATTGCGATTGGTCTGTATTTGATGTCCTTCTTCTTGCCCGATGCCGAATCCCAGAACCACAATGTTCCGGAATCCCCATGTGTTGTGTTCAAAGCCTTTTTGCTTTTGTTACGCTGCCCGATAAGCAAATCCGCGACATATTCATAACCGCCCATGGATTTATATCTATAAAAGAGCGCCTGAATTTCGCCCTTAAGAGAACCTGCTGCTGCTCCGAAAGCCTTTACGGGGCAGCCGATTAATTCGAGCGATATCGTATCGTTCTTAAGGTTAATGGGTTTATCTATTTCTCCAATTCCAAAAACCTGAGCAGTCCATTGTGAGACATCATCAACTTTTATCAGCCCCACATCAAGATTACACAAAGTTCTTGTTCCCGGCCAATCGGGGTAAATTTCACTGAAATTCTTTTTCCCTATTATTTTGTCGGAAGAAGTACCGATTTTACATTTCTGTCCTTTGAAATATGAATAAACAATCCTGTCTTTCTCTCCCGTAACATGCTTATTTGTCAAAGCATAAATGAGGTCACCGTCTGTGACAAGACAACCTACGGAACCAATGTGCGTGTCTCCCTGAACTTCAGTTATGACAGGATAACCGCCGCCAATAAGTTCGGACGGAAAGCAGAAATTGTTAAGTTGAGGGGGTGATATTTCCTTGTCTTCAATAAGCAACACACAGGTTGGAACAACTCGTCCGTCCGGCAGATATAATAGTTTTGGAACAATCTGGTCGGGGTTGTCGCAAAATTCATCCTGAGATTTCCAATCATTTACGAAAACAAGCACGCATGGCCAGGACCACTTTGTGATTTTAGAGTTTTCCAGAGTTTTTGGTTCTGATTTGATACTTTTTGTTAATGCTTCATCTGTAATGAGGTTGTCGTCTTTATCCAGTTCTTTAGTTCTGATTCGATATTTACCAATGGCAGTAGCAATAACATTATCAAGGTGTGATAGATGAATATGGTAAGTATCTCTGGCATCCAGCAAGTCTTTAAATGACGCTGAATGAAAATCCCGGTTAATAAGAAAATGTTGAGTCATAATATTAAATTTTGAATTTTAAAATTATCTTCTCAATATGTTCCCAGCAGGTAAGGTTAGTATCAATAATTGCTTTTTGAATTGCAAGATAAAAAAATGGCGTAAATTATGGGAAAATATACTGAATAGGAGCGTAGAATTTGTAGAATTTATTATTTCGCATTCTAAACAAAAAGCCCTGAATGTTTCACAGGGCTTTTATTTACAACGGTAATTACTTATATATAAGTAAGAAGTACTTATTTTATCAGAATCATTTTCTTAATATCTTTAAAACTTCCTGAATTGATTTCATAGAAATAAACACCACTTGAGAGCGCAGCCGCATCGAATGTAATCTCATGATATCCAGCAGACTGTTTTTCGTTTACGAGTCTTGTGATTTCTTTTCCGCTGATATCATAAACTTTGACTAGAACATTCCCTTCGAAAGCGAGGCTGTATCTGATTCTTGTTACAGGATTAAACGGATTCGGATAATTCTGAAGCAGAGTGTATTTTTCGGGATTAATATTCTCTTCCGAAACCATATCGGGCGAATCGGTAATGCTGTTGTTTCTCCATATACTATTATGTATCGAGCCGGCAAATACATATTTACCGTTGCTGCCAAGACAGTTAACCGGAACATTATTTGTTAATCCTGTATTGAAACTATTCCATGTATTCCCATTATCACTGGATTTGTAAATATTGCCTGATGAAGTACCCGCAACTACCAGATTATTATAATAATATATAGATGTGACTGCCGAATCCTTCATATACAAATTTGATTTCTTCCATGTAGCGCCTTTATCTGTTGAACGATAAACGCCGTCCTCATTTCCAAGAAAAACAAGGTTCCCTGTTGCGGCAACGGAATTAATTAATGCGTACTGGAAAGACGAGAAAACTTCAGTCCATGTAATTCCTTTGTCATAAGAAGCAAATAATGACCGCCATGGTCTTGAATGCGTGCTTGACTGGACGAAGTAAATAACATTCATTCCGACTGCCGATTGGTTGAATCTGCCGAACTGAAATGAAGTTGTATCCCAGGATTGTCCGCCGTTAGTTGATTTGAATATTCCATCAAAATAAGTACCTGCAAATAAATAATTTCCGTCAACGGCAATTGACATAATTCTCAAACTTGTGAGACCGTTATTCGACGGTGTCCACATTGAATATGTTGGTGATGTTTTGAATACGCCTGAATCTGTTCCTGCATAAACGATATACTTGCTTTTCTGAACTGCCAGACAATTTACATTTAAATTCTTAAGACCTATGTTATAATCGGTCCATGTTGTTCCGTTGTTTGCTGAATAATATATGCCTGCGCCTGAGTTGCAGGTGTAAATATCGTTATCAAGATTCACAATGTTGTTCAAAGTAATTGTTTTAAATCCTGTATTTCTCATCCAAACCCAGTCTTTTCCTTTTGATGAAGAACGGGAAAGTCCCATCTCTCCCATGCCTGCAAAGACAAAATTATTATTCGCACCTATTGTATTGATGTTTGTAGATACAATATCGTTATTTGAAAGTATCCAGGTCAAACCAAAGTCAGTGCTTCTATAAATTCCAGATTTTTTTGAACCGTCAAAATCAGTCGTCAAAGCGAGGAGCACGTTTCCGCAAAAAGCAAAACTTGCTATGTTAAGATTATTGAGACCCGAGAATATCCAGTTAAGTCCATTGTTTGTTGAACGGTATATTCCGGCACTTCCTCCTGCGCCAATGAATATATTGGAATTATATGCCGCGATACAGTTATAACTCGTTCCTGACGGCAATCCGTTCGGGATATTAATCCAGTGCGAACCGTTATCAGACGAACGAATCACTTTGTCATAGCCGGCTGCAAAAACATAATTGCTGTTGCTTGTAAAAGCGTTGAAAGCACTTAAAGTTAACGGATCGTTAATGGATGTCCATGTTAAACCGTTATCCGCAGACGTAATTATTCTCGGTAATGTATCGTATGTAGATGCATAAAGATTATTCCCTTTTGTTCCCATTGACCATATGAAATTGTCGGGAATAAGTTTTATCCATGTGCTCCCGTTATCCTTGGAACGGTATATACCGGAATTCTGGTCTGTAGCATAAATAGAATTAGAGGAAAAATAAAAATTTCCCACGGGATTACCATATAGACCGGACTGGAGCCAGTGCGCTCCGTTATCAGTGGATTTATAAACTCCGTTATAGCCTATGGAAGCGAATACAGTTGAGCCTCCGTTGCTTGCAATTGAATAGAGCGTGCCGCCTTGAGGTCCTGAAGTTTGAGTCCATTGGGCATTGATTCTGGAGGAGCCAAAAAATAAAATGATAAAAAAAGACAAAATATAGTATAACACTGTTTTCATGTGTTTACCCTAAACTTTCATTATTTTTAAACGGATTATAGTAGAGAAATCACGTTTCTAAAAATTACCCTTTCTAAAAAATAATTTTATTCTTCAAAATAATCAAGATAAAATATGAAAAAATAAAGATTTATTCCCGGCGAATTTTTACTTCCGGATAGTTCTATTAGCCGGTTTAAGATATTTATGAATGCAGCGGATTTGTTTTCTTTCCAGTGTAATTTTTAGATGTGAAAAATCAGATATTGTGATTTAACTTTACTCTTGACATAAAAATTCTTGAATTATACATTAAGGCAACTTACTTAACATTCTAACACGGAGGTATTATGAAGAAAGTAGTTCTAATTTTATCTCTCATCTTCATTGCTAGTCAATTCCTTCTATCGCAAGATGGGCCAAATGCTTGGTCAGTGAATTTCGGTATCAACGCAAGAATTTTTACCCTTGCAATTAATCCGCAAAATCAGAATGTGATGTATTTCGGAAGTCTGGATTCCGGAGTATATAAATCTACAAACGGCGGTTTGAACTGGGCTCCCGCTAACAATGGTATGATATATAATAAAGTTCAGTGTCTTGCAATAAGCGCTTCGAATCCGAATATAATTTTTGCCGGAACGGATTCACTTGGCGGCTGGACAAACAGCGGTATTTATAAATCAACTGACGCCGGTGCAAACTGGACTCTTGTCTCGGCTGACATTTATGACACAAAGGGCATACAGGCAATCGTTGTTCATCCTACTAATCCTAACATTGTAGTGTGCGGTGTATTCAATGCACTGGCTGCTTCGGTTGTCGGCATCTGGAAAAGTACGAACGGCGGAATCAACTGGTCGCCGTCAAGCACAGGCGTTGATAATAAGCAGATATTGTCGCTGATTGTCAATCCGAAAAATCCGAATGTCATGTATGCGGGTTCTTCGCTTGTAATGCCGGGCAGCACCGGACCTTCGAAGATATACAGGTCGAACGATGCCGGCTCGAACTGGACAGCCGTTACTAACGGACTTCCGACTGGAGCAACAACGGGAAATCCTATTCGTTGTATGAGTATAAGTCCTACTGATACTGCAAAGGTACTTGCAGCAATATTTGTAAATGATACAACCGGAGGTATTTACGTTACCACAAACGGAGGACAATTATGGAGTAAAAAATGGGGAATACCTAATACAACAGGAACATTACCAAGATCTGCCGTAATTAATCCGTTAAACCCGAATGAGTTTTATGTAGGAGTAGACCAGTCCGGCGGTACCGGTTCTATGGGTATCTGGAGGACAACCGACGGAGGAGCAACATGGGCCGATTTCAGCGGCGGTTCTCTGTTAAACAGTTATACTATAAGGGCACTTCTATTTAAAACTCTTGGCAATCTCACTCTGTTCGCAGGGGGCGCTACATCTTCATCCGCTTCAGGCAGAGGCACTTTTGAATATACATGGACAGCATTAGGTATATATAATCCGGAAGTGCCTGTAAAATTCAATCTTGATCAGAATTATCCGAATCCGTTCAATCCTTCCACAAGCATAAAATTTGATATTCCGAAATCGTCATTTATTAAACTTGCCGTATATGACATTATAGGCAGAGAATTACGGCTGTTGATTAATGACTACAGGAATGCGGGCTCATATATAGTAAATTTCGAGGCCGGTAGTTTATCGAGCGGTGTTTATATTTACAGGCTCGAATCCGGAAATTTCATCTCCGAAAAGCGTATGATAATCGTAAAATAGAATCACAATGAATAAGAAAGCCCTGATTTATCAGGGCTTTTTTCATATGATAAAAAGTGAAATTGATTGAATCTAAAATATCAATTTCATAATTTGCATTAACTTAATTTAACCATTTGATAATCGGATTAGTAGTAGGCGTAGTTACAGGTTATCTGCTTTCAATGCCTCCAATAGGACCAACGAACATTCTGGTAATGTCTCAGGGTTTTAAGAATGAGATTAAGTACGGTGTAGCAATTGGTGCGGGTGCGGGCTTTATGGATATGATATATATAATTATATCCTACGGAGGGCTGGCGCTTATAAAAGGTTTTATTCCCGGTTCGGTCGATACTTTCTTTGCGGAGAACGAAAAACTTTTTAAAGTTATAATAACATTTGTCGGTTGTTTTATAGTCATACTCTCGGGGTTAAAAATCATGAAGACAAAGGTCATGAACAACGGACAGAGCAATGTCTCGGAAGCCAGAATAGAAGAAAGGCTCGGTGAAGTTGAAGGAAGAATAGATCATACAAGTCAAGAGATATCAAAAATAATCCATACAGACCTTTTGCAGAAAAAGGAAAACGGATGTTTCGGCGGATTCATAAGAGGCGCATTTTTATGCGTTTCCTCTGTTACCATTCCCGCTTCATGGTTTGCGATTACAGGTTACATGAAGAGTTACGGAATTATAGATTCAAGATTTATAACGGGATTTGCATATTCCTTGGGTGTGTTTTTCGGGACAACATTATGGTTTTACTGTCTTGTAAAATTAATATCGAAGAATTCGCATAAAGTCAGCCCCGCTGCTCTCGGAATGATTAATAAGGTAGTAGGTGTTATACTTATAGGGCTCGGAGTATTTTTGTTTTATAAAGCCTTCGATTTTTTATTTATACAAAGTACTTGAAAATAAGTGCAATCCGATAATGAAAAATACAGCATTCAGGATGCCGTCTGTCAGCATTGCCTGAAACTTATCGAAAAAGAAGAGGCATTCTTCTGCCCGTCATGCGGGACAGTTTATCATTCACATTGCTGGGAGAAAGAACACGGATGCGCAGTGATAAGTTGTTCGCACAAGAACATTTTGCTTAATCCGTCATACACGTCCGCGGTTCCCGTGAGGGAACTACTTGTTCACACCGAATATCTAATTAACATCAGAAAATATAATGAAGCATTGAACGAATGCACAAGAATTCTTAATGCGGACAGGGATAATATAGAAGCAAAAGTTTTATACAACAGGGCGGTTTCTATGATAAACATAAAGATGAGAATTTACGAGAGTGCCGAAGACGCATTTGCTAAAAAAGAATACAAAGCGTCGGCAATGTTTTATAATGATTATATAAAGTATTGTGATGATGAAGAAAGCGAATTTATTAATACAAAAATTAAATACATAGGAGAACTGCTTCCCGCATTGCAGAGAAAAAAGTATCTTCTTAACGCGCTTTATTCTGTAATCATCGTCATAATATTTTTATCGGCAGGGTTTCTTGCCTACAGGTTTCTTTATCTTAAGGAAGAAATAGAGTATGCCGAGATTGAAAGGGATGATAATCTTACCAACACAAGGCTTCTTGAAACTCAGATAGGCAGGTACGAAAAGTTCTTAATGAAATATCCTGAAAGCAGAGTTAAAGACAGGGTTAACGAAAAAATCTCCAGATTGTCCGAGAACCTTGTAAAGGCAATTTATGCGGACGACTGGAGGGTGTCTCTTAATTATCTGAAGAAAATCAGCGCGAAAGAAAACCCTAAAACTTATAACGACTTATTTAAACTGATATTATCCTCTGCATCGGGCGAGTTGGAAAGTTTAAAACAAAATGCAAAGAAACTGAATACCCTGAAAAATTTTAATGAGGCTCGGAATCAGGTTGAAAAAGCTCTTGCGCTTGTCGAAAATTTCAACAATTCTGAACTCGATAAACAGAGGCAGCAACTGCTGGATGAAAAAAATCTTCTGAACAAGAAAATAAGTTATGCGGTCAAAATAAAAGACATAGACAGAGAAATTTCGGAGAAGACTGATGAACTTAAAAAGATTGATCCCGCAGTGAACGCAAATGATATTATGCAGATCGAAGGAAAGGTGCTGAAGAAAATCGGTATCGGTTATATTGTAAAATCATTTTCAGATAAAAAATTATATGCCGTCGTTACCCGGAAACAAGAATACGAAGTCGGCGAAGAAGTACTGATTACCGGTTATGGAAAAGGAAAAACTCAAATTTCGGATGATGCTGATAATACGATGCTGCTTCCGACGATATATATAATGCAGGATAAATCGATCTTAGGGGAATCGGACAAAAACACAATACTTCAGAGGTTAAACTACCTGAAAAACCAGAAAGAAAAAATTGACAGTCTCTTAAAAATCGGAATTTAGGAAGAATGTGTATTTTTGGTCCGTTTTTGAACATTATTTTAGGATTCTCCAAAAAGATTTTAGCAAATGCCAAAAATAAGCAAAAATACAGCACGTAGAAGTCGGGTTTGCTCAATACATATTTGGCAAGAATTTTGCAGAATGTTTAAAAAATATATTGATTTAAATATTAAAATTCTCTAAATTTACTATTTGCCAAAAGAATTTTGGGTAGGTAGCGAAGTGGTTAAACGCATCAGACTGTAAATCTGACGACTAATGTCTTCGGAGGTTCGAATCCTTCCCTACCCACAAATAGCAATCATTGTAATGAATTGCTTTTTTTACAATCAGTAATTTGTAAAAAGAGAATAGCTTATGCGGGAGTAACTCAGTTGGTAGAGTCACAGCCTTCCAAGCTGTTGGTCGCGGGTTCGAGTCCCGTCTCCCGCTCTTACTGCTGATGTAGCTCAGTTGGTAGAGCACTTCCTTGGTAAGGAAGAGGTCACCGGTTCAATCCCGGTCATCAGCTCTGGCTTGAAGATTCCGCTAACTCTTATCAAGCTATTCCGATAAGTTCTTTTATAAATATTATACGAGTGTAGCTCAATTGGTAGAGTAGCGGTCTCCAAAACCGTCGGTTGGGGGTTCGAGTCCCTCCACTCGTGCACGTAATAATTAAATAAAATGAGAGATAAAATATTAGGCTTCTTCACGGACATTTACAAAGAGATGAAAAAAGTCACGTGGCCGAAAAAAGAAGAAATGAGAGATTACACAAAGGTTGTAGTAGTGACAATGGTAATCTTTGCGGTATTTGTGTATATAGTTGATAAAGGTCTCAGCGAAATCCTGAAAATTTTATTTTAAGAATTGATGAGCGAAAATACAAATATCGAAAATATTGAAGAGGGTACCGAACAGCCGGTAAGTTTGCCTGAGCAATCGGAAGAAATTCTAAAACAGGAAGAAGAAGCGACCGGGCAGCCGGAAAATATTCAGGAGCCTGCGGAAGAATTACCCGAACACGCTGACGAAACAATTGTAATACCCGAAGGCGAAGACGAGCAGTCGGATATATTCAAGTGGTTTGCTGTCAGGATTGTTGCAGGTCACGAAAACAAAGTAAAAACTTATCTCGACGCGCAGATTAAGGACGAACATCTGGAGCACAGAATAAGAACAGTGATGATACCAATGGAAAAAGTTTTCGAAGTGAAGAACGGAAAGAAGAAAGTGAAATATAAAAATTTCTTTCCCGGATATATTCTCATTGAAGCAGACCTTGACGACAACGTCAAGCGGTTCCTTGCGAAAGTTCCGAGCATAATGGGAGTTGTAGGTTCTAAGAACATCAAGGGACAGAAACTTGAGCCTATTCCGCTTCGCGAAACCGAAATAAAAAGAATCAAAGCAATTTTAAACGAAGAGAGCCAGACGGAAAAGATTGATCTAAAACTTTCCACAGGCGATCCGGTAAAAGTCACAAGCGGTCCGTTCAATAATTTTAACGGCACGGTGCTTGAGATAAATACCGAAAAGATGAAGGTCAAGGTAATGGTCAGTATATTCGGAAGAAAGACACCGATCGAACTTGAATTCACGCAAATCGAAAAGCATAAGTAAACAATATTAATAAATATATATTATGGCCAAAAAAGTAGTTGGATTTATAAAGTTACAAATACCTGCAGGTCAGGCAACAATGGCGCCCCCGGTAGGTCCTGCTCTGGGACAAAGAGGCGTGAACGGAATGGAATTCTGCAAGCAGTTTAACGCAAGAACACAGGATAAGAAAGGTCTTATAATTCCTGTGGTTATCACTGTATACTCCGACAAATCATTCACTTTCGTTACCAAGACACCTCCTGCGGCAGTTCTTCTTCTTAAAGCATCCGGACTTGAAAAAGGTTCGGGAATTCCGAATAAAACAAAGGTCGGGAAAGTTAATTTAAAACAGGTTAAAGAAATAGCCGAAATGAAAATGGTTGATTTAAATGCAAGGGACGTAGATCACGCCATGAGCATGATAAAGGGCACAGCAAGAAGCATGGGAATAACGATTGAATAATAAATTATTAGTTTTATAATATTATGAAGTTAACAAAAAAACAGACAGAAATTACAAAGACTTTAGATTCGAAGAAAGAGTACAAAATTGCCGAGGCAGTTACTTTGTTAAAGAAATATGCAAATGCAAAGTTTGATGAATCAGTCGATATAGCAATAAATCTCGGAGTTGATCCGAAGCATGCCGACCAGGTAGTCCGCGGAACGGTTGCATTACCGAACGGAACGGGAAAGACCGTAAGGGTTCTCGTTATCGCAAAACCGGAAAAGCAGCAGGAAGCGATTGACGCGGGTGCGGAACACGTAGGATTCGAAGAATACCTGAAAAAAATTCAGGAAGGCTGGACGGATGTTGACGTAATAATCGCGACACCCGATTCAATGAGCGAACTCGGAAAACTCGGAAAGATACTCGGACCGCGCGGTTTGATGCCGAATCCAAAAAGCGGAACAGTTACTATGAATGTCGGCCAGGCAGTTAAGGAAGTCAAAGCGGGAAAGATAGATTTCAGAGTTGACAAGAACGGGACAGTTCATTCGGCAGTCGGAAAAGCGTCGTTTGACGAAAAACAACTAGTTGAAAATATTACGGCATTTGTGAACATGATATTGAAACTGAAACCGGCGGCCGCAAAAGGTACTTATGTAAAAGCAGTTACGCTTTCGAGCACGATGGGACCTGGAATAAAAATTGACAAGTCGCTATCCGATATTAAAACAGCGGCATAAAAAAGTTTACGCACTCATTACATATATTCGGCCGGGATTGTGATAACCAGCCGGAAGCTTCAAATGTTTAATAACTTTTAACAATTGGTATGGAGAAAATTAAAAAGAACGAGATCATTGATGAGATAAAGGACATGATGAACAATGCACCGGCTATCTATTTAATAGATTTTGCCGGTATGACCGTTGTAGAGGTTGAAACCCTCCGCGGCGAGTTTTACAAGGCAGATATAAAATACAAAGTTGTTAAGAACACATTCGCATTGCGTGCAATGAAGGATAGTGATTCTTACAGCCAATTTGTAACTGACCTCGAAGGTCATTTCAAAGGAAATACCGGGATAATATTCTCAGGTAAAGATCCGGTAGCTCCCGCAAAGATATTAAAGAAACTCACCGAAAAGACTGAAAAGCCTAAATTCAAGGCTGCAATAGTCGATAAAGTGTATTTTGGTTCCGATAAAATGGAACAACTTGCTTCGCTTCTATCGAAGGAAGAACTCATTGCAGGAATACTATCAAGCCTGGATTCACCTGTATCCGGTATTGTCGGTGCAATTAATGCAGTCATCAGAGATCTCGCAAGCGTTATCGAAGAAGCCGCTAAACAAAAAGCAGCTTAAATTTACTTTAACAATTTTGAATTAAAATTTAACAAAAGGATATAAAAATGTCAGTAGTAGAAGAATTATTAGAAAAAATATCTAATTTAACATTACAAGAAGCATCAGAATTAAAGAAAGCTCTTGAAGATAAATTCGGAGTAACGGCAGCAGCACCCGTCATGATGGCAGGACCCGCAGCAGCAGCACCGGCAGCACAGGAAGAAGAAAAAACAGAATTCACAGTGTTCTTAGCCGATATCGGTCCCGAAAAAATCAAAGTCATCAAAGCTGTAAAGAATGCAACAGGTCTTGGATTGACAGAAGCAAAGGCACTCGTTGAAAGTGCTCCGAAAGCAGTAAAAGAAAATATGCCTAAAGCCGATGCAGAGAAATTGAAAGCTGAATTGGAAGCAGCAGGCGCAAAAGTTGAAATCAAATAATAAAAATTCGTAAATTAACTTTTTATCTGAGGTTTGGGTTTGAGGATGAAAAATCATTCATCCTTAAACCTTATTCCTTAGATTTTGTTTAATTATATATAACTAAATAATAATAAATGGAATTAAAAGGTGTTTTAGCCGGTTTAAAACCCCTCAACTACAAGAACAACAGGTTAACTTTTTCTAAATCCGATATTCATAAAGAACCTCCTGATCTATTAAATGTACAGGTACAATCATATAAGGATTTTTTGCAGGAAGATGTTCCTATTAGCAAAAGAAAACCTATCGGATTACAAAAAGTTTTTGAGGATAATTTCCCTATTACAGACTCCAGGGAAACAGCTTTACTTGAGTTCATAGAGTATTTTATAGAAAAGCCTCCGTATTCTATTATAGAGTGTCAGGAACAGGGATTAACATATTCTGTACCTGTAAAGGTTAAATTAAGATTATCTACGAAACCAAATTCGGCTGCTAAAGAGTACAATTATGTGCTTGAACAGGACGTTTATCTGGGACAGTTGCCTTATATGACTCCAAGAGGCAGTTTCATAATAAACGGAGCTGAGAGGGTTATCGTAAGCCAGCTGCACAGATCACCGGGCGTGGTCTTCAGCGAATCCACACATGCTAACGGCACCGAGTTGTTTTCAGCCAGAGTAATTCCATATAAAGGTTCATGGGTCGAGTTTACAACCGACATAAATGACCTGCTCTATGCATACGTTGACAGAAAGAAGAAATTCTACTTCTCAACGCTTCTAAGAGCGCTCTCGATAAATGAAAAAGCAAAGATGCTTGAACTTTTCAATCTCGTGGAAAAGGTTGAAATTAACGGACACAATTATCTTGACTTTACGGGCAGAATAGTGCTTGAAAACGTTATTGATAAAAACACCGGCGAAGAACTCGGTATCGAAGCGGGTTCGACGCTCACTGAAGAGCAATTACTGCTGATTACTACGGCGAAAATAAAATCGCTTCACCTGATGAAGGATAATCCGACTGACGGCGAAATGATTATTTTCAACACCGTACTGGAAGATGATGAAGAGGAACTGGCTGAAAAGCCTGCAGATACTCCGAAGGAAAAGAAATCATCGAATTACATGACTGATGCAGAAGGCGAAAGTGCCAGAAGTTATATTGAAAAACAGTTCTTCAATCCCAAAAAATATGATTTGGGTGAAGTAGGACGCTATAAAATAAACAGAAAATTAAATTTAAATATAGACAATACCACAACAATATTAACTCTCGAAGATATTGTTGAGATTATTTCGTATATAAAAGATTTAGTAGACAGAAAAAAAGAAGTAGATGATATCGATCATCTAGGAAACAGAAGAGTAAGAACTGTCAACGAACAACTTTCGCAGCAGTTCGGTTTGGGACTATCCCGCATGATAAGAACAATCAGGGAAAAAATGAGCATTCACGACGAAGAGAATTTGACTCCGTTAAGACTCGTAAGTTCAAGGCCCATCACAAGCGCGTTGTCGTCTTTCTTCGGAACAAGCCAGTTGTCACAGTTTATGGACCAGACAAACCCGCTTTCCGAAATGACGCACAAAAGAAGAATCAGTGCTCTCGGACCGGGCGGTCTTTCGCGCGAAAGAGCAGGATTCGAAGTACGTGACGTTCACTATACGCACTATGGAAGACTTTGCCCGATTGAAACGCCGGAAGGACCTAACATCGGTCTTATTTCATCGCTCTGTATTCACTCGCGAGTGAATGAACTCGGATTCATCGAAACGCCGTACAGGAAAGTTGTCAAAGGCAAAGTTACGGATGAAATAGAGTATATTTCAGCGGACAAAGAAGATGAATTTAAGATTGCACAGGCAAACGAACCTCTCGACGATAAGAATAATTTTATAAACAAGAGAGTAAAAGCAAGATTCAAAGGAGATTTCCCGCTTGAAGAAGCGACCGTTATCGATTACATGGATGTTGCTACAAATCAGATTGTCAGCGCAGCGGCGGCATTGATTCCTTTCCTTGAGCACGATGACGCAAACAGAGCGCTCATGGGTAGTAATATGCAGCGACAGGCTGTGCCTCTTTTACAGCCCGAAGCGCCCATAGTTGGTACGGGATTTGAAGAGATTGTCGCAAGAGATTCGCGTTCAATGATAGTAGCCGAAGCAGACGGTGTCGTAGATTATGTATCTTCTGATAAAATCATTGTGAAATATAATATAAGGGAAGATTCTGATGAAAGTCTTCTTAGTTTCGAAGACAAGAGAACTGTTGAATATAAACTTGTGAAGTTCCTCAGAACAAATCAGGATACAGCAATCAACCAGAATCCGATTGTAAGAGAAGGCCAGAAAGTAAAGAAAGGCGATATACTGGCTGACGGTTCTTCTACGCAAAACGGCGAACTGGCACTTGGAAGAAATATTCTCGTAGCATTCATGCCCTGGAGAGGATATAACTTTGAAGATGCTATCGTAATTAGTGAAAAAGTAGTATCAAAAGATATTTATACTTCGATACATATCGAGGAATTCAGCCTTGAAGTCAGGGATACTAAACGCGGAGAGGAAGAATTGACAAAGGAAATACCTAACGTTAGCGAAGAAGCGACCAAAGATCTCGATGAAAACGGTATAGTGAGAATAGGTGCAGATGTAAAAGAAGGCGATATATTAATAGGTAAGGTAACACCCAAAGGAGAAACGGAACCGACACCAGAAGAAAAATTATTAAGAGCCATCTTCGGTGATAAAGCGGGCGACGTAAAAGACGCATCGCTAAAAGCAACCCCCGGATTGAAAGGCGTTGTTATCAACAGGAAACTATTCTCCAGAAAATCAAAAGATTCCGAAGGCAAGAGAGAAGAAAAGAAGAAAATCGATAAGTATGAAAACGAAAGAAAGAAAGAAATCAAGGATCTTAATCTGAAACTCGCAGATAAACTCGGAATACTTCTTGAAGGAAAAGAATCGGAAGGTCTCAGAGATATCAAAGGAAATCTCGTTATAAAGAAAGGCGTAATTTTCAAACGCGAAACTTTCACTAACCTGTTGAACAACAACACGGTTGATTTCCGTGAAATAGATACAGAGTCCGACTGGTCAAACAGCAAAAAAGCAAATTCATTGATTATCGACATATTCAAAAATTACAATTACAAACATGTCGAAATCGAAGAAAAATATAAGAGACTAAAAGTAAAAGTAACGCTTGGCGACGAACTTCCTAACGGAGTCGTTAAACTTGCCAAGGTTTATGTTGCAAAGAAACGTAAACTTTCTGTCGGTGACAAAATGGCAGGACGCCACGGTAATAAGGGTGTCGTAGCCAAAATTGTACCGCCGGAAGATATGCCGTTCCTTCCTGACGGAAGACCAGTGGATATTGTTTTGAATCCGCTTGGTGTACCTTCGAGAATGAACCTTGGGCAGCTTTACGAAACAGCACTCGGATGGGTCGGCAAACAGTACGGTATCAAGTTTGCAACACCTATCTTCGACGGCGCTTCCATCGAAGAAATCACTACGTCGCTCGAACAGTCGGGACTGCCGGTAAATTCAAGGTTAGACCTTTACGATGGTATGTCGGGAACGAAGTTCGACCAGCAGGTAACGATAGGATATATTTATATGTTAAAACTTTCCCATCTTGTGGACGACAAAATTCACGCACGTTCAATCGGACCTTATTCGCTTATTACGCAGCAGCCTCTCGGAGGTAAAGCGCAATTCGGCGGTCAGAGGTTTGGAGAGATGGAGTGCTGGGCATTACAGGGTTACGGTGCATCGCACATACTCAGGGAAATGCTCACAGTAAAGAGTGACGACGTTATCGGACGCAGCAAGGTATATGAAGCAATTATAAAGGGTGAGAATTTGCCCGAGCCGAATATTCCTGAAGCATTCAACGTTATCATGAAAGAACTGCAGGGTCTCGGTCTTGATATAAATATCGATTAAAAAATAAAAGAAAATAATATTAACTAATATATGCCAACTAAAATCGAACAAAAGAGAAAACGTTTTTCGAAGATAACGATAAATCTTTCTTCGACAGATGTTATAATTTCGAAATCGTATGGTGAAGTAACGAAACCCGAAACTATCAACTACAGAACTTTCAAGCCGGACAAAGACGGTTTGTTCTGTGAAAAGATTTTCGGACCTGTTAAGGACTGGGAATGCCACTGCGGAAAATACCGCGGCATCAGATATAAAGGAATCGTATGCGACAGATGCGGAGTCGAAATTAACATGAAGAGCGTAAGACGCGAGAGAATGGGTCACATTGCTCTTTGCGTACCTGTTGTTCACATATGGTATTTCAGATCACTTCCTTCGAAAATAGGTTATGTGCTTGGAATATCTTCAAAAGACCTTGAGAAAATCATCTACTATGAATCATACGTTGTGATTAATCCGGGTAATACGAAGTATAAAAGATTGGACCTCATAAGCGAAGAAGAATATCTGGAAGTTTTAAGCAAACTTCCCGAAGCAGAACAGTATCTTGATGACGAAGATCCCAAGAAGTTCTTTGTCGGTCAGGGAGGTCTTGCAATTAAAGAATTACTCAAGAGGGTTGCAATTATTCCTGAAATCGCAAGGTTAAGAGCCGAACTTCAGGAAGAACCTTCTGCAATCAAAAAAGCGGAAAATATTAAAAGGTTAAGAGTTCTGGAATCATTTAAACTGAAACCGGACGGCAAACCGAATCGCCCTGAATGGATGGTGATGGATGTGGTTCCAGTAATTCCTCCGGAATTAAGACCGCTCGTACCTCTCGAAGGCGGAAGATTCGCAACGAGTGATTTGAATGACCTTTACAGAAGAGTCATTATAAGAAATAACAGATTAAAAAGATTAATAGACATAAAGGCTCCGGAAGTTATTCTCAGAAACGAAAAGAGGATGCTTCAGGAAGCAGTAGATGCATTGCTTGACAACTCGCGCAGAGTAACCGCCGTGAGGTCTGAAAACAGAGCATTGAAATCATTATCGGATATATTAAAAGGAAAACAAGGAAGATTCCGTCAGAATCTTCTCGGTAAGAGAGTTGACTATTCAGGAAGGTCCGTAATCGTTGTAGGTCCGGAACTGAAACTTCACGAATGCGGTATCCCCAAAGATATGGCGCTCGAGTTGTTCAAACCATTCGTAATAAGAAGACTTATTGACAGAGACTATGTTAAGACAGTAAAGAGTGCGAAGAAGTTAATCGATAAAAGAACGCCTGAAGTTTGGGACATTCTTGAAAACGTAATTGACGGGCATCCAATAATGCTCAATCGTGCTCCTACTCTTCACAGACTCAGTATTCTGGCATTCCAGCCTGTACTAATAGAAGGAAAAGCAATAACTCTGCATCCGTTTGTTTGTACGGCATTCAATGCTGACTTTGACGGTGACCAGATGGCTGTTCACGTACCTCTTTCTTATGACGCGCAATTGGAAGCAACAATATTAATGCTTTCATCGCATAACATTCTTTCGCCGCAGCATGGCAATCCGATTATCGTACCTAACCAGGAACTTGTACTCGGTTGTTATTATCTGACAAAAGATTTAAAAGGCGATCTCGGAGAAGGAAAAATATTCTCTTCATCCGACGAAGTATTAATGGCAGTCAATAATAAGGCATGCAGCATACACGCAAGAATAAAAGTAAGGATAAAAGGAAGAATCATCGAAACAACTGCAGGAAGAGTAATCTTCAACAGAGTTGTTCCTGAAGGAATTCCTTTCATAAACGAATTATTGAGGAAGAAAAAAATCGTTTCGATTATCGGTATGATTTACAGAAGAGTCGGAAATCAGAAGACGGCAATTTTCCTCGATAAACTTAAAGAACTTGGATTTAAATACGCGACAGACGGCGGTCTTTCCGTAAACATAGATGATATCGAAGTACCGGGCACAAAGAAGAAAATTATTGAAGACGCATATCACAGAGTAGAATCTATTGAAAAGCAGAAATCACGCGGTGTTATTTCGGAAAACGAAAGATACAATAAAGTTATCGATATATGGACTCACGTTCGCGATCAGGTGAAGAACGATCTTATGGACAACCTGAGACGTTCCAAATCAGGATTCAACTCATTGCACATGATGATTGATTCGGGAGCGAGAGGTTCGGCAGAGCAGGTCAGCCAGTTAGCAGGTATGAGGGGTCTTATGCAGAAACCTCAGAAATCTCTGACAGGTCAGGCGGGTGAAATTATCGAAAACCCGATTATTGCAAACTTCAAAGAAGGTCTTTCGATTCTTGAATACTTCATATCGACACACGGAGCAAGAAAAGGTCTTGCGGATACGGCGTTGAAAACTGCTGACGCGGGATACCTTACAAGAAGACTCGTTGACGTTGCGCAGGATGTAATTATTTCCGAAAGAGACTGCGGAACAATCAGAGGCGTATATACGGAAGCGCTTAAAGAAGGTGAAGATATTAAGGAAACACTTGCAGAAAGAATACTCGGAAGAGTAGTTATTCACGATATAGTCGATCCTGTAACGAAGAAAGTACTCGTTAAGGGAGGCGTTGAAATCGATGAAGAAAAGGCTCAGGCAATTGCTGATTCACCTGTTACGGGTGTTGAAATCCGTTCGGTGCTGACATGCGAAAGCAAACGAGGCGTCTGCGCGAAATGTTACGGCAGGGATTTATCATCAGGCAAACTTGTGAACACGGGTGAAGCGGTCGGAATCATTGCTGCACAGTCAATCGGCGAGCCGGGTACGCAGTTAACGCTCAGAACATTCCATATCGGCGGTACTGCAAGTAAAATTGTTACACAGTCAGAAATCGTTACAAAATTTGAAGGTAAAGTAAAATTTGAAAATATAAAGATAGTCGAATATAAGGGTGCAACGGAGACATCGCTCATTTCGCTCAGCAGAAACGGTGCAATAAACATTGTTGACGAAAAGAACAATCCTCTTACGAGATATCTTGTGCCTTACGGTTCGAAACTGAAAGTTAAGAACAACGAGAAAGTTGAAAAGAATCAGAAACTTTATGAATGGGATCCGTACAACTCTGTGATAGTTGCGGAGCATAACGGCGTGATTAATTATCATGACATGGAAGAAGGCAAGCAGTATGAACTCGTAAAAGACGAGCAGACAGGCCACTTCCAGAAGACAGTTATAGAAAGTAAAGACAAGACAAAGAGTCCGACACTTCAGATTGTCGGCGCAAGAGGCAGCAAGATACTTAGTTCGTACCTCATTCCCGCGAAAGCAAACTTACTCGTCGATGACGGCGTGGAAGTGAAAGCAGGTATGATTATGGTAAAGATTCCGAGAGAATCGGGTAAGACGCGAGACATCACAGGCGGTCTTCCGAGAGTAACGGAATTGTTCGAAGCAAGAAGTCCTAACGATCCGGCAAAGATTGCGGAAATCGACGGTAAGATCGAAGTCGGCAAAATCTCAAGAGGCAGCCGCGAACTTACGCTTAAGAGTCTTGACGGTTCGAAAACAATCGATTACAGAATACCTATCGGAAAACATATTCTTATCAGAAGCGGCGATACGATGGAAGCGGGCGAACCTCTTACGGGCGGCGCGCTTGACCCAATCGACATTCTGAAAATTAAGGGTGTATCCGAAGTTCAGGAATATCTGGTAAACGAAATTCAGGAAGTTTACAGAATACAGGGCGTAAAGATTAACGATAAACATATTGAGATTATTGTAAGACAGATGCTTCAGAAGGTTAAAGTAACAAGTCCGGGCGACACAAACTTCCTTGAAGGCGACATCATACACAAGCATCATTTCTCTGATGAGAATGAAAAACTTAAAGGTATGGTAGCCGTACTCGACAGGGGAGACAGCGACGCTGTTCTCGTCGGAGAAATTCTTCCGAAGAAAGCCGTTAAGGAAATAAATACGCTTCTTAAGAAGAAAAACAAAACCGGAATTAAAACGCGCGACGCCGTTCCAGCGACTGCGGACGCAGTATTGCTCGGAATAACGCAGACGTCTTTAACAACGGACAGTTTCATATCAGCGGCATCGTTCCAGGAAACAACAAGAGTATTAACGGATGCGGCAATCAAGGGAAAAGTAGATTACCTCCTCGGATTGAAAGAAAACGTTATCATCGGTCAGTTGATACCTGCAGGAACGGGCTTAAGGAAATACCGTGAACTGCTTGTTTCGCACGTCGATAAACATCTTATGGATGATGAATTAATCGAAGAAGAAGCAGCGGCAGCAACAGTGAAAACAAATAAAGAATTCGAAATATCGTAAGAGAAATAAATTAATCTATAATATTCATTCTCAACCCGGCAGATATAAACTGCCGGGTTTTTTTATGATTAAAGAATCTCCGGCCATCCCGGGCTGGTTTTCAACTTCGTTACCAGAGAGCATTTTTCATTCCCTAATAAAAACCCGGGAATGAAAAATATTTTGAAGATTTAAAATATTACTTTTCTAAAATAATGCCGTCCCTCCGGGACTTTAAATACAAATTCCATATTCTACCTAGATGTTGTCTTTTCGAGACTCAAAAAAAAATTCGGTTTTCCTGCCAAGATGCCGTCCCTCCGGGACTCAAAAAAAAGAATTCGGTTTTCCTACCAAGATGTCGTCCCTTCGGGACTTTAAATACAAATTCCATATTCTACCAAGATTCCGTCCTTCCGGGACTCAAAAGAAGAATTCGGTTTTCCTACCAAGATGTAATTTCTCAACCTCTGACAGAGGCATACAGGTCCGGGACTTACATATTTAAAATTACTTTAACTGAGGTTACTAAGCGGGGGTTCCAAGGTTGGTTTTCAACTTCGTAACCAGAACTTAGAAATTTATGATAAGAATTTCGGAAAGTTACGGAAAATATTTTTTAAAAATCGCTCATTATCGCTCATTATCGCTCATTATCGCTCATTTTGTTTTCTTTTAGTATTAGGATTATGGCTACAAAAAAGATTTTTTACCGCAAAGTAAGCAAAGCACGCAAAGAAATACTTAGAAATTAATTGCTTACGATAATACGGGCATGCTTTGTTCGTCGCAGCAAATATTCGACCCACGATATTGAGTCTTCGACCCACGATATTGAGTCTTCGACCCACGATATTGAGTCTTCGACCCACGATATCGAGTCTTTGACTGATACTACAAACCTGAGTTCTGTGATTCTTGTGGAACATTCAAAGGAATCGGAACTTCAGTCTGATGCTACTAAAATGATTTTTAAAAATGGCTCATAATGGCTCATAATGGCTCACGGATTATCAACATATCTGCCATACAGACGCAGATAAGGCAGGCAAAAAATCCGGATTACGGATTAATGACGAAGTTTAGCAAATGATACTTTTAATGTCGCGATTTATAGTGAAGTATTGAAAAAACAATCGATTATTTCAAAGAACATAAAAAGGTATCAATTTGGTATCATTAACGGTGTTAAGTTGAATTAAATATCTAATTTATAGAATATTACGTATGATACCTTTGGTATCATTTTTGGTATCATTGCCGTTTTCTTCACTTGCGTAAATATTAGGATAATTGTCTTTAATTAATATTGAATCAATTATTAAAAAATAAAAACAAAAACAAGAATTATTATTTTTTTCAGCGAAGAAAAAATTGCAGATATTTATACCGGTATTATTTTGATTCATATTATTTGATTTCAACTTAATTAATTTGCAACGCATTTTGATACAATTTTAATATCACTACAAAGATAAGAAATAATTGTTCAGATTATTCAATAAATGACCACAGTCACATATAAGCATTTGAAAAACAGTGAGTTGTATAAGAGTCATGACGGATTTGCTTTAAAGTTTTAGGGAATGAAAGGTGATTTTATTAAGGATTACGTTTATCAAGTGCTCGCGGAAACGCAGAACCGAACACATGGAATTAGGATGTGAAATTTTCTGAATTAGTACAATATAATATTTATATATTAACACAATATTGAGGCAATTCACTTGATATTATTGAAATAGATATATAATTTCTTAATTAGAAATCGATGTATAGAATGAAACATATCTTAAAATTTTCTTTTTATTTCTTTGTGACAAAGATACTATATGTACTTTCAGCCTCGCCGTTATTAACATTTAATTAAAATATAAACCCGGAATAAGTTTGTATACAATTTATTCGATGGGTGTTGTTGTTTCAAATATAAAATATCAAACTAAATAATTTATACTTGTTAAAAAGGCAATATGAAAAAACTTGTTCTTATAATATTATTATTTCTGATTGGGCTTCAAGCAGCAGACAGCCAATGGATAGTGCAATATCCTTATACAGCGGGAGTCGGACTGCGTGACATAAAGTTTATAAATAATAATACAGGCTGGATTTGCGGAGACGGTGTTATTTTAAAAACAACGAATATGGGCACGAACTGGATACAGCAAGTTCATCCCGCTCCGGATAAATATTTATTCAGCATTCATCCCGTAGATTCAAATATTGTTTATTGCGTGGGGTATTTCGAAACCATACTAAAAACAACAAACGGCGGAACAAACTGGTTTGCGATAAAAAACGGACCGGTAGGACAGGGCAATAGTTACAGAGGAACTTGTTTTATTAATTCTCTGACCGGATGGGTAATTGGATTTAGAAACCAAATATATAAAACAACAAATGGGGGCGTTTCATTTGATTCAACATATGCTTTAGCGGTAATGAATGATATTCATTTTAAAGATTCAAATACAGGATTAATAGTTGGTGATGGGGCTGCGATATTTAAAACAATAAATCAGGGATTAATCTGGGATAGAATCAATATGCCGCCGAATAATTACGGTGATTTTAGAAAATTATCGGTAATAAATAATCAATATTGTTTTGTGGTTGAAGACGGCAGAAGAGTTTATAAAAGCACAAATTACGGCGATACATGGGACAGTATAGGATATGTAACAGGCGCCGACC
>JAQTLX010000022.1 GCA_028714695.1 Ignavibacteria bacterium | reverse complement strand
AAGTAAATATGTTATATTCTTTATTGTTTGTAACTTTACTTTATAGCCATAAAAAAAAAAGGGGGGGGGTAAATTATGAGCGACTACCGGCCAATTAAAAATCAAATACTGATGGACCACGGCGCAAATTTACGTGTACATTATGATATTATCGGCATGCTTCGCGTGGGCGTTAATCACCTGGTTATACCCGAAGATCGTTTACATAATGGCGACACAATAGGCGCGGCGTTATGTAATCAATATTTCGAACAGGATTTTGAAACGTGTATAGCATGGTGTATTGAGTACGCCCCGAGCTTTCTTTTATTTTCTCCCGAGCTTCAGAAGGCGGTTGTATCTTTGGTATATCTGACGGGCGGCCCGCGTATTTGGTTGTCTGAACTTTTAGCGCATATAGAAAAAGAAAAAAATTACGATAGAGCAATAGAAATACTTGAACGATCCCCGTGGTTTTATCGTTCTCCTGTAATTGTTGGGCGTTTAATAACTATTTTAAAAACCTTAAAGAAAGGCGGTTCCGATGTTTAAAAGTATTATTGACAAAGCGAAAGCAATTATTAACGCGACGTTTTTTAAAAAAGACGGTACGTTCTCGATTACGAAAGCCGGTATTTTTTTAACTGCGGTATGCACCGTAATTGCCGGAATTCCCGGTGTTTTTACGGCGGCACAATTGGCGGTCCCGCCGATTATCGCAGAGTTTGCGAAATATGCCGCTCTGTTTTTGGCTTTTATTACGGCATA
This sequence comes from Ignavibacteria bacterium, assembly GCA_028714695.1. Taxonomy (GTDB): domain Bacteria; phylum Bacteroidota; class Ignavibacteria; order Tepidaquicellales; family Tepidaquicellaceae; genus CAIKZJ01. The sequence goes on along the minus strand of JAQTLX010000022.1, from coordinate 42,780 downwards.
TAAAGTAAAATTTGATCTTGAAAAGTTGAAAGAAAAGGCCAATGGTACGGAAAAAGACGTTGATACGCTTTACAATTCACAAATCGAAAAATATAAAAAATAATGAAAGACCTTGAGGGGACGACCACTAAAACGCGCGATGAAACCGCGCGTTTTTTTCACGTTTCGGGAGTGACGATTGACCGTTGGCTTGCCGATGGATGCCCGCGTAATCCTGATTTAACGTATAACCTGTATGAAGTTCACGGATGGTTGTTAGAACGGGCGTCGAACGCGGGCGAAAAGAATTCCTTGCACGCTCAAAAAATACAAGAGGAGATAAGAAAACTACAATTAAATAATAATAAAATTGCTGAATTATATATTCTTCGAACCGAAGCCGAAAAAGTATTGACGGGTCGCGCTGTGATGCTTCGTGACTATTTAGAAAAATCGTATCAAATGACACGGGCGGAAAGATCGATGCGATCTGTTGAAGAGCTTGCGGCATTAGACCGGGAATATGTTTTAAAAATGATGTCGGCATATTGCGGATCGGTTGCGAGTGCGGCGGCGCTCCCCGTGACGGTAACAAGCGAGAAGCGGGTAGATAATTCTGATTTTTATAGGAAGATTTTGGATGGAATACATAAAAAAGCAATTTCCTAAAATAGATCATGATGCCGTCCATCCTCTTTACGCTTCGGAACGCGAAGCATTTTTAATTAAGCCTATTCCGAAACCTTCCGAATTTTCTAAAAATCTTACTCTTGTACCGAAAGGCTATGACACCCCTTGTGAATTAATATTACGCCCTTATCAAATAGAGCCGGTTGACGCCATTACGCGTTGGCGGCGGGTTATTTTCAGTGGGGCGACGCGTACATTTAAGTCCGGAATAACGGACGTTTGCGCGTTTTGGGCTATGAAGTATTTAAAAATTAACGGTATTATTACGTATGCTGAAACTGAAACGGCAAAACTTGTTTTTAAAACGAGAATTTTGCCAATGATTAAAAGTAATCCGGCATTGAGGGAATTATGGGACGGGAACGAAGATAATTTAACAATTGATAATATCCTTTTAATGGGGTCTTTTTGGCGTATCGCGTCCGCACAAAATATAAATGACCTTGCAACTTTTGGAGCCGGTTTTATTATAGGGTCAGAAGTGAGTAAATGGGAAAAAATGATATACGATCCGATTGATACGCTTTACGGAAGACAAAAAGGATGCCCGCAACATTTAAGATTTTCTATTATTGAATCATCGCCAAATAAAACGGGGGATTGCCACTATAACGAGATATATAAAGATGGCGTTTTGATCCTTCGTCCCGCCGTTCCGTGCCCGACGTGCGGGGAATATCAAATATTAAGTGATTATATTCCCGGTCGCGACGGTTCGCCGAATGAATTTTGTATTAAATTACGTGATCCAAATTTTCCTTTGTCCGCGCAATTTATTCGAAATATGAAGGAAGCGGCGGTTAAATATGAATGCCGTTTTTGTAAAAATGAAATACGGGAAAGTGATAGAATAAAGATTTCAAGGCGTATTAAATATATTGCCCCTGAAATATACGAGGGAGAAAAATTCCACCAAAAAGCGGAAAAAATATTAAAGGACGGAACAATAATAGACGAAGAAAAGCGGGATAAATTTGAAACTGTATGTTTTCAATGGTCCCGCCTTGTTGACGAAGCAAATTTTCCTTTTTATGAATGTCTTGCGCGTTTTGCTGAATCTAAAAACATTCCGCAAAAAAAGAAAACATACGACAACGAGGATATGGCGCGTCATACCGTACTAAAGGCGGCGCGTTTAGAAGTAAATTCTTTTGAATCAAAAAAGCGAAAGTATTTTTCGCGCGGAGCATTATGTCAAGTTCCCGATGAAGTTTTGGTTTGTACGTGCGGCGTTGATTCTATGGACGATTATTTCTACTATGTAATTCCGGGATGGGGCGAAAATATGTCGTCATGGGTTTTACGATACGGAAAAATATTTTGTCCTATAGATAAAAATAGACCCCTTGAAAAAACTTTGGAAATATTTAAAAATGGGCTTTACGAATCGGCCCTTGCAAACAAAACAGGTTCGCGGATATATCCGATTAAGCAAGGGTTTATCGATCGTGGCGGACATCGCGCGGCGGATGTCGATTATATAACTGATAATTTAGGTTTTATGGATTCGTATGTCGGATTGACGAAGATTGACCCTAAAAAATCTCCTCTTTATAAGTCAATGACTAAGGACGACAACGGCGAACCAAATAAATTTTATTTAGGTCAAACGCCATATTTAAGTTATGAAGTCGGTAAGATGATGGATGGAAAATTATGGTTTTTACCTATGGACGTATCGGACGATTTTATTAAACAGGCAAACGCACAATATTTTAAAAATAAAACATTATCGGACGGGCGCATTGAATCGGAATGGATACACGACGAAGTAGATCACTATCGGGACTGTTTAAATTTGGCATACGCCGCCGCGCTTTTGCTTGAATTGGATTCGGCGCTTTTCGATCCCGCCATTGTTGCCCGATTAAAAGAGCGAATTTCTTCGAATCCAAGCGTAAAAAAGGAACAAAAAAATAATAACATTAGAAATAGCATAGATAATAGGTCACAAAGACCTAAAACGGCGTGGGAATAACCTTAAAAAAGGAGTAGGCTTTATGGCAAAAAGTAAAGAAAAACCCGCTATTTTTAGTGAAATTTCGAGCGAAAAGCCCGAAAAAATAGCTTTTCCAGCGTATAAAACTGTAAATTTTACGCCGGATATTGACGGAAATGAAGTGCGTCTACAAGAGAAATTAAATTTTATGCGTGCTTATGGTTATGATTTTTTTGGTACGGTTCCTGAAAAATCAAATATTATTTTGATTTTTAAGTTGATAAAGGATAATGCTTTATAGGAAGTAAATAAAAAACTTCTTGACTTTTTATAGTAAATATGTTATTTTTCTTGATTGACGATATACGCGGCGCGCGTCTTTATAAAGACGCGGGGAATATTAACGAAAAGAGTGGGCGTAAAACATACGCCCACTACTTAAAATTTTAAAGAAAGTTGAAAATTATGGCGGCTACTGACGATGAAATACGGGACGCCCTGGCCGATAGACTTTTATCAGGCGTCGACGAAAAGCAAATTGGCGACCATCGCGTAAAATATACCGATGTTGAAAAAGCGTATAAAATTTCAAAAGAAATAGCGGCGGATAATATTGACGATTATGGTCCTTTTCTTCCTATGCGATTCGGCGAATAATGAAAAAAAATAAACCGCGTATAAAAAATACCGCCGCTATTAAGGGGCGTCAACACGCTTTTAGAGAGGGATATACGCGCGGTCGTGATTCCGCCATATACGGATCGTCAGGCGATTTTACAGGCGCTGAAACAGGGCGTATAAGAAGCGATTGGCTTCCGCAACTTAAAACTTCGACTTTTCTTTTGCGAAATAGTTTCAAACGACTTGCCGCGCGTAGTGAGGAAGCATGTCGTAATAATCCATACGCAAAAAGGGTAATTGACGTTTTGGATATGTTTGTAGTTGGCGGCGGAATTCGACAGTTTCCCGCCGTCGTTGACGCTTCGGGCAATACGATTGATAAAATAAATTCAATTTTAATAGAGGATTGGAAGCGGGCGAACGATGAAATATATAGGTGTGGTTCGCAGCGCGTTACGGTATATGAGGGGCAAAGTATTGAATTTAAAACTATGATGTCTTTGGGGTCTTTTTTACGTCAAGAAATAGCGGGAAAATCTGACTCTATATTACGCCGGGCATTTACAATAATTAAGCCGACGACTCTTGACTTTTCGAAAGACACTTTTGATTTCGGGGATATTTATAAAAAACCGATTAAAGATCAAACTATTTTAGGTCAAAATATGAACGCGTTTTTTGAGCCTAAAAGTTTTAATATAGAGGGATACGATTCGCCCATTTCGGCTTCTCAAATGTCGCTTTTTTATCGTACAATAGAGGCGGAACAGCGGCTTGGAATTCCGTGGCTTACCCCCGTAATTACGAAATTGTGGGATATTGAGCAGCTTTTCGGCGACAAGCTTTTACAATCCCGTCAATTAACGCGTATGGGAATATGGGAAAAGAAAGCGGCTAAAAATGCAATGTCAAAATTGCTTAAAAGTGAGGATGGCGAAGAGGATGAAGCGGTAACACTTGAAAGATTGAGTACGTATTATTCGGATGAAGAGCCGAAGCCTATAAAATTTGATGATACGTTAGATCAATCTTTTATTCCGCTTATTAAAGTCGCCCTTCACGCCGTGGCGGTTGGAATGGGTTTTTCATACGGGCGTATGACTACCGATCTTGAAGGCGCAAATTTTGCTGGCGGACGCATTAATATAATCGGCGATACAAAATATTTTAATTCTTTATTTCGGCATTTTGCAAAATGCGCCTGTCAATCTCTCTGGAATAAATTTATTGAATTCGAATTTATGGCCGGGCGTGTCGGCACTATTTCGTTTAATGAATATCTTTCGGATAAATGGAGATATTCACAGTGCTATCATTTACCGGAAGGTGAACAATGGGTTGACCCGTTAAAAGACGCGCAAGCACAAGATTTATTATATAAGACCGGACAAGTAACTTTGCAGCAACTTTGTGCTATGAAGGGTCAAGATTATAAAGCAATAATTAAACAGCGTGAAAAAGAAAAACAGGAATTAACGGACGCGGGACTTGAAGAATTACTTCCAAGTAATGACGGTGGAATTAAAACGGAAGATAAGCCGGATCAAGGCGGACCCGATATAAACAGTTTTTCAGGAAAAGAGGAAAAGGAATGAAAAATAAAAGTTGGTATAACATGGCATTATGTAAAGCCGACGAAGCGGAAATTTCTATTTATGGTCAAATAGGAAGCGATTTTTTTTCGGAAGGTATTACCGCCGATAAATTTCAAAAGGATTTAAAGGCGCTTGGGGATGTCAAAAAAATAAATCTTCGTGTAAATTCTCCGGGCGGATTAATTACGGAAGGACTTGCAATTTATAGTATCCTTAATCGGCATCAGGCGTATATTACGGCGTATGTTGACGGTTGGGCTGCTTCTATGGCAAGCGTGATAATTATGGCGGCGGATAAAATAGTGATGCCGGGGAATACTTTTCTTTTAATCCATAATCCGTGGACTGTAGCCGTTGGTGATGCGGAAGATTTACGAAAAGAAGCGAACGAACTTGATAAAACAAAAAAATCTATAGTATCGGCGTATCAATCGCGGGAGTCCGTTACCTTGTCGGCTGACGAAATACAGCAAATAATGGATCAAGACGAATTAATGCCCGCCGCTGACGCTCTTGATTACGGGTTTATTGATGAAATGATAGACCCGATAGAAATAGAGGACAGCGCCGCAAATAATGAAACGATGTTTGGTAAAATATTTGATTCAAAAAAGATAAAAAGCGGAATGAAAACGCTTTTCGGTTATAAAAACAATTCTTCAAAAAAACCATTTAACGAAAGGGGTTTAGTTATGAAAAAGTGTCTTCATTGCGGCAAAGAAATAAAGGACGAAGCCGCCGAATTTTGCACCAATTGCGGTAAAAAATGGAATGTCGCGCCCGCGCCCGCCGCGCCGTCCGCGTCCGACGAACGTTCCCGCGTAAAGGAAATTATGGCGCGATGTTCCGCCCTTAATCTCCCCCGTGATTTTGAAACGGCGCTTATCGACGGCGGCGAAACGCTTTCTGTTTGTCTTACGAAAATCCTTGATAAGGCGGCGGAAGGATTGAAGCCGCCAGTCGGGGCGGATCATACGGGAGTTGTAACGGACGAAGCGGACAAATTTCGAAAGGCGGCGGTTGAATCCTTGAGTGTGGCGGCGGGACTTGAAAGGAAACCTGAAATTATAAGCCGCGCAAACGCAAGTGGTGCTCCCCGTGGTTTTCACGCACTTGTAAAGGAAATTCTCGTTCGTGGGGGCGGGAACGTGCGTAAGATCGTTCAAATGGGTGGCGAACAGGTTGCGGATTCCGCCCTTCGTATGTTTCATGCGGAAGCTATAACGTCGAGTGATTTGCCGAATGTTCTTTCCGAACTTGCCAATAAGTCCGTTTCTTTCGCCAAAGAAAATACGGCGGTCACTTTTCCGATATGGTGCGGAGAAGGACAAACAAACGATTTTAAATCTATTAATACCGTATCAATGTCGGGGATTTCGCGCGTTAAAAAATTGGCGGAGGGTGAGGATTTCGAATTCGCAAAATTTTCCGATAAAAAGGAAACGGCATATCTTGATACTTATGGACTTGCGTTAAATTTTTCAAGGAAATCCATGATTAATGACGATTTGAAAATGTTTACCGATGTTCCCCGAAAACTGGCGGCGGAGCAATTTATAGCGATTGACGAAGCGGTATATAATGCGTTGGTTTCGAATGCTTTTGCAGGTCCTACCATGGTTGAGGGTTCAAGCGCTATGTTTACGGGGAGTGCGGCGGCTGGAACAGATCATGCAAATATTTATCTTACGTCAGGTGTTCCGTCTCTTACGTCTCTTAACGCGGCGCGTCAATATTTTCGGAACATTAAAGCAATGCAAGCGGTCGCTGATCAAGCGGCGCGTCCTCTTGGACTTACACCGCGGTACATTATTGCGGGTCCAGAGTATGAAAGTACTATTGAGAATATTATTAATAATCTCTCCAATGTACAGGTTTCCGGAACAAGTACATATAACCCGTTTTCGGCGAATGGCGGGCGTACTACGCTTATTCCCGTGATTTCCGCCTATCTCGGTTCCTTGCTTTCTTCTAATGAACATTGGTATCTCGCGGCGGATCAAATGTTGCTTCCAACTTTTGAAATTTACTATCTTAACGGGAATAAGGTTCCGACGTATCGGGCGGAAAATTCGGGCGTTGGAAAAGCGCTTGGTATTACGTTTGATTCGTTTTTTGATTGGGGACTTGCTAATCCCGATTGGCGCGGGATTATGTCCTGTGACGTCGCGTAATTGACGAAATGAAATAAACGGTTCCCGGCGACCACTACCGGGAACCAATTTTTAAACAAATAAAAAAAGGAGAAAAATATTATGAGCGTTGGAGTATGCAGACTATTAAAAGAGTCGGACGGGGAAAAAATTAAATACGCGCATTCGTCCGCCGTTACCGCGTGGACACCTATTAATGTTTCCGGTTTGGGCGTTCTTATTCCGACGGTTTCCGCTACGGCGGCGGAAATGGCGGCGTCGCCGATTATGTTTTATCGCAAGGGAACGTTCATGTTCGCAATTCAGTCCGCCGTTACGATTGCGGTAAAGCAAGTTATCTACTATGATACCGCAACGGATAAAGTAACGAACGTTTCGAGCGCTACAACGTTTTTGCTTGGTACGTCAATTGAGGCGGGTACGGCGACGGCGGGATATGTCCCCGTCGAATTGCTTCCCTATCCGTTTAGTGCCGGAAGCGTGTCTTTGGAGCATCTGGATTCCGGAATTAAACCGGCGTATATTGACATTGCAGTCGGTACGATTTCGGCGGGAGGAACGGCGACGACTGAAACGAAAGCTGTCGTAGGTGTTCTTTCGACTGATCAACTTTTCGCGGAAGTCCGCACTATTGGCGGCGATACAACCGTGAGGATTTTGAATCGTACCGCAAGCGATGGGTCTATATCGGTTACGCTTTCTACGCCGATGGGAAGCGGTTCGCCTAAAATCGCGTATTGTGTAAAGAGGGCGGCGGCATAAATACACGCGAATGATCGATAATTTTTAGAAATAACCCCTTATAAATTAAGGGGTTATTTTTTTTATTTAAAATGTTCTTGACTTTTTATAGTAAATAGGTTATATTTCTTAGTTGTCTATTTAATTAAATATAGGGGACAAAATGAAACAAGGTTTATCTATTATAATGATTGTACAGAACGAAGCGTCGGTTATTCGCCGCGCCCTGATTGGTGCCATTAAAATTGCCGACGAAATTATAGTCGTTGATACGGGGTCGATTGATGATACAAAAAAAATTGCTGAATCATTCGGCGCAAAAGTTTTTGATTTTAAATGGATAAATAACTTTTCGGCGGCGCGTAATGAATCACTTAGGCGGGCCTCATATTCATGGGTTATGTGGTTGGATGCCGACGATACAGTACCGCCAGTATCGATAGATAAAATTAATATTTTGAAAAAAAATCCGCCTTCTCAAAATGCAATATACGGTTTTAGATTGATAAATATAAATCCTGTGAATTTAGATTTTGTTGGCGGGGAAATAATGCAAGGTAAGATGTTTCCAAACGATTCGCGTATTGAATTTCGAGGGCGCGTACATGAAACAGTGTCGCGTTCATCCCGCGAAGCGGGTTTTGAGCTTATACCTACCGATATCGTAATAGAGCATATAGGATACCAAAACGAAAAAAAAGTACAAAAAAAATTGGAACGAAACATATCTTTAATGCTTATAGATGCCGGATTTCCTACCGATACTAAATTTTTTATTTTTAATGTACAAGGTTATAATTGTTTTTATTCCCCGAACGTCATGACTATTTGGAGAAATAACGAATATATAGGATGTTGCGATCCGTTCGATGTTGAATTTCCGGAAGATGAAGAAAGAAAAAGGGTTTTGATGGTTAAACGGGCGCTTATTATTATAGATCAATGGGAATTTCTTAAAAAATTAAAATTAGAATCGAAACGTGAAGACGAGCTTAAAGCAAAAGACGAATTGACAGAATTAAATCGACGAATTGAGGCGGCTATAAATAAAAATATAAAAAAAGAGGAAGTATTCGCATGAAAACGGCGGCGCAAAGTTTTGAAGATGATTTTTTGGACGATACGGAATTCTCGGAAAGCGGCATATATCACGATAAAAACGGAATAGCGAAATCCATACCTCTTGTGATTTTTAGGAATAAATATCGGCAAAATAAACAATATGGCGACGGAGGTAAACAAGTTCAAGTTTTTTCTTACGACATTGAAGTAAGAATTTCACGTGGCGACCTTGGAATTTCTTCCGTTACTCCTGGACTTGAAACAATAGAAATACCATTAAACGATGGAGACGTCGTACTTTCTTCCTTTAACGTGCTGGCAATAGTAATGCAGGATAGGGGTTCTTTTCGTTTAGGATTAAAAAGATGATCGACGTTAAAACGAAAGTGTTTCAATCCCCGGAATTACAGCGGCTTTTCGCCGTTGCCCCTAATCAATACAACCGCGCCCTTAAAATTTGGTTAACGAACGAGAAAGTACTTTTTGTAGGCGGACGATTTCGCAAAGGGGTAGTTTCCCGGGATTTAATGCGGAAGAAAATTTTTGGTACTTCTGAATCGTGGAACTATCGTGTTTCTAATTTTTTTAGGGGCTTTGTAGATGAGACGGGCGGGGGTTTAAAGCTTGTTATGGGGGCGAATCTTAGGGGAAAGGGCGGAATACAAGAATCAATAGCCAAAATGGCGAACGGATCATATACACAAACGTCAGGTAGCAACGTTGTAATACCCATTTTTCAAAACGGGGTAGAATTTAAGACGCCGCGAAAATTAATTCTTCGTGATTTTAAAGAAATGCTTAAAGAACATAAATTATTTATAATACAAAAAGCGGGTCGAATTAGCTACGTAGATAGGGAAACGGGAATGGTTAAATACGTGTCAGTCAAGAGAATTAGTGTTCCACAACAATATAATTTTGTTGATAAATGGAACGGGCGTATACCGGCGGCGCTCGTTCGTGGACAAAAAACAATAGACCGTGAGACGGAAAGAATAGCGAAAGGTGTTTCCCGTGTCTAAACAGGCTCTAATTGCTGATAACCTTGTAAGTGTTTTAAACGGTAAATCAATTCAAATAGGTAGTGAATCGATTACGAGGACTGCATTTGCCGAACGTCAACGGCTTATTTTTAATAGTCAAGGTTACGATTTATATATTGAAGTTTGCGGACCGTGGCCGGAAACATTAAATGAAACAGGTTCGGAAAGTCACGTTGCTTTGCGGTATGTTGTTGAGGCGCATATTTATAAAATGAATGATACGCCGCCCGCAATTCCTGCAACAAAACAGGCGGAAGATGTGGGGGAAACATTATGGGGCTTTATTAAGGCGGATATTACGCGCGGGGGAAACGCTCTTTTGACACGCATCGACGGGCTTCCTTATTATGCAATAGTCGGGGACTCCACGACTCCCGAATTTATTATAAGATTAGATTTAATTGTTGAGGGTTTTTTCTTAATAATTTAATTAGGAAAGGGGTCTTATCATGAAACAGGTTGTAAACCTCGGAACGCTTCTTGCAAAAATACAAGGTACGTTCGGGACAATGCAAACGCCGCTTGCAACAACGGATTTCGCACAATGCGGAAAAAATGAAATTCAAATGGATAACCCGGTAACGGAAATTGATACGGTTGGCGGGGGATTCGGTCAGGAGTCGCCGGTCACGGGTCCGTGTGAAGCGACGCATACTCTTTCTTTTCCCCTTCGGTCAACGGGCATACAAGATAGTCCCGGAAAGTGGACCGAATTCTTGAAAGGTTCTGGCTTTAAGGAGTCGGCGGCGTCACATATTTATACCTACACGCTTGGAAAGCAAAGCGACTGGAAAGATATAACCGCGTGGGGTTACGCGGGTGGAACAAGTACACTACGTTATATCCTGTATAATTTGTTATATAATCCGAAAATTAATCTTGATTTTTCTACTGGATACGGCGAAATAGAATTTTCAGGAAAAGGCGTTTTTTCCGGCGATTCGGACGCGCAAACCGATCCCGCCGTAACGCGTACTTTACCGGAAACAAAATCTTTAATCGGGTATGTCGGAAATATTTTTGGGGACGCGACGGCGGACCCGCTTATTATCGCAATAGATTTCGGAAATGAAATGTCGGTATGCAATAAGCCGAATGCGACGGATGGAAGCGGAAAGGGGATGTCGCTTTTAACAAAGGCGGCAATAAAATATACTATTACGTATTACGTTGATACGGCAAATACTTTTAAACCGCACGCATCGATAAGAAGCGGAACGTATTCTTCCTTTACTATTGCGTGGGGAACGGCTCCTAATAAAATAACCATCGCGGATAGTAATGTAAGAATTACGAACGTAAAGAGTGCGGATAAAAACGGGGTACGGACCTATGAAGTTTCCGCCGTGTCCGTCGGTAATGGCATTTCTATCGCGGTTGATACGACGAGCGCATAATAAACAATTAACCGAAAAGGGGATTACTATGAAAACTGAAATTGGTATTCCATTATGCGACAAAACGCATATTCATATAACGGATAAACAAGGACGCGAATATAACCTAAAATACCTTACGGAATTCGACAAACAAGTAAAATATTTATATTTAACGCAACGGGAAGAAAAAGCAATTTCGGATATGGAAAAAATTGTTGAAAAAGAAGTACCGGCTTCGGATGATGCCGAAAAACGAGCGGACGAAATCCGGCTTGAGGCATGGGTGCGCGTACAAGAGGAGCGACGGAATAATATTCGTAAATATCTTTCTGATGTTGACGAGTACATCAATATTTTTGTTGATGGCGACAATCCCGCCGCGTCGTTGAAATTGTATGAAAAATTTCCTCTTTATAGGGAAATTCAAGCGAATATTGGCGCGTTGACCGGATTGACCGGGGAAGAAATAAAAAACTGATTTCGGCGGCCATCGTGGATTTAGGCGAACCGCCCGCCGATAGGTACGTATGCAAACAATGCAAATTAACCGAACGCCAAGAAAGTCGGGGATGCGAAAAAGAAACAGATTCGGAATTTTGGAGAATAGAATATTGTCCGATATGCGGCGGAAAAAATGAAAAATGCTTTTTGTGTAACGGTAAAGGCGAAATTTCAATGTCGCGTTGTCCACGCGCTACGGCGGATTTTCGCCTTTTACCGTTTTTTAAAGAATATCAAAAAACAGGAAATTGGCCGGATGGACGGGGACGGCTTTTTCAACCTATAAAATTAATACTTGCCTTCGACCTTTTACGCGGGTATTATCAGAGGGCGGCGTATGAGTCAAAAACTTCTTGTTGAACTTGAAGTTATAAGCAACGCGACAAAAGAGATAAGCTCTATTGGTCGTGAATTTAATACTTTTCAAAATAAAATTGTTGCATTAGGGCGGGCTATTTCCGGTGTTTTTGTTGGCGGGGCTATTGCTTCGGGAATAAAAAACACGCTTTCCGACTTGCGAAAAGAGTCTCAAGAGTATACTGCTTTACAAAATCAAATGCGTGAAGCTTTGGGATATACTTCTATTGCTTTAATGACGCAAGTTGAGGAAATGGAAAATAAGCTTTTAATAGATCACATGGAGACAACAAAAGTACAACAGCAGCTCGCGCTTTATAGCCAAAACGAAGAGGAATTGAAACGGCTCACCGCTGCGACAATCAATTATGCCGTTGCGAAGCATAAGGACCTCGGATTCGCGACTGAATTTATCACCAAGGCCATCAATTCCGAAAAAGGTACGCTTCGTGGTTTTCCCGGCGTTTTAGATGGTGCGGCGGGTAGTTCCGAAAGACTCGCATCAATTACGGATACCTTAAATAAACGGTTTGACGGTCAAGCTTTTGCCGTCGCCGCTTCGAAAGATTGGATCGATAAACTTAAAGTCGCGTTCGATCAATTTCGTCATACGGCATCAACCGGCCTTTTCGGTAGAAAAGATGAAAAAGAAGCTTTAAGATATCAACAAGCGTCGGAATTCGTGGAGAAATACGCTACGGCGTCCGAATGGTTTCGTAAAGTAAACGAAGAGGCATATAAAGAAGATTTAAAATTAATGCAGGATTATGAGGGACGGAAAAATAGTGAAAAATTAAAAGCTTTAAACGATGCCAACATGCAGGCGGCGGGGGCATCGATGAAAAATATTAATTTAACCCCCGGTTATGCAAATGAAAAAGAATATCAAAAGGAAAAAATTAAAGAGGCGGAAGACGCAAAAAAGAAACAAATAGCTACAGATCATTGGTTAAATACTCAAGGGCTTGAAGTAATGCGAAAGGATATGGATGAAGAGGCGAAGGCAAAATACGATATTGAAGCCGACGTAGATAGAAAATTAAGGGAGCTATGGAAGAAAGAAAAAGACGACGACTATGAAGCAACGAAAAATAGTATTCAAGATAAAGAGCGGGCTTGGAAAGACGCAATGCGTCAACGTTGGGAATATGAGAAACAACTTGAAGCTATGAAACCCCAACTATACGCGAATTCGGCGCAAAATGCGCTTTCAGCATTACAAAAAATAGGCCAAGCTTCGAAAGCAAACGCCCGTACTATGAAAAATTTGGAGCGTGGTCAAGCAATAGCGGCGGGGGCGCTTGCGGCAATTAGGGCGCTGCAAAACCCGGCTCCTTTTTTGAAATGGGCGGATTTTACCGCCGTGGGATTAGCAACGGGGGCACAACTTGCAATAATTGATAGGGCGGGATTCTGGAAAGGAAGCGGCGGAACTTCTGACGGTCCGGCATGGGTTAACGAGCGCGGGCGCGAACTTATTGACTTACCGCGCGGAAGCGTCGTACATACCGCTTCCGAAACTAAAAATTTAACAACAAATAACAGCGGTGGAAATACCGTAAACGTTCATATTCACGGACAAAACGGCGATATAATCGACACGTTTAATGCCTCAATGAGGCGCGGGACGGGAAACGTCGATCAATTTTTTGATTTCATTATACAAGGAATTAAACAGCGTGGCTAATATTCTTTTTAAAAATTTAGCCGAAGATCATACTGTCGCCGTTACGATGCCGAATTACGGGTATTCGATAGAGTACCACATGCCGATAAGTAAAGTAAAAGCTCTTGATAGTTCGTATCCGGATGCCGGATTTTTCGATCCACCGGATGAAAATGAACCGCCGGTATATGGCACTTTCGATTATAGATTATGCAAAATACCTGCGTGGATTTTGCCGTCCGATTCTAAATTGGCGATGAATGCTTTTTTTGATAGTCCGTTATACGGGCGCGGTCTTAATTGTATAATGGACCTTGGAAATACGTCAACGGGATTTTTTCCTTTTGGATTGGATAAAGGGGACACGGGAAAATTTACGGTTAGATTACTGGAAAGTACCGATTCCGGAATGCGACTTTCCCCTTATAAACGTTTCGTTGAATCATATACTTTTGTACTTGTGTCAACGGATAATGTCGCTCCTATATTTACCGAAGCTTTACAGGGAGATTTTCAAATAGGAACTTGTACGGGATTATTATATCCGCAAGCGGGATTTAAACCTAATTCTGAAAAGTTAATATATAATGATATTTCTATAGCGGGCGTTCCCGATAGTATAATAGGACCCGCCGCCGCATTCTCCTATATTTCGGCATTTGAATTGCTTTGTAATGATAGTCGGGCATATACGCTATTAGATGGACTTATTAATACGGTACGGTCAAATGACGTTACGATAATTGCTCCTTTATTTTATTATATATTTGGATACGATAAAGGTACGTCAGGAACTTATACTTGCAAACTTCTCGGAAGTACGGACGATGAAAATGAAACCGTTATTATTATGACGCATAATGGATATCAACAATGGATTATTCCCCTTAAATTTTGGAGAAAAAGTTAATGAGTAAAAATGTTACGGTACGCGGAGTTAAATTTAAAATAGTTCCGACTGTTCCGGACGCGGACCACGAAGAGTTAGGACTCTATCAAAATTTAGACGGAACGCAAGAAATACGATGGTCCGAAGCCCCCATAGCGGGAGCAACGGAAACGTGGAAAAGCGGAATAGTATGCCAAATAGGTACGCTTGACAGAAATTTACCGACTACCGGCGGCGGGTCACAAGAGGAATATTCCGGTTTATCAATAGTTGTAGCGAACGGTAATAAACTTATTTTACGTTTAAAAGAACTTGGAATTATTATAAACGGAAAGACCGCTGAATTATGGGAATTTGAAGGGACGGACGCGGACGCGGATTCAGTTTCTTCCGTTACATATTTTCAGGGTACGGCGTCCTATGAATTAAATTCAACATGGGACGAAAGACTATGGAACATAGAAATTACAAACAATCGATACCGACGTAACGCTTTTTTTGGGACAATGATAAGCAATGATGCGGTAAGCGGAAATTATCCGGACGCTTCGGACGATATGAACGGTAAAATAGTTCCCGCTACTTTTGGAAAATTTCAAATTGAAGCGGACGGACGAATAAATCCGGCTAAATTTTTACGTGTTGCAAATAAAAAAACACTTTTAACAAATAGCGCAAATAAGGCGGCGGGTAACTATTGTACGCCCGAAGATCAAAGCGTATTTCCCGTGGTTGGAAATTTTTGTGGGTATACCACTACCGGAAGTAATAATATAACAGTATGGGGCGGCGCTTCGTTTTTTACCGTAGGCGATCATATTAAAGTATATACTGGTTTTCCTGACGGAACGGATAAAGAAATTTTATCGATAGGCGCAACGTCAATAACTGTAAATGGTTCGGCGGCGACAAGTGACGGAATAACAATAATGGATTTTTTACATGCGTTAAATGCGGTTGATACTTCCTGTCGCGTATATACGATAAAAACAGGACTTGATAAAGAAGGTACTTTCTCGTGGCCCCCGAGTACTTTAGATAATTCGCAGGGAGTATTTGACACTTTAGTCGGAAAGTGGTTCGGTTGTGTTTCCGGCGGATCGTCAGATAATACGTCGCTTTCTGGTAAATATAAAAAAATAGAGCATTTTTGTATTTCTGATTGGTCGTATGCGGCGGGCGTATGTCTCGTAATGATTCAATTGAATTCTATATTTGAAAAAAATTTATCGGGAAATTCAACGGCGACGGCAACAAACCAAGCATGGGTTTCCCTATCTGATATACCGTTTAAGCACGCCAACGATATTTGGCCGTGTGCGGGATTTTTAGACGCGGCGGGGACAATTTCACCTAATATTAAAAAGCTATACGTGTATAAGTCCGATTCTTCTTTTCTTGAAAAAAAAGCGTATAAGACGGACGGGGACGGAAATTTAATTATGGCTTCGTCCGCGTCCCCCGTTGGATTTAAAGAAATAGCTCCTTTTGGATATAACGCAAGCGGCGCAAACGGAAATACTGTAGTAATTGACGCTATGCATTTTGAAAACGATCCCGACAATTTAGTATCTTTTGATATTTTCCCTGTAGCGTCTTTATCCGAGTATAATGGCGCTGCGACTTTAGCTTTATGGGGTTTTAGCAGTCATAATAGATTACACTCTGATAATATTTATTATAATTGCGCCGAACCCACGGTTCATTTCCATTCAACGGCGGGAACCGAAGCGGACGTTCGGGATAAAAACGATACAACGTATTGGCAACATTCTTACGTTTTTGATAACGAGGCGGGCGTAACGGTTCCTGACTATAAACTGGCTTTTGAGGCAATTATTGACGTTGCAAAAATTACACACGAATACGACGGGTATTATATAGGGCTTAATTTAGAATCGCATATAGGGGAAGCGGGCGACGGGTTCTCTAATTCTCCCGTAACAATGGCATTTCGTCGGTTTATGGGTTCCCCCGTGGATATTCTTTCCTCATCTTTAGGTAGTAAATATCTTGATGAAGGACAAGAGGCGGACGAAGGCGGAAAAATTCGATGTCTTCCTGACTGGTTTTATGACGTTCGAACGGACGATAACGACAGGGCTTTTTTGTTTACGCCAACAGAAGCGGCGCAAATGCGCCTCCTTTCCGGTTATTCCTGTTTCCCTCTATCTAATATCTCAACAATAGATCAATTAAAATCTATTTATAAGCTCGGTTTATTATTCTCTATTTACGGCGCGTCCGGCGTTTCTTCAATTACTGCAATTTTTAAAATATTCGAAATGGCTTTAATATGTAAAACGACGGGCTCTATTTCTGAATATTTTTTTAGTCTTTGCGCCGGTAGAATTTTTAACGATACGTGGAGTACGCGAAAGACGGCGGCGGACATGATAGTAAATCCGGTTGATTTTATAGAACATTTTTTGCGGCTCCAATGGGGCGGGGACCTTGGCGATGTCGTTGAGTATGGAAAAGCATATTCGGCCAATATGCCGATAAAAACGGGAGCCGATCCAACCTATGATAATGGAAGTTTTGATAGTACAATACTCACGGACGTAAAAACTTTTTCTCCCTCGTGGCAAGTTTTGAATAAAGAAGAGGCATATACTGACGTACAAATCGGAAACCTTTGTCGAACGTTTGATCTTTGTGTATATACGGATATAAGCGGGAATATATGCATTACAACGTTAGATAAAACTAATCCTTCCGAAACAATCGCTTTTGCAGATATAAAAGGAAAAATTGGATGGACTAAGGAACCGCAAATTAAAAATGTCTATGTTCAGCCTATTTTTAATTATGGATATAATTACGGCTCCGAAAAATTCGATAGATTAATGGGGGTTCAAAACGTACAAGCGGCGGTTTATTCGGCGGAATATACGCCAGGAATAGACAATACAAAATATACGCTACAAGCAATTTACGAACCTGAAATAAGCCCGCCAACTACTCCCGATGGCGAATATGTATGGAACGCATGCCGCGCCCTTTATTTGAAATACGGACAAATAGAAAGATGTCCGTCGTCTTTTTCGGATCAGAAGTTGTTAACGAAATATGAGGATACTTTAAAAATATTTTATAAAAAAATTATAGGTCAGACTCGATTACGCCAGTCGCTTAATGTTTCATACGAAAAAGGTAGGTATTATCATCCCGGAAAGCACGCAAAAATAAAACTTCCGCATCAAACTTTAAATCTTTCCGTGGAAGTCGTGATAGAGCGGATAAAAATAGGACGGTACGATGATAATATACAACTTGACGTAGTACTTTTGGAGGATATTCCAACTGCTTTTTTTTTTGAATGAGAAAATACAAGATATTTTTCAATATCTCGATTCTTTGGAAAAATGGCAAATTGCTTTCGAAGCAAACGGAAGTGTTCCGATACAAAATAGATTCGAGGAATAGGAGTAAAATTTTATGGGAATAACAAATCAATATAATGAAGTAGGGTCAATTAATAAATTTTTAGTACAAGCTAATCAAGTGGAAGCTACTATTTTATTAAATCCGCAAAGGTGTCGGGCATTTATCGCAAACGATACGGATAGTTTAATTTTTTTTAATAAAGATAATGATCCTATTATTTTGCGTCCGTTAGTTGGGACGACTAATTCGCTATTGAAGTTTACTGATGGACCAAACGGGTACACGGGGGACTCGTATATAGTCGATGACGGAACCGATATAACTGTACAAGTTGGAATAGGTACGGAGGGAAAATTTATAGTAGATCGTCAAGCATGGTTTAAAAATTTTGTTGGCATAGGCGTAGAAGACCCGAGTTATGAGCTTGACGTTGACGGTGATATTAATATAGCGACAGGAAATAAATATAAAATAGACGGAACTAATCTTTCATATTCTGATGTCGGGGCATTACCGACGTCCGCTATTCCGGCGTCGTTTTTGGGATGGTTACACGATAATGGAACGGGTACGCGGGCATGGTCAACGCCGACTTATTCCGATGTCGGGGCGTTTCCCGCAATACACGGCGTTTCTGCAAATTATCTTGTCCGCGCAACATCAACGACCGAATTCAGAAATTCATTGATTTATGATAACGGAAGTATTGTCGGAATTGGTACGGATAGCTCAACGGTTAATATGCATTTATATAAAACTACGGGGGGCGCGGAATTTAGAATTGAAACAACATACGCGACGGGTACCGCTCGGTTATCTTTTAAAAATTTGGATACAAAAGATGCCGAAATTTGTTTTTATGGTGAATCGGACGGGGCGGGAAGTAAAGGAAGAATTAATTACAGTCACGCTACTGACGCAATGCAAATTTTTACTAATGCTTTAGTACGGGTTTGCATTAATTCGTCGGGGTCCGTTGGAATTGGTACGACGGACCCGCTAAATAACGGTTTACAAATAGGATCGGTCGGAGCTACTGGCTACGCTAATAATAATTTAGCAATTGGAGACGGAAGCCGTGCTTTCGCGATAAATGTAGATTCTAACGGGGCGAATTTTAGATCAAGTACTTCTAAATTTATCTTTGAGTCTGGAAACGTCGGTATAGGAACAACAAATCCAACAAAAATAATAGAAATTAACGGAACTACTAATACTGAAATTTTAATAAATAGAACGGGCGCGAATGCGGCATCTGTAGGGTTAGGATGTTATAATAAGGGATATTTGTATGCGCGGACGGGGTATAAATTAGGTCTCGGGTCTAATGGCGATGCGGATGTTATTACTCTTGATACGGCGGGGAGCGTGGGTATTGGTATAACAAATCCACAAACTAAATTCCATTCTTATTCGGGAAGCGCGGGATCAAGCGTAATAGCGTGGAACACTACTTTACAACACGATAGAAATGTTGCCGGAACCGGAACAGGAATAGGGATTGTTTTAAAATTAGCAGGATATCAAAACGCTACGGAACAAAAAAAATGGGCCGGAATCGCAGCGGTTTCGTCCGGCGACTGGAACGAATATATAGATTTAGTTTTTTATACGCATAGCGGAAGCGGCAATGCCCCGACGGAAAAAATGCGCTTGAGTAGTGCCGGATATTTAGGTATCGGAACAAATAGTCCAGATGCTCAACTTACGTTATATAAACAGGCTCCCGAAATAAAATTTAAAGATTCCAGTACGTCCGGCGTGTCGACAATTATTTATAATCCCGGCGTTGGAAGTTTTAGACTTGATACCGATTTAGCTCTTGTTTTATCCGGAACTAATGGAATTACTTTACAGTCGGCAACTACGTGTAGCGGTACTTTCGATTGTTATGGTACGGCTACATTTTATAGTATAATTAATTTGTCTGTCAGCGAGTATGCAAATAACGCGGCGGCTATTACGGGGGGCCTTGAATCCGGGGATGTTTATCGAACAGGTGATACGCTTAAAATAGTACATTAAAAAAAATAACTCTTGACTTTTTTAAGTAAATAAGTTATTATTAAGGTGGATAAAACCTATTTTATGAAAGGGGATTTTATGAATCTATTTCCGCTTCTTAAGCGAAGGGAAGAAAGAGAAGACAGTATTGATTCACAAGCGCCGCCTGCGAAACAACCGCCACAAGATCAAAAACAATCTAAAGCACCAAAACCAATAACAGTTATCTTTTGTATTCCTGGGAAAAGCTATTCCAGCGATTTTTTTCTTTCATGGACCGAACTTTTAGTTTATTGTATTACTCACGGAATACGCCCCCTTTTGAGTTCCAAATATTCTTGTAACGTGTATTATTCGCGAAATATGTGTCTCGGTGGCAATGTTTTACTTGGCGAAAATCAAAAGCCGTTTAATAACGGAAAAATAAAATACGATTTTATAGTGTGGATCGATCCGGACGTAATTTTTACCGTCCAACAATTTGCCGCACTGCTTGAACATGTAAAAAAACATTCGATTGTGTCCGGCGTATATCGAATGACGGACGGAAATTATGCCGCCGTAGAGAATTGGGACATTAAATATTTTAAGAAAAACGGACATTTCGAATTTTTAACAGAGAAAGATATTCAGGATTATCAAACTACGGGGAAATTAGTTCCTGTTTCGTACTCTGGAATGGGATTTATGGCGGTTCAACGGGGCGTTTTTGAATCTCTTAAATATCCGTGGTTTAAACCGATCGAAAAACGAATCGGAAACGCCGTCGATTTTACAATGGAAGACGTTTCTTTCTGTCTTCGTGCAAAACAGGAGGGATACAAAATTTTAATCGACCCGAGAATTCGTGTTTTGCATCAAAAAGAAATGTTGATATAAAAAAAATTGAAAGGCGGAAGCGATGAAACAACAAAGCGGCAATTTCGAAAAATGTAAAAGTATTTTTGTTCCGTGGTCATGGACAACCGTTTTTATCGTCGGTTTTATAATTGCCGCCGTCGCTTCCGCGATCGGATACTCGGAAAGGGAAACGCGACAGGACGAAGCCTTAAAAAAATGTAATTATGATATGATTTTAAAAGACCTCGATACGATTAAAATCGAGTTACGTAATATTAACAATTAACGAAAGGGGTTTACGATGAAGACGGCAAAAATTTTGGTTGAAATTCCCGCAACAAAAGAGGCGTTTGATTCTTTGATGTCCCTTTTGGATATGTTTGATAAAGAAGAAGGGAACGGTGAAATTCCAATAAAAACGGAACCATATAACAGCGGCAACGTTCCGCCGCCCGCGCCCGTTCCGCCGCCCGCGCCCGTCGATGCGGGGAATAAAAAACGACATCGCCGAACTAAGGCGGAAATTGAAGCCGATAAAAATAATGCCGCGCCCGTTCCGCCGCCCGCGCCCGTTCCGCCGCCCGCGCCCGTTCCGCCGCCCGCGCCCGTTCCGCCGCCCGCGCCCGTTCCGCCGCCCGAAGTTAAATATGAATTTAACGGGCAAGTATATACATTAGAACAACTAAAAAGCGCCGGATGGAAAGACGCGGACATTGCGGGGTTAAAGAGCGTATCGACTGCCATTACGCCCGCGCCCGTTCCGCCGCCCGCGCCCGTTCCGCCGCCCGCGCCCGTTGAAAGCGTATACGATGATCCTTCCAATTTCTTCAAGCTTTTGCAAATTTGCATGGAGAAAAATATTAATCCGGATGAAAGCAACGCCGCCGCCGTAGCCGAAGGATTGACGAATTTTCAATTTCTTGGAACGCGTCCGGACCTTGTTTCAAAAGTCGCCGCGCGTCTCAAGATTACGGCGGAAGATTTTAAAGCTGTAAAATAGGAATAAGTACCTATTACAGCGCGATACGGCGGGTTCCGTTAAAAATGTTACCCGCCGTAATTTTTAAAAAGAAAGGAACAAGTTAATAATGAAACGCATTTTAATAATTTCTGACTTGCATTGCGGAAATCGCTTTGGTCTTACGCCCCCCCCGTGGCAATATAAAGAACGGGAGGGATACTACCACAAAATAGGAGCTTTTCAGCGATCATTATGGACTTGGTATTCCTCCATGATTGATAAAATAAAAAGCGAAAAACCTATCGACGTACTTGTATGTAACGGTGACGCGATCGACGGAAAGGGCGAACGATCCGGGGGAACGGAACTTCTTGAAGCGGATCGAAACGAACAAATTAAAATAGCAAAAACGTGTATCGAACAAGCGGCGGCTAAAAAAATAATAATCGTTAACGGAACACCGTACCATACGGGAAAAGAGGACGATTTTGAAGCAACGTTGGCGGCGCTCCTTAACGCGCAATATGCAAATCATTGCCATATCAACGTTGACGGCGTACGTTTCGATATCCGGCATAAAGTAAACTCGTCCGTCATTCCACACGGGCGATATACCGCGCCGCGTCGTGAAGCAGTGTGGTCTGCAATGTGGGGCGAACGTGGGCTATCAGAAAAAGCGGATTTTATTATTCGTTCTCACGTTCATTACTTTACGTTATCGGAAGATGCCGCAACTACCGTAATTACTACGCCGTCCCTTCAAGGATGGACGAAATACGGCTCGCGTGAATGTTCCGGCATTGTCGATTTAGGGTTTCTTGTTATTGACTGTGATAAAGGAAACGCGGCAACGTCGAAATATTTCTTCGATATGAAGGAATTTAAAGTTGAATTTTTAGAAATTTAATTTAACTCTTGACTTTAAAAAGCAAATAAGTTATAATTAAAATATAATATCAACATTTTTCAAAGGGGACACCATGAACTTTAAAAATTCAACTTTTCGGAACGTATCAAGTGTTGCGTCGATTGAATTTACGGACGAAGAAAAGAAAATAGCGCTTAAAACGGATGCCGCGAAAATAGTAAGTATAATCCGTAAAGGTTTCGAAAATATGTTCGAATGCGCGTCGAAAATAGCGCATGCCTATGTATCCGCCGTAAAAGGCCGTCCCGAATTAGACGCCGAAATAAAAGCACAAGCGCCGGAATTTCCGTCCTCCATTTGGTATGATCTTGATTTAATCGGGCGCGACCTAATGGCCGCGCAACTTCTTATCGGATATACAAACGCAAAACCATTTTTACGCCGCTTACCGCCGACGGAACAAGAGCAAATAATTAGTTCCCCGGTTGAGGTTTTACTTATGAAAGCGCCGGGGGAATGGGATACGCTTAAAGTCGATGTTAAAAATCTAAAACCCGAACAATGTAAACAAGTTTTTGATTATAACCACGTAAGAAGCGCGAACGAACAGCGGGCATATATAGAACAAGAGGCATCATCCCGCGTAGTAAATAGGGCGCGTAATGGCGGGCGCGGCTATAATGTTTCCCCCGACGGGTATTTAATAGTATCGAAAGATACAAAAATTTCCTATGAAGAATTAAAAATTCAAATGAAGAAAATCGAAGCGATACGCGGGGGGAAATAATAATGAGCAAAAGAAAAGACGAAACGCGAGAAGAATATTTAAAACGTATGCGTAAATATAAGCGGGAATATAACGCCCGCCCGGAAGTACGCGAACGTAATCGCGAACGTGATCGCGAATATTACGCCCGTCCGGAAGTACGCGAACGTAATCGCGAATATCACGCCCGTCCGGAAGTACGCGAACGTGATCGCGAACGTGGTCGCGAATATCACGCCCGTCCGGAAGTACGCGAACGTAAACGTGAATATCACGCCCGTCCGGAAGTACGCGAACGTAATCGCGAATATTACGCCCGTCCGGAAGTACGCGATCACGTTCGCGAATATTACGCCCGTCCGGAAGTACGCGAACGTAATCGCGAACGTAAACGTGAATATCGCGCCCGTCCGGAAGTACGCGAGCGTGATCGCGAATATCGCGCCCGTCCGGAAGTACGCGAACGTGATCGCGAATATCACGCCCGTCCGAAAAATAGGGAGCATAGGCGCGAATATTACGCCAAATATCGCGCCCGTCCGGAAGTACGCGAACGTATTCGCGAATACGCTCGCGAACGCGCCGACCGCCGTCGATTCGACGCCCTTATTTCCTTAGTATCAACCGGATTAAAAAATATACCGAAACGAAAGGACCGTAATGAACAATCTTAAATTGCACGCCAGTAAAGCGCATATTTGGGCGATTCCCGGCGGATGTCCGGGAAGCGTTGCGATGTCCGCCGCCGTTCCGCATCGTGAAACACCTGAAACATTTGAGGGAAAACAAGCGCATAAAATAGCCGCTTTAATGATTGATAAATATATTCACGGTTTAACGCCGTTTCGGGATGATCCGGCGTTTGTCGCCGTAACGGATGAAATGTTCGAAGCGGCGGACGTTTACGCGCGGAACGTTCGCGATGTATCCCGAAATACGCGAATAGCGGGCGGCGAATATTTCGGAATTGAAAAAGCCCTTCCGTGTCCTGACATTAACGCGGGGATGACCTGCATAACGGACGCTTTTATTTTTAATCGCGCCGCCGGTCATTTGTGGATATGGGAATTTAAATTCGGGCATACGCCCGTTGAAGTTTTTGAAAATCCGCAATTAATTTGTAATTTATCCGCCGTTTCTTCCTATTTTAAAATTGATGGGCATGAGGATCAAAAAATAACCGTTCACGCCGTAATCGTGCAACCGCGCGGATTTCATCACGACGGAATAATCAGAGAATGGGAATTTAAATTATGCGATATTCGCGCCCTTGTCAATATTTTTAAAAGTAACGGAGAAACGGCGCTCAATTGCACAAATAATAAAATATGTAATACCGGATCGTATTGCAAGGATTGTTCGGCGCATTATACATGCCACGCCGCTTTATATTGCGGCGTTTCTCTTTTCGAAACGCTTGACGTTCCAATTGCCGAAACGATGTCGAATGAATCGTTAGGGCTTTTTTATGAATTAATTTTACGCGCAAAACAGCAAATTACTTGCCTTGAATCCGGCATTTCCGCCGAAGTAAAGGAGCGTTTAAAAAGCGGCGCAAATGTTCCTGGCTTCTCTTTGGAGCAATCTTACGGACATTTATCCTGGAGCAGACCGGCGGAAGATATAGCAAGATTAATTGACTATTTTAAAATCAACATTAGAAAGGAGCTTGAAATACTAACCCCAACACAAGCAAAACAGAAAGGAGTAGACGAAAATTTTATTAATCGATTTTCGAAACGCGAATCAATCGGATTTAAATTAGTTCCCATTAACACCAAAAAAGCAAGGAGTATTTTTCAATGAAGAATCAAAATGCGGTCGAATTTATTTCCCCGGTTGGCCGACTTGTGCAAGGAAATCTTTTTAAGCCAACTAATACCGATATGTACGGGCGTCCGCTTCTGGACAAATCGGGAAAACCACGGGTTAATTATTTTATAAGCGTGGCAATTCCGAAAAAGGACGCTTCGATGAATAACGGGCAATTGATACCGTCAAAAAGTATTTCGGGCGGTTATGTCCTTAATTGGGCTTTGGTGTTTTCCGTTGCATCGAAGCTTTTTCCGAGCTATTTTCAAAACGGAAAATGTATGCATCCGAATTTTTCCTTTAAAATTACGGACGGCGACAGCGAACTACCGAACGCAAAGGGGATTAAACCCAAAGACCGCGACGGTTGGGCGGGTTGTTGGGTTGTCCGTTTTAATAACGGATTCGCCCCTAAAATCTTTACAAAAGGCGGGGCGTCCGCTATTACCGATCCTAATGCCATAAAAGCCGGATATTGGATTCGCGTACACGGAACATGCGTCGGAAATAATAACATGGAAAAACCCGGCGTTTTTCTCAACATGATGTCAATCGAGTTAGTCGGGTACGGCGATGAAATTAAATTCGGTGATTCGGGCGACGCTTTTGGTGCGGACCCGGCGGACCTTCCGGAAGGCGCGACGGCAATTCCCGCCGAGTCGAATGCTTTTGCGTCTAATATATCGCCGTCCAGCGTGACGCCCCCGCCATTTCCGACGAATGTAACGCCCGCGCCCGATTTTCTTAATCCGCCGCCCGCGCCCGCTGCGACTGTTCCGCCGCCCCCGCCGTCTTCTTCGTCAACAATGCCGCCGCCGGTTCCGCCGGTAATGCGTTATCTTGCAAACGGGCGGGCATACACGGCGGATGAATTGAAAAAAGGAGGGTGGACGGACGCACTTATTGCAACACTTCCGAAAGCGTAATTCGTCAAGAAAGGAAATGAAATGCGCCTCTTTACGGGGCGCATTTTTAAAATTATGAAACAATTTTTTATTGAACTTATTTTATGCGCTTTTATTGCGTTCGTATTTTATGTCGCAGCAGCATACGCTTTTAATAAAATAATCGGTCCTTCACTTTATTATATGGCGGAAACATGCAAATAGCTCGAATGGACTTTGAAGCATATTCCGAAGCGGGGTATATTTGGAGCGAACCGTTGCAACTTTGGAAACCTATCCAAGCTACAAAACCAGGAATTAAAGGCGTCGGAGCGGCGGCATATTCAGAGCATCCGTCAACCGAAGTACTTTGCTTGGCGTATGACCTTGCGGACGGGCGCGGGAACCGTTTATGGATAAACGCATTTAATAAATACCCGTATCCTCCTATGGACCTACTACACTACGTTGCGAACGGGGGATTAATCGAAGCGCATAATTCTCTTTTTGAGTATTTTATTTGGAAAAACGTTTGCGAAAAAAAATATAATTGGCCCCCTATTTCGCTTTCTCAAATGCGCTGTTCGGCGTCGCGCGTCCGTTCCCTTTCTATTCCCGGCGATCTTCGAACGGCGGCAATCGTTTTAAAAGCAAGGCATTTAAAAGATGATGACGGAAAACGACTCATTAATAAGTTTTCAATTCCAAAAAAACCAACAAAAAAAGACCCTCGAAAACGTATTAGGCCGGAAGACGATCCGCAAGACGCCGCGAACATATATAAATACTGCCTTTCTGATGTTGACGCGGAAGGCGACATTTCGGAAATGACCCCAGAATTATTACCGCAAGAACTAAAATTATGGCAATTAGACCAAAGAATAAACGCAGGCGGCGTATATATCGATCGACCGCTTTTATATGCATCAATACACGCCGTTGAAACAACCATAGAAAAATATACAAAAGAGCTTTCCAATATAACAGGCGGCGAAGTTAATTCCGCAAATGAACTTAAAAAAATGACGGGTTGGTTAGAATCACACGGACTAAATATTGATACCCTACAGGCTAAAGATATTGATGCCATGTTAGGTAACGTCGATATTAAAGGCGACCCCCGCCGCGTCATCGAAATACGCTCCATTCTCGGATTGGCAAGCGTTAAAAAACTTTACGCAATGAAAAATAGACTTTGCAATGACGGACGTATACGCGATTTATTTTTATTTTGTGGGGCGCTACATACGGGGCGATGGACGGGGACGGGCGTACAACCACAAAACCTGACCGCAAGCGCGGAAAATATGGACGAAATAATAGCGGACATAATGCGACACGACGTTGGCCTATTAGAAAAAAAATATGGTAGTCCGATTGACGCCGTTTCAAGTTGTTTACGCGGCTTATTTTGCGCTCCGCCCGGGCGCAAACTAATATGTTCCGATTTTAAAGCAATTGAAGCCGTGGTTTTAGCATGCTTAGCGGGCGAACAGTGGAGAATTGACGTTTTTAAAACGCACGGAATGATATACGAAAAATCCGCGTCGATGATTTCGGGTGTACCATTTCAGGAATTTATTGACTATCCAAAAAACCATAAAGATGCGAACGGAAAAGGCGAGCATCATCCGTTGAGAAAAAAGCTTGGAAAATTTGCCGAATTAGCGTGCGTAGGGCGAAATACGGAGATACTAACCGATAAAGGCTATAAAAAAATAATTAAAATAACGAAAAAAGATAAACTTTGGGACGGTAAAAATTGGATAAATAATGGGGGAGTAGTATGTCGAGGAGCAAAAAAAACAATAGAATTGGATGGGGCAATAATAACCCCGGAACACAAAATCAATTACAAAAATTTTTGGACGGAGGCAAAAGTACTCGTTTCAAACAAAAATACATTACGCCTGTTCCGGGAACACGCTTCGGAAAACTTACCATTGTTCGAGAAGAAAAAAATACGGCGGGCGGACGCGGCGCAATTGTCAAATGCGATTGCAATACTCGCGAATTTTTTGTTTTATATTCGAATCTATTTCTTAAAAAATCTACAAGCTGTAAAAAATGCGGAAGAGAAAAAGCAAAAAAAACGTTTATTAAACTTTATTCCTATTATTCGAGCGTTTGTCCTGACACTGAAAATAGGCGGCGTCTCGTTAATAGGCTACGGGCCGCAATTAGCCGCTGCCATAATAAAAATAATCGCGCATATAAAAATTACGGCGGTAGAGGAATTAAGGTATTTTCTCTATGGCGTTCGAAAAAAGGCGCTCTATATTTTTTACGGCACGTTATGCGCCTTGATGGATGGAATAATCCCGCGTTTGATATGGATAGGACAAACGTTAACCGAGGGTACGAACCGGGGAATATTAGGTTTATTTCTCGTTCCGAAAATCAAAAAAATCGTAGACGTATTCCAGTTCTTCAAGACGAAATATTTGAACTTAAAAAAAGAATTGAGCATTACGAATGTTGTTTACGATATCACGGATTGCGGTCCGTTATCTCGTTTTACAATCAAGACAAATAGCGGCCATTTAATAATACACAATAGTGGTTATCAAGGTTGGATAGGAGCATGGAAAAAATTTGGTGCCGATAAATACCTTTCAGACGAAGAAATAAAACAAGCAATTTTAAAATGGCGTGGAGCGTCCCCGAATATAGCTGGCGACCGGAAACGCGGTATACGAGGGTTTTGGAAATCCGTCGAAGATTGTTTTATTATGGCGGTAAAAAATCCCGGAAATTGCTATTCGTATAACGGAATAGGTTTCGGCGTAAAAAATAATATTCTTCATATCCGTCTACCGTCCGGTAGATTTTTACGGTATTATGACCCCCGCGCCGATTTTATTGGATACGATCAATATTCCGGCGATCCAATTTACAAATTAACTTTCATGGGGCAAAACAGTAAAACAAAACAATGGGAACGTTTGGAAACTTACGGCGGATGTTTAACCGAAAACATAGTACAAGCAGTTTCGCGCGATATTTTAGGAAACGCATTATTAAATCTTGACAATGAAGGATATACGCCCGTTATCCACGTTCACGATGAACCCGTCGCGGAAGTCGCGGAAGATTTCGGAAACGTTGAAGATTTCGAAAAGTGCATGACAAATATTCCAGAATGGGCGAAGGGCTGGCCGATAAAAGCGGGCGGCGGTTGGCAAGGAAAAAGATATCATAAATAAAACGCCCGTTTCAAAGTGTATGCCAATTTACGCTATTTGCATACGGAAGGAAATAAATGAATATTAAAAAATGGTACGGCCGCTGCTCTTATTCGCGTGAAAACGGCTATTATCATATTTACAATTTACGTATTTATCCAAAATATCGGCGAAAGAATAAAGCAAAAAAATTATTACAAGAAATAATTGATATTATAAGAAAAACGGGATACAAAAAGGACATAAAAATAGTTGCAATACCAAGAGAAAACAGCATTAGTAAAAATAAATTAAAACTATTTTATAAAAATTTAGGTCTTAAAGTTTTTTCTTTTTATGCTTGACTTTTTTAAGTGAATCTTGTATAATTAAGATATAAAGAAAGGGGTTTAATATGACAAACTTAAAACAAATAATCCTTGCAATCCTTGCAGGTTTTGGGTCAATCCTTGCGGCGTCAAACGATCCCGAATTAGACCTTTTACAAGCTTCGTTAGACAAGGTACGGGCGGATAGTGCCGCCGAAGTACATAGAGCCGACTCCATAGCGGCGTATTACGCGACGCCAGACCCCACGGATACGGCGACCGTCGAAGAGACTATCCGGGAAGTCACGGTTTTATCGCCCCTTGTGGACTCACTACAAGCGATAATTAACGGAATAAAACCGACGAAGCAAAACGCCCTTAAAATAAACCTTCTTAAACAGGAACAAATTGTGGCGATTATAGGCGACTATCACGGGCAACAAAGAATGGTTTTGACGGCGAACCTTAAAAAGCTGCAAAAAGAAGAGCAAAAAATTAAGTACGGAAAAAGATAAATAACGCTTGACTTTTTTAAGTAAATTTGTTATAATTAATAATATGAAAACAATAACATATAAATCAAAACTTACAGTACCACCGCCGCATAAACGATACATTTCAAAATCAGTTGTTAAAGGAAAATACCGATACTGTATTATGGCGTCAACGGGGTACGATATTGAACACGGGCTTTTAGATGCCGCCGATTTACCGGAAAATATACGTAAAAAATGCGATAAATACAATGGGGTTTTTTACGCTTGCGAATTTCCATTATAATATAACAATTTAACCGAAAGGGTACGGTATGAAGATCAATAAAATTTTGGGCGGATTGACGGCGGCTCTTGTTGAAACGGCTTCCTTTGTCCCGCGCTTTTTTAGCGATAGATTGAAGCGATCGGCGGAAGACAAACACGCGGAAAAAAATGGCGTCATGTACGACACGACAAATCCGACGCCTAAAAAACATTGCCTTTTGTGCGGACGTTCTCATTCGCATCATAATGCGTATTGTTGCGCCGATCATGCCCGGATTTATCAAACGGCTCTTACAACGTTACGAAAATATAAACACGCCATTTACATACCATACGGCGCAACTTCAAAATTGTTCGCAATGTTTATGCCCGGCAATAGTGGAAAAATCGGCGGATTTTATAATAAAACCATGCTTAAAGTCGTTCTTCGCGAATATTTTCCGAAAATCGTGATTCCCGACGTAATCGGCGGATAATTAACGACTGTTCCCACGCCGCTTATTATGCCGATCAATGGCGGGTAAAATGTGGTAGGGACGCGCGGACGCGTATTATCCTATCATAAAAATATCCCGCCCGTGCGAGGGAGCGCCGCTTAATTGTACTACGGCGCTCCCCGTTTTTAAAAAGGAGAAAAATAAAATGAATGGCGGAATTTGGTTAATGCCGGATAGACTTGACGAAATACAAAAAGCAATGCTATCGCGGGCGCGGGTTCGTTTCGGCCCTATTTATCCGATAACACGTTTTGAAAACGATTTTACGCGCAATGACAAAAACGAATATGTCTTATGGTTTAATACGGAAGATGGAAGTTCTCATGCTCTTGAACAAATAGCCGACGATACGCCCAAAGCCGTAGCCGTAAAGGAATAAATGTTGTTTAACGCGCGACCGTATCAAGTTGAAGCCGAAAAAAACGTTTATTCCGCCTGGAATAGGGGATATAAAAACGTTTTGCTTTCCCTCCCGACGGGTTCCGGGAAAACTTTTATTTTTTCTCGCATACTTCGGAAACATAACGGCCCCTCTTGTGCTATAGCGCATCGTCAAGAACTTATATCACAAATGTCGGTGGCGTTGGCGCGGGAAGGCGTCTATCATCGAATAATAACGAAAGATAAATCGTTAGTTACGCTTTGCACTTCGTTACAAATGGCGGAAATAGGAAAAAGGTATTACGACGCTTCGGCACCCTGTACCCTTGTTGGAATAAAAACGCTTAATAATCAGGCGGATGCATTGCGACAATGGGGAAAAAGTCTTCCACTATGGATAATGGACGAAGCGCACCATATTTTACGTGAAAACGAATGGGGCATAGTGAACGATCTTTTTCCTAATGCACGAGGACTCGGGGTAACGGCCACGGCGGAACGGACGGACGGAAAAGGGTTAGGAGCTAATTTTGAGGGCGTTTTTCACGCCCTGATAAATGGCCCTTGTGGGCGTCAACTTATAAATATGGGATATTTAACGGACTATCGTATATTTGTGCCCCCGTCAGATTTAGACCTTTCGGACGTACCGACAGGAAAGGACGGGGACTATACCGCGCCGCGTCTTAAAATAGCCGTTCGTCGTTCGCGCATAATAGGGGATATTGTCGCACACTATAAGCGACTTGCAAACGGACTACTCGGAATAACGTTTGCAACGGACGTACAAACGGCGGGGGACATTCGCGATCAATTCCGCTCGGCGGGCGTACCGGCGGAGATGGTACACGCTAAAACGCCCGACCGTGAACGTATCGCGGCAATACGAAAATTTAAAAATAGAGAAATTTTACAACTTGTAAACGTCGATTTATTTGGTGAGGGTTTTGACCTTCCGGCGGTTCAAGTTGTATCGTTCGGTCGCCCGACACAATCCCATGTTTTATACGTTCAACAATTTGGGCGCGGATTGCGAATAATGATCGATTCAAAATTAATGGAAATTTGGGATTCATTTACAAACGAACAGCGGCGCGGTTTTATCGCATCATCAATAAAACCGCGCGCTATGATTATTGACCACGTCGGGAACGTTCCGTACCACGGATTACCGGATTATCCCCGGAAATGGTCGCTTGCTTCGCGCGAAAAATGCCGCCACGAAAAACGCATCGATGAGGAGCCGGTTAAAATATGTACGAATCCAACTTGTAATCAGGCATATTCAAAATTCTTACGTCAATGTCCGTATTGCGGTAATATACCGATACCCTCCGCGCGTAGTAGCCCCGATTTTGTTGACGGCGATCTTTTGGAGCTTGACGAAAACGCATTATCGAAATTACAATTTGAAAAAAATAAAATGGATATGCAAGAAGGCGAATATTTAAACTATCTTTACCAATGTAATATACCAATTGCGGGAATTAATGCCAACATGAGACGCCATGAAGCCAATCAAGAAGCACAAAAAAAACTACGGGAAATAATCTCTATTTGGGCGGGATATCAAAGGCTATTAAAACGCCCGGACTCTGAAAGTTATCGTCGTTTTTATCATGCAACGGGAATCGACGTATTAAGTGCACAATCGCTTCCGGCGGACGCCGCGAATGAATTAAGCGATAAAATAATAGGATTTTTTAAATAGCTCTTGACTTTTTATAGTAAATATGTTATTATTCACCTATCGAAAGGGGACTTTATGGCGGTAAAATGGATAAGAATGTATAATTCTGCAAAAGTTAACCCCGTGCATTTAAAGCCGGAAGACGTAAACATTTCAAATATTGCTCACTCACTTTCAATAATAAATCGTTTTACGGGCCAATCCCGTTTCGCGTATTCCGTAGGGTTACATTCCATTTTAGTTGCAAGTTTTTGCAGTAAAAAAAATAAGCTTTGGGGTCTTCTACATGATGCCCCCGAATCTTTTATAAACGATCTGGCATCCCCTGTAAAAAATCAAAAAGAAATGAAGCCGTATCGTAACGTAGAACGACATATAAAAAACGTAATCGCATACGTTTTCGGACTTCCTAAACGCATACCTGACGAAGTAATAGAAATAGATCATCGAATCGTGCAGGATGAAGGAAAATATTTATTCACGAAATGGGACTTACCAAAAGGACATAAACCGCTTATTAAATATGTTCCGTATTTACTTCCCGATGAAGTGGAGAATATGTTTATAAATACCTTTAACGTTATTATAGGGGGCCTCTAATGAAAATGAAAAACTTTGAAAAACTGCTCGGCGAACGACTCGGAAAAGTTGAAAAAAATTTAACTGATTGTAATTTTAATATGTGCGGTTTTTTAAATTGCAAAGACTTGTTTTCCTCGTGGTTTAAAGCTCATGAAGAAAATATTTGGGGGTTAATTAACCGCAAGGATGTATATATTCCGCTTAATCTTAATTATGTAATAGGCGGCGCGATTGACTTTTTAATAAAAATTGAATTCGCATTAAAAGAGGAAATCGAACGTAATAAGAGTAGTGGAATATATAATTGTTCTTGCGAAACGTGTACTCACGCCCGATTTTTTGATATGTATCAAAGACGTTTCGAAAAAACTCGCTCAATACTTGACAAGAAAAACGCCGAATATGCAAGCGGTCAGGATGATAAACTTTATAATTTCAAACGCGCCGCCAAAATATCGGGCGAATCGATTGAAAAAGCCCTTTCCGGTATGATGTTAAAACATGAAGTATCAATATGGGACATTATCGAAAAGAAACGCCACTTCACTCCTGAAATGATAGACGAAAAATTCGGTGACATGATTAATTATCTTATTCTTTTGGAAGCGGTTTTAACGGAAAAAATAGAAGCCGAACCGCAACCGAAAAAGGAAGAAAAACCCGATTTCGTTTGCCCGGAAAGAATGGCAAATTGTCGCCGCTATATGAACGCGGCAAACCCATGCAAAGGATGTTGCTTATTTTGTACGGGGGGAACGGCGGCGTCACAAGATCATCCATTTTACGATATATGTACGACGTGTGAAAGTCATTCAAATTTCACGCCCAAGCGGTTAAAAAATGACTATTAACGCTTGGGCAAAAAAATGGAATATTCCCGCCGAAGCCCTAAACGATCTTCGGCGGGAACTATGCGCGGAAAATGACCGCGTATATATGCCCCCGCAAAGTAATATATTTACCGAAGCGGGGGCGCTTAATTCCGTCCGCCTTGAAGCATCCGAAAAAGGTTTAAGATTATGGCGCAATAATCGCGGCGCGGGAAAAGACGAGTACGGAAATTATATCAGGTGGGGGCTTGCAAACGAATCGAAGGCAGTAAACGAAGTTATAAAGTCATCAGACTTAATTGGTATTCGTCCTATAACTTTACTTAACGGCGCAATAATTGGACAATTTGTTGCCCGCGAAATGAAACGACCAGGATGGAAATTCACGGGGACGAAAGAAGAGAACGCGCAACTTAATTTTTTACGACTAATCGCGGCACTCGGGGGCGACGCGCAA
Organism: Ignavibacteria bacterium; assembly: GCA_028714695.1. Lineage (GTDB taxonomy): Bacteria > Bacteroidota > Ignavibacteria > Tepidaquicellales > Tepidaquicellaceae > CAIKZJ01. The sequence goes on along the minus strand of JAQTLX010000022.1, from coordinate 7,949 downwards.
TTTTCAACCGGAAGGGGATCGTTATAAATAGATGATCTACGTCGATAAAATATATCCGCGGATTCCCCGAACCGGACAAGCGCGACGGTACGGCGAAAAATGGTGTCATCTTTGGGCGGATTCCGTTGATGAACTTTTGCAATTTGTTAAAAAAATTAACTTAAATCCTGCATATATTCAAAAATCTAAGCGACATGATTTTATTCATTTTGATTTAACTCCAAATAAAAGAAAATTGGCGATTCGGAAAGGGGCTACTGAAATAAATTTTTTATTCTTTAAATATGCAAAACGCGGGAAAATATGATAAACGCTCCCTTGACTATATTGACGTATTTTAATCAGTTTATTTTATATAGACCGTCCCCAAAAAACGACGGGTCAATCGATAAATTTCCCGTCGATTATCATACCGGACGCATAGCAAACGTAAACGATCCGGCTATATGGTTGTCATACGCAAATGCCGAAAAAATGGCGCGTATGACAGGCTTAAAAATAGGTTTCGTATTTACTAAAAATGATCCCTTTTTCTTTCTTGATATAGACGGATGCCGTGAAGGGAATAAATGGTCTATAACAGCTAATGAATTATGCCGACAATTTCCAAAAACAGCTATTGAGGTTTCATATTCAGGAAACGGGCTTCATATTATCGGAATGTATAAAAATATCCCGCCTCACGGATGCAAAAACGAAGAATTAGGACTTGAGTTTTACCACGAAAAAAGGTTTATGGCGTTAGGTTCTAATGCGGTTGGGTTAATTGGCGATTGTACCGATATATTACCCGCCATTTTAGATAAATATTTTAAGGCGTCCGACTCCCTCGTTTCGGGCGTCCCAACATGGACGACGGAACCGACAAAAGAATGGAGTGGACCGATTGACGACGCGGAATTATTAAAAATAGCCTTACGAGCAAAAAGCGGATCAAGCGTTTTTGGAAAAAAAGCAACATTTAAAGACCTTTACGAAGCGAACGAAGAAATTTTAGCCGTCACCTATCCGGATAAAAAGGGTACACGGCAATATGACTCTTCTTCCGTCGATATGGCGGCGATTCAATATTTAATGTTTTATACGGGAAAAAACTGCGAACGAACACTACGTATAATAAAAACATTTGACACACTACGCGCCGCCGGTTTAAAAAATAGGGGTTGGGATAAGTGGGAACGAGCAGACTACCTACCGCGAACGATTACGCGGGCTTTTGAATTACAACAATGCGTTTATAGCGTTGGAAAAATCGAAGAATTCCAGGACAATATAAAATACCCGCCACTTCGTGGAAGTCAAAAACAAAAAGAATATGCCGAAAAAATACGATCCGCAAAACTGGAAAAGGCGTCCGAAGAACAATTAAGTATTTTAGTGCGGGAAAAATCCGCCCCATTTTGGATTGAAACGGCGGATAATTCGATTGACGAAATGGTCGAAAAATTAAAACCTAACCCGATGAATTCCGCCGTCACGGAAGCCATACAAATAACCGGGCGTCAATATATGACGGCGGAAAAACAGCTTGAATATTTTAAAGATTGCGTCTATGTATCAGATAGACACGAAATATTTACGCCGACGGGAGAAATGGGACAATTTTTAGGTCCGGAAGCGTTCGCGGCCACTTATAACGGATATGAATTTCAGATAGACGATTTAGGTGGGAACGATACTAAAAATGCATGGGAAGCATTTACAAAATCACGCTGTATTAAATTTCCAAAAGCCCGATACTCGGGATTTCGCCCCGATCTTCCTCCTGGAACTATTTCCGAGTATAAAAAATCGTCGCTTTTAAACACGTATATTCCGTATGACTATCCGCGAGTATTAGGGGACCCGTCGCCATTTCTTGATTTAATAAAAAAACTACTTCCTAATGAGCGCGATCAACAAATACTCCTTTCATATTTAGCGGCACTTGTACAATATAGGGGTAAAAAATTTCGTTGGGCACCTTTAATACAGGGTACGCCCGGAAACGGAAAGACGACAATTTCCACAATAATGAAAAAAATAATTGGCGATCATTATACGCACGTTCCGAGAACAAAAGATTTAAAAGACGATTTTAACGCATGGATTGAAAATAAATTGCTTGTAGCCGTTGAAGACGTTTATTCACCCGTGGATAATAGCCGCGATATGATGGAACTTTTAAAACCCATGATAACGAATCCCGACTTGTCATTACGCGGCATGCACCAATTGCAACGAACGGCACCTAATTACGCCAATTTTATTTTTAATACGAACAATAAAAACGCATTGGCGAAAGATAAAAACGATAGACGATACGCTATATTTTATACGAAACAACAAAGCGCAAAAGAACGCGACGCGGACGGTTTAACGGGAGCTTATTTTTCTAAATTATACGATTGGATTGACAGCGGGGGGACATCAATAGTAAATGATTTTCTTTTGTCCTATAAAATACCGGACGAATTAAACCCCGCGACACAATGCCAAATAGCGCCCGTAACGTCATCAACGGACGAAGCGATCCGCGACGGGCTTTCGTCGGCACAACAGGAAGTCGTTGAAGCCATAGAGTCAGAAGAACAAGGATTTTGTGAAGGTTTCATTTCGTCGGCGGCGCTTGAAAGCCTATGCAAAGAAAAAGTATTGCTCTCTAAAATGTCGATAAATAGACGAATAGAGCTATTAAAAAGTCTCGATTATATAAAGCATCCCGCATTAAAAGATGGACGGGCAACGTCCTTTATGTTACACGGAACCGAAAGAGGAAAACGTCCCGTTATATGGGTTAAAAATAATCATCCATCATTAATGATAGCGGAAGGAAAAGAAGTAACGGAAATGTATATGCGGGCACAAAGATACGTCGAAAACCATTAACGCGGGAGGAAAAAAAATGCTTAGTATTATGCTTATTATGCTTATTATGCTTATTACCCCGCTGATAGTGGGAATAATAGGGGGCTTAATTGCTTTTATTTTATTACGTATACTGCGGATTATTAGTATTGTGGTCTATGTTATTTTAATAATAATCCGTTCAATTCTTCATATTTTTTATTAAATCAAGAAAGGTGGTTCTTAATGATTCCAACAAAAGCCGGAAAAGCAATTTTAACACTATCAATAATTTTTTGTTTATTGCTTATATTTTGGGTTATATTAAAAATAAAATCGCCAACAAATGCGCCGGAAGTTATCCCCGGAAAACCGGTTGTGCGTATTGACACGGTTAAAATACACGATACGCTAAGATTATATTTCCCCCGTGAAAATATTACAGTCGAAAAGGTTCCTGTCGCTACTACGGTTGATACGTCCGATGGCGTCGATGCGTGCCGCGATTCCGCCGTATGCTATGGCGTCAAGAGAGCACTTGAATCGGGCGGATATATCGGGGCGTCCGTATGTTCGAAGTACTTCCCCGTTGAAAAGCCTATCGACCTATCATTTACGCTCGATTATAAGCCCGGAAACGATACGCTAAAATCGATCTTTCGCGTCGATACGCTGTATAAAAAGCAATCATGGACAACCACGGGGCTTGAAATTTTATGCGGTTTTGTAGCAGGCGGCGTAATCGCAATTTGGGCGACGCATTAAAACAAATAAAAAGAGCGGCGTTAACGTAAATATAACGCCGCTCTTTTTATTTAATTAATAAAATTAATACCATCAAGGGTATTAGTACCGCTTCTCTCGACAACGTATCGATTCAACGTAGCGGCGGTGGTAGAATCGTTTACGCCCGCCCAACAAATGATTTTATGCCTGATCAGATACGCTATGTCGTCGGCATATTATCGGCGCACGACAGATTAACGATCGTCCCTCGATGGATTCCACGGTAATCGTCGGTTTTCAGAATTTTATTTATTCTGTTCGTTTTTCCTCCCAGCGTATTGTTTTGCCCGATCGTTCGGATATTCGGGCACGTGGTTTACGGGGCATTGAGCCCCGCCGTCACCTATTATTGATAAAAATCGCAATCGTTTTTGTCACTATAATTTTTATCGATGGCCGTCGTTATCGTCTCGGGTATTTCCTCGTCATTTGCAATACGGTTTAGCGCTATTAAGCATTCGCCCGTTGCGTCGATCCAATTTTTACACGTTTTGCAGGTTTTCATTTTTTCCTCCCGGTTAGTTGTTTTATCTCTTATTCTTATACTTATATTATATCTTAAAAATAGTGTTTTGTCTATAGCCGCGCAAATAAAAAAGTAAATTGTGCGGAACTAAAGGTCTACACAATTTACTTTAAAATGTCGATTTTTATTGACTTTTATTCTGTTCGTTTTTCCTTTTCAGTAACGCTTTTAATCGTCGCGCCTTTCGGTATATGTCGCGCGAATATTTTTTTACTGTTCGTTTCGGCGGCGTCGGCGTCTTTCGCGTCAAGTCCGACCTTTAATCCCGTGGAAAAAATAACTTCAAAAAATTTAGACTCGTTTCTTGATGGAAGATACGGCATGTTTTTTACTCCTTTTGTAAATTGTTACTTCTGTCATAGCATAATACGTTATTAATATTAATTGCTGCTTGGTGTGAAACAAGATATAAATTAATAGATAAATTACCGTCAATAGTTTGTCCTAATATGGCTACTCTTTTATCAATATTTGTACTTAAATATTCTTTTTGTTTCTTTAAAACTATTTCTTGAAAAGATTTTAAAGCGTTAATTTGATATTTTGTTAATTTTATGTTTATGTGGTTCATTTACTTTTCTCCCTCATAATTGACCTACATTTATTTCCCGCAACGATTATACAGTCATTCAGCGGTATATTTAAATGCTTTCCAAGTACTTTTAATGCGTCACGCATAATAACGTCGTTTTTTGAAGCCGTCGTATCCCCGTAGGGATGATTATGCGCGATAATAAAAGAGTCGGCACCCATTGCTATGAGAAAATAAAAAACCCGCTGAAAATAAACGTCGCACGATGACGGTTCGCCGACAAATAGGCTCACATAGATCGACAGTTTCGAATTTTGGGCCTTTTTTATACGTGAGAATATAGCGATTTACTTTATGCATTGTTATTTCCTCCATTTTTATATTCAATCCAAAGTTCTCCCGTCAGTGCCGCCGCAATTACGCTTTTATAAAGTGTCACGTATGCCTTTTCGCTTTCGAATAGCGTGCCGGTTTTGAATTGACGACCGACAAGAAGGCATCCTTTTGTATCGATAAAAGAATTTCCGCAATGAATAAGAATCGCTTCACGCCAAGGACTATTAAGGGGTATTTGTAGTACGTTCAAAACTTCAAGCATCCCGGCATGAAATGCAGGAAAGCGCGTGGCGTATTCTACGTGAAATTCTCCAATTGTCCGGACTCCAATTTTATAAACGCCGCAAGGAATAGGGCCCCGCGCGTGCATCGGTCCCGGTTCTATTCCGTAATAGACCGCTCCGCCGTCACGTATAATACTCCCGGTTATATTTGCGGTATGATAATTTCGCTCAACGGTTATTTTCATTTTTGCGCCTCTTTTTTAAATTCCTCATTATCGATTTACACGTGTGACATTTATTACATACGTGTCGATCGTGGAATATGCACGTTTTAATAATAAGCTTTTTAACCGTTTTCATTTTTTAATTTTCGTCGTCGTTAGGTTCATCGCAATCCGTCGGATAAATCAATTCACTTTCCGCCGGTTCCCGTTTTACGGGTTCCGTGATAAAAGCAGACGATTCACGGCTTTCAAGAACGTCAAAAGCGTCCATAAAATCGCCGATGTTTTCAATTTCATGCAACATAATATTTTATTCCTTTCCCAAAGTTTTATTTGTCATTTTATAAGTACGCTCAACGCGTTTTTGAAGTAATATAAATTTATGAATAATTTCGTCCATGGCTTTAAAAGGGGCATTGTCAATCTGTCGCTCTTTGCGGGTATATTCCCCCGTGGAGATAATGGGTTTTGTTTTTTCCATAGTCGTGCCTTATTTCATGTGAAAATAATTGTTATTGTTATCCCGGCACCTAATAACCGATAAATCCCTTTTGCAACATTCCCGTTGCTAAAGTCAACAATCGCCGCACCAATTTCAAGTACCGCCATAGTGACGGGAAAAATACTTGCTTTAATTAAAGTCAATAAAATAACGGGCATATAAACTTCCTAACATTTTCGATTTAATATTGTGCAAAGTCAACTTTACTATATAATATTTTTCGTCTTCTTCATATTCTTCATTTTCTAAGTTCCAATCCTCACCGCTAAAATGATCCAAAACATTATCAGCGTTTTGTATTGCGTCGTTAACGGTTTCCGCAATCGTTATTATGTTATGACGATTATTTCTAAAAGTTACGGCTATAAAAATTGACTTTTCCATATTATTAAAACCCTACATAAAAATCAAACCAAAATTTCCCTTTAGTATCACAATAGCCGTCCGGGAAAAAATATTGCGTCCCGGTAGTGTCTAAGGCGTATCCATATTCATCATTTATTGAAATTATCATGTTTATAGTATAACCCATAAAAAATAAAAAGTCAAGTATTTTTTTAAAATAAAAAAAATACCCATGTTATTTTTAAATAAAAAAATACTTGACTTTTTATTTTTTATGGGTTATACTATAAACATGAATAAAATAAACGCAGCTCTAAAAATAGACGGTAGAATAGTAAGAAATAAGACCATTTATTGCACTTATTAAAAAATTGGAAAAACACTTCGGAATAATCGATCCAACAATGCAACCATTTTCAAAGCGTGAATTAAAATCCATAAAGAAAAAATATGGACCATCTCCACTTCTCGGAATATTAAAAAAAAAATAGAAAGGGGTCTGAAAAAATGATTATTAAACTGTTAATTTTCATTTATATTCTTTGCATTCCGTTATTTTATTGTGTTTTTCGTTCAATGGTCGCGAAGTCATACCGCCAATTTCTCTATTATAAAAAATTAGGAATTTATTTATACGTGTCTATATTTATTTTATACTTTCTTTCTTTTATTATATCCCCCTATAAATAAAGTCCATCTACTGCCCTTCTTAATGCGCCGTCAGGTATCCCCTATCTAACGGCGCTTTTTTATTTAATTTATACTTAATTTATACTTAATTTATACTTAATTTATACTTAATTTATACTTAATTTATACTTAATTTATACTTAATTTATACTTAATTTATACTTAATTTTACTTAATTTTACTTAATTTTACTTAAAATATACTTAATTATACATTGTGACAGGCGCCCTTGTGTATGTATAGTTGTAAGTGATTGACTTTATCTAACAATGACGAGCATGACATGCAACGTAATACGTGAGCATGGCATATTATATTAGTATATTACAATAGCTTACAAGTGTATGACGCGATGCCACGCCCTTTTTGCTTTTTGCTGCCTTAATATTGCAGTGTATTTATAGTTATTTTAATATAATTATATTAATTTTAAGTATTTTGAATTTCAATTTTCCATTCATTATTTTTTTTAAAACAGCATGTCAAGTATAAGTAAGGATTACAAGTAATTGATTTCTTTGTGGTTATATATGACAGGCAGGGTACGTCAATAACATGGCATGCTCGTCATCCATAATAAATCAATAACTTACAATTTATTAACCGTTTAAGTTGTTTACATTGTAATAAATATTAAATGAATTTTAAGTAAATTAAATAGATTTTAACTAAGTTTAAATAGATTTTAAGTGAATTTTAAGTTAAATTTAATTAATTTTAATTAAAAATAAGTTAAATTTACTTAAAATTAAGCTATTTAACGTTAAATTTAACTTAAAATATTAAAAGGTACTCCCCTATGAAATAAAAGTAATGAGGTAAAGCGCGCGCCTTATTTATCCGCGCAAATTTTATTTTCGTGTCGGATAACATTTTTATTATATCCCCCTATAAATAAAGTCCATCTACTGCCCTTCTTAATGCGCCGTCAGGTATCCCCTATCTAACGGCGCTTTTT
>JAQTLX010000021.1 GCA_028714695.1 Ignavibacteria bacterium | reverse complement strand
ATTCCGAAAAAGTGCCAAATGTTTCCGAGAATGTGCGAAATGTTTCCGTGAATAGTACTATTTATTCCGAGAAAAGTACTATTTTGGGAACGGAGTCTTCTTAAATAGTTAAAAATCGCATTTTATGTTTTTCCGGGTCCAAAATATTTGCTGATTTATAGTCAAAATATGTCGATTGATATTTCTTAATATAATTATCATATTTAACATATACAAAGTTTGCGAAGAGGTAAAGAGACTAAGAACAAAAATTTATTTCATTTGTCGGTAATTATAATAATTACTAAACAATGCACTATCAACTATTTGGAAAAGAAAGGCACATATATGAATAAGTTTATTATAAAAAAGCGGATTATTTTATCAGCACTTTTTCTTGTCGTTTGTTCAGGATTTTTCATCATCTCGTTTAGTTTCCGGGACAGCAAACAATCTCCTGATGTGAACGGCGGCTGGCAGTTGCAGACTAATTTGCAGACGATGCTCAACGGAAGAGTAATAAAAGATATGACCTTCCTTGATTCGTTGACGGGATTTACGGTGACAGATACTCCAAACAATGATACTAGTTTTGTTTTTAAAACTACAAACGGAGGTAACAATTGGATTAAGAACTTCAATAATATAGGTCCTTATGGTAATTCCTTTTTAAGAATTACATTTGTTACAGACAGTATTGGTTATGCATGCGGCGGCGGCGGAATTGCGACAATGTGTAAAACAACTGACAGAGGAAATACTTGGACTAAAAATAATTATAGTTGGGCAACGGCGTTTTGGGGAATGAGCGTTTTAGGTAAAGATACAATTTATGTTGTTGACGATAACCCTCTTGTCGGCGGTGTATTCCGTTCGACGGACGGCGGAGGAAACTGGCAGAGGATATATAATGCGGGGCAATATAATCCGCAGAATATATACATGGCAAATAGTCAAATCGGATTTTATTCTCAGGGCAACACGTACAAAACAACCGATGGCGGGTTTTCGTGGAGTTTGCTGGATAATGTCGGATTTTTTTACGCAAAATTTTTTGATGTTAATACAGGCTTTAGATTAAACAGTATCGGTATTCAAAAAACGAATAATTGCGGTATCAACTGGGTGACATATACACTACCGCACGTTCCCGGGACTACGTCAGGAATCAGTATTAATAATTTATTTTTCATAGGTACTGATACTATTTGGGCATCGGGCACAACTGCCGAATATCCTAATCCGTTAAGATATTTCGGAGTGCTGTATAAAACTACAAATGGGGGTATAAACTGGGGATATCAAATTCCCGATACGTCAGCTATTCATATCCCGAGATATTATTATGTTAACTTCTCCGGTGTTAAACACGGCTGGGCTTATCATACACTTGGTCAGGGTATACATACCACAACAGGCGGAGATTCTACGATAATAGTAGGTGTAAACCAACCGGAGAACACAATCCCGGATAAGTATTCGCTGGAACAGAACTATCCAAACCCATTTAATTCAATGACAAATGTTAAATTTCAAATTGTAAATTCAGGGGATGTAAAAATAAAAGTATTTGATGTTCAGGGAAGAGAAATTGCAGTTCTCGTGAATGAAAAATTACAATCGGGGACATATCAGGTAAGATTTGATGCAGGAAATCTATCCAGTGGAATCTATTTCTATTCGTTATATGCGAACGGTATCAGAGTTGATACAAGGAAAATGTTACTAATCAAATAAAACTATATATGAAAAAGAAATTACTATTACTCGTATTTCTTATTGTATCATTAGTCGTTACGGGACTGAATATAATTCCCGAAAACCCGAAACAATCACAACAGACTTCTTCACAGGGAAACCGCCCGAATGTTTTTTTAATCGGCGCTATACAAATGGAGGGCGACCCTAATTTCAACATCAAATGCGATGAACTCAAATTCAATGTCTGGCATAATTACGTAGCGATATTTGATATGATAACTATTAACGGTAAAACCAGACCTGTTCCAAACGGATGGTACACTTTCAGTGGAAACAGTTGTAAAAAGGACCGTCTTCAGGCGAACGTATCCGATTACGCAGACGCTATTAACAGTGTAATAAGCGATATTAAAAACAAAGGATACTGGTCGTTTATGGAAAGACCGAAAATCGAGTATCTTATTAGAGGTCAGCAGAGTGTTTATCAATGCGAGAATGTTTCTAATATCACATCCGAAAAATTTTATTGTTTTGACGGAACAGAAACGGGGATAGATATACAGGATACTGAAGACGGCGTCAATTTCATGGTAAAAAAATGTGAACCCGGAGTAAATCCGGCAAATAGTTATGTTGTTTACAATGTACACTCAAAATATGAACAGACAGCGTGCAAAGGAGCGAATGAACTTTATAAAGATAATCAGTATTATTGGTTTGTCAAACCGAGGATTAGAATACCACAAGGATTACCGGATGGAATAGATGTGTGTCAGATAGAGGTACACAGTTTTGATGGAGCACCGGTATTAACTAAAATAATAAAGTCTGAAAATTTTAAACAAAATGATATTTACAACGGAAAATACAAGGAAGAATTTAATTTTTTCCCATCCGAACCAAATGCATTACGAGTTGACGGAGAAGATTTAAAACCTTCAGATTGCGACCACTCGGACGCCGGAAGTCTATTCGACATACGCGTAAGATGGCTTGGACAATGTACAATGTGGATTGATTATGTGAAAATGGAAAGCGATGTGGCGGAAACAATGTTTAAATCTGCTCCATTTAATTCTGACCCATGGATTACAGGCGAAGCAAATCTTATAGGCGCAACTGACGGAGCGTACAGATTCTGGGTTGAGGAGCCGGATTATAATTGTCTGCCAAGCGTAAAATATGTTCAGGACAAAATGATAAATAACCCGGTTCCAAATCCTAATCCAACCGCGAAATTATTGATGAATGACTATTCCTGCTATCAGGCTCCATGGGGAACTAACGTTACCGATTATGACGCGTATAAAGCCAAGTATAATTCAATGAATATGTCTGAAATTGTTTCAATGTGTTTCTTTTTTAAATTAAGGGACTCAATATCCAATGAACTTCAGACAGTGCCGTATGACAGCATAAACGGTTTACTGGGAAACCCTGTTCCCAAAAGTGAATATGAAATTGCCATGCAGAATAAATATGACAGGGATTTAATCGCGTGGCAGAAAAAATATGCAATACATTACGCGAAGGACTATCCCGAAAAGCCTTTTTATTTCGGTGTGACTGCAATATTAAATTTTTATCCTCCGGCATCATTGGGTTTCGGTTATCAGGGCGCACGGGAACCGACAAATCAGGAAATAGAAACGATTGCCAATATTATGGTAACATACGGAGTAAAAGGAATTATGTACCACTGTTACGGCGGTTTTGGAAATCTGCCTCAAACTGACCCTAAAGCCTCTTACGGCAGAGGATTAACGAACCCCCCCGGGAATGGCAATCCAAACATTACCAAACGCGAAACTAATGTTTACGGTCAGCAGAAATGGAATGCTATAAAAGCATATAATGAGAAACTGACAAAATGGGGACCTTATCTTATGGAATTTAACAACGGACTCTCCAATAGTTACAGGTATCATAGAGTAATGCCTGAAAATTCCATCGATGAAAGAACCGCGTTACTGGCTACGTATATTAAACATATAAATACATATACGAACGGCGACCCGGTCATTTGTCCCGAAGGCAATAATAATAATGATGGAATGGATACGCAGGATAAAACATATTTGCAGGTCGGAATATTTGAAAAATCAGCGGCGGATTTGGAGAAATATTTCATGATTGTAAACCGCAGATGCAATCCGGGAACAGACGCATGCAGCGGTTACAGACAAGTGAAAGTTCAACTCGGAGGAGCGGAAAACAGACTTGATAATTTCAATAACTGGAAAGTAGTTAATCTTTTAAATGATTCGACCGTTGCTGTATTAGATAAAAGAGTTTCAAATCAAATTGACCTCGGCTGGTTTAACGCGGGCGAAGGAAAACTATTTAAACTGACTCCCGTGATGATTGACGGCGGAACACTTGTTGCCGATGAATATATAAACACAAATTTAGCATGTAACGGCATGATATATGGCGGCGGATATAATATAACGGTAAATCAGGGGAAGACCGTTACATTCGGCACAAACGCGGGGATAGAAATGAACGGCGGATGCTTTGTTTGCGGCGTAAACGCTGACAATGCAGAAGAAGTCACGCTTCAGGGGAAAAACAATGAAAACGTCTGGAAAGGTATTACGCTTATCAGGTGCGATTCAATAGGAATATATAACACAAATATATCAAACGTAATATCGAATGATACGGCGAAAGCATGTTCAATTATAAATACGAACAAGGTTCATTTCAGGAGGAATACAATAAACACTAACAGCAATTCGGGAGGTATACAGGGAGTTTATAATAATTTTTCTGATGCTCCGATTATATTTAATATCAGAGAATGCACATTCAATATGAATCAGAGCGGATATTCGGCTGTAAATATCATCTCAAATGCCTCGGTAACATTTCCGCTGGTTGCTGAATGGTGTATATTCAACGCGGGTAACGACACATCTAACGCGATAATGCTGACGGGAGTAACCGGAGGTGCAATAAAAAATTGCTATTTCAACAACTTTAATAAATCGGTTGTGCTATTATCTTCTGCTATCGACCTGTACGGAAATAAAATACTCGGCAATGATAACTCCCAAGGAATACAGTGTCTTTCGGGGAGCAGCGCTTCTTTAAGTCCTACTTCGGGACTATATCTCGGAGGAAATAATTACATCAGGAATTACGGTTCAAATGCAAGCAATATATATTCGGAAAATTCTAATTTCAATATTAACGGAGGTCAAAATAACTTTGACTTAAATGATATAGACAACTCCAGGCACTTAACCGGAACATTCAGCGGAATGGAGCAGTTAAGTGTAAGCCCGGCAAGAAATTGTTTTCATAAAGACAGCGTAACGAATATTGATGCCCTACACAGTGTTGTTTGGTATGCAGATCAGAGCACATACGTTAATTTTATATTTACACCTTACAGTTGCAAACTTACGCCTCCGCAGGATTTTGCTTTATTTAATTCATACGGATATCAGGATACGGTTTACAGAACATCTGGAGGAGAAGGAAGCGGTTTCAATCCGGATAAGATATCGAATATAGAAGAAAACGTTTACAAGAGTCTAAAAGACACTATTAATATCAATCTTCGTAAAAGAAACTATGCAGTAGTAGAAGAAAAAGCGAAGTCACTGCTTAATCAATTTCCGGATAGTCTGGAAAGCGCGGGAATGGTGCAAAAACTTTATATGGCATCGCTGAGTCCGGATAATAACGGAAATAGAATAGGAACACTGAAAACATATCTTGAAAATCTTATTACGTCAAATCAGCAGAATCCGAATCTGACAAAGCGCGCGTTTTTTTACATTCAGAAATGCAAAGTTAAACTGGGGCAGTATCAGTCAGCATTGGATGGATTTCAGTATATAATGACACAGAATCCATATACTTACGAAGGACTTGTTGCCAGTTGGGATTATGCGGCAACATATCTGCTGATGGGGCAGGGCGGAAGTTTAAGCGGTGATGTTGAACTAACGACTGAAGAACTCAGTACTCCGGCAGACACACTTCTTAACAGAATGGCAAGAAACGATACAAAGATTAAAAACACCGACAAACAGAAAACGAAGGTTTTCTATGAAAAGATTAAAACAGCGGCAAAGGATGACAGGACAAAACAGGAAGAAAAAGTAAAACAATTTGAAAAAACATTAGAGTCTTCGGTAAATGAAATTTCAAAGAGCAAAGCCAAAACCGAACTTGCAACGATGAAGCAGATAAAAGAATCCGTTAAAATCAAGAAACCAAACACTGTCAAAACGCATGTTGCGATAATGAACGATGATATAAAGAAGATATTCGGAATAGGTAAAGGCTCTGGTATTGTAAAGGAAAACACTTTAATTCCTAAGACATTTGAATTGCATCAAAATTATCCGAATCCGTTTAATCCTGTTACGAAGATAGCGTTTGATATGCCGCAGGACGGGAAAGTGAAACTTATGATTTATGACATACTCGGAAGAGAAATCAAAACCTTGGTGAATAATGAGTTTCGTTCAGCAGGTAAATATATCTCGGAGTTTGACGGCAGCGGATTTGCAAGCGGAGTGTATTTCTATCGTTTGCTGGTCTCGGGCGGGAAAGAGTTCACAGCAGTTAAGAAAATGCTACTTATAAAATAACGTGGTTATTTTATAAGAAGCTCGCCAATCTCTTATGGCGGAGTATTGATAAAATAAATTTGTTGTTTAATAAAAGGAAGCCGTGCTTTGCACGGCTTCTTTATTATCGGCACATTCTGTTGAAAGTTCCCAAACAGGAGTTTGGGAACGAGAGTGTCTTATTAAGATATAAAGAAGGTTAGAAGCAGGAGCTCCGATACACGGTGCAGGCAATTGTAATCAGAAATAAATATACTGTCGTCCCTACGGGACTCAAATTAGATGATTTTGTATCTCTAATATACTGTCGTCCCTACGGGACTCAAATTAGATGATTTTGTATCTCTAATATACTGTCGTCCCTACGGGACTCAAATTAGATGATTTTGTATCTCTAATATACTGTCGTCCCTACGGGACTCAAATTAGATGATTTTGTATCTCTAAAATATTATCGTCCCTACGGGACTGAAAAAAGTTTTCATTTTAAAATTGTAATTATTGTATTGCAATAGTGCCGTAGGCACAACAGTATTTTAGGAAAGGAAATCATCACGAAAGAGTGCCGTAGGCACGGCATTATAAATCACTATATTGTTTTAAGTTGTGTGCATCGGTGTCCAAATGGAGGAATTTGCGGTTACTACGCAGGAGCCACGATTCTCGGGGCAGGCAGTAGTAACCAGAGTTAAAAAAAACGTTCCCAAAGAGGACTTTGGGAACGAGAGATGACAATATATAAAATTTAAATGTATAAGATTTTAGAAATAAAAATGGAATCCCAGATTGAATTCTTTTGTGTTCGGCAGCGCGTCGTTTGTAACGAATCTAATCATTGCTTCGGTTTCGAATCCCTGAAGCGGGAATAAAGCCGCGCCGAAACTTGCGCGCGATATTCTGTTATCGGTCAAATCCCTGTCAGGTTTTTTAAATTCATACTGGCCTCTGATTTCAACTCCGTTTGTTACGCGCACGTTGAGTTCGCCGTATCCGTAAAGCCCTCTTCTCATTACATTTGCACGAGTATCTTCCATGAAATCAACTTCGCCGAGAAGCGCAACGTGTTTCATTATACCTATTTTAGCAAATCCTGCGTATGCTTTTCTGTTAGCAACGGAAGTGCCTTCTTCGGTTGAAAAATTATAAGGGTTGTTGTAGAATGAAAGTCCGAGATTCACGTTAAGGTTTTTTTCCTTTGAACTCAGTGTAACATCGGCTGACGAGACAAATAATCTCTTTGAATCGCCGCTCAGGAACTGCGTGCCCAGCCCGTTATAAAGCCCTGCGGACAACGTGAAGATGCCCGGAGATATACCCGCTTCAACGCCGTCAAGCATGGAATAAGGAGCATTAAGAAAATCGATTCTCTGATAAGCGTTATGTTCGGCAATCTTTATTCCGAAATTCGGAGTCATGCGTCCCGCTCTGAAGAACATATCCGCGGGCAGATTGCTTACCATTCCGAAAACTTCATACATTGCGGGCGCGCTTGGAATCTGATATCCCGGAGCGACGTACACGCTTATAAAATCATTAACTTTCGCGTTCACATACAAATCGCCTTCCATTGTGAGGAAAGAATTAAGCGTCGGGGACAAAGGATTTTCGTTCCCGATATGCATAACTCTTACGTCGCCGCCCACTGAAATATTTTTATTCAGTTGAGTGTTTAACTCGGGCGTTTTCTTAATGTATTTTTTCAGGAAATCCATTTGCAGATTTTGCTTCGCAAAATTATTTCCGTAAGTGTTCCTCATCCCGGCGCCTGTAGGCGTAACGTGGCAGTCGGAACATTTATCGCCTGTATATGCGGCAAACCTCGGATAGGAAAAAACAGTCAGGAGGGGCGCAAGTACAAGAATTAAAGTGTAAATAGTTTTTTTCATACTGTTATTATTTGGTTTACATATTTATTGTTAGTGTATCGTCATCCGCGTTATAAGTAGTCTTATAACTTTTAAGATTCTTCGTTGCGGGACCGTTTGTTACCTTACCGTGCTTGTCATACGTAGAGCCGTGGCACGGGCATTCGAAACTGCTTCCGTCAAAATCGACCGAGCATTGCTTATGCGTGCATATATTGTTGATTGCAAGGAATTTCGAATTTGAAACGCGGATAACAATTACGTTCTTTGAAATAAAAGCATATCCTCCTACCGACGCGAGTTCGGGATAATCCGAGATGCTGATTGTTTTTGCGGGCGAAGAACTTTCCTCGTGTTTATTCCTTGCGATAAGTTTGATAATATCGAAAGAACTGAGAGCGAGAGTTCCGATAACCAATCCTTTAACTCCCGTAAAGAGAAATTCTCTTCTGTCGATTTTGTTGTTTTCCATAGTAGAGTTTTATTTTCCTTATTATGTGATAACATAGAATATTAATATAAGTTGCGGATGATATTGAAAAATTTACTAAGAAGGAAAAAATTACATTATTTGTATTCTGTATTATTTCTTTGTGGAATTACAAATCATTTAATCCTTTTCCTTTGAGAATTTGCGGAATGCATTTTTCAACTCTTGCTTCACGTGTCTTGGATTGTTTTGGTGCGGAAAAATAAAGCAGGAATGCTCTTTGCCGTCCGGGAGTCAGTGCTTCGAAAGCATTTTTCAGTGCGGAAGATTCGTTTAATTTATTCTTAAACTCTTCAGCCATTTTGAATTCCGAAGGTTTCTTAAAAGCCACCTTCATTCCGGCTTTTTCAATTTCGATTGCTTCGTTGATATATGTTTTCAGGACTGTTTTCATTTCGGTTATTTCCCTGACATTTGTAAACCTTATCTGGCGTCCCGCCTGCACATTCTCTGTTTGTTGTATCAGTATGCCGTCGGCATCTTTTAGCAGTGCGCCTTTGACGAATAAAATAGCGCAGTATTCTTTGAACCCGTGAATCAAGACTATATTCTTTTTCCGATACGTGTAGCAGGGAACGCCCCACTTCAATTCTTCCGTGAGTTCGCATTCAAGAATTATCTCTCTCAGTTTTGTGTATTCTTCCTGCCACCGGCCGGCTTTGCGGAAATAAAAATCTACCTTCGGATTTTGTTTTGTCATATTGATGTTTGTTTGTTCCGATTTGAAATTATACGGAATGATTTTTATTATTTAATAATGAGTTTGTTAGTGCTTTATGCCTCTTTTTTTCACCATGCCGCCCCTTGTGTCTCTTATGCTGCTCATAATAATGAAAGCGTCATTATCTATCTTCTCAATCTCGGTTCTGAGTTTGTTTAATTCGAGTCTGGTTACCACGGTATAAATAATCTTAATATCGGTTATCCCGCCTTGTTTGCCAAATCCGCTTTCGCCGTTGTAAATCGTGACTCCGTGTCCTAAAGTTTCGGTAATTATAGTCCGCAATTCTTCATAGTGTTTTGAAATTATTGTTACGCCTGTAAATTCTTCAATCCCTTCTATAATAAAATCAAGAGTCTTAGAAGCAGTAAAGTATGTAACCATAGAGTAAAGAGCGATTTCGACAGAAAGGAAATAAGCGGCGGTTAAAAATATAATAACGTTTATGAAAATAATTATATCGCCGATAGTAGTTCCGAATTTTCTGCTCAGAAAAATCGCCAGCACTTCGGTGCCGTCGATAACCGCCCCGCCTCTAACCGCCAGACCGATGCCCGCTCCCAGAAAAAATCCGCCGAAAACCGCAACAAGCAGATTATCTTTTGTAACGTCGGGAAAAGGAACCGTTGCGACAACCAGAGCCAGACCCGAAATTGCAAGCATTGTTTTTACTGCAAACACTTTCCCGATTATTTTATAACCCAGTATAACAAAAGGAATGTTGATGCATATCAGTAAAACGTACAGCGGAACGGAAGTAAGGGCGGATATTAAAAGCGAAATACCGGTGGCTCCGCCGTCAATAAAGTGATTGGTAAGCAGAAAACCTTTAAACCCGAATGCAGCGGAAAATATCCCAAGGGTTATCAGAATAAAATCTTTTGTATGTCTTTTGATATTCATACTCATGATAATAAGGTTCAAAAAGTAAGTGAATGATTGTACACAGTTTAAAACAAAAATTATAAAATATGAGTTTAAAATACCATTTCAGTTCCGAAGCGCCGGAATGCGAAGCCGGAAAACTCAGCCTATGTCCTTTAAAGGAAACAATAAAAAAAGACCGTTTTTGACGGTCTTTATTATTGAAAACAGTTCGAAGTATTTCCGTGTATTTACTGATCTTTTATCTTTATCGCTTTGAATGTTCCTTTTTCGATTACGCCTCTCATAGTGGAGCGTTCCCAAGTGCCGTCGAGTTCATTTTCTTTTACGTCAAGCCTAAGGAAGATGTTGTTGTCGGCAATTCTCGGATTCATGTTGATGAAACATTTTTTCGATTTCTCGTCGAGCGTTCCGAAGAAGTTTCCGCCTTTGCCTAACATGGAATTGAATCTGTCGTTATATAAAGAGTCGATTTTAAAATAGCCCGATATATCAGGGTCTTCGAAAATTTTCGGTCTAAGCAGACCTTCGGCGGTTTTATTGCCGAGTGAATCGTTCATTGTGAAATTGTACGGACCCAAAAACGATTCGACAAACTTGCTCGTAAATATTATATTATTCTGACATCTCATGCAGCCGTAGAAAGTTGAACTAAAAATTACCAGAACAAGTACAAATTTAATTAGTTTCATAGAGATTATTTAATTAATATCATTCTTTTTACTTCGGTGAATTTAACTGCATTTGATGCAGGGTCGTTTGCCGTTATCCTGTAAAAATAAACTCCGCTTGAAAGCGAATACATCGACGCGTTAAACGGAACATTGTAAACACCGATATTCCTGAATACGCTGTTTAAGAGCCTCGCTACTTCGCGTCCTGTCAAATCATAAATCTGTATTGTTACGTTTGCATTCTCTGGAACAGTGAATCTGATTGTAGTAGAAGGATTGAACGGATTCGGGAAATTCTGAGCCATTGAAAATACAGTAGGCGCTTCAGATGAATTGATTACATTCCCGAATTTCGAACACTGATTATATCTAAGTCTGATTGTATCGCCGGGCAATGAACCGAATCCGAGTCTCGGGTCTATTCCGCCGCCGTTATTTACCTGCAAGTGGCAATAACTCATAATTGTACCTATTGCAGCCTGTGTTCCGCTAAAGCAGCCTCCTTCGGCGTAATAGCACGAGTCGATTGCGATTCGCTGATTGCTGCTGCTGACAGGCCACCAGCAAGCGTGGGTGTGCATGGAACCGAAGTTATGTCCGAGTTCGTGTGTCGAAACCATTACAGTCCATGAATATGAAGGATATACATTATATGTCGGGTCTATATCGCAGAATGAAAATCTGCCGGACGAATCATTTGCGTTGAAACTCGTGCATAATGTTCCAATCCACGCTATACCTCCCGCGCCGATATTTCTCGATGTAAGAAACTGCGCCAGGTCGCCGTTGAAGTTATCCTGTTTCGCGACACCGAATGCATACAGATAATCCATTGAATTGGAAATATTCCTGTAAGGGTCGGGTGTATCCCAGACGCTTATTTCGGAAATGTTAATCGGAATGAATTCATTCTGATAAAGAGCAGCGACCGAATTATAATACCCGGTCACAAAATTAGTTACATTCGTAACCGAACCTTTGTCCGTAAATAACTGATAGTCGGCTTCAATAAATATTTTCACCGGAAGTCTTGCGCTTACGTAATCAGGCTGCCCGTTTTTTGTTATAGGATTGCTGCCCGTCTTGTACATTTTCATATCCGCGTCATCGATTCCGCATTTGAAATTATTATTTACTTTTAAGTCTTTATCATTATAAAGTATATAAGTCGAGTTTGCGTCTTTCACCGGTCCAAGATTGAATGTACCTTCATTGCATGAAATGACGCCCATAACCATATTATCATATATGCTGACTGCGGCTACTGAATTTGTTTCTCCTTTTACGATGCCTCTGAAATATCTGCCTTTGCTGTAATTATCATAGTGTTTACCGTAATTCGAATTTACCGACATTTTAAAATCGGGAGTCAGAAGTTCTACTTCCTTAAGTTCAAGTTCCAGATTCTTTGTTTTATTTACCGGAATATTGAAGTTTATATTGCTTTTATTATCTCTGTATAATTCAGTCAGTTTTGAAGAGTTGATTTTAAGATTTGATGACTTTCCGATATTTGAAACTACTTCGGGAATGTCTAAAGATTGTTCGCTGAGGCTAAATATGGACACGTTATCGAAACTGCTTAATTGTCTTGCCGTTTCAATCATTTCATTCACCCTGAGAACTGTTTCCGTATTCTTGCGGACAGTCTGCGTTCCGGCAGTATCGGGATTTATTCCGAAATATCCGTAAAGAAATACGAACAGGGCGGCAATGAATGTGATGAAACTTAAATTGGATATTATTCTTTTCATGATGATTCCCGTTTTTAATTTTTATCATAAGTAAGAGTTCTGTCAACACTTCCGTTTGCCCTAAGCATCATTTTATCCACGCCGTTTACAGTCTTGAATGAAACATTGTAACTTATACCCGAAGTGTTATACGTCAGCACGCCGTTTGTATATGTATAACTTTTCGAAATTGCCGACATACCCGGGCATTGCAAAGTTGCGGTTCCGTTAGTGAAAGTGGCGGTTTCTCCGAGACAGACATCCTGAAGATTTCCTTCCATTTTGACCAATGTCCAACTGCCGGAAATATCCCCGCTGTTCGTCAGCAACTTTTCGCATTCTGTACCCGTAAGCGTAATACCGAGAAACATCATAAATATTACGTATTTTAGGGTTTTAAAGTAGTTTTTATTCATATTTATATTAATTTTCTTAATATATTAATATAATTGTTTAAATTCAATTAGTAATTAATATAAATATTAAAGACTTATTAATTATTTCTGCATAGAATATTTACCGAAATAAGCCTAATTTCGTATGCTGAAATATGAATTTATTTGAATTAATAAAGAAATACAAGAATCTTGTAATCTTTGCTCTCATGCTCGTGGTAATTGAAGATATCGCGTGGATTGTCGAGCCTTATATTTTCGGTAAGGTTATTGATGCCGTTATCGACGTTCAGGTGTTCTCGAAAGAGAAAAAAATTATGGAAGACCCCACGAAGACCGATGAAGAAAAAATAAAAGAATTACAGAATTCGGATGTTGTGCAAAACGACGAAGAACTCAAAGGCAAAGATGATTTTTTCGATTCCCTTAAAATCAAAGTGAATTTAAGGAACGACCAGAGTATTTTTCTTCCGCTCTTCTTATGGATTCTTGCTTTCTCTATAAACTCAGGTGTCGGCGCATTAAGGCGCTCGGTTGACCCGAAAATATTCCTTAAGATTTACACAAAAATTGCGACTACAATAAGCAGGGGAGCAGTCGCGAAAAAAATGTCCGTATCAAAAACGACCGCGAGGGTTGAACTCTCGCACCAGTTTATTAGTTTTCTGCAATACAGGGTTCCTGAACTGATTGAAAATACAATTTCAATTTCAGGCGCGGTAATCGCGCTGTATTTCTTCGACTGGATTATTTCACTGACATGCCTCTGCATAGTTGTTCCGATGTATTTCGTAAATAGAATTTATCTTAACAAAGTATCCGCGCTGCAGAAAGAATATCACGACAAGTATGAGGATATATATGATGTATTCGCTAAAAAAGACCCTGTTCACGTAAGAAATTATTATACAAATCTCGCAAAGCCGCAGCAAAAGATAGCCAACTGGGGTTCATTTAATTTCGGTTTAATGAGAATTACGCTCCTGATTATTTTCCTTGTTGTTCTGTACGTAGCAATTGAACTTGACGACTTTTCTGCAGGGGAATTGTATTCCATTGTAGCATATTTGTGGACGTTCGTAACCGCTACGGAGTATCTGCCTGAACTTCTCGAAAACTGGACGTCGATGAAAGATATTTCAAGGCGTCTTAAGGCCGAAAATTAAATTTACTTGTTTTCCGCGAGTTTCTCAGCTCTGTCCGCTGTTTTCAGTTTATCGATGATTTCTTCTAGTTCGCCTTCCATAACTTCGGAAAGATTGTAAAGTGTAAGTCCTATTCTGTGGTCAGTAAGTCTGTTCTGCGGGAAATTATAAGTTCTGATTTTTTCGCTTCTGTCTCCGCTTCGTACCATTTCTTTTCTCTGGCTGCTGGTTTCCCTTTCGCGTTTTTCAATTTCTAGTTCGTATAGTCTCGACCTGAGAACTTTCATCGCTTTTTGTTTATTCTTCAACTGCGATCTCTCATCCTGACAGATTACGACAGTGCCCGTGGGTATATGTGTTATGCGTATCGCCGTTTCTACTTTGTTGACGTTCTGCCCGCCTGCCCCGCCCGAACGGAATACGTCTATCTTCAGGTCATTTTCATTTACTTCCACATCAACTTCATCCGCTTCGGGAAGTACCGCTACCGATGCTGCCGAAGTATGCACTCTTCCGTTGGCTTCCGTCTTCGGGACGCGCTGAACACGATGGACGCCGCTTTCATATTTTAGGTCGCCGTAAGCGCCTTTTGTAATTATGTTCAGGACTGCTTCCTTTAATCCGCCCGGTATTGACGATTCGCTGTAATCGATAAGTTCGGTTTTCCAGTTGTGTTTTTCGAAAAAGCGGGTATACATTCTGTAAAGTTCCGCTGCAAAAAGCGATGCTTCGTCGCCGCCTGTTCCCGCGCGGATTTCGAGTATTGCATTCTTGTCGTCGTTAGGATCTTTCGGTATGAGGAGTTCTTTTATTACGTCTTCGATTGCTGTAATTTCGGGCTCGAGTCTTTCAAGTTCTTCTTTTGCCATTTCTTTAAGTTCGGAATCCCCGGAGTTATACATAAGTTCTTTGTTGTCTTCATATTCTTTTTTCAGGCTGAGATATTTGTTATAAGAATTAACGACTTCCGTGAGGTCGGAATATTCCTTAGACAAAGTTCTGAATTCCTTCTGGTCTTTAATGGTTTCGGGTTTGTTCAGCAGGTCTGAAATTTCCTGATATCTTTCTTTTACTTTGTTGAGTTTCTCGAACATAATTCATTTAATGAAAAACTTAGCCGCCGAATTAACCGGGACTAAGTCCGAAAATTAAAAATACTAAAAAAACACTTATGAATAAATTCAATTATATCTTAAAAAAAGCGAAGATGTTTCGGGCAATCCAGAAAAGCGCAATCAGAATTGCCGAAACGTTGATTGTGTATTTGTTAACGGGAATTCCGATTAGATCCTTTTTTAAGAAAAGAAATGCTGAATAATATACAATCGAATAAATAATGAGCGGTGTGGAGATGAATACGGAAGGATTAAAATGGAAAGCCCTGTCGAAATCAAAATGAAGTAGGAAATGTGTTCCCCTGAGACCGCCGCATCCCGGACAGTACAAACCCGTCAGTTCATGAAACCAGCAGGGCGGGTAATACTGATAGCCTGTCGGGTCCCAGAAATACAGCGCGGCAATAAAAAAAACTGCGGCTGATAAAACCGCAGTTGCACGTACTTTTTTGCTTTCTAAAAATCTATATAGGTCCAATTATTTGACTAAGTTGAACTTCTCCCCGAACTGACCAATTAAAGGCAGAGGTGTTACTTTTCCGCCGAATGCATTGATAATGCCCATGATATAAAATACTATCACTGCTATGTATAAGATGTATCCGAATCCGCATGTGACAATTCCAAGAATGTTTACGAGGATATTCACAATCAAGAGAACGATAGACTGTTCGGTATGGAACATTACATATTTATTTTTCTTATACTCATCCATTAAAAGAGGTATAAAGAAAATTAAGTAAGCGACGAACGCCATTGTTTTCCCTGATTCGATTTCCTCAGGAGTGATATTAAGATTTCTTGTAGATTCTGCCATTATATCTCCTTTCGATTAATTGTATTATTATAAAATCTGCGATTTATCTGAAGATGGCTTTAATGCTTCCCCAGGTATTTTTTATTCCCGAAACTGTATGAACAACGGTTATTGTATTTGTATAGGAATAAGTCCCGTTCGATGTAATACATTTTAGTCTGTAGTAATAGACAGAGGAGGTTGACTTGAGTTCTACGCCATTATCCTGATAAGAATAATACGAATTATTGCCGGCAGCGTTTAATGTTTTTATGTAAACAAAACTATTCGGTGTTACTGCGCTTCGTTCGATTTCAAATTTAGCAATGCCGCTCTCATCACCGGTTTTCCATTCCAACAATATCCCGTCGGTATTGGCTTTAGCGGTAAAAAATTCAAACGTCAGGCCCCCAAATGCCGCGCTTGCAAACACAAACAACAAAATTATAGTGGTAATTTTTTTATACATAACTTTCGTATCTATTTAAAGATAAAACCAATATTTATATTATGCAAGTGAAAATATTCATTCCAGGGTAAAAATTTTGTAAAGTGATTTTTATTTGTTTATTTATTTAATAATTTAAAACCATGGATTTGAGCAGATTATATATAGGCATAGACACCGGCGGAACAAATTGCAGAATGGCGCTTGGAGATAAACGCGGGGGGATTCTGCATTCGGGGAATTATGAATCGGTGCATTATTCACAGGTCGGCAGAGACGCATTTTCCGGGTATATTTCGGGTGTTATTCTTGAATTCTGCGATGGAATTAATCTTTCCCTCGAATCTATTACGGGAATCTGCATCGGCGCTGCCGGCGCACGAAACGATACGGATAAGGAGGGTATAAAAGAAGATATTTCCGAAAAACTTACTTACCATAATATAGTTGTTGAATCGGATACCGCAATTGCTTATGAGGACGCTTTCGGTAAAGGCGAAGGTTTACTGCTTATTTGCGGAACGGGGTCGGTTCTCTTCGGACGGCTGAAAGGCAAAAATATACGCATGGGCGGCTGGGGAAAACTTCTCGGAGATACAGGCAGCAGTTATTCCATATCGCTCAATGTATTGAAAGAATTGACAAAGCATATTGACGAAACCGAAGAGGCTTGCCTGCTTGAAGAAAAACTCGAAACGGGTTTCGGGATAAACAGAAATAATATTCTTGCTGAAATATATCATAAAAATTTCAACATACACTCTCTTGCTCCTTTGATAATTGAACTTGCGGCAAAAGGCGACGGCATGTGCCGCATGGCAGTGAACAGGGAAGCGGAAGGACTTACTCATCTCCTGAATTCTTTTGTAAAAAAACATGCGGGTGAAAAGAAAATTCAAATTGCATTTTCCGGAAGCGTGATAGAGAATGATAATTATTTCTCTAATAAACTGATTCGGGATATAAAAGAAAAATTCGGGAATACATTTATTATAAAGGAAGAAAGAGTCAACACTTTAAAAGGCGCAATTAAAACGGCAATAAATAAATTTTCAAAATGAAAACAGATATTATACTTATACTCGATTTCGGTTCACAATATACACAGTTGATTGCAAGAAGGCTGAGAGACATGAACGTGTACTGCGAGATTCATCCTTTTGACATCAGCATAGAAAAATTTATTTCCGAAAGAAAAAATAAACATATAATAAAAGGGTTTATTTTCTCGGGCGGTCCTGCAAGCGTGCTTTCGAAAGACTCGCCCGATATTGACAAAGACAACTATTCGTATATAATGAATTCCGGACTGCCCGTACTCGGCATCTGTTACGGACTGCAATTGATCGCGAAAAAATCCGGCGGCAGAATTCATAAATCGAAAGTAAGAGAATACGGATTAACTAATATTAGAATCAGCGGCGCTTCGGCATTATATAAAGGATGCGGAAAAGGATTTACTACGTGGATGAGCCACGGAGATTCGATTGAAAAACTTCCCCGGGAATTTAAGATTACCGCAAAAAGTTCTAACGGTCATATAAGCAGTTATGAAAACCGTGCGAAGAAAATATACGCACTGCAATTTCATCCCGAAGTTCATCATACGGAAAACGGAAAAACAATACTGAAGAATTTTGTTTTCGGAATATGCAATGTGAAAAACCTTTTTAAACCTGATTCTTTTATTAAGGATAAGGTAATGGAGATAAAAGAAAGAATCGGCGGCAAATACGTGATATGCGCACTGAGCGGGGGAGTCGATTCATCCGTCGCGGCATCGCTTGTGCACAGGGCGGTAGGGAAGAAACTCATCTGCATTCATATCGATAACGGTTTGATGAGAAAGAACGAGAGCAGAAATATTGTAGAGATGTTCAGGAAGCATTTTAAATTCAATATCGTATTTGTAGATGCATCGGAATTATTTCTCAGAAGATTGAAAGGCGTTTCTGACCCTGAAAGAAAAAGAAAAATAATCGGCAAAACATTTATAGACGTTTTCCAGAGCGAAGCGAAGAGATTGAAAAAAGACAAAACGGACATAAAATATCTTGTACAGGGAACACTGTATCCCGACGTCATTGAATCGGTTTCATTCAAAGGACCTTCCGTTACTATCAAGTCGCATCACAATGTAGGCGGGCTGCCTGCAAAAATGAAAATGGAAATCATCGAGCCGTTCAGAGAACTTTTCAAAGATGAAGTCAGGAGTATAGGCGTCAAACTCGGATTGCCGGTATCTTTTATAATGCGTCATCCTTTCCCGGGACCCGGGCTGGCTGTCAGGATACTCGGAGATATTACGAAATCAAAACTCGATGTACTAAGAGAAGCGGATGACATCTATATTAATGAACTGCACAACTTTAATATATATAATGAAATCTGGCAGGCGTTCGCTGTGCTTCTGCCTGTTCAGAGCGTAGGCGTAATGGGTGACGAGCGCAGTTATGAAAATGTTATCGCACTGAGAGCGGTAACATCTATAGACGGGATGACTGCAGATTTTTATCAGTTCACAAAAGAATTTTTCACAACGGTATCGAATAAAATTAGCAACACTGTAAAAGGAGTTAACCGTGTTGTTTACGACATAAGTTCAAAACCGCCGGCAACAATAGAGTGGGAATAACCTGAAAAATGCTAAATTAATTATCTTAAAGAATAATAATTTTTCCTATTTTTTCGTCAATTTCAGTATACTACTGTAAATACAATACTTACGCTTGTCTATTTTTTTACAAAAACTGTCTACTTTTTTAGAATTTGACTTGACAAGTTACTTTAAGTGATTTATATTTGTTCTGTCTTTAAATAAACTATTTTTATAATCCGCCAAAAATACAGGAGGTATTAAATGGCCAAAGTTAAAAACATGTTCTTCGTTCTGCTTACCGTAGCATTCCTTTCAGGAATGATTGCAGGTTGCGGTGGTGTTAGTGAAGAGCAACTGAAACAATTAAACGACCTGAAAGCAGAAGTAGAATCACTTCAGAGTCAGGTAAATGCAAAAGAGAGCGAAAAATCTCAGTTGCAGAAGCAAATTGCTGATAAAGATGCAAAGATCAAAGATTTCCAAAAGCAGATGGATCAAGCAAAAGCCAATTGCAAGTAATCAAGATCTAGTATTTTACAAGCACAAGTAAAAAATTTTAAAAAATTTTTAAAAAAAGGAGATTTAATAAATGAAGTTCCATAAATTATTAATCGCAATGCTTGTCCTCTCCTTAACCCTTGGTGCAAAGATATCAGTGTTTGCTCAAGACGAAGAAAAACCTGAAATGACCGAGGAAGAGTGGCAGAAGCAAATGGATGAGTATACCGCAAAGAAAAATGAACTTACCGGTAAACTTGACCAATTAACAAAAGACGTAGACGCATTAAAGAAAACCAATTCTGACAAAGACGCTGCAGTCACAAAAGCAGAAGAAGACCTTTATGCATCAGTCGGTTCCACAAAGAGTGGCGTAGCTGACTTCAGAAAGAAATTTGAAGCAACAGAAAAAACCATCAATTCAAAGAACGGCAAGAAAGAAGACGCCGAAAAAATGTTCGCTGAAATCGAAGCATCGAAAATTAAATGCTTACCCGAATTCTACGACAGATACAAAAAAATGAAAGCAAATCTTGAAGCCTGGGGTCCGGAAGTTAAGAAAGAATCCGGTTACACCGTAGTAAAAGGTGACTGCTTATACAAGATTGCCGGCAAAAAGGAAATTTACAACAACGTTAAGATGTGGCCCGTACTCTGGGATGCAAACGAAAAAGGCGTTGTAAATGCACCTCCGAAAGTTTCCAAAACAATCAAGAACCCGAATTTAATTTATCCGGGTCAGGTCTTAAGAGTTCCTGCATTAACAAAGGATCTTGAAAAGAAAGCATTGGAAAAAAGCAAAAAGTACAGATACACAAGAAAGAAAAAAATGAACAAGGAAGAAGCAACCGATAAGAAGAAAGACGAAAAGAAAGATGTAAAGAAAGACGAAAAGAAAGACGTTAAGAAAGACACCAAAAAAGACGTCAAGAAAGACGAAAAGAAAGACGTTAAGAAAGACGTAAAGAAAGAAGAACCGAAAAAAGACGAAAAGAAGAAATAAATTTGTCTTAGATATTAAAGAGCCTTTATACTTATTGTATAAAGGCTTTTTTTATAAAAATTAAAATTCAGATTACGGAAAAGAACATTATATTAAGCGGTATAGATTTGCTGTCGTTTACCGGAGTGAACGATGAGAATTTAAATCTATTAAGAGAGCGGTTCCCGGAATCAAAAATTGTAATAAGAGGGGAAAACGTTTATATCAGGAGCGAAGAGGATAAGGAGTTCGGATTAATATCACGCATTATTGACGAACTGATTTTTCTTTCGAAGCGCCAGGACAGAATCACGGTCGATGACGTAAGACTTGTTATTGACCTGATTGACGACGGTTCGAAAGAAAGAGCGGTAAGACTGAACGGAAACGGAATCACCGATAAAAGCGATATTATACTTTATAATAAAAATGATTTTGTAAAGCCGAGAACACCTACCCAGATTGAGTACTGCAACAGCATCGCCGAAAACGATATCATATTTGCTGTAGGTCCCGCGGGAACGGGAAAAACATATCTTGCCGTTGCTTTTGCGGTCGCTGCACTGAAGAATAAACAGGTTAATAAAATTGTACTTGCAAGACCCGCAGTCGAGGCGGGCGAAAGTCTTGGATTTCTTCCCGGGGATTTATCGGAAAAGATTGACCCGTATTTGAAACCGTTATTTGATTCTCTTGAACAAATGCTGCCTTATGAAAAACTCAAGGGATATATGGAGAAAAGCATAATTGAAATAGTGCCGCTTGCTTACATGAGGGGAAGGACGTTGAACAACTCTTTTGTTATCCTTGATGAAGCGCAAAACTCAACGGCTATGCAGATGAAGATGTTCCTGACACGTTTAGGTCCCAATTCAAAAGCGGTTATTACGGGCGACGTTACGCAGATAGATTTGCCCCAGAGAGAATTATCAGGTCTGATGCAGGCGGAGGAAATATTGCAGGGCATTGAAGGTGTTTCTTTTGTATATTTCAATAAAGGTGATGTTGTACGGCACAGGCTTGTTAAGGAGATTATAAATGCATATGAAAAGTATAACACTGAAAAGGAACCTGAAAATAAACTCAAAAAATCAACTTAAAAAAATGCGAAATTTTCAATTATTTCGTTGTTTGTATTAAATATGTTTTTTATATTACACATGAACTTTAATTAAAGAAATATTTATTTTAACTTAATTTTATATAAAATAAGTTTATAATATGGCAGACAATACTTCCACACAAGAAACAAAATCTCCGTCAGGAAACTTTGACCCGAAAACAAATCGTATTGAATCCAAAATCAGTCAACTGAAAGAGGGTTTTTCCGAAATAGTCGAGATAAGGAAATTTCTAGTCGAGAAAAATCTCAACAGAATCAGCAAAGCGGGAACGAAAGATGTAGTCAGGGCTTTAATTCCATCCCTGATATTACTTATTTTTTCCCTGTTTGTTGACGTAGCATATGTTCCGTTTTTCGGTGATGTTGCGGCAAATTTAGCGAAAAAACTCTTCCAGGTTGATATTACGCTAAAAGTTGTACCTATGCAGTTCTGGTGGCTGCCGTTCTTTGCTTATATTTTGTTCTTAATATTCGCATGGGCTAGTAATCACAGCCTTAAGAAACAAATTGCCTTAAAAGGACCTTCGGCTGAAATTATTACGCGTATTGTGGATAATTACAGCGGCCTGGTTGATTCAATATCTACCGCGATGCCGTTACTCGGTGCAGCAATACTTTTGCTTTCAACACAATTAGGCGAAAAGGTGTTTTTAGGTTTTTCGGTTCCTTTTGAAATTAAATCAATCGTTATTCTCGCTCTCGGAAAATTGTTCGGTACGGTTTTCGAAACACAGGGATTACAATATCAGGCGATTACCGAAGAAGTCGGAAATATCGAAGAAGAATATAATTTCTATAATCAGTTCCAGTTGCAGAACAGACTGCTTGACAGCATTCGCTCTACGAACGAACAGATGATTACCGGTCTGACTGGCGCAGGCGGTACGAAACAATTATCGAAAGAAGATGCTGAAGTAATATTCAAGTATCTGAAAATGGCAAGAGAAGTCAACGAGGAACATGCAAAGAACATCGGTGCGTTCAAAGTTCTGGTTGAAGAATTCAATAAGATTAAACTTTCTGACTCGGCTGTTGTCGGTCAGATGAATGAAGTGGTAAACAACATCAATAATGCAGCTGCCATAGTCAAGAAAACAGCGGAATACTCGGAGATTATGAAGAACAATTTTGAAACTATGAAAGGTATTTCAGGTATGTTCGGTTCTATCAAAATGCCTGATGGTTCAGCGCTTGCAGAATTACAGAAAACAGCGGCGATGGTCAATGAAACAGTAACTAATCTGAAAGACTCCAACGCATTAAAGAGTCTGGAAAATCTCGTTTACCTTACAGGTAAGCGTCAATAATGCTTAAAACTTTAATTTTAAAGCGATGAGTAAACATAATAGAGATGTCAAATTTATAATATATCAGGTATTATATATATTTGTTATCGTAGTTTTAACAATGAAGGGCGCCGATATCAATCTGCAAAAAGTTTTAACTGAAGAAGAAGCAGTTAAGAAAACTTATGCTGACTCTTTGAAAAAATACATTGATTCCATGCTTGCTTTAGGTCTGGTTCCGAAAATCGAACTCGATTCTTTAAAAAATATTGCTGATCTGAGAAATTTCGTTCCTCCTCAGATTTCTCCGAATATGATCACTCTGCAATCCGGTCAGTTGGTAGTATCGCAATCCGATTATGAAAGATTGACTAAACAGGAACAGGAGAAATTAAAAGAACAGCAAAAAGAAGATGTTAAAATGGAGAATGTTGACGTAACCCCGTTGGTTGCGGCTCCATTGGTACAATATACAACAAATTCCATTTCCAACAGAGGAAATCTGCCTCTTGAAATCTACGGTGATGACGGCGGTTTAATTGCATCTATTCCCGCAGGCGGTTCCAAATCGTTTACAATGGGCGGTCAGAGAACCGTTACTTATAAGCAGGGCGGACAAAGCAAGAGCGTAGGTACTAAGGAAAATCAGAAACCGAAAATCAATCTGCAGCCGCTAAAATCAGGCGGACCCGATGCTTCACTTAGAGAACTCCAGAGCGTCGTAGGATTCAGAATATCGATTGAGGACGATTTCCTTGGTCAACTTGATGTCAATATCTCAGGCCCGGTCAAAGTTGAAACAAAAGGCAACGGAGTTTATGACCTGACACTGAAATATGCAGCCTCAAAAGAACAGTTCGAAAGAATGACGGATAATGGATCAGCGCCGTTCAGAGCTTCATTTACAATCTCAGTAAAAGATAAAATAGCTCCGCATTCAGTATCAAGACAGGGACAATTTACATTCGGCGAATGGTAACAATTAAAAATTTATTTATTTAAATAATTACTATGAATATTTCAAAAACTTCTGTTTACGCATTTTTTACGTTATTGGTTTTAATCCTATGCTTTAACGTAAGAAACTCATACTCACAGGAAGTGAGAGAAGATGATCCAAAAACATTCAAGTATTTTAAGATTAATGCAAATACTGATGATGACAGCGTGTTTGTGAAAATACAGGATGAAATGGCTATGGATCCAAAATTATCTTCATTTACGCTTATCGTCAATGTGTCCGATGCGGATCCGAATAATCATTACATTGTAATCGGTGAAGAAACTGACCCTACAAAAATCCAGGTTTCCTGGAGTAATATTACTAAGCCGGTACAGCAGAAACTGTTGAACTGGTCAGCGCCGAATAAAATCAATCTTGCGCAGAAAAAATACAATTACATATCCGTATTTGTAGATGCATTGAAAAGAATCAAGATTAAAGAAGTTATTTCACCTCCAAAGAAACAAAGAGAAATTTTAAGTACAACTGCTTATATTAATCCGTATCTTAACTTTTTCGGCGGTGAGCCTCTAGGTATCCCCTTAAAGCAAAGTTTTGGCTTTTCGTTCCAGTTGGGTACACCATATTCAGGTCCGTTAGAAACAGATCTTATTGCCGGTAACTTCCATTTACTCGGTGCAAAAATCGGTGTAACCACCAGAATTAAAGAACTTGTTAGAAAACGTGATGCGGGCTCAACAACCGGAGAAAAAGAAAGCACGTTCGGAAACTATAACAATATCTTCACCCCGAAGTTAGGTCTTCAGGCAAGTTATGTATTGCCGTTCGGTAATTTCCTGGAACTTGGTTTCTTCTCTGTCCTTGACAGCGGTGATTACGATCCTCCTTTAAAAGTGAAGAATAATTACGATACCTTGAAAAACGGCAGATATATGCCGAACATCTATATTGCAAGCGGAAGTTATTTTAACTTTGAATTCCGTTATCCTATCAGAACTTTCGGTTCAACCAGAGCAAAAATTTATATTGCAAAATATTTCGGCGAATTTCATGCAGGATATCTTGCTAGAGAAATCAGACTCGCAGGTTCCGTATTTGACGTTCGTATGGATTATACATTCAGCAATGCCAGAAGAAACTGGCAGTTCCTGTGGGAAGCATATATTTCAAATATTGCAGAATCCTTTGGTCTAAGTTCATTTGCTCTCGGACCATCTATCAGAATTACAAAATCTCCGAATTCAAGTCTCGGCCTTGTTACGGCAATGATCAATGCCAGAGTTAAACTCGGTGACTTCTACGAAGAAAAGTAATATTTTTTTATATTTTATTTAGTAAAAAAAATCAGTAGTTTTTAACGGCTCATTCTGCTACCGGAATGAGCCGTTACCGTTTTATAAACTTTCATTATCAAAATATAATTATATGAAAAGGATAGTTGTATTTTTGTGCGGTCTATTTTTGGTGCTTGGATCTTATCCGCTAATGACAATTGCTCAGGATGACGATTGCTGTCCTGAAGAAGACAGATACGGAAGAGAAGACGAACTTCTCATTCGTGACTGGGAAAAACAGATGTACGATCTATCCGAAAAGAAAGATAAATTGCTTATTTTACTCGGGAATTATTCAAAAGACATCGACGCTTTGAAGAGCCAGTCTTCTGATATGGACAAAAAAGTTGCAGATGCCGAGAACGGTCTTTATTCTTCTGTCGGAATGGATAAAAACAGTATCGCCGAATTCAGGAAAAAATTTGACGAGACCGAAAAGAAAATAAACAATAAACTGGGAACACCATCTGACGCTCGCAAGTCTTATTTCAATGATATAGACGCCTCCAGAGCAAAATGCTTGCCTGAGTTTTATACCCGTTATATCGCAATGAAGAGCAAACTCGAAGCCTGGGAAAAAGAATCGGTTGTCTCCAAATCAAATAATTATACCGTAGTTAAAGGTGATTGCCTATGGAAGATTGCAGGCAAATCCGAAATCTATAATAAAAATAATTACTGGCCGAAAATCTGGGAAGCAAATGAAGAAGGTGTCGTCTCTGCACCTGCAAATACGCCGAAGAAAATCGTGAATCCGAATCTGATTTATCCGGGACAGGTACTTAAAATACCCGTACTTACTGCGGATGATCTTAAAAAGTTCAAAGACGTAAGTTATCAGATGAAGACCCAGAGAAAAGCGGATGAATTTAAAAAGGATACAAAGAAAACATCGGTTACAAAGAAAGATATTAAGAAGAACGTGAAAAAGGATGTGAAGAAGGAAGTAAAAAAAGATGTGAAAAAAGAAGTGAAGAAGGAAATAAAGAAAGATGTAAAACAGGATAAGAAATCCGAAACGAATAAGTAACCTTGAGTTTCATATAAATGAAAGAGCCCTTCATCGAAGGGCTCTTTTTTTATGCGCTTGTAATATAGATTTTATTGTTTGACCAGTCTGGCTCCAAATGCACCGTCTATATTGTGTATATGCGGGAATAGTTCTACAAAGCCGTTTTTATTCGTAACGTCTCTGTTTACAAATTTTGATGCGTCATCCACTCTGAATTCTTTGTGCTTTTCGAGAAACATATTTATAAGGTCTTCATTTTCTTCTTTTTCGGTTGTGCATGTGCTGTAAACCAGTACTCCCCCGTTTTTAACGTATTCCGATGCTTTATCAAGTATTTCAAACTGAATTTTCTGAAGTTTAATTATATCGCCTGATTCTCTCTTCCACTTTATATCCGGTTTCTTTGTGATTACTCCAAGCCCCGAACATGGCGCATCCACTATCACTTTATCCACTTTATTCAAAAGTTTTTCTCTCATTAGTTCGGTCTTCGGCTCCTGAAGGTCTTCGTGAAATGCCAGAATATTCGATAATGCTAACCTTTCGAAATTCTTTTTCATCATCTCTACTTTTGAGACGTATTTATCTATGGAAATAATCCTGCCCGCGCCGTGCATAAGTTCTGATATATGAGAACTTTTACCTCCCGGTGCGGCACATACATCAAGCACCAATTCGTTTTCCTTCGGGTCAAGAATATGCGACATCAATCCTGCGCTTTCATCCTGAATGCTGAAAAATCCCTGTTTGAAAAATTCGTCGTCATATATCTTCGACATCATTTTGATGTGTATGAAATAATCGAGATATGCTCCACGCCTGTAGGGGATTCCTTTTTCCTCAAGATGTTTTTCGAGTTCTTCGATTTTAATTTTATTCTTATTTACGCGAAGCGTAAGATTTGGTCTTCTGTTATTCGACTCGCATAATTTTTCCGCTTCATCGAATCCGAATCTTTGCACCCATCTTCTCACCATCCAGTTCGGGTGTGATTGTATGATTCCGAGGTAATTTACTTCGTCAATCTCCCTCGTCGGCCACACAAGGCTGTCCAGAGTTCTTATAATCGTTCTGAGAAGACCGTTTACGACTCCGGCATGTTTGTCGCCTCTGAGTTTCTTAATCAGTTCTACTGCTTCGTTTACGGCTGCGGCATATGGAATTTTATTGAGGAATAAAATCTGATATAATGCGACTCTCATCGCGTTTTTAACGTCCGAGAGGCATTTTTCGTATTGTCCTCTGTAAAATCCGTTTAGGAACCAGTCAAGCCTTCTCATCCATCTGATAACACCGTGTGCGAGTTCATTAAGCAATGATTTATCAAGGTCGTTCAGGTCGTTGTTGCGAATTTCGAAATCTATGATTTTATCAAGGTATGCATCTGTTCTTTCGCAGCGAACAAGAATTTTTACTGCGAGCGCTCTTGCGTTATTGAATATCCTTTTATCTACATTTTGATAATAAGGGAAATTTTCATCCGGATTTTGTAAAGGAATATGTACTTCTACGACAGGTTCTTCCGTACCCATGGGGTCATCTTCTATTGAAGCAGCAATCTGTTCTTCCGGTACGTCTATTTTTTCGATTTTCGGTACCGGCTTTTCTTCTTTATTGCTTTCCGTATTATTTTTTTCGTTTTCCATTTTTAAAGATAGTCAAATGATGAATTATATTAAATGAAGATTGAATGCTCAAAGCAATATTACCGGGCATTCGTCAATTGAGTTGAGAAAGTATTTACCGTAGGTTTTAGTTAAAATGCGGTTATCGAGTATTACTATTATACCTTCGTCAGTTTTGTTTCTTATAAGCCTGCCGGCTCCCTGCCTGAATTTCAGTATTGCCTCGGGGAGTGAATAGTCCATGAAACTGTTTCCGCCCTTCGAATCTATCAGTTCAAGACGCGCCTGAATAAGCGGGTGGTCCGGAACTACGAAAGGCAGTCTTGTAATTATAAGATTGCTGAGTGTTTCACCGGGCGCGTCAACTCCAAGCCAGAAACTATCAAGCCCGAATAGTACGGAATTAATGTTCTCCCTGAATTGTTCGAGAAGGTTCTTTCTTGACGTGCCTTCGCCCTGAACAAGTATGTCAATATCGTTGAATGCGGGATCCAGACGGATTATCGATGCAATGCTTTTCATAAGGTATGAGTTTGTGAAAAGCACAAGCGCCTTGCCTCCTGTCTGCCTGATGAAATGCTCAATCCAGCCTCTTAATGCCTCTGTATAGACCGTATCGTTTTCTTTCTTAGGTATTAGACTTCTGTCATTTGGAATATATATCTTAACCTGTCTGTAATAATCGAATTGTGTCGGGAGATTTACAACCTCCGCATTCTTTGCGCCGAGTCTGTTGATATAATAATTGAAATTTCCGTTTATTGAAAGTGTTGCGCTCGTTACTACGCATGAATTGTTTTCTTTGAAAATATTCTCCCCGAGATATTCGGATATATCGGGTGGTGAAGCGCACAGCCAGGTATTGGTTTCGGGATTATGTGATGAAAGTTCGACCCAGTAAACGAGTTCGTTATTTGTCATTTCAAGGAAATCGTTTATCGAAGAATTGATGAAAGCGAATTTATTGACGAAATCGTTAATCTCATTTTCTTCAATGTCTGATCTGGCGAATCCTTTTAGTTCGTTCAACTGCACAATCAGATTCTTAATTTCCGAATCCAGATGATTCTGAATGTTGCTTCTCTGCCTTATACGGAACGCGAGCCTGTCATACTTGTCGCCGATTCTCTTAAAGAATTTTCTTTTTATCTCGTAAAAGAATGCCTGATTTATATCGAGAAGATTCTGAACAACCGGAAGTATATGGAGCGCCGGAAGCGTTGTGAGAAACCCCTTTCTTTTCCTGTCGTTGTACAATCGCAAAAGATGATACCTGACCATTTCCCGCGATATTTTCGGCACTAACTGCTCTGCCGCTGCATCTTCGAGCGTGTGTCCCTCATCGAATATTACAAAATCATTTTGAAACAGATACCCTTCTTTGCTGTCTTTTGACGAAATGTTGAAGAGACTGAAGAACAAATAGTGATTAAGTATAACAATATCGGAAGCGTTAATTCTGTCCTTTGCTTTTCTGTAAAAACACTCCGTCTTATCCGGGTCGCCGCAGGTTTTGTTTGTGCATATATTTACTTCAGCGCAAACGTTCTGCCATACATTCTGGTCGACCTGAAAACCAATATCCGACAAAGTTCCGTCCTTAGTGGTTTTCGACCATGCCAGCAGTTTCTGAAGGCATTTTTGTTCATCGCTTTCAAAAAGGGAGTTTGAATACTCAGCCGCTTTTTTTAACCTGTTAGGGCAGACATAATTTGTTTTTCCTTTTAAAAGATTAGCCTCGAATTTGAAAGGCAGTATTTTCTTTAATAAAGGGACATCATTTCCGATAAGTTGTTCCTGAAGATTAATAGTGTGTGTCGAAATGATTGCTTTCTTTCCGTATTTTTTAGCGTAATATATAGCCGGCACCAGATAGGCGAAACTCTTGCCTATTCCTGTCGGGGCTTCTATGAAAACGTGATTTTTCCCTTCAAGCGAGTCAATCACCGCATTCGCCATTTTCATCTGCGATTCCCTGTATTCGTAATTTGGAAAATGGGACGCAAGCAATCCGTCGTGTGAAAAAAATTCTGCAAGCCTGTCGCGTATATATCCGATATCCTCATTCATCATAAATCAAATTAAAAGAAATAATGATTTTTAGAAAGTGGAAAGAAAAATACTATTTTCGGATTTAATCGTTGTCTGAAAATATTTACCGGCGAAAAGAATTCGGCTAAAGCCGGGTTTTTTAATATCCTATCCCCCCACCTGAATGTGTGGGCTATTGAAAGGAGCACAACCATTTAATAATCGAGTAATTTGATATTAGATTGAATACAAAATGTTTTAATTCGTCAGGAATTAATTTATGTTTTCAAATATTCGTCAGGTCATAAAGAATTCGGCTAAAGCTGGGTTTATTAATATAATAAACCCCCACCTAAAGGTGGGGGCTATTGAGAAGCGCCATTCGCTGGAAATTATTTTAATTAAAAAATTTAGAAAATTAGAAATTAATAAAATTGGAAAATTTAGTATGTAGAAAATATTGTTATTAGAAAATATAGTGTTTAGAAAATAGGGTATTTAGAGATGTGGTGTTTAGAAAATAGGGTATTTAAAGAATGCGGTGTTTAGAAAATATAGTATTTAGAAAATATGATGTTTAGAAAATAATTAGATTTGTAAATGCTTATATACTGTCCATTTAATAGCCCCCACCTTTAGGTGGGGGTAACGATTGCGTAATACCCGGCTTTAGCCGAATTCTTTAAATCCAAATTTTCGGATTAATTCATCGTATTCTTCCTTAAAAGATTTTTTATGATGATGATATTCCTGATGCTTAATATATTTCCTAACCCTTTCAACAATAGATTCTGAAACGGAAACCGCGCAATACTCGTCCTGCCACTCAAACTTGCCTGCACATAAATTATTCTTATTTATCCAATGCGAGGATTCACCTTTAAGCAGGTTCATGATTTTGCTCATGGATTGCTCTATACCGAGGGAAATCAAACAATGACAATGATCTGAGTATCCGTTTACTAAATCCAGAAATATTCCGTTCTCTCTTGAATACTCTTTTATATGCGACCAAACCTTTTCCCTTAATCCTTCATCTGAGAGAAAAGGTTTACGGTCTTTTGTACTAAATACAAAATGAACATATACTTTAACAAATGGCATTTTGCTTAGAAAAATTTTTGTTCTTTTATTTCACCATCGGCATTCTTATTCCGAATTTTGCTCTTTCTTCGAGGGCGAGTTCGTAACCTGCATCAGCATGTCTGACTATTCCCATTCCGGGATCATACGTAAGGCATCTTTCGAGACGAATTTCGGTTTCCTTCGTTCCATCCGCCACTATTACCATTCCGGAATGGATTGAATTCCCTATACCTACGCCGCCGCCATGATGCAATGATACCCAACTGGCGCCGCCTATATTATGCAGCGCGAAATTAAGAATCGGCCAGTCGGCAATCGCATCGGAACCGTCTTTCATTTTTTCCGTTTCTCTGTTCGGCGATGCAACACTTCCGCAGTCAAGATGGTCGCGGCCTATTACAATCGGCGCTTTCACTTTTCCTGTCCTGACCAGTTCATTGAATATTTTTCCTGCCTTCGCTCTTTCGCCGTATCCAAGCCAGCAGATACGGGCGGGCAGTCCCTGAAAATGCACTTTTGCCCTCGCGGCTTTAAGCCAGTTGTGAAGGAGTTTGTTATCCGGAAATGCTTCCATTATGGCGTCATCGGTCGCGTATATATCGTTGGGGTCGCCTGAAAGCGCAGCCCACCTGAAAGGTCCTTTCCCTTCGCAGAAAAGCGGTCTGATGTATTCAGGTACGAATCCGGGGATATCAAATGCTTTATCGAAACCGTTTGCAAGCGCTTCGCCTCTGAGATTATTTCCGTAATCAAAAGTGATTGCGCCTTTCTTCATGAATTCCCACATCGTTTTGCAATGAACGACTGCCGTCTTCTTCGCGAGTTCCTGATATTTCGCCGGGTCGGATTTTCTCAATTTGACCGCCTCTTCAAACGGCATTCCCATCGGTACATAACCGTTCAGCATGTCGTGAGCGGATGTCTGGTCCGTAAGAACATCGGGTATAATTCCTTTCTTAAGAATCGCAGGCAGAACTTCTCCTGCATTGCCTACAAGACCGACTGATTTTGCAATTCCTTTTTCTTTTGCATCGAGTACTATCTTAAGCGCTTCATCCAAATCGTAAGTCATCACATCGCAGTATCCCGTATCGATTCTTTTCTGTATTCTTGAAGGGTCGACATCGATTCCCAGAAATGCTCCTCCGTTTAGAGTAGCCGCAAGCGGCTGTGCGCCGCCCATACCGCCTATGCCGGCAGTTAATACAAATTTTCCTTTCAGAGTAGCATTGAAGTGCTTCAAAGCGCATGCCGCAAAAGTTTCGTATGTGCCCTGCAAAATTCCCTGCGTTCCTATGTAAATCCATGAACCCGCCGTCATCTGCCCGTACATTGTAAGTCCGAGTCCTTCGAGCCTTCTGAATTCGTCCCATGTCGCCCATTTAGGCACTATCTGCGAGTTCGAAATAATTACACGCGGAGCATTTGTATGTGTTCTGAAAACCGCAACGGGCTTGCCTGACTGCACAAGCAGAGTTTCATCGTCTTCAAGCGTCTTGAGTGTTGCTATAATCGCGTCATAGCATTCCCAGTTCCTTGCCGCTTTGCCGCTGCCGCCGTAAATAATGAGTTCGGCAGGATTTTCGGCTACGTCCGGGTCAAGATTGTTCATGAGCATTCGCATTGCTCCTTCTGCCTGCCAGTTCTTACAGGATTTTTCAATTCCGGTTGGTGCTTTTACTGTTCGTGACATATAATTGAGGTTTTAATTATTGATTTATTACTCAAAGATAATTATTTGTGAAATGAAAAAATATTGAATAAAACCGGGAGTATAAAACCCGGAGAGCCTTTTAAAGGCTCTCCGGAAAACACTTTACCATATTGAAACTCTCACGTTATCGGGTCTGAACATTTTATTGTTTTGCGATACGTTAAACGCTTTGTAGAATTCATTTATATTCGAGAAAGGCGCGTTTACTCTGAGGAAAGCAGGTGAGTGTACATCGGTCATTACTCTCTTTGCGAGCATTTCAGGTCTGTAATACATTGCCCATGAATATGCATAACCGAGGAAATATCTCTGGTCTGCATTGAATCCGCCGATTTCTTTATTTTCCTGTCCGTCCTTAGTCATTTTCATTGCATCGTAACCGATTACAAGTCCGCCTAAGTCCGCGATATTTTCACCGAGTGTTGATTTGCCGTTTATGTGCATACTGTCGAGAACAACGTAGTTATTGAACTGATCAACCATAAGTTTTGTCCTGTCAACAAACTTAACCGAATCGGTAGGAGTCCACCATCCCTGAAGGTTTCCTTTTTCATCATAAAGTCTTCCCTGATCGTCGAAGCCGTGTGTCATTTCATGTCCGACAGTACTAGCGCCGATGAATCCGAAAAGAAATGCATCGTCCACTTCACTCATTTTCTTTCCCGGAATTGTAAGTATCGCCGCCGGGAGCACTATTTCGTTATTTGAAGGGTTGTAATACGCGTTATACGTTTGCGGAGTCATATCCCATTCCGTTCTGTCAACGGGCTTATACAATTTCGAAATATTGTCTTCAAAATGCCATTTCGAAGCATTGATAATATTCTTTACGTATGAATCTCTCGATATATTGAGTGTCGAATAATCTTTCCACTTATCCGGATAGCCTATTTTCTTTACCATGGTTCCGAGTTTAACAAGCGCTTTTTCTTTAGTTGCATCACTCATCCAGTCGAGTTTTTTTATTCTTTCTCCAAACGATTTGACCATCAGGTCAACAATCTGCTTTGTTCTTTCTTTGTCTTCGGGCGGAAAATACAATCTGACGTATTCCATTCCTAGAACATCACCGAGCATTTCATTTGTATTGTCCAGAACCCTTTTCCATCTTGGCTTTTGCTCTGTTGTGCCGTTGAGGGTGGTTCCGTAGAATTTAAAATGTTCTTCTTCGAAATCCTTTGATAAATAATCGGAGAGATTCCTTACCAAATTCCATTTCATGTAATTCTTCCAGTCTTCAATCGAATATTTTCCGGATAATTTTTCAAGACCGCTGAAAAATTCGGGCTGACCGACTATAATATAATCCTGATTTTTAATTCCGATTGAACCTAAAAGTTTTTTCCAATCAAGCGATGGTGTGAGTTTATTCAACTCAGCAACTGTCATTTTATTATAATTCGCATAATCATCGCGAAGGTCTTCAAGTTTCCTTGATATGCTCGCAAGGTCGGTTTCAATTTCAAATATTGAAAGCGATATTTTATCGTTGCCGCCTTTTCTGTTAAACAGTGAAAATGTCTTCTCTATATGTTTCTTGTATTCCGTTCTTATTTTTCCTGTTCTTGCATCCTTATTGAAATAATAGTCACGTTCGGGCAGTCCGATACCGCCCTGATACAGACTGACTACATTCTTATCGCTCTGCATAAGGTCCTGCGATACATACAGTGAAAAGAAAGAGCCGAGTCCGTATTGTTTCAGATTAACTGCCAATTCCATTGCTTCTGCAAAGTTACTGACATTATCTATCTTTTTGAGGTACTCTATCAAAGGCTTTATGTCGTTTTTATTGATTGATGCTTCATCAAGCCCGCTGTAGAAGAAATCTCCGATTTTCTGCGTGTTGCTGCCTTTAACTGCTGATGTGTTGTTCTGTGCATCGAGGCAGATATTGTATAGATAAACATAAACACTGTCTTCCACAAGATTGAATATACCGTAAGTATGCTCGTACGGCGGAATCGGGTGCATCTTGATAAAAGTGCCGTTTGCATACTGGAAGAAATCGTCAGCAGGGTTAACGGTTGGGTCTATATTTTCGGCGAGGAAATATTTCTCCTGCGAAAACAGGTTAATTGACATCGTGAAGATAAAAATTAAGATTGTAAATTTGATAAGGTTTTTCATAAAAATGTTTTTATATAATTATACGAATATTTTGCTTAATTGTTTTATAATAAAAGCACTTAAGTATTTCTTATTTTATTTAATTTATAAAAGTTAACTTTAATATAATGCGGAAAAATATATATTTATTATTTAAAAATATGAAAATTTATTTTGCCACCTCAATCAGCGGAGTCATCACTGAAGACTCGAATTACAACAACATCGAACTGATTAAAATACTCAAAGAATACGGCACTGTCCTGAGCGAACATTTCGCAAACGCGGACATACAGAGCATCGGAGAGAAGGAACTATCAGACCAATTTATACACGATAGGGATATGGGCTGGATTGACGAATCTGACAGCATCGTAGCCGATGTAACGAATCCAAGCCTTGGTGTCGGCTATGAGATACGGCACGGGATTGTAACCGGAAAGAAAATTCTCTGCCTCAAAAGAAAGAACGGAAAGAGACTTTCCGCTATGATAACCGGGAACGGAAAAGTTACCGTGAAAGAATATACTGATATTGAAGAGGCGAAAAATATTATCGGCGGATTTTTTTCCTCTTAAAGGGAGCGTATGTTCCCAAATTGAGTTTAATACGGAAAATATATATTTCTGTTATATATAATCTTAGAGCAATAAAATCTTTCCGGTAATATTTATTGTGAAATCTGGCTTATTAATTGCTGATTAAAAGTACGAAAAATAAAACTTGACAAATTAATTTCAGAATTATAAATTTAATCAGTTCTTTTAAAAAGGGTTGGGTTTCAGCGAGACATAAAGATTGCGCCGGGAAATATCCGGCTGCTTTATTAAACGTCCATCGACGTTTGCAGCCAGCTATAATGGACTGCCATCACTTATTAAAGTGACTCTTTATGATGCATATCCCTTGGGGAAAATTGCAAATATATTTAATGCTGGCCCGCCCTTTTTTTATTTCAAATATCAAATATACATTTCAAATTTCAAAATCATTAAGAAATTCCGGTCAGTTTATAAATGACTTCTCATTGGACTATTGAATTTTTACATTATCGGTCATTTACAATATTGACTCGAATATACTTCATCATACATCAATAACTTCCTGCCTTTTAAATTTAAAATTTAAAATTTACAATTTAACATTGTTTCATACTGAACTATACTGCTGTATTTTTGTTTTATTATTTGATTTATCTTTAATCAGGAATTTGATATTTTTAAACATTAAAACAATTTTAAAGGAATTTCATAATGCATGAATGGGATATCTTAACACCCGAAGATATAAAAACAATACAGGATTCGTACGCGAAACTCGCTGACAGACATCAGGAAACAGGGGATTATCTGTATAAACATCTGTTCGACTGCTGTCCTGACGTCGTAAATATTTTCAAAACCGATATGAAAGAGCAGTCAAGAACGCTTATGAAAATGGTTAAAACCGTTGTCGAAGGCTTGAATCACACACATATTATTATGCCTGCAATACAGGATCTGGGGCACAGACACCATGAACTCGGGATAAC
Source organism: Ignavibacteria bacterium (assembly GCA_028714695.1). Lineage (GTDB taxonomy): Bacteria > Bacteroidota > Ignavibacteria > Tepidaquicellales > Tepidaquicellaceae > CAIKZJ01. The sequence continues at coordinate 17,151 of JAQTLX010000021.1, read as the reverse complement.
GCAGGAACAATATAAATATTTCAAGGAATCACTTTTATTCGCAGTTGAAAAAGTACTCGGAAAAGACTTCAATGAAAACGTTAAGAACTCATGGACTAAATTGTACGATGTGCTTGAAAACCTTATGAAAGGCAATAGATACAATTAGAAATATCGAAAAAACAAAAATATAAAATAAAATATACATATCAAAAATCAAAAAGTGAAAATAGTAACTGCATAATCACCCGGTTTCTCTCGTTTTATAATTTAATATTTCCATTTGAAAATTATCTTTGACTAAAGATTAATATTATATTCACTTCCTGCTTTTCATTTTTGAATTTTAAAATTTATTCTCGATTTTTAATATTTTATTTTTGATATGTTTAGATGGTTGTATATAACGAGGGAAGTGTCAAATGCTAAAACGCGTGTAAAGGCTTTCAGGGAATAAAAAAAGGCTGCCTTTAAGGGCAGCCTGATGTGTGAAGTAAAATCGGATTTTACTTTGTCAGATAAAATTTATTCGTGCTTATATTATCAATTTATAATTATTGAGCGCTTTCATATAATTTGCTCTTTCGAATGCCGCAGGGTCGCTTACCGATTTCTGGCTTACGCTGCCTTTCATCTGTTCAACCGATATATATTCTTTTTCTTCCATCCATTTTTCCATGTCTCTGAGAATTTCTGTAATTCTTCCGATGCCGTTGCCAAGCAGTTCTGAACAAAGGCACGTTATATCGGCGCCTGCCATAATCATTTTGATAACGTCTTCGTGATTGTGAATCCCCGTTGTCGCGGCAAGACTTGCTTTTATTTTTCCGTAAAGTATAGCAATCCATCTGAGCGGAAGTCTCATTTCGAAATTTGTGCTCAGTTCGAGATTAGGAACAACTTCAAGTTCGGCAAGGTCTATATCAGGCTGATAGAATCTGTTAAAGAGCACGAGTGCATCGGCGCCTGCCGTATCGAGTTTCTTTGCCATGTTCGACATTGAAGAAAAATACGGGCTGAGTTTCATTGCAACTGGAATCTTTATGCTCTTCTTTATTTTCAATAAATCCCTTATGTATATTTCTTCGATTATTGTGCCGTCTTTGTCTATATCCGTAGGGATGTAATACACGTTTAGTTCGAGTGCATCTGCGCCTGCTTCTTCTATAAGTTTAGCATATTTCATCCAGCCGCCTGCGGATACTCCGTTAAGGCTTCCGATAACGGGAATGCTGACAGCGGATTTAAGATTGCTGATATGCCTCAGGTATTCTTCCGGTCCCATGTGGAATTCGCTTGCCGCCGGAAAATATGTCAACGCTTCCGCGAAACTTTCGGTGCCGTTTGTTAAATAGTGGTCCATCTCGTTAGCATCATGTGTAAGTTGCTCTTCGAACAGTGAATACACAACGACTGCCGCGGAACCGGCATCTTCAAGTCTTTTGACCATATCGACTGTCCTCGACAGCGGTGAAGCGGAAGGCACAATCGGATTCTTCAGTTTCAGACCCATATACGTTGTTGATAAATCCATAGTTTTATAATTTAATTTTTAAATTTAAAATTATTCGGGTTTTTTTGCGTCATCTTTTGCAAGTCTTTCATACATTTTCCATTTGTCATCTACGAATTCCTGAGCAAGTTTCATCAAAACGGCAGCGTGTTTCGGGTCCGATTTTGTCAACATTTTATATCTTGTTTCTTTGTAAGCATAATCTTCAAACTTAATTTTCGGCGCGCCGGAATCAAGTTTGAAAGGATTCTTTCCCTGCATTGCGTTTCTCGGGTCATATCTGAAAAGCGTCCAGTGCGCGCTATCAACCGCGGCTTTCTGATTATCTAACGCTTTCGTCATGTTGATTCCGTGAGCGATACAATGCGAGTATGCAATTATGATTGAAGGTCCGTCGTATGATTCCGCTTCGAGGAACGCTTTGAGAGTCTGCGTATCATTTGCTCCCATCGCGACTTTTGCGACATATACGTGTCCGTAGTTCATTGCCATCATCCCGAGGTCCTTTTTCCCGACTGGTTTGCCCGATGCAGCGAACTTCGCGACTGCGCCTATCATTGTCGATTTCGACATCTGTCCGCCCGTGTTCGAATATACTTCCGTATCGAGTACGAGAATGTTTACGTTCTTGCCCGATGCGAGCACGTGATCAAGACCGCCGTAACCGATGTCATATGCCCATCCGTCACCGCCCATTATCCATACTGATTTCTTTACGAGGTAATCGGAAAGACTCATTAAGTCTTCAGCCTCAGGCGAGTCGATTTTTTTGAGTTTATCCTTTAATATATTTACTCTTTCTCTTTGTTCGTGAATGCCTGCTTCGTTTGATTGGTCGGCATTGATTAAGTCGTTCACTATCTGTTCGCCGATTACAGGAGCAAGTCTTACGAGAAGTTCTTTCGCGTATTCCGTGTGTTTGTCGACCGAAAGTCTCATCCCGAGACCGAATTCGGCATTGTCTTCGAAGAGCGAATTTGACCATGAAGGTCCGCGCCCTTCTTTATTCTTTGCCCATGGTGTTGTGGGAAGATTGCCGCCGTAGATTGACGAGCATCCTGTCGCGTTCGCGATGATGGCTCTGTCGCCGAACAACTGCGATACCAACTTAACGTAAGGTGTTTCACCGCATCCCGAACATGCACCCGAAAATTCAAACAACGGCTGCAGGAACTGGCTGCCTTTAACTGTAGAAACGTTGGCTTTAGTTCTGTCGAATTCAGGAATATCCAGGAAGAAATTCCAGTTCGTTCTTTCCTGTTCGCGTACAGGAATCTGCGAAATCATATTCAACGCTTTCAGTTTAACTTCTTTCTTGTTTTTCGCCGGACAGATTTCAACGCAGAGACCGCATCCCGTACAGTCTTCAACCGCTACCTGTATTGAATATTCAGTGCCTGGTTCGAATTCTTTTCCTTTTGCTTTAGTATGCTTGAATGATGCAGGAGCGTTTTTCAGCGTTCCTTCATCGTAGGCTTTTATTCTGATTGTTGCATGCGGGCAGATGATTGCACACTTGCCGCACTGAATACAAACTTCGGGATCCCATTCCGGTACCTCAAGAGCGATGTTGCGTTTTTCCCATTGCGCTGTCGCTGACGGAAATGTTCCGTCAACCGGCATTTCGCTGACGGGAATATCGTCGCCGATACCTTCAAGAATCTTTGCCAGTGTGTTTTTAACGTAATCAGGCGCTTTGTCCGATACTATCGGAGGAAGTTCAACATTACTTTCCAGTATATCTTTAATCTCAATTTTGTGAAGGTTTTCGAGAGTCTTGTCAACTGCGTTATAATTCATCTTTACGATTTCATCGCCCTTCATTCCGTATGTCTTCTTGATTGATTTCTTAATCTGCGTTATCGCTTCTTCCTGCGGAAGCACGCCGGATATTGCAAAGAAACATGTCTGCATGATTGTGTTTACGCGCGAACCCATGCCCGTTTCTTTTGCGACATCGTAACCGTCGATAACATAAAATCTTAATTTCTTATCTTTAATTTGCTGAATCACTCTTTTCGGAAGATTCTTCTGAGTTTCTTCAAGATTGTAAGGACTGTTAAGCAGGAATACGCCGCCGTCCTTTAAGTTCTTAAGCATGTCGAATTTCTCAAGAAGATTGAATTGGTGGCATGCTACGAAATCTGCTTTTTGAATGAGATAAGTTGACTTAATCGGCTTCTTGCCGAATCTCAGATGCGATACTGTCGTCGAGCCTGATTTCTTCGAGTCGTAAACAAAATAACCCTGTGCGTAATTCTCTGTTTCTTCACCGATAATTTTAATCGAGTTCTTATTCGCGCCTACCGTACCGTCCGCTCCCAAACCGTAGAACAATCCGCAGAAGAGTCCTTCGATGTCGATTGTGAAATCTTTATCGTAATCGAGACTTGTGTGTGATACGTCATCATTAATACCAATAGTGAAATGATTTTTCGGAGCGTCTTTCTTAAGTTCATCGAACACCGCTTTAACCATCGCAGGAGTGAATTCCTTTGAAGAAAGTCCGTAACGGCCGCCGATAACTTTCGGCATCTTGTCAAACGGACAATTCTCGTTTAATGCGGTAATTATATCCTGATATAAAGGCTCGCCTATTGACCCCGGTTCTTTTGTCCTGTCGAGTACCGCGATGCTCTTAACTGTCTTCGGAAGCGCTTTAACGAAATTATCAACCGAGAAAGGTCTGAAGAGACGAACTTTTAAGAGTCCGACTTTTTCGTCCATCTTGCCTGAAAGATAATCGATAGTTTCTTCCGTCGTTTCTGCGCCTGAACCCATAAGAATAATTACTCTGTCGGCATCGGGTGCGCCGTAATAATCGAACAGGTTATATCTTCTGCCGGTTATTTCGAAGAACTTATCCATCGCGCTCTGTGTGATAGCCGGGCATGCGTTATAAAAATTATTTACAGTTTCTCTTCCCTGGAAGTAAACATCCGGATTCTGCGCTGTGCCTCTTATAAAAGGATTCTCAGGAGACATGGCTCTTGCTCTGTGTTCTTTTACGAATTTATCGTCAATCATCGCCTTTAAATCTTCAACGAGAAGTTGTTCGATTTTTACTACTTCGTGCGATGTTCTGAAACCATCGAAGAAATGCAGGAAAGGAATTCTTGATTCAAGACTTGCTCTCTGTGAAATCAAAGCAAAGTCCATTACTTCCTGAACGTTATTCGAGCAAAGCATCGCAAAACCTGTCTGCCTTGTCGACATTACGTCGCTGTGGTCGCCGAAAATCGATAGCGCCTGCGCCGCAAGCGAACGCGCTGTAACGTGAAAAACGGTCGATGTAAGTTCGCCCGCGATTTTATACATATTCGGAATCATAAGGAGCAAACCCTGTGATGCCGTAAAAGTTGTGGTTAAAGAACCGCTCTGTAATGCGCCGTGAACGGCACCGGCGGCGCCGCCTTCGCTCTGCATTTCATAAACAACGGGAACTGAGCCCCAGATATTTTTTTTACCTACTGCAGACCATGCGTCTGAATGTTCTCCCATCGGGGATGATGGTGTGATTGGATAAATAGCAATTACTTCGTTTGTCTGATGTGCAACATAAGCAGCCGCTTCATTTCCATCAATTGTTACTTTTTTCCTTGTAGCCATAGAAAGACTCCTGTGTATTAATTATTTGCTTAAAATGATTTTAAAATACTGTATTTACAGTTAATAAGGTGTCCATGCATATTAATTCTAAACGGGGATTTCATTTATTTGAAGTCGTACAATATACATCCTGCAAATTTACAATTTTCAAATGACTGATAACAGTTATTTATTTGGTAGATACAGGCTGTCGGTAATTGGTAATAATTATTTAATGATTGGAAAATTGGTATCAGGAATCAAGAATTTAGGAGTTAGAAGTCGGAGTTTGCGTTAGCAAACGGAGACCTGCCGTGGCGGGTTAGGAGTTAGAATATAAAATAATACCCCATTTCCCACATTCCATATTCTATTTTCCATATTCCATTTTCGGATACTATTTTCTATTTTCCGTTCTAATATGGTTTCAATAAACTCAATATTTTTATATATTAACTGAAATGTTTTTAAAAAAATATTGTTTTACTTATTGAACAATCCGTAACCCGAAAAAACAAATAAAATAATATATATATGGCAAATAAAATTTCTATTGAAGACCAAAAAGAAAAACTCAAAAGGATTCATGATGTATTCAAACTGATAAAGGACAAAGAAATCAAAATGATTGATTTTCGTTTCACTGACCTTCCCGGTCAGTGGCAGCATTTTTCTATACCCGTCGATAAACTTGAAGAAGAGTGTTTTTATGAAGGACTTGGTTTCGACGGCTCTTCTATTAGAGGCTGGAAGTCAATCAATGAATCCGATATGCTTGTTGTTCCCGATGCAAGCACGGCTAAGGTTGACCCTTTCATCAAGCATAAATCACTGAGTCTGATTTGTGATATTGTTGACCCGCTCACGAAGCAGTCGTATGAAAGAGACCCGCGTTTCATAGCAAGAAAAGCAATGGAGTTTATGCAGTCAACAGGCATTGCCGATACTGCTTTCTTCGGACCCGAAGCGGAGTTCTTTATTCTTGACCACGTTGCATATAACATTAACGAGTATTCGAGTTGGTACAGGATTGATTCACGCGAAGGTTTCTGGAATACAGGTTCTGAAACTGAAGCGAATTTAGGACACAAGATAAAAGTTAAAGAAGGATATTTTCCCGTGCCTCCGTCTGACTCAACGAATGATTTGAGAAACCTTATGGTGGAACATCTTATGAATCTCGGAATAGATGTTGAAGTTCAGCATCATGAAGTTGCAACGGCAGGGCAGAGCGAGATTGATTTCAGATTCGCGCCGCTTATTGAAAGCGCTGATAATCTCCAGACGTTTAAATATGTTGTGAAGAATACGGCAAAGGAAGCCGGCAAGACAGCCACATTCATGCCTAAACCGATATTCGGCGATAACGGCAGCGGCATGCATACACACGTTTCACTGTGGAAAGACGGCAGTCCTTTATTCGCAGGTGATAAGTATGCGGGACTTAGTGAAATGGCTTTGTATTTCATCGGAGGTTTATTGAAACATGCTCCGTCATTGCTTGCATTCACGAATCCTACAACAAATTCTTACAAGCGGCTTGTACCCGGATATGAAGCACCTGTAAATCTCGTTTATTCGATGAGAAACAGAAGCGCGAGCGTGCGTATTCCGATGTATTCAAACAATCCGAAAGCGAAACGTGTTGAGTTCAGATGTCCGGACGGAACAGCGAATCCTTATCTTGCATTCTCGGCTATACTGCTTGCAGGGATGGATGGTGTTATAAATAAGATTGAACCGGGAGAACCTGTTGACAAGGATATTTATCATTTATCACCTGAAGAGCACGTCAAAATTCGTCAGGCGCCGGGTTCGCTTGAAATAGCGCTTGAAAGTCTCGAGAGAGACCATGAATTCCTCACGAAAGACGGAGTATTCTCGGAAGAAATTATAAGAACATGGATTGATTATAAAATGGACAAAGAAGTCAAAGAAGTGCAGTTAAGACCGCATCCGTATGAGTTTCATTTGTACTATGAAGTATAGTTTTACAATTTGTAATTAATAATTAGTAATTAGAAATTTCATATTAGACCCCGTTCTAAGAGCGGGGTTTTTCATTGTATTAGCCGTTTACCGGCTGAAATTCCAATTTGAGACAAAAATTCGTATAGCAAATCATTTCCATATCGAGTAATTTATAGAATCTCATTATTTTAAGGAATTAACACAAATTGTAAAAACTATGGTAAAATACGCTTTGACAAATCCATTGTCAGTTTTATTAGATAAACCCAAAGAGGATTTCACACGCGAAGATCTTCTGAAAGTTATTGAACAAAAACAAATAGAAACTATAAGATTCCATTATACAGCGCTCGATGGAAAACTGAAAGAATTAAGGATACCATTGCCCGACAGAAAGAATGCGGAAATAGTTCTTGCGGAAGGTGAAAGAGTTGACGGTTCTTCGTTGTTCAAAGGTCTGGTTGATACGGGACTTTCCGATTTATACGTAGTCCCCGTATATAAATCGGCTTTCATAAATCCTTTCAATCCTTCGAGTCTGGATTTAGTTTGCAGATATCTGACGGGTGACGGCGAACTTGCACCGTTTACACCGGATAATATACTTCACAAGGCAGCACAGTTATTCAAAAAAAGCACGGGCATCGAACTTCACGCTCTCGGCGAACTCGAGTTTTATATGATGTCGAATCCCGTATCAAACATGTACTTCCCGCCGAAACAGCAGGGGTATCATGCATCGGGTCCTTATCTTAAATCAGGTGCGATACTTTCCGAAATGCTGAAGAGCATTACGCAGATTGCAGGCGCGGTAAAGTACGCGCATAGTGAAGTCGGATTCATAGAAAAAATGGTGAGCGCGAATCCCGAACTTGACGGTAAGATGGGCGAACAACTTGAAATCGAATTTCTTTCTACACCTATAGAAGAAGCAGCGGATAATATTGTCATAGCAAAATGGTTAATCAGAAATATTGCTTATCAGCACGGAATTCTTGCAACTTTTGCACCGAAACTCGAAGAAGGTTATGCAGGAAGCGGACTTCATCTGCACCTTAAACTTCTTAAAGACGGCAAGAACGTAATGGTTGACGGCAAAGGCGACCTTACAATGGATTCGAAGAAACTTATTGGCGGTCTTCTTCAGTTTGCTGATTCGCTTACGGCATTCGGCAATACGGTGCCTTCTTCATATCTGAGACTCGTCCCGAACATGGAAGCGCCTACGCAGTTCTTCTGGAGCGATTCAAACAGAAAAGCAATGGTGAGAGTGCCTCTCGGCTGGTCAAAAACAAGCAACCTTGCCGACCTGGTGAATCCCGGCATGAAAAGCGAACCTATGAAAATCGACAGCATGCAGACAATCGAATTAAGAGTACCGGACGGAAGCGCAAACGTACACCAGTTAATCGCCGGTGTCGCAATGGCAGCCGAATACGGTTTCTCGAAATCGGAAGAAGCACTGAAACTGACGGAGAAATTATATTTCCGAGGAAAGACTAAAGAAGAAAATCAGGACACCGAATTCCCGAGCCTGCCCGCAACATGCGCGGATTCAGCGGACATACTTGAAAAGAAAAGAGCATTGTACGAAAGAGAAAATATTTTCCCGGCAAGCATTATCGACTTTGTGATAAAACAGTTGAGAGCGGAAAACGACAGAGATATGCATAAGTTAATTTCGGAATTATACGGAAAAGGAAAAATTGTCGAGAAGAGAAGAATTATGCATAAGGATATACACAAACATTAATTTGTAATTAGTAATTAATAATTAGTAATTAAAAATAGCAAGTAAAATTATATTTTGATTTTCTCCTTCCCAAACTCCGGCTTGGGAAGGCATAAAAAAGGCTGTCGATGACAGCCTTTTTTTATATTCGTTTTCACATCTTTATTTCTTCTCGAACTCATCTCCTTCCCAAGCTCCGGCTTGGGAAGGCATAAAAAAGGCTGTCGATGACAGCCTTTTTTATTTCCGTATAATCCGTAAGTTTTTTATTTCTTTTCGAACTCTGCTTTTTTAACCGCAATTTCATCCGTTATATTTTGCGGAACAAGTTTATCAATAAAATCATACAATGCGCTGAATCCTTTCGCGTATTCTTTCATCGGGAAATACGGCGCTTCGATTACGATAGGAGGCTTATCAAGATTAGGGTCGGTGTCAACTATATAAATAATCACTCTGCTCAGCGAACCGCCTATCGGGTGCTGATTTTCGGGAACTGATTCTATTTTTTCCTGAAGTAATCTCGAATCCTTAATCAAACCGCAAAGCGTGCTCATTGCATCATCATCAATTTTAAAACTGTAATTCAACGGCGAAGTGTTTTCATCATATCCTAATTTGTACGTCATGTTAGCCGAGCAGTCTTTGTTTATCGCAATCTCATATTCGTAGTGATAGGGGGGAGGCAGGGGACCTGAACTGTACTGGTATCTGAGTGTTGTCCAGTTGCTTTCCTGCGATTTTGTACATGAAGAAATCATAAGAACAATCACGACGAAAAATAAAATCTTTTTCATAAGAGTTTTTATTTTAATTTATTTATTAAAACGGAAATTTGCAAAATAAAAAAGCCGGTATTGAACCGGCTTGATATAATATATTTGCATCGTTTAATTATCTCTTCTCGGAGGTCTCGGTCTCGAGGAATCGCTTCTGCGCGAGTCACCGTGTGAATCACTTCTTCTGTGATGTTCTTTCCTTTCGCCGCCGTGCTCTCTCTTGTCTTCTTCGCCTTCTTTTAAAAGTAGCACTCTTCTGCTCAGTTTCAGTTTGCCGGAATCATCTATTCCAAGCAGTTTCACCTGAATCTTATCGCCCATCTTCAGAACATCGGTAACTTTGTTAACTCTGCCGACGTCTATTTCCGAAATGTGCAGCAGGCCTTCTTTACCCGGCATTATTTCGACGAACGCGCCGAAGTCTTTAATGCCTTTCACAACTCCGTCATAAATTTTCCCGATTTCCGGTGTCGCTGTAAGAGCCTGAATCATCTGAATCGCAATATCTGCGCTTTCTCTGTTGATTGCGGCTACTGTAACTTTTCCGTCGTCCGTTATGTCGATTTCGGTCTTGCTCTCTGCAATAATGTGCCTGATTGTTTTTCCGCCCGGTCCGATAACAAGTCCAATCATGTCGATAGGAACTTCCAGTGTAAATAACTGCGGAGCGTACTGAGAAATCTTTTCTCTTCCTGACGAAATTACTTCGTTCATAATTCCGAGAATATGCAGGCGTCCTGCTTTTGCCTGCGTAAGTGCGGTTTTCATTATGTCAAATGAAATACCGTGAATCTTGATATCCATCTGAATCGCTGTTATGCCGTCCGAAGTACCTGCAACCTTGAAGTCCATATCACCGAAGTGATCTTCGGAACCAAGTATATCGCTGAGAACTACGACCTTGTCTTCTTCTTTAATAAGTCCCATCGCGATACCTGCAACGGCTTTCTTTGTCTTTACGCCGCCGTCCATGAGCGCGAGCGAACCTGCGCAGACTGTTGCCATTGACGATGAACCGTTTGACTCGAGAATGTCGGATACAATTCTGATTGTATAAGGGAATTCCGTATCCGGCGGAAGCATGTTCTTTAATGAACGTTCCGCAAGATTACCGTGTCCGATTTCTCTTCTTCCCGGTCCTGGTCTGCCTCCGACTTCACCCGTACTGAATGAAGGGAAGTTGTAATGCAGTATGAAACTCTTGTTCTCTTCGTCTTTTAACAATCCTTCGATAATCTGTTCATCGCGTTTCGTTCCGAGTGTCATTGTAGTCAGACTCTGTGTTTCGCCTCTTGTGAAGAGCGCTGAGCCGTGTGTTCTCGGCAGTACGCCTACTTCGCAGACGATAGGTCTTATCTGTTCGTTGTTTCTTCCGTCAAGCCTTACGCCTTCGTCGACGATCATTCTTCTCTGATCGACCTGCTGAATGTCGTGCATAACGGTTTCAAGTTTCTTTTCAGACTCTGGATACTTTTCCGCGAGCGCTGCAAGAACTTTATTCTTTAATTCTTTCGACTTCTGATGTCTTTCATCTTTGGAGAGAATTGTCCTGTCTAAAACTTTAATTTCCTCTTCATAAATAGCCTTTACATCATTAATCATTTCGGTTAAATCTTCGGCTGCTTCGACTGCTCTTTTTGGTTTACCTGCTTCTGCGGCAAATTCCTTCTGGAATCTGCAAAGATCTGCTATGTGTTTGTGAGCAAACTCTACAGCGCTCAGTAACACTTCCTCCGACATTTCAAGCGCTTCGCCCTCAACCATTACGATTGAAGATTCCGTGCCCGCAATGGTAATATCAAAGTCACCCGTTGCCAGTTGTGTGAATGTAGGATTGACGATAAACTCTCCGTCAATTCTTGTAACCCTGACTTCTGCTATAGGCTCCGTAAACGGAATATCAGAAACAAGCAATGCTGCTGATGCGCCTAAGGCTGCAATTACGTCGGCAAATGATTCGCCGTCGGCTGAATATACCGTACAGTTAATCTGCGTTTCGCAGAAATAACCTTCGGTGAACATCGGCCTGATAGGTCTGTCAATAAGTCTGGCGGATAATATTTCTTTTTCGGAAGGTCTTCCTTCCCTTTTGAAAAATCCACCCGGTATTTTTCCTGCAGATGCTGATTTTTCTCTGTAATCTACCGAAAGAGGAAAGAAATCCTGTCCTTCGTTCGGCTCTTCTTTAGCAACCACAGTACAAAGCACTACGTTTTCGTCATAGGATACCAGTACGGCACCGTTTGCCTGTTTTGCAAGTTTTCCTGTCTCGAGCGTAAGTTGTCTTCCGCCGATTTCAATTGTTTTTCTGTGAACCATCTCTCTTAATTAATGTTTTTACTTTCTTAATTCTAATTCTTTTACAATTTGTCTGTACCTTGTAATATCTTTGTTCTCGAGGTATTTAAGAAGTTTTCTTCTTTTACCGACCATCCTGAGAAGACCTGTCTTCGAATGATTATCTTTCTTATGCACATTGAAATGCGCCGCCGAAAGTTCGTTAATCCTCTTGGTTAAGATTGCAATTTGTACTTCCGGTCTGCCGGAATCTTTTTCGGACGATCCGAATTTTTTGACTAATTCCTGTTTTTCTTGTTTCTCTATTGCCATTTTTAATAAATTATTTTGTTAAAAAATTTAAACAATCCTGTTTGTCTTTGTTCAACTGCTTTACGAGTTCGTCAAGCGAGTTGAATTTCCGTTCTTCCCTTATGTATTTTCTGAGAACAACCTTTATGTTCTTTCCGTAAATATCTTCGTTGAAATCAAAAATATTCACTTCAATGTAAATCTCCTGCGTTTCCGATACTGTCGGTCTGAAACCTATGTTCATCATTCCGTCATATTCCTTTCCGTTCACGTCCGCCTTTACCATGTATACGCCGTTTTTGGGAATCAGTTTGTTCATTCCCTTCACTTTCACGTTGGCTGTCGGAAAGCCGATTGTGTTTCCGCGCCTGTCGCCTCTTACTACCGTGCCTTCGAAAGAATAATCGTATCCGAGTAGTTCATTCGCTTTTTCAGTGTCCCCGTTCAAAAGAAGATTTCTGATAGCGGTGCTGTTTATGCTTGTGTCGCCTTTAAACTCTTCCACTTTATGCACTTCGAATCCGAATTTACCTGTAAGTGAACTTAATGTTTCGAAATTTCCCTCGCGGTTCTTTCCGAAAGAATGGTCGAAACCAAGCACCAGATGGCTTAAGCCGATTCCGTTGACAAGATATTTCTCAAGAAAATCTTCGGCGGATGTGGAAGCCATTTCCCTGTTGAATTCGAGTATGTAAAGAACATCTATTCCGAGTTTTTCAAATGTATCGATTTTTTCATCAATAGTAGAAAGAAGTTTTATCTCGCTTCCTTTGTTTCTGAGAATCAACTGCGGATGCGGGTCGAATGTTACTACAACAGTTCTGAAATTTCCCTGAGATTTAATCTCATTGACCTTGCTGATAATTTCTCTGTGTCCTAAATGGATACCGTCAAATGTACCGACCGTTATTATGCTGTTCTTATCGTAATGTGACTTATCTAAATTTCTGTATATAATCATTAATATAAACGGGGGAGAGTTTATCCCTCCCCCTGAATATCATTTTAGTTTAATGTTTTTAATACTTCTTTTATCTTGTCGAAATCAGGCATTTTGCCCGCATCTTCAAGAACTTCCGCGTAAGCAATTTTTCCGTCTTTTCCGATTACGAACGCAGCCCTTTTCGAAACTCCGTTCAATCCGAGTACGAATCCGCCGTCCGGATATCTTGTCCCGTATTTCGTGCTGACTTCGGAATTGAAATCGCTCAAAAGAGGAATTGTAATTTTGTTGGCTTTCGCCCAGGCTTCCTGTGAAAAAATTGAATCGACGCTTATTCCTACAACACTCGCATTTAATGCCGAATATTGTTCGAAGCCCTCGGAAATAGTGCACATTTCTGTTGTGCATACTCCAGTGAATGATAAAGGGTAAAATAATACAACTACATTTTTTCCTTTGTAATCTGAAAGCGCGATTTCTTTCGGTTCTCCGGTTGTGTTCTTGGAGAACAGTTTAAAATCAGGAGCTAAATCTCCAATTTTCAATGACATAATAATAAGTCCTTTCTTAAAATTTAAGTGTATTCCTAACAGTTACCCTAAATTTAGAATAACTAACAATATAAACAATTTTATATGCATTAACAATCCGCACTTTTGTGATAAATTTGTATAAATATTAATATTTTTTGAGTAAAAGGAAACATATTTTGCATAAATTCGTCTAATATGGTATAATCAACGAAATTTTTAAAATTTCAAACTTATGAAAAGGGAAAACTTATGAAGAAGATTCTAACAATCTTTACTTTTTTGCTGTTTTTTACTGCTTCGTCATTCGCTCAGGAAGGGATGTGGCTGTTGAATCAGTTAGACAGGCTGGATTTGAACAATAAAGGACTTAAAATTAATGTAAGCGATATTTACAGTAAGGATAATCCCGCACTGTATCAGGCTGTTATTCAACTTGGCGGAGGAACGGGTTCGTTTGTATCAGGCGAGGGACTGATAGTTACAAATCACCATGTTGCTTACGCCGGACTTCAAAGGGCAGCCACAAAAGAACATGATTATATTACTGACGGATTTCTTGCAAAGAACAGAAACGATGAAATCAGCGCGCACGGCTATAGAGCAAGACTGCTTGTTGATATGAAAGATGTTACGTCGGAAATTCTCGATGCAGTTAAGAATTTTACCGACCCTGTCGAAAGAGGAACGGCTGTAAATAAAAAGATTTCCGAAATGTCCGATGCATTAAAAAAGGGCAGAGACGACGCGGAAATAAATATATCGGAAATGTACAACGGCAGGCAGTATATTTTATTCGAATACAAAGTTATTAAAGACATAAGAATCGTATACGCGCCGCCTTTATCTGTCGGCAACTACGGCGGAGAGACCGACAACTGGATGTGGCCGCGTCATACTGGCGATTTCACATTTATGAGAGCATACGTAGCGCCTGACGGCACAGGAAAAGAGTACAGTCAGGATAACGTACCTTACAAACCGAAAGTGTGGCTTAAGGTTGCAAAGGAAGGGCTTGACGTAGGAGACTTTACTTTCATACTCGGATTTCCCGGTCAGACTACCAGATACCGAACCTCGAATTCTATCGAATGGAATCAGAATAAGAATTATCCTTATTCAATAAAAGACTTTAAGGAAATTATTGCGCTTGCCGGGGAGATGACAAAGAATGATAAAGCAGGCGAAATCAAAGTAGCCAGTTTTGTCAAAGGACTCGCGAATACCATGAAAAATTTCGAAGGCAAGGTCTCGGGAATGAAAAAGACAAATTACCTTCAGAAGAAAATACAGTTCGAAAAAGATTTTATGGAATGGGTGAACAGCGACAATACAAGGAAACAGAAATACGGGGATATATTCGAGAAGGATGATGCGCTCTACAAAAAACTCGCGGAAACAAAGGAACACGACAATGTGTTCAACGACTTGCAGGGATTCGGAGGAACTCCGCTTGGCATCGCGTCGAATATTTATTTTTTCAAGAAAGAACTGGCAAAGCCGGTTAACGAAAGGCAGCCGGGCATTACCGAACAGGCGCTGAATAATTTTGCGGATGGAATGGAAGATAACTATTCGAATTATTACGAACCGTTTGATAAAGCATTGCTGGTGCGCTCTCTCAAGATGGCGGCAAACCTGCCTTCAGGCCAGAGGGTAAAAGGAGTGGAATATATCTTTAACGATAAATCGAAATCAATTGAACAGTTCGTGAACGATGCATTTAAGAACTCCAAACTGACAGACCCCGAAAACGCGAAAAAGATTTGCAAAATGTCGTTGAAGGAAATTGAATCGATGAACGACCCGTTTATTGCAATGGCGATGAACTTATATCCGGAATCCGAAAAAATCAACAAAGAAAACCTCGAATTCGGTTCGAAGGTATCTGAAGTAAGAAAGAAATATATTGAAGGATTGTTTGAATGGAAAGGAACTGGAATGTATCCCGATGCTAACGGAACGATGCGCTTTACGAGCGGGAATATAAAAGGATACAGACCTGCGGATGCAGTTACATATTTCCCGTTCACAACATTAAAAGGTGTTGTTGAAAAGAATACCGGTGAAGAGCCGTTCGATGCTCCTGCAGAACTTGTGAAACTCTATGAAAACAAGGACTTCGGAAAATGGATGGACCCGAAACTAAATGATGTAACCGTTGCGTTCACAAATCAGTGCGATATAACAGGCGGTAACAGCGGCAGTCCAGTTATGAATGCGAACGGTGAAATAATCGGTCTGGCTTTCGACGGTAATTACGAAGCGATGATAGGCGACTGGCAGTATGATTACGATTTGCAGAGAACAATATGTGTGGATATCAGATACGTATTGTTCATCACGGAAAAACTCGGAAAAGCAGGATTCATACTCGATGAAATAGGTGTGAACAGGTAAAAATTAAATTGGATGTATAATAATAAAATTCATAATAAAATTCATAATGAAATTTGGAAATTCATAATGAAATTTAGAAATTCATATTAAAATTTAGAAATTCATATTAAAATTTAGAAATTCATAATAAAATTTATAATAAAAATTGTAATGAAATTTAGAAATTTATAATGAAATATAGAAATTCATAATAAAATTTAGAAATTCATAATAAAATTTAGAAATTCATAATAAAATTTAGAAATTCATAATAAAATTTAGAAATTCATAATAAAATTTAGAAATTCATAATGAAATATATAATGAAATTTAGAAATTCATAATGAAATATATAATGAAATTTAGAAATTCATAATGAAATTTATAATAAAATTTGTAATGAAATTTAGAAATATATAATGAAATTTATAATAAAATTTGTAATTATTTTTAATTACAAATTTTATATGCCGGATAACATTTTAGTTGTACGCCACTAAAAAGAGAGTATTTGTGTTATCATTTTTAAGGATGATTTAAATATGGTAACGCAGTTAATCTAAAACTCGTACCGTAAGAGAATAGAACAAAGAAAGAAACCCGCCTCGCGCGGGTTTCTTTCTTTTATATAACAATGAAACATCATAATCTCCCCCTGTCATTCCCGAATACTCCCACCTCTGTCATTCCCGAATACTCCCACCCCTGTCATTCCCGAATACTCCCCCCCTGTCATTCCCGAATACTCCCACCTCTGTCATTCCCGCAAGTTTTTAGCGGGAATCTCAAGATCCTAAATAAAAGTCCGCAGTACAATCGAATGAATCCGCATTATCTCCCACCCCTGTCATTCCCGCAAGTTTTTAGCGGGAATCTCAAGATCCTAAATATTAGTCCGCAGTACAATCGAATGAGCACGTATTCTTTCCCCTTGTCATTCCCGCAAGTTTTTAGCGGGAATCTCAAGATCCTAAATAAAAGTTCGTGGTACAATTGAATGAATCCGCATTATCTCCCCCTCTGTCATTCCTTTATGTTAAAATGCAAGTCCCGATTTATTAGAGCATAAAAATTTATGACAAGTCTTTTATTAGCGGTCAGTTTGTCGCCGCAAGTTCTACTTATTATGTCTTTATATATCGGGTCGC
>JAQTLX010000020.1 GCA_028714695.1 Ignavibacteria bacterium | reverse complement strand
AATTTCACGAATTAAAGAACAAAATTTTATATCTCGCGGGAAAGAGGGGAAGACTGTAAAAATAATTCACCACTTAGAGCACAAGAGCACTAAGAAAGATTTATTATATAGTTCCCGCGGGAAAGAGGGGGAAAGACTGTAAAGCAAATTAGCCACTAATTATCACGAATTTCACGAATTAAAGAACAAAATTTTATATCTCGCGGGAAAGAGGGGGAAGAACTGTAAAGAAAAGAAGCCGCTAATTATCACGAATTTCACGAATTAAAGAACAAAATTTTATAACTCGCGGGAAAGAGCGGAAAGAACTGTAAAGATTTTTACCGCAAAGAACGCAAAGAACGCAAAGAAAATTTTTTATAACTCGCGGGAAAGAGGGGAAAGAACTGTAAAGAAAAGCAGTTGCTAATTATGTCTAATTTTAGAGCAAGAGCATTCTGCCACGGATTATCACGAATTTCACGAATTAAAGAACAAAATTTTATATCTCGCGGGAAAGAGGGGAAGACTGTAAAAATAATTCACCACTTAGAGCACAAGAGCACTAAGAAAGATTTATTATATAGTTCCCGCGGGAAAGAGCGGAAAAGAATTGTAAAGAAAACAGCAGCTAATTATCACGAATTTCACGAATTAAAGAACAAAATTTTATATCTCGCGGGAAAGAAGGGGAAAGAGACTGTTTTATAATTCAAAATTTAGAAAAAGCATTCTTATGAGTTTTCAATTTAACATTTAGAATTCTTTTCAATTTAACATTTGGAATTTTACATTTACAATTGTTTGCAGTTTAACATTTGGAATTCTTTCATTTTAACATTTGGAATTTTACATTTACAATTGTTTGGAATTTAACATTTGAAATTTTACATTTACAATTGTTTGCAGTTTAACATTTGGAATTCATTTCAATTTAACATTTAGAATTCTTTTCAATTTAACATTTAGAATTCTTTTCAATTTAACATTTAGAATTCTTTTCAATTTAACATTTGGAATTTTACATTTACAATTGTTTGGAATTTAACATTTGGAATTTTACATTTACAATTGTTTGCAGTTTAACATTTGGAATTCTTTCATTTTAACATTTGGAATTTTACATTTACAATTGTTTGCAGTTTAACATTTGGAATTTTACATTTACAATTGTTTGCAGTTTAACATTTATAATTGTTTGCAGATTGAGTATTTTGAGAGTCTTCTGAAATTTTTCAAAGAAAGGATTTTTTAACTTAACCGATGCCGTTAGATTTGTCTAATTTAAACCCGGCGCAAAGAGAGGCCGTTGAGTATATTGACGGTCCTTCGCTTATTATTGCCGGAGCGGGTAGCGGAAAAACCCGCGTTCTTACGAGTAAAATAGCGCATTTAATCGATTGCGGCGTAAATCCGTATGAAATTCTCGCGCTCACTTTTACAAACAAAGCGGCAAAGGAAATGAAGGAAAGAGTCGTTTCCCTTACAGGCAGCAGAGCCGAACAGATATGGATGGGTACTTTCCATTCCATGTTTTCAAGAATTCTGAGAATCGAAGCCGAATTAATCGGCTTTTCAAGAGATTATACGATTTACGATTCAGCGGATTCGCTTGCCGTTATCCGGAGTATTCTGAGCGAACAGAATATTTCACCCGATAAGATTAATCCGAAAAGCGTACAGGCGTTCATCAGCAACATTAAGAATAAATTCATTCTGCCTCCGGAATTCGATTCGCTCGCAAAAACTTATTTTGAAAATATCGTCAGCGGGGTTTATACCGTCTATTTCGAAAGACTGAGAAGAAACAATTCCATGGACTTCGACGATTTGCTTATATATCCGCTTATCCTTTTTGATAATTTCGAAGAAACGCTTAACAAGTACAGAAATAAATTCAAGTTCGTGCTTGTGGATGAGTATCAGGACACAAACAGAGCGCAGTATGAAATTGTGAAATCGCTCGCTGCGGTTCATAAAAACATAACTGTAGTCGGCGATGACGCCCAGTCGATTTACAAATGGCGCGGAGCGGAGATTCAGAACATATTCGATTTCAGGAATGATTTTGAAGAACACAAAATGTTCAGACTCGAACAGAATTACCGTTCGACTAAGAAAATCCTCGACCTCGCCGGGCTTGTAATTAATAAAAATCACAATCAAATAGAGAAAAAACTCTGGACAGAAAATCAATCGGGCGAATTCGTTACGATGGTGGAATCCCTTACCGATAAAGAGGAATCGGCGAAGGTCTCGCGTTACATTTCAAAAGAAATTCACGAAAGAAAAGTAAACTTCAAAGATATCGCTATACTGTACAGAACGAACGCGCAGTCAAGGTCGTTCGAAGAGTTTTTCAGATTAAACGGAATACCTTATATAATAGTCGGCGGCACGAGATTTTATGAAAGAAAAGAAATCAAGGACGTCATCGCGCATTTAAGAATCGTAGTTAACGCGGCTGACGAAGAATCATTTTGCAGGGTGCTTCTCTTAAAGGAAGGGCTCGGTAAAACCACAATTGATAAAATTAAAGCGGCGGCATCGGCTCAGAAAAAAACAATTTACGAAGTGCTGAAAGATTCGAATGAAGTCGCGGGTTTGAGCGGCAAGGCAAGGAATAAGATTGTTGAAATAATGAACTTCGTGAATAAATACCGTTATCTGAAAGAACAAATGGATTTGACTGAAATGATTCGCGGAATTGTGGATGAAACGGGGCTGCTGAAAGAATTAAGAATTGAAAACACACTTGAATCGGAAGAAAGAATCAACAATATAAACGAATTGATTTCCGCCGTAGCGCAGTTTTCGGAAACAACAGATAACGCGAAACTCGAAGAGTTCCTCACGCAGGTCGCTCTCGTAAGCGATATAGACGAAGTTGACGACAAAAAGAATGCCGTCACGCTGATGACAATACATGCGGCGAAAGGTCTTGAGTTTCCGGTCGTATTCATAGTCGGACTTGAGGAAGGTCTATTCCCGGTTACGAGTTCGCTTAACTCGCTCGATGAAATGGAAGAGGAAAGAAGATTGTTCTACGTAGCGATAACGCGCGCGATGACAAAACTTTACGTCTCGTTTGCAAATCAGAGATTCAGATTCGGAAGCAGGACATATCAGGTAAAATCGAGATTCATAAAAGAAATAGAAGACGAATTCAACAACCTGAATCTCGTCGAATATGAAAGAATAAAACAGGTCAAGCATAAAATCACTTCATTCGGAAAATCGAAGAATTCTTCGCAGAGTATCAAATACGATTTCAGTTCAAAGCATTCCGACGGATTTGAAGAACAGGATGAATTTCCGGACATAGTAAAAGGCAAGGGTGTATATCACGAAACATTCGGCAGCGGCGTAGTTTTAAACATACAGGGCAAAGGCAAAGATAAAAAAGCCGAAATACTATTTAACGATTGCGGGTTAAAAAAAATAATTCTGAAATACGCAAAACTAAGAGTAAATTTAGAATAAAGGAGAAACTATTGGAAATAATAAATGAATTATTCAAGAGTGTAACGGATCCGTCATTTCTGCCGACATTCATTAAGAACATAGGTTATATAGGTTTGATAGTAATAGTATTTTCCGAAACGGGTTTGCTCGCGGGATTTTTTCTTCCGGGTGATTCGCTTTTAATATCGGCAGGACTGCTTGCCGCCACGCCAATAGCGGCAGGGTCTCCTGAGACTTACATGAACATTGTGCTGCTTAACGCGTGTCTGATACCGGCTGCGGTTATCGGCGACCAGGTAGGATATTTTATTGGGCATAAATCGGGACCGATGCTTTTCAAAAAAGAGCAGTCGCTGTTTTTCAGAAAAGATTATCTTATTAAGACTCATGATTTTTACGAAAAGCACGGAGGCGTTACATTAATTGCGGCAAAGTTCATGCCTATCGTCCGGACATTTGCTCCGACAGTAGCGGGAGTCGCGCAGATGAAATATTTGAATTTCTTAAGGTTCAACGTATTCGGCGGAATATTCTGGGTGTTGAGCATGACGCTGATAGGGTATTTGCTCGGTAATGTGATTCCCGATATTCACAAACACATAGAAAAAGTAATTATTGTGGTAGTATTTATTTCGATATCGCCTGCAATTTATAAATTCATACAGTCCAAATGGAGGAAGAGAAAAAAGAATTAAGGACTTCCGATGCTTTTTGATAATATGATAAGAGCGGTTAAAATTATAAGCAAAGCAATAATCAGGAAAATATAATTGACGACAATACTTTTCCAGTTTCTGCTGATTCTATAGGCGAATAACTTCCCATCCCATTTGCATTCCCGGCAATGATAACTTTTTCTGCGTATAATCCTCGCAAAAATACTTTCAAATCTGTTCTTCGATTTGCGTCTGTCAAGCGATCCGACCGTACCGCATTTCGGACAGGAACTGACCGTTGCATCTCTAACTATAATTAATCTGAAATTCATTACCGTGTATAGATTAAAATATTGTTACACAATATACGAGTAATAGGAAGCAAAATAAATATAATGTATCTTTCCGAGTTTCGAAAGATTTATGGGTATGCAGGTTTATTAATATTTGTTTTTTGTTTCGGGTAAAACAAAAACGGAATAGTTATAAATGGAGAAATAAGTCTATTTTAAATGCGGGAAAAAAGCGTTAAATTACACGCATTCAATAAACTAGAGAGTTGTCCGAGTGGTTGAAGGAGCACGCCTGGAAAGTGTGTAAATGGGAAACTGTTTCGCGGGTTCGAATCCCGCACTCTCTGCAGAGGTTAAACATTATATGTTTAACCTTTTTTATTTTCCTGATACCCGCTTAAAAATCAGTTGTTCAGAGGACGGGCAGTAAGCCATAAAGATTCGAACAATATCCTGCATGCATGTACCATTTCCTTATGCTCAATAAGAATAATAGTCAGGTCGTTATTGCTGCTCAGCGTATCCTGCAGCGGAAAAATCACGAGCCTATCATCGAAAACAACCATCTTAATAGGTATTATATCGTTCATTTTAAGTTCCGAACCTAATTTGGCAAGTGGTTTGAATTGGTCGATTATAAACGAATGTTCCTTAAGTTCAAAAGACTCATATATTTTTCTGCATGCGACTCCGCGTTTCAGCATTTTTTTCTCTTCTAAGAATTGTTCGTTTACGCGGGATGTTGTATCGCAGACGTACGGTCCTTTAATAAGAGAGACCACTTCTGTCTTTGCATTTTTAAAAGCATCGAGAATACGTTTCTGCGCCTGATCTTTATCTTTTATTACCTCGACAAATTCGAGGGGATTAATGAAAGTTTTGTTCTTTTCGAAAACCGGATTTAAAGTCTTCGACAGATTTTCGGTCAGTGATGTTTTCCTGTCAAATTCGCTGCGGTATTTATTTTTATAATCTTCGAGTATCTTATGAAGCGCTTTTTTCGGTTCGACCGCTTCATAATATTTAACTTTCCCGACGCGTCTTTCAACGCATATGCCTTTATCAATCATTTTGAACAGAACTTCGTAAATCTTCGTCCGCGGAATTCCCGCCGTCTTCTGAAGTTCGGAACTGGTAAAAGATTTTTTTGAAAGAAGCGTGATGTAAACTTTGGATTCTCTTTCCGTAAGTCCCAGTTCCTGAAATTCCTGAATCTGTTTCTTATAATCGTTAATCATGATTTGCGTTATATTTTAAAAGTAACTCCCCCTCAGGGTAACAATAAATTATCGGAAAAATGACATTTTATCAAGCACAAAACCCGTGTCGGGGGCAGTGAAATTTTGCTTAAATCGTATTCCCGTAAATTTCCGCTTTATTCTGTCTGTTTTTTTAAGATTTAATATTTTAATTTCAAAAAGATGGTAGTAGTAATGAAAAAAATACTTGTTCCCGTGGATTTATCGGGAAATTCAGAGGCGGCTGTAAAATACGCGGCGGAACTTGCGAAACAGTCAGGCGCCAAAATATATCTGCTTCACGTTGCGCCGATACCGGAATTCTACGTACTGGGTCTTGACGATTATGTCTTATACAAAAAAGAGATTAAGACAGCCATGAAACGCATACACGACACGGCTTTATTCCGTCTTCATGAAATACGCGATAAATACTTTTCGGAAATTTCGAAAGTTATTTGCAAGGCAATTCTGGCAAAGAGTGTTTATGATGAAATATTGAATTATGCCGAAACACTGCGTGCGGATTTAATAATAATGGGGGACGGGGAGAAAAATGCCAGAATTAATATCGGGGCTAACACCGAAAGGGTTTTAAGGCTGACCGATATTCCGATTATCGTAGTTAAAAAACCCGCATCGACAAAAATAAGGAAAGTTGTTTTTGCATCCGATTTCGGTAAACAGTCGGTGGGTATCTTTAAGAACATACGTGATTTTATTACCGAGCCGAGAACGTCAATCCGGCTATTATACATAAACACAAAATCGAAATTCGAAGAATACGATGAAGTTAAATCACGCATAGAAAGTTTCAAGAAAAACTTCTCAAACGATTTCAGTATTGTTATAAGGGCAGGCAGCAGAATTGAAAATTCAATTGCCAGATATTCAAGCAGCATAGACGCCGACCTGATTTTAATGGGACACAAATATAAAAAAGGCTTATCACAATATTTCACAAGCAGAATAATAGAGGGTGTAATAAATCTATCCGAAATTCCCGTTCTCGTTGTAACCGACATTAAAAATTAAATTTTATTTCCTACCGGTTTTTGTATTTGTTACTGGTATGTCAATTAATTAATTTTGTACAATATCTCATTTATAAACTTAAAAACGGAGGATATTTCATGCCCACCTGGGATACCGGTGATACCGGTTTCATGCTGCTGGCAACGAGTCTCGTTATGCTGATGACTCCAGGTCTGGCGTTCTTCTACGGAGGTCTCGTAGGAAGGAAAAACGTCCTCGCCATTATGATACAGAGTTTCGTATCGATGGGCTGGACGTCTGTTTTATGGTATCTTTTCGGTTTTTCGATGTGCTTCAGTGGTAATTGTGTTGACGGTACTGATTTACTTGGTGGTATCGTCGGCAACTTCAACTGGATTTTAATGAGAGGTATCGATGTAACAACATCTTCCGCGGTAACAACAAACGCGGGACATATCTCCATTTTCGGTAATGCGGGAATTCCAATGATAGTGTTCGCCGCATATCAGATGATGTTCGCAATCATCACCCCTGCTCTTATCACAGGCGCATTCGTAAACCGTGTTAAATTTACCGCTTATCTGATTTTCTTAACGCTCTGGTTAACCCTTGTTTATTTCCCGTTCGTTCACATGATATGGGGCGGCGGAATTTTATGGAACTGGGGAGTGAAAGACTTCGCGGGCGGTATAGTTGTACACAACATAGCAGGTATGGCTGCTCTTGCATCCGTTCTCTATGTCGGCAAGCGAAAAGTAGTCGATGAAGGTTTGCACAGCATTCCGCTCATCGCTCTTGGAACAGGTCTTTTATGGTTTGGCTGGTACGGATTCAACGCGGGAAGCGAGTTTTCGGTTGACAGCGTAACAGCGAATGCATTTCTAAACACGGACCTGGCGGCATCTTTTGCTGCTGTAGTCTGGTTATTGCTTGCATGGTGGCTTGAGAAGAAACCGAAATTTGTCGGACTTCTTACAGGCGCGGTTGCAGGACTTGCGACAATCACACCCGCTGCGGGTTACGTAACAACCACTTCAGCCGTTATAATCGGCTGTCTCGCGGGAATTGTCTGCTACTTTGCGGTCGCGCTAAAAAATAAACTCGGCGTTGACGATGCACTCGATGTATGGGGCGTCCACGGTGTCGGCGGTATGATTGGCGTTATATTTCTCGGTGTATTCGGGACTGTAGCGGTAAATGCCAGCGGAGCAAACGGTCTGATACACGGAGGCACAAGTTTCTTAATGAAACAGATTGTTTCCGTAATTGTCAGTTCCGTTTATGCTTTCGGATTTACCTGGGTTATGCTCTGGTTAATCAATAAGGTTACACCTGTAACGCTGAGCAAGGAAGAAGAATCTATAGGTCTTGATGAGATTTTACATGGTGAACGCGCTTATTCGGAGGCAATGTGATTATGCGTCAAATTAACAAATATGAATTTTAATTATTATTCCTATGCGTTTGGTTCAATATGATTATTTTAAAAAAGCATGTTCCCCCAAAAGGGGAATGTGCTTTTTTTCGTACGGTGAATATGCCGGTGCTGTATTGCTGTTCATTTGTTTGAAAAGTTTTCAACTTATTAATTTATGTATCTGCAAATTGAAGTTAAATCTCTGTATAAAAATATTTTACTATAATATTAATATTTATGAAAAATTTCCGAATTATATACGAAGGGTTCTTTATATACTTCGGGGATACAAACAAATGAATAATTTAGAACCCGCATAAAGGAGTAATAAATGGAATCTCTCGGTCAAATCGACATTGGCAGTACAGCGTTTATGCTGTTTTCAACTGCTCTCGTTATGATCATGACCCCCGGACTTGCATTGTTCTATGGGGGTTTGGTAGGTAGAAAAAATGTGTTAGCCATCATGATTCAAAGTTTTTTCTCGATGGCATGGACAACATTTTTATGGTGGGCTATCGGTTATTCGCTGGTATTTAGCGGCGGAGCCGGAAAGGTTATCGGTAATTTAGACCAAATATTTCTAATTGGAATTCATCCCGCGGATCTTCTCGGTAACGGGAACAACATTCCTGTCTTTTGTTTTATCGCATATCAAATGATGTTTGCGATAATAACACCTGCATTAATCACGGGCGCATTCGCGAATCGTATTAGATTTAATGCTTACATAATTTTCCTGACCCTCTGGCTGGTTTTTGTGTATTTCCCGATTGCTCATAACGTTTGGGGCGGCGGATTATTCTCGACCTGGGGCGTTCTTGACTTTGCAGGCGGAACAGCCGTACATACATCTTCGGGTTTTGCCGCTTTAGCATCGGTCTATTATGTTGGAAAACGTAAAGTGCAGGATAAAGGTCCGCACAGTATTCCGCTTGTAGCAATAGGAACAGCATTACTGTGGTTCGGATGGTACGGTTTCAACGCAGGAAGTGAATTAAAGATTGACGCAGTAACATCGGTTGCATTCATTAACACTGACGTAGCGGCTTCCGTAGCGGCAGTAACCTGGCTTCTGATTGAATGGTTCTCACAGAGGAAACCTAAATTCGTAGGTCTGTTAACCGGTGCCGTTGCAGGACTCGTGGCAATTACACCTGCGGCAGGTTATGTTAACGTTACAGGTTCGGTATTTATCGGTATTATCGCATCTTTCGTTTGTTATCTTGCAGTATCATGGAAGAATAAAAGAGGACTTGATGATGCACTTGATGTATGGGGTGTCCACGGTGTCGGCGGATTTTTCGGATGCATTTTAACAGGCGTTTTTGCAACAAAGATCTGGAATCCTTCGGGAGCAGACGGTCTGCTTCTTGGAAACGTGAACTTCTTCATGGTAGAAACTCTTAGCGCAGTGATTACGGCGGTTTACTCATTCCTGTTCACACTCGGCACCTTATGGTTAATCAATAAGGTTGTTAAGGTCAAAGTGTCGGCAGAAGAAGAGGAAATCGGTCTTGATATGGCATTGCATGGTGAAGAGGCGTATCTTAGTTAAAATTTTACCATCTGTTTGATCTTTATTTTCTGTGAAGTAAAAACATATTAGAAACATTACAGAAGATTTTTGCCCGTTCCCTGATTATAAATCGGGGAACGCGGCTCTTTTTAGAAAATAAATAAAAATTACTATACATATGAAAATGACTAAAACTAAACTAACCGTATTATTATTTACACTGTTGTTCTTGCTGCCTAATATTTCCGTTTCGCAGGATAAGGATATTTTGAATTATTTCAAGAATTTCAGTATAAGCACATACGTTGATGCATATTATTCATACGATAACGATAAAAACGTTTTTGACGGTCCAAGGTTGTTCGGCTCGCTTTCGCCGTATCGTGACCAGTTCAGACTTAATATCGCTCAGGTATCATTGAAGTACAGCGCGGAAAAAATACGCGGTACATTCACAATTCATTACGGCGATATTCCCGAAGTTAATTGGGGTCCGGTCACAAGAAGCAAATATGTACAGGAAGCCAACGTCGGATTTTCACCGGTAAAAAGTCTCTGGATTGACGGCGGATACTTCGTTACGCATATTGGCGCGGAAAGTTTTCCGAAATATAATTTCTTCAGTTCGTTTTCTCTTATGTCAAACTTCGAGCCTTTCTTGCAGAGCGGTGTAAAAGTAAGTTACGATTTCTCGGATAAGTTCAGCGCTTGCCTGCACATTCTTAATGGAAACAATTTGTTTGAAGACAATAATAAGAACAAATCCGCAGGTGTCCAACTGTCATATACGGCGTCTCCGAAATTAAAACTGATTTACAATAACATCGTAGGAAATGAACAGCCCGCAGGGTTTCAGGGAAAAACAAGACTTCTGAATAATTTCATAGTCAATTTTTATCCAACGGATAAAATCGATGTCGTAGCGGCTGCTGATTACGGAACACAGGAACTTTCAAAGTTATCCGACCCGACTAAATCCGCAAATTATTACGGCGTCAGTCTGGCGGGAAGATATAAATTCACACCCAAATACAGTGCTTCATTAAGAGGCGAATTCTTCCAGGATCTGGACGGTGTGGTATCATCCATTATGTATAACGGTACGGGAATCAAAGCGAATGCTTTGACAATCGGCTGCGAATACAAACCCGTCGATAATGCATACGTAAGATTGGAATACAGATACGTGCAGACCGATGCAGCGCAGAAAATATTCTATAACGGCGCCAATAACAGAAGCGAAGCAACATTATCAATGGGTTTCGAATATTAAAAACAATGTCCCATTGAATGGGAAGCGGCGGCTGCAGCAGTACTTAGACTTTAGCCGCGGAATGGATGGAAGAGAATTACAATTTTAATCTCTTTCCTTAATAAGAGTTTGATAGATAAGGTCTTGATATAAACAAAAAAGCCCTGTATTAAAAAAACAGGGCTTTTGTTTTTATTAAATATGTCTTATATCTTATTTTATTTTCAGACTGTCTTTCAGATATCGTACGCCGTTAAGTATCTGCTGTGCTTCTCTTGTGATGTACGATTTTTCCTTTTCTGATGATAATGTCAGCGAGGCTTTTGTCTCGCATTCATTGAGGAAGAATTTGAATTTTTCCATATCACCCGATTTCATGTACATGCCTGCGGTTGTGTATAAAAGACTCAGACCCATTTCTACGTTCTTGTATGGAATTACTTCTTCCATTCTGTCGAGTGTTTTCTTGCCCAGATCAGGTCTGTTAAGGTCGTTGATGTAATGTTCGGCAAGCGAAAGGAATGCCGCTCTGTAATTATAATCAACGGTTCTCAGATGATTCTCATCGAGGAACACGCCTTCTTTGAAACTGCGGAATAAAAATCCCGGCTGATATTCCTTGCTTATTTTCGGAGCATCGGCAAACAGCATCTTCGTCATCATTTCTTCGTCTATATCCGTGCCCTGTTCGTTTGCTTTTGGAGTAAGAATGTAAGCCAGTCCCTGTAGTTTTAAATATTTATCAAGACCGATTCTTACCGATGGGTCGCATGTTATCGCATAACAAATAGGTCTTTCCCATTTTGCGCATTCGATAATATCTTTCATCAGTACATCCTGATTCCTGATTCCTCTTACTTTATCGCTTCCGATAGTGGCATCCATGAAGAAAGAAATCTTTCCTTTGTTTATAACGGAAGTATCTTTAATGCCGAAATCATCATAAACTTTTCTCGGAACAGGTATATCAATATTTCTCGGCTTCCATTCCGTAGGCTGCATTTTGTCCAGTTGGTCGTCAGTAAACGTCATCTTGACTTTCTGCGAACCGTAAGGAGTATTGTTCTTTAGTTGTTTCGGATACCAGTTGGTGTTAATCAGACTCAGATTGGCAATACGTACGTCCCGTCTTACGCCTTCCACGTCCTGCATATACCACAGCGGGAATGTATCGTTGTCGCCGTTAGTGAAGAGCACGGCGTTTGGCGGACAACTCTGAAGCATGTTGTATGCATAATCCCATGGTATCCAGTTCTTTGATCTGTCGTGGTCGTAATAATTTGTTCTGAGCATATTAACCGGAACAACCAGAAATATTACTCCGACTACCAGATACGAAACGGCGGGAACATTCTTTTTCATTAATTTCTGAATCTCTTCAACGAGACCCCGTACGCCGAGGGCAATCCATATTGAAAAGATAAAGAAACTACCCGCGTAGAAATAATCACGTTCACGGGGCTGCATCTGCTGCTGGTCCTGATAAAAACATATCAGGTACCCCATGAATATGAACATGACCAGAAAGACAGTAGCCAGCTTCCAGTCACGCTTGAAGTGATAGAACAAACCGAGCATACCGAGTATGAAAGGTATTGCGAAGAACTTCTTGAAATCAACTCCGTCATCCTGTATCCATGATGCTCTTCCAATGTAATTCCAGAAGAGGTAACGGTTATACTGATGGTTAATCTGCCATTTCAAAAGATATTCCAGGTCGCTGGAATAATTCTGCCAGATTTGTCTGTGCTGCGGTTCAGAAGAATATCTTCTCTTGAATGTCGGGAAATCTCCGTACTGTTCACGGCTTAAGTACTGCACGAGAGTCGGAAAATCCTTCGGTTCGTTTTCATTCATCGGAGGAGACTGATTTGCTCTGATAATAATCACGCCGTATGTTGTGAATCCTAAATAGAGCATTATAAACGAAGCAAATATCATTGTGCCGAGAGGTTTCTTGTTCTTCTTTGACCAGTAAACGCCGTATGCAAGTCCCAGAAGAATAACCAAAAGTCCGAATACGTTCACGCTGAGATTGTTTCCGAATATTAATGAAATTAAATGCGGAGTGTATTTTATCATTGTCGGATATGCAAGTAAATTAAATGCCAGACCGACAATAAAAACCCAGTAGAAAGAACTCTTATTGAATACATCTTTCTTTCGCATAAACACCATGAAAGCGATGGAAACAACAAGCAGTATTAATTTAAAAGATGTATCGTATGATTTGAATTCAGCGGGCGTAGGAGGTGTATTCGATGTTTCTTTTGCCCAGAGAACAAACGCTACCACAATTAATATCAAAATATGCACAAATGCTATCTTAGCCGTTTTTATCGCGATTGCTTCATCCGTAACATAACGTCTTAAAACGTAAAGCATACCGAGTGAAAGCGCTGCAAGCACGCTCATCAGGTGTACGCCCGGAGAAAGTCCGATTATAAATGCAACGAGCAGCAGGATTCTGTCAGAGCCCTTTTCATCGGCTTTTTCATACCATACCATAAGAAGCCAAATCATCAGAGTATAAAGGAATGTACTGAATCCGAATACGTTTGACTCGGTGCCGTTAAACCAGAAGGTATCTCCGAAAGCAAGGGAGAATGCGCCGATGGCGGCCGCGATTCTTGTAATTATCTGCTCGGTTAAATTATCTCCGTAATCTTTTCTGTAGAAACTTATTAACTTTACGGCAACCAGATAAAGGAAAAGTACCGAAAAAGCGCTGGTTATAACAGTTAATGAGTTTATTCTGAATCCTATGTTTGCCGCGAATGGAAACAGGGAAGTGAACTTATTAACGAGCAGGAAAAGCGGTGCTCCCGGCGGGTGCGTTATCTGCAAAAGATTCGATGCTGCAGAAAGTTCTCCGCAATCCCAGAAGGACAATGAAGGCTGTACGGTCAGAAACAAAACCGTAACGGCAATCATGTACACAAGAAAACCTATAATAATGTGAAATAACCTTTCAGGCTTCATAAATTGTTTTTATAATGTTCGTAATTATGATAATCCTTCAAAATAGCATATTAAGCCAAAGACTTCAATAAAAATATAAATGACAATTATATAAAATTACAAAAGATCCGGTTATTAGTTTTACGGAATTTGCATGCTTTACAATACTCTATATTTCTTTCGGTTAGACTATTCCGGCAGTTTCGAATTTTCTACCGAGAATTTTTTCTGAATCGGCGCCAAGCCATTTGCCGAGCAGGTCTGAATAAATGCTCCTGAAATCAACTTGGTATTTCAGATCGCCGGAATCCAGATCCGATAAATCGGGCGGAGCGTTAAAGATACCTGCCTTTTTAAGTTTTCCTCCTATGAGGTAAACATTGCCGGCGGTTCCGTGGTCAGTTCCTCTGCTTGCGTTTTCTGATACCCGTCTTCCAAATTCGGAAAATGTTATCACTATCACATCGTTGATTCTGTTGTTTTGTATCAGGTCGTCTGTAAATGTTTTCAGTGCTTCGGAATATTGTTTGAGCAATTCGCTTTGCCGTGCAATCTGATTTACGTGTGTATCGAAACCCGTAAAAGATGTGTAATATACGCTGGTTTCAATCCCCGATAAAATGAGTTCAGCAATCATCTTCAGATTCTTTCCCAACTGAGTGCCGGGATAATTAAGTTTTGATTTGAATATTTTCGATTTATCGTAAATAATTTTTGCCGACTCCGTTGCCTCGGTAAGAGTTTTGTAAAGATATTTTTGCGAATCGTTCAGTCCTTTTTCCCGTTTCGAATTTTCAAGTAAATCTTTATAGATTTTTTTGTTTGAAAGATAAAAAAATCTTTCAGGGTCTTGAAATGCAAGTCCGGTTCTTGAAATTCCTTTCATTGCCAGGCTTAGAGTTTCATCTGCTTCAATAGCGTGCATAGAATTACTGCAATCGCCGCATTCGGCATCAAGATATCTGCCTATCCATCCGGAATTAAGGTATGAATTCGAATTTGATGCAGTCTGCCAAATATCCATTGAACGGAAGTGGGACCGGTCGGGATTTGGATATCCGACATTGTTTACAATGCTGAGAAGTCCTTTGTCATATAGAGATTTCAAATCTTTGAGATTCGGATTAAAACCGAGTTCGTCGTTCAGTTTCACGACTTCCGATTTTTTTATTCCGATGTAAGGTCTTGATTTATAGTAGATATCATTATTATAAGGTATAACGCAGTTAAGTCCGTCATTCCCGCCCGATAACTGCAGAATTACGATTATTTTGCCGTTGGTTCTGCCGAAAAATGTTTCTTTGCCGTCCGCTTTTATAAAGCGGGGTATAAACAGGCTCGCAGAAGCCATCGCCGATATTTTCAGAAAATCTCTTCTTTTAAATTTCATTTTGAGTCTGGTTTTTTAATCAACTTAATTGATATTCAGGCAGCGACATAATCTGGAAGAAAGCGCTTTCAATAAAATCGTCTTTGTTCGTTGTATCACAGTTATCTTTTACCATGTTCTTTTTTCCGTTTAAATCGACCGGTATCAGAAAAGCGGCAAGAGTATTGAAAATATCATCCATTGTATCCGCGGAAAGAATCTTTATTGTACCTGCTAAATCAATTTTTGATTTTATGTTTCTGTTTAAAATTTTATTCGTATAGTTTTTCTTGTTTCCCATCTCAGTAACATTATCGCTGTTCTTATATGAAAATTCAATTTCGGAACTTCTAAAAATCAATTCAGGAAGCCGGAGTCTGAAAAGAAGCGTGGATGTATCAATCCACGATTTTCCGCCCTGCCAGCCTGCTACATTCGGAGGGTAGAATAATAACTGATTGAGGCTTTTTTCAATTACAATTAAAGATTCTTTGTCCTGCATATCAACTTTCAATGTTCTCATTATTTCCACAATATATTCGACAGGAGATTTTATGCGATTCCCTTTGTTGGATTCTTCAAAAAAAATGTCCGACAAAAAAATTGATTGCAGAAGTTTCTCGATGTCGTAATCCGACCTGTAAAATATGTCCGCAAAATCTTTTACGGATGATTCGCTTATATCCTCGTTTACGAAATATCTGTAAATTTTTTTCGTTATAAATTCTGCGCATTTTTTGTCGTCAAGAATCATGTCGATAATATTTTCACCCGTGAAATTTCCCGTCTTTCCTCTGAATGTTTTGACGCCGTCGTCGAATTGTTTTTTGTTGAACACGAATCCTCCTGAATCGTCAAAAGACCATCCGGTAAATGCGCGTGCCGATTCTTTGATATCCTGTTCAGTATAATTGCCTCTTCCAAGAGTGAATAACTCCATCAGTTCGCGTGCAAAGTTCTCATTAGGATGTCCTTTTCTGTTTTGTTTATTGTTCAGGAATTCGAGCATTGCCGGATCTTTTGAAATATCATGAAGTAAATTCCTGAAACTGCCGAGAGCACGAATTCTGAAAAGATTATTCTGCCTCAGATTAAAATCAGCAATAGCGGAACGGCACGCGAAATGTCCGTGCCAGAATAGAGTCATTTTTTCTCTAAGTTGAGCCTTGTCATTTACCATTTTATCAATCCATAGGAGATTCAGGTCCTTTATCTCGAGGCGTGATTTTTTCTTTTCTTCTTTTCTGTCTTTTTCGGTTATTCTGTCTTTTTCGGTTATTCTGTCTTTTATATCGCTCATACTCGTTATGTACTCATATTGTATAGGTTTGTATTCAGTAGAATCCGAGAATATTTTCTTTACTGCTTCCTGCCTGCTGCTATCCCTATAAATAATGGCATCTTCGAAGTTCATTCCGAAACCCGCTCTTCTTGACAAATGTTGAATATTTTTTATTTCCATATTATGATTTTATAATAAGACAAAATAAAATGAAAAAGGTTTAATTGTTACTTTTGGAGCGTATGATAAAAACCGGAAATACCTTTATATTCAGGATTTCCGGTTTTAAAATGAGAATAGGTTCATTACCTGTTTAAAGCCTTCATTGTTGCCTCGGGATATCTCAGTCCTTTTGTGTAGCCCGGAGGGATAATTTTATTTATGGTCTCTATTTCTTTTTCGGACAATTGAATATCAATTGCCGCGGCATTTTCAATGAGATATTTTATTCTTTTTGTTCCGGGAATCGGGACTATATTTTCCCTCTGCGCCATTACCCATGCAAGAGCCAGTTGAGCAGCGGTACAGTTCTTTTCTTTTGCAATAATTTCCAGTTCGCGGACAATATTTAAATTGTGGTCCATGTTTTCTTCGGCGAATCTTGGCTGGAATTTTCTGTAATCGTCGGACGGAATATCGCTTTGCGATTTAAATCTGCCCGAAAGAAAGCCTCTCCCGATTGGTGAATATGCAACGAACGTTATACCGAGTTCCTTGCATAAATCAAGCAATTCGTTTTCCGGGTCGCGCGTCCAGAGAGAATATTCCGTCTGCAATGCGCTTATCGGGTGGACTTTGTGCGCCCTTCTGATTGTATCAGGGGCAGCCTCGGAGAGTCCGATGTATCTGACTTTTCCTTCTTTTACAAGTTGCGACATTGCCTCAACCGTTTCTTCGATTGGAGTGTTCGGGTCGACTCTGTGCTGATAATATAAATCTATCACATCGACGTTCAGCCTTTTAAGGCTGTCTTCGCATGATTTTTTTACGTAGTCGGGAGAGCCGTTCACTCCGAGAAAACTTCCGTCCGCTCCCCTCATATTCCCGAATTTTGTGCACAAAACTATCTTGTCTCTGATATCTTTTATTGCTTTTCCGACGAGTTCTTCGTTTTTACCTACTCCGTACATATCGGCTGTATCAAAAAAAGTTATTCCCAGTTCGAACGACTTCTTAATGACTTCTATCGATTCCTTATCGTCGCCCTTGCCGTAGAACTCCGACATACCCATGCATCCGAGA
This sequence comes from Ignavibacteria bacterium, assembly GCA_028714695.1. Classification (GTDB taxonomy): domain Bacteria; phylum Bacteroidota; class Ignavibacteria; order Tepidaquicellales; family Tepidaquicellaceae; genus CAIKZJ01. The sequence goes on along the minus strand of JAQTLX010000020.1, from coordinate 41,963 downwards.
CCGATGCCGGATATTTCAAGATTGCTGTTTCCCAGTTTTTTGTATTTCATTGTTTTTGTTTTTTAATTTATATGCTTATAAACATATTCTAATTAAAACGATTCAAGTTTTTCTTCCTCAAAAATAGACTTAATATTATAATAATATTGATTATTTTATTATTAATAAATTCAATAAAGCCCCGTTAGGCTAATGGATAAACCATCAGATTCCGGTTCTGGCTTTGGAGGTTCGAATCCTCCACGGGGCACACATTCAATCTTCAATCTTCAATTATTACTGTTTATCGTCAAATTCTTTTTCAGCATACTTCGGTGTTCAACATAAAATCATGAAAATTATTTGTCGATTTTCATTAGTTGTTAAAATAAATTCAAAAAACTCTTACCGTATTGTTCCATATTCTGTGAATCATCTAATAAATTGAGGCAGTTAATTTCCAATTCGGCATTCTGTGTGACAGCAAAAATTGATTGAAAACGTAGTATATAGTCAAAAACATCCTTTTTTCAATTGAATATATTAATATGGTAACATCAAATATATGTTAAAATATGTTGACAATTATTAATAAACAACATACATTAACTTTTGCTAACATAAAAAAAAGGAGAACGATTATGGAAACTCTCAAAGGTTTTTTGTATTCCAAACACGTTGCCATTGGAACTCACAGTGAAGGCATTGTGTACTTTCTGCAAACATATAATGCGGAATTTGGAATTACGTCCGATGAAAATTTGCATCCGTTTCAGGAAGATAAAATTCTAAAACCGCATGTAGGACAGATTATTAAAGTCACGGGAAAAATAAGTCCTGAAATTACGATTCCTGAATATACAGGTTATAAAATAATTACCGTAAAGACTATAGAGAAACTGGATGACGGTAATATTCCTCAATAATGTTCTTCGATTAGTTTAAATTTGTTTTTTTAAAAAACATATACAGCAATGAAAATACCAATAAAAAACTATGCTCTGGCATGGCAGCCGGGAATAAATAGGGGCTCTATATCGGTTATATTGCAGAATAATAACAAAATAAATTTACCCGTCGAAACGCCCGAAGAACTGGCAGCGCTTGCAGCGATTTTACGCAATAAATCGGCATGTTTTGATGATGAATCGAAATTTATCCATACTGATTGGATAATGCCGGAATAGAATCCTATAAAGGTAAAAATATTATTTCAAAAACTCTCATTCAATTACTTTCATACTATATATTGACTTGTATGTAAGAAAAGGCACTTCTATGTTATTCCCGAAATAATACTAATTTTAAAATATATGAAAGCACTCCTCATCATCGATATACAGAACGACTATTTTGACGGCGGAAGGAATCCTCTCAACGGCTCCATGCAGGCGGCGGAAAATGCAAAAAAGATTCTTGATAAATTCAGGAATGATAAACTGCCTGTTATATATATTCAGCATATTGCGCTCAGCCCGTCGGCAACTTTCTTTCTCCCTGATACAAAAGGCTCGGAAATTCATGAGTTGGTTAAGCCGCTTGAAGGAGAAAAAATATTTGTAAAACATTTCCCGAATAGTTTCCGGGAAACAGGCTTGCTCGAATATCTTCGCTCATTGAATATTTCGGAACTCGTCGTTTGCGGTATGATGACTCATATGTGCGTGGATGCGACAGTCCGCGCCGCAAAAGATTTTGGATTTGACTGTACGTTGATAGGGGACGCATGCGCGACTAAAGACATGTCAATTAATGACGAAATTATAAAATCGGAATACGTTCACAAATCATTTCTTGCCGCATTGAATTATTTTTATTCAAAGGCAGTTACAGCGGACATATTTTTGCAAAAATAATTATTTTGCGGTATTGTATCTGATGCCGGAATAATAGCGGAAAAACCGGAAACATATTAAATTTTGAGGATTTATCATGAAAGTTAAAATTTGTTGTATAAGCTCTGTAGATGAAGCGAATCTTGCGATAAAGTACGGAGCGAATGCCATTGGTCTTGTAGGTAAAATGCCGAGCGGTCCCGGTGTCATTACGGATGATAAGATACTTGAAATTGCCGGCAGTGTTCCGGATAATATCGATACTTTTTTGCTTACAAGTGAAATATCTCCGGCGGAAATAGTAAGTCACCATTTGCGTACGCGAACAAATACAATTCAACTTGTTGACAGAATCAATGTTGAAAATTATAAGTCTCTTCGAAAAAGTCTTTTAAACATAAAACTTGTTCAGGTTATTCATGTAATCGATGAAGGTTCGATCGATGAGGCGGTAATGTATTCTGAATTAGCCGACGCGCTTCTTCTCGACAGCGGTAATCCCAACCTGAAAATAAAAGAACTTGGTGGAACAGGTAAAGTTCATAACTGGAAATTAAGCCGGAAAATTGTCGAACAATCAAAAGTTCCCGTTTATCTTGCGGGAGGGTTGAATCCCGATAACGTTCGCAGTGCAATCGAATCAGTAATGCCTTACGGCGTCGACCTTTGCAGCGGGGTCAGAACGAACTGCAAACTTGACGAGAGAAAACTCGAAATGTTCTTTAAAAATATTAATTGAATCAGATTAACTGCAAGTTCTGATTTGTAAATGAATTTCAAGTTTAAAAATGTTAAGGTCTATTTCCCGCCGAAAAATTCTTCGTGAATTGCGTTAACGGTGTCGCTCAGTTCATCCTTCGGCACAATTATATATATCGCTACTTCCGATGCTCCTGCTGACGCCATCTCAACGTTTACCTTTTCATCAGATACCGCTCCCAGTATTCTTGCGAAAATGCCGCGCTTCTTGACAAGCCCTTCGCCTATAACAGCCACGAGCGCTATGTTCCTTACGAAATCTATCTTCTCTATAATCTTGCCTTTGTACCGGTTGAGAATTTCATAACTCTGTTCGGCATCCTGATTTTCTATAATGAGATTAATTGTGGTCTGTGAACTAACGGTTGCAAAAATATTAATATTTTCCGCTGCCAGAGCGTTGCTGAATTTTCTTATCAGTCCCGGCTTGTATCCTATACCCGTTCCGTTAATTCTTATCATCGAAATATTATCGTTCTGTGAAACGCTCTTTATAATATTTTCTTCAATATAAGCATCCTGTGCTATCATCGTCCCTTTGCCTTCGGAGTCCAGAAGGTTTTTTATGTGAATTGGAATTTCAGCCCCCGCTACAGGTTCAATTGTAAGCGGATGGAGTGCTCTTTTCCCGAAATAAACAAGTTCAGCCGCTTCAAAGTATGAAAGTTTCTCAATTATTCTTGCATTCTTTACCATATCCGGGTCAGCGCTCATGAATGCGGTGTTGCATTTCCAGATTTCCAACTGCGTTGCATTGAATCCGTATGCAATCACGGACGCCGTGTAATCCGCTCCTCGTCTTCCGAATGTAGTAACTTTACCTTCAGGCGTGTTTCCGAAAAATCCCGTGAATATAGGAATGATACCCGTATTAATAATATTGTGCGCAGTAAAATTGAAGTTACGCTTGAACTCTTCCAGATTCACGATTGCGTTTTCAAAACTCTCGTCGGTTACAAGACCGATTTTATCCGTTTCTATTACTCTCGAATCGCAGCCGTTGTCTTCGAGCACGCCCGCTAAAATACTTGCGGCTATTCTCTCGCCGTAACTCAAAATGTACGCTCTCACGGCTTCCGTAATTTCTTCCGTATAAGCCACACCGTAGAGCAGCCTTTCTGCTTTCTTTATCTGTATAGTGATATCCGCGATTGTCTTATTGAAAATTTTGTCGTTCTTTATCGATTCCTGCGCTATGTTAAAATGATTTTCCGTAAGTATGCTTATCGTATCGCTTACATTCTGTTCTTTGCCTTTTGCCTTATCGATACCTTCAATCAGCAGGTCGGTCATTCCTTCGAATGCCGAAATAACTACTGCGGGAAATTCCTTTTCAGACATAATTATATTGACTGCCTTAAATATATTTTCCGCGCTGCTGAGACAGTCCCCGTCAAACTTCAGTACTTTAACTTTTTTTACCTTCAAAATACGATTTTTAATTTAAAAGAATAACTTTACAGCCGTTAACCCAATGTATATAACAAAATATCTTTTAAAACAATAAAAAATAATTCAAAATAATTTACATTTATTTTCATTTTTTTGATAAATATATGGGTTTCATAAATACTTTGATTTATCAAAATTAATAATACAGCGTTTTATAACAAATATAACAAAATACCGTATATTACTTAAGAATGGATTCAAATAATACAAATAAATCATCGGAAGAACCCGGATTCAGGAATACTATAAAGGAAGACCTTTATGAAGACAGTCTTTTTAAAAACTTCTACAGGGATATAAAAGAACTGAAAGAGTTCTACATCAGCGCGGAAAAAAAGAAACAACTCGAAACGATGAGCCCGTTTAAAAAGGGGTTTTTTGTTACCGTATGGATTCTGAAAAGCATGATTTTGAAACTGACTCCGACAAGAAGGCTTCTGCTTTTAGCCGGTTTGCTGCTCATTTTTATTTCCGGCAATTTTGAAATAACATCTTCGGATGCCGATATTAAAGTTTCTATGAGCCGGGCTTTGCTCGGAGGAGCAATTGTATTGTTTGTACTCATGCTTGAACTCAAAGATAAACTTCTTGCCCGCGACGAACTTGAAGCGGGCAGGAAAATTCAGCAGGCGTTAATGCCCGACCGGAATCCGTATCTCGAAGGCTGGTCAGTATGGCTGTATTCGCGTTCTGCAAACGAAGTCTGCGGCGACCTTGTGGATTTTCTTCATATCGATGATAAAAGAACCGGAATTCTGATGGCTGATGTTGCGGGTAAAGGGCTGAATGCCGCATTGCTGACAACAAAACTACAGGCAACGATACGCGCTCTTGCTCCCGACTATGACGCACTTACACTCGTAACAAAAGTGAATAATATTTTCTTCAGAGAAAATCTAAGGAATATTTTCGCTTCACTGATTTATTTTGAAGTTACACCCGGAACGGGATTAATCAAAATAGTAAATGCCGGACATTTTCCCGCGATTGTTTTCAATAAAGACGGCGTAAAAGAACTTGAAAAAGGCGGCATCGCGCTCGGTCTGATGAAAAGCGCGGAGTATAAAGAGAATATTTATGAAATCAACAGCGGAGATATACTCGTTGCTTATTCCGACGGAGTTACGGAAGCAAGAACGGAAAAAGGAGAGTTTTACGGAAGCCCGCGCCTGTTTTCTCTTCTGAGCGGTCTGTATAATAAGCCCGTAAACGAAATCGGCGATTCAATTGTTGCTTCAATAGAAAAATTCATGCTCGATGCGCGATTAAGCGATGACCTATCCATCATTGTTTTAAAAAAACAATGACAATCTTCAATCTTCAATTCTCAATTATTAAAAATATTAATTAGTTTTGCCATGTTTCAAATTATTAAACAATATATTGGTTAAGTATTGAATCTAAAGACAATAATTTCATATACCGGATTTTTCTGATAATTTAAGTTGTTTTAGTATTGATAAATGAAGTTTGAAGATTGAAGATTGTAGATTGCTCTTAAGTATATATTTGAATATTTTTATAAAAAAGTAATAAACAGAGGTTAAAATGGCAGAAAAATTATTTCTAATAGACGCAATGGCGATGATTTACCGCGCCTATTTTGCTATGATCGGCAGACCGCTCAAGGACGGAAAAGGAAATAATGTTTCCGCAATTTATGGTTTTGTAAATTCACTTATTAAAATTCTTGAAGATGAAAAACCCGACCATATAGCAGTTTGTTTCGATACTGAACAGCCTACTTTCAGGCATAAAGAATTTCCGCAGTATAAAGCGCAAAGAGCCGATATTCCAGATGATATGCCCTGGCAGATTAACGAAGTCAAAGAGATTGTAAAACTTTTCAATATTCCATCAATCGAACTTGGCGGTTACGAAGCGGATGATATTATCGGAACGCTCGTAAAGCAGGCTGAAAAAGAAGGCGTTAACAGTTATATGGTTACTCCCGATAAAGATTATATGCAATTAATTTCCGATAAGAGTTTTATGTACAAACCTTCAAGAACCTCAACCGGAAACAAGGTCTCTGATATTGAAATAGTAGGTGAAGAAGGCGTTAAGGTGAAATTCGGCGTGACTCCCGATAAAGTTATAGATGTTCTTGGATTGATGGGCGACACGGCAGATAATATTCCCGGCGTAAAGGGCGTAGGTGAAAAAACAGCGATAGCATTGATACAGGAATACGGCTCGATTGACGGCGTTTATGAAAATATCGATAAGATAAAAAAACCGAAACTGAAAGAAATGCTTATAAAAGACAAGAAGAACGCATATCTTGCGAGGCATCTTGTTACTATAAATACCGAAGTTCCGATGGATACGAATTTTCATCATCTTGTTAGAACCGAGCCCGATAAGGAATCGCTTGCAAAAAGATTCGATGAACTAGAAATGAAAACTTTTGCCAGAAAATTCGGCGCCGGACTGAAATTTACATCGGAGAAAAAAGATACACCTAAATCTGACGACGCTCCGTCGCTTCAAATCACAATCAAAGGCGCGAAGGTCGAAGACTTAATTCCCGAAGAGAAAAAAGATTTGAAATCTGCCGCCGAAGTCAAACATGATTATTACACGATAAAAACTATTGCCAATCTCGAAAAACTCGTAAAAAAATTATTAACTGAAGAATTAATTTCTTTCGATACCGAAACGACGGGACTGAATCCAATTGAGGCAAAACTCGTCGGCATATCGCTTGCATCGCAGGAACATCAGGCGTTTTACATTCCCGTATACGGTGAATATGAAAAGAAACTTGCGGCGGAAGGCGAACTTTTTTCGACGCATAAAGAAACCGAACCTAAAGGCCTCGAAGTTAATATCGTAGTCGAAAAAATAAAACCTCTGCTTGAAAGCAAGAAAGTGATGAAGACAGGGCAGAACCTGAAATACGACTACATGATAATGAAAAATTACGGAGTGGAAATCCAGAATATTTATTTCGATACGATGATAGGCTCTTTCATTCTCAATCCCGAAGGGCGCCACAATATGGATGACCTTGCCGAGAAATGGCTGAAGTATAAAACAATCCATATCGATGAACTTATAGGCAAAGGTAAGCATGAAATTTCCATGGCTGACGTGGATATTGACAAAATCACGGAATATGCTGCGGAGGATGCCGACATTACGCTGCAACTTCATCACAGGCTCGAATATGAACTGCAGAAAATAAACCTGCTTAAGTTCTGCGAGGAAGTCGAATTCCCGCTCATTAAGGTTCTCGGAGATATGGAGTATGAAGGAATAAAAGTAAGTACGGAAGTTCTTAACATACTCGATAAAGAAATTGTAAAGTACATTAAAGAATACGAAGATAAGATTTATGAACTTGCAGGCAGTAAATTTAATATCAATTCCACAAGCCAACTGGCAGAGATACTTACAAAAAAACTCGGGCTACAACTTTCAAAGAAAACAAAGACGGGTTTTTCAACCGACATATCCGTGCTTGAAGATTTACGATATATGCACCCGATAGCCGGAAATTTGATTGAATACAGGATGCTTGCAAAACTTAAATCGACTTATATTGACGGGCTGCTGAATGCAGTCAGTCAGGTTACGGGCAGAGTTCATACATCTTTTAATCAAATAGGCGCTTCGACTGGCAGACTTTCAAGCACAGACCCTAATCTACAGAATATACCCGTAAGAACCGATACCGGAAGAAGCATCAGGAAAGCATTTATACCGAAGAACGATGATTATGTTATTCTATCCGCTGACTATTCGCAGGTTGAACTCCGCGTGATGGCTCATTTTTCGGAAGATGAGAATTTCATAAATGCATTCAAGAGGAACAGGGATATACATACCGAAACAGCAATGAGAGTCTTTAAACTTAAATCGAAAGATGAAGTAACTCCCAACAGAAGAAGAAAAGCAAAAGAAGTCAACTTCGGAATCATATACGGAATAGGCGCTTTCGGACTTGCAACACGGCTTGAAATTAAGAATACCGAGGCAAAAGAAATCATTGACAGATATTTTCAGGAATTCCCGAAAGTATTTGAATATCTTGAAAAGACAAAGAAATTCGCGCATGAAAACGGATATGTTGCAACGCTGAAAGGACGCAGAAGATATCTCCCGCAAATCAACAATCAGAATAATACTGTCAGAGCGGAAGCGGAGCGCGCGGCTATCAATATGCCGATACAGGGCACTGCCGCGGATATGATAAAAATCGCGATGATTGAAATTCACTCGATATTCAAAGAGAAAAAATTAAAATCAAGAATGCTTCTGCAGGTGCACGATGAACTTGTATTCGAAGTCGAAAAATCGGAACTCGAAGAAGTTAAAAAAATTGTGCTCCGCGAGATGAAGAATGCGATTAAACTTAATGTACCGGTCGAAGTCGAGGTAGGGATAGGAAAGAACTGGTTTGAGGCGCACTGATTCAATTAGTAATTAATAATTAGTAATTAATAATTAACGATTTGCAATTAGCGATTAACAATTAACGATTAGCGATTAACGATTAGCGATTAACGATTAGCAATTAGCAATTAACGATTAGCAATTAATGATTAACGATTAACGATTAACGATTAGCAATTAACGATTAGCGATTAGCAATTAGCAATTAGCGATTAGCAATTAACGATTAGCAATTAGCAATTAACGATTAACAATTAACGATTAACGATTAGCGATTAGCGATTAACAATTAGAGACAACCGAAAAACATAATCGTCCTGTCATCCCCGCATGTTCTTAGCGGGGATCTTTAAAGGAATAATGCTTTTTCAAATCTATTTTTTCGGCACCGTGTTTTCTGAATGTCCCGGTTCGGTGTTTTTCTGAATGTCCCGGTTCGGTGTTTTTCTGAATGTCCCGGTTCGGTGTTTTTCTGAATGTCCCGGTTCGGTGTTTTTCTGAATGTTCTGATATTTCTAAAATTTAAAATTTAACATTTTAAATTTAACATTTTTATAAATTGCCTGAAGTAAATTCCGTATATATTGAGTGTTACGTATATTTCCCCGCCAAAAAGGGGAGAAAGTTTCTCGTTATTAAGAGAAGCGAAACCGATAATCTGTATCCGGGTATCTGGCAGATAGTTACCGGAAGAATAGAGAAGGGCGAAAAGGCTTACGAAACGGCGCTGCGGGAAGTCATTGAAGAAACAGGGCTTGAGCCGAAAAGGCTTTTCGTTCTTCCGCACACAACAAGTTTCTATTCGCCCAAAAGCGATTCAATCAGCCTTGTGCCGCTTTTCGTTTGCGAAGTTGACAGCAAAGACGTGAAACTGTCTGCAGAACACAGCAAATTTGACTGGCTCGATTCCAAAAAAGCGTCACAAAAGTTGTTCTTTAAAAGTCAGAAAGAAAATGTTAATTTTATAGATAGAGGTTTTAACAGAAAAGAATATTTTAAAACAGTTGTTGAAATAAAAATTAAATTATGATAATTGTAACCGGCGGTGCGGGATTTATAGGAAGTGCCCTCGTTTGGGCTTTGAATAAAAAGGGGATAACGGATATTGTAATAGTCGACCATTTCGGCGAAAATGAAAAATATAAGAATCTGATACCGCTGAAATTTCTTGATGTGTTCGATAAGGATGATTTCGGTCACATGGTGCACGAGGGTTTCCTTAAAGAAAACAGAGTCGATATTGTGTATCATCTCGGCGCATGCAGTTCCACAACGCAACTTGACATGAATTATCTTCTCAGAAATAATTACGAATATACAAAATTCCTTTGCAACCATTGTGTCGATAATAATATAAGGTTTGTTTATGCTTCTTCAGCGGCAACCTACGGCAGCGGTGAAAACGGGTACATAGACGATGAAACAAAACTTCACACCCTCAAACCGCTTAACCCTTACGGTTACTCAAAGCATCTTTTCGATCTCTGGGCTTCAAGCGAAGGATTTCTTTCAAGCATCGCAGGAATGAAATATTTCAATGTGTTTGGTCCGAACGAATATCACAAAGGCGATATGAGAAGCATTGTGAATAAATGTTTCAAGCAGATAAAGGAAAACGGCAAGGCGAGATTGTTTAAATCCGATTCGGCAAAATACAGCGACGGCGGACAAAGCAGAGATTTCATTTATGTAAAGGACGCGGTTAATATGACAATGTTTCTCGGAGAAAACAGAAACGTAAACGGTTTGTTCAACATCGGAACGGGCAAAGCAAATTCATTCAACGATTTCGTGAAACCTGTTTTCAAAGTTCTCGGGGTAAAGGAAAACATTGAGTATTTCGATATGCCGGATGTTCTGAAAGGAAAATATCAGGACTACACTCAGGCAGATATGAATAAACTCCATAAAGCGGGATATACAGGCAAGATGACGGACATAAACGATGCCGTTGAGGATTATGCCGGGAATTATCTTAACAAAGATTATCCGTATTTACAATAAAAGATTTTCAAAACAGCAGTTTAAATTTTCACTCATGAAAAAGGTTTTCTTTATTTTATTTCTCCTGTCGTTAAGTGCAAACATATTTTCGCAGGACCTTCCTAACTACATGACGCCGGAAGAATTGAAGATTTACAAAACTTATGTTCCTCCGAAAAGCCTGACCGATGATTTTAATCCTCCTTACTCACGTGTAAGAACGATGGCTGAGTTCGAAGAGTTTCAATCTGTTATGATTACATGGACAAATTATACTACGATTCTGTCGCAGATGGTAAAATATATACAGCAGGAATGTAAACTTATTATTGTGTGCAATGATTCCAATTCGGTTAAATCAACTCTGACATCGAACGGAGTGCCGCTTGTAAATCTGAGTTTTTTGATAAAACCGTTTAATACGGTCTGGTGCAGGGATTACGGCCCCTGGTGTGTGTATACGAATGATGCCGATTCCCTCAGAATGGTTGAATGGATATACAATCGTCCGCGTCCTCTTGACGATACTCTGCCCGTTCCGATAGCGAGATTTTTCAATGTCCCGCTTCATCAGATGATAAACTCGCCGAACAATCTTACCGCTACGGGCGGTAACTTTATGGTTGACGGGAATGGAACTGCATTCTCGTCAAAATTGATTCTGAATGAAAATCCGGGCAAGACGGAAGCGGAAATAGATACTATGATGAGCAGGTATATGGGTATAAAACGATACGTCTTTATGGACGTTTTGCCCTACGACGGAATTCATCACATCGATATGCACATGAAACTGCTTGACGAAGAAACACTTATGATAGGTCAGTATCCTCTTGGTGCTGCCGACGGACCTCAAATAGAATTGAATCTTCAGTACATACTGAATAATTATCTTACGTGTTACAACAGACCTTATAAAATCGTGAGGATACCTATGCCTCCGAGCCCGTCAGGTCAATATCCGCCGAGTTCCGATTATTACACATATACAAATTCGCTGATAGTAAATAAGACAGTACTTGTACCAATCTATGGATTTTCGCTTGATACAACTGCGCTGAGAATTTACAGGGAAGCAATGCCGGGGTACAAAGTAATCGGAATAGATTGTAATGCAAGCATTCCTTCGTCAGGAGCAATTCACTGTATATCAAAGGAAATCGGTGTCTACGAACCGATATTTATTTCTCATTCGGGTATTAGAAATACAAACAATACAACTACGCCTTACGAAGTAAAAGCGCTTATAAAAAGCAAAAGCGGAGTTCCATCCGCTAAATTATACTGGAGCACCGATACTTCGCTCGGATATACTATGGCATACATGACTCAATCCGCGGATACATTCAGGGCGTATATACCGCCTCAGCCGCTTAACACACATGTCTATTACTGGATATCCGCGTCCTCGAACAGCGGCAGATTGGTAAGTAAACCCCTTACCGCTCCGCTCGGTCATTTTAAATTTCTTGTAACTAATGCCACCGGCACCGGGAATGAAACTGGACAGTCGTTTTCATACAAATTATATCAGAATTACCCGAATCCTTTTAATCCTGTGACGACAATTAATTTCAGCCTGTCAAAGCCGGGTATGACTATGATAAAAGTATATGACGTTCTTGGGCGTGAAATAGGAGTTCTGCTGAACGAACGAAAATCGGCGGGGCTGCATTTCGTGAATTTCGATGCTTCGATGCTGACAAGCGGTATATATTTCTATAAAATTACATCGGGCGATTATTCGGAAACTAAAAAGATGATGCTTATTAAATAGATTCAATATATTACATAACAGTTTTAAGAGCGTCCTCCCGGACGCTCTTTTTTTTTTCTTAATTTATATGTACTGACTTATATCCCCCGAGGGGGGGTATGAAATAAAATTAGTATTGACATTCGGAATTATTTTAAGAAATTTATTATGTATCCCCTCACAGGGGGTATTTTTCTTATCGAAAATTATGACAAAAGAAAACACAGCGCAGATTAGTAAATTCGTGGAATTCGGATTGACTGAAAGAGAAGCGAAAGTCTACTTGATTCTTCTTAATAAGAAAAGTTTTACCGCGTCGGAAATTCAAAATTCCGTCGATATAACCCGCACAAAAATTTATGAGATTCTCCAGAAAATGGTTGCAAGAGGTATTTGTGTAGAGAGATATGCCGGCAAGAAAAAGTTTTATGAAGCGGTTGAACCAAAAACCGCTTTCCAGAGAGTCTTTGAAAAATATAACGAAGAATGCAGGAATGAATATGAAAAAAGAAATAAAATTAAAGACGAACTGATAAAGTCGTTATATCCTGTTTATGAAAAGAGCAAGAATTATACTTCTCCGCTCGATTTCATCGAAATAATGAAAGACAAGGATCAGATACAGAACAGATACATACGCACTCTTCGTGAATCTAAAACGGATTTTCTTACATTCAACAAAGGACCATACGTCTGCGATACTTCGGACAGACTTACCGAACAGGTTAAAGAAGAATCTAACCTTATTAAAAGAGGAGTTGCCTGCAAAAATATATATGAATCCGGCGAACTGAGCGGTCAGGACTGGCTTCAGGAATATCTTAAGAAACTTATTAAACTTGGACAGCAGGCAAAAGTTGTAAAATATCTTCCGATTAAGATGATGGTCTCGGACGGGAAGCGCGTCATACTTCCGCTTCAGCAAAATACACGGGATGGAAACGGGTTAACATTGCTCTATATCGAGCATGACGGTCTTGCAACGGCATGTAAATCTTATTTCTATAGTTTATGGGAAAAATCCGAAACGGTGAAATTTAAATGACATTAATATTCGAAAATTATAATGACTAATTTTAATTTTTAAAAAATAATTGCTAATAGAAAAACAAAATTGAATTTTAATATTATTAAATTTACTTTTAAATAATTGTTTCGAAAATTTAAAATTACGAAAATGAAGAAAGTATTTCTCTTTTCCCTGATCGCGGCTCTTTGCATTTTTGCATTTAATTATCAATCTCCCGAGCCTGCGGTTATTAACAATATCGCGGTGCAGTTTGTGACCACAAACAATTACGGTAACAATCTGTACGTCGATAATTTTTCCATCGGTAATCAGTACACAAATGACGTGACAGTTACATCCGTTAATATCCCGAAGGATACTAATTATTCCTTTGCAGGTACTGCTACGTTTAAAGTGGCTCCGACAGCAACGGTAATGAATGTCGGTTCTACGACTGCTAGCGGTTTTAACGTTGTCATGACAGCCGGCGCTTATACAAGTACAAAATCCGTTTCATCCGTCGCAAGCGGTACAGGTATAAATGTCGTGTTTGACAGTCTTACAATTACTCCGAATACTCCGTTGAATATGAAAATCTATTCAACATGGGCGTCGGACATGAACAAAGCAAACGATACATTAACCCAGTATACATATTACCTGCCCGGCGTCAGAAGAAATGTTCTGATTGAGGCATATACTCAGTGGAATTGCGGACCCTGCGCGGCAAATACTCCGTACCTTGATGCATTCCAGAGCGCGCACTGGGATTCACTTTGTATTATCAGATATCATGCCTGGTGGCCGGGTTCCAATAATGACCCGATGTATCTCTACAACACCGTACAGTGCAGCAACAGAATCAGATATTACGGCGTAAACGGAGTTCCTGACGGTGATATGGACGGAACATATTTACATATTTTCCCTTATAGTCCCCCTGACGTTCAATTCGGCGTTCCTTTCTATACAAGATTGAATAAAGGTACACCTATCGGAATCCACGTTACCGATTCACGTATCGCGGGCGATTCAATTAAATCGGATATTACAATTAACATTGTGTCTCCTTTGGTTGCGGGCAACTACAAACTGCGCGTAAATGCTGTTGAAAGAATAAGAAGTTATTCAGGCGGTTCAAACGGTGAAACTTCATTCAAGGATATTTTCCGCAGAATGTATCCCGACACAAACGGATTTGCAATTCCTACAACCGTCGGAACATATAATTACACTTACAAATACAAAAGAGAAACAGAATGGATTGATTCGCTTGTCTATACAGTGGCATACGTTCAAAACGACGTTAACAAAGAAGTCATGAACTGCGATAAAGGCAGACGCTGGGCGCTTGATGCAGGAAATCGCGGAATCACACCCGACGTAGCGGGATTGAAAGCAATGCACCGTCCGGAAGGCGATTTCTACAACAATAAAATGTTTTTCAATACTCCGCAGACGGATAATATCGATGCGGGATTCAATTTTGAAGTATTTGAAAGTTCTTTCCCGCCGTCAGGCTGGAGCATATCGAATCCTGATGCAGGTGTTACCTGGTCTCAGTTTACGGGCGCTAACGGACCTTTATTCCCGGGTTCAAAATGCGTGACCTTGCCTTTCTACAGTTATTCAGGCAGCGGACAAAATGATTATCTTAATACAAGAGTTTATAATAATCTTGACCTTACCGATTCAATCAGATTCAATTATGCCTATGCTGTCTATACAGGATATGCCGATAGATTGCAGGTTCAACTTTCCACAAACGGAGGTTCCACATATCCGTATACAATATTCGATAAATCGGGTTCATCGCTTGCTACGGCTCCCGCTACAACGAGTAATTTCGTTCCCGCGAGCGCGAGCGAGTGGGGAAGATTCTCCGTTGCTCTGGGAACAATTCTGGCAGTTACAAGAACAGGTACTGAAGTTCCGACTCATTTTGCTTTGATGCAGAATTATCCGAACCCGTTCAATCCTGTAACGAATATAGTTTATATGCTTCCGAAGAGTTCACAGGTATCTCTTAAAGTGTATGACGTTAAGGGACAACTTATCGAAACATTATTCGAAGGACGTCAGAATCAGGGGATTTATATTACGCAATTCGAAGGCGCAAAATATGCCAGCGGAATGTATTTCTATAAACTTGATGCGGGAGATTATAAAGAAGTAAAGAAAATGGTTCTTATTAAATAATTTATTTTCAGGATGTTGAAAAGGGAGTTCTGAGAACTCCCTTTTTTTTAATAATCTTTTAATTATTGAATTACTAAAATATTATAGTTAAGTTTTAAAAAGTAAATTGAATTAAATAAAATCGGATTTTAAAATGAAAAAAATAATTTCAATCTTTGTAATAGCCGTTCTCATTTCGGGTGCGTCTTTTCTGAAAGTGAATGCGCAGACAGATACAAATAATGTTCTGCTTGAAGTTTGTACGGGAACCTGGTGTCAGTGGTGCCCGTGCGGTCACGTGATTGTCGAATCGGTTCTTCAGTATTTTCCGAATACTCTTGTTCTCGAATACCACGGATATGCCGGAACAGGCGACCCGTGGGTTAATTTTAACGGGAACGGAATTTTGTCGCAATTGGGTTATTCGGGTTATCCCTCAGGTGTTGTCGGAAGATATACAGGTGCAATCGATAGAGGCGCATGGCTCGTCCAAACTATGAATCAGGCGGGATGGGATCCTTCTGTAAGAATTCAGTTAGTGAAAAGTTATAACGAAAGCACAAGACAACTCGTGCTTACGGCAAATGTAACCTCATTAAGAGACCTTGATACTAACGTCAATATCAGTTTCGTAATGCTCGAAGATAATCTGATATATTCGCAGACAGGCAATGGTTCTTGCACCGGCGGAAGTTCTTATGTGCATAAACATGTAGTCAGGGATATGGTTGACGGCTCTGCAGGTGTATCGCTCAGTACCGGCCACTGGGCAGGCAATACAGTAAAATCGCATACGTGGACATATAACGTTTCTTCCTTGTGGGTTGCAGCCAATTGTCAGATTGGCGTGTTTGCATATTTCCTGGGTTCGCCTCTAAGCACT
The DNA here is from genome assembly GCA_028714695.1 of Ignavibacteria bacterium. Classification (GTDB taxonomy): domain Bacteria; phylum Bacteroidota; class Ignavibacteria; order Tepidaquicellales; family Tepidaquicellaceae; genus CAIKZJ01. The sequence goes on along the minus strand of JAQTLX010000020.1, from coordinate 25,728 downwards.
TCGGCAAATGTTCTCAATACAAAAAAAATGGGTCTGACTGCCGTCACAGGCATTAACAGTCAAACCGAAATCGCGAACGGATATTCGCTTTCTCAGAATTATCCTAATCCTTTCAATCCGTCGACTAACTTCAAATTCTCTATTCCTAAGAATACAAACGTATCCCTGAAAATTTATGATGCGCTTGGAAAAGAAATTGAGAACTATTACGATGGTTTCATGGATGCAGGTACCTACAATGTCACGTTCGACGGCTCGAAACTTGCCAGCGGTATTTATTTCTACAAACTGCAGACAAAAGATTTTTCCGATATTAAGAAGATGATGATTGTAAAATAAGTTTTATACATAAACGAAAAAAGGGAGTTCAATGAACTCCCTTTTCGTTATACACTGTTTTTTTAATTTGCCAGTACTTTATTCACCTGTTCTATCGCCCAGTCTATTTCTTCTTTCTTAATCACTAAAGGGGGAGCGAATCTTATTACGTTCTCATGAGTTTCTTTGCAGAGCACGCCGAGATTCTTAAGTCCTTCGCAGTATTTTCTCGCGCCGCCCGCTTCGGGTTTCAGTTCTACGCCTATGAAAAGTCCTTTGCCGCGTATTTCTTTTATCCTGTCGGTCTTGATTGCTCTTAATTTATCCCTGAAATATTCGCCGAGTTCGAATGACTTTTCAACTAAATTTTCTTCAACGAGCACTTTCAAACTTTCCCTTGCCACCGCGCATCCGAGCGGATTGCCGCCGAACGTCGAACCGTGGTCTCCCGGATTGAACACTCCGAGAATTTCTCTTGACGAAAGAACTGCCGATACGGGATAGCATCCTCCCGATAACGCTTTTCCGATAGTTACCATGTCGGGCTTAATGCCTTCGTACATGAATGCGAATAACTTTCCGCTTCTTCCGAGTCCTGACTGAATTTCATCGGCAACGAAAAGAATATTATGCTTTTTGCAGAGGTCGAATGTTTTTTTAAGATATCCTGCTTCGGGAACTATAACTCCGCCTTCGCCCTGAATAGGTTCCACTATGAACGCGACCGTATTAGGTGTGATTGCTTTTTCGAAATCCGCCGCGTCGCCGTACTTTACAACTTTGTATCCCGGTGTTAAAGGACCGAAACCGAATTTATATTGTTCTTCAGTCGAAAAACTTATGATTGAAATTGTTCTTCCCGCGAAGTTATTTGAGCATACAATAATTTCAGCCTGATTTTCAGGTACTTTCTTTATTGTATATCCCCATTTTCTTACGGCTTTCAATGCGGTTTCAACCGCTTCGGCACCCGAGTTCATCGGTAGAACCATTTCGTAACCCGTAAGTTCGCAGAGTTCCTTGCAGAGCAGCGGTAATTGATTATTCCTGAATGCTCTTGATGTAAGAGTTACTTTTTCAGCCTGTTCTTTCAATGCTTTGATAATTCTTGGATGGCAGTGTCCCTGATTAACGGCTGAGTATGCCGCAAGACAATCGAGGTATTTCTTGCCGTCCACGTCCCATACCCACACACCTTCCGCTTTATCGATAACGACATCGAGCGGATGATAATTATGCGCGCCGTATTTTTCTTCGAGTTCAATAAATTCTTTTGTGTTCATAAAATTGATTATAATTTGTTTGTAAAATGATTTTCTTGATTTTCGGATTGTCTTCAAATATAACAAATACGTTCGTTTTTTTCGAGGGGAATAGGCACCGATATCTATATTGAGATAAGCCGGATTTAAATTAAAATCCCCATATTTTACTTCGAATAAGGCTTGGACTGCTTAATTGCAGTCTGTTTTTTTATATCTAATATATTATAAGTATTTGTTGAGATGAATAAAATATTATTTATTCTTCAGACTTAAATACTCATTAAGTTGGGTTTTATAAAGACCCGCATCAACCAATTCAGGTACATTATAATAAAATCCGACGGAACCATTATTTAGTAATATATTGTCTAACATTTCGTATACTCTATTAGCGTCAAATCTGATAACACCATTAGCCATTTCGCTTATTTCAAAGCAAAGTTTTTCATTTGGGAACTTAATACTTATACAACGTAATATTTCACTTAATTTTTCATCAACGATATAATTATTGTCTTTCATTAATAATTCTAGGTCTTTTAAATATTTATCAGCCGTTTCTTTGTAAGATTTAAAATTATTGTCTTCAGAATTAATAATATCTTTTAAAAGTCCTCTTATCTCATAATTATTGATTTTATTATATATCACTTTGTTATTTTCTCTATCAAAATATGGATACTGATAATCATATAATTTGTTATATATTGCTGTTAACGGAAATGAACGTATAAACTGATCATAAAGTTCTTTGAATGGCCTTTCATATTCAGATAATAGGTGAACACTATTGTTAATGTCTATATAATAACACTGTACAAAATCAATATTGTCAGTCCTAAACTCTAAATCAATTAATTTTGATTCATTATAACAATTATAAAATCTTATATAATGAGTTACAGTAAATTTAATTGATTTCTCATCACCAAGATTAAATGAATATATTTTAAAATTATATCTTCTTATAAAACCAATTTGTGGATCTATTATTTCGTGAAAAGGTATAGCTATAGATTCATATTTGTAATCTATATCATTAATACTTATTGCAATTTTTATTTTAGTTCCTAATGTCTGAGAATTATCGGACTCATAATCTATTTCTTTTAAAAGAATTTTGTCCATATTTTTCTATTTTTAACTACAATTTAACGTTTTCTCATTTATTATCAAGTCATAATATTATTATATTATATGCTGTAAATATGCGCTTTAATTGGATTTTGCTTGATAGATTTATTAGATGTTTTTATTGTTATTATTTATTACATTTATTAAACAAGTAAGACCCAAAAATTACTTTTAAAAGAAATAAATAAATTAAGTACTATAAAGTTACTTTATGAAATATGCAATTGCTTGGCTGTAATACTTTTACATATATTAAAAAACAATTGATATGCTTAATGCTCCCAATATACCTACAGACAATATTTATAAATTTATTTTTTATCTGTGTGGATTAATTTTAATTCTGGTTTGCATTGTCCCAGATTATTTAACTACAAACTTAGAAGAGAAAGTTCAACATCATAAAAATCAACGAGCGTTATATCATCTTGAATCACAAAAATATATCTACTCGATGAAGCAAAGTATTAATCATCTCGAATTATTTTTAAATCAAATCGATTCTAATAATATTAATATAAATTATGACTCCATAGGCAATAAAAACATTTCAAAGGATTCGATGTTAAGTACATTTATAAAATTTCACAAAACAATGCTTAAGTATAAAGACAAAACCAAAGATGTAAATATAAAAAATAAAATCGATTTTATAATAGCGAATAGAGATTCATTATATTTTTATGGATTACGATTGGATTATTTAAATGAGCAAATCACGAATAATACTGATTACATACAGACTGCGTTAAAAAAAATTACTACAATTACAGATTATTCCTATGTTTTGTTATATACAACTTTAGCTGGATTACTGTTATCATTCATTAAGTGGATGAATATTCAGACCATTAATGATTACTACCTATATTTGAAAATTAAAGATATAGAAAGTGTTTTAAAAGAAAAAAATGTCGGAATTGAGCTAAGAGAAAGTTTATCAAATAGTTTATTAACAAGTCTTAGAAAAAAGAAACCTATTAAATTAAAGAGACAAGATAAATCAGATAATTAAAACACTAATAATAATGATTAGAAAATTATGGATTTGCATTTTAATTTTACTAAGCTGTGCCCAATTCTCCTATGCATTAGATAACAAATCTGATTCAACTCAAAAGAATATTCATATTGAAAAATCCGATTTGGGTTTTAATATCTATTCTATGAACAATGAATTAATATTAAAATTAGCTAATAATAATTGTGATTCAACAGAATTAGCATTGTTGGATTATATGTATAAATATCAGAATGAGATTAATGTCGATTCAAACTCTGATAAACAAGGTAAGATAATATTAGTCAATAAAGAAAACAAAAAAGACTTTTGGGATTATTTACTCGTATCTGTTCAAATATTAGTTGTTTCATTCACTGGTTTGGCATTATTACATACAATAAAGAAAGCAAAAAAAGATGATAAAATTAGTAAACTGAAAATATTGACAATGGAGGAAGAACTTAACCTTCAAAAAGAAGAACATTTAATTTCTATTCGCCCCTATTTCCAAGTTAATTCAAGATTAATTCCTGATAATTCATATTCTCCAATAAAAAGATGTAAATTTAATTTAATTAATTCTGGTGAACGAGCCTATAATGTTAATCTAAAATTTTTAGGTAATAATAAAATGCTAAATTTATTAGGCATTCAAAGTATTACTGAAAATGTTGATTACGGAAACTTGGAAAAGAACTTTTTCTTGTTTTTTGAAATTGGAGTCCCAACAGATGCAAAAATATCTACTCTATTATATTCTTTGTATTTTAATGATAGTGTAGGTCATCGATATAAACAGTCTATAATAATTAAAACAGACGGATTTATAAATATTGGGGATCCGATATTATTAGAAAACAAAGAGGAAGGTATTACTATGTCCGATGGAACAGAAATGCTTGTAGGAATGTCGTAAAATATATAGTAAGAGGAATAGTCTAGAAAGGTGAAAATAAATCTGTGCTTTATAATTATTTCATTCTCCTTTATTTAAGAATATCATCTAAACTCTGATTTTCAGTAACTAACCTTAGTATAATATATGAAATATCTTACGTTTTTTTCGAGGAAATAAGGCATCAGAGATACTCGATTTTGTAATCCATCTAAAACATGCGAAAATCAACGTTTTTCTACGATTTTTTTTAAATATAATGTCATTTTATCCGTGAATAAAATTATGAAATTTCGTAAATTATAAGTTACGCCCTTGTAGCTCAGGTGGATAGAGCAGCAGTTTCCTAAACTGTTTGTCGGACGTTCGAGTCGTCCCAAGGGCACTAATTATATGAATTTGAATAAAGTCGCGATGGTTACGGGTTCTGCAAGGAGGCTGGGACGGGATATTGCCCTCAGACTTGCGGATTTGGGTTTCGATATGGTTGTGAACTACCACAGTTCGGATGAAAATGCCGTCAAAAACATCGTAGATGAAATAACCTCGAAAGGCGTGAAGGCGCTGGCTGTAAAAGCCGACCTTCGGAAGATTGACAGCATTAAGGATACTTTTGCGGAGATTAAGAAAACATACGGCTGTTTGGACGTGCTTGTGAACAATTCAGCGATTTTCGGACACGTTGATTTTTTCGATATAACGGAAGATATTTTTTACGACTTTATAGATTCAAATCTGAAGAGCACGTTGTTCTGCTCCATAGAAGCGGCTAAACTGATGAAGGACAATCCCGAAAAGCCGTGCAGCATAATCAATATATCTTCTCTCGGCGGAATTCAGAACTGGCAGGGATTTATTCCTTATTCGCTTGCCAAGACAGGCGTAATAAAACTTACTAAATTAATGGCGAAGAGGCTCGCCCCCGATATTCTTGTAAACTCGATTGCCCCCGGAACAATCTGGATTGACGACGACGAAAACAAGACTGCGAACAGGGACGAAGAAAAATTATATCCGATGAAAAGATTCGGAAAAAGTGAAGACATAAACGGTTTAATAGAGTTTTTATCAATTAACAATAAATACATAACCGGCAACATTTTCATTGTTGACGGAGGAAGAAGTTTATAAAATACATGGATCATTTAGAAAAAGCGCCAAAGGCTTACAAAAATCTCGAGTTCTTAAATTCGCCTCCGGGCAGGTCTGTAAGAATCCTGACAGAATATCTCGAACCCTATTCGCGTCTTAAAAAATTCGACGTTAAGGACACGATTGTATTCTTCGGTTCGGCGCGCACATTGCCGCCGGAAGTCGCGGAAAAGAGATTTCGCGAACTTACCAGGAAAACAAACAAAATGAAAAACCCGGGAGCAAAATTGCTTCAGGAGATTAAGATTGCCGAGATGGAAGTCGAAATGTCGCGCTATTACAGGGATACCGAAGAACTCGCGTATAGAATGACAAAGTGGTCCAAAGGTCTCAAAAAAGGAAATAAATTTATTGTAACTTCAGGCGGCGGTCCGGGCGTTATGGAAGCGGCTAACAAAGGTGCCAAACGCGCCAAAGGTCTTTCGATTGGATTCAATATTTCTCTTCCTTTCGAACAGTACCCGAATAAGTATATCGACGGGCATTTGAATTTTGAATTCCATTATTTCTTCATGAGAAAATTCTGGTTCGCTTATCTTGCAAAAGCGCTTGTTATTATGCCGGGAGGTTTCGGCACGCTCGACGAACTTATGGAAGTTCTGACGCTCGTGCAGACTTTGAAACTTAACAAGAAAATGACTATTATCATTTACGGTTATGAGTACTGGCAGAAAGTAATAAATTTCGAAGCGATGGCTGAAACGGGAATGATTTCTCCCGAAGATTTGAAACTGTATAAGTTCATAAACAATGTTGACGAAGCGTTCGAATATCTTAAAAAAGAATTAACAAAAAACTACGTAAAGTAAATACACTAATATGTTAATAAGCATGACAGGATACGGCAAAGCCGAGATTCTGGAAAAAGGCAGCAAGTATTTCGTTGAAGTCCGCTCGGTGAACAGCAGGTATTCGGAAATTTCTCTGAAATGTCCGAAGTACATATACAGCCGCGAGTATGAAATAAGGGATATAGTCAAACAGAAGATTTCCCGCGGAAAAGTTAATCTGCTGATTACGAAAGATGAATCCGATAATTCAAACCACGAGGTTTCTCTTGACACCGGCGGCTTGAAAAAGCAGATTTCAATTATCAAGGAAATAAAGAAAAAAATCGGCTCGAAAGAAAAAGTCAAACTTGAGCATATTCTTTTATTCTCGGATTATTTCATTCAGGACAATGAAGAAGCAGTCGATGAAGAAGAATTTAAAATGGTCTGCGATTTGATTAATAAAGCCCTCGACGAAATGATTGATATGAAGAAAAGAGAAGGAAGTTTTCTTGAAAAGGATATTCTCGAGAGGATAACACAGATAGAAAACGAAACCGAAGCAATCATCGAACTCGGAAGGTCCAGAGTCGCTGAAGAAAGAAGAATCTTCGGCGAGAAACTCAGTGCATTCCTTACTGACAGGTCAATCATAGACGACAAGCGCCTTGAATTTGAAATCATGCTTCTTATCGAAAAGATGGATATAACCGAAGAGTGCGTGAGATTGAACAGTCATCTTGAATTTTTCCGCGACAGCGTAAACTCGCCAGAAAATGTCGGCAGAAGATTGAATTTTCTGCTTCAGGAAATGAACAGAGAAATAAATACAATAGCGTCCAAAGCGTCCGACGCGAATATTTCGCAGAAAGTATCTCTTCTGAAAGAAGAACTTGAAAAAATCAGAGAACAAATTCAAAATATAGAATAAAATGCTATTTGTATTTTCAGCGCCCTCGGGAAGCGGCAAAACTACTGTTGTAAAGGAAATACTGAAAATATTTCCGGAGTTCCGGTTTTCGATATCCGCGACTTCAAGGAAGAAAAGGGATATCGAAACAGATAAGAAAGACTATTTTTTCATATCAAAAGAGGATTTTGAAGAAAAAATAAAGAATAATGAATTTATCGAATACGAACTGATTTACGACAATAATTACTACGGAACGCTCAAAAGCCAGGTTGATGAATGCCTTAATAACGGCGAAAACATGGTTTTTGACATGGATGTAAAGGGTGCCTTGTCGTTAAAAAGAATTTATCGGGACAAAGCAGTGTTAATATTTGTGAATCCGCCTGACAGGAATGCAATAATTCAGCGATTAAAGAACAGGGGAACCGAAACCGAAGAGACACTCAATAAACGTATAGCAAGAATAGATTTTGAAATGGCAAAAAAAGATGAGTTTGATTATGTTGTAAATAATGATACCTTAAAAGATGCAGTAGAAGAAGCAAAAAAAATTATTAATAAATATTATAATACTAAGGAGCAAAAATAATGGCAATTAAAACAGTAGATCTCGAAAAATTCGAGAAAAGCGCCGAAAATATTTATGAAGCCACTGTTATCGCGTCGAAAAGATCGCGCCAGATTAACGATGAAACACGTATCGAACTGAGTCAGAGACTCGAGCCGGTTACGTTGAAGGATACCGATGACGAATCAACAACGAATCAGGATAAACTCAATCTTTCGGTTGAATTTGAAAAGCGCGTTAAACCCACAATTCAGGCAGTCGAAGAATTAATCGACTCAAAACTCAGTTTCCGCTACAGAGACAGTAAATAATCCTGCATTGCTGAAGGGGAAAAAAATAATCGTTGGAATAAGCGGCGGCATCGCCGCTTATAAGATTTGCAGCCTCGTCAGACTTTTCGTAAAAAACGGCGCCGAGGTGAGGGTCATTATGACTCCCTCTGCCGTTAATTTCGTTTCACCTCTTACTCTTTCAGTGTTATCTCAGAATGAAGTTGTGATTAATATGTTTCCCGATGAGGATTGGTCGAAATCCGAAACGGTTAAAGCGGGTACATGGCATATCAGCAACGGAATGTGGGCGGATATGTTTGTTGTCGCGCCCGCGACCGCGAACACAATGGCGAAAATAAATGCCGGCATATCCGATAATTTCCTTCTTTCCGCCGTGCTTGCGGCAAGATGTCCCGTCGTACTCGTTCCCACTATGGACGAGGATATGTTTAAAAACAAAATCACACAGAGAAACTTAGCCGATTTGAAAAAATACGGGTACAGAATTCTTGAACCCGTTGTAGGCGAACTTGCAAGCGGACTTTACGGTATGGGTAAAATGCCGGAGCCCGAAGAAATATTTGATTATGTAAAATCTCAGTTCATCAAAAAAGACCTCAAGGGCAAAAAAATTCTTGTTACAGCAGGACCGACAAGACAGCCTATTGACGCTGTCAGGTACATATCAAATTATTCAACAGGGAAAATGGGATTCGAAATTGCCCGCGCTGCAGCCGAAAGGGGAGCGGACATAACTCTTATCACAGGTCCTTCATCCGAAAAAATCAATGCCGTAGATAATTTAATTCGCGTTCAGACAACAGAAGAAATGTTTGAAGCGGTTAAGAAACACTGCAAAGGAAGCAGTCTCGTTATAATGACGGCTGCTGTCAGCGATTTCAAGCCGAAAAATGTCCTTCAAAATAAAATGAAGAAGGATAAAAAAGTTTCTTCTGTCAATCTTGAACTCGAAAAGACTGTCGATATACTTCAATATCTCGGTAAGAATAAGAAAGGATTTATACTTTTCGGATTCGCTCTCGAAACCGACAATCAGATTGAAAACGCCAAAAGAAAATTAAAGGAAAAAAATCTCGATTTGATTGTTCTTAACGACCCGAATGTTGAAGGCGCCGGATTCGGTACCGATACAAACGTCGCATCGCTAATCACAAATGACGCGATAACGGAACTCCCGTTAATGTCAAAATACGAACTTGCAAACAGTATTCTTGACGAATACCTTAAAAAGAAATAACTAACCGAACAATCTTTCGTAACCTTCGTAAGGATGAAGTTCATTCACAAGAAATTCAATCAGATTATTTTTTACGAGCGGCAATTCTTTCAAAATCGCCATCGCTTCTTCTTTATCCGCGCATTCAAGTATTAAAACGGCGTCTCTGTTTTCGGTAAAATATATTTCGCGTATATAACCGCTTTTATGCAGTTCCCAAACTTTTTTTGACTCTTCGAGCAGGTACGGTTTTAAATCGTCCGGCGCTATTCCGAGAATAACCTTTTCTGTTGCAATAATTTTCATGGCATTTTTTAAGTTTCATATATAAATTTCACCTGTCAAATATGTTCTTACCTTTCCGCTGATTTCTACTCTGTCTCCCTTTAATTCACATTCCAGATATCCTTTTCTTTTCGATAACTGTATTGCTTTCAGTTTTGTCCTGGATAGTTTCTGCGACCAGTAAGGCGTCAGAGTTGTGTGCGCGGAACCAGTTACGGGGTCTTCGTCTATACCGCTTTGCGGAGCAAAGAACCTCGATACGAAATCAACCTTATCGCCTTTTGCAGTCACGATAGCGCCGCGGGAATCTACTTTGCCGAGCGCCTTAAAATCCGGATTTAAACTAATAATCTCTTTTTCGGAATTATATACAAGCATATAATCAGTCAAACCCTTGTAACATTCCGCAGGCGCTGCACCAAGAGCCTCATACAATCCTTTCGGCGCTTCGGATTTGCTTAATTTATCGGCAGGGAAATCGAGCGTTAATGTATCGCCGTTTTTTCTTACCTTTAAAACACCTCTTTCTCTTGATTTGAATACAAGTTCATTCAGGTCGTTTTCATAAAATTCAAATAGAATATGCGCGGATGCAAGCGTCGCGTGCCCGCAAAGTTCAACTTCAGTAACGGGTGTGAACCATCTGATTTCGTAAAATTCGCTTTGCGGTACTACAAATGCCGTTTCGGCAAGATTATTTTCGAGGGCGATATTCTGCATTAGCGCGTCAGGAAGCCAGTTGCTGAGACAGCATACTGCGGCAGGATTGCCTCCGAACAGTTCATCCGTAAACGCGTCAGCCTGATATATCTTTATTTTAGTGTCCATATTTGATTATATATTCATCAAAATACTTACTTTTGATTATATAAGATATCCGGAACGGAACGGCTAATGTATAAACAGGTATTCTACGGAAATATATTAAATAATATTCCTCTTGATACTACGCTCCGTAGTATCAACATAAAATTATCAGTTAATAAATTATTTCATTTCCATGAAGTACCTCAATTTACATTATAAGAAAATCACATATATCGTAGAATTTAAAGCCTTCACTTTTGCATCCGGTCCTATTTGAATATCACACCATATTTTAGATGTCATTTATTTCTGCATTGACGAATCTTATTATATACCATAATTTATTATGTATATAGAAATTCTGTTCTTTGACATTTTCGATATTGACTGAATGTCTTAATCTGACAGTACAGAAGTACTGACAGGGGCTATATGCATAATGTAAATGCGCTTGTGGAATAACTGATAAGTTCTTAATTCCCCGTTCGGTTTTTCCGTCATGTCCGAGCGTCCCATTGTCTTTTATCGGGTTGGCTTTCAAAAATGACATCTCAAAAATGACATATAAAATGACATGTTCTCTTAGTTGATAAATATTATATTTTCAATAGTTTATAAAAATAAAATGACATAAATGACTATTTTGACATATATAAATTATTTTCTCCATTACTATATATTTGATTTTTCAATAATATATTTTTTAAAAGCAGAATTTCCGTATGTCATTTATTTCATTTCCTGACATAATTTTGACATATACCAAAATTGCAATTTATCGCGTTCTTACCTTTTATTTTCTGGACTTTTTTTCATATAATATTATTATATTTTAAATCCTTATCAAAAATTTATCCATAAGGGAATTGAAACGTAATTTAATCGAGGACGGCATTAATTACCTGAAATACGTCAGGAAAAACAAAGGGATTAGTGTGCCTTCCGAATATTTAAAGAATATCGAAATCGAAATCCCGGATGGGAAGAGCGGAACAATCGAAATGGCTGCAGAAACGCACAAAAAAGAATATAAAGATAAATTACCCGGGACAAATGTCGTAAGGGATGGCGGCGCTGTCAGTCTTATTAAAGAAGACTGGATGGAAGTAAAAAATATTCCGGAACTCGATGAGAAAATAAACAAATGTTCGAAATGTCCGCTGCACTCGACAAGGAAAAATTTTGTGTTCGGTACGGGAAATCCAAAGGCTGATATTATGCTGATTGGAGAAGCCCCCGGCGCGGAAGAAGATAATCAGGGAAAGCCGTTCGTTGGTAGAGCTGGAAAACTTTTAACCGATATACTGAAAGCAATTAACCTGACCCGCGAAGAAGTTTTTATCTGCAACATTCTGAAATGCAGACCGCCCGAAAACAGAAATCCGCTTCCCGAAGAAATCGTAAGGTGCGAGCCGTATCTTTTAAAGCAGCTCGAACTAATAAAGCCAAAATTTATTTTGTGCCTTGGCACGTTCGCAGGACAGACAATGCTCAGGGCGAAAGAACCTCTCGGAAAAATGAGGGGGAAATTTTATAATTTTAATTATTCGGATTTAAGTGCTAAACTTATGGTAACTTACCACCCGGCAGCCTTGCTTAGAAATCCAAACTGGAAAAGGCCTACATGGGAAGACGTACAATTATTCAGAAAAGAATATGATAAAGAAAAAGAAAAATGAATACACATCTTCAAAGATAAATGAAGATTCGACTATTGCTTTAGACGGCAAAACGCCGCCGAATGCGCTTGAACTCGAAAAGCAGGTGCTCGGCGCGATACTTCTGGATAATCAGGTTTATACTGATGTAGTGCAGATGATAACTCCCTCGCATTTTTACAGGAAGGCAAACGGGTCGATTTTTTATGCAATGATTTCGCTGGACGGCAAGAATGAACCGATTGATACGCATACGGTGATTGAAGAACTTCGCAGAATGGGCAAGATAGATGAGATTGGCGGAGTCGAGTACATACTCGAAATCACGGAAAGTATTTCGTCATCGGCAAATGCTAAGTTTCATGCAAGAATAATATATGAAAAATATATTCTCAGAGATTTAATCCATATAGCGTCTCAGATGCTTGAAAAAAGTTTTGACTCATCCGCCGAGCCGTTTAAAATATTGTCGGATGCGTCGAAGGATATTCTCGATACATCCGAATCCATTTCGAAGAAGCGCGTTGTATCGGTGGAAGATTCTATCATGGGAGTTTTTGAAATGCTCGGAAGCAGAAGAGGCGCCGACAAGAAAAACATGCCCGGTGTCCCGACGGGATACACACTGCTCGACGACCTTACCCTCGGCTTTCAGAAATCGGAATTGATTATTGTAGCGGGAAGACCGTCGCACGGAAAGACGGCATTGACTCTCAACATTGCAAGAAATGCCGCATTGCAGAAATACAAAATCGCGTTCTTCTCTCTTGAAATGACGAAGAATGAAATTATCACAAGGCTTATTTCGAGCGAATCGAGAGTTGACGCGCAGAAATTGAAAAGCGGTAAGACATCCGATGAAGAATGGGGAAGAGTATTTCAGGCTCTCGACAGGCTGAAGATAAAATTGTTCATCGACGATACAAGTGAAATGAACGTTCTCGAACTGAGAGCAAAGGCAAGAAGGCTGAAACATGAAAGCGATATTGACATGGTGGTTGTTGACTATCTGCAGTTGCTGAAAGGCGAAGGCGCTTATGAAAGGCGCGACCTTGAAGTTGCGCACGTTTCAAGAAGCCTTAAAGCGCTTGCAAAAGAACTTGATATACCCGTTGTAGCGGCTGCACAGTTGAACCGCGGAATAGAACAAAGAGGCGCGGAGAAGAAACCGCAGTTATCCGACCTGCGTGAATCCGGCGCTATAGAACAGGACGCTGACGTCGTTTTATTCATACACAGACCGTTCCTGATTAAACGACCTGATAAGAACGACCCCACATATATGGAAGTCCTGAGAAAAGCGGAACTGTCAATAGGCAAGCAGAGAAACGGTCCCCCGGGAAACCTCGACCTTATATTCCTTCAGGAATATACAAGATTCGAAAACGAAGGAAAGGCTCCTGTAATCGATATACCGCAGGAAGATTCGCCGTTTTAGTACAAGTGTTTCCTATCCTGTTATAATAACATCTAAGCAAAAATGATATTAGAAGATTTAGGATATAATGAAAATTTTGAGAAATTCAGAATTGAAAATAATCTTGTCGAATTCGAAGTCGGCAGAGTAATAGCCGAACATAAAGAAAGATATATCGTAAAAACGGATAAAGGGGAATTTGAAGCGGAGATTACCGGCAACATGCGTTTCTCGGCAAAAGGCCGTGAAGATTTTCCCGCTGTCGGGGACTGGGTTGCATTGACAACCTTTGATACCGATTTTGCAATAATACATCACATCTTTCCGAGATTCTCAATAATAAAACGTCAGGCAGTCGGTCACTTCGGCGAAGCGCAGATTATCGCCGCGAATATTGATTATGCTTTTATAGTTCAGGCTGTTGACAGGGATTTTAATATTAACAGACTGGAAAGATACCTGACCATTTGTAATACCTCGAAAGTAAAGCCGGTTATCGTACTAAGCAAAACCGATTTAATAGATGAAGTGCGTATTAATGAAATTCTGGAAAGCGTTAAATCCCGTATTAACAATGTTCCGGTAATTGCCATTAGCAACGAAACTCAATCCGGATTTGAAGCAATAAAATCTATAATCGAGAAGGGCAAAACTTATTGTCTGCTCGGCTCTTCCGGTGTCGGGAAATCTACGTTGTTGAACAATCTGTCGGGAAAAGCGGTAATGAAAACCGATACGATTAGCGAAAGCACCAACAGAGGCAGACACGTTACAAGCCATAGAGAATTAATCGTTCTCGAAAACGGCGGTATCCTTATCGATAATCCCGGCATGAGAGAAGTCGGCATTGCGGACTCCGAAAACGGATTGGAAATCACATTCGAAATAATTTATCAACTGTCGCGGGAATGCAAATTCAAAGACTGCACGCATACACAGGAAACCGGCTGCGCTGTTCTTGATGCCGTTGAAAAGGGAGAACTGGAAAAAGATGCCTATGACAATTATATGAAAATGCAAAAAGAAAAAGCGCATTACGAATCAACAGTTGTTGAGCGTCGGAAAAAGGATAAGGTGTTCGGGAAGATGATGAAGAACTATAAAAAGGATATGAAGAAAAATAAGTATTAAGCGAATTTAGGTAATACGATATTAAACAAAAAAAATGATAGAAACGCAAAGACTTATATTAAAACCGCTGACATACGATCAGTTAGTGAAATATGCAAAATGCGATAACTCCTTAGAGGCGGAGTTGAACCTGAACGAAACGTCAAGAACAATATCACCGGAACTAAAAGAAGCGCTGGAAAACACAATTATCCCAAACGTTGCCGACAAATCCAAAAACTATCTGTATTCGACAATCTGGACTGCAATTTCAAAAAGCGAAAACAAAATGATAGGCGATTTATGCATAATCGGAGAACCAAACGCTGACGGTGAAATAGAAATCGGATACGGAACATACGATGAATTTCAAAACAAAGGATTCATGACGGAAATCGTAAACGGGATTATAGAATGGACTAAATCACAGCCGAATGTTAAATCAATCATAGCGTCTACGGACAAAACAAACCCCGCTTCGTCCAGAGTGCTTGAAAAAAATAATTTCATCAAGACGGGCGAGTCGGAAACACTATTTAATTGGAAGTTGATAATATAATACCGGCAGCAGGTAAACCGCATTTCCTTTAATCGGTAGAAATAATAATATACCCGACAAATGTGCAATAACAGCACATATTGACACAAAAACCGAATTATATCAATCTCATAAGCCAAAGCAGCGTCGCATCTTTGAAGATTAAAGAGATTATATTGTTACATTATTATAAGTATGGCATTTGTCATGCAATTACAAATAACACCGGGTGCATTTAATGAGTTGGTTGCTAAAACCATTGACAAAAAGATATAAGAAAATTTCATGATTCTATTATTTCTTATGTTTTCAAAGAAGACATCTACAATATTTACAATATGGATAAAGCGAAGAAATCGGAAGAGTTGATAGAGGCTAACAAAGAGATTGCCATCCAAAATGAAGAAATAGAAAAACGTGCTGCCGAATTGACAATTGCGCATAAAGAACTTGTTTTCCAGAACAGGGAAAAAGAAAAGCGCGCGGACGAGTTAAGCATGGTGAGTAAGGAACTTGACTTTCAGAACAATGAGAAGGAAAAACGCGCCGATGAACTCGTGATTGCCAATAATGAACTTGCCTATCAAAACGAAGAGAAAGAAAAACGCGCTGCAGAATTGGTTATTGCCAATAAAGAACTTGTATTCCAAAACAGGGAGAAAGAAAAGCGCGCCGATGAATTAAGCATGGCTAACAAGGAACTTGATTTCCAGAACAAAGAGAAAGGAAAGCGCGCGGAAGAACTTATCGTCGCAAATAAAAAACTCATCTCGCTTAACGAAGAAAAAGAAAATCGCGCACTGGAACTGCACAATGCCAATAAAGAACTTGTATTTCAGAACAGGGAAAGGGAAAAACGCGCCGATGAATTAAGTATGGCTAACAAGGAACTTGATTTCCAGAACAAAGAAAAAGAAAAACGCGCGGATGAATTAGTCATCGCCAACAAAGAACTTATCTTTCAGAATGAAGAAAAAGAAAAACGCGCTTCCGAATTGGTAGTTGCAAACAAAGAACTTGCGTTTCAGGTTGGAGTCAATGAAGTCCTTAAGCAATTCACCTATGTGGTTTCTCACAATCTTCAGGAACCGCTTCGTACTGTCTCGAATTATATGCAGGTCTTTGAAGAGGATTATTCGAAAATACTTGATGATAATGCTCTCGGATATCTACGTTTAGTTGATGAAACTACTAAAAGAATGGGCAGACTGCTTTGTTCACTGACTGACATTTCGCGTCTGGGACGCAATATTAAACTCACAACCGTAGATTGCAAAAAAATAATCAACGATGTGATTGCCGATCTCGCGGCATTGATTGAAAATTCAAAAGCCGTAATTGAAGTGACGGATATGCCGACTCTCAATGTGTATGAAGTCGAAATGCGCCAACTTTTTCAGAACCTGATTACCAATGCAATTAAATTTCGGAAAAAAGGTACACACCCTGAAATAAAAATCAGTTCGGAGAATATAAATGACAAATGGAAATTTTCAGTCAGCGACAACGGTATAGGAATAGATAATATACACTTTGAAAGGATATTTGATATTTTTCAGCGTTTGCATACCGATGCGGAATATGAAGGAAACGGAATCGGACTGTCTAATTGCAAAAAAATCGTACAACTGCATCACGGTGAAATCTGGATTGAATCAATGTTGGATAAGGGGAGCACATTCAATTTTACAATACCAAATCTAACGACATGAGCGATATATTAAAATGTGTTATGCTTGTCGATGACGATAAAAATGATAATTTCTTTCATGAAAGAGAAATCAGGAAAACAAATCCTGAAACCATTATTATTGTCAAGACAAGCGGAAAAGAGGCATTAGACTATTTAATATCGCAGAGTTATATAATTGAACCGCACCCTGAATTGATTTTTCTGGATATTAATATGCCCGGCATGAACGGCTGGGAATTCCTGGCTGAATATAATAAGATGGACAAAGAATTACAAAGCAGGGCTATTATTATTATGCTCTCAACATCAAAAAACCCGGAAGATGAATCGAGATGCAAATCGTGGAGTTTTGTTTCCGATTATATTAAAAAACCATTAACAAGAGGAATAATGAATGATATTGTCGGTAAATATTTTTAATAAGCATTTTCCGCTTTCATAAAACACCGTATCGGCAGGATTAAACCAATTGTAAGTTTCCGATAAATTAGTAAGTTTCCGATAAATTAGTAGGTTTCCGATAAATTAGTAAGTTTCCGATAAATTAAACCGTGTACCTGTAAAACTTCCATTCCTTCATTTCTTTCGCACCAAGCCTGTCATAAAAATCGATTGCGTTTTTGTTCCAGTCTAGAACTATCCATTCGAGACGTCCGCATTTTTTCAAAAAATATTTTTGTAGCATATTAATGAACTTGCAGCTATTGAAAAAATATCATAGATAATATTCATAATTTAATATAGAATAAAAATAATGTAATGAGTATATTAATATGGTATATTATTATATAATATAGTTACAAATTAGATTGAAGATTATTTAAATGAAAATCGTATCATTGTTTTCGGGTGCTGGAGGGCTTGACTTAGGTTTAATAAATGCTGGTCATGAAATTATATGGGCAAATGATATTGATAAAGATAGTTGCGAAACATATAAGCTAAATATCGGCAATCATATTGTATGCAAGGATATTTCTGATATCGACATAAATGAAATACCTGATTGTGAAGTAATTGTTGGCGGATTTCCTTGTCAAGGATTCTCAATGGCAAATATGTTACGAACAGCTGATGATGAACGAAATATATTATATAAACAATTTTATAGAATAATCAAAGGGAAAAAACCAAAGTACTTTATAGCAGAAAATGTCAAAGGTATATTGAGCCTTGATAATGGAAACGCAATAAAAAAAATAATTAATGATTTTTCTAATGCTGGCTATAGAGTGAAATATCAATCATTTAACACAGCAGATTATGGCGTTCCACAAACAAGAGTGAGAGTTATCATCGCGGGTTCAAGGATTGATTTAAAAGAAGAAATGAATTTTCGATTTCCTCAACCAACACATTCTAAAAAAAACTGGATTAGTATATCAAATGCATTAAGTGGAATACCTGAGCCAGATAACGTGAAAACTTTATTGAAGAATCATATTTATTCAAAATATAAGATAACCAGTAGAAATTTTACCGGACATCGAAAAACAGATCCGAATAAGCCTTCGCCGACTATACTTGCCAGAGGAAATGGTGGAGGTGGTGTCTGTGCCATACAGCATCCAAAAAATCACAGGAGAATGAGTGTTCGCGAAAGTGCTTTAATTCAAACTTTTCCTATAGACTATGAATTTGTTGGTTCCATGGGATCGATGTATCGCCAAGTCGGAAATGCCGTTCCTGTCAAATTCGGTCAACTCATAGGACAAGAATTAAAAGAACTTGAAATGACGTTACTATGAATGTAGTATCGCTTTTTTCGGGAGCGGGAGGACTTGATTTGGGTTTTATAATAGCAGGTCATAATATAATATGGGCTAATGATAATTTTGAAGATGCGGTAAAAACATATCGTAAAAATATTGGTAGACATATTATTTGCGGGGACATTTCGAAAATATCTTCAAACGAAATACCAAATCATGATATATTAATTGGTGGATTCCCATGCCAAGGTTTCTCCGTTGCGAACACGAATAGAAATAATAAAGATGAAAGAAATAAACTTTATCTGGAACTTCTGAGAGTACTAGTGGATAAGAGACCAAAGTTTTTTTTGGCAGAAAATGTAAAAGGAATATTGAGTCTAATGAAAGGTAAAGTTTTTCAAATGATTATTGCGGATTTTAGAAATGCTGGTTACAGAGTGAAGTATAAGGTTCTAAATGCTGCTGATTTTGGAGTCCCCCAAAGAAGAGAAAGAGTAATTATCTTGGGTGTTAGAAATGATATAGAGTATAATTTAGAATATCCAGAACCAACTCATAGCGAAGTAAAAGATCTATTTAAAGATAAAAAGAAATGGATCACTATAGGAGAAGCATTGAAAAATATTCCCGAACCAGAAAGTAAACACAACTTATTAAATCATACTTACTCAAAATTTAAACTAAAATTCAATGGTTATTTGGGTAACAGAGCAGTTGATCCGAATAAACCAGCGCCTACAGTTACTGCGAGAGGAGATGAAAAAGGGGGGGTAGTAGTTTTACATCACCCAAATAACATCAGACGAATGTCTGTTAGGGAATTAGCAATAACACAATCTTTCCCGTTAGATTTCTTTTTTGAAGGTAATAATTCATCAGCATATAGGCAAATAGGCAATGCCGTACCACCTTTGTTAGCATTTGCATTAGCATCCATTTTCCCAAAAGAAATTACACAGAATGAAACTAATAAAACCACCACGAAAACCATTTGATAATTATAAATGGAGATGGGCTGTCCTTACACCTACTGAATCTCTTAATGAACCGCCAGTATTTCTTGGAGTGCTTAGGGTTTTCAATAAATATCAAAACTATGCACCTAGTTCAGAAGAAATTATGCACGGACTTGCTTTAGTACAGAAAGAAACAAATTCCAAAGTCGATCTTGTTAGAACACGTGAAAGGAATTTAGTCAGAAATTCCGGACAATACTGGAAGGCATTAGGTCTTTTAGAAGAGGCTCACGGAACAGTGATTGTTAGTCCTTTTGGACAACTGCTTGCAGAAGGAAAAATTACTCAAGTTGAGTTTGCTACGACAGTAATAAAAACATTAGAGTTGCCCAACAGGAAAATTACTGATGATACTTCAGAATGGGATAAAATTGATTTAAAAATAAAGCCACTTGAACTTATTCTTGATATACTTGCATTAATCGCAGATAGATATGATATGGTTGATGCATTTATCACACCCTTTGAGCTTATACGAATAATTATTCCCTTAGCGGGAATTAAGTCACCGATCAATGACTACGTTGATGCAATCCTTCAACATCGCCAAGGATTAATTGATGTATCGAGATGGCCAGATTGTTCTACCAGTTCAAATGATAAAAGGATGGCAAGAGAATTCTTGATATTTTTATCGAATTATGGCTTTTGTAGAAAAGAAATAAATGAAAATGGAAATGCAAACGAACGCTATATTTTATCCAGTATCTCGAAAGAAGAAATTGTTGAATTACATAAGCTTAAAATAATTAGAAGCGCCCTGGATAATGTAGTTAATCAAATCAGAATAACGCAAATTCCTGCAAGTGTGGAAAGAAAAAGAATCTCAAGGATTGTTCTGGAACGACCAAATCAGAATATATTCCGGAAAAATATCTTAAATATTTTTCGATCCACATGTTTAGTAACTGGAGTTACAATCGAGAATGTATTAGAAGCATCACACATTAAACCAATTGAATATAAAGGTGATGATAGCTTTAACAACGGACTTTGTTTGCGATCAGATATTCATCAATTATTTGACAGTAATCATTTGAGAATTATGCCATCTGGCGAATTAATACTTTCAGAATTAGCTTTAAAAATAAATAATTACGGAAAACTACCACGCAATGTTGAAATTCCCAATTTTGTCAATAGAAGATTTCTTGATTGGAGAGTAAAATATTATTAAATCTTAATGTAATGTGTATGGAATAAATTAGAGAATTTTACTTAATCATTGGAAATATCAAAAATATCGACAAAGTTATTCGTTGCTGTCATTCTTAAGGATAATATCACTCCAACCTTTTAAACTTCTATCTTGTTTTGTAGAATTATTATATATCTTTTCAATTTTATTTTTTAAATCATCAATATTCAAAGTCAGAAGGATTTTAAGGAACGGAATGATCGCTTTTTCTCTAGAAGTTGTTTTCAAAGGTGGTAATCCTGAATCTAAAACGAAATTTTTCATTTCCCTTAAAGAAACTAGGATTTCTTTTTGCTTTATTTTGTAGTATAGTTCTGTTAATATATCCGCTTTTTCTTTATCATATCGACCAATTTCAACAAGAGTATCTAAAAATTTTATCGGATTTTTCAACTCACTATTGTTATTCCCAGTTTTGATTTTTTTTGTATTTCTATTCAATAGAGATAATTTGTCAAGTGTGGCGGTGATGGTTTTAAAAAAGTTGTCCTCATTTAACAAGTGCAAAAGATCGATTAAAGTTTTCGACTCATATTTATTGATGCATTTCAGTATATCATTTAATAACTGGATTTCTTGTTTTCTTTCCATTACAGCGATATTCTAATTGCAAATTCTTTAGCGAAGGATTCAAACTTTGAAACCTGACTGTAACGTGAGTAAGATGTTCTGAAAATCGGTTGGCCTTCACGTGCACCTTTTGGGTAGGATCTAGAATATGAAACTTCAGACTTAAATATATGCCAGCCATTTTGCGATGCTATACTTCTTACGCCATTCTTTGATAATCGTTCCTCGGGTGAATATTCTGATGTAGCATTAAAAACAACTCCAGCTAACCTCAAATTATGTTGATCGTATTCTTTTCTAAAATCTTGCATAGAATTTACAAGCAGAGGTAAACCTATCGATGAAAGGTACTCAGGTTTAACGGGAACTAATAAATAATCACTTGAAAGATAAGCAGCAGTTGTCAGAATAGATTCGGTCGGTGCACAATCAATTAATATAAGATCATAAGAGTCCTTAATATCGTATAAAAATTTAGATAATTGTCGCTCTTTATGGCCAGGATTTTTCAATGAAAATGCTAGTTCTAATCTAGATGGAATCAAATCGACTACACCCCCATTTTTTAATGTAATAACATTTTGTATTAATGTGCTTGCATCCAATTGTCTAACATTTCGCCCAGGTATACGAGTATTAGATTCGAAAATATCCCAAACTGTCTGATCACCTCTTTCTAGCATACTTGAATACTGTGTAACACCTAATAAATATTGACTCGCATTAAATTGCGGGTCTAAGTCTACAACAAGTACTTTTTTCCGCCATTGACTATAGGCTGCAAAATGCCAAGCTAAATTAACTGTTAATGTGGATTTACCAACTCCACCTTTCATATTTATTAACGAAATAGTTTTTGCCATATCAGTTTAATATTATGAAATTTATAATAATTTTTATCATTAAAAAATAGCATATTTTTTCTTTATATATTGTTAGTGTGTATATTTTGCTAATTATAACGTCTATTTTAAGAGGTAATATCTATAATATGCAATATTTTAAGTAGTATTATAGTTTATAAACAGATTCAAACTCAATAATTTACAATGTCAGCCTGTAAAACTTCCATTCCTTCATTTCTTTCGCACCAAGCCTGTCATAAAAATCTATCGCGTTTTTGTTCCAGTCGAGAACT
Organism: Ignavibacteria bacterium; assembly: GCA_028714695.1. GTDB lineage: Bacteria > Bacteroidota > Ignavibacteria > Tepidaquicellales > Tepidaquicellaceae > CAIKZJ01. The sequence goes on along the minus strand of JAQTLX010000020.1, from coordinate 3,056 downwards.
ATCCATTCGAGACGTCCGCATTTTTTCTTTTTGGCTATGCTGATAAGTTCATTCATTAACTTTTTGCCGGCGCCGTAACCCCTGCATTTATCGCTGATGTATATATCTTCAAGATACAATGTCGGTTTTGCCAGAAATGTCGAATAAGTAAAGAAATAAAAGGCGTATCCTATCGCTACTTCGCCGTCAAAAGCAAGTATAATTCTGAACGGCGGATTTTTCGAAAACGCGTCCGATATCAGTCTGCGCTGCTCTGCTTTGCCCGGAGGAGTCAGTTTTTCGAATTTTGCCAGTTCTATTATTAGCCTGAGTATTTCTTTTGCGTCAGATTTTCTCGCTTTTCTTATTCGTAAATTCATTTTAGTTTAATGCGTAAGTTTTTAAATTCAGTAAAATTAAAAATTATGACAGGAAGAAACTATTACAATATATTTGCGGCAGTAGTTTTGCTTTTCGTTTTCTCGCATCCGTATTCACTGAACTCGGGTTCGAACGATGAAGATGAAATACGGGCAGTGAAAAAGAAACTGAAATCCTATGATAAATCGTTAGGCGACAATGAAATCGGCGATATTATAGCCGCGGTCGGCAAAAGTTTTCTGGGTACGGAATATGTTGCGGGAACGCTCGATAAAAATATTGATGAAGAAAAACTCGTCATTAAAATAACAGGACTCGACTGCGTTACCTTTGTGGAGAACACTCTGGCTATATCCAGAATAATAAGAAAAGGCACTGTGGATTTTGAAAGTTATAAAAACGAACTTACAAATATCAGATACAGAGACGGCGAAATAAACGGTTATCCTTCGCGCCTGCATTATTTTTCGGACTGGATTTACGACAATTCGAGAAAAGGAATTGTTAAAGATATTACACAGTCAATCGGCGGCATACCTTATAACAAAAAAATTAATTTCATGACCGCTCACGTCGATTCATATAAGCAGTTAAAAGGCAATCAGGATTATATAGACGAAATGCTTTCAGTAGAAAAGAACATTAATCGCAGAGATTTGTTCTACATCAAGAAGGGTGAAGTCAGTAAATATTACGACGCGCTTGAAACAGGCGACATTATTGCTACAACTACAAACATAGACGGACTCGACGTCACGCATACAGGGTTTGTTTACAAGAGCAAGTCAAAGACTTTTTTCATGCACGCTTCCATTACAAAGGGAGAAATTATTATTTCAAAAGAAGAATTAATGGAGTATCTGAAAAGCAACAAAAAACAGACAGGCATTATCGTAGCGAGGCCGCAATAAATGAATGTAAAGATTATCGAATATATACTTCTTTGTATCATATTTTATCTTATCGGCTCTATTCCTGCCGCGTATTTATTCCTGAAATATAAAACAGGAAAGGATATTACTAAAGAGGGTTCCGGTAATTCTGGTGCTCTTAACACACTTCAAGTTTCGGGGTCGAAATCAGCAGGCTTTACCGTGCTTGTGCTTGATTTACTCAAAGGATTCATTCCTTCATATCTTTTATTCCGCGTTGTAGATTTGCCGCTTGAGTTTGTCTTCATTCCGGTTGTTTTGCTTGTTGCAGGTCATAACTTTTCAGTATGGCTTGGCTTTAAAGGCGGCAGGGGACTCGCCACAGCCGCGGGTATATGTCTGGCTGTAAGTCCCGTAATATTACTTATATGGGTTGTGTTGTTCATAATATCGTACGGAATTTACAGAAACGTTCATTTCGGAAACATTGTTGCAACGGTGATACTTCCGCTGTTTGTATATGTTTCAAAGCCGATTCTTGAAAATTTAGATAATCTTGCCGTCAGAAATTTTGAAATGTATTTTTCGTTCGTTACTGTATTATGCCTCATTGTTATGCTTAAACACATCGGTCCGTTTTTCGAACTCATTAAAGACGCTAAAAAACACAAAACAAAAAATTGAATTTAATTCTTAAAATTTTGTTTTATTAGTATTAATCAAAAACTTTATAATTTAATATGAATAGAAATCCGCTGTTAAACAGTGTTGAAGAACTGAATGAAATGTCCCGGCAGATACGAAGGGATATAATCAATATGCTGCTTATCTCAAAAACAGGACATTCAGGCGGTCCGCTTGGTACTGCCGATATTTTTACCGCCCTTTATTTTAATCTGCTTAATGTTGACAATACTGACCCGTATATGGTCGAAAGAGATTATATATATGTTTCAATCGGGCATATTGCGCCCGTTTGGTATGCGGCTCTTGCACGACGCGGTTATTTCCCGCTCGAAGAACTCAAGACATTAAGAAAGATAAACGGCAGATTACAGGGACATCCCGCACCGCTGAAAACGCATGGTCTTCCTGGAATTGAAATTGCTTCGGGGTCGCTCGGACAGGGGCTTTCAATAGCAGTTGGTACCGCGCTTGCACTAAAACTCGATAAAAAACCGAATAAAGTTGTCTGTATAAACGGCGACGGTGAACTGCAGGAAGGTCAGATATGGGAAGCAGTAATGACAGCAGCGCACCATAAAACCGATAATCTTATTATGATAGTTGACAAAAACGACTGCCAGATTGATAACCGCGTTCAGAAGGTAATGAATCTTGATCCTTTATCCGATAAGTTCAAATCTTTTAATTGGGAAGTACTTGAAATGGACGGCAATAGTATGAAAGATATTCTGGACACTTTCGGCAAAGCAAAGAACATAAAAGGAAAACCTGTCGTTATTCTTGCCAGTACTTTAATGGGCAAGGGCGTGTCGTTTATGGAAGACGATTACAGATGGCACGGTGTACCGCCGAATGATGAACAGGGAAAGAAAGCGCTTGAAGAACTTGCACCTACCAAATTCGGAGATTTCGTTTAATTGATTTTATTTTAAGGTATAAAAAAAGCCGTTCCTTTTCAGGAACGGCTTTTTGTTATATGATGATAATCTTATTTGATTAATGTCATCTTTTTTACTTCGCTGAAACCGTTGACGCTTATTTTGTAGAAATACATTCCGCTTGAAAGATTCGAACCGTCAAAATCGACCGCATATGTTCCTGCAATCTTTTGTTCGTTTACAAGTGTTGATATTTCTT
>JAQTLX010000019.1 GCA_028714695.1 Ignavibacteria bacterium | reverse complement strand
ATATCTGTTCCCGTAAAATATTTTTTGCTATCTTTTTCCATGGTAAGTCTCCTTATTTAAATTTTTTGTCAAAAAATTAATTTATAAAATATTGTTGAGACTTACCATTTTAAACATAAGGTCTCGCGAACGTCGAAGAACTGCCGTGGCAGGTCAAAGAACAGCCTTGGCTGGCGAGAATCAAAACCAAATGATGAATAGTAACAACACGAATCGCAGACGTAATTATTGCATGAATAATATGTATTTCCTCGATTCCAAAACCCTCACACCTCATTATATTCTCCTGTTTTTCCCAACACTTATTTTCGCTTTGGTCATTTATTGACGCCTGCGAATGATTATTTATTAAATTTGTAACAGAGCAACTGACTCTTAATCAATGGGTTTAAAATTTATAAATTCAATATTATGTGCGACAAAATCAAAAAAGAAAAGTTTTTCGAACTGAGACTCGAAGGAAATAATATCACCCGGGCTTCCGAAATCCTTGATGTACCATACATTACAGCCAGACGCTGGAATAAAGAACTTGACGCGCTTGTCAAATCCGAAAATATAAAAAAGTCTATCGAGAGTTCCATTCTCTCCGCTCTCGAACGTTTTGACAATTATTCCAAATTGCTTTCGTCCGAATTCGGCAAACTTAAAAAGAATTCTGAAAAACATAAATCGGTAAGTTTGTATTTCGATACGCGCATGTCCTATATTCTTAAAATTATGAATATGGATAAACGCCTGAATCAGTCAATGCTTAATCTGCTGAAACTGAACAAGGAAATTTCCGCCCCGGTTAAGGATTCCAATATTCCCGATATCCCGGATGATTTTATTCCTGAATCGCTCGAAGAGGAAAATTCTCCGGAGAATGCAGACATTCAAAACAGCGAGGAATCGAACATTGTGCCGGAAAAAATGAGCGATAATGAGCGATAATGAGCCATTTTTTAAAAAGTATTTTGGTCTAACATCGGTGAATTATTTATTACAATAGTTCTTTGACATTTTCGCAAATTGAGGAGATTATAAACGTAACGAAATCCGCTGATATGGATACCGCACTGCCGCGACCGTTCTTTGACTTATAAGTGCGAGCCGCTTCGCGGGTTAGTTGGTATAGCAAACAGAGATTTCACAGTAAAATTTGAAAATGCTTTTCCCTGTTTTTTATTTTTCCTATTCAATATTTATTTAATTTAATATATTAAAGTGGTTACATCGGAATGTGAAGGGAACATTAAAAAATATTATTGCAGCAGTCTTTCTGCTTGCCGTAATGATTTATATTTATTCCTGCGATTCAAAAGGCACACTGGTTACACCTCCCCCGCCTGCGCATGATACAAATATTTACGGGAACGGGAACGGAAAAATTACTTTTTATAGAACAAAACAGATTGAAGGAAATATTTCCGTAAAGGTCAGCAGTTATATTCTAAATGATTCAACTGTCTGGCAGACCGCGCCGCCATGCGATACGAACAAAGCGGTTTCTAAAATTCTTCCCGCGGGAAATTACAAGATTACTATAGAAGGCGCTTCGTTTCTATGCAACTATGACGTTAAAGTCGAAGAGAAAATATGTAAACTAATTAATTATACTGACTGCGCTAACGGATACGTCGGATGCTATCCGCTGGAAGGCACGTGGCTGCGCACTTCCGACGGTCCATGTCCGAACTGCAAAGGACTGAAAGTCATGTTTTCAGACAGCATTGGAGAAGTTGTTTACACTCCGCCCGGATGCAGATTTCCGCTCTCCGATATCAAATGGAAAAATTTTATATTTGATAACTGCACGGTTCTGGATATTGCACGCGACGAATATGGCGGCTCTCCGGAATATCAGACGTCAAATGTACAGTTCTTCAGCAAAGACTCATTAATGATTAAAGGTCCGTCGGGAGATATTCCCTATACAAGAATTTCATATACGAATGTTAAAAAATCTAAAAATATTAATCGCACTCCTTTTGATAACGGCGTTCATACAACAGGGCTGCAAACCGGAAGATGATGTTGTGCTGCCCGTAATTCCCGAAGCCGGAACGGGTATGTGGTACGTCGGCAAACTCATTACAGGCGGTGATGCACTTTGTGTGAGAGGATATACAATAAATAAAATTCAATACGCTTTTCTTGCGGACGGTCCGAAAGGTCTGGATATAATAAATGTAACCGATGGAGCAAATCCCGTTCTCGTTTCAAATTTTGCAACAGGCGGTTCCGCTTCGGAAATATTTCTTGATTCTCTTAACGGACATCAGTATGCTTTTCTTTCGGATACTGTAAAAGGAATTTTTATTATTGACGTTACTAACCCGGCAAATCCCGTTCTCGATACGAACATTTCTTATGCGGGCGTAACTTCCTCCTCAAGAAAAGACAGTGCATTATTTGCTGCAAGCAATTCCGGAATTAAAATATTAAATATAAAAAATCTGCCATCCGTGAATGAAATCGGCTCGTATGCAAATGCTAATCCGGTCAGGCATATTGAAATTTCCGGCAGCGTTTGCTATCTGGTTGAAAATATAACCGGACTCGAAATTGTAAACATCACAAATCCCGCTTCACCTGTTCAATATACAACATTCCGTACCCCCGGCTCATGTTACGACATAAAAATAGCGGATAATCTCGGATATGTAGCCGATGGTCTTTCCGGTATAAGCGTAATCAGTGTATCGAATCCCTCTCAACCTTACTTCATAAGGACAAAAAGCACAGACTCGGACGTTCGGAAACTCGATTATTCTCCGAATTTTCTTTTTTCCGCCGAAAATACATACGGCGCTGAAGTTTTTAACCTCTTCGACCCGGCAAAACCGGATATGGTCGGTTATTTCGAGCCGAAAGGCAATTCCAATTCAATACATTTCTATAAAGCAAAGGTTTTGATTGCTCATGGCACTGAAGGTCTGCTTATTCTCAGATTTTAAGAAAACCGCAGAATGCTTTAGATAAATTATTGTTTTATAAATAGTTTATACTAACATTTTATCGTGAATTGCTTCGATTAATGCCTAAACTCTCCAATATCGTACCCCTATTTTTTTATTTGCTTTTTACTTATCAATAAAGTAAATTTCAAGACTTGAGAAACCACGGTTCACGACTGTTTTTATTTTTTTAGGGAGATACCATATTTTATATTAATAAGATTCTGTATTTCAACGGGTTATTATAGTTACACATTACATAATTAATTAAAGGGCAACTATTTAAAATAATTCATCCATCTAAAATGAAACGCACAATCATTTCCAAAGTGTTGTTTTGTACTTTTATAATTTTTGTTTTTTTCGCGGTACATACAACGTCACAGGGACAGGACTCCTCAGGCAACGATATTCAAAAAGAAGGATTAAAAATCGGTGTTGTTAAAAATTCGAGCCTTGTCAAGGTAGAAGTCAAAGGCAAAGCGGAAGTTTTGAATCTCAAAGATTTATATTCGTCTCTTGGCATAAATAAATTAGACCGCACTTATCGTTCAATTGTTTCTCTCGAACAAATGAAAGTTCAGGGAAATACGGCAAACATTGACGGCGAAGCGCTGCTGTCGGTTATATCCGGCAAAGACGGCATAATAATCCTTATTGCAGATGCAAACGATCCAAAGAATTTCACTTATACTGCGCTGAAACAGAAAATCGTTCGTAAAGGCGAAACGAAAGATCTTTACCATTCGCAGGAAGACGGAATTCAAAGACCCGACCTTGTTACTATAAGCAACAGCGGTATTGCATGGGTCAGTTACGGCGAGAACGGACTATATGATCTCAACTACGTTCCTCTTGTTACACCCAAACACATAACCACGACTTTCGAAGGAAGCAAATCCACGGAAGAATGGGATATCAAAGTTCAGGATGGAAATATAAGCGTTGTTGACGGAAGCAAAGTGCTGCTAAAAGCCACTGTTTATAACGGTTTCAGCGATGCAGCGGATAATATTACTTCGCTTGTAAAATGGGGCGGTAAACAAAGAAATGTAAATGATTTTACATTCAATATCGTTGAAGATACACGAAGCATGGCGGGCAACGATGTCCTGCTTGAATTCAGCGAAAATGAACTTGCAAAATTATGCAACCCGTCATCAAAGACAGCATCATGGGAAAGCGTTGAGATAGTAAAACCTCTGAACGACGTAATCCGCGATAAATCATTATACATACCGCACGTTGTGATTGCAAGAAACGGTATAGGTGTAGTTGAAGTACCGACAGAAGGCGACGTAGTCAGATATTATCATCTCGGCAACAAGCCATTCGATCCGAATGAAAAAGATAATCCTAAGATATTCAAACCCGCATATTCTATTAACACATTCGGAACTTTGTTCGGATACATCGAAGTATCCGATGCGGATGCAAAAACACAACAACTCGCATTGTTTTCACCGACGTATAAATTCGGAATTAAAGTTGAATTGAATTTCAACGTTAAACGCGATTTCTCCGTATTTACAACTTCGAATCATTTAAGCCTTAAAGAAGGCGACGGTAACGTAAGAGCAATGCTCGGCATAAACAATCTGCAGATGAATTAATAAACTTATACTGATTTTATTTTCCTTACAAAGCCTGCCTAAGACAGGCTTTGTTTTTTTATATACGTGATTTTTCCTTTACTCCTTACGAAATTCACATAATTTAAACGTTCCGGCTCTTACCCGCCCTTTCCGGTATTTCCCGCTGGTTAGATAGTCCAATCCATCTTTGCGTCCTTCGCGGACTTTGCGGTTAAATGCTTTTCCGGATTACGCAGAAAACACTAAAAGAATGAAATGAAGAGTAAAACGTTAAGATAAGTTACTATCAAGCCTGTAATAAGCAGTGTGATTTTTGTATAAAGCGTATTCGAATACTTGCCCATCACTTTCTTAGACGAAGTAAGGTATATCTGCAGAAAAATTGTGAACGGCAGTTGCACGCTAAGTACCATTTGCGAAATTATCAGACCTTTGAAAGGATCCGTAATGAAAAGAATTATCACAAGAGCCGCAATAAGCGAAATTCCCACTCCGAGTTTTGAGTGATTGTCTTTTATATCATAAGGTTCGCCGAACATACCCGCAAGTATCGATCCTCCTGCCATTCCTGAAGTTATACTCGAAGCAAATCCTGCAAACAGAAGTGCGACAGCAAAAATAATTGCCGAATATTTTCCGAGCAGAGGTTCAAGAAGAGTTTTCGCCTGCGGAAGTTCCGAGACCGAAATTCCGGATTTAAAGAACGTTGCCGCGGCAAGTATTATCATCGCGCTGTTTATTGCCCAGCCGACAATCATTGAAAAAAGCGTATCCACGAACTCATAATCGAGTTGCTTTTTTATAACTTTGTCATCTTTCAGATTCCACTGGCGGCTTTGAATTATTTCCGAATGAAGAAATAAATTATGCGGCATAACAACTGCACCGAGTACGCTCATTATAATGAGAATAGAACCGTCCGGAATCTGCGGCGTTACCCATCCTGTTGCAGCCTGTCCCCAGTCAACGTTTGCCATAAACAGTTCATATATAAATGAAACGCCTATAATTGAAACAAAGCCGATAATATATTTTTCAATCTTCCTGTAAGAGTTTGAGTATAACAAATAACTTACCACTGCCACTACAATCACGGCGCCCGCTCGCATAGGTATATTAAAAAGCATTTCCAGAGCAATTGCGGCGCCGATAACTTCCGCGATTGAAGTTGAAATCGAAGCGAGCACTGCCGAAGTAAGTATAGCGCGCGAAACGGGTTTGGGCGTGTATAAGGTTGCCGCTTCGGAAAGACAAAGCCCCGATACAATTCCAAGATGAGCAACGTTGTGCTGGAGAAATATCAGCATCACGGTTGAAAGCGTCACCATCCATAAAAGAATATATCCGTAATTGGAACCCGCCGCTATGTTTGACGCCCAGTTGCCGGGATCTATGAAGCCTACCGTAACAAGCAGCCCCGGACCTATATACTTGAATATCTCCAGCCCTCCGTGTACCGGTTTATGGTTTTTGATATCCTTTAAATCCTGTAAGAAATGTTTAATACCGAACATCGGAAATTTGTTTTTCTTCTTTCACGTATTTAAGCAGCCACAATCCGGCAATAAAAAATCCAGTTATGGAGAATATGGCAATCTTCTGAGAGCCCGTCAGCCATGAGACAAGACCGAACGTCAGAGGACCAAGCAATGTCGATGTCTTGTCAAACAAAGCATAGAAACCGAAAAACTCCGTCTTGATTTCAAACGGCGTAAGTTCCGTCATCAGTGCACGGGATAAACTCTGAGTAGAGCCGAGGAATGTTCCCGCAAAACCGCCTGCGATAAAGAAATAATGAATCTTCAATCCGAAGGCATACAAATACGAATTCACATCTACAAAGAAGAATATGAAAACGAGTATACCTATCCAGAATATTATATTCACCGCAATAGAGCGCTTTATTCCAAGTCTGTCGCCGAGTTTAGCGAAAACAAGCGAGCCTATCAAAGCGGTAATCTGAACTATTATAAAAAATATTGCCAGTTCTATTGTCCCGAAATTCAATGTCCTGCTGGCGTATATACCCGAAAAAAATATAATCGTATTGACTGAATCTATATACAGGAAATATGAAAGCAAAAAATTCCTGAGATTCCTGTACTTGTTGATATGTTTTAGTGTATATAAAACCTTTTTAAATCCGTAAGTGAAGTAATTGATTTCTTCCTTTCCATGGTCAATCTTTTTTTCTTTCAGGAAAAAGAAAATGGGGAGACTGAAAACCGCGAAGAACAAAGCCGTGAGCGCGAAAAGCATAGGATAGTTGTCTTTGAGCGGAAAGACCATGAATACTGCTGCAAGTGAGCCGACGTATCCTACGGCGTACCCAATCGATGAAACTCTGTTGTAATCTTTTTCGTCAACCATGTCCGATATGAACGCGTCGTAAAATGTCATAGATGTCTGAAAACCGATATTGGATACAATGAACAGAATAATTCCGAACAGAATTGTTCCCTGTCCGGTAAAATACATCAACGCGGTAGGCACAATGCAGAGTATTGTAAAAAACAAAAGAAATAACTTTTTATTCGACGTTCTGTCCGCAAGCGCGCCGCATACGGGGTTCAGCACGGCTGAGATAATCATGGATATATTTATACCCAGCGACCAGTAGAAGTCTCCTATCGGCTCCTTTTGGGCGATAATATCCGTGAAATATACGGCAAAGACGAACGCGACAATAATAACAGCATAAGAGGAATTTGCAAAATCATAGAGAGTCCATACAAAAACCTGCTGTTTATTCTTCATCGTGTCTTTTGTTGGTTTCAATAAGTCCCCTGCCTTTTTTATTAACCTTGTTATCTTTTCTGAGGTTAATCAAAACGGCGTCGAGAACTCCGTTTATGAATGTGGGACTTTTGTCGGAGCAATAAATTTTAGCGAGTTCGATTGCTTCATTAATTGAAACTTTGGGCGGTATTTCGGGAAAATATAATATCTCTGCGATGGCAATGCGCAGAATAATTTTATCGAGGATTGAAATCCTGCCGAACTCCCAGTTCTGAATCTTTTCCGTTATCAGCGCGTCTATCATTCGCTGATTCTTCAGGACTCCGTCTATGAGTTCGGATGCGAAATTGTATTTTTCCATGTCCGTTATTTCTGCCAGTAAATCTTTCTTTACCTTATCTATGTGGTCCTTTGCTATCTGATACGCATAAAGGACTTCTAATGCTTTGATTCTTACAAGTCTTCGTTTTGATGCCATTTTAAAGAACTGATTATTTATTATTACAAATATAGTTATCCTAAACCAAAAAGCCAAAACACAATCACTGCGAATGTCTCTTTTATACAAAAATTAATGTTACTTTCCGTCGAAAGAGGCGTATCCGAGGCAAAAGTATCGACATTCATCATATTAAATTTGCTCATCTCCGACGATCTGAGAAGGTGAAAATTATCCGATATAAGAATAATTCTGCTGAACCCCATTTTTTTATAGTACCTGTCCCTGACAAAAAGAATCTGTTCCATCGTCGAATTCGATTTCGCTTCGACAAAAAGATTTTTCGGATCGACTCCGAATTTCATTAGTTCGTTTTTCGAAACTTCCGCTTCCGTTAGTTCATTCGGCGAGCCGCCGCCTGTAAGTATTAGTTTCGAAGCATATTTTTTCTCGTAAATCTCGTACCCCTTGTTTATTCTTTCCCTCAGCACTGGCGATGGTCTGTTTCCTCCCCATACAGCGGCGCCGAGTATAACTCCGGCATCCGATTTTCTGCTGCCCTGTTTATACTTTCCCGAATCGTCCGTGAAATTATAAACGAAATAAAACGTAACTCCGAAAAACAAGACAAGAAAAATTAAAAGATATCCAAGCGAATTAAATATATGAAGTTTCTTGGAACTCGAGACTGTTATCAACAAAAGCGAAATCAAAGTGAAAAGTTTGAACAAGAAGTACAGCACGTAAAACACAAGTTTGTAATCCTTATCGCCCGTTATGAACGAAGCCACGACAAAGAAGAGCCCTGCCGCGGATAACCCGAGAAGCGAAACAAGGTGCCCCGTTCTGAACTTTGCATTTGAAAAGATACTAATGAAACAAAGAATAATAAAAGCCGCAGCCGCAACCAGAGAAATAAAATTCCCCGTCTTCGTGACCGAAAAACTCTCCATGTAAAGATTTTGATTCGAATATCTTATGTACGTAAGACAGAACTCCGAAAATACGGACAGTATCAGAATCAGAAACAATATGAAATTCTTACTTTTTAGCAAATTTTTGTCGTAAAGATTAAGATAAAGTAAATTAATTAAAAATTTTATATTTTGAAATTGCTTTTAAAAATATATAACTTAAATAATGTTTATCACTTTCGAAGGAATAGATTTAAGCGGCAAGTCAACACAGGCGAAATTACTATATCAGCATCTTAAGAAATCCGGCAAAAAGGCAATTCTTGTCCGCGAACCCGGCGGTACGCAGATATCCGAAAAAATCAGGGATATACTGCTGGATAAGAAACACTCGAAAATGTTTTCATTGACCGAATTCCTGCTCTTCTCGGCATCACGCCAGCAATTAACAGAAGAAGTAATTAAACCGCATTTAAAAAAGGGTTATTTTGTTATATGTGACAGGTACTATGATTCTTCAACCGCATATCAGGGTTACGGCGGGCAGGTCGATATGAAAACAATCCTTACCGTAAATAAAATTGCTACAAACGGTCTAAAACCCGATATTACATTCTTTATCGATATCGACATGAAAGAATCAGCCGCAAGAAGAAAATCGATGGGCAAGACTAAAGACAGAATGGAACAAAAGAAGATAAAGTATTTCAATCAAGTTATAGGCGGATACAGAAGCCTTTCAAAACAATACTGCTGGAGGGTAAAATTGATTGACGGAAAGAAAAATATAGACGAGATACAAAACGATATTTTAAACATCTTAAAGAAAAAATCAAAACATGTTTAAACGGGAATTAAAAGTTTTTTTGCTTAGGTTTGCAATAATCGGTCTGGTTATTCTAAACACTGCGTATGCTCAAGTCAGGGAAGATGTATACGATAAGATTAACAGGAATATGGAGATATTCGGCGACGTTTACAAAGAGATTTTGTTCAACTATGTTGATAAAATAAACGCTGATAAATTTTTCGAAGCGGGCATAAACGGAATGCTTGGGACCCTTGACCCTTATACGGTTTACTACAGCGAGAACGACAGGGAATCCCTCGATTTAATAACAACAGGCAAGTACGGAGGAATAGGTATTTCCGTCACATACCGTGATTCGCTTATTGTGATTACCGATATCATGAACGGCTACGAAGCTTCAAGAAAAGGACTTCGCAACGGCGACATAATCAGAAAAATCGACGGAATAGACATAAGCGGAATTCAGCCTGAGAATGTGAAGAAAAAAGTCAGGGGCGAGGTCGGCTCGAAGATAGTTCTGACAATCGAAAGAGACAATGAACTGACTGATTTTGAAATGACGAGACAGGAAATTATCATAAAAGATATTTCTTATTTCGGTTTCGTAAAAGGAACGGATAAGAATATTGCTTACATCAAACTCGACAGGTTCGGAAACAACTCCGACAAAGAATTCGAGAACTGCCTCAGGACACTAAAAGCGGAAAAGGAAATTAACGGACTTATAATCGACCTCAGAAATAACGGCGGCGGTTATCTTAACGCGTCAGTCGGTATTCTGAATAATCTGGTAGAGAAAAACAGCCTGCTTGTCACTACAAAAGGTTATAAAAAAGATTCCGAAACAAAATATTTTTCCAAAGAAGAACCTTTAATTCCTAAAAGCATTCCTCTCGCGATATTAATTAATCAGGGAACCGCTTCGGCTTCCGAAATACTTGCAGGGGCGATACAGGATCTCGATAGAGGCGTCATCATCGGCGTTAAATCTTTCGGTAAAGGGCTTGTGCAGAATATTAAAGACCTCGAATTTAATTCAAAGGTCAAGATTACAATTGCGCGTTATTTCACACCGTCGGGCAGATGGATTCAAAGCAAGGATTATTTTCTTGAAAATAAATTCGGTGTATTCCTGAACACAGAAACCTTCAAACAGAAAGAATTCAAGACCCTCAACGGCAGAACCGTACAGGCAAACGGCGGAATAATGCCGGACTCTGAAATAAAAACGGATGGAGAAAGCAGAATACACTTTGCTCTGCTGCTTAAAGACATGTTCTTTAAATATGCAAATGACTACCTCAACAGGAATCCCGGAATAAAAGTATTTTCAGGAAGCGACAATATATTTGAAGATTTCAAATCATTCATATATTCGAAAGGATTCGATTATAAATCTGATGCCGAAAAGAAACTTGACGACATTAAAAAGATAGCAAAAGATAAGAATTTCGACGACAGACTTACGTCTTCATTCAATACTATCGAACAGGAAATAAGAAATCAGGAAAGCATGGAACTTGCAGACGCAAAAGATGAAATATTAAGAAGCATAGAAACGGAAATAAACAAAAGAATTATCACGGAGAAAGAACAAATAGAAAGCACGTTTAATTCGGACATGCAACTGCAGGAAGCAATTAAACTGATGATTGACAGGGAACGTTACACAAAAATACTCGGAATAAATTAATGGTTATAGGAATACTCGGCGGGGGACAACTCGCAAGGATGATTATAGAAGAAACCGGTAAATTCGGTTTCAGGTACAAAATACTATCAGATATACAGGATTCACCGGCAGGACAAATTTGCAGCGCTCAGGTAATCGGGAGATTTACCGATTACGATGCTTTAAAAAAATTCGCGGACGGCTGTTCGATTATTACGCTTGAAAATGAATTCATAGATAAAAAATACGTTGAATATCTGGAAAGCCTGAACATAAAAGTATTGCCGGGTTCTGCCGTTGTCGGAATGATACAGGATAAACTCATGCAGAAAAACAAACTGAGGGATATCGGAATCCCAGTTCCCGCTTTCGGAATGACTGAGACAAAAGAAGATATCGAAAAATTCGCCCGACGGTTCGGTTACCCTTTGATATTAAAATCCAGAACCATGGGATACGACGGCAAAGGAAATTTCAAAATCGACAATAAGGATCAGATTAAAGAAGCATTCGATACACTGAAAGGAAGAGGCAAACTTCTCTGCGAGGAATTTGTGGATTTCACAAGAGAACTTGCTGTTCAGGCAGTTAAAAGCACACACGGCGAAATCAAAATATATCCCGTTGTTGAATCGATTCAGAAAGACCATATTTGCAACATAGTAAAAGTTCAAAAAAATTTTGATAAGAATCTGACTGGAAAAATAAATTTAATTGCCGAAAAAGTTTTAAATGGAATTAATTACACGGGCGTTCTTGGGATAGAGTTATTCGAATTGAAAAACGGCGATGTGATAGTTAACGAACTCGCACCCAGAGTGCATAATACAGGTCACTATACAACCGAAGGTTGTTACGTATCTCAATTCGAAAATCATATAAGAGCCATACTCGGCATGCCGCTCGGCTCGGTTGAAATGAAGCATGATGCGGCAGTAATGATAAATATTATCGGGGACAGAAACGGCAAGGCAAGCCCCGAAGGCTTTGATGAATTATTAAGAGATAAAAACGCATTCATGCACATATACGGGAAAGAAGAAACCAGAAAGGGAAGAAAAATGGGACACATAACCGTGACGGGTGATGAATTGTCTGCAGTTTTACTAAAGGCAAAAGAACTACACTCTAAAATTAAAATATAAAATTATGTTCTCGATTTTCTTTATTCTATTAATAGTTGTGGTTGTGCTTACCATAGTAAAAAAACAAAGCACTGTTACCCAGCAGTCGGCACAGGCATTAAATTTAGCGCGCATAATAATTGTGATTGCGATGGCCGGAGTTTTAATATTGTCTTCGCTTGTGCAAATAGGTCCCGGACAGATAGGCGTGCCTATATTATTCGGAAGCGTTCAGGACAACGTTCTCAGAAGCGGATTGAACATTATCAACCCTCTGATGGAAGTGGAAAAACTTGACACGAAAATTCAGACATACACGATGAGCGGCGTTCATGATGAAGGGGCGGTAAGAGGTGATGACGCAATTATTACTTTGTCATCGGACGGTTTAAGCCTGAAACTCGATGTATCGGTATGGTTCAAACTCAGTGAATCCGAAGCGCCGAATTTGCTTAGAACTATTGGCACCGATTACATAGAAAAAATTGTGCGCCCTGCTACAAGAACAGCCCTCAGAGATGTTTCGGTCATGTATAACGCCACCGATATTTATTCTACAAAACGCGATGACTTCATTCACGAAATAACAAAAAATCTCGAAAAATCTTTTGACGGGAAAGGCATCTTACTCGAAAAAGTTTTACTGCGAAACGTGGAACTCCCTGAGAAAGTAAAAGAAGCCATCAACGAAAAAATTGCTTCAGAGCAGCGGGCACAGCAGATGGTCTATGTTCTTCAGAAAGAAAAACAGGAAGCCGAAAGGAAGAAAGTTGAGGCTTCAGGTATAGCAGAAGCACAGAAGATAATTTCGAATACGATTAATTCTCAGTATTTGCAGTGGAAATATATAGAGGCGCTAAAGGAATTAATGAACTCAAAGAATAACACTATTGTTATTACGCCTTTTGATCAGAAACTTACACCGTTAATAAATCTGAACCAGAAATAATTTGAATACAAAAATAATAAATAAAATTTTACTGATATCGGTAATTCTGCCGGCGTTATTTTTCTTTATCAACTGCAAAGCAGACAAAGAGATTAAAGACACTGACGGCAAAACCGATTTTATCAAATCCGATACAATGAAACCAGCCAGCACAGACAGCAGCAAAATATTAAAATTGCCCGATGATGCATTCAAACTGCATTTCAATTCAATCGTCGTGGATTCACATAACGATTATTTATATCAGGTATTTAAACGCGGAGCCGACTTCGGAAAAAAAGACGGGTTCACTCAATCGGGGCTTCCAAGATTTAAAGAAGGCGGACTGAGTTTGCAGTTTTTTGCGATATGGATTCCCGCCAGCGAGGAAAGACGCGCATACGCATTTGCAAACGAACAGGCAGAGCGCCTGAAAAAAGCCGAGAAGGAACATTCGGATGAATTTGAAATCGCGTATTCGTATGAAGATTTTATCAAAATACACGAAGGCGGAAAATTCTGCGGAATGATGGGAATTGAAGACGGTGCGGCAGTTATGACCGATCTTGAAAATGTCGACAGGCTATATAACACAGGCGTAAGATATATCGGACTAACATGGAATAAATCAAATGCAATCGGTTCATCCGCTCATGATGAAAGCGACGGAAGAAAGACAAAAGGGCTAACGGATTTCGGCAAAAAAGTAGTTAAGCGCATGGAAGAACTCGGAATGATGATAGACGTTTCCCATTCGGGGGAAAGCACTTTCTGGGATATAATGGAAAATACAAAAGGTCCTATAATAGCATCGCATTCCAACTGCTATTCGCTGAATCCGCACTACAGAAACCTGACCGACGCACAAATAAAAGCGATTGCCGAAAGAGGAGGAGTCGTCATGGTCAATTTCCTTGATGATTTTATAAACGAAAACGGCAAGGGCAGCAGAGTAAAGAATTATAACGACAGGTATAAAAAGGAACTCGAGAATATTTACGATGAAAGTAACGGAGATTTAATTGCATTTAATAAAAAAAGATATGAGTTTATTATTGAACATCCCATAAAGGGCGGTACTACATTAGATGATTTAATTGCTCATATTGACTATATTAAGGAACTAGTTGGAATTGATTATATCGGACTCGGCTCTGATTTCGACGGAGGGATTACTCCTCCCGTAGAGATTTATGATGCAACATGTTACCCTATTATAACACAAAGGCTCGCTGAAAAAGGATATACTGAACAGGATATAAAAAAGATATTGGGTTTGAACTTTTTAAGAGTTTTAAAACAGGTTTGTTCAAAAAAATAATATTCATTAATGAAGAAAGACAGAATATTAAGCACATTTCAGAAATCGGTTGCAGGTATAGACAAAAATAAACTTAACGCGGTTCTGACTAAAGAAAATATAATCAGGAAGAAAATATCGGTATTGAACATTCCTTTTCTTTTCGGTTTCTTTAAGAAGATTAAGTTGTCTTTCCAGTTATTAAAAGATTATAAGTTAAATAACTACAGAGATATATCATGGAGGTCTGTCACGGTGCTGGTTGCGGGAATTTTATATTTTCTCAGTCCGTTTGACGCAATTCCGGATTTTCTTGGTGTTATTGGATTTACTGACGATGCAGTTGTACTTGCATTTGTATTCAGTTCCATCAGAAACGAACTTGACAGATATATTGTCTGGAAAGGATTAAATTCCGAAGATTACGGATTATGAATAAAATTCTGAAAATACTGTTTATCGGGGACATTATCGGCCAGCCCGGATATAAAATAGTTAAATTGTTGTTGCCGGGTTTCATAGAGAAAGAAAATATTGATTTTGTTATCGCAAACGGGGAGAATCTTTCCGACGGAATGGGAATATTGAAAAGAGATTCAGATGAACTGATGCAATTGCCAATCGACGTTTTGACGGGAGGCAACCATACACTGGATAAAATCCAATCGCATAAATTCATAAACGAATCTTCAAATATACTGAGACCCATGAATTACCCGAAAGGTGTTTACGGCTCGGGTTACGGTATTTTCAAGACAAAAAACGGCGGTGATAAAATTGCAGTAATAAATCTCATCGGAAGAATTTACATGAAGCCGCTTGATTGCCCGTTCAGAGCATTCGAAAGGGTATACGAAAGAATACAGAACGAGACAAAAATCATTTTCGTTGATTTTCACGCAGAAGCAACATCGGAAAAAATTGCATTCGGGTGGTTTGCAGACGGAAAGGTTTCGGCTGTGGCAGGAACACATACTCATGTACAAACAGCAGACAACAGAGTGCTTCCCAACGGAACTGCATATATTACCGACGTTGGAATGACGGGACCGTATGATTCAGTAATTGGAATGAAAAAAGAATCGTCAATAAAAAGATATTTATTCGGCACTCCATTCAAACATGAAGTTGCAGAAGATGACGTAAAATTTGCCGGCATTATTGTCAGCATTGACAAGGAGACCGGAAAAGCAATTAAAATAAATAGGATATTAAAACCGGAATTTTAAAATTTATTTTTATGAAAACAAAATTACTTCTATTTCTCCCGATTATAGTCCTAACGATATATTTATTCGGATGCGAAGGCGTGCAGCAATCCGATTACGCGGATACCGGAGTTGGCGGTACGATAATTGATTCGGCAACCAGACAGCCATTGGCAGGCGTTGAAGTCAGGTTGGAACCGGGGTCTACTATTTTCACAAATTCAGACGGATGGTTTTATTTTGCCAATGTGCACCTCGGATCATCCGGGGGAAATTTCGTTCTTACAATGAGTAAAACCGGTTATGATTCGATTATTTTTCCGGTTTGGCTTCTTGCCGGAGATACAACCACAAGATATAATCTTGTAATGTTCCAGAGTGCAAGAGAAGTATACGTAAATTACAATGTGCCTGTCATTGAATTTACAAACAGTTTTTCAATGAGTTCCGTTGATTTATATAATATTCAAACCATACAGGACACTAATTTCTTGTACAGGGATATGAGGTTAAGAGATGCAGATGGAACACGAACCACTTATAATTTCCTGACGGGATATGACCACAATAGCGGAAACGGGTGGCAGACAAAATTTACGAATTTACTGGGAAATTACACTCACGATGAATTTGACGCGCTTGCATACATTAACGGACCGGGTCCTATTACGCCTGCCGACTTTCCGAACGATTTGACAAATTCTTTTCATGTAGGTACATCACCAAATGCCGTATATGGATTCTATCTGCTTGGACGCAATAATTATTCAGGCGACCCGAAAATTTACGGCATGATTCGAATTGCGGATGTTTATTATGACACCAACCTCATGTTGAACGTAGTTAAAATTGACATTAAGGTGAACAGAAACGGCAATAATTATTTCAATTTATATTAGCATTTTTATTACTTTGAATATATTACTTATAAATCGTAAATTATTAAACATTTATTAACTAAATGTAATACTATGATTAAATTATTAAAGATTTTATCACCAATTTTTGTTTTCAGTATTATTATCATCCTATCAGGCTGCGAATCATCGGGGTCTTCGTCCGGAACATCTGTTATCAGAGGGCGAGCAATTGATTCAGTTACTTTTGTGCAGTTGATAGGCGCTACAATAACAACAACTCCTGCTACTTCCACCGTTTTGGCGGATTCGCTGGGGAATTTTGAAATCACCGGAATTGAACCGGGAGCATACACAATTACCGCAAGCAAAGCAGGCTATTACACAACAAAAACAACAGTTGAATTGTCCGGTGACGATACAGCAAATGTAGTAATGAAACTTTTATATTTAAACATTTTCTCATATAATAATATAATCGTTGATGAATATTTTAACGATCAGTCGTACAGTGGTGTAAATGTTTATCTAGGCAACAGGGTTACTGAACTTGATAATGCAAACAAAGACATACAATTAAGAGACTCAAGCGGTACAAGCACTAACTTTTTCTTTCGTTCAGGAGATCTCGCACTGCGTCTTGCAGGAAGAGAAACAAAATTCAGCGACCTGCTGGTAAACCCGTTGAATGGAACAAATCAGTTCTCAAAAACCGAATTTGATACTTTAACAAGAATCAATACGGTTGACGGACAGATTGACCCGAACAGAGATTTCCCAAATGACCGGACTCCGTATTTTAACGACCCTCTGGCTACTAATTTTGTATTCGCGGTATTTTTAAAAGGAAGAAATCTGTCCCCCCCGACATACGCATTAATCTATGCCGAATTATCTTACAGGAATAATATGTTTCACGTTGTGTTAGATATTAAAACGAACAGAAACGGAAAAAATTTGTTCAATCCTAATAATCGATAAAGTTTTAACAGGGCTGCCTAAAGGCAGCCCTTTATTTTTATGGGAAATATTCTCCATAGAATTCATTTTACAAAAGCCGAAACAAGAATTATTCTTTTTCTTATTGCTGTTTTGATATCAGGAGTATTAATTAAGATTTCGAATAATCTGCTCTTCGAAAATTCAAACTCTTTTGATTACAGCAGGTCCGATAAAATGTTCCGTAATTACAAAAGCAGAATAGCGAACATTCAATTCGATACTACGGATAACAGCGATACAACGATTTTTACAAAGAAAGAAAAAGAATTTATTGAAAGGACGAACAGGATTCAGGATAGCATCAAAATATCGGAAGGAATAAAAACCAAGCCGGGCAAGAAGGAAGATTTGCTTAAAGGGAAAACGATTAACCTTAACAATGCAACGAAAGAACAACTTATGATGCTTCCGGGAATCGGCGAATCAACTGCCGAAAAAATTCTTCTATACAGAAAAGAACACAGCGGATTTAAAAAACCCGAAGACATACAAAAGATAAAGGGAATCGGGAAAAAGAAATTTGAAAAGTTAAAACCATATATTACGGTAGATTGAACAAAATTATCATAGGATACTCGGGGAAATACCTTAAATTCCTGCATATTAACAACGATAAAACAATTTCATTCGTTGACCAGCAGGAATATATTGATGTCGGTGTTTTTTTTCAAGAACCGAAAATTAATCATAAAAGAATTAACGAATTGTCTTCCATCATTCTGACGGTATTTAAAAAAAACAACATCATTCCGAGCACAGTCAATATCGTACTGGATTCGAAACTGGCATTTATTAATATCATTCCCGTTGATTTTACGGATGAGATTGAGAACATTAACTCAAGCCTCATATGGGAATTGTCGAACTTTTTTCCCGATACGTACAAAAACTTTAAAATTTCTTATCAGAAAATTGCAGCGAACAAAGACGAATACCATTGTCTCGGCAACACGTTGATAATTGCATATCATAAGAATATTTCCGAAATAACACGACGGCTTTCGGAATTATCCGGAATAAAATTTACCAATATTAATTTCGATTGTTTTACCGCAGGAAAGTTTTACATCACCAAAGGAGAAAAAGATTTTATTACGCTCGGGATTAAACATGACAGAACCGATATCTGCTATTATCTGAACGGGGAATTCAGAAACTATGCCTGTTTTTTTGAGGGAAACTTTAACAACCATATAAACGACATACGGAAGTCTCTTGAATTGAACGGATTCGGTGACGCAAAAAAGGTCTTCGTGTACGGCGAGGAAGACGCATCGGGAATCTGCGACAAACTCCGTAATGTTAATAAGGACTTCAATGTATCAAATCCTTTCGGATATTATTCCAACGACAATATTTATTCCGATCTCTCCCCGCTGACACCTCATTCCTTTACACCATTGTTCGGATTGGCTTAATGACATGAGGATAATATCAGGAAATCTTAAAAGCCGGATTATAAATGTTCCGAAATCAATTAAGAACCTGAGACCTACAACCGACAGGGCAAGAGAAACTCTTTTCAATATTCTCGCAGTCAGGTTCCCGCTTGGAGGAAAAACCATACTGGATATCTACTGCGGTTCGGGCAGTTTCGGGATAGAATGCATTTCAAGGGGCAGCAGTAAATGTTATTTCGTCGATATATTTCCCAAAACCGCTAAAGATAATATTGCAAACCTCGGCATTGAAGCAAATTCAATTGTTATTAAAAATGATTCCGTGAGATTTCTTAAGTCAAACCCGGAAATTGCTTTCGACCTGGCATTTGCCGACCCCCCTTATGAATATAAAGAATATGACAAATTTATTTCGGAATTTGCTAAACACAGAAAGATTCTGATACTCGAGCATTCGGATAAATTTATACCGAACGAAAAACATCAAAGTTGCTTATTTTTAAGAAAAGTCATAGGAATTTCGATTTTTAGTTTTTTTGATTTTAAAGAATACAATGAAGAATAAAATTATCGCGATATATCCCGGAACGTTCGACCCCGTTACTAACGGACATATAGATATAATAGACAGGGCTTCACAATTGTTCGATGAAGTTATAGTTACTGTCGCCCTTAATATAAACAAGACACCATTGTTCTCCTCAGATGAGAGAAAATTTCTTTTAAAGGAAGTTACGAAAAAATATAAGAACGTGAAGATTGATTCTTTTAGCGGTCTGCTGGTAGATTATGCAAAAAAGAATAAGGCTTCGGTAATCGTTAGAGGTTTAAGGGCTGTTTCGGATTTTGAATATGAATTTCAGATGTCGCTCACAAACAGAAAACTTGCTCCGAAAGTAACAACGATTTTTTTAATGCCTAACGAGAAATACACTTATCTGAATTCATCGCTCGTAAGGGAATTATCAAAATTCAACGGAGATATAAGCGGGTTTGTGCCCGCAATTGTAAGAAAAAAATTAAAAGAAAAACGCAAGAAAGATTAAAGCACCTTGCCTAAATCCGTATCCTTAAATTTATTTTCCGCAAAGTATTTCAGAAGTTTTTCGAATTCCGGCGTGTCCAAATAACCCGAGAAAGAACCCATAGATTCACCATTATAAGTGAACTTTATTACAGAACCGTCAGAATTCAATATCACATGAGTCGGATAACCCGTTGCACCAAGATATTTTGACAAAGAAGATGAAGTCCAGTCTTTTCCAGAATAAGAAATTTTATCGCTTCCGTTGGCATTTAACTTGACGTATATGAAATTGCCGCTTATATAATTCTTTACGGCATCAGAAGCATAAACAGTTTCCATCTTTTTAGACCACGTATCGCTTTCCGAATATATGTTAACCAGTATTTTCTTGTTCTGTGATTTGCCATTAGAGAGCCCGTCCGAAAAATTCGTCTGGGAGTAGACAGACGTTACAAGCGTCAATAGTAAAACCAGTATTACCGATTTAGTTTTCATGACTGTTATTTGATTATTATACCCGAATGACGGATATAATGTTCCTGTATATTACTAAACTTTTGATGTAAATATCAATGTATTTCTTCAAAATTACAACAGTTTTTCAATTGTAGCAACTATTTCCGATTTTAACTCCGTATAATATTTCCCCGTACCCGGTCCTGAAAACCCGGTGTAGATTTTAACCACATTGTGTTCTTTATCCAGATATAAGGATGTCGGATAGCCGTTCAGTTTTTCAATAAACGGAAGCGTTTCTTTTATGCTTTTTCCGACTTCGCCCGCATACAGAAAATCGTATTTTGAATTTAACTGGCTCACAAAACGTTCAATTCTTAATTTCGACTCTTCAAAATTATTCGACTCAAAGCAAAGACCGATAATTTTTAAGCCTTTCGGACTGTACTTTTCATATAACTCGTTGAATAGTTTCGTTTCATCCATACAGTTCGGACACCAGGAACCCATCAACTGGACTATGACCGGTTTGCCTTTATATTTTTCATCCGACAAACTGACGCGTTTTCCGCTCAAATCAGAAAAAGTGAAATCTATATTTTTTCCGTCGCCTTTTAATTTTGTTATACTTCCCGCATCAGGCAATTGTGCATTTTCATTTTTTATTCCAATCCATTTGTCGTTCCATGTCGGACCGCCAATCAAAACTCCGTTCTCAAGTTTATTATCTTTTATATCCGCCCTGAAAAGTAATGTGTGTGTTCCGTCTAAAGTGGAAAGCAAAAGTTCGCTGCCTGAAACTACTCCGTCAAGATATCTGTAATCACCTGAAGTTGTAAGCACCGAACCGGTTACAACACTGCCCTTCTGTTCAAACTCCCCTACCATTTTGTATTCCGTCGAATCTCCGGGGTCGCCTGTAAGTTCCCATTTTCCTGAAATATTAGTTGACGCAGACGGCTTTACGTTTTCAAATCTCTCCTTTGCGCCTGCAACAGCAATGAAAGGCATTGAATATTTACTGCGAGAACCTACATGATAATATTCGCCTGTAATTTCATTCGCTGATTTTATGAACGCTCTTATTTCATCTTTAAATACAGGGAGATTAATGAATACAGAATCATTCCGGTAAGTAATTTCAGTCACGGAAATTCTTTCGCCGGCATTCATTATCGTGATTACGGCTTTTCCATCCTTGTTTTTTTCTACAGTGAATAAAAACGGCATTGTTGATTTTGCATCATCTTTGTGCAGGACTATGTTTCCTCGCCAGATGCCTGAACTCATCTCTTTATTTGATTTGCTGCAGGAAAACATAAGCGGCAATAATGCCAGAACTAAATATAAATAAATCTTTTTCATAATATTGTTTTATATAAAATATAACAATTAGCGATAAAACTCCATATATTTTTAGAATTAATTGTATTTTGCAAATATTCAATAATTTGAATCCGGAATTCAGGTTACGAATGGAAACTAATAATTCTTTGTGTGTATTTATTTACATTTAAGATATAAGAAAAGCGTACTGTTCAATTAGCACGATATTTGATGGGCAGATTAAGATATTATTTATATACACCTTACATTAGTTAATTCAAAGTCATGACACTTCAGAACTTTTTTAATAACGATTTGTATTAAATTTTAAACTGAAATAGATTAAATTTGTATAAAATTGAATTAATGATAAAATACTTTTTTATTGCTGTTGTTTTATTTCTTGCACCTGCATTTTGTTCTGCACAGGATTCGAACAGTGTTTTAATAAATGTCTGGGGAATAGACGAGTTCGTAGAAAACGGAAAGAAATTCGAAGATGAGAATATGCTTGAAATAGTTGTTGATTTCAAGCCTGACGGAAAATACAGTTACTGGGAAGAAAATGATCTTATTGACGGCTGGTGGGAATTAAGCGAAGACGGAAATACAATTTATTTTGACAAAGATACGGATGATGAGATGGTATGGGAAGTTGTAAATTTAGATGCTTCCAGGCTCGAAGTAAAATGCTCATACGAAGGCAGAAAATACAGATACGTATTCAAGCCAAAAGTTAAACAGGAAAACTAATTATCCATCCTTCTTCCCGGGTCATACCCGGGAAAGCAAGAAAAGTACCGGCGAATTTTCAAAACGATTACCTCATCCGTAAAATTATATCTCTATTCTTTTTTGAATAATTTGTTTAGTTTTCGTAGTTAATCAGCATTCTTTAAATCAAAAAGAGGAATAAAGACAATGCCAGAAAACACTCCTTTCATGAAACCCTACGAAGAGGAAATAAAAACTTTCTCATGGGAAATTTCAAAAAATGAACTCGGTTATAAAGACGGCGATATTATAAATATCGGCGAATACTGCACAGACCGCATATGCAGGATGGGCAAATCGGATAAACTTGCGCTCATATGGGAAGGATTTACAGGTGAAGAAAAACGATACACATTCAATGACATGCGTCAACTTACAAATTCCATCGCAAAGTTCCTTCGCGATGACCTGGGTATTAAACCCGGGCAAAGAGTTTGTTTGTTTATGGATAAAGTACCCGAATTATATTTCGGTTTTCTCGGTGTTCTGAAAATGGGTGCAATTGTCCAGCCTCTTTTCTCCGCTTTCGGGCCTGAATCACTGCTGACCCGTCTGCAGGATGCAACGACTACGGCAATTTTCACGCAGAAAAAACATCTGCCAAAAGTAAGAAATATTCTTAAAGATCTTCCTGAATTAAAATATATTATTGTTGTTGATGACGAGGGCGCGAAACCTTTAAAAGAAAACGAAGTCGCTTTTAATATGGATAAAGTTGAAAGAGTAGATTCTTTCGATATATATCCTACAAAAGCCGAGACACCTTCCGTACTGCATTATACATCCGGTACTACAGGCAAGCCTAAAGGAGCACAGCACGTTCACAACTCAATCATTTCGCAGTATATGACCGCTAAGTATGTGCTTGATTTGCGCGACGACGATATATACTGGTGTACTGCAGACCCGGGCTGGGTCACCGGAACATCATACGGCATTATCGGCGCATGGGCAAACGGTGTAACGCAATGTGTTATGGATGCGGGATTCAAATCCGAAACATGGTATAAGTTTATTGAAAAGCATAAAATCACTGTCTGGTATTCCGCGCCGACCGCAATACGCGCGCTTATGAAAGACGGAACAGAAACGGTAAGAAAATTCAACCTGTCTTCGCTCCGCCATCTTGCAAGCGTAGGGGAACCTCTGAATGCCGAAGCCGTAATCTGGTCGCAGGAAGCATTTGGAATGATGTTCCATGATACTTTCTGGCAGACCGAAACGGGATGCATAGTTGTTTCAAATTATCCGGGCATGAAAATAAAACCCGGTTCGATGGGAAAACCTTTCCCGGGAATCGAAGCAACGGTTGTTGATTTAAAAACATTCGTCCCCGTAAACAAAGTCGGCATAGTCGGCATGATTGCTCTGAAACCCGGCTGGCCTTCAATGATAAGAACTTACTGGAATAATGAAGTCACATACAAAAGCAAATTCCAGAACGGCTGGTATCTCTGCGGTGACAGGGCAAGCATTGACGCCGATGGATATTTCTGGTTTGTCGGAAGAGATGATGATGTCATAAATACAGGCGGTCACTTAGTA
Source organism: Ignavibacteria bacterium (assembly GCA_028714695.1). Taxonomy (GTDB): domain Bacteria; phylum Bacteroidota; class Ignavibacteria; order Tepidaquicellales; family Tepidaquicellaceae; genus CAIKZJ01. The sequence goes on along the minus strand of JAQTLX010000019.1, from coordinate 36,717 downwards.
GGACCTTTTGAAATTGAATCTGCTCTTCTCGAACATCCTGCCGTTGCAGAATCGGCGGCGATTGGAAAACCCGACCCGATTAACATGGAAGTCGTAAAAGCATTCATCACTTTAAAACCGGGATTCGAACAGAATAAAATGCTCGAACTCGAAATTATGAACTTCGTCAGAAAGAAACTTTCCGCGCTCGCAATGCCGCAGGAAATCGAATTCGTGGATTCACTGCCGAAAACAAGAAGCGGAAAAATAATGAGACGCGTTCTCCGCGCTAAGGAGTGGGGCGAGGAAATAGGAGATATTTCGACGCTGGAAAATGATATGTAATTTTCAATTAGTAATTGATAATTAATAATTAGTAATTAAAAGATAGAAAAAGCGATATTTTTCTTGTCATTCTCGCGAAGGTCGAAGAACTAACACGGCAGCCGGGAATCAAAACAGGAAAAATAATTAGTGTTTTCAATATCAGGTGTAAAACGAATAATAAGCAAGTATAATAAATAATCATAAAAACAATTTTCAAATTAAACAAACGGAGTTAAAATGGCAGAATCAGTAAAAGACATCGTCCTTGAATACATAAGGAATGAATACCTCGAAGAGGGCGATGACAGAGAAGTAAACTACGACACACCGATAATATCAGGCGGTATAGTCGATTCATTTTCAATGGTATCATTAAAAGTGTTTCTTGAGACCCAGTACAATATTTCTATTCCGGACACAAAAGCAACACCTGAGGCTTTTGACAGTGTAAACAACATAGTTACCCTTTTAAAAGAATTTAATATAGAATAAGGAGATTAAATGGCTTATTCAGATGAAATAAGAACGGTATTTGCAAATGTGATTGCAGATATCAGAACACAGGGATTATTCAAAGAAGAACGCGCAATATGCGCGCCGCAGGGCGCTGATATTGAAGTCGAATTCCCTATCGGCTCAGCGAAGAAAAAAGTAATCAATATGTGCGCAAACAATTATCTTGGACTCTCGTCACATCCGGACGTAGTTGAAGCGGCACGAAAAGGACTTGACCACAGAGGCTACGGAATGTCGTCGGTACGTTTCATCTGCGGCACCCAGGATATTCATAAAGAACTTGAAGAAAAATTAACCGAATTTCTCGGTACGGAAGACACAATTTTATTCCCGTCATGTTTCGACGCGAATGCGGGCGTGTTCGAAGCGGTGCTTACCGAAGAGGATATAATGATTGCAGACAGGCTCGTACATGCGTCAATCGTCGATGGTATGAGACTTGCAAAAGCACAGCAGGACACGTACAAGCACAGCGACATGAAACACCTTGAACAAAAATTACAGTTACATCAGGATAAGAGAATCAGACTCATAATCACTGACGGTTCTTTTTCAATGGACGGCGACCTTGCAAAACTCGACCAGATAGTGGCATTAGCCGAAAAATACAACGCTATGGTTTTCATAGACGAAAGCCATACATCGGGATTTATCGGCAAAACCGGACGCGGCACGCACGAACATTTCGGAGTGCTCGGTAAAATAGACATTATCACAACAACTCTCGGCAAGGCGCTCGGAGGAGCATCCGGCGGATGTGTTTCCGGAAGAAAAGAAATTGTTGAAATGTGCAGACAGAAAGGCAGACCGTATTTGTTCTCAAATACAGTAGCCCCGGTAGTAGTTGAAGGCGCGCTCAAAGTTCTCGACTTGATTTCAAAATCAACCGAAAGACGCGACAAACTTGAACAAAACACAATATTCTGGAGAAAAGGACTGACAGAAGGCGGTCTTATCATTAAGGACGGCGAAACACCTATCGTACCTGTAATGTTATTCAATGCAAAACTCTCTCAGGATTTCTCGAAGGATTTATACGATGAAGGCATTTATGCAGTCGGATTCTTCTTCCCTGTCGTACCGAAAGGTCAGGCAAGGATAAGAACACAGTTATCCGCCGCGCATGACATGCATCATCTTGAAAAAGCATTAGCAGCATTCCTGAAAGTCGGCAAGAAATACAACATACTGCACAAGACAAAACAGGAAATAATAGATATGTACGGAATGTAACAAACTGCTTCACGACAATTCATAACCGGATAAGCAATTATCCGGTTTTTTTATTGCCGTTTGCAATAAAAAACTCAGAATTATGCACTTATTTTAAGACCTATTATTGTTATTTTTTCAAAATTTTAAGAATATGTACATACGAACAAAACTAGACCTGGCAAAAGAACTCGGCAACATGAAAGATGCCGGACTTTACAAAGAAGAAAGAATTATACTTTCAGACCAGAAAGCGAATATAGACGTTCGCTACCCGGCGGATTCAAAAGAAACAGAAGTTTTGAATTTTTGCGCCAACAATTATCTCGGACTTGCAAATCATCCTGAATTAATCAAAGCCGCGCATGAGACTCTCGATAAATACGGATTCGGTATGGCTTCGGTGCGATTCATATGCGGTACTCAGGATTTGCACAAAGAACTTGAAAATAAAATCGCTGAATTTTACCAGACGGAAGACACAATTTTATATTCTTCATGCTTCGACGCCAACGGCGGACTTTTCGAAGCAATTCTTGGTGCGGATGACGCGATTATCACGGACGCTCTTAACCACGCAAGCATAATCGACGGCATCAGATTGTGCAAAGCCCGTCGTTTGATTTATGACCATTCGGATATGAACTCGCTCGAGCAGAAACTTAAACTCGCTCGCGAAGGTTCGGATATATGGGACCACTCCGGGCTTGAGGCAATGCCTAATGCTCCGAAGAATATAATAATCGCGACAGACGGTGTTTTTTCTATGGACGGCGACGTCGCGAAGATTGATGAAATTATCGAACTCGCGAATAAATACGACGCGATGGTTATGGTTGACGATTCGCATGCAACCGGTTTTCTCGGAAAAACGGGAAGGGGCTCAATTGAATACTGCGGCTCGCTCGGGCATGTGGACATCATTACTTCAACGCTCGGAAAGGCCATGGGCGGTGCGTCCGGCGGCTTCACAACGGGCAGGAAAGAAATTATAGATATGCTTCGACAGCGTTCAAGACCTTATCTATTCTCGAATACGCTTGCTCCGTCAATTGTGGGCGCGTCGATAAAAGCGTTCGATCTGATTGCGGGAAGCGATGATTTAAGAGAAAAACTTAAGAACAATACGGTTTTCTTCAGAAAAAGAATGAAAGAACTTGGATTCGAAATTATTGACAGCGTACATCCGATTGTTCCAGTTCTTTTCAGAAAATTTCAGAACGACGCGCAATTAGCGACGCTTGTATCGAGAGATTTATATAACGAAGGAATTTATGTTGTCGGATTCTCTTATCCGGTTGTCCCGAAAGGTCAGGCGAGGATTAGAGTTCAGATTTCCGCGGCGCACGACATGGAGCATATAGAAAGATGTCTGACTGCATTCGAAAAAGTCGGCAAGAAACATAAAGTCATATAATTGATAATATACAGGTATATATTGAAATCCCATGCGGGGCCGTTTCTTTTTTCACTTGGCACTCTCATGTTTCTATTCCTGTTTCAGTTTCTAATAAAATCAATAGACCAGTTGGTAGGCAAAGGTCTCAGCATCTGGATAATCACGCAATTGATTGCCCTGAACCTTGCATGGATGGTAACGCTTGCAGTGCCAATGGCTGTTCTCGTAGCAACACTGATGGCATTCGGAGGACTTTCTTCGGCAAATGAAATCACAATAATGAAAGCAGGCGGCATAAGTCTTAAAAAACTCATGATTCCCGTTCTGATATGCGCGGTTATTATAACATATCTGATGGTGCTTTTCAATAACGACGTGCTGCCCGAAGCAAATCACAAAGCAAGAATTTTGCTTCAGGATATTTCGAAAACAAAACCTACATTCATACTCGAAGCGGGAAAGTTTTCGGATGATATAGGCGGAGCGAGAATTCTCGTGCGCAGGACTCACGAAAACAGCAACCTCATCGAGGGCATCTTCATATACGATTATTCAAATCCCGATTATAGAAATGTTATTACCGCCGATTCAGGCGATATAGGATTCACGAGCGATTTCAAAAACGTCGTAATGAATTTACATAACGGCGAGATACACCAATTGAATCTCAAAGATTACGTAAACAAATACCGCAAAGTAATTTTTACAAACCACCGCATAACGCTTGACGCGGCGGGATTCGGCTTTCAGCAATCGTCAGATAACGCGTTCGGACGCGGCGACAGAGAACTCTCGGCAAAAGCAATGAACTCGATTGTCGACAGCATTTACATTTACAGAAGACAGGTAAACGACAACTTCATTGAATCTGTGCGGATGGATGTAAAAAACGTTTTCAAAATTAATTTCATCGATACAACCATTTCGCCTGACAGGAGTCCGGACCCGAACTATCAAAAGAAATCCTATTTGCACGATTCCCTGATGATTACAATGAATTCCGTAAACAAGAAATGGGAAAACGCCAAGAACCAGATACTGCTGAATTCGCAGATTCAGAAACAGATTGATTCATTCGATGTGGAAATTTACAAGAAGTATTCAATTCCGTTCGCATGCCTTGTTTTTGCTTTAATCGGAGCGCCGCTTGGATACAGGGTTAAAAGAGGCGGATTCGGAATTGCGGCGGGATTCTCATTAATGTTCTTTTTGCTATACTGGGCATCGCTTATAGGTGGAGAAAAACTTGCAGACAGAGACCTCGTAAGCCCGTTTCTCGGAATGTGGCTTGTAAATATCGTGTTAGGGTTATTTGGTTTGTATTTAATGTTTAAATCTTCTTAACTATATTGTTTTGTCAAGCCCCGAACAATACGATACAGCCCAACCCGGTCAGGTCCGGAAGGAAGCAGCCGTAAGTTGTTAGTATGTGATTCGGGTGTCTTGACATTTTAATTTCATATTACTTTACCTTATGAACAAACTTAAAATAGCCGTAGCGGGACTGGGAGGAATCACACAGGTGATGCATCTTCCGATTCTGGAAAAGAACAAGGATGTTGATATAGTTGCTATTTGCGATAAAGAATTCACAAAAGTAAAAAACCTTCAGAGAAAGAAAAATTTCGGCAAAGGATATAAGGATATTGACGAAATGCTTTCCGAGCATACTGATATCGATGCGGTTATAATAGCGACAAGAACGGATGACCATGTTGATACGGCAATTAAATGTCTGGAAGCAGGTAAACATATTTTTGTAGAAAAACCTATTGCGCTGAATGCTGCAGGAGCAAAGAAGATTATAGCCGCGGCAGAGAAGAACAAGAAATTACTAATGGTGGGCATGAACAACAGGTTCAGACCCGATTCGATACTCCAGAGAAATTTCGTAAAAGGTAAAGAACTTGGCGAGATATTCTACGTCAAAGCAGGATGGCTGAAGCAACAGAGTTCCGATGAGAAATGGTTTACGGAAATGGAAAAAGCAGGCGGCGGAGTTTTCATGGATAACGGTATAGTCATGCTTGACCTCGGTATGTGGATGCTGGGGTTTCCCGAAGTTAAAAGCGTATCGGCAGTAAATTACAAACACAATACAAAGACAGTTGAAGATTCTAATTTCACTTTCGTGAAATTCAAAAACGGCTCGTGCCTTACGATTGAAGTCAGTTGGAGTTTCCTGCGCACCGGCGAGTTTTTCTACTGCAACGTATTCGGAACGAACGGAAGCGCTACAATCAATCCGCTGAAAATCAGCAAGATGATTAATAAACAAGTTTTCGACATAACGCCGAAGAATATTAAGGTATTGTCCGGAAATTACAGAAACAGTTTTGAAAACGAACTCAAGTACTTTATCGGCGCCATAAACGGAACTCACGAACTGGTTTCGACCGGAAATGAAGCCCTTGCGGTGATGGAAGTGCTGGATGCAATATATAAATCCGCACAGGCAGGCAGGGAAATCATTTTTAAATGATTTCATAACATTAAATTATACATTCCTTAACATAAAGTATCTAGGTTTATGAAAAAACAAAAGATGGAATTTAAGATACTTGTAGTTGACGACGAAAAAGACATAGTAGACCTGCTGAAATATAATCTTGAGAAGGAAAAGGAATTCAAGGTTATAACCGCATTAAACGGCAAAGAGGCTCTCGAAACAGCGACACAATCAAAACCCGATTTAATTCTCCTTGATATTATGATGCCTGAAATGAACGGATTCGATGTTTGCAAAAAACTTAAGAACGGCGCCGCTACATCTAACATTCCCGTAATATTTCTGACTGCAAAGGAAAACGAAATTGATGAAATTATTGGTCTTGAACTGGGAGCCGACGATTATATTCAGAAACCCATTTCACCCAGAAAAGTTATAGCAAGAGTAAAATCCGTTATACGAAGAGTTTATTCTGAAAACGAAAAAGCCGTAAAAACAGACGAATATATTAAATTCAAGAATCTTGAAATCGATACAATCGCGCACTGTGTAAGGATAGACGGCGATGATGTTTTCTTTCCGAAAAAGGAATTTCAGTTGCTGCACTTTCTGCTTTCAAACAGAGGAAAGGTTCTTTCAAGAGAAATACTTTTGAATCAGATTTGGGGCGAAAACATATACGTAGTTGACAGAACAATCGATGTTCACGTTGCCAAGGTTCGCGAGAAACTGGGCGAGTACGCCGATTATATTGAGACCATAAAAGGACTTGGTTACAGGTTTAACGCTGAATAATATAAATTTGATAAATAAAATTTCATACGGATATAAGTTAATTCTTTTTTCCCTGCCTGTTTTTATAACCACAGCACTTATTATATACACAATAAGTTATACTGCTTTCGTTGTTTACGCGGTATCTGTTTTCTTAATTTCCTTAATAATTTTTTTAATAACAAGAAGAGATTTCATAAGGCTATCGGATATTTTTCAGGATACTTCGTACAAATTAAATGAAAGCGCCGAGGAAACCGAAGATTACGAAGAGAAGATACAGACAGTAATCGATATCACTGACAGATTCACCGAAATAAGGAAGAATTTTTCGCATAACAAAGATATCGATTCAATACTGCGGTCCACACAGGATATTCTTAGTAAACTCCATAATGAACTCAATACGGCAAAAGTGTTCAAGGTAAACAGGAATGAATTTCTCGGGAACGTGGCTCACGAAATGCGCACTCCGATTTTCGCGATACAGTTGTCGCTTGAAACGCTTGTTGACGGCGCGATACACGATGACAATGTCAATATGGATTTTCTCAATAAAGCGTTTAATCAGAGCAACAGACTTAAGAACCTTGTTGACGACCTGATTAACATTTCCAGACTTGAAGCGGGAATGAAACTCAGCAAGAGATATTTTTCCATTAACGGACTTATAACAGAAACAATAAACGAACTGACGGGAATAGCAAAGAAGAAACATCTAAACGTATGTTTTGAACCGGTGATAAAAGACAGCACGCTTGTATTCGGCGACAGCGAGAGAATCAAACAGGTGCTTATAAATCTTATAGACAATTCGGTAAAACACACGCCTGAAAGAGGAAATATAAAACTGGCAACAAGAAAAGAAGATAAGAACGTTTTTATTTCCATCGAAGATACGGGCGCAGGAATACCGGAAGAGGACCTGCCAAGGATATTCGAAAGATTTTACCGTGTGGACAAGAACCGTTCGCGCGATATGGGCGGCAGCGGGCTTGGATTATCGATTGTTAAACACATACTAGAACTTCACGGAACATCCATTACCGTAGAAAGTGTATACGGCAAAGGTACTAAGTTTGAATTCTCTCTTCCGTCATAATAAAAATCATCTTCCGCAAATATCTTTATAATCGCAGTACTCGCATCGCTTAACGTCAACGGTTTTAGTAAACGGTATTTCGCTGCCGAATATCTCTTCTATTTTTTTCGTGAGTTCTTCACCGAACAATTTTATATCCTCTTGGGTAAAAATATCATCCTGCATTAACTGCAGTCCTTCATTTGATATTTCTTTCAAAGCATAAATGCCCGCTTTACATTTATCGTAATGCTCGGTCAGATACATAAGATACACGTAGAAAAATGTCTGGAAGTTCGCTTTGTATCCGGGGTCAGTAAACAGGTTTTCAAAAAACGTATCGCGGTTTCTTAACGACTTTAATTTTGAGTCTCCTGTTTTGTAGTCTATAATTGTCTTAATGTTTTCGCTTTCGTCAATGCGGTCAATTTTACCCGCAATATTAAGCGAATGTCTGCCGCCGCCGGTTTCAATTTCAATCCCGGTTTCCACCCACTTTTCAAGTGCAAGGATGGAGAACGGAAGTCTGTTTTTTTCCGCTTCAAGAAATCTTTTCACAAGTTTCTTTATAACGGATTTTGACAGTGTATTTCTTCCCTTTTCCGAAAGGTTCAAGTACTTTAAATCCTCTTTTGAATCCAGCACCTTCATAAAAATATTATCGAAATCCGTTTCGACCCGCGCCGCAATATCTTCGATATCTTTTTCCGTTACACCCTTGCCTATATAGGGTTTATACAATTCCCTGACCGTTTCATGAAAAACAGTTCCGAAAGATGCAGGGCTTAATATTTCCTCGACCTTCTTTTCCGTTTCGAGTTTAATGACCTTGCTGAAATAGAACTGAAGGGTGCAGTTAATATATTTGCTCAAATCGCTCGGAGATATTCTCTTCACATTTTCTTTAAGCAATGACAGAAGACTTTTATCTTTAATTATTTCTATTTTTTCTTCGGAGAGTTGAGCAATGGGATAAGAATTAATTTTATGGGAATAGGAAATATTCGTGTTTATATTTCTCAGTTCGTTCTCTATCTGAAGTATGTATCTGCTTTTTTCTTTAACATCATTCCCGAGTTCAGTATTATAGAAAAGAAAAATATTCTTTGCTTTTGCAATAAGAGAATAAATGTAATAAGCGTTTATAGAATCGTTCTCTTCATAAGTCGGCAGACCGAATGCTTTTCTCAGGTTATAAGGTATATAACTGTTAAACGTCGAACCCGCGGGCATAACTCCTTCGTTCATAGAAAGCATAAACACGTTTTCGAAACGCAGATTTCTGGTTTCAAGCAGTCCCATTACCTGCAATCCTTTCAGCGGCTCGCCTGTAAAGACGATGCGCGATGAATTCAACTGCTGAACGAGAAGATTCCAGAATGTTGTCTGATTCAAAACAATTTTCTTTCCATCGATGATGTCTTTCAGTCTGTTCAGATTCGAATTCATAAAATACAGATATTCCATCTGAAATAGTTTATGATTATCTCCCTTTTCCCCGTATTCCTCGAGCCTAAGAGTGAGCAGGTCAGATAATTCAGAGAGATAATCAATTATATCCGCAGATTCAAATACGGGTTTGAATATCAGTTTCAGTATGTCTTTTGAGAGTCCGTCTTCAAGCGATTTAATGAACGTCTTTGAAGGTTCGATATAAGTTTGATTAGTATCTTTTATTTCTCTAATGAAGCCGAATATCTGTTCGGGGAACAAGAACTTCATATACGGATGAAGCAAAAGACGAATCACATCATCGTGGTAATACCTGTATCTTTTTTCTTCAATGATTTTCCCTGACTGAAGTTTCCGGATAATCTTAATGAGCGTAAACAAAGGAGTTGTGCGGAAAGGCAGTCCCATTGTGATGTTTATATCATCCACATTATCGGGAAGCGAATACAGCACAGGGATAAGAGCGTTCTCATCCGGAAGTATAACCGCCGTATTTTTTTCCGCGCCGGGATTCTTTTCGAGAAATTTTTTCAGTTCGAATCCGAATGCTTTAATCATTCCCGTGTTCAGAGACGAGCCTGTAACGCTTATATTCTTCGCGCCTTTGGTAAGTTCAGTGCCCGATTCAACAAGTTTGTTCTCGAACACTTTGAGGTTCTTTCTTATAAAGAAGCCCGCTTCCTGTTTGTCATCGTCAACAAAATATTTATCCGTATCCCAGAGTGTTTCGCCGATTTTTTTCTCTACCAAAGTCTGAAAAATAAGTTTTTCGCATTTATTCAGGGAATTAAATCCGGCAAAATATATTTTCTTATACGGCAATACCGTTTTATATATATTTTCCGCGGCACTTCTTATTGCAAGACCTTCGTAGGCAAGATTTTTGCTTAAGAGTGAGTTTTTAAAATGTTTGTAAACGCTGTTGAGATTTTCCCAAATATTCAGAAAGTTATCTTTGTATTTGTTTTCTTCCTGAAGTTTAATTACACTGCTCCAGAATTTTTTCACATCTTCGACAACTTCGATGGGGAATGCAAGTTCAATTTCTTTTTCGTTTTTAATTCTTTTGAAAATCAAATCCGAATTAACGAGATATTTATCGATAACATCGAAATCTTTAAGGAGCATTTCGCCCCAGGGATAGAACTCATCGAAAGATTCGGTTTCAAGATACTTAGAATAGGATTCATATAGTTCGAACACAAGAGTCAGGTTGTCGGTAATTTCAAGACCCGACAATTTTACAACGAAATCGTTTATGCTGAATACTGAGGGCGACCATACGGGAGCGGATATCAGCCCGGACAGTTCTTTTTTAAAATACAAACCAGCGCGTCTCGAAGGGAATACTACCGCTGCATCCTTCAGGTTGTCTTTATGATTTTCGTAAATCAGTTCCGCAGTTCTTTTAATAAAATCCATCACCGTATCTCCTTCACTTTAAATATTTTACCGTTATAATCGCCTATATACAATAAATACTTCTTAATATCGATATATCCCATTTGTTTTAAAAGTATCTCATATTCTTTCAATTGTTCTTCGTCTTCTTTTCTTTCTTTGCCCGTTTTATAATCTATTATCACCGCTTCCTTATCTTTTATAAGCACTCTGTCGGGTCTTACCGTTTTGCCTTCCGCAGTAAGAATTTCGGATTCGTTCATAACCGTCCAATTGTCTTCATACCAGTCCTTTACTTCCGCATCAGTTACAATTTTTATAAGAATTTTCTTATACTCTTCGGTTTCACCGGAGTTTATAAGTCCGTTCACATGCGCAGAATTAATGCAGCCGTCAACATCCTTTGCTGTTTTTAAACGCGACAGGAGGTCGTGTATCAGCACTCCCCTGTTTATTTTCACGTTATGCGCGTCCGCAATTTTCAGTTTCTTGTACGCGGGTTTTATAACCGTTTTCTTATACCATAGTTCAGAGACAAAATCTTTTTGTTCGGTAACTGTAATTTTTTCTTCCTCTTTTCCGCCGCTTAATTCAGATGCTTTCTTTTTATCGCCTGTTTCGAATACGTTATCGGTAAATTTTTCCGAGAATTCCGGGAAGGAATTTAGTACACCGGCTATTCTGTTTCCGATAGATTTAATTCTTTTTTCCGGTACATTAATATATAATCTCTCAGCCGGGCGAGTGAAAGCAACATAAAGTAGGTTTACGTTATCGAGTCTCGTAAGAGCGCGTTCGGTAATATAATCTTGCACGAAATATGATTCAGCAAGATCGGATGACGCTTTCACGAAAAATCCCGATGCTTTATTGAAAGGGGGTTTATCGGACGAAGCCCACATACTCGTTCTATTTCCGTTAGCGTCAAGTTCCCAATTTGCATAAGGAATTATCACGACCCTGCTCTGCAAACCTTTTGCTTTATGAATTGTCATAACCCTTATTCCGTCTGTGTTTTCAGGAATGCCTATCGAGAGTTTATTCCGATTAGTTTCCCAGTATTCGAGGAATGACGTGACATCAGCGTCATTGTCTTTCGAATATCTGTACGCCGTATCGAGAAATTTTATTATATACGGATCGGCTTTTTTATCGAGTTTAAAAATACTTACGAGATGTTCAATCAAATCATAAAGCACCAAATCATTCAGTATGGATTTTATTCTGTGTTTATCCGCGTCTTTAAAAAACTCTTCGGGCATTATGCCGTTAAAGTGTTCTCCCCGCTTATTCAATCCATCTTCGAATATCATTCTTAAATTATGTTCGCCGCCCGAGAGAATACTGTAGTTATAAAGCACGCCTGTTTTAGCAAGATGATTTCTGTTGTCGGAAATATACTTCAGAAGGTAAATGAGCATTCTAACCGAGGGAGAATTATTTACGAGAAGCGATTTTTCGGAAATCACATCATAGCCAAGCGAAGTAATAAGAGATGATATTGAAATACTTTCGGCTCCCGTTCTAACAAGCACAAGAATATCGTTTGGTTTATAACCGTCGTTTTTCAGTTCGCTCAGAATATCCTTCGTATATTCCTCGGATTCCGAATTAGTATCAATATCGCTTTCCTTGTTGTACGGAAATACTTTTATCTTAACGTAGCCGTGATTTTTCTTTCCGCTATTTTTCTGAACGAGTGATTTTTCTTCATAAGATTCACTGAGATAATGATTGAAATATGTTTCGTCTTCATTAGAGATATTCGAAACAAGGTTAAGGAAAAATTTATTGTTGAAGTCAACTATGTTCTTATGGCTTCTGAAATTCGTATTAAGTGTTTCTTTGGATATTAATTCCTTAAACGCCGATAAATCTCTTTCGACGCCTTCCAGAAGCAAACGCATATCGCCGCTGCGCCATCTGTAAATAGATTGTTTCACATCACCGACAATGAGAGCCGAGTTTCTTTCGCTGATTGCATTTATTACAAGCGGTTTCAGGTTATTCCACTGGAACCCCGACGTGTCCTGAAATTCGTCAATCATGATATTCCTGATACGCGAGCCGAGTTTTTCATATATGAACGGCGACAGGTCGTCTGACATAAGGCTTCTCAGAAGGTTATTTATATCGGCTGAAATCATTACATGGTTTTCTTTTCTGTAATCATCGAGAAGTTTCAGAAGGTCGGAAAAAATACCAATGTTATAAATTGTTTTGAAAACTGCATTCGCGGTTATATATCCGGCAAGATTTTTATCGTAGAAATCGACAATTTCTCTTACGGCTTTATTTATTATCGCCGACTTAGGACTTTTTGTTTTCAGAAGATCACCATCCTTGCCAATAACGTTTCGCAGACTCACTGAAGGTTCGTAATCGTTCTTATTAAGTATTTTAAGCATATATGAATATGCGCCGCCGCGGGATTTATTCACGAAATCATCATGCGTAAGATTATCCGATTCTATAACTGATTTTATTTCTCCGGCTTTTGTCTTAATATAATTTTCAAATGTGAATTTGATTTTCCCGATTTCCGAAATAAGTTCAGCGGTTTTATTTCTATCGCCGTAAACATCGGAGGTTTTTGAATCGAGTTTTTTCTTCCAGTAATCCTCGCTGAATATTTCCCTTCCGATTTCTTTCAGGTCGTCGGCAATATTCCACGTACGCCCTTCATCGAGGCGATAGAGAATATAGTCATCGATATATTTTGTGAGTTCTTCGTCCGTGCCTATGCGGTCGAGAAGTTTCGCGGTAATATCTTCGAGAACTTTGTCGGTATCGAGTTCGACATTGAATCCCACAGGCAGTCCGAGTTCTTTCGCGAAGGAACGGAGGACTTTTATGCAGAAACTGTCGATTGTGCTTATATGAAAATTTGAATAATCGTGAAGAATATTTTTCAGGACTTCGGAAGAGAGATTTTGAATATCCGGTAATTCAACAAGTTTGCCTTTTTGGGTCAGGCTGTCTTTAAGTTCCGATGCGAGTTGCTGTTCGCCGCCTTTTGAGAGCGCGATAAGGTAGTCAACGACGCGGGACTTCATTTCTTCGGTTGCCTTATTCGTAAATGTGATTGCAAGCGTGCTCTTGTAGTTGCCGGGGTTTGACAATGCGATTTCGAGATACTCTTTTACGAGAGTTCTTGTTTTTCCCGAGCCGGCGGAAGCCTGAAATATGTTAAGTTTGTTGAGCAAGTATTTATTGGTTATTCAAATTTTATTTTTCAGAATATATCATTTTTATGTCAGAAAATGAGACAAATGACATGTGTGTTTTTTAAAATTACATTGATAAAACAGTAAATTAAATGTTCAAAAATAGTTTTTCACATGTCATTTATGTCAAATGTGTCATTTTGTTTTCGTAAGTATATGAAATAACATGGTTATATGCTTCTTTGGAACATGTCATTCTGCATGTCATTTTTGTTTTAACTTGAATTAGTCAGCCTCCCCCGTCTGCTCCGCAGACACCTTCCGCTCAACTCGCCACGGCGAGCCATCGGCCGGCGGATCTTAGACCTCCAAAGGGGGAGATGCAATCTGTTTTAAAGATAAAATAAATGAATCAATATAAATATAATAAAAAGGGAGGTGGGAAGATTATCATAAAATGAGAATTTTAAAAAAGGAGTTAGGAGTTAGAAGTTAGAAGTTATAGATTTTAATAATCAAATCACAGACCTGTAGAAGCCGGTAAGGAGTAAAAAATTAATTGGAGGCATCTTTTATTAAGACTTAGTATAATCACTTTTAAGGTATTGGAAATTCAGTAAGTCTTATATAACTTCATTATGTTAATGCTGCCCTTCAGTTTCGAGTACGGTTTTCGAAAGAAAACTCATCGAAATCATTTATGATATCTCAATATTTATAGCAGAAATCAGGTTCACATTAAGATTATAGAAATTAATACGTACTTTGTAATAGCAGAAATCAGATTCAGGTTTTAGATTATCAGGAAATCTGATTCAATATATTGAGACTTCTGAAAAACTCTTATTTGAGATAAACGTGAAATTGAAAACTGTGTTTCTGATATGGATACGGCTTTCGCCGGTATAACAAACACTAATAATGTTGTTTTCAGTTGTCTCTATATAATAGAAAATAATATTACGATAGCGGACTTATATTAATAATATTCAGTTTTATACTAAGATAGCGGATACTGAATAACATTTCACTATTTAGGATATGAAAACAGATTTACGAAAATATTCTAAATATTATTATAATATCATTTAGAAATAAGATTCATAATAAAATTTCACCTATTACAATATGAAAACAGATTCAAATGATTTAGAGGGATATACGGGTTTAACGGATAAAGAGGTTGAGGTTAAACTTAAGAAGGAAGGATATAATGAACTGCCTTCTTCGAAGCCGAGAAGTAATTTCGCGATTATAATCGATGTGATAAAAGAACCTATGTTTATACTACTGATTTCATGTTCGGTCGTTTATCTTATACTCGGCAGTTTAGGAGAGGCTCTGATGTTATTCGCATTTGTTTTCGTTGTGATGGGCATTACTCTTTATCAGGAAAGAAAAACGGAGCGGGCGCTTGAAGCATTGAGAGACCTTTCGAGTCCGCGCGCGAATGTTATAAGGAACAAAGAAAGCAAGAGAATCCCGGGAAGAGATGTTGTTACGGGTGATATATTAATTTTATCCGAAGGCGACAGGGTTCCTGCAGATTCAATTCTTTTATCATCAAATACAATTTCAGTCGATGAATCGCTTTTAACCGGAGAGGCGGTGCCTGTAAGGAAGGCGCAATGGGAGAATCAATCAGAGCAGGGAAAGCCGGGGGGTGACGATACTCCGTTCTTATTTTCAGGGACACTGATTGTTCAGGGACAGGGAATCGCGAGAGTGACGGCTACAGGCATGAATTCCGAAATCGGCAAAATCGGGAAAGCGCTTCAATCGGTAACGAGTGAAAATACTCCTCTTCAAAAGGAAACGGGAAAACTTGTAAAAGATATTTCAATTATCGGCGGGATCTTATTTCTTGTGATAATATTTGTTTATGGCTTTTCAAGAAATGACTGGCTTGGAGGGATACTGGCGGGCATAACTCTTGCAATGGCAATACTTCCCGAAGAATTTCCGGTTGTGCTTACAATATTTCTCGCGTTCGGAGCATGGAGAATTTCAAAGAAGCACGTTCTTGCAAGAAAAATTTCCGCAGTCGAAACACTCGGGTCGGCATCGGTATTATGCGTAGACAAGACCGGTACTCTGACGATGAACAAAATGACGCTGGCGGAAATTTCGACAGGCGAAGATTTTTTTCGTACTGACGGAAATTCTTCGCTGCCCGATAATTTTCACGAACTGATTGAATACAGCATTCTTGCATCCAGCCGAGACCCGTTTGACCCGATGGAGAAAGCGATAAAACAAAAGGGTGAGGAATTTCTAAATAACACGGAGCATCTGCACAAAGACTGGAATCTTGAAAGAGAATATCCCCTATCGGCGAAACTGCTGGCGCTTTCGCATGTATGGACGTCGCCAGGCGGGAATAATTCTTTAATTGCGGCAAAAGGCGCGCCTGAGGCGATTGCGGATTTATGCCATCTTGAAGAAAACGAAATTAAGAAACTTAAAACCGAAGTTATAAGAATGTCCGGTAAAGGTCTGCGTGTTCTTGGAGTCGCGAAAGCAGAATTCGGACAAAGCAGTCTGCCCGATTCACAGCACGATTATATTTTTCATTTTTTAGGATTAATCGGATTCACTGATCCCGTACGACCGGGTGTTGCGGATTCCGTCAGGATGTGTTATGAAGCGGGAATAAGAGTAGTTATGATTACCGGCGATTATCCGGGAACAGCACAAAACATTGCTGCACAAATCGGAATAAGAAACACGGAAAATTTCATAACGGGTTCAGAACTTGATTCACTGAGCGAAACTGAATTATCAGAAAAAATAAAAACAATAAATATATTTTCGAGAGTTGTGCCCGAACAAAAACTTATGATAGTTAAAGCCTTTAAATCGAACGGAGAAATTGCAGCAATGACGGGTGACGGCGTCAATGACGCGCCCGCTTTAAAAGCAGCAAACATAGGAATAGCGATGGGAGGAAGGGGTACGGATGTAGCGCGTGAATCTTCATCACTTGTAATTTTAGATGATGATTTTTCTTCGATTGTAGCGGCAGTGAATCAGGGGAGGAGCATATTCGACAATTTGAAAAAGGCGATGTCATACATTATTTCGATTCATATACCGATTGCCGGAATGTCATTGATACCTGTTCTGTTTAACTGGCCGTTGTTTTTATTCCCGATGCACATAGCATTTCTTGAATTGATTATCGACCCTTCCTGCACAATTGTATTTGAAAGCGAGCCGGAAGAAAAAGATGTAATGAAAAGGCCTCCGAGAAATCCGCATGTTCCGATTTTCGGGTTCAGGATGATAATGAAAAGCGTATTAATGGGAGCGGGTGTTATGGGAATCGTTCTGGGAGTATATATTTTCGCAATGAACTCCGGTTACCCGGACGCAAAGGTTCGCACAATGGCTTTTACAACTTTAATACTAGGAAACTTACTGCTAATTGTAAAAAGCAGATCGAGAACATCGGGGTTTTTCAAATCACTGATAACGCGTAATGTTGCGCAGTGGTGGGTAAGCGGTCTTGCGGTGTTTTTTCTTATGCTTATAATCAATGTTCCATTTCTTCAATCATTATTTAAATTTCAATCGTTGACGATATACGAAATATCAATCTGCTTTGCCGCGGGATTGGTATCCATAATGTGGTTTGGGATTGTGACGATGATGTATCTGGCGCGGAGTAAGAATAAAAATTAGCACACGGATAATATATAGATTATAACGGATTTGCACGGATTATATTCTTATTTTTCCCGCGGGATGAAACGGAAAGAAAGGATTTCGCGGGATGTGCGTACCCTTTTGCCGCTAATTCACACGAATTTTTTCTAATTAAGAACAAGAGATTTCTGCCACAGATTCTCACGAATTACACGAAAATATTTTATATCCCGCGGGATGATACGGAAAGAATGGATTTCGCAGGATTTGTTTCCTGATGAGCCGCTAATTATTACAAATTTAAAGCAAAGGTTTTGCCACTAATTTACACGAATTTTTTCTAATTAAGAACAAGAGATTTCTGCCACAGATTCACACAGATTACACGATAATATTTTATATCCCGCGGGATGAAACGGAAAGAAAGGATTTCGCGGGATGTGTTTCCTGATGAGCCGCTAATTATTACAAATTTAAAGCAAAGGCTTTTGCCACTAATTTGCACGAATTTTTTCTAATTAAGAACAAGAGATTTCTGCCACAGATTCTCACGAATTACACGAAAATATTTTATATCCCGCGGGATGAAACGGAAAGAATGGATTTCGCAGGATTTGTTTCCTGATGAGCCGCTAATTATTACAAATTTAAAGCAAAGGCTTTTGCCACTAATTTGCACGAATTACACGAAATATCACGAAAATAATTTTATATTCCGCGGGATGAAACGGAAAGAAAGGATTTCGCGGGATGTGCGTACCCTTTTGCCACTAATTCACGCGAATTTTTTCTAATTAAGAACAAGAGATTTCTGCCACAGATTCTCACGAATTACACGAAAATATTTTATATCCCGCGGGATAAAACGGAAAGAAAGGATTTCGCGGGATGTGTTTCCTGAATAGCCGCTAATTATTACAAATTTAAAGCAAAGGCTTTTGCCGCTAATTCACACGAATTTTTTCTAATTAAGAACAAGAGATTTCTGCCACAGATTCACACAGATTACACGATAATATTTTATATCCCGCGGGATGATACGGAAAGAATGGATTTCGCAGGATTTGTTTCCTGATGAGCCGCTAATTCACACGAATTTTTTCTAATTAAGAACAAGAAATTTCTGCCACCCGCTCAACTCGCCACGGCGAGCCTTCGGCATGGCGGATCTTAGACTCTCACAGGTGAGCCTTCGGCTTCCAAAGGGGGAATAAGGACATAAAAAAATACAACCTTTCCAGATGAAGGAAAAGGTTGTATTAGTTTATAACATGACGAGAAAGCCGGGTATTATTTTGTAATATTACAAATTGTTTTTATACAACTCATAATTTTATTTAAATTAATTTTTAACAACGCTTAATTATAGTTCGTGATTTTGAAACAAATTTTCAATTTATTAAATTTATTTCAGAAGTACCATGTGTTTTACCTGCGAGAATTTTCCCGCTTCAATTTTATAGAAATAAACTCCGCTTGAAAGACCTGATGCATTGAATTCATATTTATATTCGCCTTCATTAAGATTTTCGTTTACAGGCTGCGAAACCAATACACCCGCTACATTATAGATGCTGATTTTTACCTGTGACTTTACCGGAATTGCGAACTTAATACTTGTACTCGGATTAAACGGATTCGGATAATTCTGGGAAAGCGCGTAATCGTTTACGACAGTACCTGTCTGCTGAATTGCATTAGGCGCCGCAATAAAACTCCCTGTCATACCCATGGCAGCGTGGAATGTGCATACATAATTATATGTACCCGGAACTGTTATTTTATAATTAAATGTCTGATTTGTACCATCTATAGGACTTGCCCACGAAGTCGCGCCCGAGGGTATAGTGGTTGATGTAGTATTATGCGTTCCGCTTGACCACACCCACCTGATAGTATCTCCTACTACCGCATTGGTAATATTTGCAGGATCAAAGGTCCTTGTTCCATTGGGACCGACAGTAACTACAATAACCCTGGGAAATAATGCAGGGGCTGTAAATAAGATTGCAAGAAGCAATAAAATAGTTTTTTTCATAATCATATAAGTTGTTTTTTCATTTCTTATTATAACGGAGAGACTATGAAAAGAGTTCAGGTAATAAGCAGGGGATAAATATGTAAACAAACCACACACAGTTTTAACTAAACAAACTGCTGTTTTTCAACAAATAAAGGAAAAACCGGATTCCGGCTTTCGCCGGAATGACTAACGAGGAAACACAAATTTACTATTTTCCGTTTTCCGTAATAATCTTAGTTACGTATTTCAGAGGTATTTTTTCGAAGTAAAGGTTTTCCACGCTGATATTTTTATTCTTTTCGTTCCATAATTCCGATGAAGGATGGAGTTTTTCAGCAGGAGAATTTTTACAGTCCTTTTTTGATGAATCGATTTTTCTGCTGTCGGTCAGAATAAAAAGAGGTTTCTTAAATTCCTTGAATCCGAGGGCAATGAAATACGTACCGATTTTATTGAGAAAATATTTTCCGTAAATGCCGTCAGTTCCGAGTACAGCCAGGTCGATTTTACCGGCATAATTCATGACAGATGAATCAGCAATAACAGTAACTTCAAATCCGTGTTCCGCAATTCTTTTTGCCTGTCTGCGTCCCTCAAGCGCCGGGCGCGATTCACACTGAATTACCTTAACGTTTATATTTTTCGCCGCGAGTTTTTCGAATAACTTTACTATTGTAGAACTGTTACTGTGGGTAAGCACGGTTTTATTTTTAAAATCTACAGACTTTATCGCATTATCCGCAATTTTGTCGTTCACCTTATCCCATTTTGTTTTATACGTCTTCAGATACAAAGATAACTTTTCTTTGAATTCGTCGTTCATTTTCGTCCTGCCGATTTTCGAAGACAAATCCTTGAAAAAATTTTGGAGTATAAGCAATTGCGAATGTTTCTCAAGAATCATTTTTGTTTTAATATCGATTTCCTTCGCTACATCTTCCGGAGGTATGACGGGTGTATTTTCAAGAAAGAACACTATAGCGTCAATCAAAGAATTGAGAAGCGCCGCGGAGCCGGAATAGTTATCGTTTTTAATTCTGTCAATTTCCTTTGAGAACAGAAATATCTCGTAGAGTTTTTTTTCTTTCGGCTTGAAATATTTCGACAGCGATTTGACAAGAAACTTTTTTGTTTTAGCGTAAAGTCCGGGGGATATACTCTCTCTGTTTCCGGCAACGTTCAACACCTGAATTTTATGGTGTTTCAGCCAGGCATGAAATTTCCGGGCATCAGGATTCACAATCACGGGTTTTTTATAACTGTCGGCGGTATAGAAAGTCCGCATAGTGCCTTCTCCGATAATCAATCCTTTTTCATCGACGTTGCAAAATATCACTGTACCGTCGGAGGATTCGACGTTTCTCATCGTTCTTTCCTGATAGTCTTCCGTATCGAGTTCTGTGAGGTTGTACATCCTAAGGGATTCGTCATATCCCTTTTCGGTTTTAAAGTTTTTCGGGGCGTATCCTCCAGTAGGGATTCCCAATTCTTTTGCCGCATCGAGACCGGCTCTGTCAGCCCCGGTTTGTCCGCCCGATACGATTTTTTTTATGAAGTTCTCCATAATAATTCAAAATGTAAAATTAAAAATGCAAAGGTACAATTAAAAATTGAAAACTATCGGTGTCAAAAATAACAATGTTATGAATGTGCTAATTTTAATCTTTTTCAATCCAGTCGCCGTTGGATTTTATCAAATCAATAAGTTCATCGACTGCCGTATCGGAGGGGATGGAGCGCTTTACAACTTCTTTGCCTTTATACAGCGTAATCTTTCCGATCCCGCTTCCGACGTAACCGTAGTCGGCGTCAGCCATTTCACCCGGTCCGTTCACTATACATCCCATTATGGCAATCTTAAGTCCTTTGAGATGTCCCGTTTTTTCTCTTACCTTCGCTGTTGTTTCCTGCAAATCGAAAAGCGTTCTTCCGCACGACGGGCAGGATATATATTCAGTCTTTGAAATTCTCATGCGGGACGCCTGCAATATTCCAAAAGAAATGCTGTTAAGCAGTTTATCTGAAACGGTATTAGATTCCAGCCAGATTCCGTTACCGTATCCGTTTAAGAATAATCCGCCGATATCAGTAGCCGGATATACGAGCATTTCTTCTACGGTTATTTCATTATAAATCTTTTTAAAAACCACAGGAATATTTCCAAGTTTTTTCAAAACATCCATTGCGGCCAGATAAGACAATCCGTCTTTCGCGGAGAGCACTAACACCAATTGTTTATCCTCAGAAATCATTTCCAGCACTTCGTCGGTAACTTCCTCAATATCGATTTTAAGAAACTTAATGAAATGCATTTCCACGAGTTCATTGTACTCTCTCAGATTAAGAAGCGGATATGAATCTTCTATATCTTCAGATTTTCTCCAGCCCCGGTAATCATATATTTTTCTCAGCGTACCGGGAAGTTTATAATCGGCATCTTTGCTTCCGAGATAAATGTAATCCGCTGCCATATCGCCTATATTCCATTTATCCAATGTTTCGCTGTAATAATAACCGTAACCGCGCAAAGCCTCGTGGGATTTTCGCATAGCGTCATCCGCGGTAATAATTACCACAGGAACATTTTTCCCGCCGATATTTTCCAAAGTTAAAGTTTCTTTTTTTGAACAATCGGATATAAGTGAAATCTTTTTGTACTCCAGGAAATCTTCTTTAAAGAATCCGTACCTGTTTACAATTGTTTTGCAGACGGGTATTTCGATTTCGGGTTCTTCGGTAAGAGAAACCCTTATAGTATCTCCAATGCCTTCTTCAAGCAGCGTACCAATGCCGAGGGATGATTTTATTCTGCCGTCTTCTCCGTCTCCTGCCTCGGTCACGCCGAGATGAAGAGGATAATTCATTTCAGTCTCTACCATTTTTTTAACGAGCGTTCTATATGCTTCAACCATTACCTGCGGATTACTTGCTTTCATTGACAGCACAACGTTATAATAATTTTCATCTTCGCAGATTCTGAGAAACTCCATAGCCGATTCAACCATGCCGAGAGGCGTATCGCCGAAGCGGCTCATAATCCTGTCGGAAAGCGAACCGTGATTCGTTCCGATGCGCATAGCGGTTCCGTATTCTTTGCAGATGTTTATGAGAGGCACGAATTTATCGCGTATGCGTTCGAGTTCTTCGTTATATTCTTTATCGGTGTATTCAATGATTTCGAATTTCTTTTTGTCGGCATAGTTGCCGGGGTTGACTCTCACTTTTTCGACAATTCTCGCTGCAATTTCGGCGGCATTCGGCGTGAAATGTATATCGGCAATGAGTGGAGTTTTATATCCCCGTTTTCTTAATTCATTTTTGATTTCGAGAAGGTTCTTTGCTTCTTTAATGCTTGGAGCGGTTATTCTCACATACTCGCCGCCTGCTTCGATAATCCGGATTGACTGCTCGACAGTAGCAATTGTATCCATTGTGTCCGTTGTAGTCATTGACTGCAGGCGTATCGGATTGCTACCGCCTAGCGGTACTCCGCCTATATCGACAACGCGGGTTCTGAAACGTTTGTAACAGGAATATGTAGAATTTTCAAACATGGCTTGATTTAATAATACCGATTATAATTAAGATGCCGCCCGCCCAGGCGGGCTTAAAAAAATTGTATTTCTTTTCTACCAAGATGCCGCCCGCCCAGGCGGGCTTAAAGAAAATAATGTAAATTTTAAAATTAAAAGTTCAAAGTTTGTATCATCTTATATCTAAAAATAAAATTCAAAGATGTATTTCGTTTCTAAAACCTTCTTAGGGAACGATAAATTTAGTGTTTTGCGCGTTCCCAAACAGGAGTTTAGGAACGAGAAGCATAAATTAAACATTCACTCTTATATTCAAAAATGAAAGTTTAATTATTTTGCTTAATTTCAACCTTAAATTTTTAACTGAAATTTTAAATTTTACATTTTAAATTGTTTTTACCTTAGTTTTTTTCCTTCGCTGAACAAAGTTTTTTTCTCTTCTTCTGTAAGGCTTGAATAGCCGTTTGCGCTTAACTTATCAAGTATAGCGTCAATTTTTCGGCGCGCTTCTTTCTCATTTGCCCTCATATCATCTTCATATTTGCTTTTATTCAAATCCTCATATTCTGCATCTTTGGCATTATCCTTCGGCATTGTATAGACGTGCATTTTGCCGTCATCTTTTTTGTCAAACATATTTTTAAATCCGTCGAATACGTTACCGCCTGAATCCGTTCCTCCCTGAAAGAATTTTCTTGCGCCCCGGTTAAGATAGAAATAAACATACAGGAATCCGACAAGTCCGCCGCCCAGATGCGCAATGTGCGCGATTCCCGACTGCGACTGGGACGCGACCGCAAAAACTTCAATCGCTATATAAACAATAACGAGATATTTCGCTTTTACCGGAAGCATGAAATAAATATAAATGTATCTGTTCGGGAAAATCATTCCGAATGCTATAAGCACGCCGTATATCGAGCCCGAAGCGCCGACTGTAGGCACATTCAGCGGCAAAGCGGAAACCATAGGAGCAAGAAATGCATTCGCAATACCCGCGCCGAGTCCACATACGGTATAAAATATAAAGAATGTTTTCGAACCCCAGAGGTTTTCCAGTTCTACCCCGAACATCCACAATGCGAACATATTAAAGAACAGATGCGAAAAACCGCCGTGCAAATACATATATGTAAACAACTGCCACGGTTTAAAGAAGGGAGAACCGACCGGAAACAGAGCAAAATTCTTCAGGAACATTTCCCCTACACTGTGACCTCCTGCCTTTAAAGTATCGAGGAAGAAAAACTCAAGCAGGAATATTGCTATATTTGATATGAGTAAAGTCTTTATTACTGGCGGAAACAATGAAAAGCCGCCAAAGCCTCTTCTGTAATTATTCAATTTTCTTAAATTTTAAATTCTGTTTGTGCTTTATTATAATCTTCTATTGTATCTATCTCGATGCACTCATATTCTGAAACATCCGTACAATATAAACTGTTCCGTTTGTCATTCCGTGCTATTATTTCCTCGAATGTCTTTTCGTAAAATTCGTTTACATTATTCTCAACAAGAATCTTCCTGTCGAGTATTTTAAAAATCTCAATTCCGAACTCATGCGAAAATTTTTCAATGCCTATAGATTCTCCTCCGGCAAGTTTCAAATCCACTTCTTTTGATATTTCCATAATTCTGTTCTCGCCGTCAAGCGTCACCTTTATCTGTTCTTCGTCAAGTTTCGCTTTCATATTAACGGCGGCAGAGTTGTCGTGTTTATCATCCAGAAGTTTTTTTACAATACCCGCGTCAAAGAGAATATCGCTGTCAAGGAGAATGAAACCGTCTTTGACATGTTCTTTTGTCATCCAGAGGGAATATGAATTATTGTTATTCGAGTAATCGTTATTTGTCAGCATAATCATTTTCAAACCTGCGAAATACTGATTCAGATATTCCTTAATCATATTATCCCTGTAGCCTGTAACGAAAATAAAATCATTTATTCCGCATGACAAGATATTATCAATTGTGCGGTGAAGCAGATTTTTTCCGCCAACATCGAGTAAGCATTTAGGTGTAGTATCCGTTAAAGGTCTTAGTCTTTTTGCAAGACCTGCCGCCAGAATGATTGCCTGCATAATTATTTTGATAATCCTTTTATTACGTTCTTCTGTATTATATACAATATTAAAAGCAATAAATTGCCGAGTGTCATAGTAATCCAGAGGTAATAATCTATCCTGTCGGCAAAACAGGCAATTATTACCGCGGCAAGGTGTGTAGTGGAGCCCAGCCAACTCCATGCTCGAAGAAGCAAAATGTTTTTGCTTTTATACTGTTCGGGAGTAACGTTCAGCGTCTTGTCCTGAGCGGTATTTCCCTGAACCGAAGAATACCAGATATAGATATTCACAAGGAACTTCTCCATATATCTGCCGTCCGATTTATCAATGATTCTCTTTAGGCGTTTGTGTTCTTCGATTTCCCGGGGAATATTAGAGCCCCTGTCATAAACATAACTCATGTACATATTTCTGTAATTATCGAAGAGCATATTCTGGAGTATTCTTGAAATCGCTCCGAACAGCGTGATAGTCCAGACATAAACATAGTTGTGCGTTACTATGCTCAGCCCTATGCCGATGCCGGCAAATATTGCAAAGCCAGTCACGTAGTCTATAAATCCGTCGATAATTCTGCCGATACCGGTTCCGTTTTTCTTCAGTCTTGCAAGTTGACCGTCAGCGCAGTCGAGCACGTTCGATATCAGCAGCGCAGCGGCGCCGAACATCAGAAACTGCGGGGTACCGAAGCCGAACATCACGCCTGTGAGAATTCCAAAAAACATCGATACAATCGAAATCTGGTTAGGAGTTATATTTGTGGAGTAAATAAGTTTTACAAACAGAAAAGAAAGCGGCCTGAAAAAATACAGGTCTATAATTTCTTCCGCGTCATAACCTTTTAAAGAACTTTTAAATTCGGAATACAATCCCATTTATCTTTAATCCTTATCTTAATGTATAATTTTTTTCTTCCTCAATTTTTTGAGTTTTTTCATATATTCTTTTTTCGCTTCGGCGGCATATTTTTTCTTAACGAGCGAAACAAAATATTCCTGAGCGCTGAATCTTTCTTTTTCCGGAATATCCATCAGAGGAATTTTTGTATATGTGCCGTCGCAGTTGAGCACTCTTGATTTCATGTTATCTTTCAGATACAGTTCGAGTATTTCAAGCAGGTCTTCTTTTATCTTCGGATGTTCGATAGGATAAAGTATTTCAACTCTTCTGTCGAAATTTCTCTGCATAATATCTGCGCTTCCGGTATAAATAACGGGGTTCCCGTTATTATAAAAATAATATATCCTGCTGTGTTCGAGAAAACGCCCGACTATGCTCGTAACGCTTATATTGCCGCTCAGACCTTCTATTCCGGGACGCAGCCTGCATATTCCTCGTATAATAAGGTCTATTTTAACGCCGGCATTTGATGCCTGATAAAGTTTATAAATAATCTTATCGTCAACGAGCGAATTTGCTTTTATCATAATTCTGCCGTTTCCGGATTTCACATGATTTTCAATTTCGTTCTCAATTGCCTTTATTAAGGGCTTTCTCATCGAGTAAGGAGCGACAAGAAATTTTCTGTATTCTTTCTTTTTGGAAAATCCCGTTAGATAATTGAACAAATCGGAAGCATCCATACAGAATTCCTCATTGCACGTGAATAGTCCGAGGTCGGTATAAATTTTCGCCGTTGTCTGGTTATAATTGCCCGTGCTCAGATGCAGATAGCGTCCCATTTTTCCGCCTTCTTTTCTAACAACGAGAAGCAGTTTGCAGTGTGTCTTCAATCCCGAGATGCCGTAAACAACGTGAACTCCGGCGTTCTCAAGTTTCTTTGCCCATACAATATTATTTTCTTCATCGAATCTTGCTTTAAGTTCAACGACCGCAGTTACCTGCTTGCCGTTTTCCGCCGCCTGAATAAGCGATTTAATAATCGGCGAATCGCCGCTTGTTCTGTAAAGAACAATTTTTATCGCATACACATTTTTATCTTCCGCCGCCTGAGCAATAAATTCGGAAACTGAGGAGAATGAATAAAACGGATGATGGAGCATTATATCTCTTTTGCGTATAGCCTTGAAAAAATTATCCTCTTCAAGAAAGAAAGATGATATTCTGGGAGTATATCCTTCATCCTTAAGATTTCGTTTATCGATGCTGTAAAGGTACATGAGGTCGCCGAGATTTATGGGACCATCGACCTTATAAATTTCAGTATTGTCGAGTTCAAGGTCGTCGATAAGAAAATCCAGAATGCGCTGCGGGATTTTTTCCTCGACTTCAAGCCTTACTATAACGCCGAGTCTTCTTTTCTTTACTTCTTCTTCGATGAGCGTAAGCAAATCGCCCGCTTCTTCCTCTTCCAGTTCAAGGTCCGCATTTCGCGTTATGCGGAACGCGTAACAGTCTGTGATATCCATGCCCGGGAAGAGTTTATAAATATTTTCTTCTATTAAATCCTCAAGAAGTATATAGCGGAAACCGTCTTCATCGTCAATCTTAATGAATCTCGGAAAATTTCCGGGTATTTGAAGCACCGATACCTTTTCGTCTTTAATTTCAGTTTCGGGGTCATGAAGAATAAGCGCAAATGCAAGCGTTCTGTTTACGAGATTCGGGAATGGGTGGACGCTGTCCATTGCAATGGGCGTAAGTACGGGATAAACTTCATCGTCAAAATATTTCTCGAGTTTTTCCCTTTCTTTGCCGCTGAGTTCGCCGTACTTGATAAATTTAATATTATTGCATTCGAGTTCGGGAATTACTTCTTCGTTAAAGATCCTGTACTGCTCCCTCACCTGCGGATATAATTCCTGAAATATAGTTTCGCGCTGTTCCTGAGCGGTAAGACCGTCCGAAGACGCTTCGTTTACTCCGCTGAAGACCTGTCTCTTAAGTCCCGAGACGCGAATCATAAAAAACTCGTCGAGATTAGTGCTGAATATAGAAAGAAACTTAACCCGTTCAAGAAGCGGCTGGGTTTTATCTCCCGCCTCTTCGAGCACGCGCTTGTTGAATTCTATCCAACTTAACTCGCGATTAAAGAAAAAATCGGACTTAAACCTGTTCATATTAGTTATTCGTTAATTGAAAATCCATCTTATCGCCTTCTTTAATACCGTACTTATCCGTAAACCCCGCAACGGTTTCAACAACGTACATGGATTTCTTTTCGGACGGAAGCGATTTCGTCGAATACGGAGTAGTGCTCTTGTGAATTTTAACTATTTCCTTATTCTCATTTATGAAAATAATGTCGAGCGAAATAACGGTGTTCTTCATCCAGAAAGAATGTTCTTCAGAGATTGGAAAAACAAAGAGCATACCTCTTGCTTCATCCATTGACTTCCTGTACATAAGTCCTTTTTCGCGCGAACTGTCCCTATCGGCGACCTCGATATCGATTTTCTTAATCACTTTTTTATTCTTTGCGTTCAAGAATTCAAGTTCGCCCTGTTTTTTAAACTGGGGTTCGGCGACTTCTTTCTTTTCCTGTGTTTCCGTTTTTACTTTTAATTCGGGTTTTTTTGTGTCTGCAACCATTGTGTATATAAAATACCCGGCAACCGCAACCACAACAATAATTAGGGCATAGAGTGCGTAGTTGGGCTTCTTTGGTTCCTGTTTATTTGCCATTATTTTTTTGCTAAAAATTCTTTAATAGAGTCCACCAGGTAATGGTTCTGTTCCCTGGTTCCGAGAGTGATTCTTGCCTCGGTTTTGAATGCTTCCTCGTCAAGGAATTTAATCAACAGGTTTCTGTCTTTAAGAAACTTGTTCAGATCTTTTCTGATTTCAAGAGGCATATCGACGAGCATGAAGTTCGCGTATGACTTATATGGAATAAAGCCTTTGAGTTTCGAAAATTCCCTGTAAAAATATTCCTTGTCTTCCTGCATGAGTTTCGTGATTCCGGTGTAATACTCATCGTCTTTGTAAGCGATTTCCGCAAGTTTTTCCGAGAGCCTGTTATAGCCGAGGTATCTTACAGTAAAGTTCATAAGTTCTTCGAGATTTTTTCCCGTAAACGCGTATCCGATGCGGCAACCCGCAAGACCGTAATATTTGGAGAAAGTCCTGCAAATCACAAGATTAGGAAATTCATCCAGAAACGGTTTCACGTAATCGTTCTCTTTAGAGCCGAAACCCCAATACGCTTCATCTATCATAACGAGCGCGCCCCTGCATGCATCTAGGAATCTGTGCAGGTCGGTTTTTGAAATTCTGTTGCCTGTCGGATTGTTAGGCGATGCTATCAGGACAATTCTCGGTTTTTCCCTGTCGTAAATTTCTATCATCTTGTCTACGTCGTAAGCAAAAGTGTCAACGCCGTTTTCTTTTTTCCTGACCATAGGATATTCTACGTTGAAACCGCCTACTTCATAAGCGACCTTTTTGTAATACCACCACGCTTCTTTCGGAATCAGAATTTTTTCTTTCCTGTCGAGATAATAATGTATTATTTGTTTCAGTAAATCTTCGCTGCCGTAAGAAAGGACTACCTGTCTTTCGGGAAGATTAAATTCGTCTGCTATTAATTTTGAGAGGCTCGATTTGATTCCTTTTGAAAAATCCCTCGAGTAACATGATAATTCGTCGATTGTCACAGTTTTCAAAAAATCATAACACTTCGGGCTCGGACCGTACTGCGATTCGTTCCTGTCGAGATATTGCAACTCTTTATACTTTTTTTCGTCTGTCATTTCCAATTTTTTAATTTATGAAAATTATCTGTTTTTTATATACGTATGTATTATTCTTTAGTTAAGAATTTCTTTATTCCGTTCTTGCAGTCCGCAGTCATTCTTGTAAGCGTGTTCATATCGACTGCATACTGAAGAGCGGCCTCAAAACCCATTGAAGAAACGTTTCTGAACATTTCTTTTGTAAGCATCACCGAACTTGAAGGAAGTTTGTTGAGATTTTCACAGAGTTTTTCGGTGAAACTTTCAAGCACGGAAGAATCAAGAACGTAATTGACAAGACCTATTTCGCACGCTTCGGTTCCGTTTATAAATTTCGACGTAAGCAGCAGGTCTTTCGCGTGTGTTTCGCTTACGCGCTTCAGCAAAAAAATCATTACGATTGCAGGAATGAAACCGATTCTCACTTCCGTATATCCGAACTGTGCTTTATCAGAAGCGACTATCAAATCGCATGCGCTTGCGACACCGCAGCCGCCCGCGAGGGCATAACCGTCAACCATGGCAATCGTTGGCTTAGGGCATGTATAAATGGACATGAGCAGGTCCTTGTAATTCGTAGAATCCTTCTTGTTTTCAAGCACATCGAATGCCTGTATCTTATTAAGATATTCAAGAAAAAGTCCCGAGCAGAAATTTCCGCCGGCGCCGGTAATTATAATAGATTTTATCGAATCGTTTTCTGAATAACTTTTAATCGCCGCGGTGATTTCGGAAATCATCTCATCATCGAGAGAATTTCTCTTATCGGGACGGTTAAGTGTTATTCTACCGGTCATTCCTTTTTCTTCAACGATTATCTTGCTGTTTCCCATTTATTTATATTTTTGAATTCGGAATAAAATTAATGTGGAAATCATTTTCAAAATTCACAATCTGAGAATTAATCATAAAATATTTGCTCAGGGATTCCTCTGTGATAATATCGCTTGTTATCCCGGATTTTACGAGAATGCCGTTATCGAAAAGCAAAGTTCTCCCGGAGTACTTCATTGCAATATTCAAATCGTGGGTAACCGCCAGCACGGTCAGTCCCCTCTTATTCAATTTAGTTAAAACATTAAATATTTCAAACTGATAATTTACGTCAAGAAAAGTGAGCGGTTCATCCACAATAAGCACTTTTCCGTCCAATTCCGACGTAATATCGAGTTGAACGAGGGCAAGCGCAAGAAAAACCTTCTGTCTTTCTCCGCCCGAAAGGCCGCCAAGTTTTTTATTCCTGAATCCGTCAATGCCGAGCATTGAAAGAGATTCATTCACTACCTTGATATCCGCCCCCGTATTTTTGAATTCGGCAAATCCTTTGTAAGCATATCGTCCGAAAAAAAGCAGGTCGGAAACCGTGAGGTTAAAGTCAGTTACGGCATTTTCCTGCGGAACATAGGCAATCTGTCTTGCAAGAAATTTTCTGTCGTAATCAAAGATTGGTTTTCCCGAATACTTCAGAATTCCGTCGTACATGAAAAACACGCCGGAAATTATTTTAACGAGGGTTGATTTTCCCGAGCCGTTCCTGCCTATAATCGAATATATTTCTCCCGCTTCAATGCTTAAAGAAATATCCTTAAGGGCATATTCGTTTTTTCCGTAAGAAAAACTCACGGACTCAAGACTTATCAATGGACCGCTCATTTAAATATACTACTTAATAAATTCCGATGTTTTTGGACTAAAATACCAGTTGAATACACCCGCTTCCTTTTCGGGATCGTAATCAATAAAACAAACACCTGATTTTTTAAACTGAAAATTAAGATTTTTCCTGTCGGATAAACCCGTTACCAGCGAAGACATCATCGGCTCATGACCGATCAATGCGACTGTATTAAAAACCGTATTCCTCTTCAGCAACTGAGACACCCTGGACGTACTGGAATTAATCAAAAGTTCATTCACAATTTCCACATCATGCTTGTACTTGGAAGAGATTGCAAGTACTTCGGCAGTCTGTACTGCTCTGATTAAAGGGCTTGTAAATATTTTGTCAAGATCGACAAAATAATCCTTCAATGCCCTGAAGACGGCAGATGAAACCTTCCTGCCTTTGGGTGTGATGTATCTGTGCTCATCATTCCTGACAGATTCGGTTTCGTAATCTATTGCTTCGGCATGTCTGATTAAAAACAGTTTCATTTTGATTATTTAAGTTTATCCCGCCTGTTACAAAGAACCTTGGACGGGTTCTATTCCGTTTAATATGTTTAACTTCACTTCCGAGATTTTGTTCTGAAGCCTGACGTCATTATCGATCTTTACTCTTATATAATTCGTGGTCCATCCTTCAATATATTCTTTTCCGTTATCCTTAGAAACGCTTGATTCAAACAGCACTTTTTGTGTCGTGCCTATATACTTCGAATAAAAATCAAATTTTTTCTTCTTCGAAAGATTTCTTAATATTTCGCTTCGATGTTTTCTTTTATTCACATCGACTTTGCCTGCATAACCCGAAGCGGGAGTATTCTTTCTTTCCGAATAATTGAATACGTGCAGGTAACTTATATTAAGACTGTCAAGAAACGAAAGTGTGTTTTCGAAATATTCGCCGCTTTCACCTGGAAAGCCGATTATTACATCGACGCCTATTCCGGCATCCGGAAGTTCAGCATTAAGTTTTTCAATCAGACCTCTGTACATATTCAGATTATAACGTCTTTTCATTAGTCTCAGAACCTCCGAATCGCCGCTCTGGAGCGGAATGTGGAAGTGCTTGCAGAATTTTTCGGATGACTTTACGAGTTGAATCACTTCGCCGGTAAGCAGATTCGGTTCAATTGAACTAATTCTTACGCGTTCGATTTTAGTTTTATCCAGACCGTAAAGAACATCTATAAGTCTGTTTGTTTTCCCCGTTTCATTGTCAAAGAACCTGTAATCTCCGGTATTCACTCCCGTAAGAATAATCTCTTTGTAACCCGCGTCGATAATTTTTTCGGCGTTATCGAGTACAGTATTAAGCGGAAGACTTCTTGAAACGCCGCGAGCAAGAGGTATAGTACAGAAAGTACAGTTATAATCGCAGCCGTCCTGTATTTTCAGAAACGCTCTTGTTCTCGAATCGTTATCCGCTGAAAACGCTTCCGATATTTCAGTGTTCACGTCGCCTAATCCGGATACAAAAATTCTGGATTCCGGCTCCTTGAAAACACACGATGGAGTTTCAAGGTCGTAATTTTCGAGATAATCGAAGAGCCTTAGTTTTTCCCTCGAACCGAGAATCAAATCCACGCCGTCAATTCCGGCAATTTCACCGGGCTGTAACTGAGCATAGCACCCCGTTACGATTACGTAAGTATCGGGATTTTTTCTTAACACGCTTCTGATAATCTGCCTGCATTCTTTATCGGCATTATCGGTAACGGAACAAGTATTAAGTACAAATACATCGGTTTTCTCGCCGTATTTACCCAGTTTCATGCCTTTTGCCTCAAATTGTTTGGCAAGAGTAGACGTTTCACTGTAATTCAGTTTACAACCGAGAGTATGCAAAGCAACGCTCTTCATCAATAAATTTAGAGATTTAAATATGCAAAAATAATGTAAAAAAAGAGTTTATCGATAGGCAGCAAGAATTGGTTCCATTTCCGGTCTTATGCCGAAAACGTCAAAAACACCCGATATTATAAGATTTGATAAGTGCATTAAATCCTTTGTTGTTCCTCCTCTATTTACGAGAGCAAGAGTATGTTTGTTAGAAATCCCCATTCCGTTAATCGTATATCCTTTTTTAAAGCCTGCATTTTCAATGAGCCATGCGGCGGAAATTTTAAAATTCTTTCCTTCCTTAAAATAAGGAGGTTTTAACGATTTTTCGGTGCAAATACCCATAAATTTATTGAAATCTTCACGATTTAAGACAGGATTCGTGTAAAATGACCCGCATGAATGTGAATCGGCATCGTTTTCATCGTAAATCATTGATTTATTGCGTCTAATCTTTAATACAGCATCTCTTACTGCCAATAACCTATCGTTACTACTATTTAATGATTTAAGGTCAACATAAGTTCCTATATATTTTTCGAGTTCAGGATATTTTATTTCCGGCTCTCCTGATTGTTTTAATTCAAATATAACTTCGGTTATAACATACCTGTCAGTTTCACGTTTTTTAAATCTGCTTTTTCTGTATGAGAATTCGCAGTCTTCATTTGTAAAAGTTACTTTTTTAAGCGTCTGCCTGTCAATTGCTTTTACAAGCGTAATCACGTTTCCGACTTCCTGTCCGTATGCGCCGACATTTTGTATAGGTGTTGCGCCCGTGGTTCCCGGAATACCGGAAAGGCATTCAAGACCCGCATAATCGTTATCAACGGTTAACTTTACAAATTCATCCCAGTCTTCTCCCGCTTTTACGCTTACGGTATCACCGCTGAAGTCAATTCCTTTCAATCCTGTTTTCAGAATTATACCTTCATAACCTCCATCATCAAAGATGACATTGCTTCCTCCGCCGAGGACAAAAACATTTAAATTGTTTTCCGAAGCATGCAGAAGTACTTCGATAATTTCATCTTCGCTTTTGCATTCGATAAAATTTTTTGCCGGACCGCCTAATTTAATCGTAGTCTGACCTGATAAAACCCTCTCTGAAAATTGTAACATCTATGCTGATTATTTGTTTTATATATCGTAATATTTATTTAATATATCAATAGTTGCTTGTAAAATCAATATTTTGAAAAATCATTAAATAAATGACAGAAAAAAACAAAAAGACAGTTTTAATTACCGGAGCCAATAAAGGCATTGGATTCGAGACCGCAAAACAACTCGGGGCGATGGGTTTCGAAGTTTTTCTCACTGCAAGAAATAAGGGCAATGGAGAAACAGCGGTAATGAAACTTAAAAGAAAAGGTATGGACTGCAAGTTCATACAAATGGATGTGACGGAAATTTCAACAATCAGAATTGCATATGAAGTGCTTTCAAAAAGCATTGAACATCTGGATGTTCTGATAAACAATGCGGGTATAATGCCGACTTCATCGGGATTGCTTGACACTACTCCCGCCGTAATGCACAACATTATTAATACCAATACTCTCGGACCTTTATTCACAGCACAAACATTTTTACCGCTGATGAAAAAAGGCGGACGCATAATTAATGTATCAAGCAGTCTTGGAAAAATCAGCGGTCATGCATCCGATTATGCGTCGGCATACAGCATATCAAAGACCGCACTGAATGCAGTTACGTTAAAACTGTCCGCAGCCCTCAAAGATAAAGGGATTGTCGTGAATTCAGTATGTCCGGGATGGGTGAGAACGGACATGGGAGGAAAGAATGCCGAAAGACCGGTTGAAAAAGGCGCCGAAACTATCGTATGGTTGGCGGCGGAAGCGCCTCTCGAGATTACGGGCAAGTTCATTCGTGATATGAAAGAAATCGATTTTTAATTGTAGATTATTTAATATAAACACTATATCTTTATATAAATAATTAAAGAACCAACATGAAAAATTTTACAATTGACAAAAAACTTTTTATTGAAAACAGGAAGAAACTTGTAAAACAACTTAAGCCGGGTTCAATTGCAATTGTAATCGCGAATGACATGATGCCTACAAATTCCGACGGATTGATGAAATACAGACCGAACAGTGATTTATACTGGCTGACCGGAGTAGACCAGGAAGAAACAGTTTTAATTTTATTTCCCGATTCACCCGACCCTAATTTTAAAGAAGTGCTCTTCGTAAGAGAGACAAATGATTTAATCGCAGTCTGGTACGGCAAAAAACTCAGCAAGGCTGAAGCAACCGAGAAAACGGGAATTGAAAATGTTGTCTGGCTTTCAGACTTCCAGAGAATTTTCAGAAATCTTATTACGGATGCGGATAATGTTTACCTGAATTCCAACGAACACAAACGCGCGGAAATAGAAGTTGAAACAAGAGCCGCAAGATTTATAAAATGGTGCAAGGAAGAATATCCTCTGCATAATTACAACAGGCTTGCTCCGATTATCAACAGATTAAGAGCAATCAAATCGCCAATAGAAATCGAACTCCTCCAGAAAGCATGCGACCTTACGGAAAAAGGATTCAGGCGTGTTCTGAATTTTGTGAAACCGGGAGTGATGGAATATGAAGTCGAAGCCGAATACGTGTATGAATTCGTGAAGAACGGCGGAGATTACGCGGACTATTCTCCGATAATCGCATCTGGGAAAAGCGCATGCGTGCTGCATTATGTGGAAAATGACAAACCATGTAAGGACGGCGACATGCTATTAATGGATACAGGCGCGGGATTCAAGTATTACAATGCCGATATGACAAGAACAATTCCTGTAAACGGCAAGTTTACAAAGAGACAAAAAGCAGTTTATAACGCGGTGCACAGCGTAATGAAATCGACAATTCAATCTGTAGTAAAAGGCACAATATGGAAAGACCTGCAGAGAGAATGCGAAGAGAATATAGAAAAAGAACTCATCAAACTGAAACTGTTGACGATGAGCGATATTAAGAAACAGGACCCGAACTGGCCGGCATACAAGAAATATTTCATGCACGGCGTTTCGCATTTTCTAGGTATTGACGTGCACGACGTAGGATATTTCCACGAACCGTTTAAACCGGGAATGGTATTCACGGTTGAACCGGGAATATATATTCTCGAAGAAGGAATAGGTATAAGACTGGAAAATAATATCGTCGTAAAAGAAAAAGGTAATTTTGACCTGATGAGAAATATACCGCTTGAGGCGGATGAAATTGAATCAATAATGAATTCAAAGTAATACACACATCGCAGGGAAACATTGACAGAGATAATAAAAGCGAACCAATATAAGGTTCGCTTTTTTTATTTTATATGCGTATTTACAGATTCCGGATTCAGTGTTCTTACGATTCTTCCCTCGCTTTCCCGAGTGATATAGAAAAAGTTCTTCTCTGAAATTAGTGATAATTCGCGATAATTAGCGGTTGGGTTGATTCGTGTAATTCGTGATAATCCGTGGCGAAAGGCTCTGCTCTTTTCTTATCTTTTTTTCCGCTCTTTCCCGCGGGATATAGAAATAGT
>JAQTLX010000018.1:45000-65408 GCA_028714695.1 Ignavibacteria bacterium | reverse complement strand
AAATATCTGTTCCCGCAAAATATTTTTTGCTATCTTTTTCCATGGTAAGTCTCCTTATTTTAAATTTTTTGTCGAAAAATTAATTTAAAAAATATTATTGAGACTTACCATTTTAAACATAAGGTCTGGCGAACGTCGAAGAACTGCTGTGGCAGGCCGGAATCAAGCATACCTCAATTAATTCAACCCATTAAGTGTAATCTCACTCTTCTCTGTCATTCCCGCATGCTCTTAGCTGGAATCCAGTACTCCCTCGATTATTTTAATAACAAGACTATTCCGGGTTATATCCTGCCTCAAAATCATTAATGTAACTTTTTAACTCATCTACTCTGTTCATACCATCCAAATCCATGCATACAATCTTGATTTTATCGTAGTCAGTCCGCTCGGGTAAATACAGCCCATAACAGCCTTGCCAAAACACATCCTTGATTGATTCATTGTTATGCCAGGTTGTCATCATATCAATCTCATTATGATTCTCCTGTGTCTCCAAAATAGCAATCACTTCATCAAAAGAATCATGCAACAATTCTCCATACTCACCGCATCCCATAAAAAGCAATATTTCTTTTTCAATCGCATATCGTGCAAACTTTATAAATTTAGTTAAATCTGGCCTCTGATTTGCGACGCAAAGACACAACCAATTCCCCTCTGGAAGTTCCTCGGGATATCCGTAAGAATCAAACCAGAACACTTCCTTATCGAAATATTTTCCAATAATTTTCATTATTTTAAAAGTGTTTTGTTTTTTATTAGCAACTGATATGATGGGCGAAAATGTCTTCCAATGTAATTTTAATTAATTGAGTAAAGAAATTCGTGGAATTCTTCGAATGAACTAATAATTTTTGTTTTCGTCATAAGATTATTAATATTATTTTTTAAAAGCGAAGTCATCCATTTATCTTTAGAAAATAGAACTCCAAAATACGACATCGCTTCTATCATAATATTGTAGTCATAGATATCATTTTCTTTGCTTTTTCTGTTTAAATCGAAACCCGAAAAAGTCATAATCTCTATCGTGTTCTTGATTAACGGTGAATTGTCAATAATTTCATAAAAAAGATTATTTTTATTATCATTTATTTCCTCATTTAAAATCAAAATAACATCTCTAATCTTTTTCTTTTCATTTTCCGATTTATTCCGGTTTAAAAGTTCATCCAAATATTTTAAAACTATTGGCGTCATTATTTCCTTTATGAAATAATTTTGCTCTCTATTCTTCATATGTTTTTTATTTCCCTCGCACCTTTTATATCTTTCTAAAAATTCTTCCTGGAAATTATAATTACCTAAATTCATGTGCTGGGGCAAGATGTTTTCAAAATGTCCTATATAGTCAGAAAATTTCCAATTAATCAAATGTTCATTAAGTTTTCGAAAATAAAATTTTGTAAAATTTTCGTCCGGAGAATTAGGAATAGTAATTATTTTACCTCTAGAATTTGTACATACATATGGAACAAACAAATTATTAAGATCAATATTTTGCTCGATTCCTAGAATTGTATTTTGAAGTGCCTTTTCGATTTCAAGTTTATAAATATTATTGCAATCTGTGAGTGATAGATTCAAAGAGATATTGTCAATTAATGGAGTCAACCTATTAATTGAATCGATTGATTGTTTGTGGAACTCCATAAAGACGTCGGATGTTAATGGACAAAATATTTTGCCATTATTTGTAAGATCAATTAAAAGTTTTTTTGTTCTTTTAATAATATCAGTCTGTTTTTCGGCTAGGTCAATCCAAATGTTAGTGTCAAGTAATATAGGTAATCTATTTTTTAGCTTTTCTTCATTATTATATTTTAGATCTAACAAATAAGTAAATTCCATCTGAATTATTATATAAATTTACTGATTTACTTATAAACACAATTTAAGGTCTTATTATCAAAATCGACTATTTACTTTGTCCCTGTCGGGAGTAGTCTCCTGACAGTTCCTTCAGATGGAAACACTTAAAGGACACAAAATATTTCACCTAATTCCTTGTACAGTCTATAGATTTCACTTTCAAAGTAAGGTACTTTAGAATCACACAACCACCCATTATCCCACCAATTATAATATTTGATATTAATAACTTTCCATCCTGCTCTTTTTAATAAAGCCATCCTGCTTAAATGTGCTTCATTATATCGATAAGAACCATCAATGAAATGATCTTTACCGTCAACTTCAATCGCGCAGGTAACTTTTTTATTTGGATCGAATAAAACAAAATCCAATCTTTTTTGACCGCAAGCATGTACTTGATTGTATATTTCCAGTTCATTGTTATGTTCTTCTTTGTATTTTAATAAGTAATTATAAACTTTTATTTCAAATTCAGATTCGCAATTCTTTATATCAAACTTCCAGCCCTTATTGTTTACTGGTATAGCGGTTTCAGATTCTTCTGATGTTTTATGTCCGAATGACGAGAAATATTTGCCAATGAGATCAATGTTTACCGGTAATCCTGCATAAACCAAATAAGTAAAATATTTCGCACGACTTGTTGCCACATTGAACCTATTCGGATTTTCATAGAATCCTTTTCCCCATTTGTTAATGCTGTCTAATCCTAAAGAAATAATCATGATATCTCTTTCATTTCCTTGAAATTCCTCAGGTGTGGCTATAAATATTTTGTGTTTTTTTTGTAGTTCTTCATATTTGTTTTCGACTAATTGTCGAATTTCGCGTACTTGGTTTGTTAGAAATGACAAAATGCCATATGTGAAAGGACTCCCATTTCTGAATATATTAAATTGCTCAAGTTCGGGAAAATTGTAACCGGTATTCAGCAAATATAGCATCCTATCGATTCTATTTATTTCTTCTTTTATGATTTTTTTGCTTATATCTCTGCTGCCGTCTACTTTAACTGGCATAAAACAAACCTTCTTAACATTTTCTCCATTTTCAGTCATAATTTTCCATTTGTCATCATAGAAATTTTTACTCGTAAATTTAGCCAAAGGAGGAAGTGAGCGAAAATGTTCATCTAACATTGTAGTCGATATTGTGAAATCGTTAGACTCTGAACTAACAAAATCAAGAATCGAAGAATGCGTTACTATCAAATTTCTCTCTTTAGCAGCCTCGTAACTTATAACACCTTCATATTTAACCATGGATTCTTGCCATGATAATTTGTCGAATGTGTTACTCAAAGCAAATCCTACACCAGTCGCATTAAGGTTTAATTGGTTTTTATCACCAACAACACAAAACTTTTTCCCGCGGTAAAAGGCAGGAATAATTTCTGCTATATTCACCTGAGATGATTCATCAATAATCACTAAATCAAATAATTCATTTTCAAGATCAACACTTTTGCCCAAATCTCTTAATTCTGAACACCATAACGGAAAAACATTTAATATATCATCAAAATTTAGATTTTTCATTTTCCCCTGTACAATGTTGGCTTTTTTAAAGTGAAGCATCCTTTTGTAGGAATCAATTTCATCTCTTAAATTCTTATTCTCCGGTCCGACTAACTTCAGAGCGATTAAATATTTCCAATATAATGGCAAATATTCCTTTAAATTATAAAATAATTGTTCTTGTAAATGGTTTAAATCTTTTCTTAAAATTGTTAATTCGTTTTTATTAATCTTCCTTAATATATTGTCAGTCTTGGAGAAAAGATAATGAAGTTGGAACAACTCAACGGCATAAACAGGATCTGCTTTGATTTTTTCTAGGTTGCATCGAAATGTTTCAACAAAGTGTTTGATAAATTTTGTAATATACAGGACATTAATTCTGTTTAAATCAATTTTGCGTAAAATAATTGCGTACTTGTTTATTGCTTTTAAATACTTTTCTTCTGAATATTTTTTAACAACCCAGTGATATTGTTTTATATTCTCGACTTGAAAATTATTTGAAAACATCTCTCGTTTTCCGATAAATTCTTCGTGTAGTTTATAAAAGTCGTTTTCAGCATTAAGTAATTCTGAGACTCTTTTGTGTGTGTCTTTATAAAGCTTATGCAATCTATTAATCTCGTATTCAAATCTATTAACCTCTGTTTCAAGTTTTTTAAATTTATTACTATATAAATAATTGAAAGATTCGGCTGATAATATTTTCTCCTCTAAATATTCTTTTGTTTTTCTTTTGGATTCTGAATGCGAACCAATATATAACAAAGATTCATTTCCTAAAATATTATCAATCATTTCCTTTACTATATTCACTGCTGCATCTTTATGGGAAACTAATAGCACCTTTTTCTTTAAAAATATGGCTGATAGTATCAATGCTGCGATAGTGTATGACTTTCCGGTACCTGGAGGACCCTGTATATATGACAATTCACTGGTCCATGCTTTTTTTATCGCAGTCTTTTGATTATCGGATAATGTCAAAGGAATATATTTATCTAAAATATTTAGTATTTCATCTTCCTTGTTTTCATCTCCGGAATTGAGTTCAGCTTTCCTATCGGTTAAAATATTCTGGAAAAGTTTATTTAATAATTTATTTTCGAGTGGTTTATTTTTTAATAATGTGTTTAATGCTTCATATGTCGACAATTCATGCGGTACCCGATTGACAAACAAATATGAATGATTAAAATAAAGGACTTTTTCTAATTCATTCAATTCATCGCTTTCTCGAATTTTCATGTCAAAAGCATCGCTCGCTATTTCTATGTTTTTGAAATCCGGGCCTAATGTTTTTAAATCATTCAAGAATTCTGTACTATTAATGAACAAACCACTATATTTGTCTGCATATTTGTTCTCTAATGTCTCCATTGTTTTAAATTTCGAGATAAGATCTCCATTATTCCCGAATTCTTCATCGAATTCTTCATCAATTACAAGATCAAATATTCTTGCAATTAAATCTTGATTTAACTGAATTGAATCTTTTTCGAACTCCAGTTCATATGACCTGTTTTCATAATCGATATCCAGAGGGCAATAAAAAAGCGGAGCGCAAATAAATTGTTTTCTTCTTGAACCTTTAATTTTACCAATTAATAAACCACTACCGATAAATAATTTGTACTCTGTTTCATTTTGCAAATACTCATTAATTACACTCAACCGTCTATATAGTTTCGTATCTTCAGGTGATATTTTTAAATATCCCTTACTTATCAGTTCATTTTTATTTTCTTCGAAATTTGTATAGTAGTGATTTCTTTTTCTTGTTATCTCCGGGAATATATCTTCGAAACCTGATTTAGAAATAATTTTTCTGCTGACATTCCTTAAATATTCTATATAAGCATCAATAATTTGTTCAGCCATAATTTATTCAATATTAATGGTTTCCTTCAAAGTAGAATCAATACTGCTGAGACCATTTTTCATATTTGTGTCTATATTAGTAAGGCCTTCTTTCATAATTTTCCCAATTTCATTCTGCTCATTAGTAATTGCTTTTTGCATATTATCGTTTGATTCTTTAAT
This sequence comes from Ignavibacteria bacterium, assembly GCA_028714695.1. Taxonomy (GTDB): domain Bacteria; phylum Bacteroidota; class Ignavibacteria; order Tepidaquicellales; family Tepidaquicellaceae; genus CAIKZJ01. Next base: position 59,967 of record JAQTLX010000018.1, on the reverse strand, counting down.
GATTTTCCCTACTTCATTCTGCTCATTAGTAATTGCTTCTTGCATATTATCGTTTGATTCCTTAATTACTTTTGCCACATCAGCAAAAAATCTTCCCGTCGCAAGATTCAATTCTTTCAAATGAGTAGTTGAATTCGTCAAAAAGTTCTCCATGGATCTCAAAAGTAATTTATTATTTCTTTCTTCACTATTATATAGATCTATTATATTCTTACTAAAGTTGATGTTCAGTTCATCAATTTTTTGTTTAAAGATGTTCATTAATTCAATTTGAAGATTATAATTGCTTTCTTTCATAGAAATTACAGATTCGTTTAATTCTTTTGTTTTCTTTAAAAAATAATAAATGAGGATGCATTGAGATATTATGAGAAGCGCAAAGCAAGCAATAATAGGTAAATTAAAATTTTCCATATAAATACAATTAGGTTATGAAATTCAATTGGGACCATCCGTGTTTTTTTTGTAAACACGCAATCAGTTAATCTTAAAATAAAAAAAGTGATTTTCAAGTCTATAAATCGATCAAATTCAACATTAGCGTGATTTAAATGCAGTGAATATGTTCATATCGTTACTAATTTAGGAATGAGAAATCAAAAAATTAAATTTAGATTACGAACAACTCATTAATTAATAATTGATAATCCTTAATTTATTTCTCTTATGGTCATTTATCGAACCAAATTATTAAGAGTTTATTATATTTGTAAATATTATTTGTTCTTTGAAATTTTCGGTCAATAATGATTAAGTACATTTTCTCGTGATTTTTTTCTTTTCCGGTCTTTGGTAATTCGGTATGTATGGAAATTGCTTTGCAATTATTCGGGATACAATTATTCGGAATACAAATGTGTATACTCGGAATGAGCGATAATGAGCGATAATGAGCCATTTTTGAAAAAGTTTTTTGTCAAGTATTTGTTTTTTCAATATCGCTCAATTTTTGAATTCCGGGTTTGGCATTAAAAAAAAGGTGATGGAAATTTGTTTGTTATTTTGTAAAACACATTAAAAAAGTGTCATTCCTTAAATTACTGTAATATCATCTATCTGCCTCATAAAATGACACTTATTGACACTTTCAGACACTTTTTTTGAAAACTTTCCGGCAAGTTATTGTTTTTTCATTTTTATCATAAAAAAAACTGACACAAATGGTGTCATTTGTGATAGTTTTTGACATGCTCAGTGTCATATTTTTTTTGTGGCAATTTATTCAGATGCCGCCAGTCGGCCGAAGGCTCGCCGTGTCGAAGACTCGCCGTGGCGAGGCGAGGGCTAAAACATTTTGTATTCATCTTGCTATTAGATGCCGCCCCGCTGGGGCTAAAGAATAAAAATATTTCCGACTCTACCAATATTCCGCCGCTCTGCCTCTGCCTCTGCCTGGGGCAGACAGGTGTTGCAGACATGTACGCTGCTCTTGATTTTGTTCTGCATTTTTCTACAAAGATTTTACCCGCTATGCGGACTTAAAGAAAAAACATTCACTTTGCTGCCACGCCGGGGTTGTCATTATATTATTGATAATAAGTTTTCAATTATTAGTTTAATATCTTTACAGCCTCTTTCCGTATACTCCCGCGGGCATTAAAAAAGTTCTCTTTGCGTTCTTCGCGCTCTTTGCGGTAAAATATTTTTACAGCCTCTTTCCGCTCTTTCCCGCGGGCATTAAAAAAGTTTTCTTTGCGTTCTTCTCGCTCTTTGCAGTAAAATATCTTTACAGCCTCTTTCCGTATACTCCCGCGGGCATTAAAAAAGTTCTCTTTGCGTTCTTCGCGCTCTTTGCGGTAAAATATTTTTACAGCCTCTTTCCGCATTCTCCCGCGTGCATTAAAAAAGTTTTTCTTTGCGTTCTTCGCGCTCTTTGCGGTAAAATATTTTTACAGCCTCTTTCCGCATTCTCCCGCGGCCGAAGGCTCGCCGTGGCGAGGCGAGGGCTCGAGAATTTTGTATTCATCATGCTATTTAGATGCCGCCGCTACGCGGCTTCTGTTTTTGTTCCGATTCGTTCTACAAAGATTTCGCCAGCCTGGACTGGCTTAAAGAATAAAAATTCACTTTGCTGCCACACCGGGGTTGTCATTATATAATTGATAATAAGTTTTCAATTATTAGTGTAATATCTTTACAGTTCTTTCCGCTCTTTCCCGCGGCCGAAGGCTCGCCGTGTCGAAGACTCGCCGTGGCGAGGCGAGGATATATAATTCTTTTTCTTGAATTAATGAAATTCGTGAAAGTTAGCGGCAGAAAGTTCTTCTCTGTGTTTCTCTGTGCCTACGGCGCCTGCCCGCCGTTTTTTTGGCGGGTGTTTCTCTGTGATACTTCTCTGTTCTTTTATAAGTGGTGAATTCTTTTTTCATCTCAAATAGACACGATTTACCTTAAATTACATCATGAAAAATCTCAGGGAATTTACGTTAACACGCTTACAGGAAGAAATAAAAAATCTCGGCATTCCGAAATACAGAGCCGAGCAGATTTTTATTTCCGTGCACAGGAAACACGCTAAAGACATTAATTCGATAACCGGCATACCGAAAGAACTTGCCGCGGAACTATCCGCGCATTTCTACATCGAACCGCTTACTCTGATTACAAAAACAACATCGAAAGATAATACTCAGAAATTTCTTTTCGAAACCACGGATGCGAAAAAAGGCAAAGTTAAAATTGAGAGCGTGCTCATAAGAGAAGAGGAGCGCGGCACAGTCTGCGTGTCAACGCAGGCGGGATGCAACGTCGGCTGTGAATTCTGCGCCACTGGCAAAATGGGTCTGCTTAGAAATCTTACTCCGGGAGAAATTGTCTCTCAGGTTTATGATATAAATACAATCACTGGAATAATGCCCACAAACCTTGTGTTCATGGGCATGGGAGAACCCTTTCTGAATTACGAATCCGTGATCGAATCGCTGAAAATTCTTACGGATAAAAAAGGATTCGCACTGCCCTCGAAACGAATTACGGTTTCGACAATAGGGTTTGTAAACAGAATTAAAAAGTTCGCAGATGATATTTCGGAAAATGAAACACTAAGCAACGTTAAACTTGCATTGTCGCTTCACACTACAGACAACGGTCTGCGTGAAAAACTAATACCGGTTTCTAAGAGCCACAAACTTCCGAAGATATACGAAGAACTGGTTTATTTTTATAGAAAGACAGGAAACAAGGTAACGTATGAATACATTTATTTCGAAGGACTGAACGATACGGATAATGATGTCAACAGGCTGGCAAGGCTGTCCAGAATGATTCCCAGCAATATCAACATTATTCCTTTTCATCCCGTGGATTTTGATTTGGCCGAACCATTAAAGACTTTAAACAAAAAAATCCATGACAAAATAAAAGACAGCAAAGAAAATTCTCTTTTAAATTCGGAAAATTTGTATGATTTTATTGATAGACTTAGGAATGAAAGGGTAACTGTTAACCTAAGGAGCAGCAGCGGGGTCGATATCAATGCTGCATGCGGTCAATTAGCAGTCAGAAATTAATCACAATTTTATCTTATGCATCATCTACTAATTTTCGGTCCTCCGGGAGTCGGAAAGGGCACACAGTCCGCGCTTATTGCGGAGAAACTGAATCTGTTTCATTTATCGACGGGTGAATATCTCAGAAAAGCCATCGATGAAGGAACCGAACTCGGTTTGAAAGCAAAGGATATTGTTGAAAAAGGAAAACTTGTACCGGACGATATTATGATAGGAATAGTTGCTCAGGCGCTCGAAGATAATACAGCCGGCAAAGACGGATTTATACTTGACGGTTTCCCGAGAACACTCGATCAGGCAAAAGCCCTCGATGTTATATTCCAAAAAATGAGCGTTACGGATATACGTGTCCTGTATCTCACATCGCATGAGGATGAACTAGTCGAAAGACTATTAAAGCGCGGAAGGAAAGACGATACGGAAGAAATCATCAGGCACAGACTGCATATTTACGAAGAATCCACAAAACCAATCATAGAATATTACCGCGAAACGAAAGAAGTTGTTGAAATTGACGGGGTGGGGGCTGTAGAGGATATTTTCGTTATAATTAGTGAAAAATTGAATAAATAATTCAGTTTTGGCTTATTTATACAGTATTAAGTTAATTGAATTTTATTTAAATTAAGGTTATTTTTCAAATTTAAAATACACACATTTTATGGCAGCTAAAATCAAGTCTAAAGAACTTCAGGACAAAGGTATTGTTATCCTTGAACCTAAGGGAAGTTTCGTCGGAGGTGATGAAACCGATGACCTTAAGTTTGCGATAAAGGAAATAGCTGAAACAGGCAACAAGAAACTCATAATTGACCTGGGAGACGTAATGTACCTTAACAGTACTGCACTTGGAGTCCTCATATCATCACATGCCAACTACAAAAAGCGTGAAGGTGAAATAAAACTAACAAGATTAAACAAGAATCTCGAAAATTTATTCGTCATAACAAAATTATCGTTAATTTTTGACAGCTTCGGAACTCAGGAAGAAGCCATAGCAAGTTTTTAAAAAAATTTTCAAAAATCATTAAAATTAAACCAAAGAAATTGGAGGTTAAAACTCAATGAAGAAATCCGGATTATTCACGACTATATTGATAATCGTGGCATTCGCAGTTGCTTTAATACTGTTCATATTTGTTTTCGGAAATCCCGCGAACTTTAAGAACCCGGAAAAAACCGTACCTGCAAACTTATTAGGTGCTGTTTATCTTGGCGGTATGATCGTTCCCTTACTTATTACCTTAAGTATAATGGTTATTACATATACAATTGAAAGAGCACTTTCACTCGGTAAAGCAAAAGGTAAAGGAAAAATCGAAGATTTTCTTAAAAAGATTCAAATTTCCTTAAAGGAAGGCAACATTGATGAAGCAATCGCACTTTGCGACAAGCAAAAAGGTTCAATAGCAAACATTCTTAAACAGGGACTGGAAAGATATCAGGTTCTGGTAACCGATAAGAATATGGATGCAGAAAGAAAACTCGAAGAAGTTAAGAATGCCATTGAAGAAGCCATGGGTCTGGAACTTCCTTTATTAAACACAAACCTGCCCGCACTTGCAACTATCGCATCAGTATCGGTACTCGTCGGTCTGTTCGGTACAGTAGTTGGTATGATTCGTTCATTCCAGGCTCTTGCAACAGCAGGTACACCGAATGCCGCAGAACTTTCCGCAGGTATTTCGGAAGCACTTATCAACACAGCAGGAGGTCTTTTTGGCGCAATCGTCGGAACAATCTCCTACAATTTCTTCTTAACGAAAGTTGGAAGCATCACTTATATGATTGACGAAGCGACATACAACATCCTTTCAATCATTGCATTAAAGTCAAAATAATTGACCGGTAAACTTTTTTAAAATTCTTAATTAAAAAAATGAGAAAAGTTAGAGAAATAAAAAAACCGGACATCAAAATTGACATGACCCCTATGGTGGACGTCATCATGTTATTGCTGACGTTCTTTATGTTAACTGCGACTTTCAAGGCTGCGGAATCCGAAGCCGTTGAAGTTGCATTACCGCAGTCTATTTATTCTGACCCGGATAATAAGATGAAGGAAACCGATGTTATGACTCTCTCTCTAACAAAGGACGGAGATATTTTTGTCGACGTCGATAATTACAAAATCAGAGAGAAAATATTCGGCGACCAGTTTGCGCTCGGTCTGTATCACCCTGATTCATTGACTCAATCCGTAGTCCAGTCAACCGGCAAAGTCGGCGGCAAAGAAATCAAGAGAAAAGTTGTCGTCATGAACAAAGCCCAGTTTGAAAAGACTCTGGTTGATCTCAAGAATTCACTCAGGAGCATAACAGGGAACAAACAGGCATCGTTCCAGGTTGTCGTAAAAGGCGACAAGGATGTAAGTTACGGCGTTTTCGAAGATCTTATGGGCTCGTTGCATGAATCCGACAATAAAATATTTTCGCTTGTAACAATGATTAAAGCGGATAAAAAAGAATAAATAAATTTTGTTAACTAAAATCACAGGAGTTTAATATGGCTGGTGGCGGTTTTGATGCCCCGGAAGTTGGCGGAGGTAAAGGAAAAAAACAGAAAGGCAAAGCAGCAGGTGTTCGTATTGATATGACGCCGATGGTGGACGTTATCATGCTTCTGCTTACGTTCTTTATGTTGACTACCACTCTGTCTGCGCCGCAGTTAATGAAGGTTTCGCTCCCAAAAGGTGACGTTAAGGATAAAGTTAAAGTTGATATGGGTAACGTACTGTATGTAAGAGTATCCGAAAAAGGAAATGTGTTCTTTGCACAGGGACGTTCTGACGGCTCCGAATCTGAAATGAAAAAAATTGATGTAAAAAATGTAGCCTCAGAACTTGAAAAAATCTATGCGGTCAACAATAACCTGCTTCTCCTTTTAAAATTCGACAGGAAGATGAAATACAATGTCATGTCGGATGTATTCGATGAAATTTCAAGAGCAAAAATCGAAAGAAGATACGCGTTCTTGAAAATGGAAGACGCAGACCTACAAAAAATTGTAGCAGCCGGAGGTTAATCAATAAATTATTATAAAAAAGCGGTTTGGGGCAGCCCAAACCGCTTTTTTTATTATTTCTTTTACATTTAAAATAATCGGCAAATTTAGCAAATTAGTTTAATTAAATCGTAAGACATTGAAGAAATACATAATTATATTATTTGCATTAATTTGCGCACTGTCAACTTCCTTTGCACAGGAACAGAACTCGCGTTCCCTCAGCGATAAACCCACGTCTTTAAAGAAATATGTAGTCGATGAGACCGGCACGCTTACGCAGTCCGATATAAATGCGCTGCTGAAGAAACTTCAGGATTTCGACGCACAATCATCGACGCAAATTGTCGTGTATATGGTGTCTTCTCTCGGCAGCGAATCGCTTGAAGATGTAACCGTAAGAATCGCGGAAGCAAACAAGATAGGAAGGAAAGACAGGAATAACGGCGTTTTGTTATTCATTGCAAAGGACGACAGGAAACTCAGAATTGAGGTCGGCTACGGACTTGAAGGTGTACTGACTGACGCTGTATCGTCAAGCATTATAAGAAATGAAATCACGCCTTCATTCAAAAGCAACAAATATTACGAAGGCATAAACAAAGGCGTGGATGCAATAATCGCCGTAAGCAAAGGCGAATACACAAACGACTCAAAGAGCAAAAAGAAAAGTAATCCCGAATCACTCATGTGTTTCGGAATTCCATTTTTCGTATTAATAATTTTCGGATTCATATTCTTCAGCATATTCATGTCCATCATCAGAAGAATATTCGGATGGAATAAACGCATGTATACAGGCGGAGGCGGCTGGGGCAGCGGAGGTTTCTTCGGCGGAGGCTGGGGAGGCGGAAGCGGCAGCAGCGGCGGAGGTTTCGGCGGATTCTCAGGCGGCGGAGGCTCATTCGGCGGCGGCGGAGCAAGCGGCAGTTGGTAAAAACAAAATTAATATAATATGCCAATGAATAATTTAAAAAAGTTTATATCAAACGAAGACCTGACCGCTATTCAAAATCATATTGCGGAAATTGAAAAGCAAACATCAGGCGAAATAAGAATATGCTTCAAAATGCACAGGGGATGGGCGGAAAAAAAGAAGACTCCGAAGGAAAATGCTGTAAAAGAATTCCACAAACTCGGTATGCAAAATACTTCATTGAAGACGGGCATACTGCTTTATATACTTTTCAACGACAGAATGTTTGAGATTGTTGCCGACGAAGGTATTAATTCCAAAATAAGCGGCAGCAAATGGGAAATCATCAAATCTCATTTATCGGGTGAATTCAGGAACGAAAAATACAAAGAAGGAATATTAAAAGCGCTTGACGAAATGAAAGAAGTGCTTGTAAAAGAATTTCCGCCTTTGGATAACGACAGGAATGAACTTTCAAACGATATCGTAATTGAATAAATTTTGAGAAGAGCCGCATTTATAATAGTGTTTTTCTTAATTACTGCAGCGGCTTTTGCACAGACTGATACCGCTAAGGTTTCTGATTCCCTGAAGACGCAGCTTGACACCGCTAAATTCGCAAAATCGGATATAAACGAAATAATAAATTATTCCGCGAATGACTCCGTTGTATTCGATGTCGCGACAAACAAAATGCACCTTTATAATAATGCCGAAGTGGATTATAAAGACCTTAAATTGAACTCCGGAATTATAATCCTTGACAGGCAGACGCAGATACTCGATGCAGTGGGCATTCCCGTTGATTCCGCGGGAGTAACAAAATTCGTTCAGATTCCTCTTATGTATCAGGGGAAAGAAAAATACGAAGGCTCTCAACTCAAATACAGTTTCAGAACTCAGAAAGGAACCATTTCACTTGGATATTCGGATGCAGACGTGGGGTATTATTTCGGAGAAAAAATAAAAAAGGTCACGCCTGAAGTTTATTTTATTAAGAACGGTCTTTACACAACATCAACTGATAAAGTCGACCCCGAATATTATTTCTATTCTCCGAAAATGAAAATGATACCGAAAGACAAAATCATTGCCCAGTCTGTCTTTTTATACATTGAAGGCGTCCCGGTATTCTGGATTCCCTTTGTAGTTTTGCCTAACAGGTCCGGGCGCTCATCGGGTATTATAATACCTAAATACGGTCAGGACGCTACGTACGGTTACTATCTCGCCAATGCCGGATATTTCTGGGCTATAAACGATTATACTGATATTGTGGCAAAGGCGTCGCTGTTTGCAAAAGGCAGATATGATTTCAATTCGACTTTCAGATATGTGAAAAAATATTCTTACAGCGGCAGCATAGACGGCGGATATTCTCTCATAAACAGCGGAGAATCAACCGACCCGAACAGGCAGATATCGGACCAGTGGATAATAAACTGGATACATAATCAGAACATAAATCCGACGACTAATTTGTCAGCCAATCTTACATTTATCAGCGGCAAGGATTATTATCAGAATTCGACAAACTCACTGCCTGACCTTTTAAGGCAGAACGTTGTATCGAATCTTACATTATCCAAATACTGGGAAGAAACTCCCCTCTCGATGACATTCAACTATTACCGCGACCAGAATCTTCAGACAGGCAATATTAACGAGAATTTACCGTCAGTATCGGTAAGTTTATCGGAAACATATCCGTTCAGGAAAGACGCGGTTTCGTCGAAACAAAAATTATATGAATTTTTCTCATTCTCATACAGCGGTAATTTTCTAAATAACAGAACAAAAATTAACGGCGGCGACCTTACATCGAACATGGGCGCTATTCACAGGATTAATCTGAATTTTTCGCCGACGTTTAAATATTTCAACATAAAACCATTCTTTTATTACACTGAAATATGGTATAACAGGTATATCGAAAAATTTCTGAATCCGGACGACAGTCTGATTACGGTTGAGAATAAAGCGATAAAGGTTGTAAGGTATTTTCAGTCTGGAATTACGTTAAACACAAAACTCATCGGAATATTTGCTCCGAAACTTTTTAACATAACAGGAATCAAACATACTTTAACTCCTTCGATAACGTACAACTTTACTCCGGATTTTTCCAATCCAAAGTGGGGTTATTACAGAACATACGAAGACCAGTTCGGCAATCCGGTTAAATATTCGATTTACGAGGGCAGAATTTACGGTTCTGCGCCTGCAGGCGAAACTCAGTCGATATCATTTGCAATCGGAAATTTATTCGAAATGAAAACACGCGAGAACGACACAACTGAAAACAAGTTTCAGTTATTTAATTTAAATGCCTCCGTCAATTACAATTTTGCGGCGGATTCATTAAGGTGGTCCGAAATCGCAACCGATTTCAGAACGCACATCGGGAACCTTCTGAACATAGGAGGTTCAGCGACTTTCAATTTATATAAATTCGATCCTGCCGTTAATACGCGTGTTAACAAATTTCTTTTCAGCGAGAGCGGAAAAATCGCCGAAATGACGGCAGTCAGTTTTAACATTTCGAGTTCATTCAGTCTCGGCTTGGGTAAAAAAGGAACAACACAGGCTGTGAAAGATACAACGATTGTAATAAAAGATAATTCATACAAATCACCGTTTGAAGAACCCGACGTGAACGTGCCTTTATCGGGAAGTTTAAATTATAATTTTTCAGAGAACAGATCGAATCCATATAACATTTACAAATCGTCAAATGTCAGCGGGAGCATAAATATTAACCCGACATCCAGGTGGAAATTCTCGTTCACAACGAGTTATGATATATTGAACAAAAGAATCTCAGCACCTTATCTGACGGCATACAGGGATTTGAATTCATGGGAAATAAATTTCAACTGGTATCCGCTCGGCGTTTACAGAGGATTCTTTTTCGAAGTACGCATAAAGGCGCCGTCATTAAACGATATCAAGATGACAAAACAAACAAATTCAAGAGGAGTTTACCAATGATAAAGTTCAGAAAATATTCGGGAGCGGGAAATACGTTCTTAATGATAAACAATCTTGACAACAAAGTTGAAGACAGGAGAAAAACGGTTATCAAGTTAATGGGGGAAAACAAAGGATTTGACGGTGTGATATTTGTTGAGCATTCATCGATAGCGGATTATCATATGAATTATTTCAATCGTGACGGCACGGGAGATGCTTTATGCGGTAACGGATTACGATGCACGGCGAGGTACATAAATGATGAAAAAATCAGCGACAGCAAAATAATACTACTTGAAGCGGTAAATAATATTTTCGACTGTGAATTTTGTTATGACGGTGAAATAAAGACCGGTTTTCCGCCGCCTGTGAAAATGAAATTTAATTTCAAACTCAAAGTACAGTTCGAAGAATGGTGGCAGTTGCTGAATGCCTCTTATGTTGATGTCGGTTCGCCGCATATAGTAGTATTCTTAGATGACATAGAAAAACCTGTTGTAAAAGAATTGTCGAAAATTCCGATAGACGTCTGGGGAAGAAATATAAGAATGCACAGGGATTTAATGCCCGAGGGTGCGAATGTAAATTTCGTAAAAGTAATATCGAATGACGGTGAAATCGCAATAAGAAGTTTTGAAAGAGGAGTAGAAGCCGAGACTAAGGCATGCGGAACGGGCGCGATATCATCAGCAATAGTTGCTCTGGCGACTAAGGGAATGAAGGAGCCCGTAAAAGTAATGACGATATCAGGAGAATATCTGACTGCAGGGATACAAATGGAAGGGAACAGGATAAAGAAACTGACACTGAAAGGTAATGCAGTAGAAATATAAAAATGTCCCCCTTTGGAGGGGGTCGGCTTTAGCCGGGGGGAGGGCTAAGAACATATTGAAACCTAATAAAAGAAATAATTTTTGCAAAACAAATACACTCGCCATATTCATTATTTATCTAATTGCGATTTCATTATCCGTTGTATTAATTTCTTGTAATGAAAACAATCCCGCTGCTCCAACTCCTATAGACCCTATTTTCATTGACAGCGGTTTTTTTAATTGGGAATATCATGAATTAGCGGGCACTAATATTGGTTATTTTTATATTGCTGATACAAATACTGTCTTTATTTCTGGCTTTCCAAATGCAATTATGTATGACAATGGAGTCTATACGAACATTTATTACAATGATACTGATTTTTTTGATGCGTCAATTAGCGGATATGACAAAAATAATGTCTTCATCGGAGGATATACATCTCATAATTCAGGAAATAAGTCAAAACTTAAGAAATGGAATGGAAATACTCTAATTGATATTCCTATGCCGGATTATCCTTCTGGACTAGTAGAAAATATTATGGTAGTAAGTCCGTCTGAATTGTGGATACCAACGTCTGAAGGATACATATATCATTACATCAATAATGTATTTACTACGTATAATTTAGATAGCGGGTATAGACCGGCATATCTGCTAAAAGATATTAGCGGAAATATTAGAGCATATTCAACAAAATATTTATTAAATAATGCCGATGATAAAATTATTAATATATATATTCTTCAAAATAATTCATGGTTAAGCGAATACACCGATACTATAAGAAAAAATAAAGAGTTACAAGGACTTGGATGGCATATAAATAACACAGCTGTAAGATTTGGGAAAACCGGATTTTACTATTACTCAAATAATAATTGGATAAAATGTTTTGGGTACAGTGGTTTTTTTCCTGATATTGATGGTGGAAAGAATATTTCCGATATATTATTTTATCAAACGGAATTATATAATCCATCGCCTCGCGATTTATATTATTACGATGGCAAGAAATTATATCGACAAACAAATCATATTGTCCCGTATGGCTCGGAAACAGTTTGGTGGATAGAATATAAATTTGGGAGATATTATATGCTGTATTCTCCTTCCGGAGGATTTTTCTCAAATTTTTCAATCGGTACGCCTAAAAATAAATAAAGAGTATTTTATCTTTTCATTAAGCGTAAGCGAGTAATACTTTCTGAAAAATGTGAATCTTCGAATCACAAATCAAGTTAACTTTTCATAAAAATCCCTGAATATAAATCTAAAAGATTTTCTTCACATCCGTAATATGGATTCCCGATAAGAGCATTCGGGAATAACAAACTTAAAATATTTTCGCTGCTTTGAATTTTTCTTTGGTTAAATTGTCAATTTTAAATTGTATTTTTTTATTTTGCATTTTTAATTTTGCATTTTTAATTTTGGACTAAAAAAAAAAGCCGTTTCAAAGTTGAAACGGCTTTTAAAATTAAATCCGGCAAAACTTACTCTCCCACACAATTGCTCATGCAGTACCATCAGTTATTCAGGGCTTAACTACTCTGTTCGGAATGGGAAGAGGTGTGACCCCTGAAATAAATCACCGGAAAAACTCGTAATAAAGCGTTAAAAATTATGATGCACAATAGCTATCTGAACAATAAAATAAAAAAATTGGCAAGTCGTTCGACATATTAGTACTGCTCGGCTGAACACATTACTGTGCGAATACCTGCAGCCTATCAACCAGATCATCTCTCTGGTGTCTTATTTCCACAAGGGAAGAGAAACCTAATCTTGAAGTGAGTTTCGCGCTTAGATGCTTTCAGCGCTTATCTCATCCGAACATAGCTACCCAGCGGTGCCATTGGCATGACAACTGGTACACCATAGGTTCGTTCACTCCGGTCCTCTCGTACTAAGAGCGAGTCTTCTCAAGTTTCTTTCGCCCGCATAGGATAGAGACCGAACTGTCTCACGACGTTCTGAACCCAGCTCACGTACCGCTTTAATTGGCGAACAGCCAAACCCTTGGGACCTTCTCCAGCCCCAGGATGCGATGAGCCGACATCGAGGTGCCAAACCTCCCCGTCGATGTGAACTCTTGGGGGAGATCAGCCTGTTATCCCCGGCGTACCTTTTATCCTTTAAGCGACGACCCTTCCACACGGAATCGTCGGATCACTAAGACCTGCTTTCGCATCTGCTCGACTTGTAAGTCTCACAGTTAAGCACCCTTATGCCTTTACACTCTAAGCACGGTTACCAAGCGTGCTGAGGGTACCTTTGTAAGCCTCCGTTACAATTTAGGAGGCGACCGCCCCAGTCAAACTACCCGCCTAACACTGTCCCCAATCCTGATTCAAGGATCCGGGTTAGAATTCGAAGAAATTAAGGGTGGTATTTCACATTGCGACTCCACCGTGACTAGCGCCACAGCTTCAAAGTCTCCCACCTATTCTACACATAATTTATCCAAACCCAATGCTAAGGTGCAGTAAAGGTGCACGGGGTCTTTTCGTCCATATGCGGGTAACCGGCGTCTTCACCGGTACCACAATTTCACCGAGCCCGTGGTCGAGACAGTGACCAAATCATTACACCATTCGTGCAGGTCGGAACTTACCCGACAAGGAATTTCGCTACCTTAGGACCGTTATAGTTACGGCCGCCGTTTACTGGGGCTTCGATTCAAAGCTTCGCCTTGCGGCTAACCTCTCCTCTTAACCTTCCAGCACCGGGCAGGTGTCAGTCCATATACATCGACTTAAAGTCTTAGCATAGACATGTGTTTTTGTTAAACAGTTGCTTGGCCCATTTCTCTGCGGCCCGCCGAAGCGGGCACCCCTTATCCCGAAGTTACGGGGTTAATTTGCCGAGTTCCTTGACCACGGCTCACTCGAGCACCTTAGGATACTCTCCTCATCTACCTGTGTCGGTTTACGGTACGGTCGTCTTAGTATACACATAGGCTTTTCTTGACAGCCTGATTAGGGAGAGTTTGTAGGCTTGCGCCATCCCGTTCCGGTTTCGCTGCAGTTGCCCGCAGGTACGCCGTTAGACCACCATATCCATCAGGTGGCTCTCCTTTCACTTCTGTGTCCTCTATGCTTAAATTTCGACGGTACAGGAATATTCAACCTGTTTCCCATTACCTACGCCTCTCGGCCTCGGCTTAGGGTCCGACTAACCCTGAGATGATTAACATTGCTCAGGAAACCTTGGATTTTCGGTGTTTTGATTTTTCATCAAAATTATCGTTACTCATGCCAACATCTGCTTTTCCATAAACTCCAGCACTGGTCGCCCAGCACCTTCGACCCGAAGGCCCTGCATAACTGCAGTCGTCGATGGAATGCTCCTCTACCACTTCTTACGAAATCCACAATTTCGGCGCTACGTTTAGTCCCGTGTATTATCGGCGCTAAGTCGCTTGACTAGTGAGCTATTACGCACTCTTTAAATGAATGGCTGCTTCTAAGCCAACATCCTAGTTGTCATAGCAACTCAACATCCTTAGTCTGTTAACGTAGACTTGGGGGCCTTAAATGGTGGTCTGGGTTATTCCCCTTTTGGCAATGAAGCTTATCCCCCACTGCCTGACTCCTAGGAAACATTTGATCGGAATTCGGAGTTTATCTGGGTTTGGTACCGTTGTGACAGCCCTAGCCCAATTAGTGCTCTACCTCCGACAAACTATTACCTAAGGCTAGCCCTAAAGCTATTTCGAGGAGTACGAGCTATCACCGAGTTTGA
>JAQTLX010000018.1:0-40000 GCA_028714695.1 Ignavibacteria bacterium | reverse complement strand
AAGCACAGTATCCTTGAAATACTGAGTATTGTAATTCTGAAGCAAATTCATCAATCCATCCATGACGGACGATGATACAGTGTCTTTACCAATAAAGAATTTTCCTGTAGAATCAGATTTGACCGAAAAATTCTCGTCTTTTGAAATAAAATCAATTTGTTTAATAAGACCTTTTGGAATGGAGACAATCAATTTATCGCGCCACTCGGAAAGATCGTTCTTAACTATATAATTCCAAACGAATTCATCAGCAAGAAATATGTCGTTACCTTCAGTCGTTTTAATATACGACTGTGCGTTTCCGGGTCCCGCATTGCCTATTAACATTTGTCCAACACTGCTGCCGTTCTGATATACGGTCAATTTTGTTATATTAGTATCGTTGAATCCGAACTTATCTTTGTTTGAAGGATTAGAAGAAACCTTGCTGGTAATTTTATAATTCTTCAGAGTAAACAAAGCATTATTTACGAACTGATTAATTGCTGGATAATTCACCGGTGTTGTAATAGTCCAGTTTCCGCCTGTTTTCTGCAGGACAATTTTCTTTCCGTTCTTTTCAATCTCGAGTTTGTCGACTGCCGCCGAATCGATCTGGAGTATTTTCTCATCCAGTTTAAAAGTTGTAGTTCTTTGTCCTCTTTCTGCCGTCAGAAAATATGCTATAATGACAAGCAAGACAAAGACACCTGCGAGAATATATAGATTCTTCTTGTTTTTCATAATTAATTTACTTTGATTGTAATGTTTTCTTTTTCAGTTTTCTTTTATTCCACACGAACAGTCCCACAAAGAGCACTGCCAGCGGCGGGAACATTAAATTAAAGTATTTAATAAACTTTTTGGTTCCGTCCGAGACCTCTTCAATCGGTGATTCAGAGTTTTCTTTGCTTCTTATCTGCGTCAATCCCACATCGTCTGCAAGATAATCAACCATGTTCACGAAGAATGTAACATTATCTTTAGGAGGTCTTGCTTCTTCATTTGCGAAATCCGCATCACCTACTAATATTAATTTTGACGGCTTCTGCGACGCATTCAACTGTTGATTTGTATTTTCGATTACTCCGGTTACAGTGTCTTTGGGAATTGGTTTTCCCGCATAGAAACTATTGAAGTTTCCTTCATATAAAGCACCTACAACAAATCCTTTTGAATTAAACATTGAATCAGCCTGTGATTTCTTCATATTCTGAAATTGTTCAAGATTGAGAAGGAAGAACCCTTCCGCTTTACCTGATTTATCAGAAGTAGTAAGAATCGGGGTTACTTTCAGATTTTTCGAAATAGCGGCATTTAAATCCAGCGAACTTACAAAAGAAAGAACAACCGATTTAATATTTTTAAAAGCAGCGATATCCTGATTAATATTTGAAACATTCGGGAAATAAGGATAGTTTACCGTTATCGGGAAACCTATCTGCGATTGAACCTGTACGGGTGCACACTGCGCGTCTCTTATAAGATCAGCCTGAACGACCAATCCGTAATTAGCCATCAAATCATCGAGATTATTCTTAACCTGTTCCCCGATTACCATTTGCTGCTGGAAATTCGGAACGATTTTATTGATAAGGAAGGCAACGTTTCCGCCTCTCATGATAAACTGATCTATGAGATATTTTTGCCATTCGGGAACTTCGCTTTTCGAGCCCTGAATAATCAGAGTAGATACATCATCGGGAATTATTCTGTTCTTATCAAGATTTACGTTTATTATTTCATACTGCGATGACAGCGTGCTGTTTATAGTCTGGAACTTTGTATAATCGTACTCTGAATGCCCCTGAAGGAATCCGATTTTTTTCTTTTTTTCAGTAGTTATTCTTTTAATTGTGCTTGTAAGATCATACTCGAGATTATTGACTGTCTGAACGACTGGAAGAACTTCCTGTTTTCCTTCATAAAGTACCACTAAGCCGAGATATGTTTTCTTGACTTCCATTTTATCGTTATCTATTACCTGAACCTGTACAGGTTGAATTCCGTACTTCTGGGCTTCCTTCTGCAAATCACCATTCTCATCATCCGCAATCGGATTAAAGAATTCGTAATTCATATTTCCTTTCGAGTAGGAACGATAATCACTGAGAAGGTCCTGCACCTGTCGTCTCAGAGTATTATACGGTGCGGGAAGATTGTCGCTGAAAAAGGCTTTTATAACGAGTTTATCTCCCAGATTGCCGACAATATCCTTGCTGATAGGAGAAAGTGTATATGACTTATTCTTAGTTAAGTCAATACGCGTAAAAATCCTGTTCGATATTACATTCACTACAATTATAATACCGATTATTATAGCGAGTTTTATTAGTGTGTCTTTTTTTAAATCTTTTTTGTTCATCTCAAAATTGTTTTAAATTTACCACTTCCTGCTTTCTAAAGAAGTTTTAGTTAATAAGAGTAATATACTGATACCGCTCAGATAATAGATCAAATCTTTCGTATCTATAACACCTCTGGCAATGCTGCTAAAATGATAATCGGAACTTATATATTCAAGCGTTGAAACTAAAGGAGCGGGAATATAAATTAACACTTTGTTCATCATAAAAAGTGCAAAGATAACCAGGAAACTCACGATAAACGCAACGACCTGATTTTCAGTTAGTGAAGAGGCAAATATTCCGATTCCGATATAAATACCGGACATCAGAACAAGTCCTATATAAGCGCTTATAATCGAACCGAAGTCAACCGGTCCCAGCATTTTAAGACTTATTACATAAATAACCGTGGGAACGAGCGTCATTGAAGCAAGTGCCAGAGTTGAAAGGAACTTACCTAATACGATGTCGAAATCCGATATTGGTTTTGTGAGCAGTAATTCGATTGTTCCGGATTTTCTTTCTTCTGAAAACGTTCTCATTGAAATTGCAGGAATGAAGAAAAGCAAAATAAAGGGGACGATATCGAATACACTCCTCATAGTAATCACGCCGGCAATAAAAAGATTGCTGGTGAAGAACCAGCCCGTTATAATGAGAAACACTACTATAATAATATAGGCAACGGGTGAAGTGAAGTAAGATTTTAATTCTTTTTTAAATATTGTTAAACTGTTTTTCATATTTTTATCAGGTCGTTAATTTTCTGAATATATCTTCAAGTGATGTTTCTTCCTGGTGCAATTCAAGAAGAACCATGTCTGAAGAAACTATCTTTTTAAATATTTCTTCTCTTACATCAATACCTTTGGTGGCTGTAATATCAACAGTCCACGAGTTGTCATCATCAGAAACAATTTTTGCTTTATCAACATTTTTAATCGATTCCATTATGGAAATAAGTTTTTCCTTTCCGAATTTCGGGTCTTTTTTAATTACAAGATGAATGCTCAACTGACCCTGGAAACTCCTCTGCAGGGAGTCCGTTGTACCGTCAGCGACTATATCTCCGTTGTTGATAATAATTACCCTGTCGCATGTGGCTTGTACTTCCTGTAGTATATGGGTTGAAAGCATTACTGTCTTTTGCTTTCCAAGATCTTTGATAAGTTTCCTTATTTCGATTATTTGATTCGGATCGAGACCTGATGTAGGTTCATCCAGAAGCAAAACATCAGGATTGTGAATCATGGCCTGAGCAAGCCCGACTCTCTGTTTGTAACCCTTCGAGAGTTCACCGATATCTTTATGCTTAACTTCATCCAGTCCGCACACTTTGATCATTTTCTTTACGGAATCCGCAATACTTTCTTTCGGTACAGACTGCAATTCGGCTGCATAATAAAGATAATCGATGACGTTCATATCCTGATAAAGAGGATTTTGCTCGGGAAGATATCCGATTTTCTTTCTTACTTCAATCGGAAAGTCCTGAGCATCAACATCATTAACCAAAATACTCCCGTCGTTGGGAGTAAGATAAGTTGTTATCATTTTCATTGTAGTAGATTTCCCGGCGCCGTTAGGTCCAAGAAATCCAACAATTTCGCCGGTTTTTACTTCAAATGAAATATTTTTTACGGCTTGCTGTGTGCCGTAAAATTTGCTTAGATTTTCTACTTTTATAGACATATTATATTTTATTAAACATTAAAGATATAATTTATTTGAAAATATTTCAAACCATATTTATTTTTGCTTATTTGAATAGTTTTTTTCATAATATTTAAGATAATCACCTTTCATAACGCCTCTCCACCATTTTTCATTATCAACGTACCATTTTATCGTTTTTTCTATACCGTTATCGAATTTGTATGCAGGTTCCCAGCCAAGTTCATTTTTAATTTTAGTGGAATCTATTGCGTATCTTCTGTCGTGTCCCGGTCTGTCCTTTACGTAATCGATATGCTCTTCCGTTTTTCCGAGTAATTTCAGTATCAGTTTTACAATATCAATATTATACCATTCATTATTTCCGCCGATATTATATACTTCTCCTATTTTTCCTTTATGAACAACCTCACAAATAGCAGAGCAGTGGTCTTCAACGTACAACCAGTCCCTTACATTTTTTCCGTCTCCGTAAACAGGAAGTTTCCGACCGTCAACCGCTTTTGCAATCATGAGAGGAATTAGTTTTTCCGGAAACTGATAAGGTCCGTAATTATTCGAGCATCTTGTAGTAAGCACGGGCATTTTAAAAGTATGGTAATATGCATTTACAAGAAGATCAGCAGAGGCCTTCGAAGCGGAGTAAGGACTGTTAGTAGTTATAGGCGTAAGTTCCGTGAACTTCAGATCAGGTCTGTCTTCCGGCAGAGAGCCGTAAACCTCATCGGTTGAAACCTGCAGGTATTTTTCAATTCCGATTTTTCTCGCTGTTTCAAGTAATGTCTGTGTACCTATAACGTTAGTTACAATAAATTCTTTCGGTCCCAGAATGCTTCTGTCAACGTGCGATTCCGCCGCAAAATTTATAATCGTATCTATATGATAATCCTTTAATGTCTTTTCAACTATTACTTCATCGCAAATATCGCCTTTTATGAAACTATAGTTCTTATGATTTTCAATATCTGTAAGGTTTTCGAGATTGCCTGCATAAGTAAGTTTATCGAGATTAACAATTTGGTAATCATAATTCTGCAGCATATATTTCACAAAATTGCTGCCGATAAATCCGGCGCCGCCGGTAACTAAAATATTTTTCATATTAAATAATATTAATCTACAAATAAGCCGAGATAGATTCCGAGGTTAAACATAAGACCGTCGGATTTTATTCCCGTAGGAAAGTTATTTAATTCGATTATATCGTCGAGTTTCCATTTTGAATTTACGGTCAGCAGGTAACCTGCGTTCAGTTTGAAATACAGGAATTTCGTCGCCTGAAAGCCAATACCGGCCTGCGGTATAAACGAATAGGAAGTCGATTTAATTGAAGCAGTGCTTCCGGAAGATATTGTATCGCCTAAATAATTATTGATATTCCATTCTTTCAGAGAATTTGTAAAGTTCGAAAGTTTCAAATTAGTTGAGCCTATACCTACCATTGCGCCCACGGTCCAGTCGAAGCGTTTTCCGAGTTTCCTTGAATATTCTATCGATAAAAGCCCTGCCGAATAAGAAAAATCTGCGACTTTTGAATTACTTATAAGTGTTGTTGTCTTTGATGTGCTGAATCCGTATCCGTATCCGCCGAGTCTCAGTCCCTTTATGACCGGTATGTCAATAAAACCACCGCCTCCTGTTGCAAAGACGCCGCTTTTCGAGAACTCATCCATACCTGCTTTCTTAAGTTCATTGTTTAGGTCTGTAAATGAAGGAACATTCCATCCAAAAACAGGACCCGCCGCTATGGAAAACTTGTTGAACAACTGTGCGTTCGAATTCGTGTATAAAAATACTACGAAAAAAAGCAAAATTATTTTTTTCATGGTTTTTATTATTCGTTTAAACTACGCATTTTTGCGGTTTTTTAAAAGTAATAAATGAATAATTATCATATATCAAAACATTGCATTGACACCAATTGACGGCAATAACCCGATTCCGTTTTTCGTATCGATTACTCTTGTATATTTATTCCATTGATACGCCGTTACATTTTTTCTGCCCGTAATATCCTGAATATCTATATATGTAACGAGTGTCCATTTTCTGAAACTCCATTTTTTATCGAGTCTCATATCAAGAGAATAATAATCCGGCAGATGAGAAGTGTTATAATCCGATACAAGTTGAATTCCGTTTTCAGGATTTATAGGAGTATACGGTCTTCCGCCCGTATATCTGAATTTTGACGATACCTGCCAGCCGTCTCCGAAAAGATATCCGCCGTATGCGGTAAATAAATATCTGTTATTGAAATCACTTTCCCTTTCAATGCCGTCAAGCGATTTATATTTTGCCGTAAACAAAGAAAGGCTTATGTTGAAGTAGTAGTTTTTCGATAAAGTCTTCTGTATGAATAATTCCATGCCTTTCGAATAGCCCGTCCCTGCTGAATTCAGAGGTTCCAGTCCGAAATTATTCTGATTATCAAAATTGCCTCCGTTATTGGAAAATATATAATAAGGTCTCGCCGTACTTACTGGATACTTATCATATTTCTTATAATAAGCCTCTACAGAGACTTTTAAATCAGGCATAATAATATATTCAAGCCCGGCAATGTAATGGTCGGTGCGTATGTCTTCGAGTTTTCTATTCTGTTCGTTAGAGATAAGCCATATGTATGAAGGCGACTGGTAATAAATCCCGTAACTCAGATTAAGATACAAATCGTGTATGACATTCAGAGATGCGGATGCCCGAGGAGAAATATAATTTTTCTTTTCTATGAAATCGAAATAATCATATCTGAGACCAAAGTTAAGTTTGAGCCTAGTTGCAACAAACTGCGTCCATTGAACAAATGCCGCTCCTTTATATGTATTCGTCGTGTTATTCAGATTAATCGCAGGGAGAATATACCTCGAGTTCGTTTCGGGATTAATAAAATATAGAGTATCGCTGTCTTTTAGAATTTCATTTCTGAAATTCACAAGTTTGCCTTCAATGCCTGCGGTTAACTGCCCTGTTTTAATTACCTGAAGATTGTATTCCGCTTTAAGAGATGTTTCGCCTTCTTTTGATACATTATTGAAATACAATATCTGTTCAATATTTCTTCCGCTGTAATTATAATCGGTGAAAGTTCTCGTAAGATTAATAATCGAATACGATTTACGGGATAGAAGACTTTTCAATTCTATTCCGGTAACATAGCCTTTCTGGTCGCTGCCTATGATTATCGAGTTATCCTGTTTTTTCTTTTCGTCGTCATTGTTGAATTTTACGTTATCGAGATTACCGATAAGGTTTATTGTAAGAAAATTATGCTTATTAAGATCATAAACGCCTTTAGCCTGAAAAGAATAATATTCAGGTACAAAACCGAAACCTGCCGCATTGAAAATAAAATCCAGATAACTTCGGTTTGCGGAAATCAGCCATGAACCTTTTTTATTCGAGCCTATCGGTCCTTCAAGCACAGCGCCGAAGCCCGTTGCACTGAGATTAATGTCGGTCATAAATTTTATTCTGCTTCCTTCGCGCTGCTTGATTTCAAGCACAGATGAAAGTTTATCGCCGTATTTGGCGGAGAAACCGCCCGTAATGAAATTTACATCGCGTATAAAACCGAGATTGATGATGCTGACAGGACCTCCTGTCGCGCCCTGCGAGCCGAAGTGATTTATATTAGGTACGTAAGAATTATCAACAATAAAAAGATTCTCTGAAGGCGAGCCGCCTCTAACGATTAAATCGTTTCTTCCGTCATTCACAAATGAAACACCGGGCAAGGTCTGCACCACTCTTCCGACATCTTCGAATCCGCCGGGAGTTCTCCTGATTTCTTCAAATGAAAGATTTTTAATTGACGTCGAAATATCGCCGGGTTTAGTAAATCTTTCGTCTTCTACAGCTATTTCATCGGTTTCGATTATACTAAGAGATACAGTTACATCTGTTATGACGCCTGAATTTACAACAATGTTATCCGCAACAAACAACTGATACCCGATTGAAGAAAATCTTACAGAATAGGTGCCCTGCGGTACGGATTCAAAATAATAAAAACCGTTATCATCGGTACCTGTTTTGATTTTTTGTCCTATAATTTCTACAACAACTCCCTGAACCGGCTGCTGGTTCATTTTATCCGTAACTTTTCCGGATATCCCCCCTATTTTATCCTGAGATAATCCGACTACAAAACTAAATATTGATATAATAACAACAAATAAATACTTTTTCATTGTCTGTACATATGATTTTATTCACTTTATATAATTAAAAAACAGGAGGAATAGTTCCTTTGGAGAAAAATTCAGCAATTAATATAATAGCAGATATTTTTAAATATTCACACCGAAATCATGCTATAAATCGTAACTTGTTCCGATATTAATTATAGAATGCGAGAATTTTGTATTTTTTAATATAGAACTTGAAACAATTGCGGCATGAAAGCCGAAATCTCTGTACATATAACTTGCCCCAAATGTCAAATAATACATATCGTATTCAGACGCATCCGCGCGATTCCGCCATGCATTAAGGAGAGTAAATACTCCGGTGCGTAATGCTAATTTTTCAGTCGCTTTATATTCAACACCTAAATTAAAATCATTTCTGTCATACCATTCAGGATAATCGGACATTTTTTCAAATCTGTATTCGCCGGAAAATTTAAGTTTGTCTTCCATAGTCCGGAATTCAGCGCCTGCAGATAATTTCATTGGAAATCTTGTAGTAGTCGTATAATTCCGTACAGCCGGCGGGTCCTGAGAATAGTTATTATCGAAATTCACAGCCGGGGAAAAAGTCAGACCGAATGAAACCATTTTCGCGGGCGTCAGCCTTACGCCAAAATCAGGAATTAAACTAATTGAGTTCGCTTTTAAATATTTTAATCCGTCCGGATAGTTCACCGTCGAAACACCCTCAGCATAATAATGGAATAAAGACAGATTTAAATTGACACCTGCCTGAAGACATTTGTAATTATAAGTAAATGGAACTGTTATTTTATGCTGATTGAAATTAATCTTTGTATCTTCTGTACCAAAAAACGTATAAGTGTTACTAATATTTCTTTCATTCCTGTATAGAAGTCCTGTTTGAATATTGTCGTTTATTTTGTAAGCAAACCCGGCAGAAAAAGAAGGCTGTGATTGTGCATATTTTTCATTGGCTTCAGGAACAATGCTATATTCAAAATTTGTCTTAACATTATATGAAAGATAAAACTGATATTTTTTATCAATTTTAAGTGAAGCCGGATTAATTGATACTGACGATATATCACCACTGGAGGCTATGCCTGTATTGCCTTTTCCGGCATTAACCGAGTTCAGAAAACTCAGACTATAAAAGTCTTCGACTGGTCCTACGGTATTATCATACTTATAGAAACTTCTGATAGATTGTGGATACAAATTTGAAACGATTAGCAAAAAGAACATACCGATTAAACAGATTTTTTTCATATAATTATATTAATTAGTTTAATTAAGATCTTCAAATAAAAAACCCGGTAAATCATTTTATAACGCTTATGCCTAATAACAGAACCGAATTACAAGGACTTATTCTTATTATATTAAAAACTTTTTAAGATTGCTAATTGCTTATTATTAATCGATATCTTAATCAAGCGTATCATTTCACATATTGCGGTAATTTGAATGCAAACGATTGACGAAAGTATTTTTACTTCAGCAGAATCATTTTTTTAATTGCTAATTGCTTATTATTAATCAACAATTGATAGAAATACACGCCGCTGTTGAGATTACTGCCGTCGAAAGTTGTTTCGTACGAGCCTGGTTTCAGCGATTCGTTTACGAGCGTTTTTATTTCGCGGCCTAACATATCAAATACTTTCAATAATACCTTGTCATTTCCAAGAATTCGGGAATCCTTTGGTATGTCAAATCTTATTTTCGTTACAGGATTAAACGGATTAGGATAATTCTGTTTTAATGAATAAGAGCGCGGCATATCATTTTCGTCAGATATTATTCCGACACTGATACTATTAGTAAAAATCCTGCCGCCATTACCCGCGGCGAAACCAATGTCCTTGCTTATCATTATAATAGACCTGAGGTAAGTTAATATTACTGGATATTGTGATGTAAATGATATTCCTCCATTGGTCGTTTTATAAATATGGCCGTGATCCGTGCAAACGAATCCGTTAATCGAATCGTAAAAAGAAACAGATGTATAAATATAGTTACCATTAGTCATCCAACTTCCCAGCCAGATATTTCCGTCCCATTTATACATCTCTACGCAGGGTGATTGATTATATACAAATTTACTGAATGCCCAACTTTTAGAAAGTGATTTAGTATAAATCGCAGTAAAATCACAGGCGTCGGAATTTATTCTCATGTCCCAATTTATACCGGCATTTGTTGTCAAATTTATCTCACTGTAATAATTGCCGATATTGAAGCGTGTAGTCATCCAGCCATAATCAGCATTCATAAATGATATTCCCTGAACACTAGTACTCCCGGATTCCTTTGTCCAGTTCATCCCTCCGTTACTCGTTCTTAATATATATCCTCTGGTCGGAGAAGAACTATTCCGGTTACCTGCAGTAATAAATCCGTTCTGTCCATTATTAAAATGTAATCCTGTAGGACATCTGATTGTATCCGCTTCTTCATAGATATCATTCCATTGAGCACCGCCGTTTGTGGTTTTATAAATAAAGACTCCGCAGTTGCTTGCCCCCACAATCCATCCGGTTTGAGAATTAAGAAATTCGATTTCAGTAAAATTAATACAACGGTTAACAATCTTTTTACTCCAATTTAAACCATTATTAGTAGACTTTAAAACAACACCGCTATCACCCGCTATGTATCCAATTTGAGGTTCCTGATTTATAAAAATTATTTTATTTAGATTTGAAGAAACCGGTGAGTTTATAAGATACCATTGAGTCTGAGATAAACAAATATCGGTAATAAAGAGTGTAATTAATAAAAAAGAAACCTTTTTCATGGTGTTTTTATTTAATATTTAATTTTTTTTCAAAAATTAGCAAAATTATTAAATGAATTTTCATAATACTATATATCACTTAGAAACATCATTTTATCAGCAGCATTTTCTTTGTTTTTGAAAAATCTCCCGCAGTCAATCTGTAAAAATACACGCCGCTGTTGAGGTTGCTGCCGTCGAATGTTGTTTCGTACGTTCCGGGTTTCAGTGTTTCATTTACGAGCGTCCGCACTTCGCGTCCAAGCATATCAAATACTTTCAATAACACCTTGTCATTTCCAAGAATTCGGGAATCCTTTGGTATGTCAAATCTTATTTTCGTTACAGGATTAAACGGATTAGGATAATTCTGGCTTAAAGAATATGAAGATGGAATTTCTGAATTAATATTTTGTATACCTATTATTTCGGAAATAGATCTTTTCCAGATTGAATTACCAAATGATCCTGCAAAGATATAATTATTTGCAACACATAAAGCATTAATTGAATTTGTATATGGATTAAACCCCTCACTTTTGTTTATCCAGTTTATACCGTTGTCGGTTGAAAGATATACTACAAATGGCATATCGTCACTAAATTTACAACCCGATAAGAATATTCTTCCTTCACTGACCACAATGGAATATATATTTATGGAATCCAAAGAAGTATTAATCCAATTTAATCCATTGTTACTCGATTTGTACAAACAATTCGTCGTCCCTGCAAAAGAAGTATTCCCGTTTACAGCAAAACAATTAACATGATCATATACATATGATGATTGAATCCAGTTCATTCCGCCATTCGTACTTGCATAAACACCTGATCCTGTTCCGGCAATTAAATTTGATCCTAACGCTGATAATGCAGATACCTCCATACTTGACAATCCGCTATTAACTGCCGCCCATGTATTTCCGTTGTTCGTAGATTTAAAAATACCTCCGCCTGATGTACCGGCAAATAAATCTCCACCAAATGAACATAAACATGTTATATACTTATTTGTCAGTCCATAATTTATGGCATTCCATTGAGCACCGTTGTTGGTGGAATAATATAAACCGTTCATTGATCCTGAATATATTCTTCCGCTTGTAATTAAAAGTGATTGCACCCAATATCCCAAACCACCGTTCCCGCTTATCCCGTTATTCACGTCAATCCAGTTTTCTCCATTATCCGTCGACCGAAATATACCGCCATGGAAGGTGGATGCAAATAAGTCAGTCCCCGATGAAACAATAGAATATATATCCTGAGATTTTATTCCTGAATTGATGGAAAACCAGTTATTACCTGAATTAGTAGATTTGAAAATACCACCGCATGTTCCGGCGTAATATGTGGAACCATCGGCAGATATTGTTTTTATTTCGGAATATCTAATACCATTATCGATTGAAATCCAACTTGCTCCAAAATTTGTTGAAACCGATAAACCATTTGATAAAGCAGCCAGCAAACTGGATCCATTCATTTCAAGATGATATATATTATTACCAGGTAAACCGGCAGAAATATTTGACCAGTTTGCGCCATTATTCGTTGTTCGATATAAACCATAAGGACTTCCTGCAAAGACATAACTACCATAAACTGTAATAGCATATATAGAATATCCTGATAGCCCAAAAGACGTCCAGTTCAAACCGTTATTTGTAGAAACAAAGATTCCTTGATTAGAACATGCCAGTATATTAATACCCATAACTGCAAGACAATTTATATCATTACTTTCCATCCCCCTCAAAATCCAGTTAGCACCATTATTTGTCGAAAGATAGACTCCATCATCCGTACCTGCATAAATATCTGCGCCTGACAACACAAAACATCTTGTTGCTCCATTTCCAAAACTCGACAGATATTCCCAGTTCAATCCGTTATTAGTTGATTGATAAATGCCTCCATCTGCCGCTGCCAAAACTTTTGAACTCGATATAAGCAGGTCATTGATATAATAGTTGGGATAAAAATGATTTCCCCAGTCAATACCATTATTTGTTGACACATAAATTCCATTATCTGTACCGGCTATAATATTCTGGCCCGAAAGAGCAATTTTGTTAATCAATGCTCCTTCAGGTCCATTCAATTGCACCCATTGGCTTTGGCAATTATCAATTAGTAATGAGTAATTAAAAATTACAAGCAGTATTAAAAGTAATTTTCTCATGTATATTTTATTTTAATTGTATTGTTTTACCTCGTAAAAAATACATTGCTGCCTTTGGACTTGTCTGTGTACTTACTTTTGTTTGCGTATATATTTCGGAAAATTGATATGTCGAATCATTTATACCTGCCTTTTTCAGACCATCCGAAAATGGTTTTAAAGAAGGGAAAAATACATCTCCCGTCAAAGGGTAAACTGTGAAACCGGGACGCCAGTCAAATAATCCGTCCGGAGGAGGTGAGATTGTACCAGTTGTATACCTGTCGAGTTTCAGCATGGTAATTAAAGGAGTTGCGTATCCCGGCAAATAATTGTAAAAACTCGGTGTCGGAGTATAATTGTTGCAATATTTCACATAGATTTTTGTATCCGATGATAGGCGATCAACAGGAAGCCTGTAAACATTCTTCATCTTCAATTCCCAAGCGAGAGGGGCAACTATAGGACTTTCAACGTCGGTTTTTATTAGTTTCAGAATTAGTGTGTCGGTTGGTAAGGATACATTACTGCCTCTTCCGAAATTCACACCGCCATTTAATGTCTTATATGCAACTCCTACATGAAGATTTTGGACGTTTATTCTTAGCCCTATAAATCCTGCATATTCATTACAATAATACTCATCCTCCTGTAATTTTCTAAAATAGCCGAAATATTTCAGCCCCTGAATACTATTTGGATTAGTTACAGACGTATCATAGCCTCCGGTCGGCATTGAATCCAGCATTATGGTACCGGCACATAGTCTCTTCGTAGGACATGTAGGTTCACACTGTATCCAAACTTCTAAAGAACCCGGGGATGTATTTATTCTATGTTCACTTACATATTGAGTATACAAAAACCCGCCGCTAATAGAATCATCAATATATTCTCTATATGAACGTTTATATAATGTATCAAAGAAATAATGGTAATCCGAATAATCCCAGACCGATATTGTAAAATTTATATCCTCAGGGATTGGATTATTTGTTACAGATGATTCACATGAGCAAATAATAAGAGTAACCGCAAACGCGGATACAAAGGATAATAACCTTAGAATCTTCATAGCACAATTTATGTTAGGGAAAACGTATAGATTCCTTATGTTATTCTTTTAATTAACCCTAATTTGAGAATTTTAATGTTAAAAAGCAACAAATAAAAGCAAATCAAATATAATGTTAATATTATCAGGATTGTATTTCTTCGAATTTTCTTTCGTCGAATATTAGTTGGCGGCAGATTTCCCTGCCCTTTTCGTCTATTTTGTAGAGAGGCATTATTTTGCCTGCGTGGACAATCACCATGTCAAGTCCGGCTTCAATCGCATAATGAAGAAATACCGAATTTAACACGTGTCTTATGTGGGGACTTAAACCGAATGAACAATTGCTCAGTCCGAGTATTGTTTTGCATTTCGGCATTATTTTTTTAATTTCTGTAATGGCTGTAATAGTGTTCTGACCGCTTTTGCGAAGATCTTCCTGTCCTGAACCAAGCGGGAACGTCAATGCATCGAATATTAAATCTTCCTCGCGGAAGTTATGCACTTTTACGGCATGGTCCCGTATGCGTTTTGCAATCGCGACTTTTTTCTCGATTGTATATGCCTGTCCTTCTTCGTCAATTGAAAGTGCAACAACTGCAGAACCGAATCGTTTCGCGAGTTCAAGTATTTTATCGGCTTTCTTTGTTCCTTCTTCGAAATTTATCGAATTTATAATCGCACGTCCAGCGTAATGTTTTAAAGCCGCTTCAAGAACATTCACTTCGGTGGAATCGAACATTAACGGCAAAGATACAGCCGTATTAAATCTCCTAACAACCTCAATCATATCCTGCTCTTCGTTCCTGCCTACAAATGCAACGCAGATATCAAGAACGTGAGCACCTTCTTTAATCTGCTCTTTAGCCATGTTGACCATCGAATCGTAATCATTCTTTTCAAGCAATTGTTTGAATTGTTTCGAACCGTTCGCATTGCATCTTTCGCCAATTAATACGGGAGCAGGAACAATCGTCATCGTAGAAATACCATACAAAGATGACACAGCAGAGGTGTAAGACCATTTTCTTTCAGCAGGAGTAAATCTTTCGGACAAACCGCTTAACTTGCTTATATGACCTGCGTTAGTTCCGCAGCATCCTCCGACAACATTAACGCCGAAATCAGAAACGAAAAGTTTCATCCACTTCTCGAGTTCTTCCGCAGTAAGATGATAGTGCGCTTTACCGCTGACATTCTCAGGGATTCCAGCATTAGGCATACAAAAAACAGGTTTTGGAGAATTTTGGCAGAGATAACGAATATTTTCTTCCATCTCTTTCGGACCGGTAGCGCAGTTCATACCGATTATATCAACCAAATCAAACGGTTCAATAGCCGTCAGCGCAGCAGATATTTCGCTGCCCATAAGCATAGTGCCCATTGATTCAACAGTAACCGAAACTATAACCGGTAATTTATTCTTCTTTTCAGCGAACAATCTTCTTGCAGCCGAAAGAGCGCATTTTATCTGAAGCAAATCCTGGCAGGTTTCGATGCAGAATAAATCAGCGCCGCCGTCATAGAGACCGGACATCTGTCTGTAAAAAGAATTTTCCATATCATCGAAAGAAATATGCCCGAGGGAAGGAAGTTTTGTCGTAGGTCCTATGGAACCCGCTACATATCTGGGTTTCACGGGTGTTGAAAATTCTTTAGCAACCGATTTAGCCAGTTGTGCTGCTTTGAAAGAAAGTTCATAGTCGAGATTTGCAATATTATACTCGTTTAAAACAATTGAAGCAGAGCCGAATGAATTCGTTTCGATTACATCCGCCCCTGCTTCAAGAAAATATGTATGAAGTTTAGTAACAACTTCAGGTTTTGAAACGCAAAGATATTCGTTGCAGCCTTCCAGTTCTTTACCGCCGAAATCATCGGCATTTAGACCGTAAGTCTGCAGAGTGGAACCTGTGGCTCCATCGAATACAATTACTTTCTCCTTAAGTTGTTCTAAAAAATTCTTCATTTTAAAATTTTAATTATTCAGTGTAAAGTTTACCTGAACGTAATTCCTCGGCTATTCTTTTTACTTTATACAGATTTTTTATGACCTGAATTATGCCTTCAGAATCAAGCGATACTGTATGTGGAACATCGGAATTATAAATAAAGTTGTCGGTCAGACTTTCAATATTGCCGTCGAATGCAAGTCCTACAATCTCGCCGTCTTTATTGATAACCGGGCTTCCGGAGTTACCGCCGATAATATCATTTGTCGAAATAAAATCGCAGGAAGTACTTCTGTCAAATTCAGCAGGCGGATTTATCCATCTATCCGGTAACTGCCACGGATATTTTTTATCGAATGAATAATATCTGTCGTAATATCCGTAGAAAGTTGTTTTCGGAGGAGCAATTGTACCGTTATACTCATAACTCTTGATAACACCGTCGGAAATTCTGAGCGTGAATGTTGCATCGGGCGGAATGGATGTCCCGTAAACCTCAAATGCCGCTCTGCCGATTAATTCTTTATTTACTGTTTCAATATTTCTGAGTGTTTCAGATTTTTTCTTAAGTTCATTTAATTTGGGCACAACCAATACTGCAAATTTTATGAACGGGTCATTTGATTTTAAGATTGCATCGGGTCCCTGAGAAAGAAGATTAAGTGCGCCTTCTTTTGTTGAAAGGACAGATGAACTCATAAGAGATTCCGGTGTGTCGTTACCGAAAATCTTAACTGCCGCGTTATCCTTTCCTAATTTTTTTGTTATCTGCTCAAGTCTGAATTTCATGAGAGCCTTATCAAGGTCAGCATCGTAATTCTTATAAATTGCTTCCACTTTTGAAGGGTCAAGGGTTTCTTTATTAAGAGCGGATGATACAATTTTATCCGCCGCTATGAACTGCACAGAAGCAGACCTTGCATTTACGGAATAAGAATAAAGTTCGGGATAGATTTTGCTCATTTCAACATTAGCATTCGCTACTTCATCCCATGCTTTTCCATACTTTGCTTTCAGAGTAGGATTTGCATCAACGGCTGCTCTGAGTGTTTTTTCAAAATGTTTTTTCTTTGCCATCAAAACTGCATCGTTCAATCCTTTTACCATTCCCATATAAACTTTTTGGGAATTCGCATATGAGAAGAGCGTATTATTCAGTTCTTTTCCTTTTTCGGGATTCTTCGCAATGATGTCAGTATAAGTATTTACGAGCATATCGAGCATATTTTTTACGTCAGGATATGCATAGTCTCTTCTGGCTTCAAGCTGTGCATACGTATTCAGTCTTTCTGTTCTTCCCGGATTACCTACAACAAAAATAGGTTCGCCCGGTCTTGCACCGCTTGGACTCCATTTATAAAAATTATCGGTCTTTAACGGCTTTCCGGTTTCATCATAAACTCTGAAGAAAGTCATATCGATGTTGTATCTCGGATATGTGAAGTTATCGGGGTCGCCGCCGAAGAAACCTGCATTATCTTCAGGCGCGAATACCAGACGGACATCGGTATATCTTTTATAAACGTATGCTGAATAAAGCGCACCGTTGAATAATGTTACAACCTGGCATCTGTTACCTGTTTCAGCCGCTATTCTTTTTTCAATTTCGGAAATCTTTGCAGTTTTATTTGCAACTTTTTCGTCATTTGTCTTTCCGGATTCCATTGCTGTATGAATTTCAGCAGTAACATCCGTGATTTTCACCAATTGGTCTACATAAAGATTTGGAACAGGTCTTTCATCTTCGAGTTTCATTGCTATGAATCCTGTATTATGAAGATCTTCTCCGTCCTTTTCAACCTGCGACACTGATTCACGTCCGCAGTGGTGATTTGTCATTACGAGTCCGTCACCAGATACAAAAGATGACGAACAGTAATTGGCGAATCTAATTGCCGACATTCTAACGTGGTCAAGCCATTCCTGTGTCGGTTTAAAACCGTATGTTTCATTCAAATAGTCCACGGGGGGATAATCGAAAGTCCACATTTTTCCCATGTCATATTTGGATGATTTTACCGTATCGAGATTAACACCATAACTTTGCGAGAACGCATTGCTCACAAACAGCACGGTAATTAAAATCACAACATTGAAATATTTTTTAAGCATATTAAAAATTTAATTTTATAAAATGTTTTACTCGGTTATTTTTCCATTTTGCAGTTCCGCTCCAAGCCTCTTGAGCAGGTACAGATTGTTGATACATTCAAGAAGACCTCTTGAATCGACTGATACTGTCGTGGGCACTTCGTCCGTATAAATAAATTCTCCCGGCATACTTTCAATATTGCCGTCAAACACGAGTCCTACTATTTCAGCGTTCTTATTTATCATCGGGCTTCCAGAATTTCCGCCGATAATATCATTAGTAGAAATGAAATTGAAAGGCGTACTCAAATCAAATTCTTTAGGTAAATTAAGCCATCTGTTCGGAAGCGACCACGGATATTGCTTATTGAACGAGAAATATCTGTCTAGCGCTCCGAAGAATGTTGTCTTCGCAGGCGCTGTTGTTCCGTTATAATCGTATTGTTTTATTATACCGTCAGAAATTCTCAAAGTAAATGTAGCATCGGGAGGAATCGAAGTTCCGTAAACTTCAAAAATTGCTCTTCCGAGAATCTGATTGTAATATTCTTCTTTCTTTCCGATTTCGTTGAGTTTGGAATATAAAGCCCTGAAACTTCCGCCCTTCATTTTATCGTAAGCTTCTCTTTTATCAATTACGATTTTTGCAATATCATTCCATACGTTTCCGTATTTTGCTTTCAGTTTTGGATTTGCATCAACCGCTGCTCTGAACTTCTTTTCAAAATCTTTTTTTCTTGCCATCAGCACGAGGTCATTAAGTCCCTTGACCGTGCCTTTATAAACTTTCTGGCTGTTTGTAAATTCAAACAACTGGTTATTTAACTCTTTTTCCTTATCAGGATTCCTTGCAATTAGCGTTCTTATGCTGTCAACTAAACCGTTTATGTAATTGAGAATAAGCGGATAGGAAATATCCCTGTTATATTCTAATTGCGACATTGTGAGGAGTCTTGAAGTCGAGCCCGGATTTCCGACAACAAATATAGGTTCTCCCGGTTCCGCGCCGTTGCTGCTCCATTTAAAGAAATTATCAACCTTCAAAGGTTTTCCGTTTTCATCATATACTCTGAAAAAAGTACAGTCCAAATTGTATCTCGGATATGTGAAATTGTCAGGGTCACCGCCGAAAAATCCCGCCTGATCTTCAGGGGCGAAAACAAGTCTGACGTCATTGTATCTTTTGTAAATATAAGCCGAATAAACACCGCCGTTATACAGAGAAACTACCTGACAAACAGTTGTTTTGCCTTCCGAATTTTTCTTCTCAATTTCAGTAATTTTCTGATATTTGAAATCGTCTTTTTCATCGGGATCTTTGCCTCTATCGATTGCACTCTGAATTTCTTTTGTTACATCGATAATTTTAACCAACTGGTCGACATAAAGCCGGTCAACTTTTCTTTCATCTTCAAGTTTTGCCGCAATAAATCCGTTTTCGTGCAGGTCTTCGCCTTCTTTTTGAACAAGTGAAACCGATTCACGTCCGCAGTGGTGATTTGTCATTACAAGACCGTCTTCGGATACAAATGAAGCCGAACAGTAATCAGCGAATCGCAATGCCGACATCCTAACTTTATCCATCCATGCCTGTGTAGGTTTGAAACCGTATGCTTCCTGGAAATAATCCAATGGAGGGAAATCGAACGTCCACATTTTACCGCCATCGAACTTATGTGCCTTTACTGTATCTAGATTAACACCCGGCGTACCCGATTGAGAGTATATATAAACCGGCGAAAAAGCGATAAAAAGGAGTATAAATAATTTTTTGAATTTACTCATATTTTATGATTTTTTATTGAATATTATTAAAGATTGCTATATTAAAATACACATTCAATATAAAAATAAGAGGGTTTCGATAGGTTTTACGAAAAGAAATATGGAAATCAGAAAATAGCAAAAAAAAATAAACAGATTAAGAATATTAAACCGATTATACAGAAATCTATTATGTTTTGATTCCTGATAATAACGATAAGAAATGACAACAAATAAATAACCGGTGTATATAAAAAAAGCGGAGATGTGACTCTCCGCTTAGAGCACGGTCTTATCGGCAGATAAAGACCGCGTGTGATGCCTGCAAATATATTTAAAAAATCCTAATCTGCAAATGTACCAATTGAAGTACTATACAGAATTTTCACTTGAAAATTAATCCAGCGATCTTCTTAAGAACGCGGGAGGCTTGGCTTCGTCGAGATTGAACGAATCAAGTCCGTACTTGTCAAATTTATTTTCTTTCTTTGTCTGCTTGTCGCTCAGGTCTTCGTTTACAAGTCCGTTAGGATAACGTCTGAAAACGGACGGCACATCAAGTTCTTTCAGTTTCTCGGTTGTTGTCGGAAGCGACGTTATCTTACCTGTCTGTGCAAGTATATCCGAGTTTGCGGCATTTGCAGTTGCATTATCTTCGATAAGTGCTTCTTCTTCTTTTCTGAAACCTGTTGCAATCACGGTTACCATCAACTGTTCATCCATTTCCTTGTCATCGACAATACCGAAAATATAATTTGCCTTGTCGCCGACTGATTCATAAACGTAGTCGTTTATCTTGTTTATTTCTTCGAACAATATATTGCCGTTAGATGCGATATTAACTAGTACATTCCTTGCACCGGTTATGTTGATGTCCTCAAGAATCGGATTTGAAAGAGCATCGGTTACCGCTCTGATTGCTCTGTCTTCACCGGCGGCGATACCTGTTCCTATCATTGCATCGCCGGTGCTCTTCATAGTTGTTCTAACGTCAGCGAAGTCAACATTGATTTCACCTGTCTTTGTAATTATCTGTGAAATTCCCTTTGTTGCGCTGTACAGGACTTTGTTAGCCATTGCGAATGCCTGATTCTTCGAGCAATCTTTCGGCATAAGTTCGACTATTCTCTGGTTCGGAATTACTATGAGGCTGTCGACTTCTCTTTTTAATTTATCAATTCCCTGGTCTGCAAGAAGCATTCTTGGTCTTGCCTCGAAATGAAACGGTTTCGTAACGATTGCCACTACGAGGGCTTCTATGCTTTTAGCAACACGTGCAACTATAGGAGAAGCGCCTGTTCCGGTACCGCCTCCCATACCCGCGGTAATGAATACCATATCGCTTCCGGCGAGAGCGCGTGCGATTTCTTCGCGGCTTTCTTCCGCTGATTTTTCTCCGACATCGTTGTTCATACCGGTCCCGAGTCCTTTTGTTACGCTCTTGCCGATTTGTATCTTTATATCGGCTTTGCTGATTTCGAGCGCCTGTAAATCTGTGTTGATTGCGATGAATTCGACTCCTTCAATACCCTTATCTACCATGGAATTGATGATGTTTCCGCCGCCGCCGCCGACGCCAACAACTTTAATCTTGGCACCGCTGGTTTCGATTGGTAATAATTGAATAGGCATTTCTTTACCCTTTCAGATTAATTTTTATAATATTTTTTATTATTGTAATCATACTCTTATAATTCGTCAAACCAGGTTTTAACTTTTGAAAACAAACCTTTGGCTGACAATTTAACTCTCTTTTTTCCCGATGAAGAAACCGCGATATCTCCTCCGGTCCCTTCTGTTTTTATTCTGTGAAGAATAAGCCCTACACCTGTAGCGTATATCGGACTTTCAACTTCTTTTATGAGTCCGCCCGTAAGTCCCGTCGGAATTCCCAGATTAACTTCCATACCGAGAATTTCTTCCGCGAGTTCTTTTGTTCCTTTGATTAATGAACCCCCGCCTGTTATCACTACTCCTGCATGCAGTTCATTCTGTATCTGTGAATTTCTTATTTCTATTGCCGCGAGTTCAAATATATCCTGCATTCTCGCCTGAATGATTCTTGCGAGTATGCTTTTTCTTGTCTTCTTTGGCGCCTTTCTGTTAATCGAATCGACTGCAATTTCATCATCATTCAGTATTTCCGAAAGCAAAGCGTAACCGTATTCTCTTTTTATTCTTTCGGCTTCTTCTTCGGAAATTCCAAGCGCTTCAACTATATCGCTTGTTACAAGACTTCCTGCAATACCAATACCTGCTGTATATTTTAAGACTCCCTTTTTAAATACTGCAAGGTCTGTTGTACCGCCGCCGATATCAATCATCGCGACTCCGACTTTCTTTTCCGTTTCATCGAGTACGGAATGCGATGATGCAATAGGTTCAAGTACTATATCGTCGATATCAACATCGCAACTTCTGACGCACTTTGATAAATCATCAATCGAAGAAACGAGGCATGTAATAATATTGACTTTTGCTTCGAGTCTTACTCCGAACATCCCGACGGGCGACTCGTAAATTCCGTCTTTTCCGTCTATATTATATTCCTGCGGAATCACGGCGATAATCTGTGTATCACTGGGAATTCTTATCAGGCTCGCCTGTTCCATCAGGCGTTTAATATCTTCATCCTGTATCACTCTCTCGGGATTATTGATTCCGATAGTGCTTGACGATTGTATGCATCTTATGTGGTGTCCTGCTATACCAACCGACACTGACTTTATTTGTACGCCCGAATTAAGTTCCGCTTCCGCCAGGGCTTCCTTTATGGAATCGACAGTCTTTTGCGGATTCACCACGATACCTCTGTGAAGCCCTTTGGACGGGGCTTTACCGATACCAATTATATTAATACTGTTGTTATCTTTTCTCTGGGCAACGATTGCGCATATTTTTGTCGTACCAACATCAAGCCCGACAATAATTTCATCTTCAGCAGCATTGTACTTTTTGCTTTTCATATATATTAATTTAATTTTGCGATTACCTGATTTGAAAATCTCAAGTCAACATACTCGCATCGCAGGTTATTCTTAACCATTTCATCGTCTATAAATTTCTTAAACACGCCGAGTTTGGCTTTGTAAACTTCGTTGGCTTCGCTTTCCTTTTTAACTTTCGGAAAATAGAATACTGTCGGTCTGTCATTCGAGAATACCGTAACTCTCCCTGAATCGCTCATGTTAACTTCCGAAATCTGGTTTTGTATATATTTCCCTTTTGCATAAGCAGACTTTATAAAAAAGATTGCAACGTCGAGGTCGCTCTTATATTCAGGGCTGCCTTCATTCACAAGCCCGTTAATAACCGGCAGATCAAACACTTTTTCAAAATTCATTATCGAAAAAACTTCTTTATCTTCATCTATCAGATTCAATTCGGTATTCTTTACAAGCAGCGCAATCGGCTTTTTCTCAATAATCTCTATAATCAGTTCCGACGGCGGTTCCTTGCTTACGACTACTCTCTTTATTTCCGGATGCTTTGCAATCCTGTCCCTGATAAATGCAATATTAAGTTCGTCGAGATTTATAAGCGAATCCGCCTTTAATCCCGCTGTCGACAATATTTCGCTTTCCGTAATCGTCAGATTTCCTTTAATTGTTATCTTGTTTACAAAAGTTTTATTTCTCCAGTTGTTTGCTATAACTATCAGTACTACAACAATAACGGTTATCAGTACAGAGAATAATATTATCTTTTTAAATGACATTACTTCTTTAATCCTTT
This sequence comes from Ignavibacteria bacterium, assembly GCA_028714695.1. Lineage (GTDB taxonomy): Bacteria > Bacteroidota > Ignavibacteria > Tepidaquicellales > Tepidaquicellaceae > CAIKZJ01. The sequence continues at coordinate 16,297 of JAQTLX010000018.1, read as the reverse complement.
AATAAATTCATCGCAGAAATTTGTTATATCGCCAGCACCCTGAAATACAATGTAATCCCCTTTTTTGATTTCTTTCTTCAGAGCGTTATTAAGTTTATCCGTTTTTACTACTAATACTTTTTTAGCAGCAGTGTTTTTAATCTTATCATATATCAGTTTCGAGGTTACGCCTTTTATAGGTAATTCTCTAGCGGGATATACTGGCATCAGGTAAACTACATCGGCAGTCCTTAAAGCATTCGCAAAATCTTTGTAAAATTCCCGCGTTCTTGTAAAAGTGTGCGGCTGATATACTACTATTAATCTGCCCTCTTTAACTTCATTGATTGATTTCAGTGATGATGCAACTTCTGTCGGGTGATGAGCATAATCATCGTAGACTGAAATATCTTTTCTGTATTTAAGTTCAAGACGTCTCTTTACTCCCGGGAATTCTTCAAGACTCTTTATGATAACCGGCGGCTTTATATTCACCAAACTGCCTGTTATGAATGCTGCTGCAGAATTGAATACGTTGTGATACCCAAGAATGCTCAGTCTGATATCTGTTTCATTTAATTTATAAGTAATTCCGGTTTTATCCGCTTTCACGCCGCTAATGTCGTTTATGCAGCCTTTTCCGAAATCCGCTCTCCTGCATATCCTGTCATTCATGACCTTCTTCACATTCCTGTCATTCATATTCACGACAAAATACCCCGTGCTTTTTACACCGTTCGCAAATGTTTTGAAAGATTCAACGATATCCTTTTCTGTTTTATATATATCGGTATGGTCGAGTTCAACGTTATTAATTACCGCGATAGCCGGTTTCAGTGTATGGAAACTGCGGTCGTATTCATCGGCTTCCACAACTGCATATTTGCCTTTCCCGATTCTATATGATGCGCCGCCAAGGAATTCAAGATTGCCGCCCACAAATACCGTCGGATCGAGTTTTGCATCAATTAATACCTTCGCAATCATTGCTGTTGTCGAAGTCTTGCCGTGCGTACCGGATACGGCAATGAGATATTTTCCATTGACCAGTTCACCGAGCAGGAATGCCCTTTTCACCGTTTTGATTTTTCTTTCAACCGCTTCCTTAAGTTCGGGATTTTCGGTCTTCACAGCCGATGTGTGAACTACAAGGTCGACCTCTTTGCCTACATTCGATGCTTTATGTCCGTATTTGATACGTGCGCCTTTCTTTTCAAGTCTTTGCGTAATGAAAGTGCGCGTAATATCGCTTCCCGAAATCCTGAAACCTTTTACGAGTAAGTATTCCGCCAGCCCGCACATGCCGATACCGCCGATGCCGATGAAATGCACTGTTCTGACGTTCTTGAGAATTTTAATATTTTTTTCTTTTTTCTGCATTATATATGCAGCGACTTATTAATGTTTTTAAATTCGTTTATTAATTTTTTCTCGTCATAAAATTCGCCTATTCTTATTCTCAGCAATGTTTTTCTGTCTTTGAGTTTGATTCTAGCCCTTCTTATACTGCTTCTGCCGATGTTATCTCTTTTTCTTTCCCTTGAAAACTTTATTGTTATAATATCGGAATAAAGTATCTCGCGCTGCCCGAATCTGTTTTTAATAACGAATCTGTCATCAAGGAATTCGATTTCTTTACCTTTCACTGCGCTTATAAGCAGCGCAAGCAGCGAATACAGCACGAACAATGCCGTGATGTAGATTATCGGGTCATGAAACACTATAGTAAATTCTTCTCTTCCGAAATTACCCCTCATTAACGCATAAACGATTAGGAACATGAAATATATCACGAGCAGTTTGTAATAAAAATCCTGCCTGGCTTTATAGATTCTTTTTTGTTCCATTTTAATTTATTGTTTTAATAATTTCGTCAACTATTTTTTCAGGAGCATTACGGTCGTATAAAAGAGATGCATTACTGCCTAATTCTGCGAGTTTATTGTCGTCGAAAATAATTTCCCTAATTGAGTTCAGCAGGTTTTCATCAAGCACCGATTCCTTAATCATCACAGCCGCGTTCATTTTTACCATCGACACCGCGTTTTTTTCCTGATGATTCTCTGCTGCGAACGGATACGGCACAAGTACTGCCGGTTTTCGCAATAAACTAAGTTCCATTATACTGCTTATTCCCGCTCTGCAGACAACCAGATCGGCCGCAGAATAAGCCATGTCTATTTCCTTAATGAAGTCCAGTACTTTAACTTTATTATATTTGCCCGCTAATTCTTTATTTATCGTTTCGTAATTTAGTTTCCCGACCTGCCAGATGAGATTAATGTTCTTTTCATCGAGCGCATCTAAGATTTTCATTATCGATTTATTGATTCCCGATGCTCCCTGACTTCCGCCGAATACGAACAAAGTCCTGCCGCTGTTATCGAATCCGAAATATTTCTTCGCTTCCTGTTTATCCGTGAGTTTCAATCTGCTCCTGACCGGATAAGAAATCCTTACTACGTTGTCTTTTCTTTTCAGATATGAGATTGTTTCTTCGAAGTTCACTATCACCCTGCTTGCCTTGCCTGACAGGGATTTTGTGACTTTGCCCGGAAAAGAATTTCCCTCCTGCAATATCGACGGGATGCCCATCTTAATGGCAGAATAAACAACCGGACCGGATACATAGCCGCCTGTACCGATAACGGCGTCTGGTTTAAATTCTTTCAATATTTTCTTGCAAACTGCCATCGAATTAAAAAAGTCTCTCAAAAACTTAAAATTCCTTATCGGGTTTTTTCTGTTAAACCCCGATACTTCTATTAACTTTATGTTATAATTATTTTCCGGGACAACTTTTTCTTCCATCTTTCCTTTTGCACCTATAAACAGAATCTCCGCATCGTTGTATCTTTCCATCAGTCCGTCTGCAATCGCGATTGCGGGAAATATATGTCCGCCGGTTCCGCCGCCTGTCATAACAAATCTCATGCGCTGACCTTCTTTTCTTCCTCAATCGCATCGGCTGTAACATCCCTGAAAGACGAGATATTCAGCAGTATTCCTGCCGCTATTGAATTAAGTATCAAAGCCGTTCCTCCGAAACTGACGAACGGTATCGGGACGCCTGTCGTAGGAAATATCCCGCTTGCTACCGACATATTCACAACTGCATAGGATACTATAAGCGTCGTGATACCGAAGGCAAGATATTTTCCAAACGGGTCCTGTACTTTCTTTGCCGTTTTATATCCTCTGTATAAGATAATTGCAAACATTGCGATAACGAACAGCGTACCTATGAATCCGTATTCCTCGCCTACTATTGAAAAGATAAAATCACCGTATGATTCAGGAAGGAAAAATTCCTTCTGAATGGAATTGCCTATTCCAACTCCGAAAATACCCCCGTTGCCAAGCCCAACGATCGCCTGCGATAACTGATGCTGCGCCGTTCCGCTCGATGAGTACTCCGCAAAGTTTTCGAGTCTTTCTCTTATATAAGATTTCGATAATATGAATAATGCCGCAATCGGAAGAAGCGATAACATTGTAATCGCAACGTGTTTTAATTTTACGGTTGACGTTAGCATCAACAGAACAGTTGAACCGAAAATTATAAGCGCCGTCGAAAAATTCGGCTGCAATGCAACCAGCCCGCACACAAGCATCAAATAAATAAGAATAGGCAGGAAACCTCTGTAAAGATTATCAAGATATTTTTCTTTTCTTACCAGTAGTGTTGAAACATGAATTATCAATGCATATTTGGCAAGATCTGACGGCTGAAAACTCAGGAAGCCGAGCGATAACCATCTGTTTACGTTTTTAACTGATGAAGTCGTGAATAATACAACTGCAAGAAGCACGATTGCAAGGAATATCAAAGGCTTGCTCAAATCCTGCAGGTATCTGTAATCAAATTTCGCGAAGAAAAATAAAACTACAAAAGAAATCACGACACGGATAAGGTGTTGTTTGAAAAGATAACCCGCGTCATTCCACTTCTGAAGTGCATAATCCGAACTTGCGCTGTAAACTATTGCAATACTGAAGAATATCAGCAGCAGCACAGGCATTAAAATGAAAACGTCTATTTTATATTTTCCGAATTTCATTTCTTTGTCAGATTATTTACTATTCTTTTAAATTCATTTCCTCTGTGTTCGTAATTGTCGAACATATCAAAACTCTTGTAACCCGGAGAAAAAAGGACGAAATCACCGTTCACAGCAGCCGAATGAGCACCGTTCACCGCATCGTCAAGCGATTCATACCTTGCAACTTCCACGATGCCCGAGTACTTTTCAAATATCACGTCCTTGCTTTGTCCGATTGCACAAATCTTTTTCACTCTTTCTTTTATAAGTGAATCGACTATTTCGAAATTGTTTTCGCCTTTTTTACCGCCCATGATAAGTATAATTCTTCCCTGAAAACTTTCAAGCGCCACAAAAAGCGAATCGTAGTTTGTTGCCTTCGAATCGTTGAAATAATTCACTCCGTCTATTTCCCTTACCGGCTCTATTCTGTGTTCGACGCCCTTGAAATTCTCAAGAGTAAATTTTATAGAATCATTGCTAATTCCGAATCTCTTCGCTGCCAATATTGCAGCCATAGAATTCATTACATTGTGTGCTCCTCTTATGAATATTTCTTCGGTATTAATTATTTTTTCACTTTTTAAACCGCTGTAAACCACCGCATTATTTTCAGTATATGTCTTAAACTTTATATTTTTATCTTCAAATTTGTTCAATGCAAAGGCGCCTCTTTCTCCTTTGAATTTTTTAAGACTCTGCCTTAATACACTGTCGTCATAATTAATAATCATCAGGTCATCGTCTTTCTGATTCATGTTTATCCTGAATTTCGCAAGCATGTAATTTTCAAAAGAGCCGTGCCAGTCAATATGGTCCTGCGTTATATTAAGTATCATCGCCGCATCGGGTCTGAATTCGGAAATAAACTCAAGTTGGAAACTACTGACTTCAAGTATCACAACAGAATCTTTTTTCAGTCTCGGAATAATCTCGGAAAATGCCAGTCCAACGTTACCGCAAATAACCGCATCGAAACCCGCATCGGAAAAAATTGCCCCTGTAAGTTCTGTCGTTGTTGTTTTTCCGTTCGTTCCCGTAATTGCTATCACCGGAACTTCGCAGAACCAGAAAGCCGTTTCAATTTCGCTCACGATTTTTATTCCTTTTGCCGCCGCATTCAGAAATATTTCCGACTTCGGGGGAATTCCCGGACTTGTAACGAAATAATCCGCATCGTATATCCTGTCCGTGTTTCCGCCAATTTCGAAAGGAATATCAAATTTCGAAAAATCATCTTCGTTGAAATACATTAATTTTTCTTTGGGCGAAGAATCGCTCAAAAAAACTTTCGCTCCGGAATTCTTAAGCAATTTCGATACTGCAATTCCGCTGCGCCCTGCGCCCAGAACTGTAAACCTGAATTTTTTTACGTCGTCTTTTTTCACTTATCTAATCTTAAATGTTGCAAGTGTCATAATTGCAAGAAGAACTGCAATTATGTAGAATCTGAGAACTATCTTCGGTTCGGGAATACCCTTAATTTCAAAATGATGATGCAGCGGCGCCATAAGAAATACGCGCTTTCCCGCTCCGTATTTTTTCTTTGTATATTTGAAATAATATCTTTGAATTAAAACCGACACTGTTTCGGCAAAGAAGATTCCTCCAAGAAGCGGAAGAAGGAATTCTTTCTTTACGAGAATGCAAAGCGTACCGACTGCTCCGCCGAGCGCCAGTGAACCGGTGTCGCCCATGAACACCTGCGCAGGATATGAATTGTACCAGAGAAAACCCAATGCCGCTCCGGCAACTGCCGTACAGAAAATCACAAGTTCGCCGTTTCCTTTAAGATAAATTATATTAATATATTTTGCCCATTCAACATTACCCGATATGTATGCGATTATTCCGAGCGTGAAGATTACAATACCAACCGTGCCTGTTGCAAGTCCGTCCAGACCGTCCGTCAGATTAACAGCATTCGATGTAGCCGTAATAATGAATACTATTATCGGAATATAGAAAATCGCGAAATCGAACTGATAATTTTTCAGGAACGGTATTGTTGTAATTGTGTTTATTCCGTGAAACTGCGGTGCAAAATATATTACAAGTCCAACTATTATTCCGACGGTCACCTGCCCCATCAGTTTATATTTTGCAAGAAGTCCGTCTTTATATTTTTTTACAACCTTAAGGTAATCATCAAGCAGTCCGACTAAACCGAGACTGATAGTAGCGAAAAGAATAATTTGTATATATATGTTCGCTAGATTTGCCCATAACAATACCGGAATAATTCCTGACATCAGTATTATTAAACCGCCCATAGTCGGAGTTCCTGCTTTCGACCAATGGAATTTCGGACCGTCTTCCTTTTTAGCCTCCCCTATCTGATTCTTCTTAAGCATGTTTATTACTTTTGGTCCGACGTAAAATGTAAGCAGTAAAGCCGTAATAGCCGCAAGCGCCGACCTGAATGTCAGATACTTGAATACGTTGAACCCCGGAGGATTAAACTTTGCCTGTATCAATTCTGCCAAATAATAAAGCATTCGATAATACGGTTTAATTAATAAATATCTTTTGAATTACTTCTTCCAGTTTCATCCCTCTCGAACCCTTAACATACACAATGTCTCCCTTTCTTATATTGCTCTTGACGAATTCAGCCATGTCATCCTTTATATTGAAATAAAAATTATTTTTAAGGTTCTTCGCTCCCTTGAAAGTCTGAAAAGAATCTTTTCCGTATGTATAAAGAAAATCAAACTTCATTTGCGCCGCTGCTTTTCCGATATTAAGATGTTCTTTCTCGGATGCTTTTCCCATTTCAAGCATATCCGCAAGTATCACGTGTTTTCTGCCTTTTGTCTTATATTCTTTCAGAGTTTCGAATCCGAGTTTCACTGAATCGGGATTGCTGTTGTAAGCATCGTTAATCAGAACAATTCCATCCTTCGTTTCAACCTGCATTCTTTTTCCGCTGTGACTGTTAAAATTCTGCAATGCTTCCGCTATATCCGCCGCGCGTACGCCGAAGTAAACACCAAGCGCGATAGCCGCGAGACCGTTATAGAAAGAATGCTTGCCGAATGTATTCACATAAGTCTTATATGTCTTGCCGTTATATTTGTATGAAATCACCGGACGAAACATTTTGTCGTAACCGCACATAGTTCCTTTTACATCGGCGGAGTAATTGTACGAATATGTGAACGAATCTTCTTTCTTATTCTTTTTGTATTTTCTTATGTAGTCATCGTTTAAATCGTAGAAACAAACCGAACCGTTCTTCCTCACCCAGTCATAGACCTGAAATTCTTCTTTTGCAACTCCGTTCAGATTTTTAAAGAATTCAAGATGCTCGCGCCCGATATTGGTTACCAGAGCGGCATCGGGTTTGGCAATCCTGCAAAGATATTCAAGTTCGTTGAAATGATTGCTTCCTGTTTCAAGCACACAGAAATCATGTTTCTCTTCTATCCTTAGCAGCGTGAGAGGAAGTCCTATATGATTGTTGAAATTACCTTCCGTTTTAAGGAGATTGAATTTCTTCGACAGCACGGCAGCAGCAAGGTCTTTAGTCGTCGTCTTGCCGTTACTGCCTGCAATAGCGGCAATCGGTATGTTCATCAAATCTCTGTGAATGACAGCAAGTTCGCCAAGAGTTTTTATTGTGTCTTTCACGGCCACAAAACTGCATCCTTTAAGACTCTTTCCGCTCCTGTCATACCATTTTTTATTTACAACCGCTGCCTTAATAATTTTTTTCTTCACGAGGTCAGAAACGTAGTTATGACCGTCATTGCTCCCGCCTTTAATTGCGAAGAATAACTCGGAACCGTTCACTGTTCTTGAGTCGATTGAAACTCCGCGGAATCCTTTCCCTGAAAGCACTCCCGTGTTAATCTTTTCGCCTTTAAGCGCCAGTATTTCATTAATGGTTATCATTATTTTGCAAGCGGCTGATATTTTATGACTTCTTCCGCGTCGTCGAAATGCGATTTCACGCCTTTGATTTCCTGATACGTTTCATGTCCTTTACCGCAAATAAGAATTATATCGCCTTTTCTTGAAATCTCGATTGCCTTTTTAATTGCGATGTCTCTGTTCGGTTCCGATTCATAATTATTTTTTCCGATGCCTTTTTTAATGTCTTCGATTATGTCTTCCGGTTTTTCACTTCTCGGATTATCCGAAGTTATTATTACATAGTCCGATAATTCCGTTGCTATCGTACCCATCACAGGTCTCTTTGTCCTGTCTTTGTCCCCGCCGCAGCCGAACAAAGTAATTACTCTGCCGCCGTCGTTCTCGTGTTTCTTGATATCGAGCGCCGCTTCTATTGCATTCTTGAGTGAATCCGATGTATGCGAATAGTCAATGATTGCGCAAGCGCCGTTTGGGAGCGAAATACGGTTGAATCTTCCTTTTACCGCTTCGAATTTTTCAATTGCGGTAAGGATTGTCTGTATGTCAATTCCGTATCTTATAGTCGCAAGTATTGAAGCAAGAAGATTATAAACGTTGAATCTTCCGGTTAGTGACGATTTAACTCTATACGCTGCGCCGTTCAGTTCAATGTCGAAACTCATGCCTTCAAGGCTCAAATCTATATTTTTCGCCTGAAGGTTCGAGTAATTATCTATTGAGTAAAGTTTCCTCGATGCTTTGCATTCAGTCAGCATTCTTATACCGTAATCATCGTCGCTGTTAGAAACAGCAAGTGAATTTTCATGCAGAGTATCAAAAAGAACTTTCTTCGCCTTCATGTAGTTATCCATGTTTTCATGCAGGTCCATATGCTCGCTCGTAAGATTCGTAAATACAGCCGTATCGTATTTAATCGTATGAACTCTGTAATTCACAAGCGCTATCGAAGAAACTTCCATCACACAGAAATCCATTCCATTCTTTACCATCTTGGATAAGTATTCATTCAGTTCGATTGAATCCGGCGTGGTCAAACGCGATGTGTTAACCGCTTTCGAATCCGTTATATAGTCTATTGTTCCTATTAATCCCGCTTTGAAACCCGCCTCTTCAAGAATCCTTTTGATTATATATGTAATTGTCGTTTTGCCGTTAGTGCCGGTTACGCCGATTACTTTTATCTTCGTAGATGGATTGCCGTAATACGCGCAGCTTAGTTCAGCCATAACTTTCCTTACGTTATCGACGAGTATTACTTTTGGATTGTTCTTGAAATCCTTTGCTGATTTTTCATCCGCAATAACCGCGCCTGCACCGCTTTCGATTGCCTGGTCAATAAACTTGCTTCCGTCAATCTTAGCGCCAACGACTGCAAAGAATACATATTTCTCTTTTATATTCCTTGAATCGAATGAAAGTCCCTTCACCGTAAAATCTTCTCCGGCAAATGACCGCTTAATTTCCGCAATATTTAGTAATTCTGAAAATTTCATTTATTTTCGTTCTTACAGAATAATATGATTTTGCTTTTTGCATTTATCTTTGTTCCGGGTTTCGGATATATATCTACAACTTCCCCGCTCCCGTTTATATCGACGGTGAAACCGTCGGATACCAGTTTGTTTATTGATTTTCTCAGACTCATCTTTCTCACATCGGGTACAATTTTATAATTATCATTGTCTACTTTTGAATTCTTTACGTACAATTTAACTTTCTTTCCGTTGTCAAGTTTCTCACCCGGCAGCGGTTCCTGATTAATCACTGAAACAATCACGCCTTTCTGGTCTGTCGAGTTATCGTAATTGCTTATTTCGTAGGAAATACTTTTTTCATTTAGAATTTCAACAGCGTCATTCAGCCTCATATCTTTAAGATTCGGAATCGACTGGCTTTTGTCCTGATTCTTATCCGTCGGAACTTCTTTGCTTTCCGATTTAACGTACATATATTCATTGTTCAGACTGCCTGTATTTCCCGAGTAACTTAGAATTCTCGTTGCTATTTTCTGGAAAACCGGCGCGGCTACTTTACCGCCGTAAAAACCGTTTTTCGGATCGTCAATCACTACCGTCACAATTATCTCAGGATTCTCAGCGGGGAAATAACCTACGAATGACGAATTATGTGAACTGCTTGAATATTCGCCTTCTACAAGTCTCTGCGACGTTCCCGTCTTGCCTGCAACGTTCACTCCGTTAATCTTTGCATCCGTTCCTGTTCCTCTTTCAACCACCCCTATGAACATCTGATTCAGTTTCTTTGCTGTCTCTTCTGAAATTACCTGCCTTACAGGCGAAGGCAGATTATCAACCAGCACTGTCCCATCAGGGCTGAGTTCTTTCTTGATTATATAAGGTTTCATTAATAAACCGTTGTTCGCTATTGAAGCATAAGCCATTGTTAACTGAAGCACATTCACCGCGACCTGATATCCTATTGCCATAAACTCAAGCGAACCCGGTGTGAAATCCAGAGGGCGTTTCAGATAACCTTTGTTCTCTCCGTTAAGTTCTATTCCCGAATAAATTCCGAAACCGAAATCTCTGGCATACTTGAAGAATCTTTCTGCCCCGACTTTCTGCGATAGTTTCGCAACACCGATATTACTCGACTTCTCAATTATCTGCTGGAATGTAAGCGATGACGAAGGATATGAGTCGATAATGTCCATGCCGTAAATGTTATAAGTGCCGTTTTCCGTATTCACAACATCGGAAGGGCTTCCGAGTTTTTCTTCGAGAATTGCCGATGCTGTTACAAGTTTGAACGTCGAGCCGGGTTCGTAAATATCCGATACAACCGAATTTTTCATTCCGACGGAATCTTCTTTCTTAATATTGTTCGGGTCGAATGTCGGATATGTGCACATCGCAAGTATTTCACCCGTCTTAACCGAGACCACAACCGCTTTTCCTCTTGATGCGTTGAAATATTTCATTCCCGCCGCAAGTTCCTCTTCTGCAATCTGCTGTATTGTCTTGTCTATTGTAAGAATAATGTTTGCGCCCGGTTCAGGTTCTTTCTGAATGTAATTCATATCGGGACGCTTAACGCCTCTCCCGTCCTTGCGTGAAATCATGTATCCTTCTTTACCCGTCAGTTCTTTGTTCAGAGCAAGTTCAATTCCGCTTACGCCTTTGTTATCCAAATCAGTAAATCCGACTACCTGCGAAGCAATCGAACCGTTATTGTAATATCTCGATGATTCCTTGAACACGTTAAGCCCGTCTATCTTTAGTGTATCTATGCCTTTCAAATCGCTGACCGATGCCTTTCTTTCAAGATAGAATGCGCTGTTGTTCCTGTCGAGCAGTCTATCGTAATATTCAAGTTTATCTTTTTTAAATACGCTTGCCAGAAGTGTCGAAACAGAATCCGGATTCTTAATTTTATATGGATCCGCAATCACCGAAACCCTGTAGACGTTCGAGACAAATGGGTTCATGTTCCTGTCGTATATCACTCCTCTTAACGGGTTTATGATTTCCCGCGACTGCGACTGCTTCTTCGCGATAATTCTGTATTTTTCCGATTCAAGTATCTGAACTGAAACAAGTTTCGTGATAACCAGAGCAAGAAAAGCGAGAAACACAAACATGAAGATGTTGATTCTTCTTGCCGGGCTTACCTTCTTGTTCTCTTTATTTGCGAAACTGTAAAAATTCATTACATATCTGATTTTTTGATTTTTATTTTACTGCCTGTCTTTACCGAGCCTTCATAAACCTTAAGGTTTAGTTTTTCTTCTGCCAACTTTTTTATTCTGTCGTATGAACTGAGTTTTTCGATTTCTATTCTGTATGAATTGTTCGTCTGATTTACTTTACCGAGATTGTCTTTCAATTCGCTGATATCACGGTTAAGTTTGTTCACTGAAATTATATTATTAATCAGAAAAACCGAAATTGCCGAAAACGTGATGAAGAACACTATCATCCAGAAAATCGATATTTTTGTTCTCGTTGGTTTCATGCAAGTACTGCTTCCGCTGCCCTTAATTTCGCGCTTCTCGATTTCGAATTCATTTTCACTTCTTCGTATGAAGGCATAATCACCTTCTTCGTAAGTATCTTCAAAGCCTTCTTTCCTTCCGATTTCTTCACGCTGTTATCTCGGAAAAAATTCTTCACTATCCTGTCTTCCAGCGAATGATATGATATAACAACTATTCTTCCTCCGTCCGCTATTATTTCAAAAGAACTTTCAAGCACTTTTTTAAGGTCGTTCAGTTCATCGTTCACTGCTATCCTTAATGCCTGAAATATCTTTGAAAGAAATTTAACCGGCATGTCTTTCTTGAAATCGTATTCCCTCTGAATTACTTTAATGAAATCATCCGTGGTTTCGAATTTGCTTTTATATCTGTGTTCGATTATTGCCTTTGACAGCCTGCCCGCCTTTGCAACTTCGCCGTAATTTTCGAATATGTCCGTAAGTTCATTTTCTCTGTATTCATTCAAAATTGTCTTTGCATCAAGTTCGGAGTCTTTATCCGCGCGCATATCAAGAACCGTGTTCTTCATGAAACTGAAACCCGATTCTTCATTTAACTGGTAAGATGACAGACCGAGGTCGAGGACAATGCCCGTTATGGAATCGAATCCCGCGTCCGTTGAAATTTGCTTTACGTCCGCGAAATTTCCCTGTCTGATTAATATTTTATTTTTGTATTCTGCCAATACTTTTGTCGTGAATTCTATAGCATGAATGTCTTTGTCGATACAGATTAATTTTGAATCGTCTGATATGCTCCCGCATATTAACCTTGAATAACTGCCTCCTCCGAGCGTTCCGTCAACCAAAATATGTTTTTGAATTACCGGATTTATAAGATATGACACTGCTGTATTCAGAAGAACCGGAATATGATATTCGGTAACCAAATAAATTCGATTAAGTAAATTTGTTTAACTAAATGCCCTTATTTAAAATATTCTCGGTAACGTTCTGCGCTACATCCTCAAACGATTCAGGATGCTGATTGTCATACTTCTCTTTCAGAACAGGGTCCCAAATTTCCATCTTTGTAAGCATTCCGAGAATGACTACTTCTTTTTTGATTTGAGCAAATTCAATTAACTGGGAAGGGAGTAAAAATCTATTGTGTGAGTCCAGTTCGCACTCGTGCACGTACATTAAGAATTGCCGCATGAAAAATCTTTCCTGCGAATTGAAGACGTTGTAGTTCATTAGACCTTTTTTTACCCTTTCCCATTCGTCTAGTGGGTAGACCATTATGCATTGATCCATACCGCGTGTAAAAACAAGTTTATTGTCTGCCTCCGGAGTCATCACTTTTCTGAATTTACTCGGAAGTACAATCCTTGATTTTGCATCTAAAGTCGATATTGAATGCCCTTGAAACAATAATTATAGTTTATTTTGTCAAAATTTGGGATTTTTAACCACTTTCACCCACTTTGTCCCACTACAAAAATACATAATTTAATATTAAAGTCAAACGGTTTTTTAATATTATATTCATATTTTTTCAGCCGGATAACCGGGCAAATATGAAGAGGTAATTTACGGGGGGTTTCTATATCTGCGGAAAAACAAAAAGGCTGTCGTGTGACAGCCTTAATTTAAAAAATGTGATGCGAAACATAAAGTTATTTAATTAGAACCATTCTTTTCGTCTGCACAAAACTTCCGGCAATAAGTCTGTAATAATATACGCCCGATGAAAGTGAAATACCATTGAATCCCATTATATAACTTCCTGCATTAATAAAACCGTTTACAAGCGTTTTGATTTCTCTGCCTGCTACATCGTAAATTTTCAAAGTAACAAATCCGTCTTTTGGTATATCATAACTTATGTTCGTTGTAGGATTAAACGGATTTGGATAATTCTGTGATAGTTTATATGTATTAGGAATATCCGCTGCTGGCTTTATGTTGTCGCCGTCATCACTGCCATTCTGATTTAAATTCCTTGTAACGATTGATACGAAATCCGAATAAACAGAAGCCCAGTTCGTTTTATCTACAGCCTTGACCCTGTATCTTACCCTGTAATCGTTGGATGACGATGACCCATTTTCACAGTTGCCATAAGTATTATAGTCAATGTAATCCGGATTAACATCTTTGTGGATTGAAATGTCCGCAATTTCAATATAATCTACCGGAATATTATTCATATCGCTTACTGCTCGGAAGATTTTATATCTCTTATAAGGATAATTTTCTGCTGGAATCATATCAGGTTCTGTTTTGTGATTCCATAATATTCTCGGATATGTTTTTTCATTTATACAAATCGTTTTATGAATCGTAATTCCCATTGGTTTGGATGGCGGAGTTGCTGCAAGAATTTGGTCTTCAGACCAGTTATTTTGACCAACTTTGTAAATATTTATTGATGCGTCATTGCCGTTTAAAGCATTATAATAAATGAAAATACCGCTTTGATTATTATCCCAATTAATCGTGCTTGGATTTGAATATGGAGAGAACATTTCGTTATATCCCAGATTAAAAGCATCCCAGCGGTCTCCGGCTAATTCTCGTGATGTCCAATATTCCTTATCAAACGTAAATATTCTGTCCGTGGCTTCCCCTCCTAATGTTGTGTGTCTTTTACCTGTGCCGAACCATGCATCGTAAGAAAATTTATCATTTTCCTCAAAGTGCCCGACAGTTCTTCCATCTTTATTATGCGTACTCGCGCCACAATCGTCATTATGCAACGGTACCGGAATCCCTGTCCTTTCGTAAATATTTAATATTTGTTCATTACTCCAATCAGGAGTAGTTGTTCCTGTTATTGTCCAATCCCATAAGCCGTCAGCGCATTCAAGGTCGTTGTCGCCCGGGAAATTCATATCCTGATGATGATGGTATATATAAACACCTTTTCCATAGTCAGAGTATTTGTATAATACCCTGTCCCAAATACCTCTCGTGGTATCTCCAAGCATTGTTCTATCATAATGGGAAACCTGCCTGCGGTTTTCAATCATAAAATATTCTGCTGCTCCGTTTATCGGAACCTGAAGTATTTCACCGCTGCTGCTGCGAGAAGATATATCTCCCAGAGTTTGTGCAGGTGTGCTGAAATCTATAATTCTTGTATTCAAATAACCTAGTTTTTTCGATTCCCACGCGCTTAGATAAATATCTCCCCCGCCCATTATTCCTACTCCGGTACCTGTGTGTCCGGCTCCGAATAAATAATGTCCGTATTCATGTTTTGCTACATTAAATACATAATCCTTTGAGGCCGGTCCACCCGCTGTTCCAACTATTGTCACACCGGATCCGATACTTGTACCGAATCCATCATGAATATATTTTCCGCCCGGTACAGGAATATCAATTCCCGAATAAGTACTATATCCTAAGAAAGCATAACCCGAAGCGTTATTATGAAACAAACCATCGACAGTTTTTGTTCTGTGAACTTTTACTATCATATCAACGTAATTATCCGGCTGATAATTGAAATTTCCGTTTGCACCGGACCAATAGTCATATTGTTGCCATCTCACACCGGCGCTTGTCAATTTATTGAAAATTTCATCGTTCATATATCTCATCCTTATATCCGGATCCGTACTATAATTAAGGTAGTAATTTGCATTATAATCCAAAATAATATTATATGCTTTTCCTGTTACGTGCATTTGCCCTTTGCTGACTTCTTGAAACCAATCGCTGAGGCATTCCGATTTTTCATTATAACGGTCCCAATAATTACCTGTCGTGTTTATATTCTGAGCGAGTATTTCATCCTTAAAAACAGGCGCACCGCCAATTGGCCAATAATCCACTTCTGCTGTTTCATTCGCAAACTGAACGAATACCAATAATATTTTGAAAGAAGCATTTGTCGGCGCCCCGCTTACATTAGTTCTCTGTGGTTTGTAGAGTCCGCCGATAACATCCTGAGGAGATGATTTTCCTTCTATAAATGCAGAGTGAGGACAGTTTCGTATGTAATCTTGTGAATATGCTATATTTAACAATCCTAAAAGCATAACGATAATAAACAATTTATTCATTTTCATATACTTTGTATTTTGAGTTTTTTAAATTATTATTTAGAAGTCTAAAAAGAAAATGAGAGCTTTGGGTAATGAATTTTTATTCATTACCTTTGATACTATTTTCCAGCGTCCAACTGATTTAGTATTATTAAAAAGCTCTCTCTTTTATTCTAAGGCGCTCTTGCCAAAGTATTCGATTGCATCGTTATTTTATAAACATCATTTTTATTATTTTTTGAGATTTCCCGTTGATACTCATTTTTGTAAAATAAATTCCTGACGATAAATTCTGAGAATGAAAGTTAACTGAATGTTTGCCTGCCGTTGTTTCTTCGTTTACTAATGTCTGAACTTCTTTCCCTCGCACATCGTAAACTGTGATGTTCACAAATGCTCTTT
>JAQTLX010000017.1 GCA_028714695.1 Ignavibacteria bacterium | reverse complement strand
TTCAGCCAAAAATGAATGAAATAATTAATCGAATAAATTCAAATCGATTTTAAAGAAAAACCCTCTTACTGCTATATTTTATTAGTAGTTGCAGCCTTCCGTGTTTTTTAAGCGGGACACTACTGATTAGTAATTAGTAATTGGGAATTGATAATTTGCAATTAACAGTTAAAAATCTGCGATTATCATAGATGAAACAATATTACGTTTACAAAATGGAATACGAGTTGGATGACCCGGAATATATTGCCATAAAGAATGGATTTTCATTTCCCGCTTTTTTCTTCGGAGTATTTTGGTTACTTAAAAAACGCCTATGGGAAGTGATTCTTTTTCTTATCGGATTTTACATTTTAGAATATATATGGATAATCTCATATTATTTCTGGATCTGGGGATATATCCTTTTAGGTTTTTTTATTACAGGTTCTAATCATACTTTTAATGATAAATCAATTCATGAAGTCACGATAATTTATCAGAAATTGGCATATGCAATTTCATACGTTTTGGCAATTTTATCAGGCGCATTTATAGCCGTTGAAGGAAATGATTTTTTAAGAACCAAATTATCCAAGAAAGGGTACACCTTTATCGGATTATACGAAACAAGTAAAAGGCAGGCAATAATTCAGGCAATAGAGGATTCAAGTGAAACAGATTTAAAATAATGAACGGGAGTTTGTAATCTCGATTTACATATTAAACAATACATTACTCACTACATAAGTATATTTCTTCGATATCTTCATCAACGCAATAAGGAAATAATCATAATTTCATGTTAGTCTTACAAAGAAACCTCTGCGATATATCATTCAACATAATGCACGTTATATATACTTATCACGTTATAGACTGAAACGTTTACAAAACAACTAGGGGAAATTGAAGGAGAACAAAATGAAGAACAAAATTACTTTAATTTTTTTTACAATTATTATTCTATCCGCATTTCACATTAAAAATTCAACGGCACAATGGGTGCTGGATACAAGCGGAATCGGATATAAAGCGCAGCAGTCAATGGCAGTATCAGGAAATAATATCTACGCCGGAACAATTAACTTCGGAGTGTATTTATCTACTAACAACGGAACGAGCTGGACTCAGACTTCTTTAAACAATCAGTTCATTTATTCGCTGGCAGTAAACGGCAATAATGTATATGCCGGAACATACGGAAACGGAGTATATGTGTCTTCCAATAACGGCACGACATGGACACAGACGCTTTTAAATAATAAATACGTACCGTCATTACTCGTAGTCGGGAACACAATATTTGCCGGAGTTTACTATGATGGTGTATATTCATCTACGAATAACGGTTCGACGTGGACGCAGTCATCTTTAAATAATCACGACGTTTACTCACTGGCAGTGAGCGGAAATACTATATTTGCGGGAACGTTCTTAAACGGCGTATATATGTCAACCAACAACGGTTCGGGCTGGGTGCAGACATCTTTAAACAACCAGAGCATTCAGTCATTATTTGTAAACGGGTCTGATATTTATGCAGGGACGTATTACAGCGCGGGAATTTATTTATCAACAAATAACGGTACGAGTTGGACTCCTTCGACAATAGCCAGCAGGAGTTTTTATTCGTTTGCCGTGAGCGGAAATACAGTCTTTGCGGGTTCAGACGGCTACGGCGTTTACACCACTACAAACAAGGGAGCAAACTGGATACAAAGAAATGAGGGCTTCTTAGGGAATCTAAGGGTTTTTGGATTATGTATATTAAACGGCTATATTTATGCAGGTTCGGATTACAGTTTATACAGGAGGCCGCTTACCGAACTTATAGGTATAAATACGATTTCTGAGCAGGTACCTGCGCATTATAAATTAGAACAAAATTATCCGAATCCTTTTAATCCAACGACTAAAATAAAGTTTGACGTAGTGCGTCTGGGCAATGTGAAAATTTCCGTTTACGATGCAACAGGACGTGAAGTTCAGACTCTCGTGAACGAATCACTGAAACCCGGGACTTACGAAACGTCGTTAAACGGTGCGGCATTAAACAGCGGAGTGTATTTCTATAAATTGACTGCGGACGGTTTTAGTGAGACGAAGAAAATGGTTCTAATCAAATAACTATTGGCAATTAGCAATTAGTAATTAGTAATTAGTAATTAGTAATTAGTAATTTTTCGATTAACGATTAACGGTTGACAACTAACAATTAGGATTTAATAATAAGTGATTAACATGTGGCGATTGACGATTAGCGAGTACCGATTAAAGAGTAGAGATTAAAGTAGTGTTGTGCCGTCAGGAGGAAACTCCTGACGGTCACAACACGATTTACGTCCATTAATCCGGGGAATTATTGACAAGTATATAAAACAGTTTAATGTTTCATACATTATTAAGGCAGGTCTTTTTTTATCGGACGATTTTTTATATTTTACTTAAAACAATAGCATGAAATACAGAATATTAATAGAACAGGATGAGGACAATATGTTTGTTGCGGAAGTCCCATCTCTGCCGGGTTGTGTTTCGCAAGGAGAAACGAGAGCGGAAGCAATTGAAAATGCCAAGGATGCGATAAAGGGATATATAGAAAGTTTAGAAAAGCATAACGAACCTATTCCAAGAACTATTTAATCAATGAGACTAAGATTTTTTATTTCATCCAATAAATCGCGAATATATGCCTGATCAACTTGAGAAATATATTTTGCATCTCTTATTAATCTCTTCATTTCATCAGGATTAAAATTTGGCTTCTTCCTATCAAGCTTAAGTTTTATAAGGCTTGTCTTTAATTGTATGTAAGAGGAGAAATTATCTTTTCTTAAAAGCTTCTCAATAACACATCTTAAAGCGAAAGCAGAGACAAAATCATTTACTTCGATAATTTCTTTAATCGTTTCGTTTATTAAATTTAATGCAATTGGATTCTTATCAATTAGGATGTATAACAGACATAAATTCAATTTCGCAAGAGAATATTTTGGTTCTAATTCCAAAGCCTTATTTAAATCTTGCCCAGCTTCTTCAAAATTTTTAAGGATTATACGATTATAACCTCTATTATTATATGCTATTAGGAAATTGGGTTCTTTATTTATCGCTAAGGTATAATCATTTTCTGCATCTCTATGTTTTCCTATTTGGGAGTATGAATATGCTCTATAAAAATAAATACTTGCATCATCTTTAGTATTACTTTTTAATGTAAAATTAAAATCCTCAATCGCATTTTCATAATCTTTTTTGTAGTAATAAGACATTCCTCTCATATAATATGCGAAGTAATTATCTGGTTTTATATTAATTTCCTCTGTGAAATATCCAATTGCTTTATCGAAATTCCCCTTAGAAAATGATTCATTCCCAAGTTTATAAAAATTCACTTTGTCTTTATATTTGTATTGAGTCATGGAAGAATTTGCCAGAGCATAACCATAAAAATCCGGGTATAAGGATTCATCTGTAATATTAAATTTATGTTCAAGTTCCTTTAAAACATTTTCTCTACAGTTCTTATCTATTTCGATAATTTTATCAAATTCCTTTTCTTCTATTTTACCATCAGAACTAATCACAAAGATACTATCCTGTTTGATAATTCTATTGTTATTATGAGGAGGCACCCATTGTAAAAAATGCTTTTTACTCATTTCATTTTCTTTGGCGATCAGATGCTCAATTAATTCATCAAATCCGTCATCTTCAGAAAATATCCCTTCCAATTTATCAAAAACACCAGAGTCTTTTATTTCTTTATTAATTCTACGAATTGAATTTATTTTAGAAAATCTAGGTGCGTCTACTTTCAAGCAATAAACTTTACTTTTTGTTGCCGAACTTTTGCATGCGAAAAATAAAGCAACTAGAGAATTAAAAGTAAAATCTAAAAGAATTGTTGCTGCACCATAGTGTTGGAGTTCTGCCAATACAGTAAATTCATTCTTATCTTTTATGACCGAATGACTTTCACGCCTTTTTAAAGCATTATCAATCAATATTGAGTGATATTCTCTAAGTTGTTTTGGTGTGCACTTAATTTTGGATTTCTTTAATCGTCTTACAGCTCCAGATTCAACTTCTTTCCCATAGTCGCCTTGACCTCTGAATATTAAAGAACCATTGTTGGATATATCAACTAATTTATTAATTTCCTCAATGTATTGATATATATCATCAATAGGTTTATCAGCATTAGTCATTTTATATTATTTTGATGGACCTTAAGTTTAATATCAATTAAAGACTTAGACTATCTAATTCATAAAGAGGTCTTCAATTGTTCTTACAGGGGTATATTCCCGTGTTTTCTTCTTGGATTGAAGTCCACTTTGTTTTCGATTAGTTCGAAATATGTTATCAGTTTTTTTCTCGTGTCTTTCGGTTCGATGATATCGTCTATGAATCCCCTCTCGGCAGCGATGTAAGGATTGAGGAATTTGGTATTGAACTCGCCTATTTTTTCATCGAGTAGTTTTTGCTTGTCTTCGGCTGCATCCAATTGCTTTTTGAAAATAATTTCAGCCGCGCCTTTAGCGCCCATGACCGCGATTTCAGCAGAAGGCCATGCAAGGTTAACGTCGCCGCGAATGTGTTTTGAATTCATTACATCGTAAGCGCCCCCGTATGCTTTTCTCACTATAACTGTAATTCTGGGCACAGTTGCTTCGCAGAACGCGTAAAGAAGTTTTGCGCCGTGACGGATTACTCCGCGCCATTCCTGATCAGTGCCGGGCAGGAATCCGGGCACATCTTCGAATACAAGCAGGGGGATATTGAAAGCATCGCAGAACCTTACGAATCTTGCACCTTTAATTGATGAATTAAGACACAATACTCCCGCAAGCACGAGAGGCTGATTCGCGACAATTCCTATCGACCTTCCTCGGAGTCTTCCGAATCCGCAAATAATATTTTCGGCATAATCTTTATGTACTTCGAAGAATGAATCCTTATCAATGATCCTGCCGATAAGGTCTTTCATATCGTAAGGTTTATTCGGATTATCGGGTACGTAATCGTTTAATTCTTCAAGTTCTTTTTCTTCTACTTCGTATTCCTCTGCGGGAGGAAATTCCATATTATTTGAAGGAAGGTAAGAAACAAGTTGCCGTATTTTTTCAAAACAATCTATTTCGTTTTCGCAAGTAAAATGGCTGACTCCGCTTTTTATTCCGTGAGTGTTAGCACCGCCGAGTTCATCAAATGTTACATCTTCATTCGTTACCGCTTTAATTACACTCGGACCTGTTATAAACATGTGCGAGATTTTATCCACCATAAAAATAAAGTCAGTGATAGCCGGAGAATAAACTGCGCCGCCGGCACAGGGACCGACGATTGCAGAGATTTGCGGTATAACACCGCTGGCAAGAGTATTGCGTAAAAATATATCGGCGTATCCTGCCAGCGACAGAACGCCTTCCTGAATACGAGCGCCTCCGCTGTCATTGATACCGATAACGGGCATGCCAATTCTCATAGCCAGGTCCATAATTTTTACAATCTTTTTCGCATAATATTCAGCGAGCGAGCCGCCGAGAATAGTGAAGTCCTGAGAAAAGACGGCAACATTTCGTCCGTTTATTTTTCCAACGCCCGTGATAACTCCGTCGGTATAATATCTTGTATTCTCGAGACCGAAATCCTTACTTTGATGGCGGACAAAGATATCCATTTCCTCGAAGGTACCTTTATCAAGAAGAAGTTCAATTCTTTCGCGCGCGGTTAATTTGCCTCTTTTATGCTGGGAATCAATGCCCTTCTGACCTCCTCCGAGCATTGCTTCGTCACGTTTTTTTCGAAGTTCTTCGATTTTTTCCTTGTTCGTCATATGAAATATTTTGATTAAGTTAATTAGTTCTGGTGATATCCGCACCTAAGCCTTTTAATTTCTCATCAATATTTTCATATCCCCTGTCGATATAGTTAATTCCGTTTATCAGTGTATCGCCTTTTGCCACAAGTCCGGCAATAAGATAGGACATACCCGCCCTGAGGTCGGGTACTATTATTTCTTCTCCCTTAAGAGGTGTCGGGCCTTTAATGACTGCACTGTGATAATATTCCATGTTGGCGAAACGGCAGGTCAATCCGCCAAGGCATGTATTATAAAGTTCGATTTCCGCACCCATTTTTTTGAGTTCGGAAACGTAACCAAATCTTTTTTCATAAACTGTTTCGTGAACGATAGAAATTCCTTCCGCTTGAGTAAGCAGAACAACGAGCGGCTGCTGCCAGTCTGTCATAAATCCGGGATGAACGTTTGTTTCGACGGCAATAGGTTTGAAAGGTCCGTCGTAATAGAATCTGATACCATTTTCCTTCACTTCAAATTTTCCGCCAACTCTTCTGACAGCATTCAGGAAAGTAATAAGGTCATCCTGAACAGCGCTTTCAACGAACACGTCTCCCTTAGAGGCGAGACCAGCAACCGCGAATGATACAGCCTGATTCCTGTCGGAAATAACCGTATGCGGCGAGCCGTAAAGTTTATCGACGCCTTCAATAGTTATTTTTCTGTCGGTGCTGATTTCAATTATAGCGCCCATCTTCTGAAGGAACTTAATCAGGTCCATAATTTCAGGTTCGATGGCGGCGTTGAAAATTATTGTTCTTCCTTTTGCCAGTGTGCTTGCGATAAGAATATTTTCGGTTGCGCCCACACTTGGATATTCGAGGTGTATGTTATTTCCTTTTAATCTGTCGCATTTAAGATGATAGAAGTTATCGCTTATCTCGACGTTGCAGCCGAGTTTCTTAAGACCTTCAATGTGAAAATTGACGGGGCGTGAGCCGATTTTGCATCCGCCGGGTATAGGTATCAGTGCTTCGCCGCATCTATTCAGCAGTGGTCCTGCAAAAAGAATTGATATTCTGTTCACGTTTCCGTATTCAAACGGAATACGGTTTGATTTAATAGTTTCAGTCTGTATGGTGAAGTTATCGTTCTTGATTTTTACATCGCTTCCGAGCAATCTGCATAATTCGGAAGTGACATTCAGTTCACTGAGTTTATTAGGTGAATTGCCGAACGAACAGGCTTCGAATGTTAGCATCGATGCAACAATCAGTTTAGTTGCCGAATTTTTCGCACCCGAGATTTTCACTGAACCGTTAAGGGGGTGTCCCCCTTTAATCAAAAACTTTGTTTTTTTGTTATCGCTTACCATCAATTATTCTTTCCAGAAACCCATTTTTTCGAATTTCTTCATACGGTTATCGAGCAGTTTTTCTTTTTTATATTTTGAGACCAGTTCAAGTTCTTCAATCAGCGCTGCTTTAAGAATTGCAGCCGCTTCCTGATGATTTCTATGTGCGCCGCCTGACGGTTCATCCACTATTCTGTCAATAATACCGAGTTTCAGAAGGTCGTTCGCAGTTAGTTTAAGCGCGTCTGCCGCCTGTTCTTTGAAATCCCAACTTCTCCAAAGTATTGAAGAACATGATTCAGGGGAGATTACGGAATACCAGCAGTATTTCAGCATGAGTATTCTGTCGCCGATACCAATACCGAGAGCACCGCCCGATGCTCCTTCGCCGATAATGACCACGATGATAGGAACTTTAAGACTCGACATTTCGATTAGATTTCTTGCAATTGCTTCCGCCTGTCCTCTTTCTTCGGCTTCGATGCCCGGATACGCGCCCGGAGTATCAAGAAGTGTAATAACGGGTTTGTTGAATTTTTCGGCGAGTTTCATGAGTCTTAAGGCTTTTCTGTAGCCTTCGGGATTCATCATACCGAAATTTCTGTAAAGGTTTGACTTTGTATCTCTTCCCTTTTGCTGTCCGATGAGCATAACGGTCTGATCACCGAGGTTTGCAAATCCGCCGACCACAGCCTTATCGTCTTTGAAATGTCTGTCACCGTGCAATTCGACAAAATTTTCTGTCATCAAATAAATATAATCAAGCGTATAAGGTCTGTTAGGATGGCGTGCGAGTTGTACTATCTGCCAGGGTGTCAGATTATCAAAAACATTTTTACGTAATTCGTTTACTTTTTGCTCCAGTCTGTTAATCTCATCGCTGATATCGAGACTATCGGACATTTTTCTCATTTCATCGATCTTTTGCTCGAGATCCAGTATCGGTTTTTCAAATTCTAGTGTCATTGTTATTTATTATTTTTTAAATATTGTTATTAAAGTTTTTAAAATTATTTCAATATCAAATTGCAGAGATTGATTCTTAGCGTAATAAACCAGATAATTGCTTTCA
Organism: Ignavibacteria bacterium; assembly: GCA_028714695.1. Lineage (GTDB taxonomy): Bacteria > Bacteroidota > Ignavibacteria > Tepidaquicellales > Tepidaquicellaceae > CAIKZJ01. The sequence goes on along the minus strand of JAQTLX010000017.1, from coordinate 73,001 downwards.
TCTTCCTTAGTCAATGTACTGTCACAATGCAACTGAAGAAGGCCCGTAATCCCCCTTTTCCCGAGAAATTCAGAGTTATAATCGTCATACCAAACAGGAACACCGACAAAACTGAATTTATTTATCCAGACGTATGGAAGCAAAGATACCTTTTTGATTAACCTGCTGTCCTTTTTCCCGAATAAAAATGAATAAAATTTCAGTGCCGGATACACCGATATGATCAAAACTGATGACAGCAGTAAATCAAATAACCTCTTTGAAAATATATTTAATTTATTATTAATATTGTATTCAATTTCAATTAAAGAAGGATTATCTATATCTCCTCTTAATTTGGATAAAAACAGTTCGTTACCCGACGGGACTATCTTAAATTTTATATTCTTATCTTTAAAGGACCACATCAGTCTGAGAATATCGCTGTTCGAGAATAAATCGCCGGAAAATACTATTTCGTTAATATTCTTAATGATGATAGTCTCACGTAAATCTTCAATACTATACTCATCTCCGCTGAAATGCATAATGTTATATTTGGAATCCAGTTTATCTTCGAGTTCTTCATTCAGATTCTTCTTGCTTACAACGAGTAGATTGATTTTTTTAAGCAGAATATTTTTGCCGACGAAGAATCTGTAAACATTGACAACAGAGCGCCAGCCGAGAAGGAAAGCAACAGCCCAGAATGTAGAAGTTAATATAACTTCCCTTGAAAACGCATACTCATTAAAGAAATACGTAATTGACGAATTTATAAACAGTCCGATAAATATTGCGCTGAAGGTTCTAAAAATCAAGTAGCGGTTTTTTTTAATATAGACGCCATATAAAGTAAGAACCAGAATCCATATAATCACATAAACAATAATAATGAACCTGTAGGGTTTATTCGGGAGAACCTGAAATCTCAGGAAAACCGCAAGTATGAAAGAAAGTACGAGTGAAGCAATATCGATAAGTGCGGGCAAGATGACTTTCACGGATCTTTTCAGATATGAAAGTGATGACCTGTAAATTATTCCCAGTTGAAGAAAAAATAAAAGCAAACCTGATGAGTTACGGTAGTTTTTTCTGACGAAAATACGCATCGCGCCGTAAAAATTATTCACATATGTGAACTTTGTTTTCTTTGTGCTTTCGCCTTTAAGATGGATTGTAGTGACTGCGGGATAATAAAATATTTTATACCCTTTTTCTTTTATTCTGTAGCACAAATCGAGGTCTTCGCCGTACATAAAATAATCTTCATCAAAATAACCCGTTTCATCCAGAACTTTCTTCGGTATAAACATGAATGCACCGCAGACAGCATCTACCTCCGCAGTTTCGTTCTCGTCAAGATATGTGAGATTATATTTTGAAAAGACTTTACTCTTAGGAAACATTTTTGAAAGGCCCAATATTCTGGGCAAAGCCACAGACACAGACGGAAAACTTCTGCGGCATGCTACATCAAGTTTACCGCTTCCAAGAATCAGTTTAGAAGTAACAGCGCCTGTGTTTTCTTCCGATTCAACGAATTTTATTAGTTTATCGAAAGTGCTTTCTTCGAGGACAGTATCGGGATTAAGAATCAGTATATACTTTCCGGCTGCTTGACGCAAAGCAACGTTGTTGGCTTTTGAGAAACCGGCGTTTTTCTTGTTTTGTATTATTTTTACTTCGGGATAGAGATTTGAGATATGTTCGGAACTTCCGTCAACGGAATTATTATCGACGAAGAAAATTTCCAGATTAAGATTCGTATTGTTCGATTTATAAATAGACGCTATGCAATTATCAACTAAATCCTTAACATTGTAATTTACAATTATAATCGATACATCCGTCATTTGGCTTTATAATCTCCCGATTAAAGATTTCAGTTTCAGTTTCCAAACAATAAAGAACGCCTCGTAAACAACTTTCTTTGACATTTTTGACATGCCTGCTCTTCTATCGATGAACAGAATAGGAATTTCAGTAATTTTATATTTTCTTACGTAGTACTTAAATTTCATTTCTATCTGGAAGGAATAACCGTTGGACCTCACGTTATCAAGATTTATTCTTGCCAATTTTTTAACATCATAGCACATAAATCCCGCTGTAGTATCTTTCACTTTCATGCCGGTGATAATCTTAGTATATATATTGGCAAAATAACTTAGGAACAGCCTGCTAATGGGCCAGTTTACTACAGAAATCCCGTTCGTATATCTTGAACCTACGACAAGGTCATAGCCTGCTTCCATTTTTTCAAGAAACTCCGGCAGATATTTAGGGTCATGCGAAAAATCAGCGTCCATTTCGAAAACATAATCGAATTTATGCTCAATAGCGTATTTAAATCCTACAAGATATGCCGTGCCAAGACCTGATTTTTTTTCCCTTTTGATAATAAACACATTCTTGCTGTTGAGATTTTCAACCAGACCGGCGGTACCATCCGGAGAATTATCATCAACGACAAGCACGTTAAACTGATATTCGGGCGTAGTTTTAGCAAGAACGGCAGGAATAATATTCGCAATATTTTCGGCCTCGTTATATGTCGGAATTACAATAAGTACTCTTTTCATTTTTTATCCTTTGAAACTCAATATAATTATCAATGTGTTTAAAATTATCTTAAAATCCAGCATGAGTTTCATATTCTCAATATAATAGAAATCATACTGAAGCGTTTTTTTCATATCCGGGTCTTCGTTATAAAACTTCTGTTTAATCTTAGCCCAGCCTGTAATGCCCGGTTTCACTCTCAGGCGTCTGTTATAGTAAGGTATTTCTTTTACAAGTTCTGAAAATTTTTCTTTTGTTTCAGGTCCAGGACCTACAACACTCATATCGTTCATAAGGACATTGAATAACTGAGGCAATTCGTCGAACCATATTTTTCTGACAAATTTACCGAATGAATTTTCAGGTACATTATATTTAACATTCCTGAACACTCTGCCTTCCCTTCCAAGTTTCTCTTTTATCAGAAAGAGTTTTTCTTTCGAAGATAATTTCGATACAATCGCAAAAATAATCGACAAAGGCAGTGTAAGTATCAGCATAACAATAGAGAAGAAAATATCGAACAATCTCTTCATTAATTTGGATGTAAAGGGAAGCAGTTCGGTTTTAACTTCAACAAGAGGAATTCCGTGAACCTGTTCCGATTTTACCATACCGCTTACAATTTCATAGACTTCGGGAACTATCTTAACACTTACATCCAGATCCGCGCATAGATTAAGCGTTGTAATAATTAATTCTTCATATTTTTGTTCTGACGCTATAATAACATCTTTGATATTGTTTTTCTTTACTATTTCCGGTAAATCATTCAGAGTTCCGATATCTTCATCCATTTTCATATTATCGCTTATGCTTATGAATCCCGAAAAGCCGTATCCCAATTTAGGAAAGGCAAAAATCATGTCTTTAACTTCTTTTGCTTTCGAACCGGTTCCGATAATAACCGTGTTCCGCAAGCCATAGCCTTTTTTCAGCATCCTCATCTGGAATCCCCTTATTATTACGCGGCCTAATGAAACCCAGAATATTGTCAGTATCCAGTAAAGAATAATAAGGAAACGTGATACAACTTTAGCATCTTTGAAATAATCATCGAGAAAAATCGCAAAGAATAAAATGAAACATCCCAAACTAACAGATCTGAAGATAGTAACAAATTCCTCGAACCTTGATCTAACAAACCAATGAGTATAAAGGCCGAAGAAATAGAATACTATTACCCAGTACAGGAAAACAAATATCATCGGAAGAAGAAATGAAGGCGGATTTGTATATTGTATCCAGCCGCTTTCGACTCTGATAACGTAATATATCGACCATGCAAGGTTGACAAAAATTATATCAGAAAGCAGTAAAAGAAATAATTCTTTTTTGGATGACAAAATATAATTATTAAATTTTATAAAATCTTATAGCCCGCCGAAGATGCATCGTTATAGAACATGCGGACTGTATCAAGCGAGAGTTCTTTAAGATCTTTCCCGAGCATGTTCAATTTCTTCAATAAATCATTTGTAACTGTGATAATATCGCAACCGCATTCTTCCGCCTGAGCGATATTCAGTACTTCCCTTGAACTTGCCCAAAGCAATTTCAATTTTGGCTTACTGATTAATATTTCTTTCGCTTTTAACATGTAGGGCACAGGGTCAACGCCTGTATCGGCAATCCTGCCAGCGAAGACAGATATAATAGATTCGTTATCACCAGAAAATGTTTCAGACATCAACTTTACCTGTTCCAGCGTCAGCATTGCCGTAATGTTCAAATTAATATTTTTATCAGAAAGATATTTTATTAATTCTGCTGATGATTCTCCTTTAGTATTGGTAATTGGTATTTTCACAAAAACATTCTTGCCCCATCCTGATATTTTAAGCGCTTCCTTTTTCATGCTATCGAAATCATCGGAAAAGACTTCAAACGATATCGGCAATCCGTTTACTTTGCTGAGGGCATCTTTAGCAAACGATTCATAATCCGAAATCCCGCTTTTTCTCATAAGTGTGGGATTAGTTGTAAATCCTTTAACAATTCCTTCCGAAGCCGCTTTCTGCATTTCGTTTACATCTGCACCGTCGGCAAATATCTTTATTTTGAGGTCGCCAAATTTCATAATCTTTTTGATTTATTATTTTGTTGATTCCCACTTCATTTCGTTCTCTTTCAAATCCGGATGCGTAACAATAAGATGTAAGACAACGGACTGGAACGATTCCGAATGCGGAGTGATAGTGTTTTCGTTAATAACAGGAATTATGACGCAACTGGTGGAGTTCTTAGCCGTATATCCACCGTCTTTTCCTACTACACCTATTACTCTTGATTTTTTCTCTCGTGCAAATTCAATTGCTTTTATAAGATTCACGCTTATATTTTTTTCAGCATTGCCTCCGCCTACAGACAGAATCAGCAATCCGTCCTTATCATTTAGTCTGCTTGTTTTCAGCCATTTTACGAATACAGTTTCCCATCCGTCATCATTTACTCTGGCAGTAAGTTCCGAAACGTTATCCGTTGGTGCATAGCATTCCATGCCGCAAATTTTTCTGAAATCATTGACAGTATGCGAAGCATTGGCGGCGCTTCCGCCTACACCGAGGATAAACAGTCTTCCGTGTTTTTGCTTTATTGCAACGAGATCATTTATGACACCTGATATAGAATTTTTATCAAGTTTATTTACTATTTCTTTTACTTCTTCGAAATATTTATCTATATAGTTCATATCAGTTTTTATTTAAAGATAAAATATAATTTCCGGTTTCCTCAATTCCTGAGAACGAACCGATTTCATAAAACCTCTGCTTAACTTCGAATCCGGCAAGGTCATTTTTTTTTATGAGATTCCGGAAAACTTCGGTCAGGTCAAATACGCCCGAATTGATATATGGCTCAAGTGCACGTTTTCTGAGCATACTCACGCCGTAATCAATAAATAATAATTTTTCCTGAGAGTTTTTATCATAAGTTACGATTTTTCCATCCCGGAAATCGACATTACTTTTATCCCATTTATCTTCATTTTTCAGGACAGTCATAAGTCCTGAAAAGTTCATTTTTTGAAAATATTCAATAATATCAATGAAATCAATATTCAAAAAAGAATCACCGTATATAATCATAAACGGATCGGACAAAAGGTCAAGGGCATTTATAATCGCTCCGCCCGTTCCGGCCAATTTATCACCATCGAACGAATATTTTACATTTAAGCCGAAGTCTGAACCGTTTCCGACATAGTCCACTATTTCTTTGTAAAGATTTCCCAGGCACAATACAATGTCATGTATGCCTTTTTTATAAAGAAGTTCAAGTTGATGACCGATAAATGGTTTCCCCGCAACTTCAATCATGGATTTCGGGATAGTAAGCGTTTTAGGGTATAATCTGGTTGCCTTGCCTCCAGCGAGTACAGCCATTGATATGTTGTCTGCCATTAGCTGTAAAAAACTTTTTTTGCACCTTCAAATTCGAAAGTAAACCACATCGGTTTCAGACCCAGTTTTTTCATTGCTTCAACCAATTTGGGTTTATTTTTCGAACAATAAAGCATCAGAAAACCGCCGCCGCCTGCTCCGACTACTTTACCGCCTGTTGCGCCGTTTTTCAGCGCCAGATCATAGGCTTCGTCGATGAATGCATCCGATATTTTATCGGACAGTCCTTTTTTTGTAAGCCAGTGATTGTGCAAAATTTCACCGAACTCATCGATTTTGCCTTCTTCAAGAATTTTCTTTGTATAATAACCGATTTCCTTTATTTTGTGAAGTCTGTCAAGAGTGTTTTTATCTTTAGTTTTGCTTTTTTCATTTTGTTCAGTTAACACAGAACCTGCAGTACGTGATTTATTCAGGCAGAATAAAAAAAGATTATTCTGTAATTCCATTAGCAGTTCTTCCCTGATTTTCATCGGTTCAACAGTAACCGTACCGTCTTTACCGAAATGATAAGCGTTGAAACCTCCGAAAGCGGAAGCATACTGGTCCTGTTTCCCTATCGGTTCTTTCAGTTTTTCAATTTCTATAATGCAGGCAGATTCAGCCAACTTTTCTATCGAGACATAATCTCTTTTATAACCGAATAATGCATTTAGCAAGGCTACTGTAAAAGTCGAGGATGTACCTAATCCGCTATTTGAAGGAATATCAGCAATCGAGACAAGTTCGATTTGCTTTGAAATACCTGTATAAATAAGCGCTTCTCTGAAGATTCTATGTTCGATTTTTAAAACATCATCTACTATTTCAGTTTTTGAATACGATAAGCGAATATCTTCCTCGTATCTTTTATTCAACAAGATATGTACATATTTGTTGATGCTTGTTGCGAGTAAAAATCCGCCAAACTCCTTATAGTAAGAAGGAAGGTCAGTGCCCCCGCCTCCCATCGATATTCTTACCGGTGCTCTTGAAACAATCATTTAGTTTTCCCCTTGATATATTCTATCATTGATAGAACAGATTTTTCTATGGCTTCTTTAGAACTGTATTTTCTTCTCCAACCAAGGCTCTTGATTTTTTCCGAATTCAATCTTACGATTGGTACATCGCCTTTCCAGCCTCTGTCTGTCTTTCCAAAATTTAATTTTACGTTTTCCAGTTTCATTAATCTAACAACTATTTCTGCTATCTCTTTCACCGTTATATAATCATCGGTACCGACATTGAAATAAGAAAAGCCCGAAAGGAATTTTGTTTCAACGTGTCTTATTGCATTCAAAACATCTTCGACATAGATATAGGATTTACTTTGAGTACCGTTTCCAAGGATAACCAATTCCGAGGGATTATCAATAAGTTTATTTATAAAGTCATAGCCGACTCCGTGAGTCTGATTGGGACCGACAACATTGGCAAACCTGAAAGCAGCGGCATTTATTTCAAACATAAAACAGTAAGAACTTATCAGAGCTTCACCCGCAAGTTTACTTGCGCCATAAGTAGAAATAGGAACCATCGGTTTGTAATCTTCTGAAGCCTCGTTAAATCCGGTATCGCCATAAACACCGCTTCCCGAAGCATATATTAATTTCTTAATATTATTCCGCCTTACAGATTCAATAATATTATTTGTCAGATAAGTACCTTCCCAGAAATCGATATCGGGTTGTGTAACTGCTTTGGAAATATCAGGATTAGATGCAAAATGATATACGCAATCGCATCCATTCATTGAGGCAACAAGCAAATCTACATCCTTAATATCGCCTTTTACAATTTTAAGATTTTTTGAACCGACAACTTCATCAAGATGCCACATCTGTCCTGAAGAAAAATTGTCATATATTACTACGCTTGATTCCGGTTCTTCCTTAATCAACTTTCTAACTAAATGGCTACCAATAAAACCTGCACCGCCGGCAATGAAATAATTTGACATAAATTAAAAGTATTTTCGTTTTATATATTTTAAAAAAGTAGTTGTGCTTTTTCTGAAGAACGGCGGAGTAAAAGAATGGAAATACTGAAAACAGTTGACGAGATAACCTTTTGTAAAATTCGGGTAATAGTTTTTGTGAGTCTTTAATATTTCAAATATCATTTTTGCAGCGCCTCTTTGATTTCGCAAAGAAATATTCTGTCCAGCCATCAGATAATATGCAAAATATTCAGGGAAATTATACAGTTTCCCATGCCTTCCCATCCTGAGCCACAAATCCCAGTCTTCAGCATATGCCCACGATTGGTACCCACCGACGGTCATAGCAATATCTTTGCGAAACAATACAGTCGGATGTGTCATAGGATTAGACAGCAATGCCTTTTTTCTAATATCTTTATCCGTTTCATTTTCAAGATATCTGAAAATTTCCTCTTCCTTATCATTTATAGCAATGACACCTCCTCCGACCAGAACATAGTCGCTGTTATTTTCAAGAAATTTAATTTGTTTAGCCAGTTTTTCTCTGTCGCACCATCTGTCATCATCATCAAGTCTGGCGATATAGGTCCCACAGGCAGTTTTTATACCATAATTCAAGAACTTTGATATACCCGGTTCTTTTGTCACAGGAAGCCTGTGATAATGAATACGTTTATCCTGCAAACAAATTTCTTCCATCTTTTCCTTTGTCCCGTCATCAGAAATATCGTCGATTACCAAAAGTTCCCAGTTCTCATAAGTTTGTTCAATAACACTATCGATTGATTTCAACAACCAATTCAAACGATTATAAGTAGGCAAAACAATACTTACAAGAGGTTTACTGTCTATAAGATTAGCCATTTATTCCACTTAATCAGATTATTATATCGTAATTATCAAACCATAAAGTTAACCAAATAATAGCTTTTTTTCAATTATATTCCAACTTATACAATTAATAATTGCGTGATTTTAATTCATATGGAATGCATTGAAGACCGAAAGATTTTGGTGCTTTTCGGGAAATTTAGAGACTTATTACGCTTAAGACTCAATGTTTATTTCTTTTACTATCTGAATAAAGTAAATCATACTCCCTCACCATATTTTTGAGTGAGTAATTATTAATTACGTGATTTCTTGCATTTTGAGGTATTTCAGTTAAATTACTGATATTTTCCATTACATAATCCAGTTTTTCGGCCGTTGAATTGCTGTTGGATACTTTAAAAATGAAACCGTTTATTCCGTCATCAATTAGTTCAAGAAATGGCGGTATATCCGAAAAAAGGCAAATTTTCTCTGTCAGCATGGCTTCAAATGCAGAAAGTCCGAATCCTTCAGTCACGGAAGGCATAACAAAGAGGTCCAATGCATTATATAATTCTTTAATCTCCCGTATAGGACTTTGAATTTTAACTAAATCCTTTAAAGAATTTTGGTCTATATAATTTCTAAGCATTTCGGCATAGTATTCTTCGTGCTCACGCACACCTCCTACCAGCAACAATCTTGCATTTTTAAATTTATCTTTAATCGAATTAAAGGCTTCAAGCAAGTATATTTGGCCTTTTCTTTCGCAAAGGACAGCGACATTACTAATTACGAATTCTTCATCAGAATAACCAAGTTTGTTTCTCCAGATCTTTCTAAAGTCTTCATTTTTACAAAATTCATTTTCATCTATTCCGTTAAAAATTACTTTATACTTTTTTTCGTTAATTTTCTCTTTCTTCTGTGAATCCAGTTTTACTGAATTGGATACGCACACTATTCTGTCAGTAAATAGAGAAAGGAATTTGTTAATCTTATGGTGCAAAGGTTTAAGCCAGTAATAAATATTATGATATGTTGAATATAATCTGAAATCTCTCCAACTGAATCTTATCAGACTGAATATTACAGCTGACCTTGTAACCAGAGCAGGGAAAAAATCATGAGAATGTATAACATCTGCATTAATCTGAATCAGAAATTTAACAAACTCAAAAAACTGGACAATGTTATGTATAGTATCCTTTAAGCCTTTCCCTTTATTTCTGAAATCGAATTCATATAAATCCGCACCTAAGTTTTTAAAATCATTTTCAAGAAAATTATATTTAAACGGTGTCAGTGAAACAATTTTCAAGTTGTATTTTGACTTGTCGAGTCCCCTGTAAATACGGTAAACAAGCATCTCCAGGCCGCCATCTTCAATGGAGGTCATTACATTAAGCACTGTGATTTTCTTCGATGATTTCGGTAATGTTGCTCTCATAATAATTTTTATAAGATTAGCCGGCAATAGTTCAACCGGCATTTAGCTGATATCTATTAAAAATTTTGAATATTATTCAATATATTTACAAATTAAATCGTAATGCCGGATAGAAGCATCCTCCCACGTTGGGAGTTCTTTAGCTTTTTCAATAGATTTCACCGACATTTTTTCCCTCAATCCTGCATCATTCCAAAGAAGCATCAATTTTTCGTAAATCTGTTCACTGTTTTTCATATCAACTATAAATCCATTTTCGCCGTCCGCAACAAAATATTTCATTGTAGGTATAGAAGATACAATGAGAGGCAAGCCGAAAGATAATGCCTCCGCAATTACCATTCCGTATCCCTCCCAGAGCGACAGAAACAGGAATACATCAGCTTTCATATACAGATTTCTTAAATTTTCATTAGAAACTTTGCCATAAAATCTAATATTTTTATCCAATCCGTATTTTTGAATTTTCTTAATAAGATTGTCATAATAATCTTTTTGAACAGTGCTTCCCGCTATATGGAAAATAACATCTTCACCTTTAATATTTTTCAAAGCCTCGATGGCATAAGCAAGCCCCTTCCTTTCTTCAATAGTGCCGACGAAGAGTACATTGAAATGACCGTCATGGATTATATCTTTTTTTTCTGTAATGCTGTAATTCAGACCAGGATATATCACCTGTAGTTTCGAATCAGCGAGTTTTCTTTTTATGAGAGACTCTTTAGTTACTTCGCTTACCGTCACAAGGAAACCCGCTCTTTTGATAAATGACAGTTCGAATCGGTCCTTATAATGCGAATTCCTTTGTTCACTCAATAAATGGTGTACAATCATATAAAAACCATGCTTCTTAAGAAATTTCAGAAAAATATCAGGCAACAAAAAATAAACATATTCAGTATTAGTCAGGACTATAACCGAATGTGCCGGAAGCCGCAGATACATAAGTAGTCCGGCCAACGGTTTTAATATTTTATATTTTATCAAACATTTTTCCCATTTTTTATTTCCCAACAGGTTAACGCATAAATTCATTTCTTTGAAATAATCGAATATAATTTTGTGATATAATATACCTCCGGTTGTACAATCAGGATAATCCGGCATATAAAAATACACTTTTTTCAATGCAAATAAATTAATGTATATTAAAATTTTATGTTTTATAACAACGGATACTCTAGTCAAATGGTAATAAATTAAGAAAAGTTTATACTATATCAACTGCAATTAGGTTTGTACTTTCTTTAAACAAATTATATATTTTTGAGAATCGTCATATCGTTTACCGATAATATCAATGCGGAATTTTTATTTTAATAACGCGAAGAAGTAAATATATTTCCGACAACCCGGATCTGGAACAAATTGTTCGGAATAAAATTATTATACTACATTAAAACGTAAATATATTGTATTTTTGAAGAGCATCCGTGCTATTTCCAAATGGATAAGCATTATTATAAATTAAAATAAATATCTTAATGCATTATGATTTATCAATTATATTAGTCAATTATAACAGCGAAGATTGTTTAGTTACCTGTCTCGACTCAATTTACAAATACACATCGGGTTTTATTTTTGAGATAATCATAGTTGATAATGATTCACCCGGAAAGCAATTGCTTGGCAATCTCGCGGGAAATTTTAATAATCTCAAAATAATTCACAATAATTCAAATACGGGTTTCGGATCAGGATGTAATCTTGGCGCAAAAGAAGCATCTGGGAATTATTTATTATTTCTTAATCCCGATACTGAAATATACGATAATATATTTTTGAGGCTTATTGAATTGTACAAAAAATATACGCCATCCAAAATCGGAGCACTATCCCCGGTTTTTGTTGACAAAAACCTCGACATTATTTATTCATATAACTATTTCCCGAATATCAAGTGGGAATTAGCAGAAGCAATGGGTTTAAACGGCACTACGAGGATTACGCGAAGGCTGATTAAAAAACTTTCAGACTCTGCCGTAAACAGGGATTTATTTACAGTTGATGCATTCACAGGCGCATGCATATTGATAGACAAGAAACTTTTCGATAGTTTAAGCGGTTTTGATGAAAAATTGTTTTTGTATTATGAAGATACAGATTTGCAAAAAAGAATTTCTGATATCGGGATGTACAATGCGATAGCGACCGACTGTAAAATTATTCATTCCCCAAATACCTCGACTAAAAGCGTTAACGGCGACATATTTTATTATTCTAACTTATACAAAAGCAAATTAATCTTTATAAACAAGCATTATTCTTTTCTCAAAAGAAATCTAATAAGATTTATACATGTTTTTGGCATCTTTGGCCGCCTTTCTTTACTTATGTTCAGAGATAAATACAGACACACAAGAAAAGAATATGCTCGGTTCTATAAGCAGATTCTCGAATTATACATTACGAACAAAACCTGACGATACGTTTATTCTGTTATTGAGGATTATAGAACTATTTTCGCTTAAGATATTACTTACTGATTGCTTTTATTATTACTTCATCATGCCCTGCGAGATACCTTTCCATGCTGAACATTCCGGAATAATATTTGTAAGTCATTGCTGATATATTATCGGAAATATTTTTATCCGATATAAGATCATTTATATACTCTGCAAGAATTTCAGGATTGTCCTTATCAATTATGAAACCGTTTATACCGTGTTCTATAATTTCGGGAACAACACCAACGTTAGTAGTTAATAACGGTTTCTCCATAAACAGTGATTCAACCAAAACCAGTGACATGCCTTCTTTCAGGGACGTGATAACAACACAATCCGACATACTTAATGCCTTAATGACGTTTTCTTTTTTCATCTCACCGGGGAAACAGAAAGTGACATTATTCAGATTCAAATCCCCGATTAAGGAATTAATGCGGCCGTAATATTTTTCATCTATTATTTTTCCTATAAACATTACTTCGATTTTTTTGGTTTGCGCAGTTTTTGCCATTGCTCTTACCAGCAATTCCTGATTTTTCATCGGACAAATAACACCGATATTGATTATGCGAAAAATATCCTGCTCCCCATTAAAATTCTTTCGTATTTCGCGTTTGACAGGTTCGTACAGTTCTTCTTCAATTGAGGAATATATTAATTCAGCAGAATTTTCGCCGTTGATTTTCTCATACATCTCCTTCAGCAAATTGGAAATAACGATTACCCTTTTTGATGTTAGTTTAAAGAATTTGGAGAATAAATATCTGACAAATGAAGGTTCGGTTATTTCTTTTATTGAAAGGATATACGGAATACCGAGAATATACAACAGGAACATTTCGATAATACAGGTAGAGGAATTTACAAAGCAAATATCAATTTTTTCTCTATGCTTCAAGAGGAACGGTAATAATACTTTTGTTTTGCTATAGACACCAATAATGTATTTCGCATAACTTTTTATTCCGAATCCTGTAAAAGGAAATATACCGTTTGGGATAACTGTGAATTCATCGGATATTAATGCAGTCTCTGCGGCACGAGGGCCTTCCGGAATAACGCTGATGATATGATATTTTTTCTTGAAATACTTAAGCAGTCTGTAAAAGTCATCCTCGCCGCCGCCTGTCAGGTTTGAGGAATGAGTTATCATAAGAATACTTTTCATAATCATAATTCCCCCGCAACATTTATATTCAGGGTAAACACTTCCGTATAATGATAGGATATGTTTATATTTTCCATTCTTTAATATCTCTTATTTTCTTTGCCGGGTTTCCGGCAATAAGAATATTGGGAGAATCATAATTTTTATTCAGCAGACTGTTTGCACCAACGACGCAATTTTCTTTGATATCCGTACCTTTCAATAGCGTACATCTGCAGCCAATCCAGATTTTGTTTCCTAGAATAATTCGTTTGCTTTCATCAACTGAATGGCCATTCGAGTAAACTATATTATGAAAATCAGTATCAATAATTAGAATATCCCATGACAACAGGCAATCACAGCCGATTTCGATATAGTTAAAGCATACTAACGAAGATGCTGCAGTTATGGTAAAATTATTGCCAAGTATTAGTTTGCCTTTTTCTCCGACACTAATTTTAGAGCCGTATCCGATTTTTGCACTGCCTTTAAAAACAATGCTGCCTGATACATCCCATAATGTCCTGTCGTATCGTTTGTCAAAATTGCCTGCATCCGAATAACCTATCTTGACTTTGCCCCTGCCGAGTCCGCCCTCGATATCAATAATGCCTTTTAAGTTTACAAATTTGACTTTTCTTGAAACAATAACGGGTAAAGATATCAAACCTTTTATACCAAAATATTTGAAATTAAAAATCAATGTTTTCGGTAAATCCATGAATAGTGAAAGATATTTTACTATTACGCTCATATGATTTTATCCTTCTCTTATTTTCGGAAAAATATTTTGGGAAAAAGTACTTTTTTTATAAAACTTGAAATAACAATCTTATCATAAATGCGAGCATTATTCTTCATGGATACTTTTATGATTTCCCTCCCTTGTTTTCTCATAAACTTTCGCGTCAGGGTATCGGAATAATCTCTGTAAAATGCAAAATTTCTGTTTACATATTTGGTTACGGTGATCTTCATCATTTTAATGAACAAATCATAATCGAAGACACATGTAAAAGATTCATCGAGACCCCCGGCAAGGTCAAACAGGGTCTTTCTGAAAAATGTGCACGGCTGCCTGATGGCATCCGCATTTTTATGAATAAGCGTATCCAGATCATATCCAGTTGTATAATCTTTCCATAATACTTTACCTGTTTCGTCTACAAAAGTCAGATTTCCATATACAATACCGACATCAGGGTTATGCTCAAAAATATCCGCTATTTCCTTTAAAATATTCACGTCATAATAGTCATCAGAATTAAGCCATGTCACTATATCGCCGCCGGACATTTTCATTCCTTTATTGATGGCATTTGCGGCTCCCGAGTCCTGTTCGGAAATCCACTTAATATTTTTATATTCATTTAATATGTCAATTGTTGAATCAACAGATCCCCCGTCAACGACAATGAGTTCTTTATTCTCGTAATCCTGCGAAAGCACAGATTCAATAGTCTGCCTGATATATTTGCTTTGATTAAGAGTCGGAGTTATAATAGAAAATTTAAGCATTGATTCAGAAATATGAGAAAATAATTTTATATTTTTCTAAAATCATTTTGACGAAATATTTTACAAATTTATAAAATATTGCGATATAAACTATCGTGAATGCTGCCATCACATATCCGAATTGATCTTTAAACGTATACAGCATTAATATTTCAGTGAAAATTAGGATATTAAGTTTAATCAGATCGGATAACACAATTTTTCCGAGAAACACCTTTACATGGAATCCGTTATATTTACTCAGGAAATAGAACACCAGAATTATAGTTATAAGAGTCGCAATATAAAATCCAAATAGTCCGAAATAGTTATTGAACAAATTCAATGAAACGAAAAGCAGACCTAGCAGAAACACAAAATTAATTATTTGCAACGACAGAAGTTTCTTTCCTTTGCCTTCAACCATAAGCACCAGATAAAGGCATCCTGCGAAATTTATTAGCGAATACGGCATAATAAAAATTAGGAACATTAGCATTCCTTCATAACTCCTGAACCAAAAATAGATGAAAGTACATATAGACGTGTTCATGATACCGTAAATGAAAATGGAATAATAATTCGACATTCTGGAATAAATGTGAATTTCGCTGTTCAGATATTCCGTTAGTGTGTTTGAAACGTTATGTTCACTGAGTTTATTGAGAAGTCCTTTCTGGGCAGAAAATATCAGACCGTTAGATAAATCTATTATTTTTTTTGCTGACTCAAAATAAGTCACAAAACTGATTGAAATGTAGGAGCCTATAAAATATTTTATCAGAGGATCTATAAGACCATTAACGAAAAAAGAAACCTGGATATTTATGCTGTATACTGCATACTTTTTAATCAGACCGAGGCTGAAATATTTTAAATTCAAGTTAATCACCTTAATTCGTTTAACGGAAAAGGCAAGAAGGACAATAAAATTTACGATTCCTGAAAGCATGTAAATAAACGCGAGGTATTCGAGTCCGTATTTCAGGAAAAAAAGCGCAAGCATCAATACGGTATTAAAAAGAGAAACCGATATGCTGATTTTTGAAAAAAGTATAAACTCCGCGAACCCCTCATAGACCCTATTCAGATAATTGTTGATATATCTGAATAAGAATGACACAGATAGGAAAGAATATATAATAAGTACGGAACTAAAACCCGCTTTTGAAATAAGTTCCGAATTCTTCAGGAACAACAGGAAATATACCCAGAAACCCGAAAGAATAATTACTCCGAGAATGATATATGAAAAAAAATATGAAACAAAAATTTTATTCAGAGTTAAATAATCTTCCTGCTTTTTGGCTTCTGATAAAAGTTTCACAGTTGAAACACCGAAACCGAAATCGAGAGAATTGCCAATTCCAAATATTGCATTCAAAAGAATAAATAAGCCGAACACACCCGAAGGGTAAGTGGCATAATTAAGAGAAAAATTTACAAACCCAAGTAATGCAACACCCACGAATCCGACACTGTTCCACAGCGCATTTTTCTTATCAGTTTTAGTAAGCAAATATTTATTTATAATTTAACAAACAATTATATCATCTTTTCGAACAATACATCGGCCTGTAAAATTTTGCCATCCAACGTGCTGTACATCTGATCCAGGACCCCTTTAAAACAGTATCCCAGTTCTTTCATAGTACCGTAAAGTTCGTCAAAAGGCGGTTCATTTTCGTATAAATCTGCGAATGAAACTTCCAGTATAATATAAGGAGAATATTTTCTGATAAACTCCTTTCCTCCTTTAATAACATTAAGTTCATAACCCTGTACATCAACCTTCATAAGTACTTCTCCCCCGACTCCGGATAGTTCTTCAATACTATCCAGCATCCTTACCGATACGGTCTCTTTTTTTTGTGCTTCCGTATAGGGAAAATTTTTTATATGTTCTTTTCCCATTTTCAGCAATGATGAGGAAGGAGAGAATTCATTGTGATATATTTCAGTACTTTCATTTTTCTCGCCTAAGGCACAATTAAAAGCAATGATTCTTTTCTCATTTTTGGACAGATCAAGAATATTTTTATAACAAGATGTTAAAGGCTCGAATGAAAATATCTTTGAATTCGGAAATAATTTCATTATAAAAAGTGCAAACTGACCGTCATTAGCCCCAACATCCAGGATTGTTTTAAAATCTTTATGAGCAAACCAGTCTAACTTGTTGTTAATACTAAAACCGTTATATTTTTTTCTAAGTTCAAGGCCATATTTGCCCAGCAGCCAATAAATTGTTTTTTTCATAATTAGAGTTGTCTTTTATTTAGAATAATCTAAGAATTATACGTATCATAACTAATTTCGTTTTTTTGCGACTTAGCCAATAAAGCATAATTTGCGACAGTCAGACCAAATATAAAATGCATATGTAAAGCGTTCTGCCCCATTGTAAACGCTCCTGAATATACACTGTGAATAATTATAAAAAATGTTAGCAGATTTAAAATTATGCTGACTTTTAACGTTGCCATACTGTATGAAAGTTTTATCGCCTTAAGAGAAAGGAAATATATTGAAACGACATAAACAAGGAAACTGCTTAATCCGATAATTCCGGTTTCACACAGAAAATTCAGTAAAGTGGTATGCGCATCAAGATTTTCAACGAATGTTGTGAATATAATATCCGGCAGATTGTTATAATTATTCGATACAACGCTGAACATAAGATATCCGACACCTGTAAGCGGATTATGGATAAATGCATTAACGGCTACAATCCAAATAAATACACGTGATTCAAGTGAATTAGTAGTTAATACCCCTTCTTCGGAACCCTGAAAAAGAGTAAAATTGTTGCTTCCTAAACGCTGCAAGAAAATATTGTCAAGTCTGAATATGAAAATCAGCGAAACACCAATCAGCATTGCAAAAATAAATACCGGAATTCTTTTCTTGATAATGGATCTTGCATCAGGTGAGTATATAAAACAGATAATCAGGCCGTAAATAAATGTGAGTAAAAACCCCAGCCAGGCAAAACGGGATTGTGTTGTTATCAGAACTATAAAGACAATTGATGCGACAAATGTAGTTTTATTATCGGTTTTTGAAAGCAAAAAATTTCTGAATATCACTGTTATTAAAGCCATTGCAGCAAAATCCATCTGAGGGAATAAAGCAAGCCCCAAAGACCTAAGCTTACCGGTATAGATAATCTGCAATATAACAATTACACCTGATATTGAATTCAATACTACAAAAAAATAAAGCAATTTATCAATTGTATCGGTATCTTTCACTGACCGAAATACAACATATGACAAAGTAACAAAAGTGAAAAAAAGGAATGCATAATATACGGTAAAGAATGATACAAAAGGCGTAAGGAAAGAAGATAAATATACTGCACTGACCAGAACGATTCCTGAATATTTTATATTCCTCGGCAAATTCAATTCGTTAAAAAGGTTTTTGTCAGACGACATGAAGTAAAAAATAACGGCAAACGCAGCAAGCAGGCTCAACTGAACCCTAAATGACCATTGGAAATAATTACCAAGAAAAAGAGATATCAGAAATATTTCCAGATAATGTTTCTGGAAATAGATAAATGCAATAAAAACGAAAGGAACAGCTACGAGTATTAAAACAAAAGTATATAATTCAAACACCAACGAAATTACGGCAATCGAAGATAAAAATATAAGACCGATAATATAAAATAATCTTACTTTGTCATTATCTCTCAATAGGGCTTTAGCATCAATCATTCTTGTTCTTCAAAGACCTCAATAATTCTTTAACCGAAGTTTCATATAGAATTAAACCCGAAGAAAGAAGAACAAATGAAATCAGCAAAGATAAACCGATAATAATGACTCTCTTGGGTTTTTTCTTCATTTCGGGAATTTCCGGCTGATCCAGTACAAGAACACTCGGCATATCTTTCTTTTCTTCTATCCTTGCCTGTTCGAACAGGGGCAAAATATATACGAGTAATTTATTTTTAATTTCAACGTTTCTTGCCAGCCTAAGATAATTCAGTACTTTTACGGGAGTGTTTTTAAGATTTAAAATATTATTATCATCGGAAAAACGAATGTTCTCGAGTTCTTTCTTCAACGAAGCGATTTTTTCTTCTTGCAGTTTTATTTCGGATTGATTATCCGATAATATTTTTTTCAAAATATCTAATTTTACCTCTTCAGATTTTATTTCTGCTTCAATCTGGACTTGAGTCTGGACGACAGATTTAGCGACAATATCAGGCGACATTCCATACACATCCTGATAGCACCTCAAACTGTCCTCTGCCTGTTTCAGTTCTTCCTTAATAATGTTATATCTTCCTTCAATAAATTCTCTGTTATTCCTCGCGTTTTGTACATTTAATTCAGTATTAATTTTATTCAGTTGCTCTATCAGAAATATTGCTATCTCTCTCGCACGTTCCGGAGAAGTATCGAAGACACCAATTTCCATAGTGCCGGCTTTCGTATCTTTTGTCACATCAAGAATCTTATCCCTGAATTCCTTAAGCATATACTGCATATACTTCTGGTCATAAACTTCCATCAGATCAAACTTTCGAATTGTTTCTTCAAGGCACTTGCGGCTAACAAGAATCTGATTGTACAATGCCAGTTCCTTTCCGGCAGATCCCCCGGATAATTCTTCGAGACCTCCGATATCCGGAATACTGCCGCCAGAAAACAGGCTGCTCAAGCCCGATGATTTTCCTGATGCTTTTACGATGGCGCTAGAATAATACACGGGTTTGATCATAAAAAAGACGATAAAAGCGCTAATCAATCCGATTAAAAACACTGTGATGAAAATTAATTTTCTGTAATGCAACAATATATTTACATACCTGATAATCATAGAATTCTCAATTGCAGATTTGTTTCTTGCTTCAGGTTCATTTGTATTTTCTGTCATGATGCTAACTTTATTCAATTTTATTATTTATTTGCTTTAATAAGCAAATAAGTCGAGACTATACTTACTAAAGTACCGATGAGAGTTGCTATTAACGTCAAATTTTCGTTAAATGAATATTTTACAACTTTAGGGACATAAATAAAATCCCCTGACTGTACACTTGTCTTATCCGCTTTATACCATCCTCTCGAATTAAATCTGATTATCCTTGTATCACTTTCTTCAGCAGCGAGTGAATATCCGCCGGCTTTACTGATATAATATTCATAATTTTCACCTTCTTTATAAGGTACATATCCTTCGTTAGATACCTGACCGTATACATATACAATTTTTTTGTCATCGTTTATGTAAATAATATCTTTATTTTCAAGTATTATATTCTGGCTCAGATCGTTTTCCTTAAAAAGTTTTTCAAAATCAACGGTGACCCTGTTTCTTCTGGAAATTACATCATTCTGAAAATTTGTTTTATCCTGTTCTTTTACAATAAGATCATTAGCACGCATATTAAGAATGATTTCGGCTGTATCTTTTTTCGTATACTCCTCGTCGTAAGACCTGAATAAAATGCTCAGCGGCAGGAATGCTGTAGACTTAAATCCGCCGGCCATATCAACGATTTCCTTCAGCGTTGTATTTTTATGTGTAATCGGATATACACCCGGCATATTGACCTCACCAAGTACAACAACACTCAGGTTTTTGATATTGTTTGTTTTAAATTTCACGAATACTCTATCGTACAGATTAATTTTAAAATCCTTAGAATTTTCATAAGATAAATTAAAAGTCTGGTATTTTGAGTTGACCGGGTCGATTCTGAACACTGTAATGCTGTCAGTTTCGGCATCAGCATCAAATCCTCTGCCCAAAGCAATAACGGATTCAAGATTATCGTTTTTGTTGTATTCATAAATGCCGCCTAACTGTACTGCACCGTTAATGGTAATATAATTTTTCATCAACATTCCATATGGAATTTTGAGCAAATCCCCTTCCCGAAAATATGGATTGTATTTATCGTCATTCGTGCTGAAATATCTATACAGATCCACATTGACAGTAGAGCCATCTTTACGCAATATTTCGATGTTTCGTAACGATATTTCGGGATAAAATTCATTTTTGGGATTTGATATTCTGTATTTCGTATTTGTAATATCAAGTGTATCATAAAAAATGTAACTAATAATATCGCTTGGTCTTGTCAATGGAGTAACTTCCATCTTTTTCTGAACAGAACTTAACACAGATATCAGGAAAACCCTCGGCATTGACAATGTTAAACTAACCTCGCTTGAGTAATATCTTTTTTTGACAGCTTTTACGACCAAAGCTTTGGCTTCGGTAAGCGATAATCCGTTAACTTTAATCTCACCTACGGTAGGTATTATCAGAGTACCTTCAAGATTTACAACAAGAGGAATAGTCTGATTGATGTAACCATAAAGACCAAGGCTGAACATATCATTGGGACCAATCAAGTATAAATCCGGATTAACTGCTTTATCGACTGCAAATGTCCTTTGCTGAGAGTTCTGCGAGCTAAACTGGCTCATCAAGTCCGGGGCGTCTGAATTTACCTTAAGATTCAAATTCCCCTGATTAGGGTTATAAGTATTTTGAGTACTTGTCTGCTGATTAGTAGTAGTATTGTTAGTATTTGTTTGATTTATCTGTGCAAAAGCATTAATTGCCGAAAACAGAGTTATTAAAATAATCATCAGAATTTGCTTGTTCTTCATTACTTCAAATTAAAGTTTGATATTGTTTTATTTAAGACATCCAATGTTTCGTCAGTTCCTTTTGTTTCACAGTAGAACCTGAGCAATGGTTCAGTGCCTGAGGCTCTAATAGTTATCCAGCCGTTATCGAAAAATAGTTTATAACCATCGAGAGGATCAACACTCACAATTTTTTTGCCTGCCACCGAGTCGCCTGCTTTAAGTCCTTTGCAGATTTCAAGGGTTTTGTTCTTTTTTTCTTCTGTCGTATGAATATCGATGCGTTTATAGAAATATTTGCCGAACTCGGCATCCAGTTCTTTTATTAATTCAGTTATGCTCTTTCCGGTAACAGCAAGCATTTCAAGAAAAAGCAGACCGTTGAATAATCCGTCTCTTTCGGGTAAATGTCCTTTAATTCCTATTCCGCCGCTTTCCTCGGCACCTATCATTACATCTTCTTCTATCATCTTTTTCGATATATATTTGAATCCGACAGGTACAGTTTCAAGTTCGAGATTGTATTTGCTGCAGTAATCTTTTATAATTTCAGATGCGGAGAAGCCGCGGACTACTTTTCCCGTAAATCCCTTTACTGCGTGAAGATATTTCAGAAGCAGTGCAAAAGTTTTCTGAGCATCTACATAATTTCCGTTATCATCAATTAAAGCAATTCTGTCAGCATCGCCGTCAGTAACTATGCATATATTATATTTCCCCTCTTTTACCGTTTTGCATGCAAGACCGAGATTTTTTTCTACAGGTTCAGGAGCACCGCCTTCAAAGTAAGGGTTAACGATATTATGCAGTTGGTCGACTTTTATCAGTTCGTTAATAGTATTCTGTCCCGCGCCGTACATCGCTTCATAAAGAACTTTGAGTCCTGCTTTATTTATGACATCTATATTGATTTTCGCTTTTAGATTATTAATATAATATCTTCTGCCGTCGATATATTCAATCTGTCCGTTTTTCAAGTAGTTTTCGAAAGTATCAGTATCTACGGGTTGTGTAATATTAATAAGTTCCTTTTCAACGAGAATAAGTTCTTCGGGATTCATCGAGCCGCCGAAACTATCTTTCAGTTTATAACCGTTGTACTTGAATGGGTTATGAGAGGCAGTAATCACAACTCCGAAAGCAAGTTTTTTATCCCGCGATAGTAGAGAAACTGTCGGAGTAGAAACGAATGAGTCCGTGATTATTACTTTTATTCCTTGAGATGCGAATATTTCAGCAGAAGAATGAGCAAATTCCTTTGAAAGGAATCGTGTATCATATCCGATTACAATACCGTTTTTAATATTCTTATGATTTTTAAATACTCTTGCCGTGGCAAGCGATACGCGTCTAACATTTTCAAATGTATATGTATCTCCAATTACGGCTCTCCAGCCGTCAGTACCAAATTTTACCGGTTCTTTCAAATCAATAATTTAATTTTAATAATTTCTGTTTTCTAAAACCCATTTTTTAACATAATCTACCGTTTCTACAGTAGTCGCACCGGGAGTGAATAATTTCCCCACACCCAAACTGCTTAATTCATCAATATCTTTTTGCGGAATAATACCGCCTCCGAAAAGCAAAACGTCATTAAGTCCCTTTTCATCCATCAATTTCTTAATTCTGGGAAATATTGTCATATGCGCACCGCTAAGAATGCTTATACCAATTGCATCAACATCTTCCTGAAGCGCTGCTTCGACCATAGATTCAGGGGTTTGCCTTAATCCTGCATAAATGACTTCAAATCCGGCATCACGAAATGCGGCAGCAATTACTTTCGCACCTCTGTCATGACCGTCAAGACCCACTTTACCTATTAAAATTCTTATTTTTCTGTTCAAAATCGAAAAATTTAAAGAATAAACGTAAATTTAAACTATATATTATATTACTTCAAGTGATTTACAAAATCTTTCAAATATCCTAATATTGTTACAATTTTTGACATATCGAAATAATTCATTCAATTTCAGAAATTTCCTTATTAAATGTTTTCTGATAAAATTGAACGGCTACCATACCAAGAATAACAGCAAACCATAATGTTGCCACCCGAATAATAATTGTTGAGGCTACCGATATATCTTTCGGTATTTTTAATAATAAAAGTAAACCGGTCAATGATGCTTCCGTTGCACCTAAACCGCCCGGCAGCATGGCAATAGCGCCGACTAATGTTGAAAATCCGTAGATAAAAGTTGCTTTAAGTATACTTACATCGACATACGAAACAGATGAAAATACATTCAGCACCAAAAAAAATCCGAGACACTCAAGAAACCAGGCAATTGTACTTAACCCGACAATCATTAAAAGCGGCTTAATTTTTATCAAATTATATGTGCTTTCATAAGCAGTGTAAATTTTTTCCGAATGCTTTTCAACAAATTTAAACTTGCTCAGTATACCAATAATGTAAAAGCAAAATTTTCTGTAACTTAATAAAATTGTAAAGAATATAAAGAATAATCCGACTACTATGATAATATTCGTGCCGTAATCGAATACAATAGCACCGGCAAGACACAATATTACAATTGAAAGAAAATCTGTTATTCTTTCGGCGAGTATTATCGGAGCCGAAATACTCAAAGGCGTTCCTGTTTCTTCTTTTAGCAGAAATGATTTGAGCACTTCTCCCATTTTTCCGGGAGTAACGCTCATAATAAAGGATGAAAAGAAAACAATAGCGCTTCGCCACGGCCGGATTTTAATATTGAGTATTTTTAAGTAGTACTGCCATTTAAAGAATCTTATGATATAGTTCCCGAATGAGCATAGAAGAATAACAGGCAGCCACTTCCAGTCAAATCTTGAAAAGGAAATCATTAGGTTGTTGAAATCGGCATAGATACTGAAACACAGGAAGACAAGCGCTCCGAATGATACGGAAAGCAATATTTTCTTTTTATACTTTTTAAACAATCCTGTACTCAAATAAATGTTTTGGTAATTGTCTCGTAAAGTTTTACAAGCGGAAGCCCTACTACATTATAATAATCACCCGTAATTTTTCTTATAAACAAACATCCGAAATCATCCTGTATACCGTAAGCGCCTGCTTTATCAAGCGGTTTGTGGTTAGTGACATAATATTCTATTTCCTCAATAGAAAGATTTCTGAATTCAACAGTGGTTTTCATATAGCCATATTCTTCTCTTCCTGTAATATTGTTTGCAACATTTATTCCCGTATATACGATGTGTTTTTTTCCGCTGAGTATTTTTAAGAACTTTTTTGCTTCTTTCTCGTCCGAAGGTTTATTCAATACTATACCGTCGATTACAACTACTGTATCCGCTGAAATAATAATTTTATTTTTAAATTTATGAGCAACGGCATCAGATTTTCTCTTCGCATTAATTCTTACTGATTTCAAAGGCTCTTTCTCGAGGAGGATTTCTTCAGCGTTACTGTTCACAGTAATAAAATTCAGCCCGATTTGCTTAAGCAGATATTTTCTTCTCGGAGAAACAGACGCAAGCACATATTCCGAATTGAGAATTTTATCAAGCATTTACCAATTCGTTGATTTTGCCGCGAATATCATTTTTATCAATAATTATACGCTCGCCGGATTTTCTTATTTTGATTTCAATCTGGTTGTTCTTGAAATTCTTTTCACCGACGATGACGTGGACGGGAATACCTATAAGGTCAGCGTCTTTGAATTTAAATCCGGGTCGGAGGTCTTCCCTGTCATCATAAAGGACGTCGATATTCGCTGCGCTTAATTCATCATACAGGGTTTCGCAGAATTTAGTAATCTCTTCATTCTGAGGAGTGATGTTAATCAGTATTAATTTAAACGGCGCTATTTCGCCTTCCCAAATGATTCCATTACCATCATGATTTTGTTCAATATGTGAAGCGATTATCCTTTCAATACCGATACCGTAACTGCCCATTATAATCGGATTTTCCCTGCCGTCTTTGTCAAGAAATGTCGCATGCAGCGACTCGGAATATTTAGTGCCGAGTTTAAATATATGACCGATCTCAATCGCTTTGGCAACTCGCAGTTTGCTCGATTTATCTTTTGTGTATTCGCCTTCTTTCACCACGCGTAAATCGTTGTATTTGATACCCGGGACGTCTCTTTTGAAATCAATATTTTTAATGTGATAATCATTTTTATTCGCGCCGCTAATAAGTTCGTCGGCATCCTGCAATCTGAAGTCGGCAACTATTTCAACATTATTATTTTTCAATCCTATAGGTCCAATAGAGCCGGCATCGGCGCCTGTTATTTCGAGCAGTTCCTCAGGATGTCCCGGTCTTATATTCGCGCCGTAATACTTCATTAATTTCGTTTCATTAACTTCATCGTCACCGCAAACCAATGCCAGAAGATATTTATCTTTTTCATTTTCGGATTTTGCGGGAATAACAAACACTCTCGATTTTGCGAGATGCGATTTGTCGGTAATTCCGAGAAATCCTGCAAGTTCATCTATTGATTTAATGGCGGGGGTATGGAGTTCTTCATACTTAAGATTGGAGTTTTTCCTTGCAACTGTTTCTACAAAAGATTCAGCAACTTCTATATTTGATGCGTATTTCCCGTCTTCGCTAAGTGCAATCAAGTCTTCGCCCGCATCTGACTCGACCATAAATTCTTCAGACCTCGTACCTCCCATTGCGCCACTTGACGCCGAAACGGAGAAAAATTTAAGTCCGCATCTTTTGAAAATATTCCTGTATGCCTTATCCTGCAATTCATATGACGCATCCAGTCCTTCCCATGTTGAATCAAATGAATATGCATCCTTCATAGTAAACTGTCTGCCTCTGAGAACACCGGATTTAGGTCTGGCTTCATTTCTAAATTTTGTCTGAATCTGATACCACATCTGCGGAAGATTTTTATATGAATTTATATACGGCTTTGCAATTGATGTAAATACTTCTTCATGAGTAGGCGCAAGGACCAATTCTCTATTTTTTATTCTGAATATAATGTCACCGAAATCGTCCAGTCTTCCTGTTTCGTTCCAGAGTTCATTCGGCGAAAGAGCAGGCAATAGGAATTCATTCCCGCCGATTGCATTCATTTCTTCCCTAATAATCTTTTCGACTTTGTTTTTAACAATCACGCCAAGGGGCAGAACCGAGTAAACGCCTGATGTCAGTAAACGGAACAAACCCGCTCTTATAGACAATATATGTGAGGCCGCGAACGCATCCGAAGGGACCTCTTTCTGAGTCGGAACAAAAAATTTCGATAATTTCATAGATTTTTTAAAATTAAGTGCAAATATACCTATTTCAAAATTCGTTTTCTATTGATTGATTTTACCCTAATTTATATTATCACGATAAATAAAATTTACAATCATGTGTTCAAGATTCGAAAACAAAGAGACGGGACTTTCAATTTTCACAAAAATCGAGAAGGGGTCGGAATATAAAGTAATAAATAATGCGCCTGAGAATCTGAAACAAATCAGCATTGCGCCGAATGACGATATTCTGATAATAAAGAACAGCGAAGGGAATCTTGAAATGAATAAAAAGACATGGGGAATAAAATTCGATGAAAAATCGCCTTTAATTTTTAATTCAAGGATAGAAACAATTATAAGCAAAAATTACTGGAATAATTTGTTCGATAAAAACAGATGCCTGATTCCGGCAACTGCATTTTACGAATGGAAACAGACGGGCAATATTAAGATACCGCACAGGATTGCATTACAGGATTACGGTCTTTTCTTCATTGCAGGACTATACATCAAAGTAAATAATGTTTTTTGCGCTACAATAATTACAACAGAGCCGAATACTACAATCGCGAAGATACACAACAGAATGCCGGTAATAATGATGCAGGAAGAAGGAATAGAATTTTTGCTGTCCGGAAAAGAAGAGGCGTTGTCAAAATGCAAACCGTTAGATGACAGAGTGAAAATCGACGCCGAAATAGCAAAAGACATTTTAACGGCAAAACAAAAAGAAGTCTTGAGTAAAAATAAGAAAGAGGAGTAAATGCAATCTACTCCTCTTTTTATATATTTCAATAAAATTATTATTTAACCAGTACCATTGCTTTTCTTTCAATAAAATCACCAGCCTGAATATTATAGTAATAAACACCTGTAGATAAGTTAGCAGCATTGAACATAACATAATAATTACCCGGACTCTGTTTTTCTCTGTAATACGAAGTGATTTCTTTACCGAGAATGTTATAAATCGAGATTTTAACATCGGATAATTTTCCGATGCTGTAATCTATTCTTGTAATGGGATTGAACGGATTTGGATAATTCTGTGATAGTTTAAATTCAACCGGAGCACCTGTTTCAACAACACCGGAAGTTGTAGATGCAGTGAGTGTAACTGTTCTTTGATGAACCGGTGTGCCGTTCGGTCCTTTTGCAGTCACAGTCATTGTGTACGTACCGGGTGTAACATTTGCCGCCGTCACTCTTATTGTCAACGAATCGGGATATGATGTCAATTTATTTCCTTTTGCCGAGGGATAGGTTATTGCGAATGAACCAGCGCCGGGTGCAGGAGTTATTACAGCAGAGACCAATACCGTATCGGTATATAGTTTTACGGAAGGAACAGACATAAAGACATCCCTGACTCCGTTGCTGCTGTTGATTGTTGCTGCCGAAGGATTCATCCTCATTGCATAGTCGGGGAAATATGCCGAGAAACTCGAATAATTTGAATTTCTGAAGTCACCCCATACTAGCATAGATGTTTTCTGATTTGAATTAATTGCATTATAATCACCCTGATATGCAGGGGCTGAACCTGAAGATGCAAGTTTAATCTTGAACATTGAATTAGTGACTCTTTGATTCGGAGCAAATGTCTGACCACCGTCTGTTGTGTAAGTAGCATAAACATCCATGCTATCGCTTGTCGGACAGTTTCTTGTATCATAAAACTGGATAAAAAGTTTTCCGGTTTGTTTATCACACCAGATTGCAGGATGGAATTGATAATTATTAACTGTATTTGGGTCGTCATTTACAGTTACTCTGTTTGACCATGTTGTGCCCTGATCTGTGGAGTATCTTAAAAAAATATCCGACTTGTTACCCGAGCCGGCAGGTTCATTTGAAGCATATACGATATATAATCTTCCGCGATTTGGTCCGTAACTATTATCTGCGGCTATCATCGGATAAGGTCTGCATCTCATACCGCTAACAGTGGAACGGCTTGAAATTTCTGTTCCGATTACATTTGACCACTGATATGAGCCTTTCGCAGTAAATGTTACACCTCCATCAGTTGACACAAAGAATGAGTAAGAGCCTAAATTATTTGGGCCAACGTGAGTGACAGCATAGACACATCCACCTTGAATACTACCATTTGGTCCGACGCATACCATAGCACCCGGGTAAGTGTGAGGAGTTAAACTAGCCGTATTTGTGAAAGAGACACCATTGTTTGTGCTTCTTGCAAACTGCGCGGCACTGCCGTTGGTCATTATAGTATAAATATAATTTGAGTATGGACCTGCTGTTTGGTCGCACGCAATCCAGTTCTTGTCGTTACCAGATGTTGCGGAAACGTTAGCCCATAACCAGGAGGCTCCGTTGTTTGTCGATTTGGCGACCCAGCATGCCGTAATACCGCTGTTCAAAGTTTCATAATAAAGATTTCCTAAACTATCGTATGCCGTTACGGGATCACCGGCAGTAGTCGGGAACGATGGATTTGCAGTAAACCAGGTCATACCTCCGTCCGTCGTATAATGAGTTCCGTTAGTATTAAAAGCACAGAATACCTGCAATGGGTTTAAGGGATTCATTGATACGTGACCTTCAGCAAAGTCAACGCCCATATTGAAATTATCATAATCGTTTAAAGTAACGACTGCCATAGGAACGAATAACTTGGGCTGCTGTTGCTTAATAAAACTTTCAGGAATTCTGTCATAATTGGGCTTATCCCATTGTGCCGAGATAACACCGGTGAACATGACAAAAATTAAGAGTACCCAAAATGGCACTCTAAGGAGAGAGAGAATTTTCATGTTTTGCTCCATTTTCAAATTAGTTTTTTAATGTGATATAATATGATTAATTCCAGAACATAATATCATGCATTATAATTTATATTTTATATTTTGGAATGCGTATCCGGATGATAATTATATGAAATAATAATTCAAAAGTTGAAATAAGTTACGAAAGAATAAATCGCGCAAAAAAAAGGGAGCGAAAAGTCCGCTCCCCTTTTAAAGACATTATTAATGATACTATTTTATCAGAACCATGGCTTTTCTATCTGTGAAATCACCCGCCTGTATTGTGTAGTAATAAACGCCGGTTGAAAGGTTAGACGCTTTGAACATTACATAATAATTTCCGGGTGTCTGTTTTTCTCTGTCGAAAGAAGCAATTTCTTTACCAAGAATATTAAATACAGTAATTTTAACATCAGTTAATTTAGCAACACTATAGTCAATTCTGGTTACCGGATTGAACGGATTTGGATAGTTTTGCTCAAGTTTGAATGACACGGGTGTTTCTTCAATTCCGACTGATGTTGCTCCTGTGACTGTCAGCGCAACTGTTCTCTGATGTACCGGTGTTCCGTTAGGACCTTTAGCAGTGACTGTCATAGTATAAGAACCCGGAGTAACGTTGTTAACTGCGACTCTAACTATCAGCGAGTCAGGATACGATTTTAATTTATTACCACCTGCTGAAGGGTATGAAATTACAAAATTTCCTACCGAAGGTGTTGGTGTAATTGCGGAAGTAACAATTACCGTATCAGTATAAAGTTTTACCGAAGGGACTACCATTTTGAAATCGGCAGTTCCGCTAGGATTGGCAATCGAGCCGGAAGTAGGATTCATTCTCATTGCATAATCCGGGAAATATGCCACGTAATTTCCGAAATTATTATTTCTGAAATCCGTCCATGCGACCATAGCAACTTTCCCGTTTGAATTCAGGTAATCGTAATCACCGAGATACGCAGGAGTACCGCCGTTGCATGACGTGCAGTTAATTCTATATTTCTTGTTTGAAATCGGTTTATTTGCGGCAAAAGTAACCCCGCCGTCAGTTGAAATAGTTCCATAAACCAGGCAACTGTCGCTAGTCGGACAATCTCTTGTATCAAGCCATTTGATATAGAGTTTACCTGTTGTTATATCGCACCATGTCGAGGGGAACCAGTTATTATTTGCTGTAGTGTTTGCATCGTCATTTACAAGAGTTTCAGAAGACCATGTTGCACCCTGATCAGTAGAATATCTTAAGAAAATATCCGGCTTTTGACCATCTGCATTCGGAGTATTTTTGGCATAAGTTAAATAGAGTCTGCCTCTGAAAGGTCCGTTGCTGTTATCGGCAATAATAAAAGGATACGGTCTTGTTCTCATATTTTGGACCGAGTGTCTTCCTGCAGACTGTGTCCCAATATAACCGGAAAAATTTTGTGCACTTTTCTGTGTCCAGGTAGTACCGCCGTCAGTAGAACAGTAGAAAGAATAAGTTGCAGCGGTTGATGAACCTGTATGGGTTACTACATAAAATGTTCCGCCGTTCACTGCGCCATTCGGACCGATACAAGTCATTGCACCCGGCAATGTATTTGAAAATGAAGCGACCTGAGACCATGTTGCACCGTTATCAGTACTTCTTTTAATATTCCCGGGAGTCATTACCTGAATAAGATAATTTGCATAAGGACCGCCTGTTTGTACAGCGGCTATCCAGTTTTTATCGTTACCTGTCCCGACATTAACAACGCCGGACCAGTTCATACCGCCTGTTGTTGATTTTGCGGTTTTTGAACCTACGGGTCCACCGTATAATTGGTCGAAGAAAAAGTTACCGAAACCATCGCAAGTCATTACGGGGTCGCCTTGCATAGTACCGCCCCATGTCGGTTGTGTTGAAGCAAACCAGTCTATACCATTAATCGTATAATAAATCATTGAGCCGTAAGTGGAACTTGTTGAATTCCATGCGGCGGCGAAATTAGTAGGATTAATCGGATTTCCAGCTAAGCCAACTTCAGCAAAGTCCGTACCGACATTCCAGTTGTCATAATCACCAATTGTAACAACTGCATTCGGGGAGAACAAACTGGGGGGAAGTTCGGGACGTATGTAAACTGGATAGTCCCTGTTTGGATCAATAACCTGAGAATCAACTTTGATTGAGATTATTGAAAGAATCAAAATAAATAAAACGCTTACTAGAGAGAGTAGTTTAAGTTTCATTTTTGTATTCCTTATAATTAAAAAAAATTATTTTAAATTAATACATATTATTTTTCACTCCATTAATTTTTATAACAAAATTTTTTCTTAATAATTCTCTGAAATTTGAATAAGTTAGAACTGGTCGGGATGGGCAGACTCGAACTGCCGGCCTCTTGAACCCCATTCAAGCGATCTAGCCAACTGATCTACACCCCGATTCATAAAAATAATTAATAACAAATCTAATTACAAACCAATATTTATTTTTTGGTATACGAATAAGTGATTATTTTTTCCTGTACACCTCAATACCGTTTTCAGTAAACGTTTTTTCGTAATTGCCAAGAAAATCATTATTATATTTCACTGCATCATATATCTTATCATTCGGCGCATCAGTATAAATCAAAACCCATTCAACGTACTCCGACGGCTTTTTCATCGCCTTTTCTCCGAGATCAAAAGTATGAAAAGTTATCCTGTCTTTCAAATTAATTCCAGTATTCGGATTTAAAGCGAATATCTGGTTATCATATAAAATCCTGCCTCCTTTATAATTTTCTTTCAGGTATGCGGATAAATCATCACTTGCTTTGCTGTATGAATATTTTGATTCTGCAAGCGACGGAATACTGTACGGAAAATTCACGAGAAAAACTGCCTGCTGAACAGCGAAACCAATCCACAACAGAACAAATAGATATTTTTTTATTTTAGATTTACCGAGCAGCAGAACCGAATATCCCGCGAATATCGCTATTGCAGGAAACAGATATAATCCGTATCGGCTGTTGAAATATCCAGCAGGGTCCGAGAACGGATGCTCGATTATCAACTGTCCCATATACAACAGCAGCAGTGTAGTTGGAAAAGCCACCCATAATATATACGGAATAAATGATTTAAGGTTCAGTTTATTTCTGAGAATATAATATAAAATTCCCGCAAAAGACATTATTGTGTATAAATTTCCGGAATACAACAATACCGAGAAAATGTATACTTTGAATGACAAAAAGAAATTGTGTTTAGTAAGAAGTCTGCCGGCATCTTCATAATATTTCAATTGATGCAGCGTTGAGAATTTTCCTCTTGAAAACTCAAGCGCATCACCGTAGAAATACCAGTTATGCACGAACCACCAGATGATAAGGGCTGCAGGCAGAGAGGCGAATATTATTGAATTCCTGAAATATTTTTTTTGCGGAATGCTGACAATGAATACAATTGCAACCGCTGCTAATGCCACAGGCCAGGCATCATACCTCGTTCCGGTGCTCAGCATTGTAAAAAATGAAGCGGCAAGGAGGGACTTTACACTGCCAGTTTCAGACCATACGAGAAGAGAATAAAACGCACCGATAAGAAATGTAAGATACAACTGTTCTGTCATCGCAGTAGTCTGGAAATACAGAATGTTATAATTAAAAACATAAATAATAAATCCGAACCACGTGGCTGCAGCGTTATTCGTAAGTCTCCTCAATGAAAGAAAAATAAAGACTGCGCTTAAAACAAATGCGGGAAAATTCACTATAGCGGCTGCCAGTCCTGTAGTCCACAGATAATCAATGCATACAAACGGCATTAATATTAAATTCGGTACGGGAAGCCATACCGTCCCTATCTGAGAAATTATTCCCGGATTTAAATTATCGAAAAACCGCCTTGCAGCCTCCATACGGAATATAGCGTCTCTGTATGCATAACCGTAATCATAGAAATATGATAAATACTGAGAAATAAGCCCCGCAGCAACGGCAATTAAAACCGCCGGAAATAAATCGATATATTTTGGGTTCTTATTTTCCTTATTGAGAGTCAAAGGGTCATTCATTTTTTATTTAAAGAATCTAATTTTATTCCGGCATTCTCGTCCGAAGGATTTATTTTGAGTATCTTCTTATAATTTTCAATTGCCTTTTGCTTATTATTCTCTTTTAAATATATTTCTGCCATCCCGCCCAGAGCATTAACATTATTTTCGTCCGCGGTCAATGCTTTGATATAATATTCCTTAGATTTCACATTATCTTTCAAACCTTCATAGCACAATGCAATATTATTATAATATCCCGATTTGCCCGCAGGACTTATCTTCACCAACTCGGTAAGATCTTTAATTGCTTCTTTATATTTATTTTCTTTGTAATAGTCATACGAGCGTTTCTCAAGCATCTGTATCTGATTAATACTTTCGCCTTTTTGCTTCAAACTGTCAGGCACGATTCCTTGCGGAGATAATAAATTCTGTTTCAGGGATGTTAATATTTCGCCGGAATTCCTGTAGTTCGGGGCAAACGTCTGTAGTTTTTCAAGCACTTTTATTGATTCGTCTATTCTTCCTTTTCGTTCATATATATTGCTCAACTGAAAGTAGCCGTCGGGTGCAAGCGAATCTATTTCAAGCCCTTTCTTTATCTGTATCTCAGCGGAGTCGATATTCCCTTTAAGCAAAAATATCAGACCGAGGTTATGATGCGCTAGTACTGAATTATCGCGGATTTCAATTGCCTTCCTATATCGTTTTTCCGCTTCGTCATAATTTTTTTTATTTGCATAAATATTCCCTGCGTTTACCAGCAGTACGCTTCCGTCAATACCGTCGGCAGTAGAATACAAAGTATCGTTATCTTTCCAGTCTTTGTTTCTGTTTAATGTCAGGTATGAAAATATCACCGCAATTATGATAAAGAGCGAAAGTATAAGATTCTTGTTTTTGTCGTTCAAGTAAGTGACTATTATATATGAGATAATAAGAGTGAGCGCAAAAGAAGTCATATACAAAAATCTTTCCGCCATGAAATTCATTGTAGGAATTATATTCATAACCGGCATAAGAGATACAAAGAAGGACAGAATGCAAAAACTTTTAACGCTGTGCTTTTTGTAAAAATATGCCGCTAATAAAAACAATACAGCAATAAAAATCACGGATATTATCACTTTAACATCAAGCAACGAATTTGAATCGGGTATTGTTCCGTTGTAATGATACAGCAGATTTACCGGGAATATGAGTAATTTAAAATATATAGGTATTGTTTTCAGCATAGTGAAAAAAGCAGTACCGAAATCTTTTCCGTAAAAATAAAAATATGTTGTCCTGTCCGGAATGTCCTTCAGCAATAAATATCTTAGTAATACGAATATCAAAGTAATCACTATAAAAGATGCGTATGCGGCGATGTTTTGTTTCAGATAATCGGTATTTTTCTTTCTATAGACAAAATCATATAGCAGAATAAAGACAGGCATTGTGACTATCATCTCCTTTGACAGAAGTCCGAGCGCATAAAACAGAAGTGAAAGATAAAGCCATTTTTTTCTGCTTTCATCATCAGTGAAATTAATATACATAAGAAGCGAGGCGAAAAAGAAAAGGGTAACGAGCGAATCGGTTCTTCCGCTAACCCAACTGACTGCTTCGGTATGAATAGGGTGAACGGCAAAAATCAATGCGCCGATTAGAGCCGCAAGCAATCCGTATTTATAATCACCGAAGAGTTTCAATAGTACGGCAAGCAGAAGCAGACAGGAAATAACGTGGATTAGTACGTTAGTCAGATGAAAACCGTATGCATCCAGCCCCCAGATTGCATAATCGACAGCATAGAGAGTCGATACAAGCGGTCTGTAATATCTGCCAATTACTTTATGGAATCCTTCATCGGCGGTGAAAAATTTCGGGATGTTAGAAAGAGTCTGAATTGAAGGGTTTGTCTGCACAACACTTTCATCGTCGAATACAAATGAATTGCTTAGCGAATTATAGTAAACGGCGAAAGATATTACCGCTATTAAAATATATAAATTTCTTTTATTCAGCATATATGTTTAAAGTTTTGCAGCAACAACTATTGTCGTTTTGGCTTGTTCAATTGTACCGCCTTTATCGTCAATTGCCTCAAGGAATACAACGTATATTCCAATCCGAAGTTTATTTCCGCTGTCGTCTTTACCGTCGAAAATCATCTGCGACTCGCTGCCGCTAAGTTGATTATTCAGCAGAGTCCTTACGATTCTTCCTTTAGCGTCATATATCTTGACTCTGACGAACGAAGTATTTGCTTTAAGTTTATATTTTATTATTGTAAAATCTTCCCGCCCGTCTCCGTCAGGAGAAAACGGGTTAGGCGATACACTCAGTGAAGATTCTTTGTTGTTTTGAATAAATATACTGTTCTTTTTTCCAGGTGTTCCGCCAAGCGGATCGGCGCAGGAACTCCAGTTTGACGGAAGTGTCGTTACGAGTTCTGTTGAAATCCTCTCAAGCGAGTACCCTTTTGTATCGCTAATATTGCTGTTGTGCCATTTCGGACTATACACTACAGAGTCAACAGTATTATTCAGTACATCGCAGATTCTTAACATTGCACCGCTGTTGCTTAATGACAAATTCGATTTGATAACAACCCTGAAAGTACTGTCAGTATATCTTAAATATCCGAATCGATTATACAATGTAGTATCGGCTGCAATAACGAGATATGCCCCTGGTCTTAAAAAGAAATTACATGTATCGAACAGATTGACATTATCGTTTGATACAACTGCTTTCCATCCGTTAAGGTTAATGTATTTTCCCGACCTATTGAATAATTCAAACCACTCGCAACTGAAGGTAAACGGGTCGAACATGATTTCATTAATCACCAAATCGTTCTTTGACGCAGGCACAACATTGGAATATGAATTTTGTCTCGCGGGCGTTGAGTATTCACAGTCAAGCGAAGTAATCCAGTTTGTTGAATCGTTTGACGGTCTTGTTACGGATATTCTTTCAAGCGAATTCCGGCTGCTTCCGCCCCAGTTAGATTTATAAGAGACTTCATCGACAATCGTCGACGCATTATTAAATATAATTACTTTATCTTTATCGTTGTTAAGTGTAGGTAATGATGAAAGATACAGAACTTTGCTTGTATCAATAGACGGGTGAACTGTTTTAATCACATTTGATTTTGCAATTACAAGATAATCGTTAGCATTTATAATTCTGTCATTTGCCGTAATAAGTATCGGACTGCTTTGAGCGGTACTGTCCGCAATTTTCCAGTTTCTAATATTTATTGCCGAATTTGAATTATTGTATAACTCAACCCATTCAGGCTCGGGATTTTGCGGAGCATACATAATTTCGTTTATAACCAGTCCGCTTGATATAACCTGTCCGCCGACATTTACACTGTTTACAAGCATGTTGTTGAGCGTGTCCTGGTCAGGTGTATATATTAATTTACCGATATACTGTTTTTTCCCGCTGTCAATTCCGGGAATATTAAAAATGTAATTCAAAGAATCATTCTGATTAAGGGCAGAAGTAAACAACTGCGAATTCAATAATTCAGACGGCTGAGGAATGCTGTCGAAGTTGACATCTTTATATATGTTCAGAGTATAATTATTAGCGGAATTTAATCCGATATTTTTTATCCAGAAATTTAATTTAAGCGTATCCCCTACTGAAGGGCTTGAGGGAGTAATCGCGAATGATTTTAAAATAAGGTCGTAAAGTTTAGGCGTCAGAGAGTTCACTCTTCCGGGCGTTCCTTTTGATGGGTCAATGCACGTGCCCCAGTTGCCTGAAGAATTCGCGGGACCTGCCGGATTCTTTTTCTCGAGTGAAGCGCCGCTTGAACCGCCCCATGTATTATTATAAGTCAGCGAGTCGATTGTTAAGGACGCCGCATTATACAGGACTACATTTTCGTCTCCGGAATTATTCAGCGCATTCCATCCCGATGACTGAAGCACAATACCGCTGAATGCGGGATATGAGGACTTGAAATTCAGCGAGTCCTCACAAACAACGACAAAAGAATTAGCGCCGATTTCCACGCTTCTGGTTGTAATCGTTCTTATCGGATTCGACTGCGCGGCGTCTCTCCACTTCCAGTTTTGAATATTAACGGGAGAAGAAGACGTGTTGTACAATTCGAACCATTCTTTCATCGGTGATGTCGGAGCGTACATGACTTCATTAATTACTATTTGCGAATTCGCAATAGCGGCAGATAATAGAAATAATACAAGAATGAGCTTTTTCATCTTGACAATTTTGTTCTGTATTTTTATAATAAATATCAATTTAATCATATTAAATTTCTTTAACAATTTATAAAGTTTGATGAGGACAAGGCTTTTATTATTATTTTTGCTGTTCGTTGCCGTAAAATCTCATGCACAGACGTATGCTGTAGCGGCAGATTACACTCCGGTGCTTAATACTTATGATTTTTTCCTTGTATTCGGGGGAAATGACGGTAAAAGCGTTAAGTTGAGAGACGGACTTATTGATGAAATGGAATTTATCGCACTGCCCGGAACTGCTTTCAATATACACGAAGTAATTGTATTCGAAGACAGAAATCTCAAATATTTCAAAGTAACTACGGATGATTATGATTACAAAGGAAACTTCTACGTTGACAGCCGCATGGTGGATGTATATTATTCGCCGCCCGATGCCAGAAGAAAAAAAATGCCCGGACAGGTAGATATTCTGAAAGAATTAAACAGGCTTACGGGATATCCTTATATGTGGGGAGGAAATTGCGCGGACGGCATAAAACGAATGTTGAAATTATATAAGCCGAAGGAAAAAATTTCCAAGGAAACGGAGAGTCTGTGGACGCTCAGAGGAGTTGACTGTTCGGGCCTGCTGTACCAGGCTACAAACGGATGCACTCCCCGCAACACATCATCGCTGGCAACATTCGGTAATACCGTTGATATTGAAGGTAAAAGTATTGACGAAATTATCTCGCTGTTAAAACCGCTGGACCTCATTGTTTTAAAAGGTCACGTAGTAATAGTTTACGATAAGGAATATACGGTTGAGAGTTCTCCGAATATAGGAGTGCATAAAACGGAAATTAAAACACGTCTTGAGAAACTCTATGCAAATCTGCAGCCCGCAAATGATTTTTCAAAATCGAGCAGGGTTTTTGTTGTAAGAAGATGGTATTAAGGTAACTATATACCACTTAGGACAAGGGGGAAAATAGAATAAAAATGAAAAAAAATACATTAGCAGAGAGTATTGCTGATATTTACTCGGATTTAGAAGAAACGGGTTTGCCCGTTTGGATAGAGTCCATTCCCATGATTCAGGCATTAGAGAGAGAGTGGAATAACCCGTTTAGTAAGGAACAGCGTTATTTCTTGAGTTGCCTTTATCCCGTTCTGAATAAGGTATATCGGAGGGTTTATGCCCCATTCCCCTTAAACCTATCTGCCAACACCTTATTGAGAGCGGTATTCCGATTTTTCAAAAACTTCTTTGTTTTATGTAGGGTAATTAAATCTTTAATAATTAAATTATATAGGGTGGCATAGTGTTGCGCCAGTTTGTCGTGGTAGAGTGCGCCGACCACGGGGTATGTGTTCGGCTCGCTATCGGTAAATTTTTCCTGAATTTCGAATAACACGTTACCCAATTCGTTTAAATTTACGCTTAGCTCCTCACTAAACCAAATTGAATAAGTAGAAACGTTTAAAAATCCCCGTTTGAATTTATCAAAACTATCTTTATCTAAGAAAAACCTATGAACGCGCAATTTACCCCCATCGGGTAACGGGATAGCATTTCTTATGTAAAGGTGCTTTATGAAATCGGATAACAGCCCGTAAGCGTTGATTCGTTTATCGAGAATTTTGTCGTAATAACTATTTGAGTGAGTTCTTTGGTGGATAAATATAACGGTAAGAATATTGAAAAGTATACTTGAAGCACCGATAATCCCCGCTAAATAATCAAATTGTTTTTCGGGTTCTTTGACGATTAAAGAATCAAATAGCAATCTCAAGGTGTCTATATCCATTATTGCCTCTTATCTATGTTTGTTTTATAAATGAAATTGCCGCCTTGTTACGCCTTTTTATTCCCTTTCCGTTTCTTTAGCAGTGGCGATGGCGATTTAATTAAAACCTTTAGGACGGAATCTAAATCCCCCTCAATTTTAACTTTTTTCTCGTATTTGTCTGCTCTCTTTTTCTTTGGTTTCCCTTTGCTCATTGTGCTATTAATTGATTGTACTTTAATCTGCCGGAACACTGACTAATTGATTTATTAAACCTATCTTGTTCGCTGTAATCCTTTGTATTATACCTAAAGCTAAATTCATCGCAATATTTTTCTAAATGCTTAGGGCTTACAGAGTGATAAATTCCAACGATACCTCTCTTTAACAAACTCCAAAAGCCCTCTATTGTATTTGTGTGTACGTTACCGATTGCGTGTTCACCTAAATTATGAAATATATATCTATGGTTGTATCTCTTTTCTAATCCCTTATAAGAGCCCCATTCATCCGAAATTACGGTACTGCCTTTTCTAACTGATTTATTTATTACGCCCTGCAAGGTTGCCTTGGTTACGTTATCTACGGGCTTTGACACTACAACGCCGTCTCTTTGTAACATTCCGAATACTGGAGTTTTATCTTTGGATGCTCTGCCTTGCGACTTCTTGACTTTTTTATCTATGTGCTTAAATTCGTTTTTCCCGCCTATATAAGTTTCATCAACTTCAATCGTTCCGCTTAACATTTTAGACGAATTGTTTTTTAACATCTCTCTAATCCTATGCAACATAAACCATGCTGTCTTTTGAGTTACGCTAATATCCTTACTCAACTGTAGAGATGAAATACCTTTCTTGTGAGATGTTGCAATGTATATCGCCACAAACCATTTGCTTAAAGGGATTTTTGTGTTCTCGAAAAATGTTCCAACTAACACAGTAAATTTTTTATAACACTTAGGATTAGAACATTTATATCCCGATTTTATTTTATATACTTTCTTGCAATCGCAGAACGGACAAGTGGTCTCGCCGTTCCATCTTAATTGTGCTAAGTGTTCTTTGCAAACTGTTTCGTCTGGAAAATGTTTTTGAACGTCTATTAAATTGTTGTATCCCATTGGTGTTATCTTTTGTTAGTACAAATATAACATAAATCATTTGTCCTGTCAAGTACCTAATTTATGCACTAAATTTATATTGTAATTACGGGGGATTATTGCGACTTTTGAGACTAAACTAATATTTAGGAAGGAGTTACGAAATGACACAAGAACAGGAAATTCTAAAAAAGTTAGAGGAACTGAAAGAGCAGGTCGACAAACAGAATCAAGAAACCGCTTTGGCGTGGAATAAAATAAATTACAAAATCAACAAAATAGCCAAACACCTGAACATGGATATGGAAGAATTTATGAAGGGCGACCCATACGCATAAATTTTGTCTAAGTCCGCTTATTTGTATCCATTCTTTCTATCTTTGTAAAAATTAAAGCAGAAAAATGGAAACAAAAACGACAATACCGGGACTTTACACGAAAGAACTAACCAAAGAAAAGTTTACCGAAATATTACTGGGTAAAACTCCCGAAGAGGTAATAGGGCTGATGAACAGGAGACCGGATATATCGAGCGTTGATGATGCGGGGGGGAATTTCATTTACGAGAGTACGATGTACAACAAATATACCGATGGATATGACGTCGCAATAATAAACTTCAAAGATAACGGGGTTGTTGAGGTTGTTTAAATCTTGTCCTAACTTATATATAGTTACCGGTATTAATTACATTTCTGCATGTTAAATAAATGTAATTTTCCATAACTTATACTCGAATCAAATCTGCCTTATTATGAAAAAACTCATTATTGTTTCATTGCTGGTTTTATATTCAACAGGATACGCTCAATTCAAAGACACAAGTGATTATTTTACAGTAGGAATATACGGAGGAAGTTATATCGGAGAAAAGCCATTGTATGAACCAAATCATTATCTAAATTCCCTTGGTCTGGAATTGGAATACGTAAAATCGGACAATTTATCTTTTTTCGCGAGAGGGCTGTATCAATTTACGGGTAATGACATTAAATATATGTTTGATAGATATAATTCCGATTATATAACTGATGTAAAGAATCCGGCTACTTACAGACTTTCGATTTCACTTGGAGCCAGATATTACCTAAGGAAACAAAATGTGAATCCATATTTTCAATTCTCATTAAATCACGAAACTAGTTTTATAGACAATTACAGTTATAAAATTGGTAATTTATTATTCACAAATAATGGCTGGTATTCATATCATTATTCTGCCGCACTGGGCGCCGGACTTAATATTAAATTAAGCAAAAGGCTCCTCTTCGACTTTCAATACGACCTTTACAGGGATTTAGAAGGCAATAAATTCATTGCATTCTCAGCAATCGGCGGATTTAAAATAATATTATAAAAATACTTAGATAAACGCTTAATCCGATTATGCATAATAACGAGAGTCTTTATGGATATATAGAGAGCACATCAATTGCAGGAATTAAAATCATTATAAAAAATGCCGTCTCATATACAGGACGGCATTATTATTTTTTATATTCTTAATAACTACTTTCTGTTACCCATGAATCTCAGCAGATACAGAAAAAGGTTTATGAAATCGAGATACAATCTCAATGCTCCCATTACAGCAGCCTTTTTGCCTGTTTCGCTTTCAGAGTCCACAAACATTCCCGTTTTCTTAATCATCTGTGTATCATAAGCGGTAAGCCCTACGAATATTACAACACCTGCATAAGACGTAAGCCAGTAAATCATCGTGCTCTCAAGAAATATGTTTACTACCGATGCAATTATCAATCCAATCAATGCCATAAACAAATAGCCTCCGAACCTTGTCATATCCATTTTCGTAATGTAACCGAAAACGCTTACCGAAGCGAACATAGCGGCACATGTGAAGAAAGTGAAGGCAATCGAAGTTGATGTATATACCATAAATAAAACCGAGAAAGTAATCCCTGTCAGAAACGAATAGAAAAAGAAAAGTCCGACGGCAACAATTGAAGGTATTTTATTTATTCCGGCTGATATCACAAGGACCGTAATAATCTGCAAAATAAATAAACCCCAAATCAGCATTGGATTCGAGTACAAAATTTTCATCAATCCTTCCACCCTGTAAACGCCGAATGATACAAACGCGGTTATTCCAAGCCCGAGCGTCATCCAGTTGTAAACGCTGAGCATAAATCTCCTCACGTCCGTTGTACTCGTGCTTACAGACTGAGGGACTGCATATTGATTATAATTATCCATTTTTAAAATTATTTTGATTACAAAATATTAGAACAGAATATGTTACGATTTAGTTTACCCTTTCATACCGTAATTAGGCGCTTCTTTCGTAATCTTTACATCATGCGGATGAGATTCTCTCAAACCGGAATTTGTAATCCTTGTGAATTTTGTTTTTGTTTTCATATCTT
Source organism: Ignavibacteria bacterium (assembly GCA_028714695.1). Taxonomy (GTDB): domain Bacteria; phylum Bacteroidota; class Ignavibacteria; order Tepidaquicellales; family Tepidaquicellaceae; genus CAIKZJ01. The sequence continues at coordinate 29,632 of JAQTLX010000017.1, read as the reverse complement.
TAATATCTTTGGCTCCGCAATATCCCATCGAGGCTCTGAGTCCGCCGATAATCTGATAGATAGTATCTTTCAGCGGACCTTTGTAAGGAACGATTCCTTCAATTCCTTCAGGAACAAGTTTTCTGATATCATCTTCCGCATCCTGGAAGTATCTGTCTTTGGAGCCTTCCTTCATTGCTTCTATAGAGCCCATGCCTCTGTACATTTTGTAACTTCTTCCTTCATATAAAACTTTTTCGCCCGGTGTTTCGTCAGTACCGGCAAACATTCCGCCTATCATCACTGAATCACCGCCAGCCGCTATTGCCTTAGCAACATCGCCTGTCTGCTTTAATCCGCCGTCTGCAATAATCGGTATTCCGTATTTGGATGCGGCATTCGCGCATTCAAGAATTGCCGTCAACTGCGGAACACCGACGCCTGCAATTACCCTTGTTGTGCAAATCGAACCCGCTCCGATGCCGACTTTAATGCAGTCCGCGCCTGCTTTAATCAAATCAACAGTTGCTTCGGCAGTTGCAACGTTGCCCGCAATAATTTCGATATCAAATTTTGATTTAAGCCGTTTGACCATATCGAGAACTCCCTGAGAATGCCCGTGAGCAGTGTCAACAACGACAACATCGACGCTTGCTTTTACGAGTTCTGTAACTCTTTCCATGGTATCTTTTGAAATTGTGACCGCGGCGCCAGCCCTCAGTCTTCCGAATTCATCCTTGCAGGCATTCGGAAAACTTTTGCGTTTCTGAATATCCTTAAAAGTAATCAGTCCTTTTAAGTAACCGTTCTTATCGACAACGGGAAGTTTTTCGATTCTGTGGTTCTGCAATATTTTTTCGGCTTTGTCCAGATCGGTTCCGACCGGAGCGGTAATAAGATTATCTTTTGTCATAATCTTTTCAATGAGTATGTGCTCATCGGGATTAAATCTCAAATCGCGGTTAGTAAGTATGCCGATAAGTTTTCCGTTATTGTCAATTATCGGGATACCGGAGATTTTAAATTTCTCCATGACCCTGTTGGCATCGCCTATAGTGTTGCCTGCAATCAAAGTGACAGGTTTCATTATCATTCCGCTTTCGCTTCTTTTAACCTTATCAACCTGTTCTGCCTGCTTATCGGGAGTCATGTTCTTATGTATGATTCCCATACCGCCTTCGCGGGCAATTGCTATAGCAAGTTCCGATTCGGTTACAGTATCCATTGCAGCCGAAAGAAGAGGAATGTTTAAAGTTATATTTCTTGTCAGTTTCGTTTTTATATCGACGTCGCGGGGTAAAACTTTCGATTTTGACGGAACGAGCAAAACGTCGTCAAACGTAACTGCTGTATCTAATATTTTATTATTCATATTTTTTATTTGAATTGTTCTAATCCTTCTATATTTCCCCAGAGTCCCCTTCCGTTCTCACGGGCTTCCCTCTGAAGTTTTCTGAACTCATTTGTTTTCGAGACAGGATAACTTTCATAGACCTGCCCGTAGCCGTCGCTTATGATTTTTGCATTAACGCACGTACCGTCTTCAAGATATACATATCTTAACAATCTGCCGTATTTGTCCTTATCTTCATAATTCGGTTCTTTTTCCAGTCTTACTTTTTTCCCTTCAACAAGATTTTTCACATAATCGCTTGCAAGTTGACCGAGTTTCTTTATTGTCTTTTTATCCTTGCCGCTTGATTCCGCATCTTTGTCCAGTTTTTTAGATTCAAATTTTTCGGGTGTATCTATTGCCAGCAGCCTGACTCTTTCGCCGTCGGACAACAGGAATGTATCGCCGTCCACTACCCTCTTCACAGTTAGAAGTTCGGAAGACTTATTCGTCCGGGGATTGTCCCCGCTTTCATCTTTATACTTATTGTAAACCACGTAAACAACAAGCATAAGAATAAAAATCGCAGTGAACGCAGATGATATTAGTTTTCTGCTTAAACCAAACATCAGTCTATGATATCAATTATTAATTTGCGTTGTGATTTCTTTTCATCACCGATTTCGATTGCGCGCTTTACGTATTCCTTAGCATTAATAATCCTGTCCTCATTCTCGGCGAAAAGTTCGCAGATGACCTCTCCGTGACTGACTTTATCGCCGCATTTTTTACTCAGTATAATACCAGACAGATAATCAATTTTATCTTCTGCAGTTTTCCTGCCCGCGCCTAATTCAACTGAAGCAACACCGATATTGAAAGCGTCAAGTTTTGTAATGTAACCTTCTTTTTCAGAAACAAATTTATGGCTGTGCGCCGGACGTTTCAGATTTTTGTAATCCTTTATGTAACTCACATCGCCGTCCTGAACTTCCACCATTTCAAGGAATTTATTATATGCCGTACCGTTATCTATTGCCTGACCTGCAATAATTTCGCCTTCGTCAATATCTTTTGCTTTTCCGGCAAGAAGAAGCATGGCGCCTGCAAGTACATTATTTACTTTTAATAAATCGTCAACTTTCTTTCCCTTCATTACCTCGATGCACTCTTCAGTCTCGAGCCAGTTCCCAATTTTATTACCGAGAGGCTGGTTCATATCGGTTAAAACGGCGATTGCCTTCGTACCGAATTTTTTTGACACGCTCACAAGCTGCTTAGCAAGTTTTTCCGATTCTTTTTCATCCTGCAGATTTGCCCCCGTGCCTATCTTCACGTCAAAAACCAGCGCTTCCGCACCTTCAGCATGTTTTTTACTCAGAATACTTGATATAATAAGAGGCAGGCTGTCAACAGTTGCGGTCACATCTCTTAAGGCATATATCTTTTTATCTGCCGGCGCTATTTTAGTTGTTTGACCTATCATAACACAACCGACCTTTTCAAGCGTTTTCTTATACTCTTCTACATCCATGTTAATCCTGAAGCCAGGAATCGATTCGAGTTTATCGAGAGTACCGCCCGTATGTCCGAGACCGCGGCCTGAAATCATAGGAACAAATACTCCCAATGACGCCAGTTGAGGTGCAAGAATTAAAGAAGTTTTATCTCCCACTCCGCCTGTGGAATGTTTATCGACCTTAACGCCTTTTATACGGCTGAGATCAATAATATCACCGCTGTTCAGCATAATTTCAGTCAGATTGATAGTTTCCTCGTCATCCATTCCCCTGAAATAAACTGCCATAAGGAAAGCCGTAATTTGATAATCCGCTACTTCACCATCGAGGTAACCATGTATCAAATAACTGATTTCCCGACGTGTCAGTTTCCCGCCATTGCGTTTTTTCTTAATTATTTCAACAATATTCATTTTTCAAATTAAAGAAATATGTTCGCTTAAAAAAGTCTAAGTTTTTAACTGCTTAATAAATTGACTTGAAAACAAAGAAATTATAGGTAAATTTATATCATGTTAATAAACAAATTATCTACAGCGCCTTCTTTTATTTTCGCGGTGTTCTTTTGTGTAGGAATATGCATCGGCCGCGCAATTGTTTTTAGCCGGCTTATTATTTTTTTGTTAATCATATTACTGATAATTGTATTATTCTTAAACAGAGAAGGGAAAGTTTATAATAACAGCATAATATTATTCGTACTGATAATATTGGCAGGCATAGCAAAATCAAATTTCGATTTTCACCATCTTGAAAGGGAGTCTGTTCTGAACATCAGCAGAAATTATTCCAATATTTTTGTGACGGGCGTTATATCCGACCTGCCTGAAACAACGAGAGATAAAATCAGATTTACATTAAACGCAGAAAATTTAATTCTCGAAAAAGACACTTTAAACATATCCGGCAATATACTTGTCAGCATAAAACCGTCAAAACAGATAGTGAGCAGAGATTCGGCAGTACTTCCCGAAGCAGGCGACAGAATATTACTATTCGGCGACCTTACGGACGCGCCCGAAGAAACAAACCCGGGTGAATTCAACTACAGGAATTATCTTTATTTAAATGATATTGACAAAACATTCAGAGTGCATTATCCCGACGATATCGAAATAATAAGCAGGAACAATTTAAATTATATAGAGCAGAACATTATACTGCCGGCGAGAAAATACGCCATCGCGAATATTAACGAGTATATCGGAGGAGACGAAGCGGCTTTTCTGAACGGACTTGTAACGGGTTACAGAAGCGATTTATCGGCTGAGATAAAAGATGATTTCGTGAAAGCAGGCGTAATGCACATACTCGCAGTATCGGGATTAAACGTAGCATACGTAATTCTGATTTTATCATTCATCTTCAGTTTCTTCAGGGTGCATCTTATTCCTAAGATAATTCTTTATATAATTGCGCTGACATTTTACACTTACTTCACCGGAGCCACTGCGTCTATAATAAGAGCGGTTATCATGGGAGCGTTAATTTTAATAGTTCTGGTTGTTCAGCGAAAAATCAATTTTTACAATATAACAGGTTTCTCAGCAATCGTAATTCTAGCAATTGACTCAAAACAATTATTCAACCCGGGGTTTATACTAACGTACAGTTCGGTTTTATCCATAGTTTTTTTTATGGAGAGATTCAATCATTTATTTCCGGGATTCGGAAAAAGGAAAAAGGGTATCAGGCTTCTGCTAAACAAATTGTTCGTTTTATTATTAACTACAATCACGGCACAGATAGGAGTTTTACCGATAACGGTTTTATATTTTTCGAAGATATCTTTGATTGGTATTTTTGCGAACCTGATAGCGATTCCGCTTTCGAACATTTCGCTTGCACTGGGGTTTTTTCAGATTATAACGGGAACATTCTCATCTTTTCTGTGTTCGGTAATTGCAGCGAGCAACAAACTTCTTCTGATGTTTCAGTTATGGTTCATTAAAGAATGCTCATCAATTAATTACAGTTATGTGGAAATATTCGGGATTACAACTTTATCAATCATCACATTTTATTTCGTGATTTTCATTCTTGCAACCTCAGAAAGGACAAATTTCATTCCGCGAATTTTGATTTCAATCACTATCGTTTTGTGTTTTGTTATTTACGGATATCAGGATAGCAGTTCGCTCAAGATTACTTATCTAAGCATCGGAAATTCAGACTGCGCTCACATAGAAACGCCGGACGGAAGTCAAATACTAATAGATGCGGGAACCGAAACCCCTTTCAGCCGCTCTAATTCAGCGAGAGTAATCCCCTATCTGAAAAGAAAGCAAGCCGCTGAAATCAGCCTTCTGGTAATCACAACAAACATAAACAAGAATTATTATTGCATTAAAAACCTGTACGACAATTTCAGGATCAAGAAAATAATTGCCGTAAACAGCGTAGATATTAAGAGTAAACTTGCCGACCTTATTATCAGGAATCAAACGGAAATAGAGACAATCGATAATACCGAAATGATTTCGGGATACGGGAGTCTCAGATTTTATTTTCTTAAAAATAAGGAAGAGAAATCATTTATGACAAAACTAGTATACGGTGAACGTTCATTCCTTTTCGCGGGAAACACAGTTAAAGACGACGAGATGAATATTATTAATATTTACAATGATTTTCTTAAATCGGATGTATTGAAAATCGCAAAAGCAGGAAGCGATAAATCTACCGGTGTTGAGTTCCTTGTAAAAGTGAAACCGGATTTATGTATAATTTCGACTGCGGGGGAAAAATCAAGAATCTTTTCCGAATTTGTAACGGAAAGAATTAAAGAGACAGGGGCACGGATATTCAGAACGGATACTGATAACGCAGTCAGACTTATATGCGACGGTAGAAATATTAAGGCTGAAAACTAATTCTCATTGCTCTTTTTGGTCTTCAACAGTTCTTTCATTTTTTTATCTTCCCACTCTTCGACCAACGTCCTGCCCTTTCCAAAGACTTTTATTGCATGGGCTATAACAATTACTCCCCAGATTATCATCGGGTAGTAGAACCACAAATCATCAGGAGAATCAATATAGTTTATTACTGTAACACCTGACACAATAACTATATAGACGAATAAGTGTTCATAAAAAGCCCGTATTCTTTTTACGCGTTCTTTTACTCTAAAATATAAATCCTGCTGATCCATAATTTTAATAAATTAATAAACTTATAAAGGGTTTTTCCAAATCGTTAGAATAGTAATCGAATAATAAGCAGAGAATTTCATGAATATTCAACAACAATCAGAAGCCGATTTTATATTTACAGTAAATTGAGCAGCAGGAATTCGTAAATAAGAGAAACCATAAACAGCATGATGATGTCCATATAGTAATTAGAAACGCTCAATTTCATCATTTGTCATTAATTAACAACGGTTTAAATTAGCGAAACATTATGAAAAAAGAAACTTTTATTTTAATTTTAATATTATATTTTTTATAATAATTAATTATCTTAAAACAAAATTAAATATATAAGGAGTTTAAAAATGCGCAACAATCTTTCCGCCTGGACTGTATCTGAAGACCATTTCCCTTCATTCGGAAGCATAAAAGAAAAATTCAAATTTTTCGTCAGGTACGCAATTCTTGCACCTTCGGGACACAATACCCAGCCGTGGGTTTTTGAAGTTCATGAAGAGTCTTTGAATCTATACGCGGACAGAACAAGAGCGCTTCCTGTTATCGATCCTGATGACAGAGAGTTGATTATCAGTTGCGGCGCTGCATTGACTAACCTGATTGTAACGATGAAATATTTCGGCTTCGAACCTGAAATTATTTATTTCCCAAGCGATTCGGATAATGACCTGCTTGCAACAATAAAAGTAAAGGCACGAGATTATCAGCCGACTGATGCGGATAAAATTTATTTTAAAGCAATTCCCAACAGAAGAACAAACAGACTCCCCTTCGCGGAAGAAATAATTGACGGAATTACTCTTCAGAAACTTATGGCTGCCGCTAACGATGACAAAGATGTCAGGTTCAGCGTGGTAGAAGCAGGCGGATTGAGAGAAGAAATGACAAAGATGATAGAACTCGGCGACAGAACACAGTCGCAGAACAAAAGTTTCTGCAGAGAACTTGCCCAATGGGTACACCCAAACCGTACATCCAGCAAGGACGGCATACCGGGTTATGCATTCGGTATGGGAGATTTGATTTCATACGGAAGTCCTTTCTTTATCGGCAACCTGAACTGGGGAGACATTCAGGCAGGCAGGGACAGAAATCTCGTAAAAGGCTCTCCGGTGCTCGGAGTGCTTGAAAGCAAAGACAACAAACCAATTGACTGGCTGAAAACAGGAATGACACTTTCGAAACTGCTGTTAAGAGCATGCTCCGAAGGTATCGCGGCATCATACTTGAATCAACCTCTTGAAGTACCTGAACTTTTCGACAAACTGAGAGAACTTATCAATACAAATTATTATCCGCAGATGATAATAAGGTTAGGCTACGGAAAAGAGGTCAAGTCAACTCCAAGAAGAGATGTCGAAGACGTCATTAAACTTGTTTGATGATAATCAGACCCGGTTCTTTTAAATCAGCCGTATATGTCATTATTCAATTTGCAGTTATTTTTCTTATAATCATAAGCGGTAAATCCTTACCTGAAAACGTTTTCATTTCTGGTTTTTTCATTTTATTTTCTTCTCTTGGGATATGGGCTTTGATTATAATAAAGTTCAATTTTAATATTGCCCCGGACCCCGTAAAAAACATCACACTTGTAAAAACCGGACCATACAAATTTATCAGACACCCTATGTACACTTCCGTACTGGGAATCACAGCATGTATGGTCTATTCCGACTTTAGTCTTATCAGATTAACACTCTGGCTCATTCTTTTCATTGATTTATCACTGAAACTAAATTATGAAGAAAAACTTTTATTGGACCGGATACCGGATTATATTGCATACGCCGAAACAACAAAAAAAATAATTCCCTTTATATTCTAAATATGGAATTTTAATTGCTTTACCGTGTTATGAAAATAAAAGAGAAATTATGATAAACACGGCACACTTACATCTGATATTGAATCATTTTCCTATAATCGGAACAACAATTGTTGTCATCGTTATGGGATACGGAGTCATTAAAAACGATGACAAGTTCAAAAAATTCGGATTATTCCTGCTTATATTAATTTCACTGATAACTATCCCGGTTTTTTTCACCGGCGGCAAGGCTGCCGGCATTGTAAAAGGAATGGATGGTATTCTGGAGGAAAATATAGAACCGCACGAGGACTTTGCCAGGCTTAGTTTCATTGCGATGGAAATTTCAGGAATTATTTCGGTTATTTGTCTTTTTATTTTCAAGAAAGGGAGAAGCATGCCTGTGTGGCTGGGTTTACTGGTACTGCTGCTAATTATTGCCGTTAATCTGATGATGGTATACGCAGGACATCTCGGAGGCAAAATAAGTCATTTTGAATTAATGAATAAGTTGTGACTTCAACTTGCGTTTTGTTTCAGCACGGCAAGAACATTTTTCATGTCCTGAGGCAGTTCGGATTCGAAAAATAATTTTTCTTTTGTAATCGGATGAACGAAGCCAAGTATCTTCGCATGAAGCGCCTGTCTTGGCATCAATTCCAGCAAGTTCTTTATCTGTGCTTTTATATTATTGGTTAAACTTACAGAATGGGGTACACATCCACCGTATGTCTCATCACCGAAGACGGGATGACCTTTTGATGAAAGATGTACTCGTATCTGATGTGTCCTTCCTGTTTTCAGGTTCAGTCGAACAAGACTTAGAAAACCGTATTCTTCGATTACATTATAAATTGTTATAGCATTTTTACCGCCTTCTTCATCATCTCTTAGTACAGCAACTTTTTTTCTGTCGCGTTTATCTCTCGCAAGTCTGGATTCAATGACACCGCTCTTTTGCTTTAGGTGCCCCCATATAATTGCCTGATATTCCCTGTCGATTGTGTGACGCATAAATAGGTCCGACAACTTGCTGTGAGTAACTTCATCCTTTGCAATTACCAGCAGACCGGAAGTATCTTTATCAAGCCTGTGCACTATACCTGCTCTTTCAAATCCATTAAGGCTTGACAAAGAATCGTTCTTTGATTTCGCATAATACATTACTGCATTTACAAGCGTTCCCGAATAATTTTTATACGCAGGATGCGTAACCATACCGGCTGGTTTATTTACTATAAGCAAATAATCATCTTCGAAGACAATATCCAGCGGAATATTTTCGGGAAGTATATCCTGTTTATCGGGAACAGGCAGTTCTATTTCTATTTCATCATAAGGCTTAAGTATGTAATTGGATTTTACAAAGTTACCGTTCACCAGTACGTTGCCCATATTTATTGATTTCTGTACCTTTGTGCGTGTAGCGTTCTCCACAAATTGCGTTATGTATTTATCAAGCCTCTGTTTTTCCTTAATATTGGGGACCGATAATTTATAATTCTTTTCCATTAATTATGTTTAAATCGTGCAATTACAGTACCATAAAGCATTCCGGGACATTATTATTCCGGCAAATGAAACTTTTAGTTTTAAAATACGAATATTAACTAAACAGTAAAATTGAAAAACAAATATTCAAGGAGAATATTAAATGAAAAACTTTAAATTAATAATGCCCGCTGTAATAGGGGTTTTGATGTTGTTTCTGTCAACGGGGTTCGTAATGGCAGATAACAATGAGCCGTCGACAATTTCGGATTTGAAATATCAAATCGGGAAAGAAATTCTGGATGTTTTCAGATCGCCGATTTCGATTTATTTTGAAGACAAAAACATTAAGGGTGAAGCGTATGTCACAATTACAGTGCAGGAAAACGGTAAAATAATTGTTGAGTCTGTAAACGGAAGCAATAATATATTAAATTCCCTGCTCGAGAAAAGAATCAGAACAAGAAATTTATGGACAGATACGAAATTCGCAGGGAGGGATTTCGTATATCATATCATTATGAATCAGCACGACGAAAATTAAAATCGATTAACCCCTTATAATACAAAACAGAACGCTGTTTGATATAACAAGCAGCGTTTTGTCATTATATATGGATGTTGATTTTTCATGCCAAGTCCTCTTAACATCTATCTATTATATTTCATTAATAGTTACGTGATTTTCTTAAAATTTAACTTGAATTTATTCTCGTAATCGCATATATTTCTTAATAAAATAAACAAAACAAGTATGGAAAAAACTTTTTTGACAGACCTGAAAGCGGGTAAGAAGTTTTTTTATTATATAATATATACGATTTTAGTTGTTACAGTGCTGTATATGAGCGGTTGTTCGGGCGCCAAACCTGAGGACCCTGCTCTTGCCCGGGCAAAGGATTCGTTATCCGTTTATACGGTTATCGACAACGCATTTACGGAATACAAGTCTGCTTTAAGTTACAATGAAAAGCAGAACAGTGATAAGTCAAAAGCATCATTTGAGGAAGCGTTAAAAGAACTAAAAAAAGTCAATGCGAGACTGCTCGACGATACGAATAATGTAAAATGGAAAAATGATTTTACAACACTTTCGAAAAGCGTAACACAGGATTACCTGTACACGCAGACTAACATTCCCAATAACAGTTTAGTTTTCAAATTCGCAAAGAAATACGGCATAAACTATGATGTTATCAATTTGAATTCGGAAGTCGGCAGTGATACCGACCCGCTTCCGGACGGAAGCGACGTTCCGCTTATTAAGAACAGCGCAGTTGAAGAATATATCGATTTCTTTTCGAAGACAGACAGAGGAAGAACTTTTATAGACAAAACACTTTTTCGTTCGGGAAAATATTTTCCTCTTATGAGAAAGATACTCAGGTCTCACGGCACTCCCGAAGAAATGATTTATTTATCGGTGCAGGAATCGGGTTTGAATCCGACAATTGTTTCAAAAGCAGGCGCAGTAGGACTTTGGCAGTTCATGCCTGCAACTGGAAAAGCCTACAATCTTTATCAGGACAGTTACAGAGACGACAGAAGAGATATAGAAAAATCGACAGACGCAGCCGCGAGACACCTGAAGGACCTGTACAGGACATTCGGAGACTGGTATCTGGCATGGGCAGCGTATAATGCAGGCGCAGGAAGAATTACAAACGCACTTGCCAAAAGCAGTTCAAAAAGTTATTGGGATGTAAGAAGTTACCTTCCCGGAGAAACTAAGAATTATGTTCCTTCTATAATTGCGCTTTCGTTTGTTTTCAGGGATCCGCCGGGATACGGTTTTAAAGATGTTGAATACGGCAAGCCGCTGACATTCGACAGGATTAATTTCACTGGTGAACTTTCGCTTGATAAAGTCGCTAAATATGCCGAAAGCGATATTGAAACAATAAGAGAGTTAAATTCCGAATTGACAAATGATGTTGTTCCGAAATATGACGTTCCTTACCAGTTAAGAATTCCGCAGGGAAGCAATAAAATATTTATAAAAAATTACAAGAACTCTTCCGATTACAGGGACAACGGCTCAGTAGATCCTGAGTTTGCAGGCAACGAGAACCAGTCATACTACACATCCACAATAAATGTAACGACATATTCGGTTATCGGCTACGATCCGGGCGACCAGAAATATCTCGGAAATATTACGAACAAGAAAACAGTTCCTTATACATTTACAGGAAACAAGAATTTATCGGCTGTTGCCGATTCGTTTACGGTCAGAGAAACAGATATTCGTTTATGGAATCACATAGCATGGGGAACATATCCGAAACCAAATCAGAGCATAAACATATACTTCACCGATAAACAGTATAATCAATTTTACGGTATAAAAGAGGAAGAGAAAAAGGACACGGGAGTAAAAGAAGAAATCGGGAAAAAAGAAGAGAACACGGATAATCCCAGAAAAGATTACGGAAAGAAAGATGACAACGAAAAAGTTGTAAAAAAAGAAAACAACAACAAAAAGAAAAACGATACCGAAGAAAAACAGGTAACGAAGAAAAAGGCTCCTGAAGAAAAGCAGCAGACGCATATTGTAAAAGAAGGCGAATATCTCAGTACGATAGCGGAATCATACGGTGTGAAGACATCGGAACTCAGAGAATGGAATGACATCAAGGGTGATAAAATACTTGTCGGACAAAAACTCATCATCTATTCAAACAAGAAAGTAACAGAGAAGAAAGAAAAGACGACGAAAAACAAGACTGTTCACATAGTTGAAGAGGGAGATAATCTTTCGACTATAGCAGAAACTTACGGAGTTACGGTAGAAGACCTCAAAGACTGGAATGACCTTGATGAAGACAAGATTATTGTGGGACAGAAATTAGTTCTTATAGAACCCAAGACAACAAAAGAAAAGACTACAAAGGAAAAGACAACAAACAAAAAATCAAAAACGCACAAAGTAAAAGAAGGCGAGAATCTGACTTTAATAGCGGACAAATATGATGTAACGGTAGAAGACCTGAGAGACTGGAATGATCTCGAGAAGGACGTAATAGTGCCGGGTCAGGAGTTAATCGTATCCAAACCTTCCAAGACAACAACGACAAAGAAAACAACCGAGAAGGAATCATCGAAGAAAACATATAAAGTGAAAAAAGGAGACAATCTGGCATCCATTGCGGACGAATATGGTGTAACGGTAAAGCAGTTGATAAAATGGAATGATCTTGATTCAGATGGTTCGATTCAAATCGGTCAGGTTTTAAAGATATATGACGATACGAAAAGCACGAATCAAACAAAGAAAAGGAAGAAAAAGAACGAGCAATAGTACAGTAAAGATTATTAATTATATTATTGAATAAAATTTAAGAATTGCATATTTTTGTAGATATTTGATGCTGGCATAGCTCAGCTGGTAGAGCAGCTGATTTGTAATCAGCAGGTCGGGGGTTCAAGTCCCTCTGCCAGCTCGAAAAGGAACCCTGAAGAGAATATCTTCGGGGTTTTTTATTATCAAAAAGTTTTTGCAATCAGACCGCCCGCCCAGCCCGATACGGCGAGCCTTCGGCTGGCGGGCAGTCCAGGCGGAAGGGTTCAAGTCCCTACCCGGCTCAAAAGAAAATAATATCAGGCAGGTGTACTTATTTATTTAGTTCTCTGTTTTTTCTGCGTTCAAAAAATCGATTTATATATTTAGTATTGCTTAAATAATTAATTACGGCACTGTGTATTTTTGTATTAGGATACTTATTCATCAAGCCCTTCAGATAATAATATGCTTCCGCTTTTGATTTATTCAGCCGTCTTACGTAATTAGGAAGAAGACCCTCTAATATTTTCCCGCTATAGTATGTATCCGGATTTTTGTCAAGGAATGCCTCACATTCGCCGATAAATCTATCGTTAAATAACTTTCCATATTCTTTATGCTCAGGGATGTCAAGTATCATTAGTGTATTTTGAAAATAGTTATAGAATATTTCTTCGGAATATATATTGCTATTGTTATCATAATACAATCTCTTTAAATCATTATTATAATTCTCCCAATCCGTAAATTTTACGTCATAGATTTTACAGATATAGATTAATCTATTGAAAATATTCAAATCGTTATTTTCAGGTGTTTTAGATGAGAATTCAATTTTATTTGAATAGATTATTTCTTTGAGATAATCAGTTCCGTGTTTTAGCATAACCGAATACTTACCTTCCGAAAAATAAGCTCTCGGTCTATACTTACCCATTAACTGTATATTGCCGTATGCATTTGATAATTCAATATCGTAACTCTTTTGTTCGTTCTTCTCGAGTTTTATTATATTCGGTGTTGCATAATCCGCTAAGAAGTAATGATACTTCAACATATTTCCGTGCGTATCTTATACAAGAAATTTAGGATACAATTCCAATTCGCCAAAAACATCTATAGAATCAACATTTGCACCGGTATTTTTAAATTGTACGGTTATCCAGACGGGTTCAAGCAGGGAATATTCACTCTTGTCAGAAGTAATATTAATTCCGATGTTTGACTTTTTGTATGATTTATTTATATCGAAATTATTTAAAGGAATTATTAACCCTGCTATGCCTAATGTTACTGTTTCACATTCCCTATCAATTGGTGTTTTTACAGACGAGAATAAGTAATAGTTGTCTTCTTGAAGAATAGGAAAATAGTTGTATTTCAACTTTTGCTCTAATTCAACATAATTTAGTGACTTATTCTGATTCGATGCCGCATTCAAATTAGCATGAAGTTTATCTTTAATAAATTCTTTATGAGTTTTTAGAGAGGGTTTAGAAAGAAATAAGGCGATTACGAATGCACACAATAATATACAAATTACGAATATCTTTTTTTCATAATATAGTTATTATTAAAAATGACCCAATTAAAATAATACAAACAGGACATAAAATCATTCCTTTTCCGTATCCTTATTTTAGTTATGAATTGTAAATTTGATTTGGGACTTGCCTATCCTGGAAAAGGCCTGCAGGTTTTGCTTAGGGATATACAAGCCGTCGCCGGCTCAACAGAGGAGCAATAGAGGAATCACCTTCGGGTTATTTGATAATAGGACAATTTATAATAGGGGCAATAAACAGAAAAGCCCCGAAAGGGGCTTCTCTGAAACATTATGAAAAAAGGACTCATGTTCAACTCTCTATAATAATACCCGAACCGCTGTTTTCGTATTTCTTTGATTTTGAAGAATCCATATTCTTAATTTTCTTCTTCAGTTCTTTCATTCCTTCTTTATATTCTTTCATGTTTTCCTGAAATTCTTTCATGCTTTCTTTATATTCTTCCATGTTCTCTTTATATTCTTCCATATCTTCTTTGAACTTCTCCATCGAATCTTTGAATTCATTCATATCAAATTTATAATTCTTAAATTCGAATTTATCCTTTTTAAAATCCTTCATGCTTTCTTTAAAATCTTTCATCGATTCTTCGATTTCATTTTTAAGTGATTCGGAATCGAAATCCAATTCGACTTTAAATTCATCGGAATCGAAATGCGGCAGGGCTTTAAGGAATTCTTCGCTGTTCAACTGTTCGTTTAACTTTGTCAATGATTCGTTAAGTCTGGACATGGATTCGTCAAGGAACAAATTCAGAGAATCAAGGCTTCTGATTTTAAGTTTGACGAATTTTTCATTTGAATCAAGAGATTCCCAGTCTCTGAAATCGGCTAATCGTACCATGCTTGGTCCGAAATCCGAGTCAAAACCAAAATCCCCTACCGAATAATCTCTGGCATGCTTGAAGTCGCGGCTAAGGACTGCTCCTCCTCCAAAATCACCCGCCTTTATGTAATTTGAGAAATCAGGAAGGTTTGGGAACATAATACCGGGAAAAGAATTTGCGTCAGAAAAAGCAGATTCCTGTACAGATGCTATTTCAGTATTTGTTACATTTTCGTTTCGCTTTTTATCCGCTGCTAAAAGCGCATTCTCTTCAGGCACCTCCTTAGGCTCGATAGCAGATTTGAATGTTTCATAAGCGAAATATGGAATCTTCTTTATTGTATCAAAATCAGCAAAAGCGTAATAAATAAAACCGGCAACGAAAGCAATAATTAGTGATGATTTAAGTTTATCCAAGTGTTTCATAGCCGTAAATTAAAATTTATAAAATTCCCTATATAAAATACGTTTTACGTATTCAAAAGTTGCAAAAAAATCGCATTAAACTTACATTTTTAATGCGTCGTTCTTACAAACCAAAACAAAATCCGCGGATTCATTGTTCAATTTTCCGCCCAAAAAGTCACCATATACGTCAATAAGCCTCAAATTTGACAATCTTATCAGGTTTTCCAGTTCGAATCTGAAGTAATAACGCATATTGTTTAACCATTCTTTCCTTATAACTTTTCCGTCCTCTTCCCATTCAAATGTCATTTTTATTTCATTTATCTGTTCAATCAGATTTGAGTGAGAAGAGACATATCTTTTCAGTATATGCCCGGGTTCATATTCTCCCTCGAAATCCATAACGTCATCAAATCCGTTTTGGAGAATATTCAGGTCGGGAATATAAACGTCAAAAATAAATGTGCCTCCGATATTTAGATGCTTATGGATATTGTTCAGCGCAGTCAACTGGTCGTCTGAATCGAGTATATGCTGGAAGATGCGGAACGGAGCGATAATCATATCGAACTTCACACCGAGATTTAAATCGCAGATATCTTTGACGAATACGCGGTTATGATGTTCTTCGGATATTTTAGTGCGAAGTATATCAATCATCGAAGCGCTTATATCAATTCCATATACGTCTGCACCGCTATTGAGAGCATCAATAAATAATCTGCCTGTTCCTACACCTACCTCAAGGATTTTACCTTTGCATTTGGAAACCTGTTCAAGATAATATTCATGGTCGACGGCGGACCGGATGCTGTCATATATTACATCATAAAACCGCGCGAAAAAATCCGGATATTCAAATTTATCCTGCTTTTTTACGTTCGAAATATCGTAAAAACATTTTTCGGGCATAAATAATAAAATAATTATATAATATTAAGTATTAGGAATATTTATTAAAAGGTGAAACAGAAAACAATGACAAAAAAAGCCGGATGAACCGGCTTTTCAATATTATATTTAAAACCTTATTCTATTTTATACCGAACATCGTTGCCGAAAATTCAGCAATCCTTACCAGAGGTGTAAAATAAAGACCGAAAAACATTGTCGGTATTGCAAGAGCAAAAAGCATTATATAAGCACCGGGACTAAATTTTAATTTCTGTGTATCGCCTTCATCGGGTTTCATAAGGAACATATACTTTAACACCTTGATATAGAAGAAAAGAGAGACAACGCTGTTCATCAAAGCAACAAGAGCAAGCCAAAACATATTCGAATGAATAAGCGCAGAGAACAGATAAAACTTACCGACAAAACCGATTGTAGAAGGAATTCCCGAAAGAGCAAGCATGAATACTGCCATTGCTATACAAATTACAGGAGCCTTGTATCCAAGTCCTTTCATTCCGATTAATTCATCGGTGTCGAGTTTATTTGATATTAATATCAGCACAAAGAATGCGCCTAAATTCATAAATAAGTATGCCATCAAGTAAATCAGCATAGCAGTAATACCCTGTTGATTTGCAACTACCAGACCAAGCATAATATAACCGCCCTGCGCGATAGATGAATATGCAAGCATTCTTTTGACACTTGTCTGCCAGACTGCCACGAAATTACCGAGTATCATCGATGCGACAGAAAGGACAATGATTATTTCCGGCCAGTTTACGCCGGGAATAATCCCGAAGTTCCCGTTCAAAATCATGCCGTTCTGAAGGAATGTGGTCGCAAAAAATCTTATCAGCACTGCAAAACCCGCAGCCGAAGAAGTAACTGCCAAAAATGCGGTAACGGGAATCGGCGCGCCTTCATAAACATCGGGCGTCCAGAAATGGAACGGTACGGATGAAATCTTATAGCCGAAACCGGCGAGTATCATTACGATACAGAGAACCATCAGAGGACTCGAAGCAAGATTTGCTTTCGAAAGGAACATGCTGATTTCAAAAATATTCATAGAACCTGTAAATCCGTAAAGCAGGCTGATGCCGTATATCATTATACCGGATGATGCAGCACCGTAAATGACATACTTCATTGCAGACTCAGAAGAGCGTTTCACCTTTTTATTATAGCCTGATAGTATATATGATGTAATGCTGACAGTTTCCAGCGACAGATACATCATAAGAAGATTCACCGACGAAGCCATCAGATTCGCTCCCAGAGCCAGAGATATCATTAAATAAACATGTTCGTTCTTATGAGTAGATTCGAATATTTCTTTTGAGAATAACGCGAATATTATGATTATAATCGTCGATAAAGCGAATATCATTTTGAAAAACACGGAGTACGGATCAACTACAATCATGCCCGAGAAAGCGATTCCCTTCATGTCTAACTGCATCCAGGCAAAATACGCGCTGATAATAATTCCGATTATTCCCGCAACGGAAACTATCGCAGATTTCTTTCTTAAAATCAGGTCGAGTATAATGCAGACTATCAGCGAAACAATCAGAACCGTTTCGGGAATAAAACTCTTTAAACTATTTAACGTTTGTTCTAACACTTAAGTATAATTTAGTTTTTAATTTATACCCCAAATAAAATTAACCAACTGATTGACCGAAGTGGTCATCAGATTTATCATAAATGACGGAAATATTCCAAGGAAAATCACTATAACCAAAAGCGGTACGGTACTGATTAATTCTCTTGCATTGATATCAGTCAAGATATTCCATTTTTCGGGAAGTGTTCCGAGGAACAATCTTTGAATTGTCCAGAGTATATATGCCGCATTAAGAATTATTCCGAGAGTTGAGATGATTGCAATAACTCTGATAAATTCATTTTTAAAACCGCCTAAGAATATGAATGTTTCACTGATAAACGCGCTTAATCCCGGCAAGCCTATAGATGCGAACATTGCGACCATAATAACCGCGAAATATTTCGGCATCTTGTTTGCGAGACCGCCGAAATCGTTCAGACCTCTTGTGTGGGCTCTGTCGTAAATGACTCCCACCGAAAGGAAGAGTACTGCCGTGATTGTGCCGTGATTGAACATCTGGAATATGGCTCCGTTTATTCCAATCTGCGTACATGACGCCATTCCGAGAAGCACATAACCCATGTGGGATATGGACGAATATGCAATGAGTTTTTTGAAGTCCTTCTGAGCCATAGCGCACAGTGCACCGTAAATAATATTTATTGCAGCAATTATCGCAATCGGCACCATAAAGTATCTTGCACCGTCAGGGAATATTGACCATGAAATTCTGAGCATTCCGTATGTACCCATCTTAAGCAAGACACCGGCAAGAATAACAGAGATAGCCGTCGGCGCTTCGACGTGTGCATCGGGCAGCCATGTATGGAACGGGAAAGCAGGCACTTTGATTGCAAATCCCACAAAGAGCGCAGCGAATGCAATTAACCTCCAGGTTACGTTAAGTACTCCGAATATGGAATCGGGAGCAAATGTTCTCGGGTCCATAAGTGTTATCATATTAAAAGTACGCAAGCCTGTTTCGGGATCTTTTGAACTGAAGTACAATCCGATCATTACAAGAAGTATGAACGCACTTCCGAACAATGTATACAGAAAGAACTTTATTGCCGCATATTCTCTTCTTTCGCCGCCCCAAATACCGATAAGGAAATACATAGGAAGAAGCATGATTTCCCAGAAAACAAAGAACAGGAAGAAATCGAGTGCAACAAAAACGCCCATCATACCGGTAACAAGGAAAAGATACATTACATAGTATCCTTTTTCATTACGCTTTACGCTGAACGAAGCGATTGCACCGACAAAAGAAATTAATGCCGTTAAAAGAACCATTGGAAACGAGATACCATCGACGCCGAGGAAATACTCAATTTTTATCCTGCCGTCGAAAAGATACGCGGGAATATCTATCCACGTAAGTTTCTCGACGAATTGAAATCCCGAGAGAGTATTGACACCCGCCTTAGACGGATCATATACTGCGAGCAGAACTGCAGCGAGAACCAATAGAAGCGATGTGAAACCAACCGCCACATACTTTATGTATTTCTCCGCACTCTTGGGCATTAAAAGCAAGACAACCATGCCTAATATGGGCAGAAAGACCATCCAAGTCAGTATCCCAATTCCAAGAAGTTTAAATTCAATCATCTCAATTAAAATTTATTTATTTATTTTTATTTACTTTTATTGCATCTGTGCCGAAAGAGGGAGTCGAACCCTCACGGGATTTGAGTCCCGCTGGATTTTGAGTCCAGTGCGTCTACCAATTCCGCCATTTCGGCTTGGCTATTAAAAAGAACACGCGTTAAATTTCTTTAACGGGTTTTGAAACTACATTGCACGAAAAACGAAATACAGAATTATTATTCCAAATACAAGGAATGCAATATAAGTCTGTATCTTACCTGTCTGGAACTTTCTGAATAAAAGTCCGAATGCACCGACAAGTCCGCCCATAAGATTTACGAGTCCGTCCACAAATATATTATCGAACAGACCCGTGTACTTCGAGAATACTCTCGTAAACGATGCCGAGCCGTTGACAACACCGTCTACAACTTTTGCATCGAACCAACTGCTGAGTCTTGAGAGGCTCATTGTAAATGCTACCGCAGTCTTATCGTAAAGTTCGTCAAAGTACCATTTATTAAGTGAAAAATTATATAACGGTTTAATTGAATCCGTAAGTTTATCTACATTGACCTTCTTCCAGTAATAGAATACAAATGCCGTTAATATTCCAATGCCTGAAATCAGCAGAGAAAGAATCATGGCTGTTGTATGCGCATGATGTAAATGTTCTGTGAATTCCTCGAGAGGAAGTATATGATAAAATGCTCCTTTCGTTCCTGCAAGAATAGATTCAGGCATCTTAACCATTGAAAGGAACCATCCGTGGTCAGCGGAAAGCGGATTCAGCGAGAAGAATCCGAAGAATGAAAGTACTGCAAGCGAAATCAGCGGGATAGTCATTTGCCACGGCGATTCGTGGCAATGGTCATATTTTTCCTGATTCTTAGGCTCGCCGAGGAACGTTATAATTAGAAGCCTGAACATATAAAATGCCGTCAGACCAGCGACACCGAATGCGAGAATAGGCACAATATAAGTAACGCCTCCGTTAACACCGGCGAATGCAAGAGTCGCCGATAAAATCGCGTCTTTGCTGAGGAAACCTGACGTTAAAGGAACACCTGATATTGCCAGCGTTGCCATTAAGAAAGTATAGAAAGTTATGGGCATCTTTTTCCTGAGACCGCCCATTTCCCTGATATCCTGAATGTGATGCATTCCGTAAATAACCGAACCTGCGGTTAAGAACAGGCATGCTTTGAAAAATGCGTGTGTTACGAGATGGAAAAATCCGAATGAATATGCTCCGACTCCGATAGCCATAATCATATAGCCTAACTGGCTTATTGTTGAATATGCCAGAACCTTTTTAATATCATTTTGTGTAAGAGCAATAGTAGCCGAAATAAAAGCGGTGATAATGCCTATAAAAGTTACTACAGTAAGGGCATCGGCAGACAGAATAACAAAGATTCTTGCTACAAGATACACGCCTGCGGCGACCATTGTGGCAGCATGAATTAGAGCCGACACGGGAGTAGGACCTTCCATAGCATCCGGAAGCCAAACGTGTAAAGGAAACTGCGCGGATTTTCCGACTGCACCGCAGAATAATAATAAACCTGCTGCCGTCAGTGTACCGCCGGCAAGTTTTCCTGCCGCTACGCCTGCAAAAATATCAGTGAATGTCAGTGAACCGATAGTAAGGAATAGAACCGAAATTCCGAGAAAGAAACCTACATCGCCTATTCTGTTGACAAGGAACGCTTTCTTAGCAGCTTCCTGCGGGGCTTTCTTTTCATACCAGAAACCGATAAGAAGGTATGAACTCAGACCCACGAGTTCCCAGAATACATACATCAGAAGAATATTATTCGTCAGTACCAGTCCGAGCATTGAAAACGTAAACAGACCGAGGAAAGCATAATATCTTGTATACTTCGTGTCGCCTTCCATATATTTAATGGAAAACAAATGCACGAAAGCGCTGATTGCATTCACGACCACGAGCATAATTGCCGTTAACTCGTCTATCTGGAATCCGGCGAAGAATTTCGTCAGTCCTAAAACATTATTGTTCCCGAGATTAAACCATTCAAGGTTCAGTTCGTATCTTCCTGCAACACCGAAAGCAATGAGAATAAATCCTGAAATCGCAAGATTAATGAACAGCAGCGATGTTCCGAACCAATCCCCGCCCCTCGGCAGTCTCTTTCCGAAGAAAGCGAGCACGAGGAAACTGAGCATGGGTATCAGTAAGACTAGAACCGGTAATTTTTGTAATGCAAATTCCATTATAAATAAATTTTTAATCTTTCATTGTATTTGCTTCGTCGATATCGACAGACGCAAAGTTATTGTAAAGGTTCAACACGATACCGAGCGCCACTGCTGCTTCAGCAACGGCAAGGATAATCACAAAAATCGAGACAACCTGTCCGTTGACACCAAGACCGCAATATCTCGAAAATGCAACGAGATTAATATTTGCCGCATTCAGAATCAGTTCGATGCCCATAAGAACAAGAATGGCGTTGCGCCTCGATATCATAGCAAACAGACCGAGACCGAAGAGAACGGCTCCGAGTACCAAATAATGATTTAAACCAATTTCCATTTTCTTATAATTAAACTTTAATCGTTTTTAATTCTTCTTGCAAACATAGCCGAACCGATTAATGCGACCAGCAGTAATACGGAGGCAATTTCAAACGGCAGCAGATAAGTCGAGAGAAGCAGTGTACCTATTTGAGTAACCGTTTCTTCGTTTTCGACTGCCTGCTTTAAATTCCACTTTGTCGAAAAAACAACAAATATCAGAATCGTTATTATGCCGACCGAAAATAATATTGACGGTATTACGTTAAGATTTTTGGTCTTCAGTTCCACGTCGGTTATTTTTGTCGTGAGCATAACGCCGAATATCAGAAGTATCAATATACCTCCGACATAAACCATAATCTGTGTTATCGCTATAAAATCCGCTTTCAGAAGAACGTATATTCCCGAAACCGCAAACAATGTAAAAAATAATGAGAAAGCGGAATGGATTACATTCTTATTAAAAACAACAATGATTGCCGATACGACAATTATTAATGCTAAGACATAAAATAGTATTGATGTATATGGCATATTAAGACTCTTTAGTATTATCTGATTCTTTTTTTGTTTCGCTCTTATTTTCCGCAGGCTTTGCTTCGGCTGATTTTTTTGCTGCTTCCTCTGCCGCCAGAGCTTTTTTCTTATCCTGTTCCACGTTGAAATCCGCAAGCATCTTTTTCTTTTCAGCGGCAGTTTCAGGTGTTAAATCCGAAAACTGATATAATAAATCCGATCTTTTGTAAGTTGAAAATTCAAAAACATCCGTCATATAGATACATTCAGTGGGGCACGGGAATACGCATAACTGGCAGTAACAGCATTTTGCAAAATCTATCGTGAAATTTGTAACGTGCAATGCTTTCTTCTTGCCCTGAGAAGTAACGCCCGTTTTACCTACAACGTCACCCGGAACGACTTTAACAGTTTCGATATCGATGCAACTCACCGGGCATGCTTTTGCACATTGGTCGCATCCGATACAATCTTCCATGTTCACAAACAGACGATTACGTTCCCTTTCCGGCAATTGCAGTCTCTGCTCCGGATATTGAATCGTTACGCTCTTATGAAACATTTGCTTGAACGTTATAGCCATCCCTATCATAATCGATGAAACCGCCTGATAGATATGTTTGAAATATGCTTTCATTAAAAAATAATTTTAAACTTTTTTAAGCGAATATTATATATAAACCTATTAAAAATAAATTTACGAGCGCAATGGGAATGAAAAATTTCCAGCACATTGTCATCAACTGGTCTATCCTTACTCTCGGCAGTGTCCACCTTAACCATATTTGAACAAATACGAGCGATAATCCCTTTGCAAGGAACCAGAAAACCTGAAACACAGGAGTATTCAGAAACGGTATCAGTTCGCCGAAAGGCGACTGCCAACCGCCGAGGAATAAAGTAGTCACAATACCGGATACAGCAAACATCTGCGCATATTCTGCAAAGAAAAACATTGCGAACATCATACCTGAATATTCGATATGAACACCTGCAACAAGTTCGGAATCCGCTTCCGTAAGGTCGAAAGGAGTTCTGTTCGTTTCCGCTAGCGTGGAAAGGAAAAGCAGCACGGCTGAAACAACCATTATCGGAATTATAATAATTTTAATCGGTGAACCGGGACCTCCGAATATATACCAGTTAAAAATACCGCCTGACTGGATTAATGCAAATTTCTGCATGCTGAGTGTGCCTGCAAGCATAACAACAACGATAGCAGAAAGCGCAGTGGGTATTTCATAACTGACAATCTGTGCTACTGTCCTCATACCTCCGAAGAGGGAGTATTTATTATTCGATGCCCATCCTGCCATCAGGACGCCTACAACACCAATCGATGTGATTGCAAAGAAATAAAACAATCCCAGATTTAAGTCGACACCGATGAACACTGAACTGAAAGGCAATACCGCATAGCCCATGAACGCAGCGGTGAAAACAATATAAGGAGCCATTCTGAAATACAGATTGTCCCTGCGTGACGGCAGAATAAGTTCCTTCTGCATGAGTTTTACAGCGTCAAGAATAGTCTGCAGCAAACCGAATTTATCGGTCCTGTTAGGGCCGATACGGTTTTGCATCCAGGCTGATATCTTTCTTTCTGCCAGAACGGCATACAGTGCAAAAACACTTACATATGCAATTATCGGAACGGGAATAAGAATGTACGTTAATAAGTTATCTCCGAACCATTGTGTAAATATGTTTTCCAATTTATTAGAATTATAAATTTTATTTTATCTGTCAATACAACCTAATACGATGTCAAAACTACCGAGTATCATAACGACATCGGCTATCATGTGACCTCTTGAGATCTGATTTATAACACTGAGATTACAAAACGATGTTGACCTTGCTTTCACCCGGTAAGGGTTAAGACTTCCGTCGCTTATTATGTAATATCCGAGTTCGCCTTTGGGAGACTCAGTTCTTACATACGATTCGCCGGCAACAGGTTTTACCCTTTTTGGAACTGCCGAATGCACGTCGCCTTCGGGAATGCTGTCAAGCGCCTGTTCAATAATTCTCAATGATTGTTCCATTTCATAAGCACGGACAATATATCTGTTCCAGCAGTCGCCAACCGTGCCGTATTCACCGGTACCGACGCAAACATCGAAATCAAATTTATTGTAAATTGAATATGGGTCTTCTTTTCTTAAATCATATTTTACACCCGAGCCGCGCAATGTCGGACCTGAGACACCGGCATTTACAGCGACATCCTGCGGAAGCATGCCGATATTAGCGGTTCTTTCGATGAAAATCTTATTATAAGAAAGAAGGTTATTTACCTGTTTAATTCTGGGTCTGAAGTATTTAATGAATTCCTTCGTCTTCGTAATGAATTCAGGTGTGATATCGTGAGACAATCCGCCTACCCAAATATAATTATATAAAAGTCTGGCACCGCAAACCATTTCAAACAATTCGAGTACTTTTTCTCTGTCCATGAAGCAATAGAGAAACGGCGTGAATGCACCGGCGTCATTGCCGTACGTACCGATAGCGACAAGGTGAGAAGCAATTCTCTGTAACTCCGCCATAATAACTCTGATGTATTCGACTCTTTCCGGGATTTCAATACCAAGAAGTTTTTCTACGGCAAGGACATAAGCCAGTTCATTGCTCATGGAATTCAGATAATCCATTCTATCCGTATAAGGTATAACCTGCGGATACGTCATTGCTTCGGCATGCTTTTCAAAGCATCTGTGCAAATATCCCAGAACGGGTTTAACGTTGGTTACAATTTCACCGTTTAATGTAAGAACCAACCGTAACACCCCGTGAGTAGAAGGGTGCTGGGGACCCATGTTTATAGTAAGTTCTTCTGTTCTTAATTCTGCCATCTTAAGTTGGGTAAAAAATTATTATATCAATACGGCACTTTCATACCGTTATAAAATTCAGGTACTTTATAATCTTTTCTGAGCGGATGACCTTCCCAGTCTTCCGAAAGCAGTATCCTTCTTAAATCAGGATGTCCTTCGAAATTTATTCCTATAAGGTCATAGGCTTCACGTTCGTGCCAATCAGCCGCAGCCCACACATCAGACACAGTCTGAACAACGGGAGCGGATTTCGGGACGATGCATTTGACGACAATATTATGTTTAAGGGCATACGAATAAATATGATAAACCACCGCGAGATTATCCTTATCGTAGTCCACGCCGCTGAGGCAGGACAGATTGTCGAACTGAAGGGACTCCTCATCCCTTAAGAATAATGACACGGCATTTATTTTAGATGCATCGGCGAAGAAAAACGGATAGGCAGGCAAATCGGTTTTCAAATCGCCTATTCCGTCTCCGAATACTTTTTTCAGTTTATTGTATATTTCTGTAATTTCCATTTTATGCAGTGTGTTTTGCTAATGATTGATTTCTAATTTTTTCCTGCAGTTTAATAAGACCTTCAAGAAGGGCTTCGGGACGCGGAGGACATCCGGGTACGTAAACATCAACAGGAATAACCCTGTCAACGCCTTTGAGGACGTTGTAACCATGCTCCCAATAAGGACCGCCGCAGTTTGAGCAACTTCCCATTGAAATGACATATTTGGGTTCGGGCATCTGGTCCCACAATCTTTTTATCCTTGTTGCCATTTTCAGCGTAACGGTACCGGAGATTAAAATAATATCGACGTGTCTTGGCGATGGTCTCGGAATGATACCGAACCTGTCAAGGTCGTAATGAGATGCCGATGTTGCCATCATCTCAATAGCGCAGCAGGCAAGACCGAAGAACATCTGCCACATTGACGACAGACGGCTCCAGTTCAATAATTTATCCATTGAAGTGATAATAATATTACCACTTTCGAAATGCTCAACTGTATTGTCAAGCTTATTTAAAATTCCCATAGAATTATTCTTCGCTTTTAAATAATTGTCTGTCTAACTTCGGAACGACCGGTTGCGGTTTATCCCAGTATAAATCCCCCTTTACATAGGCGTATATAAATCCGATTATTAAAATGAATAAGAATATTGACATTTCTATAAAGGAAATTGCGCCTAAACTTCTGAAAACTACAGCCCAAGGAAACAAAAAAACGATTTCGACATCGAATATTATGAATATCAATGCCACAACATAATAACGGAAATTAAACCTCAGCCAGGTATCACCAACCGTATCCTCGCCGCATTCGTAAGTGGAATATTTTCCTTTGGATGGAAACCTTGGGGACATTATCTTGCCGGCAATGATTGCGACAGCAACGAATGCTATCGATATAATCATAAAAACCAGCACTTGCCCAAAATTTGATAACATGAGGTATTTTTCTTTTTATGATTACTGAAAAAATAAAGTTAAAGAAAATTACTAATAAATGAAACTTATTTCTCCGGTATAAAAAGTGGAAATATTTTTTGAGTTGTTATTATCGGACACTTTTATCTTAATTCCCCCGTCATCCGCAATCTCGAGAACCTCTCCGCGCATTTCTTCCTTATTCTCTGCCAGTCTGAACTTAACTTCTTTGCCGAAAATATCGGTATTAAGACGCCACAATTCCATCAATATATTTGCCTGGTCAAGGAGAAGCATATTCTCATAGAAAGATTTGACAATAGAGTTTATTACATCGTTTATGACAAATTCTTTTTTGAAGAAATTTCTGAGTGACGCAGCCTTCTTTAATAATTCATCCGAAAAATTATCCTGATTTACGTTAATTCCTATTCCGATAATAAATTTTTTGGGGTTATCGTTGATGTTAACCAGTTCCGTAAGGACGCCGGCGATTTTTTTGCCGTTTAGAAGCACGTCATTCGGCCATTTGAGTTTAAATAGGCCTTCCGAGCCTGTTGCCTCAAAAGATGTTACTTCTTTGAGGGCTCTTAATATTATGTAAGATGTGTAAAAATTTACAAGATGAACTTTTGTGATATTCAGATTTTTTACAAGAGTGATTGTAACATTCTTTCCCTTGTCAGACTCCCATAGTCTGTCAAACCTTCCTCTTCCTTTCAACTGATATCCTGCAACAATGAGCACGTTATCATCAGTAACTTCTTCTTTAGCGAATTTATTTGTAGAATCCACTGAATCAAGGTAGAACACCTTTTTTATGCCGTGTGTGTTTAGTTTTATGTAATCAATCACTTTTTTCTTGCAGGTTTATCTTTTGAATTATTTTTTCCGTTTGTTTTATCTTTTATTGCTTTTGCGCCGCCGTCATTTTCGTTCACGGTATCGTCATTATTTTCTTCAGTGACTCTGTGGTCAACTTTATTCTTGTTAACGTTCTCGAATTTATTTCTTAGGCTTTCATCGTTATAAGTAAGCGCAAGAAAACAATCAATTCTGCCGTAACCGTAATACATATCCCAACCCGATTTATCTTCATTTGTTTCGCCGGTTCTGTCTTTTGCTGTCTGCTTAATGATTGTTTTGATTTCTTCGGCACTCCTGTCTCTGTTCTGCGATAACAGAAGCGACGCCAGTCCGCTGACCATCGCAGTTGACTGTGATGTTCCGCTCCAGTAAGTATCGAATACGTACGGGTCGGCATAATCAAGACCGTAAATTTTATTTCCCGGAGCAACAACCGCTATATGTTTCCCGTAACAACTTCCGCCGCCCCATGAAAATCTTCTGCATCTTTTGCCGTCGGAGTCGGTAGCCCCTACAGCGAATACTCCATTGTAAGCAGCGGGATAGTAATTGTTTCCGTCTGCCTTGTTCATCATTGCAGCGGAAAGAAACACACCTTTCATCACGGCATAATCCACGGCGGCTTTAAGAACTTTCGAATAATCTTCACCGCCTTCGCTCATATTAATTACGTTCGCGCCGTTATCAGCCGCGTATTTAATCGACTTTGCCCACCATTCATATTCACCCGTATTATTGTCACTGAGGTTTTTACAAATCATCATTTTGCTTCTGCCGTTAATTCCGGCAAAGCCATAAGAATTATTCATTTTCGCACCAATTACCGTTGCAATATTAGTGCCGTGTCCGAATCCGTCATGTGTATTATTGTCGTCATAAGCAAAATCCCAGCCTTTATAATCATCCACATATCCATTGCCGTCGTCATCTATATTATTCCCGGGTATTTCTTTTTTATTTATCCATATGCGTCCTTTTAGGTCCGGGCTTACATCTTCGACTCCCGAGTCCAATATTGCAATAATAACATCTTCGCTCCCCTGTTCAATTTCCCATGCTTTCACCATATTAATATCTTCGCCCACTTTTGCGGCGTCGCTGTTGCTTGGTTTAATATTTCCCAGATTATTCAGATACCACTGTTTAGAGAAATAAGTATCATTTGGATATAATTCAGTTTCCTTCCTGCCCGCAGAACTTCCGTTATAGACCGGTTCGCTGTATTCTACGTCAAAATCATTATTATATTCATCGACAGCCTTTTCGACTAAATCGTTATCACTATCAATATACATTACATAAATCTTTGACATTTCAAGTTTGTTGTACAGTGCAGCATCGCCGTTATCAATATTAAATACGCGTTCAATCCTGTTAACATTATACTTTTTATTTAATACATCTATTGAACTGACGCCTGTATGCGTCATCATAATTTTACCGGTTGCTTCGGATACACTTAAATCAATTCTGGTCTTTACAAAAAATTTATTTTTAGTGTACAAGGATTGGCTTACTACGTCATCTGTTCTCGAGTTACCGGGAAATAAAACCGACAAAGCACATATAATAACAAGAATTATTGACTTGAAAATATTCTTCATCTATGAAAATAATGTAATATAAAAATTAGTTTATCTTTTTTTATTTTGAAACACAAAATTTATACCTAAAGTTACATTTTATAGCAGTAAATAATCATTTATGTTCCCGAAAGCAACTTAATAATAAATTGATTGGGACTATCACTTTGAATTTGAGAATAAAAAACCCGGTATAAAATACCGGGCTTTTGTATTAAAAAAGATTTCAATTACTTTATTAATGTCATCTTCTTTACTTCGCTGAAACCGTTGACGCTTATTTTGTAGAAATACATTCCGCTTGAAAGATTCGAACCGTCAAAATCGACCGCATATGTTCCTGCAATCTTTTGTTCGTTTACAAGTGTTGATATTTCTT
>JAQTLX010000016.1:77138-90419 GCA_028714695.1 Ignavibacteria bacterium | reverse complement strand
TGTTGTCGGACTTGCAAGATAAATCATTACAGTGTCCTGTACCTGCTGTGTACCGTCCCAGAATCCTTCAAGGTATACTTTCAGATTAAGTGTGAGATTCAATGCAAGTGTGGTAAAGTTCCACTTCGCTGCCCATGCGCCTGTACCGCCGCCGTTTGCTGCGTTGACTCTCCAGTAATACTTGGTATTCTGTGAAAGTTTTCCAGCCGGAACGGTTACCTGTGATGGCGCTATTCCTGCTGAATCCCAGACCGGTGTCGTAAATGTCGAAGAATCTGCTCCCGTCGTTATCTGAACTCTGTAACTTGTTGCCGTCGCTACATCATTCCAATCAAGCAGCGGAGTCAGAGAAATTCCGGTCGAGCCGTTTGCCGGTGATAACAATGTCGGAGATACCGGCGCTGCAACTACTGTTGTGAAGTTCCAGCCCGCACTGAATGATCCCCAGCCTGTCTGGTTCTTCGCTCTTACTCTCCACCAGTATTTTGTGTTGTTCGTCAAACTTGATACTGATGTTGTTGTATCTATTATTGATGATGTATCCCTTAACAAGACTGTCGCAAAAGTTGAATCCGTTCCCAATTCAAACCAATATTTACTTATTATTTTCGGATTATCGGATGGGACCGTCTCTTTTGTCTTTGTAACCGCGTTCTTTTTATCCGCTTGTTCTGTTTCATTATTTTTCTTTCCGGATTTATCGGTTATCAATGTCTCAATTGCTTTATACCATTTAAATGTTATGCTTGTCGGTTGATTGACCGCTCCATTGGCAGGCTGGTATAGTATCGGTACGTTAGGTGCATTCGGCGAGGTCGTGAAATTCCAGAGTGGTGACCATGCTGATGTTCCTACTATGTTCGTTCCATTCACTCTCCAGTAATACTTTGTATTCGTAGTCAATTTACCCGACGGTACGTTTATTGTTAACCCTGTTATTCCTGCGCTATCCAGTGCAGACACTGTGAACGTAGAATCAGTCGATATCTGTATTCTGTAACTTCCGGCCGTTGGTACCGAATTCCACGTCATTTGAGGAGTCGTAGTTAAATTCAATGTACCGTTTGCCGGTGTAACAAGAACAGGTGCATTGAATAACGGCGCATCCGTAATGAGCAGTGCTAATGGTGTCAAACCGCCTGTCGGATTAATTGTATTTGCACCTCCCGGCCAGTTTCCGTCAGCATCAGTGTTGAACGAAATTATATTTCCTGAAATTCTGTCTCTTTGTTCTACTCTTCTTACTCCGTTTGCATTAACGTTTGGTATAACTGCACCAAATTTGCCGTTTTGAGCGTTAACGTATGTATTGTAGAACGGAACAACACTCGCTACCGTTACACCTTCATCTTCAAGATAGGTATTAGTTAACGGCTTTCCGGTTCCACCGGTATTATCATAAATCGATACTATGTTCTTCGGTAATCCGTATGTAGTTCCATAAATACCCGTAGCGCATGTGTCTATTGAATTTGAAGAAATATTAACGACTTTTATTGAATCATTAAGTGCTAATCTTGAAATTAATGTTCCGAGCGAGTCTCCAAGAACGACAGACGGAATAACATATTTCCCTGCAACAAATCTTGTTGCATTTCCTGTGGCGACGAAACAGAACCATCCGGTAAATGAACCGCTGCCATCTGCTCTGAATACATTATATCCGCCTAATGTTGTTAAACTGACGGAGGTAGTATATCTATAATTTGTACTATCCGGATTAACGTATAATGAATTTCCTGCTCCGTATCCCGAAGTTCCAAGGTCTGTGTATATTGCTCCGCCGTTATAGAACCTGTAAAGTTTGTAAGGGACAAGACTGTTTACAGTTGCTCTAATCATAACAGGAAGCCTTGAAACTGAACTGCCGGATACTGCACCGCCTCCTGCCATTACCTGTGGACAACTAACTGAATAAAAGTTTGCCTGAGAAAGGAATGTCGGATCAAGTGTAGTCCTGAATTTGAATATAGTTGAGAACGAACCCCAACCTGTTTGGTTCTTAGCCTTAACTCTCCACCAGTAATTAACATTCGATGTAAGTGTAGCCACAATTTTCGTTGTATCTGTTATTGACGAATCCCTTACTGTCACAGATGCAAATGTAGAATCCGTTGTAAGTTCAAACCAGTAATTGCTGACTGCCAACGGTGAAGTTATTGAGCCGTTGGGGTTTACTGTTTTGATATCTGTATTACCGTCATTCTTTGAGGATTTGTTCTTTCCTGTAAGTTTCATTGTTTCGACGGCTTTCGTCCAAGAAAATACCAGATTCGTATATGGTTGATTAATAGCATTATTTGCCGGTGTTATCAGTACAGGCGAATTTGGTGAATTAGGAGCAGTCTTGAAATTCCAAACCGATGTGTACGCTCCGTTGCCAACCGTGTAAATAGGCCATACTCTCCAGTAATACTTTGTATTTGTTGAACCTGAATTGAAAGTATATACCGAATCGGATACAGCAGTATTCACAAGCGAACTTGCAAATGTCGAATCCGTTGATATCTGAATTCCGTAACTCAATGCAAAAACCGACTTTGACCAATTCATGTTGAACGGCATGTATAAATCGACAGCGTTATTTGACGGATAAATCAGACTAACGTTAACGGGTTTTGTAAACGTGAATTCGTGTGAACCTATATTCACCGGTCCGCTTGTTGCTCTCGGATATCCATTGAAGTCTGTGTTTATACCTGTTATACCAATACCCTTCTTATAAATCTTCAGGGATG
This sequence comes from Ignavibacteria bacterium, assembly GCA_028714695.1. Classification (GTDB taxonomy): domain Bacteria; phylum Bacteroidota; class Ignavibacteria; order Tepidaquicellales; family Tepidaquicellaceae; genus CAIKZJ01. The sequence continues at coordinate 87,681 of JAQTLX010000016.1, read as the reverse complement.
TATAAACTGTAGTATCTATATTTAAGTTGGTGATGCCGTAATTTCTGAATAATGTTCCGGCAGGAACAGCAGCGACAGTATCCCAAACTGAATTCGCATCGGTACCTGCGCCGGTCTGCCAGTTACTCATGTTTCCAAACGTGCCGTACCAGTCTCCGATAGTGTTTGAACCCGGAGCTACGAAATAGTTATAATCGCTCGTAAAGAGAGGACTATTTCCGTTAGGGCTGTTGCTCTCTTTTATAACGGGCTTGTTTTTTTCATCGTCAAAAACCATCGGGTACATTTCCTTTGCTTTCAATAATGTACCCGCATATGTGCCGATTGCGGCATGGTTTACGCCGCCTCCGGTTCTCATGTTGTACAAAATGTTATTTCTCATATTTGTATAACACGGAACTCCAACTGTCGTATTCTTGTAATATGCGTATGAATTGTACAGACCGCCGGATGAACCTCCTACCAGTATAGTATTATCATACCAATTACAAACTCCTCCTGCGTAAGAACCGTTTACGTCGATGACGCCCATGACGTTTGCATAGGTACCGCTGTTATTAAGCATTGATACCTGATTGTTAGCGAATGTCACTGTCGAACCATAGTATGATGCAGCGTTGTAAATACCCATTACCAGGTCGCCTGAACCGCTTAATGTAGAGGAGAATATTCTTGAGATTCTGTTACCTGAGAAAACAGATCCGTCTGCCATAGCAATCGGCTGCATTCCGTAGCATATTATCCTTCCTGTGCTTGTCGGCGCAGTTGTAACAAAATTGCCGATACTGTCAATTACGTTGTTTCTAACGTTTGTCGGGGCATACACGTTAGGCAGAATACCCATCGTGAAGTTATTGTAAGAAGTCGCCCCGGGACTCTGCCATGTAAAGATATTTTTAATAGTATTATTAGATACTTCTGTGGGCAAACTACCGCCTGCAACTATACCATACCTGTAGAAGGTAGCAGTTAATGTGGCAATCGTCGAATCGGTTCTTGTCCATACATTCGAAATAGTATTATTATTACAGGTAATTGTCGCAGGTCCGGTAAAGTATGACGAAGCCACATATATTCCTCTCCATGCTCCGTTCATTTCCAGTCTCTGCGCCGTGTCAGAACTTCCGACATAGTTACCTGATACGTTCATCCAACCGCTTCCGCAATACATACTGTAAAAAGTCGAAGTAGTAGCGGTAATATATTTAGACCTAATATTCTTCACCACATTTCCTCTTAACGAGGATTGGGAATTGAATCCGAATGTAGTGTATATTCCGTAGTATAGACCCTGAATATTCATGAAAGAACCGCCGGCCTGTGCCTGTGAACCGCCTACGTAGTTACTATCAACTGTGTAATTGCTTCCGAATACACCGGGAACGACATAAATACCATACATCGTAGTTCCTGTGTATGCAGGTGTATATGCATCCTGCAAATAATATACACTGTTTCCTTTTATAGTCCAGCCATCGCCTGAACCTGTTCCGGACACATAAATCGGATAAGTCGAACAGTTTTTGATTTCGTTGTTCAAAATCTGATTGTAACTGTTTAGATACGGCGCCGATGATCCATAATTTGTAATGCCATTGTAATTTGCAGTTGCAACCAATGAGTCAGATCTGCTCGAAACCAGGTTGCCTGATATTACAAGATAGTTATTCGGCTGGATGGGGTTTGTCGCATATGCCGTACCTATGAGAAGAATACCGCTTGATGTGCTCGAGTTGTTTCCTTCAAGTACGCAGTTCTTTACGGTATCGTATGTGCAACCGCCGTATAATTGCAAAGTCGGATATCCGGAACCTACATACCTGTTTGCAATTCTGAGATACCTGCCGCTTCCATTATAACTTCCGTCTATTGTAACATTGTTTACTCCATAAAGCCTAATCATACCGTTTGAATTCGATACCCAGCCGTAAATGTTTCTCACGGTCGTACCGTCAGGCTTAATTGCTATTTTGTATCTTGCAGGTACAGCAGCCTGTTCGCTCCAGTTTTGAAGTTGATTTGTACCGGCTTCAATAAGATCACTCGTAATTACAACGTTCAAATCCCCTGTAAGAACACCTGAGTTAATCGCTGCAAATAAACCCGTTGGAGCGGCTCCTGTGAGCGAAGTGTAGGTCTGTCCGGTTCCTACATAAACTGCATTTGTTAATCCACCGGATAAAATTGTATATTGATTGATTGGTCCGATTATCGGGAAGTTCGCTGCTGCCAGTGTAATGCTGGTTGGTATTGTAGTGTAACCTCCGGCATTGATTCCGACATTCGGTGTAGATGCGTTATCCTGCGCGTTTACAAAATACTGTATAATATCACCTGCAGCAACAGTGCCTCCATAAATCTTAGTATAATCAATTGTCAGATTTACAGTATTGCCGCTGAGAGTACCTGTTGCGTACTTCCATCCGTCTGTAGCGGATGTATTATCGTTGAAAGTATTCGCATTCGTTGATTTTTTGTACCAGATTGCCGCTGTCGAATAAACTCCGCTCGGATCCGTTATTGTTACATTGCTCAACGTGCGGTTTGATGTTGTACCGTTGCCAAGCGGCGTAAAGGTTATTGTAGGCGGAATTATATCCGTCGCCGAAGTTCCGGAGAATTCAGCCGCACCAATATCCGAGTAAGGTGTCGATCTTACAGTACCGTCTATGTCAACATTGACATTTATCGGACTGGTGATTGTGCCCGCTGTATTGTTCAGCAGAGTAGCCGTGCCCGTGCTTAAATGAAGATCGCCGCCGTAAGCATTTACGAACGGTGGCAACTCGGATACGGAACTCTGTTCTCTCGGTGAAACTCTCGTCTTGTAGGAAGCGAGCGTAAAGTCTCTGTTCGAACCGTCGAAATATATCACCCTGCCGGTATCCGAAGTAGAACCGCAGTATATATTGTTGTAATTTGATGTACCGAGAAGATTAGTAAGGTATGATGAACCATAAAGTTTAATACCTGCCGTTTTGTTCGCATAACCGGAATTTCCCGGTTTTGATATGTTTACTATATTATTGTTTTTTAATTCGAACGGATAGGAATTGTACAAATAAATACCCGCGCTCCCGTAAGAAGCGCTCGAACTCGTATCCGCCATATAAATGCTGTTGTTATAGACACCGTTAAATACACCCGATGATACATAAATGCCTACTGTAGCGGGGTTAGATGACGATGTAAGAGTCCTCAGATTTGAAATGAAATTATTATAATAATAGTTGTTTGTTGTACCTGCCGCGTATATTCCGTAAACAACACCGGAAGAATATGCACTGTCTTTCAGGTTATTAATCTTGTTTCCGTAAATATATGAATTCGCTACATACGTATTGTAAATACCGTAAATCAGCGTACCCGTACCTGTGAAAAGATTATTAATATTATTATTATATATGTATGCATCGCAGGTTGTATTTTGGTACGAATAGATACCATACACCGATCCGCTTACGCTACGTATATTACTAATTGTATTGTTGTATATCCTTGCAACCGATTTATTATAATAAGTCGTGTTTGCATATATCGGATATACAGTTCCTGAACTAGCCCTGTATATATTATTGAATGTATTACCGCTTATGTTAAGATTATTACCGAAATCGTAAGGATAAATACCATAAAATATTCCTGTACCGGGAATCGTATCATTAGCAAATGTATTGCCTCTTATGTTTACCGTATCCGCATAAACATAATACGGATAAATACCATAACATGCCGATGAACTAAACGACGAACCAAACTTTAAATTGAAAGTATTGTTATTCATATTTACACGGTTCGAAACTGTTCCCGAACCTATCGCACCCGCATAGTAAGGATAAATACCATAGAATGCATAATTAGCATTGTAATTTGCATTCAGTGTATTACCGTTAATGTCAATATTTGCATTGTATCCGTAATAAGGATAAATACCGTAGAACGTATTGGCATGGTAACTTGCCGTACTTATGACATTATTAAGTATCTTAAGTCCATTACCCTGATAATAAGTATAAATACCATACGCAGCCGATGCCGTTGCACCTCCGATATTAACCAAATTATTACCGGTTACCTGCGTGTTCAGATCATAAAAGTTATACGGTGTAGATGCCACATATCCGTAAAGATAAAATCCATAGTATGAATTTACAATCGTATTATTCTGAAAAGTATTATTCGAGTTAGTGCCTGAACTCATCGTCGGCGTTATATTCATATATTGTCTTATACCGACTGTATTAATGTTTGTGTTTTTAAGGTAAATCTGACAATTCCTTATCGTATTGTTATTGGCTCCTACTGTTGCCGAATAATTGGTTAGATAATAACCCCATTCAACCATATTGTAAGCCGAAGCAGTATCTTTTTGTCTGACATTAATTGAATCAAATGTAGTGTACTGCGAACCGTTAAGCCCTATTATATAATCTGTCGTACCCGAAGTACCGCGTCTTTCAACCCATACGTCGCCTGCTTCGTCTGATTTCTTCTTGAAAGTAATTGTATTAGTCGCCGACGAACCATTAATAGGTCCGATATAAAGAACACTATCCATTTCCGTCCCTGCATCTGTTCCGTAAATACCAGGTTTTACAAGGAAGGTTATTGGACCGTTAATACCTCTAGTTATTAAATCAGATATTGCAATTGAAAAATTCGGATAATTCGGAGCAGTCTGTCCTGCGCCTATTACAAATGTTCCCGAGAAAGGTCCAGCAATGGTTTTATTTCCTGCCGGTGCTGTTGGGACAGGAATAACCGTTCCCATAGTACCCGAACCAATAATTTGTTCGCAGGTCGCGTCAACAACATTACCGAGTGTTGCACCCGAAGGAATATCATATGAAAGCCAGAAATAATTCAAGCCTTCACTTAATGCCTGAGTACCGCTTATATTGAAAGAACCGTTTGGATTCGTAACTGTGGTACCGAATTGAGTTGTTGTAGCGAATGTATTGCTTAAACCTGTATAGAAAATCTTTGCATTTCTAATATCACCGGTTGGATTAGAACTGCCTGTTGTTGTAAGATTTAATTGAGTCACATTTAAGGGACTGCCTGAACCGGTCGTTAAAACCTGCATTCCGATAATCTGATTGTTTGTCGAATTCGGTAATACCGAACCGATGGTTTGCGATGTTGTACTTGAATTATATACCATTGGAGGAGGTACGCCATAACTTACATCGTCAAGAAACAAGTTGTTACCACCCCAGCCGACTGCCTTGTAAATTAAATAGTTTGTAGAACCGTTAAAACTTGATGGTATATTATAAGTAAATTGATACCACCCGGCAGTTGCAGAATATCTCCCTATGTTGCCGAGAGGAGTTGCTCCCGTTAAACCTGGACTTGTATTTACCCATACTGCAATACTATCATAATATGTCGAGAAACCGGGATCTCTATAGAACCAAAACGACGTTTGACCCTGTCCGGCTGTCAAATCGAACGGAGGAGTCACGAGTATTGCGTTATTGCCGCTTCCCGAACTGTAACTATTATAATATGCCATACCAGCACCCGAATGCGGTGAACATGTCGGATTTGTACCTGAAGTACTCCTTACCCAAAGATAAGAAGTTCCCACTATAGCAGTGTCTTTCCATCCTATCGGCGGAAATGTTGTATTATCAAATGATTCGGTAAACCAAGCGCTGATTTGCCTGTTTCCCGGAGGTGCAGTAATAGTTGGTACTACAGTACCCATAGTTCCTGAACCGGTAATTGATTGACATGTAGCATCAATATAATTTCCTAAAACCGCCGAGCCTGAAAGATCATAACTCAGCCAGAAATAATTTATTCCGTCTGCTAATGTCTGAGTACCGGTTACACTGAACGAACCGTTCGGGCTTACAACCGTTGAACCGAATTGTGTTCCCGTAGCAAATGAATTACTGCTGCCTGTGAAGTAAACTTTTGCATTTGCAATATCCGTAGTCGGATTTGTCGAACCGGTAGTTGTAAAATTAAGTTGTGTTAAATTTATTGGTGATAAAATGCCTGCCATTGTTACGGGAATTCCGATAATCGCGTTGTTTGTAGAATTTCTCGAAACATTACCTGTAACTTGTGTTGTTGTACTCGACGTATAAGCCATAGGTGTCGGTACACCATAACTTACATCATCTATATACATATTATTGCCTGCGGTACTCGTTGCAACAAAAATTATATAATTCGTTGCACCGTTAAAGCCAGCCGGAATACTATATGTGAATTGATACCAGTTTGCCGTTGCGCTGTATCTCCACACATTTCCTAACCATGCTGCACCCGTCAGACCTTTTGACGTATTGACCCATACACCTATACTGTCATAATTTGTTGCGTATGCCGGATCTCTATACATCCAGAAACTGACCTGTCCCTGACCTGAAGTCAAATCTATTGATGGAGTAACTAATATTGCTCTGTTACCCGATCCGGAATAACTATAAAATTGAGACATACCGGCCCCCGAATGCGGTGAACACGTAGGATTAGAGCCTGTAGTTACTCGAACAAAATGCGTTGATCCGACTAAAACCGAATCAAACCATCCCAAAGGCGGGAATGTCGTACCGTCAAATGATTCCGTTACCGTCGACTTTGGTGAAAATGACGGTAAAGATGCATAACTTGATGAGATATTTGAAAACCCCGAAGAATTTTCGCCTAACTGGAAATTAAAACCGTACGCGAACAACGAAATGACGGCAGTAATCCCAACAAATAAAAGTGTAATTCTCTTCATGAACCCTAGTTTATTGTTAGAAAATATTTAAAAAGTAAAATAATCCCTATATAAAATATTACGCAATAACATAGTACTTCATAAAAATATAATCTTGAAGATTTTTACTCAACGGGGAAAAATAACAAAGCATCCACTCACCTAATTAATGTAATGTAAAATATATTGTGAGATTTAGCAATACCTAATATTTTCATTTAAAAAATTACGAAAATAAAAATTGCAAATTAAAAAAAATTTTTGTAAATATTAATAAATATTATTTTTTTGTAAAAAGGTACATCTCAGGATGGTAATTATTGTGAGTTTTTAAAGCAGTGAAATAAAAAAGGGCTGCCTTGTCAGGCAGCCCTTTATATATAAGGAATGTCACATTATTTGATAAGTACCATTTTCTTAGTATCGATAAGTTTGTTGTCTACTATCAACGAATAGAAGTAAACACCGGATGCAAATTTCGAACCTTCAAATGTGTATTTTTGTACTCCCGGGTTCAAATGCTCGCTGTTTAGAAGTCTCATTACTTCCCTGCCCGCAACATCATATATCTTAATTGTTACATTACTTGCTTTCGGTAATGCAAATTTAATTGTAGTTGTTGGATTAAACGGATTCGGATAGTTCTGCATTAACTGATATGTAGTCGGAACAGGTTCTTCGCTTATATTGCTGCCGGTAATGACAGTACTATTCTTGAATATCATCCCGTTTACTCCGACAGATAAACAGGTAGTATTCGAAAACATCTGACAACCATACATTGTACTGGCGCCGTTTGTATTCTTTGTCAGCCAATTTAACCCGCCGTTCGTAGTAATCCAGCAAGTGCCTGTCGATCCTACAATCATTCCTGTTGAAGGTGTTACGAAGTCAAGCGCCTGATTCGAAAAGTTTCTCGTTGGAAGTGAAAGCGTATCCCATAATGTACCTCCATTTGTTGTTTTATACACACGTCCAGAACTGCCGACACAGTAACCCATATTTGCCGTTAACATTTTTATTCCATAAAGGAATCCCGTAAATCCATCAACAAGTGTTTGCGCAGTCCATGTCGCGCCGCCGTCTGTTGTCTTGTAAGGTACCGGAGTATAATTTACAATGTATCCGGTATTGGCATCAATCATGCTTGCTCCGTAAATATAGTTAGCTGAACCAACCGCGCCGTTTAATCTTTGTTTTATAAATGACGCACCGCCGTCTGTTGTTTTAAATATTGTTGTTGTATCGGCGGCATTAATCGATTTTGAGAATATCCACCCGGTTGTTGCATTTAAGAAACATGCTTTCGATAGATTCAATCCGGTAGCCATACCGGTTATCGTCAATGAATCCCAGTTGGCGCCGCCGTTTGTTGTTCTGTAAACTGCAGAGTTTGAACCGACGATGTATCCCGTATTGTCGTTTATCATTTCAATATCGTTGAACGCGGCATTCGATGTTGTAGAAAATGGAACTACAGCCCATGTAGAACCGCCGTTCGTTGAACGAACTATCTGATCAAATGCAGAACCTGCAACTGTGGAGGCTCCGACCGTGATAATCGTTCCTGTCCCCGTACCTTGACCCCATACATCATAAATTGTTCCGGGTTTAACTAAGTTTGTATATACGGTTCTTGTTGCAGCACTTACTCTTCTGTTAATAAGGCCGAATGCACCGACTGTCAGTAAGGTATCACCGCCTGTTGAAAGGTCGGTAGCATAATAAGTGCTTGTCCACGGCTGACCGTTTGTCGTACTGATGAATCCGACAGTATCCCATGATGTCCCGAGATTTGTCGATTTGTAAATGTATGAACTGTTGCCTGTCAGCCATACGGAAGCGTTTGTAACTGTTCCGAGGTACTTAATTGTAACATTATCAAGATATGCATCATCACCGTATGCGCTGATAGAAACAAACCTTATTTTATTTGTTCCTGCAGGAACTGCATATCTCAAGGTCTTCCACTGATATCTGTTAGGATAAAAATGTGAAGTGCTTGCCGGAACAGTTCTCATAATTGTTGAATCCATCAATACTAATTGTGTAAATGTGCTTCCGCCATTTGTTGAAGTCTGAACGCTTATCATATCATTTGATCCATTGTATGGTTGATAAGCCACATCTAATAACAATGAATCACCCGCAGACGTCGATGTGAATGACGGAGAAGTCATTGTATCTGACACACCGGTAGATGCACCCCAGAAATAGTATTTTGCAGCGCCCATTCCGACTCCATACGCACTCGAATCATATCTTTGCCAGTAAGTCGTGGTGGGATTATTTATTACCCAGCCTGTCGGCGGAAAAGTTGTGTTTGCAAAAGTCTCTACAAACGGAGGTATTGCACTTGAAGAACCCTTCACATCCATATCATAAAATGTCGCCGAAGAAACCAGCCCTGTATTGGATGGCGTTGTCCAGTTCAATCCGCCGTTTATCGTATATCTGAACGCACTTGTTGTACCTGAAACAAATCCTACATTAGAATTTATAAACTCAAGTTTATATAATGTCGCCGATGCTCCCGTGGATATTGTTGTCCATGTTGCACCTGCGTCAGTTGATTTTGCAACGTTTCCGAGTGTGGTGGAAACAATAATATTTAAAGAATCAGAAGCATAGACATCATATAATGTCGTTGTAGGCGCATTTGTTACTCCCGTCCATGATAAACCTCCGTCGTTCGTAACGAAGAGTTTTGGTGTTCCCGTACCCACCGCATATCCCGCATTATTGTTGCGAAAATATACTTGATAAAAAGTTCCTGTCGTAAACGGACTTGATGAAACCGTATCAAATGATGTCCCTCCATTTGTAGTTCTGACAATACCAAAATGGTATTCAGGAGCCGAAGATGAACCGGAACCAACTATAATACCCGTGTTTTGATTGAAAAAATGTGCATCATACATAGTGTTTTTCTGACCCGAAGCACCGTAATTAATGCTGGCAAGATGGTTAAAAGTCCAGTTCAAGCCTGCATTGGTTGTTTTCATAAAAGTACCTACATATCCAATTGCATACCAATTATTTGCATCCCAGTATTTTACATACCTGAGTGTGTTCCCCTGTGGTGACTCATGCATCCATTTCCAGTCCGAACCTGTTTGGGCTTCAATACCCGTAGCAATAGTAAAAATGGATAATAAAACAATGAAAGTAATGAATTTTTTCATATTACTAATATTAAGTTTATAAAAAAATTAAAGTTGGTAGTATACCCTTGATTAATATAATTTGAATATTATATTTTTTGTATTTATAGTCAATATATATTTTTAATCAGACTGATCAAAAAAACGGGAATTTTCGAAAGATTTTTAAACTTAATCCCTAAAATAAATGTGACAATATTATTTATATATTCATGACTATACTATTTTTATATTATTTATAATAATATTCGTCTGTATGAAAAATTAAATAAGACTTGAAAAAAATTTTAAATAAAACTATCTTTGTATCATTGCGGGAATAGCTCAGTTGGTAGAGCGCAACCTTGCCAAGGTTGATGTCGCGGGTTCGAGTCCCGTTTCCCGCTCTTGCTATTTATGTTAGGTAATTGATAATTTAATTGGCGTCGTACTCCCGATGTATCGGGACTAAATTGTTCTCATAATTTTATTTTTAATTGGCGTCGTACCCAAGTGGCTAAGGGAGCAGTCTGCAAAACTGTTATGCATCGGTTCGAATCCGATCGACGCCTCTAATAAAATTACCTCCATGTTTTATACCTACATTCTTAAAAGCCTTAAGGATAACGGTCTTTACATCGGTTATACTTCTGATATTATAAGACGATTCAACGAACAC
>JAQTLX010000016.1:0-77038 GCA_028714695.1 Ignavibacteria bacterium | reverse complement strand
AAGCCATGAGAAAAGAAAAGTATTACAAAACCGGCAAAGGAAGAGAATTCATTTTCAAAACTTGGTATTATTGATTCATACTGTTATGTCCGCCTCGGCGGATTCGAATCCGATCGACGCCTCTAATAAAATTACCTCCATGTTTTATACCTACATTCTTAAAAGCCTTAAGGATAACGGTCTTTACATCGGTTATACTTCTGATATTATAAGACGATTCAACGAACACAATTCAGGTATCTCAAAAGCGACTAAACACAGGAAGCCTTTTATTATTCTGCATATTGATATATTTGAAACAAGGAGCGAAGCCATGAGAAAAGAAAAGTATTACAAAACCGGCAAAGGAAGAGAATTCATTTTCAAAACTTGGTATTATTGATTCATACTGTTATGTCCGCCTCGGCGGATTCGAATCCGATCGACGCCTCTAATGTCCCAATCGACGCCTCTAAAAATTCAAAAAGTTCTCCTGAATCTAAAAACCCTTATTACATCATCACTCTTATCGTCCTTTACAACTTCATAAATTAAATCGGCTCTGCCTTTCCATGAATATGGGATAATTGAATTTTTTACAACATATACTTCGGGATATCTCTTCGTCATCGACTCTATATACGAAAGTGTCTCAGTGCTGTCACTCATCCAGAAATGATCAAATCTTCTGTAATCCAGTTTGCTGAAAACTTCTATCATCGGGTCATTATTTATTATTATTGAATTTCCGGGAACAGACTTAATGAATTCAGCCGCTCCAAACCGTCCCTGAAAATTTTTGTTGTTGTCTTCCTTCCAGATATACAGCCACATCAGTGAATAGAAAAGCATAATTACTGTCGTAATTATCATGATAGACTTTCTGCTTAATAATTTATCTACGATTATGCCGTGCTTACAATTTTTTTTAAATTTTCCTGCAATTAGTATCAGTGAATTAATTCCGTAAGCAATCATTACAGAATACATCGGAATTAGTGACGTGAAATGCCTGTTCAATCCTAAATTTGATTTAAAAACCCAACTGAAAGTTATAAACAAAAGTATTCCGAGACCGCTTATAAATAAAATTTTGTTGTTTCGAAAAAATTCTTTGAACCCGAACGGAACCGCAAATACAACTATCCCCGTAAACAGAAACGGAACCCAGAAAGGATAGAAGAATAAATCATTTAAAACTTTCATGAATCCGCCCTGAGCCGAATTCGTTTCGCCTAAAGCATCATTTGCAAATTGCATAGTGCCGTGAAGAAATGCAAACCACCTTCCATCGGATTCGTACCGCAGGAATGTCCAGATTAATATGAGAATAACGGGCAGGAAAATTACAAAATATAATCGTACGTAATTTGTTGCTGTTTTAATCGTCTTCTTGCGGATTATGAGATAAATTAAATATAATGAAACGAAACCAAGCACAGCCCAGGCTTCGTATCTGAGCATACATGCAATTGATAAAAATACAGAAGAAAGTATGAATTTCTCCCTGTCGAAAAATACTACGAAAAGAAGTATTGATAAAGAAAATAATGGTTCGGGCTGTGCCGTTGTTCCCATAAGTATTCCCAGAGGAAATATTGCGCATACCAAAGATGATATTACCGGAATATCGGATTCGGCATTCTTAGCCCTCAAATAATAGTATATCAGGAAAGGAATAGAAGCCCAAACTATAATATTGAGAAACCTTATCGCCTGCATTTCCGCGCCGATACATACGAATAAGGCGCCGATGTAATGAAACAAAGGAAGCCATACCCAGTGCAAACTGAGATTATGCGGATTTCTTACTATGTCCCGCGCAATAATAAAATGAGCATATGCATCCGTATCTCCGTCCGGGAAATTAAATACAAATACCAATTGCCAGACCAGTACCAATAAAATAACCCCGGAAAGAATTAATAACTCAATATTTTTTCTGCTGTAATTCGTTTTTAAAATGAATTCGCTTTTACTGAATAGAATTTAAAAAAAAGGGCTGTTTGTTTTTCCAAACAGCCCTGCAAGTAGTGAAAAAGTTTATAAATGTTTTTTACAATTTATATAATTCTTTTCGCTAAATCAACGACTCTGCAACTGTATCCCCATTCATTGTCATACCAGCCGATTACCTTAACAAGACTGCCGAAAGCCATCGTTGATAAAGAATCGAATATGCATGAATGTGAATTTCCGACTATATCGGAAGAAACAAGAGGATCCTCGGTGTATTCGAGTATTCCTTTCAAATTCGTTTCGGATGCTTTTTTCATCGCGGCGTTGATTTCCTCTTTGGTTACATCTTTGTTCAGTATAACCGTGAAATCCGTAATTGAACCGTCCGGTGTTGGAACCCTTAAAGAGAACCCGTCAAGTTTGCCCTTCAGGTGAGGAAGAACTTTTCCTACGGCTTTTGCTGCACCTGTAGTAGTAGGTATTATATTTACCGCTCCCGCTCTTGCTCTTCTTAAATCCTTGTGCGGCTGGTCAAGCATTACCTGATCATTTGTGTATGAGTGTATTGTGTTCATAAAACCTTTGACAATACCGAAATTTTCATCAAGTACTTTTACCATCGGTGCCAGACAGTTAGTCGTGCATGAAGCATTCGATATTATTTTATGCTCCGGCTTCAGAACTTCATCATTTACACCAAGTACTATCATTGCGTCCAGATCGTCTTTTGGGGGAGCAGTTAATATTACTTTCTTTGCACCTGCCGCTATATGCATTGCCAACTTTTCTTTTGTAGTAAAAACGCCGGTCGATTCGATAACAACGTCAACTCCCTTTTTACCCCAGTCAAGTTTCGTCGGGTCCTTTTCAGCGGTTATTAATACTTCCTTTCCGTTCAGAAGGAAACCATTTTCGGTCGCTTTTAATTCGCCGGGAAATTTACCGTGGACAGAGTCGTATTTCAGCAGATGTGTAAGCGTCTTTGCATCCGTTAAATCGTTTATTGCGATAACTTCAAAACCGCCCTTTTCCATCATTCTTCTAAATACCAAACGGCCAATTCTTCCAAATCCGTTTATTCCAATTTTCAGTGACATTTGACCTCCATTTTGTGAATTTTTAATATTATTTCTATTATTTTAACGAAAATACTTAAATACTATACAAAATTCAAATTATAAAAAATCCTTATCTTAAATTGATTTTGCCAATCTATTTCCGTATATTTGAAAACTATATTTTTAAGATTTTTAATAATTTATTGATATATTATACATGGCATCAACTTCAGATTTAAAAGCAGGGATTATAATCAAATTTAACAATGATTTACACCAGGTTTTGCAAGTCGAACACAGAACTCCGGGCAATTTAAGAGCATTTTATCAGGTTAAAATGCGAAATATGAAGAACGGTAAAATGATAGAAAACAGGTTCCGTTCAGGTGAAGAAATTCAGGTGGAAAGACTTGAGCAAAAGGTTTATCAATTCCTGTATAAAGACAATACAGAGTTTTATTTCATGGAAAATGAAACCTACGAACAAATCCACTTAATGGATGATATCGTCGGCGAACAAGGCGAATTCCTTAAACCCGGTCAGGAAGTTCAGATTTTATTCCATAACAATAATCCGTTATCTTTAATCCTTCCTCCGCATATCGTGATGAAGGTCGTTTCAGCGCCCCCCGCCGTAAAAGGGAATACATCTACAAACGCTACTAAACAAGTTACACTAGAAACCGGAGCCGTGGTCAATGTTCCGTTGTTCGTAGATGAAGGCGAATTTATAAAAATCGACATCCGTACTAAGGAATATATAGAAAGAGTAAAACAATAAAATTTATTAATTAATATAATAATAATGAAAATGGACCTTAAATATCTGCAAAAATTGATTAAAATGCTCGATTCGAGTGATCTTGCCGAGATTGAACTTGAAGAAGAAGGTACAAAAATTAGATTATCAAAACCAAGACCTAAGATATATGCCCATACAGCGAGTTTACCGGCTCCTGTACAGGAAGCACAACAGCCGGTCCAGACTCCGGCTCCTAAACAGGAAAAACCTGAGAAGAAAGAAGAATCAAATGAAAATCTGTACGAAGTCCGTTCTCCAATGGTCGGGACTTTTTATAAATCCCCGTCTCCTGATGCTGAAGCATACGTCAAGATTGGTGATTCGGTAAAAGCAGGCTCCACAATATGTATTATCGAAGCCATGAAATTAATGAATGAAATCGAATCTGAAGTTTCAGGTAAAGTTGTTAAAATGCTTGTTGACAACGGAACGGCAGTAGAATATGACCAGCCTTTAATGCTGATTGCAAAAGAATAATATAAAACGGGATAACAATGTTTAATAAGATATTAATAGCCAACAGGGGCGAAGTTGCTCTGCGAATTATCAGAACCTGTAAAGAAATGGGAATTAAAACGGTTGCTGTCTATTCTACAGCCGATAAGGATTCTTTGCACGTAAGATTTGCCGACGAAGCAGTATGTATAGGGCCTCCGTCAGCATCACTAAGTTATTTAAGCATACCGAAGATTATTGCTGCCGCGGAAATTACTGACGCGGATGCGATACATCCGGGATACGGCTTTTTGGCTGAGAATGCCGAATTTGCTGAAATTTGTGCCGATTCGAATATAGTTTTCATAGGCCCTACTCCGGAAATGATTTCAAAAATGGGTGATAAATCGACTGCTAAAGAACTGATGAAACAAATGGGTGTACCGCTCGTAGAAGGCAATGAAGGCAAACTCTTTGATTATGAAGAAGCAAGAAAAGTTGCTGATAAAATAGGATTCCCACTGATAATTAAGCCTTCGTCAGGCGGCGGCGGCAAGGGTATGAGAATCGTAAGAGAACATGACCATCTTGAAAAAGCAGTTGAAATTGCGAAAAGCGAAGCACTGGCTGCTTTTGGCGATGAAAGTTTTTATATCGAAAAACTTATCGAGAATCCAAGACATGTTGAATTTCAAATTATGGGTGATAAATTCGGAACGATTGTTCATTTAGGCGAAAGAGACTGTACTATCCAGCGCAGACACCAAAAATTAATTGAGGAAAGTCCATCACCTATCCTTACTGAAGAACTTAGAGAGAAAATGGCTGATGCTGCAATCAAGGCAGCACAATCAGTCAATTATGAAAGTGTAGGTACTGTTGAGTTTCTTGTTGATAAAAACCTGGATTTCTATTTCATGGAAATGAATACCAGAATACAGGTTGAACATCCCGTCACTGAAGCGGTTTCCGGCGTAGATATAGTTAAAGAACAAATAAGAATTGCCGCTGGCGAAAGAATCAACAAGAAGAAACAAAAACTTATCGGCCATTCCATTGAATGCAGAATTAATGCCGAAGACATCGACAATAATTTCCAGTCATCACCCGGACTGATTACTGCCTTTAATTCACCGGGCGGAAACGGTGTCCGTGTTGACACGCATTGCTTCGCCGGATTTAATATGACTCCATACTATGATTCATTGATTGCGAAAGTGATTGTGCTTGCTAATACAAGAGAGGAAGCAATAACCAGAATGCTCCGCGTACTTGATGAATTTATTGTTGAAGGCATAAAAACAACTATTCCTCTTCACAAGAAAATATTCCGTGAAAAGAAATTCATCGAAAATGATTACGATACTAACTATATAGAAAAAAGAGAGGAAATCGAAGTTTAAATCGAAATTACAATGATTAAAAAATTTCTCTTTATTTTATTGCTGATATTGCCGCTGTCGGTTTATGCACAGGGCAAAAAGAACGATTCTCTTAAAGTCACTAAACAGGATACTTCGAAGATGAATACTGTTCAGATTGATACTTCGAAGATAGTTAACCAGATTGATACGGCAAAACAGGTAATTAAAACCGATTCGCTGATAAATTTATCCGGCAAAGAAAACGTAAGGTTTACAAACGTAAATCTCTTTATTTATATCGCGATTTCACTTATAGGATTCGGTTTCTTTTTCTTTCTTTTTGTGAAAACATTATTCAGAACTTTTCATAAAACGAAGTCAACCCGTCAGTCATTATTATTGAGTTGGAACTTATTCTTTATCGTATCCGTTATTTGGGTATTTATCATATGGGGTATAGTCGCAGGTTTATGGTCATCGGCGGCTTTTATGACTATTTTAATATTTTTGTTTATACTCAGTCTTATTATGAGTATAATTGCTTTAAAAAGTAAATAATTTTAATGAATAAAACATATTATGCATTAATACTGGGCGCGTCGAGCGGGTTCGGCAAAGCAATTGCTTTGACTCTCGCTAAAGACGGCGTAAATATTATAGGCGTTCATCTTGACAGGGCAACGACAATGCCGGATGTAGAAAACGTAATTAGCGAAATACGTTCGTACGGAGTCGAAGCCAACTTTTTTAACATAAATGCCGCTGATCCACAGAAAAGAGAAGATGTGCTCGATACAGTTGCGGAATTGTTCAAATCAAAGGAAAATCCGACTATCAAAGTATTGGTGCATTCGCTCGCATTCGGCACCTTAAGAAAATTCGTGGATGACGAATCAGGCAACCAGTTGAACCAGAAACAAATGGAAATGACTGTCGATGTGATGGCTCATAGTCTTGTTTACTGGACTCAAAGTATGCTTAAAAGAGATTTGATGAAAAAAGGCGGGAAAATATTTGCTATGACGTCTTCCGGAGGCTCAAGAGTTATTGAATTCTATGGCGCGGTTTCCGCTGCAAAAGCATGCCTTGAATCACATGTGAGACAACTCGCGCTCGAACTTGGTCACAGAAGTATCGCTGTTAATGCACTGCTTGCAGGCGTGACAGATACACCGGCTTTAAGAAAAATTCCCAAGAACGAAGAACTTATTAATATGGCATTAATGAGAAATCCGCAGGGCAAACTTACTGAACCGCAGGATATCGCTAACTTCATTCTCGATAATTATAAAAGAGATTCTTACTGGATGACCGGCTGCGTGATACATATTGACGGCGGCGAAACCATCAGCGGATTCTAAAAATAAAAGTGTTTCTTGTTTGTCATTCCCGCATGTTTTTAGCGGGAATCTTAAAAAATATATTTCCAATTATTCCTGTTTGACAGTTGTTTAATAACTGGATTGTCAGGCATTTTAGGGAATCAAAACAATAACAGATAATAAAGTGTAAACGCTCTCGGATGTCATCAATAAATTAAGCACACAATTACTCATTACTAATTATTAATTACTAATTGCAAAGTGATAAAATTTATCCGCAAAGGTTACCTTAAACTCAAATGCAAAGAATGTCACAAAGAACATTCATTCGAAGGACGGGACCTTGTTTTCGACCCTTACGGCTCTTTTGAATCGGAAGGAGTCAAAGGAAATAAATATTTAAATACAACTGAGTTTTTCTGCTCATGCGATACAAAAATTAAAACGGAAATAATTATATCTGAATTTCCGGTAGGAACAATAAAAGATATTACTTCCGATGCCCGTAATGCCGAAATAACAGGGATGTGCAGTATATCTCTGCTGAAATTATGAATAAAGAACTATTTAAGAACAAAGGATTCGGGTTTTTCATTTCTGCAAGGTTAATGTTCACCATTGCCATACTAATGCAGTCCGTTATTATCGGCTGGCAGGTGTATGAAATCACAAAAGACGCATTCTCTCTCGGCATGGTAGGTCTCGTTGAAGCAATACCGTCAATTGCAACAGCGCTTATTTCAGGCGTGATAGTCGACAGCAGCGACAGGAAAAAAGTTCTGTTGTTTGCGTATATTCTAATGTTCTTTTGCTCAACTTCCCTGCTGATAATTTCTTCGGATTTTATCCCCGCTCTTATCGGTTATAAAATTTCACTAATTTATGTAATCATATTCCTTACAGGCATTTCAAGAGGGTTCTATATGCCCGCATCACAGGCGCTTCTCGGTCAGATCGTCGACAAAGAACATTATCCTTATGCTGTCAGTTGGAATATTTCGATATGGCAGATAGGCGCGATTAGCGGACCTGCAATCGGCGGATTCATCTACGGATTTACAGGTACACTCACAAGTTATATAATTATTATTTCATTTATTGCCGCAGCAATTATATTTGTCGCGGGAATAAAATCAAAAAGCGTTTTCACATCGACACAGCAGCCAATATTTGAAAGACTGACATACGGAATAAAATTTGTCTTTAGCAAACAAATAATTCTCGGCTCTATGACTCTCGATTTGTTTGCTGTACTTTTCGGAGGAGCAGTAGCGCTGCTTCCCGTTTTCGCGTCCGATATACTCGACGCGGGTCCGAAAGGACTCGGTATATTAAGAGCGGCGCCTTCAATTGGGGCAGTTATTATGGCAATATATCTTACAAAACATCCGCCGCTGAAAAACACGGGAAAAGTTTTATTCTCATCTGTCGCGGGATTCGGATTAAGCATATTGCTTTTCGCCGTATCGGCTAATTTTTATCTATCGGTATTTGCCCTCGCTCTCAGTGGTATGTTCGACAGCGTAAGCGTTGTTATTCGCCAGACTATATTGCAAATCTTCACACCCGATGAAATGAAAGGACGAGTATCGGCAGTGAACAGCATTTTCATCGGCTCGTCAAATGAAATCGGAGCCTTCGAATCCGGTCTCGCTGCAAAACTCATGGGAGTCGTCCCTTCCGTAATCTTCGGAGGAATCATGACGATTATGATAGTCTCTTCTTCCATATTCCTCTTCCCTGCTCTCAGAAAGATGGAACTAAAAGAGAAACAATCCGGAATCTAGAATCTGTGATCTAGAATCTTGTATCTTGAATCTTGTATCTTGTATCTTGTATCTTGTATCTTGAATCTTGTATCTTGTATCTTGTATCTTGAATCTTGTATCTTGTATCTTGTATCTTTGTTTGTCATCCCGCATGCCGAAGGTTCGCCGTGGCGAGCTCTTAGCGGGGATCTTGAGAGTAATATTAATAGTACGCTTATTTCCCGTTTATAGTATTCATCACCCACCCAATCCATCTTCGACACACGCTCCTATAATGGGCGGCATCTTCGTTGAAAACGAACATTAATTCTTTGAACCCCGCTAGGGGCGACATCTTTGTAACAACATGAAGATTAATTGTTTGAACCCCGCTAGGGGTGATATCTTGGTAGAAAAAGATTACACAAATAAAACACCCCTTTGAGGCATCAACCTCAAAGGGGCTCTTTTTTCAAACAAACATTTTATTCTAAAATATAATATTATTTATCTAAAAATGATAATCGTTAGAACAATTATTACCACAATTAAAACAAAAAACACAAATGACTCGACGCCTGAATATTTATTCGTCGAGTTCCCGCCCCTCGCATTCGTTCCCCAATACTTCATCGGCGGAAATTGGCTCGTATAATTCTTCCCGAAACGAGATCTCCCTTTCCAATATCCACCGCCTTTATTTTTATATCCGTGATACATTATATAATATAATTTTAATTTTACAGCCCCATCTTAACGCCATTCCTCTTCAGCCACTCTTCCTGCTCTCTGTAATTTGGCATCTTCTTATCCAGTTCATTCCAAAATTCCTTAGAGTGATTTGGATATTTCAAATGTACCATTTCATGCGTGATTATATAATCAAGTACCGATACGGGTGCCATCGCACATTTCCAATGAAAATTAAGCGTATTATTAGGCGTCCAGGATGCCCACCTGTTTTTTAATTCAAGAACTTTTATCGAGGTCGGTCGTTTGTTAAATTTCGTTTCTATTAATTTTAATCTTTCTTCTATTTTCTCAAGCCCTTTTGCCTTATAAAAATTTTTGAAATGCTTTTCGGCTTCTTTCAAATACATTCTGTCCAGACAAAACATCCCTCTCCTGATTTTTAGCGGCTCCTCCTGGTTCTTCGTAATATTAAGTCTGTAATTTCTTCCCAGATATAAAAATGATTGCCCGTTTACGAATTTCCTTTTTACTAATCCGTAATTTAATTCTTTCCACTTTGCCAGTTTGGAAAAAATTGATGCCTGTTTCGAAATTATTATGCTTTCGATTTTCTCTTTTGTAGCTTTTTTCGGTGCGAGAACTTTAACTGTCCCATCCCTCTCAATGAAAATACTGAGTGTCTTTTCCCTGTCAGTTCGTTTTATTAATATGTCAATTCCCTCTAATTTCATTTCAAATCATTTATTCTGTTTTTACTTAGTTTCATCAATTCAGTCCTTATTTCTGAAGCGCGCTCAAATAACCCGGGTAATCTTGAATAGTATATTTCTTCATCTACTAAGCCTTCCGTCCTTCTTATTTCAGGTGGCTTAGTCCAATAATTATTTATTTCCGCTGTTTCTTTAAGAAATGGCATTATAACATTCATTAATCTTTTCAATGAATCTATTGTGTCTTCATCTTGTTTCGTTAAATAAGTTTTTAGTAATTCAAAAAATGGAACTTCCTTTTCCGACAATCCTTCAATCTTCTCTTTTCTGCCTTCTGTCATTTCATTAATTAATTCGCTCTGCACTTTGATTATCTCATCCCAGTTTTCTTTATATGTTTTAAGAATTTGTTCAAGTCTGTCCTTTATATGGCTGTAAAACGCGGGATCTTTATCCATATTAACTTTTATATGCCATCTTATCGCGTGTTCCATTTCCGAGGCTTTCGATTTATTAGTCTTATTTAAATCATCTACATTTTTCTTGAATTCCGGAGATAATATGGATACTTTTTCTATTTTTGTATCTACACCCAATGATAGCAGATGCTTATCAATCAATTTTCTTACTTTGTTCGATGCCCATTTTAAATTCATTGTTTCATCTTTGTATCTTTCCTTGATTCTCCAGAGAAGAAATCCGAGTCTTCTCGCGGGAATCCAGTATTCAATCGCCTCCTTAACATTGAATAATAAATCGAGACTATCATAAAAACTTTTCACGTATGTCAATAACTCCGAACGGAATTTTATATTTTTGCCCTTATCTATACACTCTTCCGCAAATTCATATTCCATATCTTTGTCTTTAATCTTCTGCTCAAGAAAATCATCTATCTTATTTAGTCCGTTATCCCTGAAGAAGTTCTTTATTCTGTTGTATCTCGCTTCGAGTACAGGCAATTCCCTGTTTATATCCCTGAATACTTCCATAAATTCATCAAAACTCTTTTCGTCCTCGGTGTATATTTCCAAAGCCTGTTTTAAATGCTTGGTAACTCCGTAATAATCTACAATCAGTCCGTATGTTTTCCCTTTCTTAGTCCTGTTTACCCTCGTTATCGCTTGAAAAAGGTCGTGCTCCCTCATGCTTTTATCTAAATACATAACTTGTTCTATCGGCGCGTCGAATCCCGTCAGAAGTCTGTCGCATACACATATAATTCCAATACCTGTCTCAGGTTTCTCATAATCAAAATCCTTTTTGAAATTATCTACAGCGCTCATTATCAATGCCTCTTTCCGCGCCGCGCTTATATATCCCGGCTCGTTATTCCCTATTCCGGAAACTATCGCTGTAACTTTCAAAAACTCTAATTGCTTAATTCTTTCTTCATCTCTTTCTCCGTCCGGAAGCGCCCTTAATTCTTTTATTTTGGTCTTTATAACTTCTTCAAGTTCATATTTGTAACGTACCGCCGCTACAACGCTCGATGCGGTAACCTGTGCCTTGAATCCGTTTATAAGTATTTCATTATAATAATGCTCAAGTATGTCTTTTGATATCTTTGCGATTCTTTCCTTTGATTCTAAATACGCTATGAATGTCCCGTACCTTCTTTGTATTTCCTCCTTCTCTTTTTCCGTTCTTTGCTTGAACATATCCTCAAATTCCGCGTCGAATATTTCTTTGTCATCAATCAAATCTTTCGTTACTTTGCCTATATATTTTATTTCTACTGTTGCTCTGTCTTTGACCGCTCTGTCAAATTTATAAAAATCTATGAACCCCCCGAATCTCTGATGCGTTTTTATTTTGTGCCTCTCGGTAAGTAAAGGCGTTCCGGTAAATCCAATCCTTACTGCATTCGGAAATGCGCTGAACATATTGTCCCCCATATTTCCGCCCTGTGTCCTGTGTGCCTCGTCAATAAGCAATATTATCTTCTCTCTCTCATTTACGCTCTCCAGGTACTTGAATTCAGGTATAATTCCTGCATCTATTAATGATTGCGCTGAAACATTTCTCTCATCCAGAAATTTGTGTATCATAATCATATTCACGTCATTCGTATCATCACTTAATAATTGAACGTCATTTCTCTTTTCGATAATCCTTACCGGCTCACCCGTAAGTTCAGCCGTTTCCGATAATTGATCTTCTAAATCCAGCCTGTCAATAATGAATATTACTTTATAACCTCTCAAATCCGGGCAGCTTCGCATTTTCCTTATGAGAAATACCATAGTCAGACTCTTGCCGCTCCCCTGCGTATGCCAGACAACTCCGCTTCTTTCCATCGGTGTTTTGCCTCTCCGAAGATTCTCGACGATTTTTCCCACTGCACGATATTGATTGTACCTTGCTACTACTTTTATTTCTTCTCCCTTTTTAATTTCCATAAAAAGAGTGAAGTTCTTCAAAATATCTATCAGAATTTCTTTGTTCAGCATACCGTGTATAAGCACTTCCTGTCTCTCTTCATCCGGTGATACTCGTATCGTCTTGTATTCCTCTGGAAATATATCCGCCCAGTTGAAATAATAATCGAATTCCGCGCTTATCGTCCCGAAACGCGCTTCTCTTCCGTGCGTTATTATGCTGAATAAATTGTAATGAAATAATTTCTCTTCACCTTCCTGAAACCCGTAATCATCATCTCTGGTGTTCGCGTATCTTGATATTTGTATGAACGCTTCGCTTAACGGCTCGGCGACATCGAAGTCCTTCGCTTCTACTACAACCAAAGGCATTCCGTTAACGAATAATACAATATCCGGTATTATTCCTTCCCTCGGTGCACCCAGTGTTAAAAGCCGGAATTGATTAATTGCGATAAATGAATTTCTTTTCCAATTCCTGTAGTCTATTAATCTGACAGTTGGATTTGTATCATCCGTAATTTCATTCCTGTCAGTAGTCATTCCTTTAATAAGCAGCCTGTGTATTTCTTTGTTTGTTTCGTGAAGTGTCTTGCCTCGAAAATTCTGTATTTCGAAAAGCAGTCTGTCAAGTTGTATGTCGGTCAGCCATTCTTTTCCGTCTTCAGTTAAATTGATTTTACGAATCGTTTCTTTAAAAATATCCGGCAATACAACTTCCTTGAAATTATTACGAAGACTTTTCGATGCGTCTTGCGGAATTCCTACTCCTTGGTCAATTACCTGCCAGCCTAATAATTGGAGTTTTTCAAGAAACGGCTTTTCTACATTTTTGTATTCAGGCATACTATAAATTATTAATTCGACTGTTTAACTTTTTTATTCTATCTATTAAATCCTCGAACGATGGTGAATTTCCATATATCATACTTTCCTTCATTTCTTTGTAATCTTTCTCCAATTGAGATAAATATTGTTTTGGTGGCACAATATTAATCTTAGCGGGAGTATGATTCGAATAGTCAATACCCCTTATAAATGCTATCGTTTTCCTGTGTTCGACAATATGATTATATAGTTCTTTGTCTTTAAATGCGGTTTCTGCATATTCCGTATCAATTAACTTTTCGATATCGTAAAAATGCCTGCTGAGTCTATCCGTTTTTATTTTATCATGTGCCTGTTGAAACTCTTCGTGTATAAGAAATATTTTTTCTAAAAAGGTTCTTTCGGGATTAACCGTCGAAATCATAATGTTTTCGTCAGCAAATTCTCTGCCCTTATAATACTCTCCCACAAAAGAACATATCGCTTTTTTCGTGTATGGCTCTATTAATGACCTGCTTCCAATTTCGATCTGCACTCTCGGATTTATATATTCGTATTTTTCAGTTATACTTTTGTATTTAATATTAATTTGAATTGGGTCCTGGTCACTTGATGTAGATTCCTTCAATGATAGTTCAACACCTATAAATCCTGATTCCTTGAAAGCGTCTTTCAGTATATCATAGAATTCTCCTGTGAGATATGCGAATGATTTTTCCCTCAATCTATCAACCTGTGTACGTGATAGATTGCCTTCAAATCCTAAAAAGTTCTTATCAAGTGCCAAATCAATATCTTCCGAAAATCTTTTAATTAATCCCCATGCCTTGCTTAAAGATGTTCCGCCTTTGAAGACTAATTTATCCGCAACTTTTGTTTCAAATATAATTTCAAGTGTTCTTACTGCCCACCAGTCTTTTTCAATGGCGGATTCCGGTAAACCGGTTTTTCCGCTGATATCTTTGAAAATACTTAGCCTTGTTTCATCCGGCAATTTAAACCACTCTTCCAATGATTTCTTATTCATTTATTTTCCAATACAGGTTTAAATATTTTTTTAATCCATACCGGCGCAAGCCTGATATCATGTTCGAGTTTGGTTTTCTTTTCCTTCTCAAGCAATGTTTGAATCTTTTTTATTTGCTCTTCCGTAACGTTTTTTTCTCCGATTGACCTTAACGCCTGTATCGCGAGTCGGCTTATTTCTCCCGCCGCTAATACATTTTTGGGCGTGGTCTTCTTAAAATTGATTGTTCTTTTATTTATTTTTACTTTCCGTGCCGAACCATCCGTGAAAAATACTACATTCATCGGCACTTGTGTGGAAAGTCCGAGTTTATTTAATGCATATACCCCGGTAGGAACAATTCTTGCCCTGTCTCTTTTTGCTATCGCTTTGGCAATTTCGTCGATTCCCGGTGTGACTTTGCCGATAATAGGATCAATAATAGGTCTATTATAGATTCCTGCCGCGACTCTTGATATTTCGCCTTTTTTCGTAAGTCTTTCAAGTGTTTTACTGACAGTTTTTAGATTTCCTATATTCTGGAAACTCTCAACAAAAAATAGCGCACCCCTCTTGGCTTTTTTAATTTTTCTAAGTATCTGTTTTTCTGTATTTTGCATTGGTTTTATGCCTTATCTTTGTCGCAAATATAGCAAATATTTGCGACTTATGTAAGGAGTTTTTAGAAATCTGCCTGAAATACTTCTTTCAGACATTCTAACAAAAGACATCTTCAATCAAACAACTAATATCTTTGGAATAATTTATTTCTTAATTAGAAACTGAAGATTAAGTAATTCAATTTTATCTTTTTTTGTCCCTAAATTTACATCCCATCGGGTTTCTAAAAATTTAAGGAGAATTAATCCTCTATTTAAAATAATATCTGCTGTCCATTCTGTTTCTCTGCTTATTTCAATCTCTGAATATGAGCCGTTTTCGTAGCCATTTCTAATAATTTCATTTTTAGCATTTCTTATTGTTTTTTTCTTATCGTCAAATCCATCATTTTGTAAACTTGAATTAATTGACATAGATAATGGAATAAGATTCCCCAAGCTGTTTGCTAATATATTCTTTTTTTCGTCGGTAAATTTATTAAATCTTTTTTGCCAGTATTTTTTTGAGGATTCCTGTGGATAAATATGCTCTATTGAATATTTATCTTTTTCGGATTTTATAAATAATCTCCAATCAATTTTAGGAGTTCCTCTTGTTTTCATTTTAAACAATTCATATTCGTATAGGAAATAATAGATTGCCGGCCACCCATAAAATCCATCTTTGCGCTTACCATTGAAACGGTCTGCTATTAATTGCTTAAATCCATTAAATTTAAATCCATTTTTATCGAAAAAATAGTTTGTATTAATATCTAATAATTCAATAAGACTTTCATAATTAAGTTCATTATTATATAGTCTTCTTGCAGCATTATAAAACTCGCTGCTTCCATTCGTGCTTTGTGTTTTGTTCAATCTGAAAGTAATAAAAAGATATCTTTCGATTTTCTTAAGTATTATAACCTTTTCTTCTGTCGATAATTTCTTATTAAGCAATAAACTCATTACCATAGGACGAAAATAAAATATTGGTAGTCTATTCAATTTATCTAGCCATAATGCAATTTCGGGATCAATATCTGTATTCTGCAGAGGAAACCATGAGTTATACCAATGTTTTGCAGATTCTTTCATAGATCCAACGTACTTTTTCAATTCATTTGGAGATAATTCTGCCTTTAGTACAAGATTGCTATTTTCTTCCCTCTCTAATTCGTCTTTCTCTATTTCTTCTTCTGAGACTTCTTCTATTTTTTCTAAATTTACCTTTACAGGTTTCTTTTTTAAAACTGAATTTAAAGAAAACCTGTTGTTTAATAAATATTTTACATAATCATCGCCTCTCTTCCTGCTATATATAAAGAACATTATCCAATGCGCTCTTAAAAATTCATCATCATTTAAGGGATGTGTTTTGTTCTTTCCTAACTGCATATACACTTCTTTCCATGTGCCATTTATGGAATCCCGTAATTCTTTTTTTCCGGCAACCGATAATTCTTTATCATTATATAATGTAACCAAGTAAATAAGCCTATTCTTTAGTAATTCTAGATTTGATAATTTTTTCCCTCTGTTATTCATTGTTTCGAATGCAAGAAATTCGTCAAAATCGGAAGGAATTTCATATGGATTGAATAAAAACCGTGTAATTAATTTTTTGTATTCAGTTTCTATGCTTTCTATTGATTTGTTTCCTATTAATGAATTCAGTTGTTTTTTAAAATAATTTTTTGCGTTTTGTAAATTTAATGTATAAAAGGTCTCTTGTATTGTTCCAGAATAAGGTTCATTTAATATGTTATGCCGAAAATACTCGTATGAAGGATTATCTTCAATATAACCGAATTTGTAAGTAATTAAATTATGTTTTAAAGATTTTTCACTAAGGAAATTCTTAATTATATCGGTCAGCTTTTGATCGCAAAATATTATTTCATCGCTATCTTTGTTTTTATAATATTCTTTTACTATTTCAATTATTGCTTGGATCAAAATTATACTTGTTGTTAGTCGTTGTTGTCCATCGATTATGTGATACATTTTATATCCGTTATCAATAAGCCACCTCTCGTTAGCATTTTTTGGCTGTGATGATGATTTTATTTTTTTAAGAGTTATTACACCTGTATAATGACTTCTGTCATTTTCTAAATTTATTAAATCAAACCAAAAATCTTCTAATTGTTCGACTTTCCAAGCAAATCCTCTTTGATAATCAGGAATTCTAAAAATTGAATCTTTGAATAAGGATTTTAATGTTTCGAGTTCGGCCATATAGAATTAAATAATTATTTTTACAGATATTTGGAGTTTATTTTTGTTTTTCCACCCAACAAATCCGTCATCAGACCTGACTTTAATTGCTGAATCTTAATTAAATAAGAATTCTCCTCATCTATTCTTTTATTTATAGAATTAATTCTTTGTATAATAATTTCTTGCTCCGATATAAGTGGTACAGGAAATCGAAATTTTTCAAATGATCTTTGGTATAAATGAACGATTGTTGAACCCCCAAGCGATGTTCTTATAAAATCATCGAAATAAAATGAATTTAGAATATAGAATAAATATTTATTGATATATGATTCATCTTTACATCTTAGTAAGAAAAGTCCGCTATTAAGGATAGCTTTTTTAGGACAATTCTCAACAAATGCTGTTTTTCCGATTGTTCCGTCTTTTGTAATAAGAATATCATTTTCAATAACGTGTATATTTGGTGAACGATTAAATCGGGTTTCCGATATATGATATGATTTGGACCAGTTAATTTTGCCGTTGTATATATCAGTCCCCGTAATCAGATAAGGTCCTTCCTCAATAAATTCATCCGCCCTAAGTCCTTCCCAGCCGATTCGTCCCTTAATATAAGTTGTTTCAATAATGCTTCTTGTTTCCCACTCTTTCGGAATCCAACCAAGTTTGCTGTCTTTATATAAATATGGTGCATCTTCATACTTTTGTCGGAGTTTTCCGGTTTTTATATCAACTCCGCGCGTAAACAAATCGTGAAGCATTCCTTGCTTTATTGATTCGTATTTGTCTATCGCAATTTGAGTTTTTCAATGACTAAATCACAAGTTGATAGAATACGGGCTATTTTGCTTTGAGTTGTTAATGAGGGGGAATGTATTTTTAATTTTCGAATATCACTTATATTTAAAGCCGGATAATTTGAGCCTACAACTAGAGCCTCTATTTGCTTTTCAACAACATTTGAAAATAAAGAATGATAGATGAAATCTATATCAGCTTTCTCATTTTTGCTAAGTACTGCAAAACCAGTTGATGCAATATAGTTTCTATTTGCCGGTTTATTAAACCTAGCAAATGCTTTTAAGTTTGGTCTTACTGTTGCCATTAATATATCACCGTCATGTAATACTTTTCTTGCTCTAGATGGTGACTCTTTAAATGAGATTTGAGAATCGGGAAACTGAATTTTGTTTGTTGAAACAGAACTAATATCAATGTAATAAAACGAAAAGTCATCATCAGTTGTGTTATTTAATTGTTCTTTGTCAACATAAACTAAATCTTCTAGAACGTATTCTTTCCACTCACTCATATCCCAATTCCTTCAAAAATTCATTTAAGGTTTGGGTTTCTTTTTCTCTTTCTGATAAGATTATATGCAGAGGCGTGTTATATTTGTCCCAAATATTCTCAATAGCCTTCAATAATTGGCGTTGATGCGTTTGAATATATCCGTTGATTGTCTCGTGGAGAACTGAGTTCCAGCGTTTAAGTATGAGTTCTTTTGCCTCTTCAGGCGGAATTAACAATCGCGCCTGTTCTACTAAGTTTTCTTTTTTATCCTTAATCTCTTTTATTACTTTCCTGCATCGTTTCAGTTCTTCTTCGAGTTCTGTGTGCTTCGCTATTCGCGATCCATCCGAGGAAATCATTCCGTCTAATCTGGTAATTTCCGATGCATATTTTTCAGATTCGCTCATTAATACAGGTATTTCTTTTGAGAGTTCCGGATTTTTCTTTACTGCTTTCTCAACAGCATTAATGCGTTTTAATATATTCTTATATTCTTTATCCGCTTCTTTCCTCTCTCCTTTCAATGCTCGTATTGATTCTTTGTGCTCTTTTAATTCGTCTTTTGGCCATACTTCGTATTCTTCTTCTGTCCAGACACCGTCTTCAAGTTCGTTTACTTCTTTGAATAACGCTTCGATTTCTTCTTTCCTCGATTCGTTTTCTCTTAATTCTTTCAATACTTCCGGGTACTGGCTTTCAAGTATTTCGTCATCAGGTATAAGTTCCGCGTTCCATCCGCTCGCCGCCACGCTTTTTAAATCATAATTCAATATACTCCAGTATGAGGCAAGCGCGCCTCTGCTCTGATAGTCATCAAGTACTGTTTTTTGTCCGGTCTTTAATTCCGAAATTGATTTTGAAAAACTTTCCGAAAACTTACGGTAAAGCGCGAATATATTATTATTCTCCGGAAGTGTTTCAAAATCCTTAACAACTTTTTTCCACCATGTGGATAATTGAGAAGTGTATTGTTCTTGCGTAACTTTTATTTCTGGACTTTCGTCTATGAGTTGTTTAATGTCTTCTTTTTGCGATATACTTTTCAGAAAAGATAAGTAACCTCTTTTTAATGGTTTGAATATTTTCCGATCCAGCCCCGGATATGAATCAAAATAATTTTTCAATGAATTAACTTCACTTATCGGCACTCCGCCCTTTAAATGAGCATGAACATCGTGTGGTTCAGGCGGCGGAGCGTTATCGACGTATCTTCTTATGTTCAAATTGTATTCTTCCGCTTCAAGTTCTTCTTTGCTTACGAGCCTGCTGTATTTATCTATAACTTTTTTGTGCCTGTATGTATAACTTATTTTTTCAATATCTTCTGGGCGGAGTTTATTCTGAACCTTTCCTTCTTTATATTCTCTGTCCGCATTTATGAAAAGCACTTTATCCCTCTTGCCGGCATTCTTCTTGTTTATAATAATTATGCTTGCAGGTATTCCGGTACCGTAAAATAAAGCCGGCGGGAGACCTACAATAGCCTCCAAATAACCTTTATCAATTAAATATTGCCTGAATTTCTTTTCTTCCCCTCCGCGGAATAATACTCCGTGAGGCATTATCACTGCCAGCCTTCCCTCGTTGTGTATGCTTGCCGTCATGTGCTGTACGAACATGAAATCCGCCTTCGATTTGTATGGCATCCAGAAATTGAATCTGTCCTTATATTTCATTCCGTCCGTGCTGTAATTCTGTGAGAATGGCGGGTTTGCAATTACAATATCAAAAGTCCTGATTTCACCTTCATGAACATGTTTTGGAAACATCAACGTATCAGCGTTCTCAATCTTCGCGTCATATATATTATGAAATATCATGTTCATTTTGCATAAACTCCATGTCGTTCCGTTCTTTTCCTGTCCGTAAAGTGTGATATTCCTCGAATCACCGTATCTGCTCTCAACGTAGTTCTTGCTCTCTATTAACATGCCGCCGCTTCCTACGGTTGGATCGTATATCTCGGAATTCACTTCAGGCTCCAGTATGTTTACGAGCAGTCTGACAACTTCGTTTGGTGTGTAAAATTCTCCTCCCTTTTTACCCGCGCTGTCCGCGAAATACTTAATGAGAAATTCATAAGCCGCTCCCATTAAATCCGGAAACTCGAGATTGTCATCAGTAAGGTCTATTCTGTTGAATTCCCTGATTAATTCCCTTAAGTCTTCATCAGATATCTTCTTGCTGTTCTTCCCTATCGTTTTATTAAAATCTATAGATTTTAGAACTCCTTCAAGTATCTCTATATTATTGTCTTCTAATGACGCGAATGCTTTTGTCAGGCAATCCCCTATTTCATCCTGCAAATCCTTTATGTTTACCCATCTTGCTTCTTTAGGTACAAAGAAATCGTATTCAGGCGCATTTGGTATTTCTAATTCATATTCCAGTTCAGGCTCGGATACACCCCTTCTTTCTGTGAGATTTTTCGCCCTTATTTTCCTTTGTTTCTCAAACTGGTCATTTACCCGCTTAAGGAATAACATGGCTATAATATATTCTTTATATTCTGACGCATCCATATTTCCGCGGAGACTTTCACACGCTTCTTCAAGAAATGTTTCTAATCGGGATAATGACAGTTTCTTATTCGACATATTAATCAGTAATCCTTTTTTTGATTGATATTTTTAAAGTTTTTGAGGCTAAATGTATTTGTTAATAATACAAAATACACTAAACTTAATATAATAATTATTAATCATTTATTGTATTGATAAGAATTTCATATTTATGCTTTCCTTTCATGTTCGATTCTTTTATTTGTATTCAAAAAATGAATATAATCTCATCCATGAATTTGTGTTCGTAATTATAATGGTATATTTTTTTGCCTTGCTAAATTTTTATCATTACCATATATTATTATGGCTATACTCGCTCTTGAAAATTATGGATTTTCTTGCGCTCTTGTGTTTCGGCTTACGCTTGCCCCGTATGGTTTTCGAATTTGTCTTTATTTTAGTACCGGAGATGAACCCTTAATGAGCCCTTAATGAGCCCTATGGCTCATTAAAGAAATTCCATATTTTCAATGACTTATGTTGATTTTTCGAACCGATTTGACACTTTTTGAGCCATCTTTGATTTTTTATTTTTTAAAACATTGTTTTATCAATACAAATAAAAAAAATATGACACTTTTTGTACCACATGTACCATTTTTTTGACCCCATGGTGTCATGAATTACTAAACTTTTTTTTATGTGGGATTTTTCGAAATAGTCGATTTATTAATGCAAATTTTAATATAATAATTTAAACTACTTTTTATTTTTTACAAATACTGTTACTCTGTTTTCACTATATATTAAAATCTGTTATGACTATTTTACATTAATTTACGTATATTAAATTATGGCAGATCCATTCAAATTACCGGAACAAAAAGAGCCGGTCACGGTAGAAAAAGGCTCCCTTGAACTAAAAACTCAGGAATTTATGCCTACGATTCTTATCGGACTCGGCGGTACGGGTAAAGAGGTCCTTCTCAGAATAAGAAGACAATTCGTTGAAAAATACGGCTCACTCGATGATTTCCCTATCACTTCGTATCTCTATATCGATACTGATAATGCGCCCGCTGAAGAAAGCGGCATTGCGCGCGAAAGGGATTATCTTATCAATGAAATTGATTTTAAGCCGTCCGAAAAAGTATTTAATCCGGTTAATCCATCTGACTACATTCACAGAATAAACGATATCCCGCATATAAAAGAATGGCTTAATGTTACAGGCGAAATAGGCAAACTGGGCACGATGAATACAGGCGCCGGTCAAATCAGACCTGCTGCACGCTTAGCCTTTTACCATAATTTTGACGAAATAGTTTATAAATTAAGTTCTGCGAAATCCACTATCACTGATTCCCGCTCGATTAATATCGTAAAAGACAAACATAACATTAAAAACGTAAATACAGAAAAGATTAATGTGTACGTAATCACGTCAATCAGCGGCGGCACAGGTTCGGGCATGTTCATTGATTTCGGTTTCCTTATCAGGCATCTTTTTAGAAATCAGGCGGTTTCATCGAGTTATATTGTACTTCCGAAAATTTATCAGGGATACGGTAAAGAACGCGTATTTGCTAACGGATATGCAGCACTGACTGAACTTGAATATTACAATCTTAAAAACCCGTTCACTGTATCCTGGAAAAAGAACGAGCCTCATAAGTTCCAGCCCGGTGTATATGACGACGTTTATCTTATAGACGGAGAAAACTGCAAGAATCTTTCGTTGTCGGAACAAAGCAACCGCGATATATATAAAATGATTGCTGATACTATTTTTCAGGATTTCTCAAATTCCGATTTCGCGAATTACAAAAGAGGCGTTAGAGTAAATCTTGTTCAGTATAAACAGAGGCTTTATCCGGATGATAATACAGTAACCGAGAATACATTCTCAAGAAAATATTCTACTCTCGGTCAATCAACTATATCCATTCCTGTCGACAGGATTATTTTGTCTTGCGCATATAAGTTATGCGAAGACATCATAAACTATTATCTGACATTCGCAGAAGGCTCTCAAAGCAGCATAGATGAATATTTGCGCGAAGAAATGCTTCCCGAACTCGGAATTATTGAATCGAATTCAAAACACCAACTTCTCAATTCTCTTTACAGTATGGGTGAAAAATCATCCATACAATCACAGATAAAAACATTCCTTAATAATTTAAAGAATGAACTTGTTAGCGGCAGACGAGGCGACAAATGGTCTTCGTTTATAACATCCGAGAAACAGAAATTCGATACGAACTTCAGAGACGACAACGATATTACACGCAAAGGATTATATTATTCGCAGATTTATGCAAACAGGTCGAATCTGATAAATAAATTAATAGGAGACAGAGACAGAAATATTACCGGAAACCTTGAAAGAAAAATCAATTCTCTAATTAACGATTCCACGCGGGGCGTTTTCTATGCAATGAGTCTTTTAAGAAGAATGCAGTTTATTCTCACGAACGGAAACTTCGACTACATTCCAGCATTCGAAAAGGAAATAAAGGACCTTCAGATACTTGTTTCAAGACTGGAAGCGGAAGTGAAGAGCAGAATGCAGGACCTTAGAGAAGACGAATCAAGGTCTAAAATTAATATCATGCGCAAAGCCGCAATGGAAGGCACTCTGGATAAACTTGTAAAGGTGCTTGATGAATATTATAACGCATTGATTAAACTCCACTCAAGATATTATGCAAAAGAAATCTGCCAGAGAATACTCGCCCTCATTGAAAGAGGCACGAAAACAGATGACGGTAAAATTTTATTTACCGGATTAATAAGCGATTTAAATAAATTAACAGGTAACCTCGGCATTCTTAAAGAAAATTTCAAACGCAAATACGAATATTTCATACAGAAACAGGACACAAGTTTCAATTTGCATATCTACGAACCGGACGATGTAAAGAATGAATATTATCTCAGATACATAGGCAGCGGTCAAAGTGCAACGGACAGAATTAAGGTGCTTGCATTCGAATTGCTTAAAGAACTTAATGCCTCGGATGTAACGGATATCGTAAATATACTGAAAGACAGCGACGCTAAAATAGTCGAAGGAAATATGCTGAAATTCGCAAGGAAACAGTTTGAAGGAATTCGCGAAGATTATAATATTACAGAAATTCTTTTTGAGAAAGAAATCCTGCGCAGCGAATCTAAAATACGAGGAATGCTTAATCAGTCATTCCCCTGGCTTAGAATAAATGAAGTCCCGGGCAGATTCAAACTTGACGATTCCGCAAAAAAATTCTATATAGGTATCCGCACGAATACTTCATCTTTCGGTAAATTCAAAAACCTGATAACTTCGATTGCTGGCAACGCAATAGAATTCAAGGATTCGGCGGATAACTCGTCCATAACTTTCTATACTGAATGGGCAGGATTCCCGTTGTTCTATTCTTACACAATTTCCGAAGAGATGAAGAACTATTACAAGAATTTCTCGAAGAACTCGAATATAGACCTTCATAACAATAAGAATTATTTCATATACAACGATATCATTCCTCTTACAAACGAAGAAAGAAAACGTTATGATGAATCTTATAAAGCATTCATTCTCGGACTTATATTCGGACTGTTTGAAATTGACACCGAATACAATCCCGCTGCCGGCGAACGTAAAGCCGTTTATAAATATACATTGCAGGAAGGTATCACAGTCAAAAGAACCGAACAATTGGGAATTGAAGCGAGATTAATCAACAGACTCTTTGAAGAAGAAAGTTCGGAATCACTGAGAATTAAAATTCTAAAAGAAGCCGAAAGCCTTAAAAAGATTTTTATTGAGAAAAAACTTTTTGCGGAATTGCTTCTTATATTCGAATATTATTACGAAAATATTTATAAACTTGATGAAATTGAAATCTCAGGCGAAGCGAAGAAAAAAACCGAAACTTATCAGTATAAAATTGTCAGAGAACTTGCCAGAGAAATCGAAAATCTGATATCCGCCGATTCAAAAGACGAATATATTGCTAAAGTTAAATCTCTGAAGAATCACCTCGACAATTTTTCGTTCCTCTGCGGTGACGGGAAAAAACGTGTTTTAAATGTAAAACAACTGCTCGAAGGCGAAACGGAAGTTAAGCAAACCAATATCGTCAAGGATAAAAAAGAAACGTCATTCAATCTTGAAGAACTTCAGAAACTCAAACGTGCTCTTGATGAGAATCTGATTACACAAGATGAATATGAAACAGCAAAAAAAAGATTATTAAATCTATTATAAACATTAACTTATATGCCAACATACGATTATAGATGCGAAAACTGCGGCGAAGAGATGGAAATTTTCCAATCAATGAAAGACAAACCGGCAACTTTATGCCCCAAATGCGGACACAATACGTTGAAGAAAATGGTCAGTATGCCTGCAGGATTGATTTTCAAAGGTACTGGATTTTATCAAACAGATTATAAAAAAAAATCAAAAACAGATAAATCCGAATCACTTATAGAAAGTTCGGCAGAAATAATAGAAAGCAAACCGAAGGAAAAAAAGAAGAAAGGAAAATAAAATACAGAAGGTATTATTTTTCTTTATTGGTCAATAAATATCTGTCCAGACTGAAATTCTCACCCAGATAAAGTGTTTTCACTTTTTCGTCTGTGGCTAGTTCTTCTGCTGTACCTGCTCTGAATATTTTGCCTTCAATCAGTATATAAGCCCTGTCAACTATCGAAAGGGTTTCATGAACGTTGTGGTCAGTTATCAAAATACCTATTCCCCTGTCCTTAAGATGTGCTACAATTTTCATTATATCTTCCGATGCGATCGGGTCAATTCCTGCAAATGGTTCATCCAGCAAAATAAACTTAGGCTCCGAAGCAAGCGCGCGCGCAATTTCCGTACGCCTTCTTTCACCGCCGGAAAGAGTATATCCTTTTGAATTCTCTATTCTTTTAATATTAAAATCACTGAGTAATTTTTCGCACTTATCCTCAATCTCATCTTTATCAAGATGCATGAACTGTAAAATCGCAATCAAATTATCCCTCACAGTCATTTTCCTGAATATTGAAGGCTCTTGCGGAAGATAGCCTATACCTGCCTGAGCGCGCCTGTACATCGGATATTTCGATATATTTTCTCCGTCAAGTTCTATTTCTCCGGAATTTGGTTTTATCATTCCGCATATCATATAAAATGTAGTCGTCTTCCCTGCTCCGTTCGGTCCAAGAAGACCGACTATTTCACCCTGTTTCACGGTAATCGAAACATCATTCACAACAATACGTTTCTTATATTCCTTAACCAGATTATTTGCTTGTAATACACTCATCAGAATTTTGATATTATTTTGACCATATCTTCTACGGCTTTTTGCATCCCTGTATAAACGGCTCTTGAAATGATCGAATGTCCGATGCTGACTTCCCTGATTTCAGGAATATTTTGGAACGGGAAAATATTGTAATAGTTTAAACCATGCCCCGCTGTTACGATTAAATCCAGTTCCGATGCCATTTTTGCAATCGCACCTATTTTTCCCAATTCCTTAATTTGTGATTCTTCGGTTACGCAATTTGCATATTTGCCCGTGTGAATTTCAATAATATTTGCTCCGATTTCCAGTGCAAGATCTACATTCTCCGGTTCAGGATCTACGAAAACACTAACAAATATTTCCTTATCCGTAAGCGCTGCTATTACGTCAGTGAGCCTGTCTTTCATTACGGCAATGTTCAGTCCGCCCTCCGTAGTTAACTCTTTTCTGTTTTCAGGAACAAGAGTTACTAGGTCAGGAAGTACCTCGCAGGCAATTTTAACCATTTCGTCAGTTGCCGCCATTTCAAGATCAAGTTTTGTTTTAACCACTTCCCTTAATATTCTTACATCACGGTCATTAATGTGTCTCCTGTCTTCTCGCAGATGGCACACAATACCCTCTGCTCCTGCAAATTCGCATATTCCCGCAGCAATAACGGGATCGGGTTCTATTTCGCCTCTTGCCTCACGCAGAGTTGCAATATGGTCAATGTTTACTGCTAATTTCATCTTATATATATTAAAATATTGAATAAAAATTGTACTTGAATCTAAGCACAGATAAAGTGTCTATGGAAAGCATAACCAGCCAGTGTAAAATCCAACTGTACAAAAACGATCTGCTTCTAAGCGCCTGTATGCCTAAAATTATTCCGGCAAATATTGATGCAAATAGTTCGATATCAGGCTTTCCCTTGTGCAAAATAAAGAACGGAATCATTTGAATAAATATAGTATAATATCCCAATTTTTTCTCTAATCCAAAAAGCATATATCCCCTCCAGAGGAATTCCCAGCCCAGCATGTAAATAAGAATGCAAAATTCATAGAAGATAAACATGCCTGTATCATTTTTAAGGATACTGCCTCCCTGCGGATAGGCAAGCGCAAATTCTTCAGATGCTGAAACAATCCAGACAACAACAAACATAACCGCAAAGAACAAAACTGAAGTAATAATCCCGAATTTTTTATCTCCTGCAGAAATACCGAAATCACTAAGTTTTTTCTTAAAAACAATTTTGATAGACAGTACCGGAATAAGAAACATCAATAAACCATCGGAAAGAAACCAGTAAATTCTGGAATCCAAACGGTTGCTCCCGAAATGGTCATAATAAAATGACGGACTTGCGAAAGTAAGTGATATGAATATAATAATTGCAACCGAAAGGAAAATATAGACAGTCTGGAAATCAAGATTCCTTGTTTCTACTTTTAATTTCCGTATTTCCTCTCTTAAGTAATTTATCAATTCTCAGTCGCCTTCTTTTTTATTATATACTGAAATTTCTGAGGTTCGCTCTTTATAACTGACAATTCATCAGTCAATTCAATAGTAGGAGTTATATAACCCTGTTCATCATTTTCGATTGTCTTGAAATCAACACCTACTTTAATCTCCCCGGGATTCAATTTCGAAAGCACTTCGACTCCTCCTCTCAAAGAAATAGATATCTTCGGAGGAATTATAAGTACCTCTCTATCCTGAGGAACACCGTAAATTTCTACACTAATATCGTCAAATGTCTTTTCAGCCGATAGTTCTATTTTGTAATTCACTGTGATATTTTTCGGTTCGATTTTTACGGTGTTTCCCAGAGTGTCCAGAATTTTAACCTGTCTGGTTATATTCGAATTAATATCTTTGAAAATGAGATATTCTGTATTCAAATATTTAATTTTTGAAACGACAGAACTGGCACCTGTTACACTTATAGAATCCGGAGATAGTTTTGCCGAACCTATTAACGTATACCCCTCTCTGGTTGTAACTGAAGTGTTATTCTTAACCTTTACCAGTTTTGTTATGATATTATCAAATGAAACATCCAGATAACCGGGATTAATATTTATTATCGATAACTCGGGGGGAAGATTCAGTATATCACCTGCATTCTGCGATAAATCAACTTTTGAATCTTTCCTGTAACCTGTTAAATCGAGTCTGTACACAAGATTTTTTGAAGCAAGAAGTTTTACTATTCCCCAGCCTTTTCCTCTAACGGTGATTTCAATCGTCTCAGGTATATCATTTGAGACACCCTGGTTTTTTGATGATCTGAAATCAAGAGGTACATTCAACGCATATGTATACGTCAGATTCATATTAACATAAAACCAGATAATAACTGAGAATATGAATGTATTTATTAATACAAAAATATTTCTTTTCATTACATCTGTCTTAGTTTTTCTTTATAGTTCGTATCGCTAAGTTCGTTTTTAAGCGTGGAGTGAAGAAGGAAATAAGCACCCTGGTCAGTACTCATTGTTTCGGCAAATACACATATCGCACCTCCCTCAACATCATTGTATGTCCAGATTTCGTAATTTTTTGTATTCGCCTCCATATAATGTTTTTCAACGTCATTCGGCGGTCCGTAAACTATATATATACGCCCTCTGTCTGTTTTCCAACCTTCCATGAAACTTTGTTTGAACTTCAAGTTAGCTTCTTTGAACCTTTTATAGAATTCGTCCCTTACTTCTAATCTTGGCGTCTCAGGTATATTATCGCGTCTTTTCCAGAATTGGTATATAAATTTCCTCTTCTCGTCAAGTGTCTTCAGTTTTTCATATTCATTTTTTTCAATATTGGACCTAAGATACAATACTTTTTCAAATTCATCGTCTAATTGTTGTTCGGTAAAAGTAATGAATTCACTTTTCAAATAGCCCTGTTCGTCCGTAACTATATAATTTGTTTTCGTATTATTGAATAAAAAGAATTTCTTTTCGGATTCAGCAATAATATTATTATCTGTACCTGCCAACTGAACCTTCAGTAAATAAGAACCTCTCTTTAAACTGTCAACGTCAATAGAACCGCTCATGTTGGCAAAATCATTAAAGTCCTTGATACTGCTGCTTTTTGTAGAAATTTTTCCCCCGTTAATATCATAAACTGAAATGTTCAAATTCACGGGAATGTCCTTAAGACCTTTTAATCCGTATACTTCGAAATAATAGTACAAGGATTTCAGATTATTTCCGTAAAGTCCGTTTGGATTAGGTACCACTTCAAGTCCGAATTTATAAAAATTACTTTCCTTATTAGTCGATTTTTCGACTGAGGTGGACAATTCAATATTGCTTATTTTTGGATCGGTGACATTATATAGCGGAACAAAAAACTTGAAATAAGCTGTATCTGTTCTTAAGGGCGATTTATCATCACTCCCAATCAGGCTGAGACTGTAATTCTTACCTGCTTCTATAAAAAATGTAAGTTGTGAAATTTCCTTGTCTTTAAGTTTTGACGAAGTAGTATCAGTTGTCTTCAAACCCATTATGAATTCTTTGTTCAGTATGTCAATTTTACCGTCTTCATCAGTTAATTTAACTCCCAGAACTGCTTTTGCGTTGAAATAATTATTTTCATATTTATACTTGAACTTATTATGATAAAAAGCGAAGTATATTTCCAGTACAGACTTTGAATCATTATACCTGAATATCGAATAATCCGCGTCGAGCATGATTATTTTTTGAGAATGTAATACACCAGGGACTAAATAAATCGATATCAGAAAAATTATTAAAATTAACTTCTTCATAATATTTTTTTTAATATAAATCAAAAAAGGCCGCCTAATACAAGGCGACCTTCTTTTTTAAAAAAAGTTTAGATTAGAAACCAACATGTAATGTAAAGTACTGATTTGCTGTGAATGCACTTTCTGTTACATATCTGTATGCATAATCAATACCGAGATTAAGTGTGCCTAAAGGATATCTTAATCCGATACCGAATGTCGGTCCCCAAAGGTTTTCACTGGTTACACCGTCCAGATAGTTCACATAAGCACCTCTGAGATAAATAATCTTATTGAAGTTATATTCCAAACCCAATCTGACTTCATCACTGGTGAAAGAACCATTCATGAATGTACCTGCAACCATGAAATTATGTTTTCCTTTGTCGAATCCGAAATTATAGGATGCGCCAATTTCAAGATTTGTCGGAAGGTCAAACTCTGCGAGATTGACTCTTCTTGCAACCTGTCCGTTTGGATCATTATATGTTCTGTCCAGTCCAGATCCGTCGAATTTCATCGATGTTCCAAGATTCTTGATAGCGATACCGAATCTTAAACCGGTTTTTCCGCCGATATATTGAAGACCGAAATCGAATGCAAAACCTGTTGAACTTACTTCAGCGATTTTTTCGTTAATAAGTTTAAGATTAATGCCAAAGTGAATTTTGTCTGTCATGGCGCGAGCAAGACTTAAATTCGCAGTCATGTACAACGGTTTAAATGTCGAACCGTCTCCATCGGGATAATTTGTTGTTGTCACCATTTCTTCCCCGAATGTCATTGCTTTAATTCCGACTCCGAGGTTGCCAAAAGAACCTAACTTAACAACACCTGCAAGATATTCAATTTTAATATCTGCAATGTATTGATTGTGCGAAAACATGAATTCCCCACGATCGCTATTGAGAGATGCAAGACCTGCCGGATTCCAGTACATAGCATCAATACCTTCAGTACTCGCAAGATTAGAACCCTGAAGTGCGGTTCCAACCGAACCTACTGGTATTAACAGTTCCGGGGCAGCGCTCAAACCAAGTTTTTTACGTGGGCCTGAATATACCGTACCGCTGATTAATATCATCAGAAGCAACAGTATCGTAATATTTTTAAATTTAACTGCCATAGTTTTTTTGATTAAATTTTTAAAATTTCCTGTTAAAATTAATCTTTGATTCAACATCGTTACCTTACATCAATCCTTTCTTCTGCCGTAAATATCGCTAACTTCATTATTTTTTGTCCCACGTTTGGTACATCTATCAAGGCAATGTACAAACCAGATGCAATCGGAACAGATTCAACATTCTTCAAGTCCCAGTTCAATGTTGAGTTATTATCATTCTTGTTCAGCGTCCGAACTAGAGAGCCGTCCAAAGAATATAATTTGATCGTACACTTAGCCGGAAGATGTCTGAACGTTACAAATCTGTAAGTGGACGAGGTTTCAAGATCATTGTATCCGTAATACGGATTAGGAACAACCCTTATCAGATTCATGTCCGTTTTCGCCTGAGTAACACTGTATTGAGACGCCTTAGTCTCAAAATCGTACCACAAAGGTGTTGTGCCGCTGAAGAACGGTCTCGTTACAGTATAAGGATAAATATTAAGCACATCTCCGCTTGCATATGTTAGATTCGAGTTTATTAACTTTGGTGCCCATATGTACATAACATCAATTGATGTCGAAATATACAGATTCTTTGTTTTATAGGAAGCAGTGGCAGCACCATCATATGTTGAATTAAAGACGTAAACTAGCAATTTTCCGCCGAGACTATCTGCAGTAGGTGTGAAATTCCCGGATCCGGCTGTATCTACAACAATTGCACAGTTCAATTGCCTTAAATCATTTGTTATACTGTCTACCATCCAAACATTAAACGGTACTTTTACTGAATCTTTGTAAGTAAAATACGATCCTGTATTTCGATATCTGTATGCATACTGGCCGTTATTAAGGTCAGAGAATATTATCTTTACCTTTCTCAACTGCTCAGGTTTCAATTGTGATTTTATGTTATTGAAAGTACCTGTTGCCGGGAAGGTTAAACTCATCGATTTTGATTGGTACGGTAACGACGGAGTGTAACTGCTTCCGGTAAAGATATCTACTGGATTATTATTCCTTAGATAATCCCATCCCCTGTATCTAGATTGAATGGAATCCCAGTTCATAGCGCCTGAAATCGGGTCTTTTATAACGCCCCAATTTCTGGGCAGTCCAAGCGCATCTACAGATTTAATTTTCTTAACATTTATTAGAATACCGTCAATGATTCTTGACGAATCCTGTGAATTATTACTCGTAAATTTCAAATATTTTTTAACTGTATCATAAGTTTGACCGCCGTCAATCGATTTTAAAATAGAATAAGTTGTATCAGGATTTCCAAGGGGATTTACGTTCTTGAATAATATCCTGTACTTTGCATCGACCAACGCATTTTGATTAACCACAATAGGCATTACACCTAAATCGCGCCTATTCGTACTAATTGTATCAGTATTTTTATAACTGTAAACAGTACCCTGAAGAGGAGATTCCGGTCTAACCACTTTTATTGTATTTATTGAGATTGAGTTTCTTTTTACCATCCTTGCTCCAAGGAGTGCATGTGTTTTATAAGCATATGCTACTACTGCAAAGTAATACGTTCTGCCGTAAACAAATTTTGATTCGTTGTTCTGCACGTCAGGAAACGCTGTAGCATCAAGTAATATACTCCTGTTTATACCTGATTGCGGAAATCCTTCAGGTAC
Source organism: Ignavibacteria bacterium (assembly GCA_028714695.1). GTDB lineage: Bacteria > Bacteroidota > Ignavibacteria > Tepidaquicellales > Tepidaquicellaceae > CAIKZJ01. Next base: position 44,311 of record JAQTLX010000016.1, on the reverse strand, counting down.
CGGCTGTAAATAAGGCGGAACGACAGGAATTGCAGTAAATCCACCCGCAACGTTTGTAATAGTATCCATAATATATCCTATACTGTCAACAATATCATATATCTTCAATAATTTAATGTTATCATTCATCGTTTCAGGCTGATAGAAATCGGGAATAGCACCGTTAATATCTTTTATCTGATAAACTTCATATCCCTCAAATTTCCAATAACTTGTATCTGTCTTAGGCTGCCCTAATGAATCCCATGTATAGTAACTTTCAGCTCTATCATCCCAACTTAACATGATGCTGCATTTACCGGTTCCTTTGTCAATAACGCTGAAATTCGTTGCCGGTAATGGAATATCAGGTGGTTTCTGAAAATTGAAATCAAATAATGCTTGTGCCGTAATATCAAGCCGTTTTAACCTTGTAACAGCATTCTTATTATTTGTACCGCGGGCAACTAATTGTGCAAGTACTACTCTTTGAGTATCACCGGAATGCACTGTGTAACCATCTTTGCCGGAGTTAAAAATAAATCTTCTGTCTCCCGGGGGGCTAACATAAGTTGCAACTGTATCACCACCGGTACAGTTTTTAACTCTCGCTAAAGTCGCATTACCGTTAAATCCAAATTCTGTCCATCCCTTTTCGCCTTCAGGCTCGCCGGGATATAATTTATTTGTTCTTGGATGAGGACTTATCGTTGGATCAAACCAGTAGGAACCGTCCTTTTTTATTCCATGAAGGAAATTGAATGCTTCCTGCGGTAAGGAAGGATCCTGCTCGCAAACGATATCACCGCTGCTATTGTTAGTAAAATAAACAAACGAAGTCATACCTAATTGTCTGTATCCTACTTTTGTTACTTTATTTTTTGAACCCGGAGGATCATAATAAACTACAACATCGCTCGGGTTACCTGTATATTCCATTGGACTGAGGAAAAAGTCCATTCCTGCACTCGGAGGATTTAGTCCGTATGAAGGTGAAGCGCCTGTACCATCCATATTAGACGAATTATAAACATATGCCAAATTTTTCGCAGTATCACATCCTATGTAATCATCGTTTCCATTTCCAAGGTCAGGGTCAACAACAAATCCGAAATGCGTATCATCCCAGTCTTGAGAATTTTTATTAATAACGGCGAAACTTAGAAATTGAATATCATTAAGTCCGTCTTCACCATATCCCCAGGCTGTTAAATGCATTTCCGAGTACATTGGCGCTGTTCCACCCGAAAACCCTTCACTTTGGTTATGAGTCTCAGGAAAACCGTCAGTCATACAAAGGAATACCGTCATTGTTGCAGACTTAATGCCCGGTCTATCGATACCTTGATCAAACTGACCGTTATTGTTTACATCTATATACGGCGCACCGTATGGAATCATTTTGTACCAGTTTGAATAATCGGCTGATGTAGAATCATCACTGGTAACTTTATATACTTTAAAATCAGGGTTTGTCATAGGTGTTGATACTCCTCCGGAAAGTGAAACATATCCGGGTTCGTATTCACCTTTATAAGAGTTGGATGCCAGCCTTAACTGACCGCCAATATGAGCACCGATTGTCAAACCAGAAGTAAATATGGCAAATTTATTTGACCCTTTCGGCCACATAAACCCCGGAGTATTGGAAGTCCGAATATCCTGGTTAAAAATACCTGTATTTTGAATCCAGGTACTTATATTGTTAGGATCAAACCTTGTTTGAGTTTGAATAATATTCGGAGAATACTGGACTCTCGGGTTTCCATTTTGAAATTCTATCCTTGGTTTTGCAAAGGTATCCGTAAACACCAGTAATACCAGGAAAGTTATTATTAATACAATTTTTTTATTCATAATCCTTAAAAATTAATTTTTAAACTTAATTTTTACAACGAAACTCTAACACCAAATCTAACTTGTCTTGGGATACCCCAATTTCTGTAACTTGCCGCTTGTAATCTGATTGGTTCGTAATATTTGTATACACTGCTTGTATTTGAACCTGTAGGCGTATTTAAATAACCGTTATCACCCGGCAAACCTGTGCTTCCGAAAACTGTATTTATCAATTCTGTATTAAATAAGTTTTGTACGAAAACATAGAAATTCCAGTTGGTTTTCCAAATTTGTACATTTTTATCAAGTTTTACGTCAAAATCCAATTGCCAGTTTGTATATAAAGCATTCTTTGTCGAAAGCACCAATCCGTCATCCGTATTATATGCAGTCGGCAATTGTCTTGCTGTATAAGGTCTTCCACTATTGAATGAAAATAATACATTCAGTCCCATCTGTTTCAAGACTTCTCCAAGAAAACCTTTCGGAACATCATTAAGTCCGAAACGATAGTCTAGATTGATAGAACCTGTATGTCTTTGGTCAAAATCCAGCGGGAACACATAATTCGGGAATCCGCCGTCCGGATTTGAAGGATCCGCATTGCTTCCAAGATAGAATTTGGAATTCGGATCTGAACCAATACCTGATGCATATAATAGTGTATATGCAATATCAACTGCGAGTCTGTTGGTTCTCCTTAAACTTAAATAGAATTCAAGTCCGCGTGATATACTAAAGTCCGTATTGTAATATGTTGCATATCCTGATGTCGGATTACCATTAATAAACTGACCCGCTATTCTCTTAATACCTATTTGGTCTTTTGTTTCCCTATAATAAACCGTAACACCCAAATCAACCATTTCGCCTACTCTTTGCTTAACGCTTATTTCATATTGTGTTAATTTTTCAGGCTTTAAGGTTGAGTTTTCATAAACATTCTGTACTGAATTATTCAAGGCAGCATAAAAAGCATTCCTTGAAATATAAAGATTCTGTAATTCCGGCATCTGTACGAACTTACCGAAGTTTGCAGAAAATACCATTTTATCTGTTATCGGGAATGAGAATCCCAATCTCGGACTGAATAATACTTGTTTGTCATTTTTCTTATATAAGTCCGGTGAAAGTAACTGACCTGTTGTTGTATTATAAACATTAGCAATATCAATCAATACGTCAGTATTTACGTCAAGATAGTCCATCCTGACACCTGCATTTACAGTGAAATCACCGAAATCTATTTTATCTCTTAAATATGCACCCGCTACGATTGGATGATAAGGTTCGGTCGTTGTAGGATCAACTAAATTTCCGTTCCTGTCTTTAATGTCATAGCCGTATATTCTGCCGGAATTATTTCTTCCGTACCAAACATCTTTGGCAGGCAAATCAGTTAATGCGAGTTCGTAGGCATAATTTGCTTCTACATGTTTCAATGTATGATATCTGTACTCGCCACCGAATTTTATTTCATGGTCACCGGAATTTTTTGTATTCAATACCCAGGTTGCATCAACCTTACCGCCTAAATAACTGACATCTGATTTTGAATATCCTCCGTATACTGTATTTGCTTTTGCGAACATATTCTGAGTATTCGGATCTGCTGAAATTGTTGAACCTTGTTGTCCGCCTTGATTGCTGAGCGGAGCAAGGAAGGGATTTGCGATTGTATCGCCGTACGCATACAGATTATCCCACCAGTAATTATCACCTAACTCGGTAACTGTTCTATATCTGTTGAATTGCAATTCATAGAAGAATTTATTGGATACATTGTGAATCAGTCTGCCGTATATCTGCTGATCCATCTGTTCCGCTCTCGGCATTCTGTCTGAATTGTTTAACATGTAAGATGATTGGAAAAATCTTCTTGTGTTATCTGTTTCCGAGAAACCGAATCTGAAATTAATAGGAATCTTAGCCTTTGTTTCTGTAAGATTAATATTCAATCTTGCACTGTAGTTCCAATTGCTCTGTGCATTGTTAGGTGTTATCTTATCATTATAGTTCTGCATTTTCGGGTCAGAACTGTTTTTGAAGAAATCTTTAGTATAAAGTTTATCCGTTATCCAACTGAGTTGATAAGATTTTTGCCATGTTCTTTCAACTGCACCCGCAAAATTAATAACGTTTGCAAGTCCTGATACCGGAATAAGCGGACCCGACAATGTGAAATTGTAAAGATTGTAACCCTGAGATACTGTCTTAATCCAGTCCCCTGATGGAATATCGGATATTACTTCCGCAGAACTGCTGAATTTGTCAGTACCTCTTCTTGTTGAAACGTTGATAACGCCTGAAAGCGCATTTCCATATTCAGCTCCGAAACCGCCCGTTAATACAGAAACTTCCTGCATTAAACTGTTTGGGACATAAGCCGAAGACGTTCCGTCCAAAGGATTGGTTGTAGCAACACCGTCAACAATAATCAAGTTCTCAGAACTTCTACCGCCGCGAATATTAATGTTGGTACCTCTTTCATCCGTAATAACACCGGCTGTTTTCGAAGCAATGTTTGTAATACCTCTAAGACCGGCATTGTCAATAGACTCCTGTGTTACAAGCCTTCCGCTCTGCTCTACATCAATACCTTTTCTTTCTGCTTCGATGACTATTGTTTCAGTCGATATTCCAGCTACTGGTAACTGGAAGTTAATTTTCGTTCTTTGGTCTACCGATACCTTTACTCCGGTTACTCGTTTTATTTCATAACCGATATATGATGCTTCGAGTGTATATGTACCAACTTCAATGTTGATAATTACATATTCACCATTATCATCCGTTACAGCACCCATATTGGAACCGACAACTTTTATTGTCGCTCCTACTAATGGTGCGTTTCCGTTTGCATCAGTGATGACACCGCCAATACTACCTGTTGTCTGGGAAAAGGCGATGCTGGATCCGAGAACGAGAGTAATAAATATGATAAAAGTTGTAAATTTTTTTATCATGGAATCCCTCATTTTTCCCTCCGAAAAGATTAGTTTTTAAAATAGCAACCCTCAAAGTATCATTATGTACTCAGAGGGCTGCTTGGATTATCATTAATTATTGATAGATTATTTGATTAACATCATTTTCTTTGTTTCGGAAAATCCGTTAACATTCAGAGTATAGAAATATATTCCGCTCGCTAAACTGCTTGCGTTAAAACTATATTCAAACGTGCCTACTGATAAATTCTGATTTACAAGCGTTGAAACTTCCTTGCCTGCTAAATTATAAACTTTCAGAGATACAAATCCGGCTTTGCTGACTGCAAACTTGATGTTTGTTGTCGGGTTGAACGGATTCGGATAATTCTGCGAAAGTGAATAATTTGACGGAACTTCAGTTGAAATTTGATTTACGGAAATTACACTCGCCGGAATAGCGACTCTAACGAAATAATAAGGTTCAGGTGATTCACCGGCTCCATTTACATAACTTCCCGGTACGAGTCCGCCTAATACGTTAATATTTACATAATAAGTACTTGCTGTATTATCATTCCATTTTGATACGCTGGCATATCTCCAGTCCTTTATCGGTGATGCAGGATTAACTATTTGTGGTGCTAACCATGTATTGCCGCCATCGCCGGAAATTGTCAAGTAAAAATTAAAGAATGGTGTCGATGTTGTTCCACCAAGTGAATCCGAAGGAGCTATAAATGTGCAGAATAATGCATGACCATCTGCCGAAACCCCGATATTCGGACGACCCATAGAACTCAAATTATCATAAGTACCGGCATTCGGATGCCACCCAATCATTGTTGTATCTGCAATTACTATACTTTTGTTTGGATCTGAACCTGGTAAGGTCGGTGACCAGAATCTAATATTTGCGGGCATGCCCGGATAGTAATTTCCTTCAGTTGTTTGTTTTAATGTTTCAAAAACAACTTTTGGTGAATTTCCTTTATAAACTATGCTGACGCCTCTGAATGCTCCTAATGAATCACCTGAAAAATTGGCTGAAAATATCTTCAAAGGTGTTGAAAAAGTTGCGCCGTTATCTGTTGATTCTATAAACCACATACTGGCATAAGTGCTCGGTTGAGTATATTCATTGTTCACATATGCAATACCAATTCTTCCGTCTGCGCCTCTTTCAATAGCGTATGCTTCGGCATTATCTGCCGGGAAATACTGCCATGCTGACCATGTACCGGGTGCAGTCAGGCTGGTATTGCGAATAAAAAATGTTGAATCGTATTGTGTAGTAGTTGATGTTGTTGGATGCGAACCAATCATTATGAATTTATTTGTCAATGTTGTATTCGCAGTAGGTACTAATCTTGGCCATTCTGGTTCATAAGTAGATGATGGTGCATTTACCAGAGGAGGTGTCAGTTGAAGAAATGAACCAGTTCCTGCAAATTCATCTTTCCATGCTTGTGCAATCGGGTTTGATAATCCGCCGTGAACTGTATGATTTCCAATAAGAGCCGTTCCGTCGCCGAATCCTGATATTGTTGGAAATCCGCTTTTTGTACCTGTTGGAACATCGGCTAAATAAGACCATGTTGTGCCTCTGTCCGAACTGTAAAAATATTTGGTCCTTCTGTTCGGGAAAGTAGTCCCGTCGCCTACTGGGGCATAAATGACCGCTATGTGAATGTTGTCAGGTGTTGCAGGATCCTGCCAGATATGCACAGGACTTCCATTTGAACAAAGATCATAAGCAGTCGCAATACCTATCGGTACAAATGTTGGCGTCATCGGCCAAGTTGGGACCAAGCGTTTATGGTGAATGCTTTTTATGATATCTCTTACTGAGGGTAATCCGTAGTTATTCGAATTTCCATCAACACGGTAATCAGTCAAAGCATCTCCCACCATCTTCACTTTACACTCAATTCTTGAGAATTTATCAAGTTGAGCCTTTGTAACTTGAGCGTTTACGGCAGAAATGCCGAATACGATCAATAAGGTAGCGAGAAGTAATTTTTTTAACATTTTTTTCTCCTTTATATTTTAAAAAGTTAGGAAAATTTTATTTCACAAATGTAACACTTTTTCAATATAATACTATTTGAAAATCTTGTCAATATACAATTTTGTAATCCAAATCTTATGTTTTTTAAGGATTTCAAGTGAATTCAATATCTTTTAATAAATCGATATTTTTTCATCTATTTTTTTGACTTGAATTAATATTTCATTTATAATATTATCCGCGCTCTCCAGAGTCTTACCGGCAATGTGATTCGTAAGAATTACATTGTTTAATTTTTTTAATTCCTTATTAATATAAGGTTCTTTTTCAAATACATCAAGACCTGCTCGAAATTTTTTTCTACTTTTTAGGACAGTAATCAGCGCTTTTTCATCTATTACGCCTCCACGGGATGTATTTATAAATACAGCATTTTTCTTCATTAACAAGAATTTTCTTCTGTCAATAAATTTATCGTTTGCTTTGTTATATGGAATATGTAAAGTAATTATATCAGAGTCCCTTAAAACTTTGTCCAAATTGTAATAATCAAGAAATTTATTTTTTGTCATTACCATCGTATCCGTTTCGTTCGCCAGTACCTCCATACCAAAAGCTTTCGATAATTCTGCAACCTTCGTCCCGACTTTACCCGTGCCTATAATACCAATTTTTTTTCCGTAGAGATTTTGTCTTTTAAAATTCCAGAAATCAAATTTTCCGCTTCTTACAAGATTATCCGATAAATGAGTATTCTTGAAAATATCAAGAATTAAAGCAAATGTATGCTCCGCAGCGGCAATATAATTTCCGTTTTCCGAATTGATAATTCTTATGCCTCTTTTTTTGGCATAATCAGTATCTATATGATCGAACCCTTTCGATGCTGTACAAATTGTATCGAATGAACATCGAGACAAGAATAATTTGTTGAGTTTCCTTTGTGATTTTATAATTAGGACTTTGTAATCTTCTCTAAGAAGAAGTATTTCTTCATTTGAAATACCCGTTTTAATTTCAATAGCATACTGAGACTCTGAAAGAATATTATTATTTTTAATTTTCAGGTCGTCTGCTACAAGAATGGATATTTTATCTTTTGATTTCAAATTTAAAAGAATTATCCGGATTTGGGGTGTTTTTTACTCTTCGTGTTTCTTGGGCGATTTTAGAGCATTATTGATTAAACCAATTACCTCGTTTCTTCCTTCACCGGAAATGATTGAAAACGGAATGTAATCCTTGCATAAATCCTCGTTGTTTACAATCTTCGATGCACGGTAAATCTGCTTTTCCATTTTGTTCTTGGAAATCTTATCTGATTTTGTCAGTACAATTGCGTATGGAATTTCATAATACTCCAGCCAACTTACCATCAATTCATCAAGATATGTAGGCTCATGTCTTGCGTCTATAAGCACAAAAACCATGTTTACATTTTGTCTCTCGCTAATATATTCTTCAACAAGTTTTCTCCATCCTGCTCTAATCTGCTCAGGCACTTTGGCATACCCGTAACCCGGAAGGTCAACAAGATAAAACTCTTCATTAATCAGAAAATAGTTCAACTGCCTTGTCTTGCCCGGAACGGAACCGATTTTCGCAAGGCTCTTCCTGTTGCAAACTTTATTTATCATCGAAGATTTTCCCACGTTCGAGCGACCTACGAATACAAACTCTGACAATACAGATTTCGGTAATGTTCTTAAATCGTAGATGCTGCTAATAAATTCAGCAGAGATTATTTTCATTGTTTAATTAAATTAGAAATCCTAACTCGATGGCAAAAACGATATCTGTAAAAATGATTATCCAGAAGTTAAGGATTAAGTTTGTTAAAATTAGTAAATTTGTAAGATTTATGAAATGATAAAATAAATAATCTGAAAATTTTATAAAGGACGGCGTTATATGAAAAAGGCTATCTTAATAAGATAGCCTTATATATTCTTATAAAAAATTTTTATTCTTCTTTCTTTGTTTTCTTAACCGGCTTCTTTTCAACGGTTTTCTTTACGGGTTTTTCTGTCTTCTTTTCTTTTACTTCTGTTTTCTTTGCAGTTGTCTTCTTTGCCGTTGTTTTTTTCGCGGGTTTCTTTTCTTCCTTTGCCGTTTCTTCGGTCTCTTTTTGCACAGATTTCTTTGCAGTTTTTGACCCTGTAACTTTTGTAGTTTCCGCTTTGGGTTTTTCAACCATGCTGAAATCCACTAATTCGATAATAGCCTCGTCACCGCCGTCCCCTACTCTGAATCCGCTTTTCAATACTCTTGTATATCCTCCGTTGCGTTCGAGAATCTTAGGTCCTACTTCCTTAAGTAATATATTAATCGCTTCCCTGTCTTTAAGGAACTTTCTAATTTCCCTTGCATAATGAACGTACATCTCGGGACTCTTATCTTTTAATAAAACTGCTTTTTTGGCTTTCGTCAAAAGAGGTTCGACGTACAATCTTAATTCTTTTGCTTTTGCCAGTGTTGTTCTTATTCTTTTATGTATTATCAATGACATTGAAAGATTAGAAAGCAATGCTCTTCTGTGGCTAGCGGTTCTTTTTAATTTTCTACCTTTTTTTCTATGTTCCATTCTATACGAAAGTTTGTTTATCTAATTTTAAAAAGCGGTTTATTTCTTTTTTTCTTCCCCGATATATTTTTCGACGTCCATGCCGAATGTCAGACCGAAACTTTCTATAAGTTCGCCTAATTCAGCCAATGATTTTCTTCCGAAATTCCTGTAATGCAGCATGTCGGATTCCTGCTTGTTTACAAGTTCCGCAATGTTTTTTATGTTTGCAGAACGAAGACAGTTCTGTGAACGTACGGATAAATCAAGTTCGTCAACAGGAGTGAGCAATATCTTTTTGATGTTTTCAAACTGCTCATCTTTTACCTCTTCGACAGTATCTTTAAATTCTGCATCAGGGCTAAGATTAAGAAATAACTGAATGTGTTCTTTCAGTATCTTTGATGCCTGTATAACTGCCAGTTCCGGTTCGATTGCACCGTTGGTTGTAATATCAAGTACAAGTTTTTCATAATCTGTTCTCTGACCGACACGTTGATTTTCAATCGTAAAATTCACGTTCAATATTGGAGAAAATAAAGAATCAACTGGAATAAAACCAAGCGGCAGATCATATTTCTTATTTTCTTCAGAAGGAACATAACCAACACCGTTGCCGATTCTAAGTTCAATATCCATTACGCCTTCTTTATTCAGAGTGGCGATATGAAGTTCGGGATTTAGAATTTCATAATCCGCAGTTGCTTCCTGTATGTGTTTTGCTTTCAGTTCAGCAGGGCCGGATATTTTAAATTCAATTTTACCGGGTTTTCCGGACAGGTCCTTAAAACGTACTTCTTTTAAATTAAGTATAATCTCGGAAACGTCTTCAACAACACCTTTTATCGTAGTAAATTCGTGCTGAATATCATTAACCCTGAATGCTACTATCGCTGTTCCGGGCAAAGAAGATATTAATACCCTTCTTAACGAATTGCCAATAGTAACACCATAACCCCTCTCAAGAGGTTGAACGATGAATCTGCCAAATGTATCAGAGTAAGAAGATTCTTCTTTAATTACCTTTTCTGGTAATAGTAAATGATTGATTTTCATTATATATGTTTATGTTAAATTTTATTTCGAATACAATTCAACAACAAGCTGTTCATTGCCGATAAACGGTACATCCGTTCTTTCCGGAACATTCAGGAAAGTACCTGACATATTTGCCTTATCAAGATTCAACCAGGCCGGCAGCATGTTGTCTTTCATTCTCTTCATTGCTTCGTGAAATACCGGAAGCTTTCTGCTGTTCTCTCTCACCTGTATAACGTCGCCTGATCTGAGCACAAAAGAAGGAATGTTGACAATTTTACCGTTGACCGTTAGATGTCTGTGAAGTATCAACTGCCTTGCAGCTTTTCTTGACGGAGCCAGACCAAGTCTGTATAAAGTATTGTCAAATCTGCTTTCAAGTATTTTTACAAGGTTATCGCCGGTTATTCCTTTTCTTCGCGCTGCTTCTTCAAAATATCCTCTGAATTGTTTTTCAAGTAAACCGTATGTCTTACGAATTTTTTGTTTTTCCCTTAACTGTATAAGATAATCACTTACTCTCGGCCTGCGGCTCATTCCATGCTGTCCGGGAGGATAATTTCTCGATTCGATAGGGCACTTGTCAGTAAAACACTTGACACCCTTCAAGAATAATTTCGTTCTTTCTCTTCTGCAGAGTTTACAACTTGCATCAGTATATCTTGCCATTGATAATTTTTTCTTTAATTATATTAAAATATTTTAGACTCTTCTTCTTTTAGGCGGTCTGCAGCCATTATGCGGCAGAGGTGTAATATCTTTAATCGATAATATTTCCAACCCGGCAGTATTTAAAGCACGAACTGCTGCATCTCTGCCTGATCCAACGCCTTTAATCAAAACTTCGATTTTTTTCAGACCCAGATCAAATGCTTCTTTTGCCGCTGCTTCTGCACACATTTGCGCCGCAAAAGGTGTATTCTTTTTGGATCCCTTAAACCCCATCTTGCCCGATGATGCCCATGATACCGTATTGCCGTAAGCATCAGTCAGGGTTACGATAACGTTATTGAAAGTGGCTCTTATATGAGCAACTCCGCTCGAGTCAACCTGAATTTTCTTCTTTGCTTTTTTAAAAGTCTTAGCCAAGTTATATGTATTTAAATTTAAAAATCAACTATTAATTATTTCTTAGCTGCTGCCTTCTTCTTTCCTGCAACAGTTTTCCTCTTTCCTTTCCTTGTGCGCGCATTCGTTCTGGTCCTCTGACCTCTTACAGGCAGTCCCCTTCTGTGTCTTTTACCTCTGTAAGTACCGGTATCCATCAACCTTTTGATGTTCATTTGAACTTCGGATTTCAAAGCACCTTCTATCTTAATGCTGCTTATCTCATTCCTTATTTTGTTCACTTCATCGTCTGTAAGCTGGGATACCTTTGTATCCTCGTTGATTCCGAGTTTGGTCAATATCATTTTCGAAGTTGAAAGACCAATTCCGAAAATTGATGTTAATCCGATTACCACTCTTTTGTTTCTCGGAAGGTCAACACCTGCTATTCTTGCCAATTTTTACTCCTGTGTTATTAATTTAAAAAATTATCCTTGACGTTGTTTATGTTTTGGATTAATGCATATTACTCTTACTACGCCTTTGCGCTTAATTATCTTGCATTTATCACACATCTTTTTTACAGAACTTCTTACTTTCATATAATAATAATTATTTTTATTTATACCTGTATGTGATTCTTCCTTTTGTTAAATCGTAAGGTGAAAGTTCAACACTTACTTTATCTCCCTGAAGTATCCTGATATAATTCATCCTCATCTTACCTGATATATGAGCAAGTATTTCATGCCCGTTTTCCAACTTCACTTTAAAAGTTGTATTCGGAAGAATTTCTGTTATTATTCCGTCAACCTTTATTGAATCCTGTTTTACCAAATAATTTTATATAGTTAAAATTTCAGGTTTACCGTTTGTTATTAATACAGTATGCTCAAAATGAGCGGACGGTTCGCCGTCTCTCGTAATCACCGTCCATCCGTCATCTAATGTTATAATGTCATATGTGCCGTAATTCACCATCGGCTCTATTGCAATCGTCATTCCCGCTTTTAATCTGAAATTATTTGCTGTACTGTAATAATTAGGTACTGCGGGCTCTTCATGCAAATTCTTTCCTATACCGTGTCCTACTAAATCACGAACAACACTGAATCCAGACCCTTCAACAAATGTCTGTACTGCTATTGCTATATCATTTATCGTATTCCCCGCGACTGCTTTTTCAATCCCCTTATATAAGGATTCCTCAGTAACTTTAAGCAGCATTTCTTTTTTGTTGCTCACACTGCCTACTTTGTAAGTATGTGCTGCATCTCCGTAATATCCTTCTTTAAGAGCACCCACATCTACAGAAACAATATCGCCTGCTTTAAGTTTCCTGCCGGAAGGTATTCCGTGAACTACTTCTTCATTAACCGATATACATGCACTCGCCGGGAAGCCTTTCTTCTTTCTTGTACTGCCGTACCCTTTAAAAGCAGGATACGCATTGTTCCCGAGAATAAAATCTTCAATGAGCCTGTCTATTTCTCCGGTTGTAATACCTTCTTTTATAAAATCTTTAATGTATTTCAAAGAACCTGCAACAATACTGCAGCTTTCCCTCATTAGTACAATTTCTTTTTCACTTTTTACAAGAGACATAATCAGAATCAGAATCTGCGGGATTTCAGCTTCGTCCCTTTCATAAAGCCGTCGTAGTGCCTCATCAGTAAATGAGATTCGATTTGCTGTAATGTATCGAGCGCAACACCAACAACGATTAATAAACTTGTTCCTCCGAAAAATTGCGCCAGACCTGTGGTTACCCCAAGTTTCATAAGCATCGACGGAATTATTGCAATCAATGCCAGAAATATTGATCCGGGCAGTGTTATCTTTGTCAAAATATTGTCAATGAAATCTGAAGTCGGTTTTCCGGGTCTTACACCGGGAATAAAACCGCCCTGTTTCTTCATATTATCGGCAACATCCTTTGGATTGAATGCAATTGCCGTGTAAAAATATGTGAAAAATATTATAAGCAAAGCATATACAAATGAATAAAAATAACTTTGATAGTCAAAATAACTTGCTACACCCTGCATAAAATCGCTGTTCGGGAAAAATGAAAGCACTGTGCTGGGGATAAACATTATCGACTGCGCAAATATAAGCGGCATAACACCCGCCTGATTCACTTTAAGAGGAATATATTGCGTTACACCTCCGAAAACTTTTCTGCCCACCACCCTTTTGGCATACTGGACAGGGATTTTTCTCGTAGCAATTGTAACGGCTATTACTCCTGCAATAATAAATACAAACCCTACAATATAAATTGCCTCAACCAATATGTTCCTTACGCCTGAAGCAATAATTTCATACTCATTGAATAGAGCGTACGGGAATCTGTCTATAATTCCTATGAAAATAATTAAAGAGATACCGTTTCCAATGCCTCTTTCCGTTATCTGCTCTCCCATCCACATCAGTAATATGGTTCCTGCTGTAAGTAAAACAACTGTTGAGATCGTAAATACTATTGTAGAAACTTCCGGACTGACAATATGCATTTCTCCTGCTCTTCTGGAACCGAGCTGCACACTGATTCCCCATGCCTGCAAAGCAGCAACGGGAATTGTACCCAATCTGGTCAATTGATTTATTTTTTTTCTTCCTTCTTCCCCTTCCTTCTGAAGTTTCTGGAAATAAGGAAAAACAGCACCCAATAATTGAATAATAATAGAGGCACTGATATAAGGCATTATGCCGAGTGAGAATACGGCTGCCTTGCTGAATGCACCACCAACAAACAAATCATACAATCCGAACAATGTGTTTGAATTTGCGTTCTTGTTTGCTTCTGCCAAAAGAGATGTATCAATACCGGGTAAGGTAATGTGCGCACCTATTCTGACAACGATAAGTATTGCAATCGTAAAGAGGATTCTGGTTCTAAGTTCCTCAATTTTAAAAATGTTCCTGAAATTTTCTACGAAACCGCTCATATGATAATGGCTTTTCCTCCGAGGTTTTCGATTTTTTCTTTAGCGGATTTACTAAAAGAATTTGCTGATATTTCGAGCTTTGATTTCAATTCTCCGTTTCCGAGAATCTTTAACGGCTTGCGGGAATCTTTTACGAATCCAAAGTTGAGAAAATATTTTATGTCGATCTTGGTCTCAGAAATTTTACCTTCATCAATAAGTTTCTGAATATTGCCGAGATTCAAAACATTATACTCAACTCTGTTAATGTTCTTGAAACCGAATTTCGGTACTCTTCTTTGAAGCGGCATTTGACCGCCTTCAAACCATGCTCTGTATTTATTGCCTGAACGTGATTTTGCTCCGTTCTCACCTCTTGTTGATGTTCCACCAAAACCGGAACCCTGACCTCTACCGACTCTTTTTGGTTTTTTTCTCGAGCCTTCTGCGTATTTTAAGTTACTGAGTATATTCATTGATTTTTATATTAAACTAATAATAAGACCCCTTGTGATTACCAAGGGGTCATTTAAACTATATATTATTTATTCCTTTGACAATATTATTTCCCAAAGTTATATGAGGCAGATAACATACCAAATAAATCATTTGTCTTACCGCTGACAAGATAAATGCCGTTCTTGTATAATCTTTCTCCGACTGTTCCGTCAAGACTGAATCTGTCAAAATGGAATCCGAGACCTGTTGTAATTGTCTGGTCCGGATCTGTAACATTTGTACCTTTATTATATGTTGTTACACCGGTGAATTGGTATTCGTTCTTGTATGACGATACTGCTCTTGAATATCCGAGTCTTCCAGTCAACCAATCCGTGAATCCCCATTCCAAACCAAAATTAAATTTCGGTAAGTAAAACTCGGAGTATGTTTGTTGGAATGTCGAATTATCCTGTTTATCCTTGTATTGATGATAACCGACAGATAAACCTCCTGCCAATAATCCATGTTCAAGTACCGGCATATTTATACCGAGTCCGCCGTTGAAATCCAAATAACTGAATTTATCAGCCGGAAATCCTGTTGGTGTCGGCGTAATTGTCGGATTCCAATTGTACATACCAAAACTTAAATAAGGTACTAAATTAATGCCCGTTGCTTTATTTACAACAAAAAATGCTCTTGTAAAAATATTGAGACTTAATCCGCCGTTACTTTCGAACGTGTTTGTGACATTTGCAACTGTTTGTTCGTACGAATATTTATGTGTCTTTACATCAACTGCACCTTCAATCCATCCGCTTTTCATTTTGCCTAAAACGCCGACTGTACCGCCGAATACTGAACTACTCCATTTGTATAAATCAGTCGCATTCGGTTGTGTTTCTGATGACCAACCGGAATAGTAAGGAGCCAAACCTAAAGCAAAATTCGGACTCATTTGCCATCCTAAGGTAACTTTTAAAGGAACTACCGGTCTTTGTACACCGTATAATGTATCAATTGTGAATTCATTCCATCTGTCTTCAAATTTATTTAACACTAAACCTAATGCTAAATCTTTTGAGACACCGAAATTAACTGCTCCAAATTGTTCTGTTAATTGATTTTGATTTACTTCATTTCGTCCGATATCGCCGAATGCATAATTTCTGTAAACAGTCGTCCACGCAGGATTTCTGTTAATATCAATTGATGCATCCTTTATAAACGGATTGTATCCTAATGCTTCATACCTTGCTGTTCCGCTGGGAATTGACTGAGCATGAGAGACAGCCGATACAAGCATTATCCCCAAAAGCATAATGGAGAATAGTTTTGCAAATTTCATTTCTTTTCCTTTCATTTAGTTTTTGTTTATTTACCGTAACACTGAATAACTATCAAAAAAATTTTACCTATAATACTTCTACTTTCACTAAATGTTTTACCTTCTCGATCATTCCTCTGATCTGAGGCGAGTCTTGCTTAACGACTGAATAATTAGGTCTTCCCAAACCCAATGCTTCAATAGTTCTTTTTTGCCTTACTGTTGTATCGATTATGCTTTTAACTTGTGTAATTTTTAAATTCTTTTCCATTTGTTTTTTTACATTGAAAATAATTCAGATAAAGTGATACCTCTTTTTTCCGCAGTCGCTTTTGCATCCCTCAGATGCTTTAAAGCACTCACAGTTGCCTTTACTACGTTATGCGGATTCGAAGAACCAAGTAATTTTGTCAAGACATCCTGTATGCCTGCAGCTTCGAGTACTGCTCTGACACCTCCGCCGGCTATTAATCCGGTTCCCGGACTCGCAGGTTTCAATAATACTTTTGCAGCTCCGTACTTTCCGATAATTTCAAATGGAATCGTACCTTTTCTTAACGGCACTTCCATTATCCCTTTTCTGGCATCTTCAACGCTTTTTCTGATTGCGTCTGTTACTTCATTAGCCTTACCTAATCCAAGTCCGACATGACCTTTGCCGTCACCTACTACGCTGACTGCACTGAAACTGAATCTTCTGCCGCCCTTTACGACCTTCGCTACTCTGCCGATGTAGACTAACTTCTCTTTTAACTCAAGTTCACTCGCCTTTATGTATTTTTTCGCCATTAAACTTAATTTTACTCTTTTCTGCTAAATATTTTTTTTCTTGCTTTCTGTTTAAAATCCTGTGAAACCTATTTTCGTTCTCAGGGGAGGATTCGAACCTCCACTAACGGCTCCAAAGGCCGCTGTCCTGCCATTAGACGACCCGAGAATAGTAACCATTAAAACTAATGAATATACGAAATTTAGTTAAAATTTTAAACCACCTTCTCTTGCGCCCTCGGCTACAGCCTTTACACGTCCGTGATATAAATAACCGTTTCTGTCAAATACTACATTTACTATGTTATTTGCTATCGCTCTTTCCGCTATCGTCTTTCCAATTACCTTGGATTTTTCTTTCTTTCCCTTAATATTTTCTATTTTCGATTTGATATCTTTTTCCGTGGTTGAAGCAGAACCTAATGTCTTTCCGTTTACATCGTCAACTAACTGCGCATAAATATGTGTGGAACTTCTGAACACCACTAAACGCGGTTTCTCTGGACTACCTGCGATTTTTTTCCGGATTTTAAATTTTATTTTCTGTCTTCTTTTTAGATATTTCGTGTTCACTTTTTTCTTTAATTATTCTTTTAAAAAATTACTTTGCTGCTGTTTTTCCCGCTTTTCTTCTTACCTTTTCGTTATCGTATTTTATACCCTTGCCTTTATACGGTTCCGGTTGTCTGAAAGAACGGATCTTTGCCGCAATCAAACCTACTAATTGTTTGTCAATTCCGCTGATTACTATGTTTGTAGGCACCGGAACTTCTAATTTTACTTCTGCGGGAGCTTTGAAAATAATTGGATGTGAATATCCGAGTTGAATTATAAGAATATCACCTCTCAATTCGGCTTTGTATCCGATACCCACCAGTTCAAGTTTCTTTGAATATCCGTCTGTAACACCTATTATCATATTCATTAATAATGCCCTGTATAACCCGTGTAATGCTTTATTCTTCTTCAGATCGTTGTCCCTCGAAAAAACAACTTCATTACCATTAACGCTGATCTTGATATCACCTGTCAGACTCATCGCTAATGTTCCCTTTGGTCCGGTTACGCTTAATTCGTTATTGTTAACGTTTAACTTTACACCGTTTGGAATTTCTATTGGCTTTTTACCTATTCTGCTCATTTTCTAAATTTTCTTTTTTGTTTATACTACCAGATTTCACAGACAACTTCACCGCCTATGTTCTGGCTTCTTGCTTGTTTATCCGTCATTAATCCTTTTGATGTTGATATTACGGCAATACCGAGTCCGTTTCTTACTCTCGGAAGTTTTTCAGCATTTGCATAAGTTCTGATACCTGGCTTACTTATTTTCTTCAAGCCTTCAATTACGCTTACTCCGTCATTATATTTCAATTTAATTGAAATATATTTCTTGTTCCCTTCGGTTTCTATCACGCTGTAATCGCTAATAAAACTTGTCTTAAGCATTATTTCCGCAATTCCGGCTTTCATCTTTGATGCAGGTATATCAACCGTTTTTTTACCTGCGCTTATCGCGTTTCTAACTCTTGTTAAAAAATCCGCTATTGGATCTGTCATTGACATTCTACAAAATCTCCTGTTTAATTTTTACCAGCTTGATTTAACTACTCCGGGAATTTTCCCTGCCAGAGCTAATTCTCTGAAAACAAGACGTGAAACTCCAAATTTCCTGTAATAGGCTCTTGACCTTCCCGTCATACTGCATCTGTTATGCAGTCTTGTTGCACTGCTGTCTCTCGGCAGTTTGGCGAGTGCTGCGTAGTCGCCGTTCTTTTTCAACTCTTTTCTTTTTTCAGCGTACTTTTCTACAAGTTTTTTTCTTCTCTCTTGTCTTGCTATGTGTGATTTTTTTGCCATCTTATTTATTATTTTGTAAACGGTAAACCGAAAGATTTTAAAAGTTCGTATGCCTCTTCGTCAGTCTTTGCCGAAGTCACAAATGTAACGTCCATTCCCATAATCCTTGCAACATTGTCGACATTTATCTCCGGAAAAATTATCTGCTCCTTCACACCCATTGAAAAGTTTCCTCTTCCGTCAAAACTCTTATCGGGTAATCCTCTGAAATCACGTATTCTTGGTATTGAAATGTTAATCAGCCTGTCAAGGAATTCATACATTCTGTCATTTCTTAAAGTCACTCTGACCCCGATGTTCATACCCTGTCTTAACTTGAAGTTAGAAACAGATTTCTTTGCTTTAATTACTGTCGGACGCTGTCCGGTTATAGCTTCGAGATCCTTTACAGTCGAATCTATTACTTTCGGATCGGCTACTGCCGCTCCCGCACCGCAGTTAAGTATTATCTTCTGAAGTTTGGGTGCCTGCATGTTGTTCTTATAACCGAACTTCTTGATTAATTCAGGTACAATTTTTTTTCTGTAAGTTTCCAGTAATCTTACAGGCACTTTCTCTTCCTTAAAGTCAGCATCTTTACCGTCTTTACCCTTTTTACCTTTTCCCTGCTGGTCGACTTTTTCGACTTCTTTTTTTCTATCTTGCTTACTTTTTGCCATTTTTTTAACTGATTATTATTTCACCTGATTTTTTACTTTTTCTCATTCTCTTCGATTTTCCCGTCGCGGAATCCGAGACCAATTCCATTCCGATTCTCGTCGGCTTGTTTGTCTTAGGACATATAAGTTGAACATTTGTTATGTTGACCGAAGCTTCTCTTTTTACGATACCGCCCTGAGGATTTTTCTGCGTAGGTTTCGAATGCTTGTGCACGATGTTAACGCCTTCTACTATTACCCTGCCCTTATTCCTGTCAACGAAAAGAACTTTTCCGGTAGTTCCTTTGGAATTACCGCTGATTACTTTTACTAAATCGTTTTTTTTGAGTCTTGTTTTTATCATTTTTCTATCGCTTTTTTCAAATACCTTTAAATTACTTCCGGTGCCAATGATATAATCTTCATGAATTGTTTCTCTCTTAATTCCCTGGCAACGGGTCCGAAAATACGTGTCCCTCTTGGTTCGTTGTTAGCGTTAATCAGCACTGCAGCATTCTCATCAAATTTAATACAACTTCCGTCTTTTCTCTTAACTTCTTTTACTGTCCTTACTATTACAGCCCTTGAAACTTCGCCCTTCTTTACAGTTCCGCCCGGAATTGCCGATTTGACGGATACTACTATTATATCTCCCAAACTTGCATATCTTCTGTCAGAACCGCCAAGTACTCTGATGCACCTGACCGATTTTGCACCTGAATTATCCGCAACCGTAAGATTTGTTTCTTCCTGTATCATAATTTAAAATTATCTTTACTTGTTTATTATTTTTATTATTTCGCTTTTTGTACAACTTCAACAAGTCTCCAGCGTTTCATGTTGCTAAGCGGCCTGGTTTCCATTATCTTTACTGTGTCTCCTATTCCGCATTCGTTCTTTTCGTCATGTGCCATGAATTTAGTAGTTTTCTTGAAAAACTTTTTGTATAAAGGATGCTGCATCCTTTTCTCAATTGAAACTACTATTGACTTATCCATCTTATTGCTGACAACCACACCAATCTTGGATTTCCTTGATGTTGTTCTTTTTTTAGATTCTTGTCCGGCTTTTTTTTCTTCGCTCATTCAGATTATATATTGTTATTTCTTTAAATTCTTTTTTTCTGCTGATTCCCTTTGATGCAGTACACCAAGTATTCTCGCTATGTCCTTCTTCGCGTTCATCATCGCTTTGTAATTCTCCAACTGACCCGATGCATGCTGAAATCTGTAATTCTCCAATGCTTCAGAGGATTCCTTTAAAGAAACCTTTAAATCCTCATTCGTCATATCTTTTATTTGATAAAACTTCATAATATCTAAAATGTTATTTTATTATACAATTCTTTTTACAAACTTTGTTTTAATGGGCAACTTGTGAGAAGCCAATCTGAATGCTTCCTCTGCAACTTTATCCGTTACTCCATCAACCTCGAACATTATTTTTCCCGGCTGAATGACCGCTACCCAATATTCCGGCGCGCCTTTTCCCTTACCCATTCTCGTTTCAGCAGGCTTCTTTGTTACAGGTTTATCCGGAAATATCCTGATCCATACTTTTCCGTCCCTTTTCATGAACCTGGTTAAGGCTATTCTGGCTGCCTCTATCTGCCTGTCTGTTATCCAGGCGGCTTCCATCGCCTTCATTCCATAAGAACCGAAAGCTACGAGGTTTCCTCTTCCTGCTTTCCCTCTTCGGTTTCCTTTCTGGGTCTTTCTGAACTTAACCCTCTTGGGCATTAACATAACTTATATACTCCGATTTTCTTTATTTTGAAAGTTTTTCGCCTCTGCAAATCCAAACTTTGACACCAATTGCTCCGTAAATTGTATGAGCCGTAACTGATGCATAATCTATATCCGCTCTGAGCGTCTGTAAAGGAATTCTTCCCTCTTTGTATTGTTCTGCTCTTGCTATTTCCGCTCCGCCAAGTCTGCCGCTGCACATAACCTTGATGCCTTCCGCTCCCATACGCATTGTGGATGTTATTGCCGATTTCATCGCTCTTCTGAACGAAACCCTGCTTGATATCTGTGATGAGATTGCTTCTGCTACCAGATGCGCGCTTAATTCAGGTTTCTTTATTTCTTCAACGTTTATCTTGACTTCTTTATTTGTAATCTGCTTTATTTCATTCTCCAGTTGCGTGATTTCTTTACCGCTCTTGCCAATAACAAACCCGGGTCTGGACGTGCTAATCGTTAGCGTAATCTTCTTCAGCGTTCTCTCTATCATAACCTTCGCTACACTGGCTTTTTCCAGTCTTTTTCTCAGATATCCCCTGATTAGGGAATCTTCTTTCAATTTCTGAGCAAAGCTCTTTTCATCATACCAATTGGAGTCCCATGTATTGATGACCCCTAATCTAAAACCAATCGGATTTGTCTTTTGTCCCAAAGAATCTCCTAAAAATTTAATTTATTAATTTTTTGTTTCAATGTTTTCCACAATTATCGTCAGATGCGCCGAGCGCTTTCTGATCCTGTATGCTCTGCCCTGTGGTGCAGGCAGCATTCTCTTTAAAACCGGTCCGCCGTCAACAAATGCTTCCTTTACAAATACTTCATTCTTGTTCAATCTGCCTGTATCTAATTTCTTTACCAAATTAGAATATGCAGAAACTAATGTTTTTTCAACAACTTTTGCGGGATGTTTCTTAGAAAACTTCAAAATATTTATACCTTCTTCTATTGATTTACTTCTGATTAAATCGACTAATAGTCTCATTTTTCTCGGTGAGGATGGTATATATCTTTTAATTGCTTTAGCTTCCATAATTACTTCGCTCCTCCTGATTTCTCTTCTTTTCTTTGTCCTGAGTGAGCCCTGAAAGTTCTGGTGTGCGAAAACTCTCCCAATTTGTGTCCGACCATATTCTCCGTAACAAACACAGGTATGAATTTATTTCCGTTATGGACTGCAAAGGTATGCCCTATGAAATCCGGAGTAATCGTGCATGCTCTCGACCAGGTCTTTACAACCTTCTTCTGTTTCTTATCATTTAACTTTTCGACTTTATCGAGCAATTTAAAATCTAAATATGGACCTTTCTTTAACGATCTAGACATTTTTTATTTCCTTTTTTTAACAATATATTTGTCGGAAAGATTTTTCTTTTTTCTGGTCTTGTATCCCTTTGCAGGCAATCCCCAAGGACTTACCGGATGTCCGCCACCCGATGTTTTGCCTTCACCGCCGCCCATTGGGTGGTCAATAGGATTCATTGCTACACCTCTTACATGCGGCCTTCTGCCCATCCATCTCGATCTTCCTGCCTTACCGATACTGATATTTTCATGGTCGGTATTGCTTACGACTCCGATGGTTGCCTTACATTCGCTTCTTATCATCCTGACTTCACCTGACGGCAGCTTAATCTGACAGTGCTTGTCATCCTTCGCAACTATCTGCGCAGAAGTGCCGGCGCTTCTTACTAATTGCGCTCCCTTTTCAGGCTTCAATTCGATGTTATGAATAAAAGTACCTACCGGGATAGCGGATATCTGCATCGTGTTACCGTTCTTTATTTCCGCTTCATTCGATGACTGAAGAATTTCACCTACCTTTACTCCGTCAGGAGCAACGATGTATGACTTCTTTCCGTCCGGATATTCAATCAGTGCAATACGCGCTGTCCTGTTCGGATCATACTCGATTGCAATAACCTTTGCCTCTTCAGAACTATTTCTCTTGAAATCAATAATTCTGTATCTTCTCTTATGTCCGCCGCCTCTGAACCTTGATGTAACCCTGCCGTGATTGTTTCTGCCGCCGGATTTTTTCAATGGTGCGAGTAATGACTTCTCCGGTGTAGACTTCGTGATCTCTTCAAATGAAGATATCGAGTAGTATCTTGTTGCCGGAGTTACTGGTTTTAACTTTCTTAATGCCATTTATAAAAACAACTATTTATCGATTTTTGAATGTGTAAAAATTATACAAACATCAAATTAACAATTTTTTAAAAATAAGTCAATACAAGAAATGCTATATTTCTTTAGTTTTCTAAAGAAGAGAATGTATCGCCATAATTTTTACGAACAGTGAATTTAACTAATATATTCGGCTTTTGAAAGTTCTATTTTTATGCCGACGATAAAAAGTTTTTGAAAAATTTTTCATTGCAAATTCAATGAAATTTTCAAAAAAGC
Source organism: Ignavibacteria bacterium (assembly GCA_028714695.1). GTDB lineage: Bacteria > Bacteroidota > Ignavibacteria > Tepidaquicellales > Tepidaquicellaceae > CAIKZJ01. Next base: position 20,792 of record JAQTLX010000016.1, on the reverse strand, counting down.
CTTATTGTAGAGAAAAAACGAACTTTATACGGAAAATAATTGCCTTACTTCTGAAAAAATAAAGAAAAAACTAAAAAAAATAACATTATGCGAAAAAAAAATATTTCGGAATTATTCGAAAATTCGATTTATTATTTCGTCGATTTTCACTCCGTCTGCCTCTGCATTGAAATTTAATAATAACCTGTGCCGCAAAACAGCATCTGCAACATTTTTTATATCATCCCTGGATGGAGTGTATCTCCCCTCTATTGCCGCAAGCGCCTTCGCGGATAATATCAGATATTGCGATGCCCTCGGTCCTGCTCCCCACCTTATATAGTCTTTAATAAATTTAGGAGAATCAGCAGTTTCAGGCCTCGTCTTTTTAACTATGCTGACTGCATAAGTTAGAACTTCATCCGATGCAGGGACTTTTCTTATTAGCCCCTGAAACTCAATGATTTCTTTTTGCGAAAACACAGGCTTAACTGTATCCTGTGCTATCCCCGTTGTACGTTTTACTATCTCAATTTCTTCCTCACCCGTAGGATACCCGAGATTAATGTTGAACATGAATCTGTCCAGTTGCGCTTCAGGCAAGGGATACGTCCCTTCCTGCTCAATAGGATTCTGTGTGGCAAGAACAAAGAAAGGCTCCTCAAGTATATATGTGTTCCCTGCCGCCGTTACCCTGTGCTCCTGCATCGCTTCAAGTAATGCCGATTGTGTTTTTGGAGGAGTTCTGTTTATCTCATCCGCGAGTATCATATTCGCAAAAACCGGTCCCTTTATAAATTTGAATTTTTTTACGCCGCTGCTTTCGTTGTCAAGAATTTCCGTTCCGACAATATCCGAAGGCATTAAGTCGGGTGTGAACTGAATTCTGTTGAACTTTAAATCAAGCGCTTCGGAAAATGTTTTTACTATCAAAGTTTTCGCAAGCCCGGGAACACCTATCAAGAGGCAATGCCCCCTCGATAGTATCGTAATTATTATATCTCTTAAAACTTTTTTCTGCCCTACAATAATTTTACCGACTTCGTCGTTTAGTTCCTTATACTTTATGCTTAATTTTTCTATCCCTTCAACGTCAGATGTAATTAATGTTTTTTCGCTCATTGTACTTTTTCTATTATTTCTAAATTTCCAAAATCTTTTAACTGGGTTTTTAGTCTTTTCAGTTTTCCAACCGCAACGATTGTTAATTCATCCGGTCTTATATATTTCTTTGCGGTTTCCATCAAATCATCCGCTGTTAACGAATTCACGGAAGATAAATAATGATTGTAAAAATTATTGTCGATATCATAAAGATCCAGACTCAATAATTTCCCGGCGACACTGTTCGATGTTTCAAGTTGCAGCGGGAAATTGCCTGTAATGTAATTTCTGGCATTTTCCAATTCGTAATCCGTTATTGGATTATTTCTGATTTCATTCATTTCTTTAATTATTTCCGATATCGCAAATCCGGCCTTGTCATCGTTTACCTCGGCTTCTACCGAGAAATCACCCGAGTGTTTCTTACAGTTGTACGAAGAACGCGCACCGTAAGTTAAACCATTTTTCTCTCGTAGATTTTTATTTATTCTTGACGTAAACATACCGCCAAACAGCGTATTTAATAAAACAACAGGAATGAAATCAATATTATTCCGTTTAATTCCGCTGTGGCCTATATATAAACTCGTCTGCACTGAATCCTTTTTGTCTACTACAAAAATCCTTGTGGATTTATTTTCGTTACAGGAAAAATCATATTTTAATTTCCTGTTAAGACCTTTCTCTTTTCCGAAATACTTTTCGGTAAGAAAGAGCAGCCGCCCCTCATCAATATCACCTACGAATGCAAGAGTTATCTCATTTAATTTATAGAAATCACTCCTGAATTGCACAAGATCTTGAGAAATTATGTTCTTCAGCGATTCCGGATACCCGTCAGGATCTTTTTCATACGGGCTGTCAGTATATATTTTTGTTTTAAATGCTCTTTCTGCCAGAAACGAACCCTCGTCACTTAAGGAAATAAGCGAACTTATCAACTGGTCCTTTTTTTGTTCCAGTTCGTCCTCGGGAAATGTCGAATCTAAAAATAGTTCGGAAAAAAGTCCGAACATCGGCTCGAAATTTTTCTTAAGACAACTTAGAGATAAATAAGATGCGTCATATCCGGCGCCGGAAGAAAACAAAGCCCCGTTGTAATCCAGTATATTGGCTATCTCAACCTGCGATTTGCTTCCCGTTCCTTTATTAAGCATCTCTGAACTCAGCGTTGCCAGCCCGTACTTTTCAGTCTTAACAAAAAAATCGTTATATGAACCTGCTTTAATAAGCATCCTGCAAGTCGTTACGGGAAATCTGTCATCCTTTACCATCAGGACTTTCAAACCATTTGCAAGAATGTGTTCGGTATACGGAGGGAATTCTATATCCTTAATCAATCCTGAAACCGGAATCTTTTTTCTGTCAAGCATTCGCGCCTCCGTTTTTTCCCGGTATATAATTAAGTATTACCCTTTTGTTTTTATTCAGATATTTTCCTGCTGCTTCTTTTATCCTCTTGTTATCGAAAATTTTGAATTTTTCTGTTTCGGTATTTATCATGCTGCAATCATCAAAAAACATTTTATAATATGTGAGACTGTCTGCGAGTCTCAAAGAAGTCTGTATTCTGAAATAATACGATGTTTCAACCTTGTTTATTGACTTCGTTATCTCTTCATCCTTTAGTCCGTTCTCAATAACATCATCAAGAATTTCATCCATTATCCCAGAAACGTCTTTAATAACTTTCCCGTCGTTTAAAAAACAATTGAAACAGAAAATACTCGAATTTTCCATACCGTTGACATATGTATATGCCTCTGACGATAATCTGTTTTTTGATACCAACTGCTGAAAGATTCTTGAACTTTCCCCGGAAGACAAAGCCGTACTGATAAGTTTTAACGTATAATAGTCTTCGGTTCCTGCCTCGGGGATTCTGTAAAAAACAAATCTTGCGGGCAAAGTTATATTATCCTTAATTGTTTCTTCAGTAGATTCATTAATTTCATCCTCCTCAAACTTCCTGTCAATTTCGATATTTTTATTCTCAATCCCCCCGTAGTACTTTTCGGCAAGATTTAATGTTTCGTTATAATCTATATCACCCGCTATTGTAACAAAAGCATTTGAAGGAGAATAGTATTTGTCGAAAAAATTTTGAACATCATTTATCGTGAACTTTCGAATGTGTTTGTCGTCCCCTATAATCTGCCACCCGTATCCGCTTTTTGGGAAAAGTCTTTTATTGCTTTCCTGTTCTAGTGAACCGAACGGCGCATTATCATGGACCTGCATTTTTTCTTCTATTACTACTTTCTTCTGTATTTCAAGACTTTCTTTATTTACCGGAAAAGATTCGAACCGGTCGGAATCAAGCCACATCCCCAGTTCCAGCCTGGACGAAGGTACGGAAAGATAATAACTTGTATAATCCTGCGTTGTAAAGGCGTTGCTCTCTCCGCCGTTGGCATTCAGTATTTCATCGAACATACCCTGCGATATATTTCTGGAACCTGTAAACATCAAATGTTCGAATAAATGCGTTAATCCGGTTTTCTCCGGTTCTTCATTCTTTGAACCGACGTGAAAACTTGTATTAATAATTACACTCGGTATCGAAGGTCTCCTGCTCATAACCAGCCTGATTCCATTCTTTAATATATGCTCTTTAAACTCTACCATTAATAGGAAATTTATTTAAAATTTTATCAGTTTTAATATTTTGAGTATCAATAAATTGTCAAAATGTTTAAATTAAATTAAATTAGACTGATAATCAGTATTAAAAAACATATAAGGATTTAAAAAGGAAGAATATATGATTGTATAATTATACGGTTTAATTTTAACTCAAATATGAAAAATATAAATATAAAAATCAGGGTAACTTTCCTTTTTTCAGTCATTTCGGTATTATTACTCGTTTGCAGCAGTGCTTACCCCCAATTCGGGAAGAATAAAGTCCAGTATAAAATCTTCGACTGGAAATTCATACAATCAAAACATTTCGATATCTATTACAGCCAGGACGGATACGAACTTGCCGAATATACTGCTGTTGTTGCGGAAAGTTCTTTAGTTGCATTGTCTAAGAGTCTGGATTATAATCTGAATAACAGAATCCCGATTATCGTATTCAATTCGCATAACGATTTCCAGCAGAACAATGTCATTGACGAATTTTTACCGGAAGGAGTTGGCGGTGTTACCGAACTATTTAAAAACAGAGTGCTCGTGCCTTTTGAAGGCAATTACGAACAGTTCAGACATGTTATTCATCACGAACTGACTCACGGTTTTCTCAACGATATGTTTTACGGCGGCTCTATTCAGAATATAATCTCGAAAAATATTTCTCTGAATATACCTTTATGGTTTAATGAGGGCATGGCTGAAGTGCAAAGTCTAAATGGACTGGATAAAGCAACAGATAACTTTATTCGGGACGCGATTCTAAATAATAACCTGCCGCCTATCGATTATAATGACGGTTATCTTGCTTACAGAGGAGGGCAAAGTTTTTTTGCATTTCTAAATGAACAATACGGTGAATATAAACTCGGCGACCTGATGAATAACATAAGAGGAATGAATGATATAGACATGGCTTTTAAGGAAACCTATAAAATGTCTCTTGAAAAATTATCCGAAAACTGGATAAAAGAGATGAAGAAAGAACACTGGCCGGAAATTGCAACCAGAGAAGACATCAAGGATTTTGCAAAAATGCTGACTGACCATGTACGTGACGGCGGCGCCTATAATGTTTCGCCGGTTATATCTCCAAAAGGTGATAAATTTGCATTCATATCAAATAGAAATGATTACTTCGGTGTGTATCTTGCCGATATTAACACCGGCAAAGTTCTAGACAAAATAATCGAAGGAAATACTACTAATAATTTCGAAGAACTTCAGGTACTTACTCCCGGTCTTTCTTGGTCACCGGATGGTAAAGACCTCGCAATAAGCGTAAAAGCAGGCGATAAAGATGCAATATTCATAATTGACGTAAATAACGGCGACGAGAAAAGACTTCCGATTGAATTAAACTCAATTTCATACGTCAAATGGTCGCCTTTAAAAGACTTGATTGCTTTTATTGGTACTAATTCGCACCAGTCCGACCTGTTTTTATATAATATAAAAACAAATAAACTCACCAATCTTACTAACGATATATTTTCGGATTATTCACCCAGTTGGTCGCCCGACGGTAAATACATTTATTTCTCATCTGACAGAGGCGATTATACATCAAAGGAAAGCATACCTCCGAATTTTAAAATATCGTCGCATAATGTGAACAACAGGGATGTGTACAGAATTAATATCGAAGACAAAAATATTGTCAGAATATCAAATACCGTAGATACAAAAAACGATCACGTTACTTTCAGCGAGGACGGGAAAAAAATATTGTACGTCTCGGATAGAAACGGAATCTCTAATATTTATTACGGACAATTTGACTCTTCCGGAAACTATTCCGAAAAACCGATAACGAACTCCCTTAATTCAATCGAACAGATATCGCTTTCCAAAGACGGAAAAAGACTTCTCTTCGTTTCATTGTATAACGGCGGCTATGATATTTTTTCTATGGAAAATCCTTTTGATAAAAAATTAAATATTGATACTCTTCCGCCGACCCTGTTCGTTAAAAAAACTACGAAAGATAACAATCTGAACCTTGTTAAGTCGGATTCACTGAAAAAATTTCAGTTCGATTCCTCCATGACTAAATTGGATTCGCTCTCTAAAGATTCGCTTAATCTGGCGCTTAATACCGACACGGTAAAAACAAACAGGAAAAATTCTGATACTCTGAAAATTTACGGAAGTGATATTAGAATTAAATTGAAAGATATAAGCGATATCAAAAGACCCGATCCTGAAAACAGGGATTCAATTTATGCTAACAATACAAACTTCAAAGTCGAGAATAATACGAATGAAGACGGTTCTTATAAAGAGAACAAATATAAAATTAAATTCACACCTGATCTGGTTTATGGTAATGCAATGTATTCAAGTTATTACGGAGTTCAGGGCGTTGCACAGATTTCTCTAAGCGATATGCTGGGAAATCACAGGATAACATTGCTTACGTCCATGGTAATCGATCTGAAAAACAGCGATTATGCCATAGCATACTATTATTTACCGAAAAGAATAGATTACGGATTTGAGATGTACCATACTGCCCGATTTGTTCTATATGACAGGGGCGGCTACGGCAATCAACTTTACAGATACAGAACCATCGGCGGTAATATTAATATGTCATACCCGATAAACAGATTCAACAGATTTGACGCGGGTATAGGATTAATGAATATTTCCCGTGAAAATCTTGACGACGGAACCGAGCCTATTCAGAAAAAATACCTCGCCGTTCCGTCTGTAAGTTACGTGCACGACAATACGATGTTCGGCTATTTATATCCTGAAAAAGGGACGAGATATAACCTGACATTAATGGCTTCTCCTAAATTTGGCAGTGAAAGTTCGGAATTTTATTCCGTTATAGGCGATTACAGGAAATACTTAAAAATTGCGGATGGATATTCATTTGCAGTCAGGTTGACAAGCGGTGCGAGTTTTGGAACAAACCCACAGAGATTTTATCTCGGCGGTATCGATAACTGGATTAACTGGTCGTTCCAGAACAGCGTTGTTCCGTTCGGCGAAAGTATAGACAATTTTGCATTTGCTTCGCTCGTAACTCCTTTAAGAGGATTTGATTATAATGCGCAGACGGGATCGAAATACGGACTGCTAAACTTAGAACTTCGTTTCCCGATATTCAGATATTTGATTCTTGGCGCGCTGCCTTTGGGATTCCAGAATATTATGGGAAATATATTTCTTGATGCAGGTTCCGCATGGAATAATACGAAAAAATTACAACTCATAAATAAAGCGGATAACGGGAATATACAAACGAATGATTTATTAATGGCGCCGGGCTTCGGTATGAGATTAGTCCTGTTCGGTTTCCCCGTAAGAATGGATGTTGCATGGCCTTACAATCTGCAAAGATTCTCCGGACCGAGATACATGTTTTCACTCGGACTGGATTACTAATGATTATAATTGCGGCACAAACCGTATAAACAAAAAGGGCTGATAAATCAGCCCTTTTTCATTTATGTAAAAAGTTTTATTTAATCTATTTCCCAGTATGAGTTTCCTCTTAACAATGCATCCACATCACCTTCTCCGAATTTTTTCTTAGTATCTTCTATCTGTTTGGTCATATCGTCTTCAAATGTCGAGTAGTCGAGATCAAGGAAAACTCCTACAGGCATAGGCAATGCAGGATTATCCGTGAACTGGCTCATTATATATGCAAGTTCTTTTGATTTCTCGTTGTAAATAAGTGCATCGTTTATACTGTTCTTGCCGTCATTCAAGTCGATTACTTTGGGAGTGAATCCGTCAAGTTTGATTGCTTTGTCTTTCTGTTTGCCGAATACAAGCGGTTTTCCGTGTTCAATGTAGAGAACGCGGTCTTCCCTGTTTTCTTTCAGCGTATAATAATCGAAGGCGCCGTCGTTAAAAATAACGCAGTTCTGAAGTACTTCTATGAAAGATGTTCCTTTGTGCTTCTCTGCTCTCTGAATCAACGACTGAAGATGTTTTGAATCCACATCCATAGCCCTTGCTATGAATGTACCTTCTACGCCAATCGCCATAGCAACGGGATTCAAAGGATATTCAATGTTGCCGTGCGGAGTCGATTTAGTAACCTTTCCGTGCTCCGAAGTCGGCGAGTTCTGTCCTTTCGTCAAACCGTAAATCCTGTTGTTGAAAAGAAGAACGTTGATATTAATATTCCTTCTCAGCAAATGTATGAAATGGTTACCGCCTATTGAAAGACAGTCGCCGTCTCCCGTTGCCATCCAGACTGATAAATCAGGATTGGCAGTTTTTACTCCGGATGCAATTGCTGCTGCTCTTCCGTGAATAGTATGAAAGCCATAGGTGTTCATGTAATAAGGAAAGCGGCTCGAGCATCCGATACCGGAAATAAAAACGATTTTTTCTTTTTCGATATTGATCATTGCGGGAAATGACCTCTGAACCTGTGCCAGAATAGAATAGTCACCGCAGCCGGGGCACCAGCGAACGTCGATACCGGATGAAAAATCTTTTGCTGTATATTTTGTTTCTACTTTTTCGCTCATTTTTGTCAGATTAATTTCCTTTTAAAATTTCTTCAATTTTCGCTTCTATCTCAATTCCTTTAAACGGCATGCCTTTTACTTTATTATATTGTATCGGTTTTATTAAATAATTCATCCTAATCAGTTTTGCAAGTTGACCCAGATTAACTTCAGGTATCAATATCTTTTTATATTTCTTTAATACCTCTTCCATATTCTTCGGCATAGGATTTAGATATCTCATAGGCGCGTAGCATACTTTATTTCCTTTTGCAATTTGATTTTCAACTGCTGATGCTATTGCTCCGAATGTACTGCCCCAGCCAAGAACAAGAAGGTCAGCGTCCTTATCTCCGAAAACCTCTAATTCAGGAATATCGTTCTCAATATTTTTCACTTTCTTTTCTCTTAATGTGACCATCAGGTGATGATTTTCCTGTTCATAACTAATGTTTCCGTAAATATTCTGTTTTTCGAGACCGCCTATTCTGTTTTCAAGTCCGGGAGTTCCGGGTTTCACCCAAGGTCTTACCTGATTTTCATCTCTCATATACGGATAATAATCTTTAGGGTCGGTCCTGAAGTTTGCTTTCATCTCAGGAAGGTCTTCTACCTTTTGAATTTTCCAGGGTTCCGAACCATTGCCGATATATCCGTCAGTTAAGAGTATCACGGGAGTCATGTACTTAACGGCTATTCTAACCGCTTCGACCGTCATATTGAAACAGTCGGCCGGAGATGCTGCAGCCAGTACAGGGGCGGGACATTCGCCGTTTCTTGCATATAAAGCCTGAAACAGGTCAGCCTGTTCCGTCTTTGTCGGTAATCCTGTTGAAGGACCGCCTCTTTGAACATTAATAACCACCAGCGGCAATTCAGTAATAACGGCAAGACCGATTGCCTCAGTCTTAAGAGCCATACCAGGACCGCTTGTTGATGTAGCACCAAGACATCCTGCAAATGAGGCTCCGATAGCCGATGTTATTCCTGCTATTTCGTCTTCCGCCTGAAACGTTTTCACGCCGTATTGACGCATGCCGGAAAGGTATTGCAGTATTTCAGTTGCCGGAGTGATGGGATAACTGCCCAGAAAAAGATCAAGGCCTGCTCTTTTTGCTCCTGCAACGAGTCCGAGTGCAACCGCTTCATTTCCGTTAAGGTTTCTGTATGTGCCTTTTGGAAGTTGAGCGGGTTTAACTTCATATCTTTTATTAAATAATTCAGCCGTTTCGCCAAAATAATAGCCGGCTTTCAGAACTTTTACGTTTGCTTCGATAAGTTCCGGTTTCTTTTTAAATTTTTCTTCTATCCATTTCAGAGTGTTCTCAGGAGACTTATTATAAAGCCAGTATATAAGTCCGAGCGCGAAAAAGTTTTTGCACTTCTGCGCGGTCTTCAATGGAAGATTCATTTCTTTTAATGTTTCGAGTGTAACTTTTGTTATGGGTAACTGATAAACATTGTAGGCTGATAATGAACCATCCGTTAACGGATTTTCTTTAAAATTTGCCAGTTCAAGATTTTTCCTATCAAAAGAATCCGAATTCACAATTATAGTACCGTTTTTCTGTATATCCTTTAGATTGACTTTTAGAGCCGCAGGATTCATTGCTACTAATACGTCTATCTGGTCTCCCGGGGTAAAAATATCGCGGCTTGAGAAGTGGATTGTATATCCGCTGACGCCGTAAAGACTTCCGGCTGGTGCTCTTATATCTGCCGGATAATCGGGCAATGTGCCTAAATCATTTCCATAAGAAGCGACAGTATCTGAGAACTGCGCTCCTGATAATTGCATACCATCGCCGGAATCACCCGCAAACCTTACAGTAACCTCTTCGACTGATACTATTTCGGGTTTGGAATGATCGGGCTGAACAGGAGTTTTTTCGTCGTTCAAAAGTTTTAATCCTTTTAAATTAATTATATCGTGAATAATTCAAAAATACTATTAATGATTTGCTTATTCAAGGAATAACCAAAATTAAAAAATCCATTCCGTTAAAACGGAATGGATTTTATTTAAAAACTATAACCGGCTTACTCTGATTTCGTTTCTTCGGTTGTTTCTGCAGTTGCTTCAGTTGATTCAGTTGCTTCCGCAACTGTTTCGGCAGTCTCTTCGGTCTTTTCACCTTCGACTATTACCTTTAATTTAGCGACTACATTTGTATAAAGTTTTACTTCGACTTCATATTCACCAACACTCTTTATATGATCAGGAATTGTAATTTTTTTTCTGTCAATCACCTGATATCCTTTAGCAACGAGCATATCATAAATCATCTGAGGTGTAACTGAACCGTATATTTTTCCTTCTTCGGCCGTCTTAACAACGATTGTAAGAGGAGAAGCCTCGAGTCTTGATGCAATAACCTTAGCATCTTTTGTTTCTCTTTCAGTTTTTCTGCTTTTCTGTCTTTTTACTTCTTCGTAAGATTTTAAATTCGAAGTTGTAGCAGGTGTTACAATACCCTGCGGAATTAGATAATTTCTTGCAAAGCCGTCTTTAACCTCTTTAACGTCACCGGCTGCTCCAAGTGATTCATGATCCTTTTTTAATAATACTTTCATAATTGATAATACATGCGGATAAATCCGCTCTGTGAATATTTATATTTTAAAAATAATTAATTATCCTTGATTAAATCCGAGTCTTCGGGTGAAAGCAAAGAATCGAAACTTTCGTCTGTGAAAGTCGAAGGTTCATCTTTTTCGTGCTCACCGTTTCCCTGTCTCTTGTTAAGGAACTGGATTCTTCTCGCTTTGATTTCAACAATAGTTCTGTTAGAACCGTCTTCAGTTTTAAAAGTTCTGCTCTGCAATTCTCCATCAACTAACACAGCGTTTCCTTTTTTAAGCTTATCCCGGCAACTTTCCGCAAGCCTGTTCCACGCAACTATTCCCACGTAGCATACATCTTCCTTCCAGTCTTCATTCTTGTCCCTGAATCTTCTGTTGCTTGCAATAGAAAAATTTACAACAGGCGTACCGTTTGTAGTTTGTCTAAAAATCGGGTCCTTTGTAAGGTTTCCTGCAATGATTACACTGTTTAATTCGGGCATCTTAAATTCAGCCATAACTTACCTCCAGATAAATGTTTATTTAAAAATAAAAAATCTGTTCTTATTGTTCCGCTTTAACGGCTGCATCTGCTGCTTCCGCCTTCGATGCTGCTGCATTGTTTTCTTCTGTAACTCTTTCTGCTTCGAGTTTTGCAAGAATTAAAGCCTTCTTTTTTAAATAATCCTGTTTTTCCTTCAAATCCGCAGGTGACAATTGAATTGCAAGGTGTCTCAGAATATTTTCATCGATTCTGAAATTCTTTTCAAGTTTACCGACAACGTCTGTTGGAGCAAGAATTTCAAAACATGTATAATAACCGTTGACTTTCTTTTTTATCGGATATGCCAATCTTCTTCTTCCGATTTTGTCAATGTTTAGAATTTCAGCACCGTTCTTTTTCATGAAGTTCTCGTATTTTGCAGAGATGCCTTCGATAGTCGGATCATCAAAATTTCCGTCGACAATAATGTAAATTTCGTAATTTCTATTCGCCTTGACCATTAATTTGAGTATTTTAAAAATATTTAAAGCAATAAATTTATCATTATTTACGAAAATAATCAAGTGAATTTAAATATACCCCAAAAGGCACAATTCACCCTTATTCGTAAACAAAAAAACGCTGAATAAATTCAGCGCTTGTGCGGAAGGCGGGACTTGAACCCGCACACCTACGCGGCGCCACCCCCTCAAGATGGTGTGTCTACCAGTTCCACCACTTCCGCTGGATTCATTAATATAAATATTATACGTATTTATATCAATTCATATATTGAAGAATATTTCCTATTCATCATATTATATAAAATCATCAAAATTCTCTTCCTCCCTGTTTTATGCAAATGTTCTACTATCGGATTTATCCCGTTTGCATATTATAATGAAATAAATATTTTTTAATCTTATAAAGAAGTATTTTGTTCTCTTATTAGTTTAGAACAACATGATAAAACTTCTAAAATGAAATCATCAGCATTTATTATATTTATTTCTATAGCACTTACGATTTACAGCGCCGCGAGTTACTATATTTATTCACACGGCAGACAGGCGCTCGGCAGCATACAGGCTTTAAAACTGCCCTATACAATTTTATTTGTGTTTTTCTCGCTTTCATATATTATTGCGAGATTTCTGGAAGGTTACCATCCTTCGCCTGTAAGCAAGTTCTTCCTGATAATCGGCTCCTTCTGGCTTGCCATATTTGTTTATTTGTTTTTCACTTGCGTAGTAATAGACATTATAAGAACAGTGAATCATTTCGTGACGATATATCCTTCATTTGTCTTCCTGAATTATGAAAAGTTTAAACTTGTATTGCTTGCTGTAATATTGGCAGGATTGACAGGCGTTATGACATACGGTTTTATCAACGCACAGCATTCCGTGATTAATGAATACGAACTTAAGTTTGATAAAAATTTTACAGAGCCGATTAGCGCGGTTGTAGTAAGCGACATACATCTTGGCGCGCTTTCGTGCGGAAAATGGTTCGACGAACAGGTTGAAAAAATTAATTCACTCAATCCCGATATTATAATACTCGCGGGCGACGTTATAGATGAAGACGTAAAACCCGTACTTGAACAGAATCTCGGCGAGCATCTTCTGAATTTGAAATCGAAATACGGAGTGTATGCTATTACAGGCAATCACGAATACATTGGCGGAGTTGAACCGGCGGTCAAATATCTAACTGACCACGGAATAAAAGTTCTTCGCGATACATCCGTTCTTATAGACAACAGATTTTATCTCATAGGCAGAGAAGACAAGGACAAAACAAGATTCACAGGCAAAGAAAGAAAATCTCTGGATGAATTAATGCAGGGTATAGATACTGACAAACCTGTAATAGTATTGAACCATCAGCCGACGAATCTACCGGAACTTGAAGGGAAGAAAATCGACTTGTCGGTGTCGGGGCATACTCATCACGGACAGTTCTGGCCGAACAGCATCATAACAAATTTAATGTATGAGGTCAGCCGCGGACTCGTGAATAAATACGGCACATGGATATTCGTATCTACAGGTCTTGGTACATGGGGTCCGCCTATCAGGGTCGGCAACAAACCTGAAATCGTTAAGTTTGTAATGAGGGGGAAGTAGGTATTATGGAAACAACTATAATTCAAGCTTGTGAGGATATTATTAGAGATTTGACTAACTCGATAGCTAGTCCTATTGAAAAAATACCTTTCAGAAATGAGATAATTAAAAAACTCAAATTTTCAAAACCTGAAGATTGGAATATGCTATGCAGTTTAATGGACGTATTAGGTGATACAGAATTAGCTAAAGAGAATTACTTAAAATATGGTTTAAGAGGTCCTACAAAATTTAGCGATGTTGGGGAACAATATTTAAGATTATACGGAATTACAAATGCAATAAACCTACAGAGATCAGCAGTAATTTCTTTTATAGAAATCATAAAATTTCATGGGAAAAAAGAAATTAAAAATCAATTTGATACTTTGGAAATTATGAAACTAAGACATATTGTCGGTGCTCATACTTTAGATTTTTTTGAGAATAACAAGAAGAAACCATACCAATATACAAGAGCAAATTTGGTTAATGATATTATTGAAACATTAGATAGCGATAATAAATTTTATAGTTTTAATCTAAAAAAACTTGTACACGAATTTACAATTTTTACAAATGAAATACTGATAAAAGCGACGGAGAAATATATTAATACTGTTTTAAAAAGTAATAGTAAGAAAAAAGTAGACTTTTTGAATAAATTAGAACATATAAAGTCAGCACAAGAAGGAAATCTCACCGTTATAAAAAAGAATGGTGAGGATTTTCTCACAATAAGTTATGTCCCCTACAAATAAAGCAAATAAGCGATAGAAAAATATACCCTTTCTGTGACTATCAGAGGTTTCCTCCTGACCGTATCGTCAGATCGTAAGATCTGACAGGCACAAAAATAAATACAGTTTAAAGGTGAAAATATAATTTGATGCATGATTCCCAAGCCGGAACTTGGGAATCAGAGATTGGTTAAAGTTATATAGTCATTTTCTTAAAGCCTGAAGTTCTTTGAAGAGTTTTATTTCTTTGTCCGAAAGATGTTTCGGAATATTGATTTTAATTTTAAGATACAAATCGCCGAATGAATCTTTAGTCCCGTAAACGGGCATTCCCATTTTATTGAGTTTAAGTATTTTATCGGCTGTTGTTTCTTTCTGCACGTTGATTTTTATTTTGCCTTTGAGCGTACTGAATTCTGCTTTGCCTCCCAGAACGGCAGTGTACAAATCTATATTTAAATCGGCATAAAGGTTATCGTTTTCACGTCTGAATACACTATGGGGAATTATCTTTATATTCAGAAGCAAGTCCCCCGCCGGTCCTCCCGCCGCGCCTGCGCCGCCTTTACCTGTTAGTTTTAAAACCTGACCGTCTTTTATTCCGGGTTTTATATTGAGTTTAATTGACTGATTGTCGTACTGAAATAATTTCGCGCCGCCTTTATATGCATCTTCAAGAGTTATTTCAAGAATGGCTTCGTAATCCTGACCTTTCATTGCCGCTGTTCTTCTGCCGCCGCGTCCTTTTTTCTTTGCTGCAAATGAACCGCCGCCGAAACTTCCGCCGAATAAATTATCGAAGAAATCGGAGTATCCGGTATCTCCGAAAATATCGTTTATATCGCCCTGATATGTATAACTCTGCTGTCCTCCTCTGTTCGCGTACTTTGACCAGTCGAAGCCTTCATCGTTTCCGCCTGACTGCTGATATTGCTGCCAGTTCGAACCGAGTTCATCGTATTTTTTTCTTTTCGCAGGGTCGCTGAGCACTTCGTTTGCTTCGTTGATTTCTTGAAATTTTCCTTCGGAAGTTTTATCACCCTTGTTTTTATCGGGGTGATGTTTCATCGCAAGTTTGCGATACGCCTTTTTTATTTCATTCTGAGTGGCGGTCTTATTTACTCCGAGAATTTTATAATAATCTTTATATTCCATATTTTTATTATTTCAAAACCGTCATCCGCGGATGATTTTCAATTAAAACGGTTTATCTTTTTCTTGTTTGTAATTCGTTTTGTTATTAATTACCAATTATTAATTACTAATTGTTTAAATTAGTCCTTTGTTTTTTAGACTGCAATACGAATCTTTTGTAATAACAAGATGGTCTATCAGGTCTATACCGAGTATTCTTCCCGATTCGGTAAGCCGTTTCGATATTTTAATATCGTCATCCGAAGGGTTCGTATCACCCGAAGGATGATTATGTGCAACCATTATTGATGCCGCATGTTTTCTTATCGCGCTTTCAAATGTTTCTCTGGGATGGACGAGGCTCGAGGTAAGCGTACCTTTTGAAATCATTTCGATATCAATCAGCCTGTTGCGCACATCGAGATTAAGAACGAAAAATTGTTCCTTTGAATAGTCCCTGATTTCTGCCCTGATAAAACTCACCGCTGTTGAGGGTTCCGTAATAGATTCACGCGAAAGTCTCAGATTTTCATTCCTTATCAGTTCGTCTTTATAACGTCTTCCGAGAGTTATACACGAAATAAGTTCCGCCGCTTTTGCAAGACCGATTCCTTTTACAGACATAAGGTCCTGCACGGAAGACTCAAAAAAACTTTCAACAGTACCGAACTTCATCATCAGTTTTTTTGAGAGATCAAGAACGGGTTCATCTTTTGTTCCTGTCCTTAGCAAAATAGCGAGCAGTTCATAACTCTCCATTTTCTCCGTACCGAGTTTGAGTAGTTTTTCCCTCGGTCTTTCATCCTTGGGCATATCTTTTACGGAAAATTTTTTATCCGCATGTTCGAAGTAATCTTTGTTTTTCATTTTCAATAATTAATATTAATTATATCAATGACCCCTTTACTCCGTACTTCGAACTTTAAAACTATAATATTATTTCAGCCACTTATCGAGCCAGTTAAAATATGTACGCTGCCAGAGAATTCCGTCCTGAGGCGACAGTACCCAGTGGTTTTCATCAGGGAACAGGAGCATCTGCGCGGGAACCCCTAGCAATATAGCCGCATTGAAAGCCTGCATAGCCTGAGTATAGGCAATCCTGTAATCTTTTTCTCCGTGCACTATTAATATGGGTGTATCCCAGTTCTGTACAAATTTATGCGGCGATGTTGCATAACTTTTTTGCGCTGTTTTGTTTTCCTTATCCCAGAACGGACCACCGAGGTCCCAGTTCACGAACCACATTTCTTCTGTTTCAAGATACTGGCTTTCGAGATTGAACATTCCGTCGTGAGCGATAAATGCTTTGAATCTCTTGTTATGATTTCCTGCCAGCCAGTAAACCGAGAAACCGCCGTAACTCGCGCCTACTGCTCCGAGTTTATCTTTGTTTACGTATGGTTCCGCTGCAAGGTCGTCTATAGCGCTTAAATAGTCCTGCATATTCTGACCGCCGTAATCGCCGCTTATTTGTTCGAGCCATTCCATTCCGAATGAAGGAACTCCGCGTCTGTTCGGAGCGATTACAATGTATCCGTTCGCCGCCATTATCTGCATATTCCATCTGTAACTCCAGAACTGGTCAACAGTGCTCTGTGGTCCGCCTTCGCAGAAAAGCAGTGCGGGATATTTTTTGTTCGGGTCAAAATCGGGCGGATAAATTACCCATGCAAGCATATCCTTATTATCGGTCGTCTTAATCATTCTCTTTTTAACATCGGCAATCTTCAGTTGTGCAAGCAAATCCTTATTAACGAAACTGATTTCTTTCGCTTCGCCGCTCTGCGGATTCACAGAATAGATTTCAGTAGGTTTCGACATTGACTGGCGCGTGGCAATAAGATTGCTGCCCGCTTCCTTCACTTCAAGATAGTTATGAATGCCGTCGGTAACGCGAGTGATTTTTCCGTCGGCTATATCGTATCTGAATATTTCTTCCGTTGCTCGTATTCCGCTTATGAAATAAATCGACTTTCCGTCTTTCGTCCATTCAAGTGCATCCGCGCTCTGGTCAAGATTTTTTGTACAATAAGTTTTTTCTTTTGTATCTAGGTTTACAGTAAACAATCTTGTCTTATCCGATTCGTAGCCGTCGCGTTCCATGCTTGTCCATGCAATCATCTTGCTGTCGGGTGAAAATACAGGTGCAAAGTCATACCCCTGCATACCTTCGGAAATGTTCACAGTTTGTTTACCTGCGATATCATAGACATATATATCCGAGTTTGTCGACAGGGCATATTGTTTCCCCGTCATTTTTTTTGTTGAGTAAACTATTTTTTTCGAATCGGGACTCCAGTTTATCTGTTCGGTTCCTCCGAAAGGCTTCATAGGTGTATCCCATGCTTCGCCTTCGTTTATATCAATTCCTTTTTTCACCGATGTGCCGTAATTCGTAACGAATATATGTCCGTAACTTCCGTCTTCCCATTCATCCCAGTGCCTGTACATAAGGTCGTTGATTATTCTACCGTTTGCTTTTGTCAGGTCAGGATAGATGTCCTGCACATTCTTATCAATTTTCACTTCAGCAAGATAAAATATTTTTGACATATCGGGAGAATACCTGAAATCGTTTATGCCTTCGGGAATATCCGAAATCTGTTTCATCTCAGTACCGTCGGGATTCATCTCCCATAATTGTGCGGTACCGCTTCTGACTGAAACGAAGCCCAGTTTCTTTCCGTCGGGTCTCCATTTAATGCCGAATTTTCCTTCCGATGATTCCGTGAGCCGTTTTTTATTCGAGCCGTCCGAATTCATAATATAAAAATCCGTTTGTCCTTTATTCAATTGTATATTGAAATATCTGACAGCATATACGACTGAATTTCCGTCAGGAGAAACGGAAAACTCTGTTATTCTTCCGAAAGACCACAGAACTTCGGGAGTCATAAGCGGAGAAGTCAATTTCGGAGACTGATTATTAATAATGGATGTAAATTTATCCTGCGAGTTTACAAATTCAGTTAAAATGAATAAAGCGGCAATAATCAAAAGTACTTTTCTCATATCAATATTTAATTTTATTCAAATTATACAAAATAAAGCATCATGTAAATTGAAATAATTTTTCATTTAAACACATGCTGAATTATGCATTAAGTGTTAAAGAAACTCCACTCCATAACTGAAATTGCATTTTAGTATTGATTTAATTGCATTATTTTATGATTATTGAATAAATCAAAGGAGAGATAGGTATTTAAAAAATTGTACTGTCGTACAAATTAAAATTTTTATGATGAAGAAAATCAAAATTTCTCTCGCAATTTTTGTATTTCTGTCAGTATTAAGCAGCATAAGTTTTGCTCAGGGTAACGGCAGCAAGTATGCAGGCGAATTTCTGTCTATAGGAGTAGGCGGAAGGCCCCTTGGTATGGGAAGCGCATTTGTAGCGCTTGTAGATGATATCACTGCCGGATACTGGAACCCTGCTTCGCTCTCAAAAATTGATTACCCGCAACTCTCTTTGATGCATGACGCCAGATTCGGCAATTTACTGAATTACAATTACGGCGCGGTTGCAATACCAATCGGCAAGAACCAGTCGCTCGGATTAAGCGTTATAGTAAACGGCATAGACGATATTCCCGATACAAGAAACGCTGGAGTGCTTTACCCGGACGGTACAATCAGAATCGACCCGAATCTTGTAACATATTTCAATGCGAACGATTACGCATTCTTTCTCACTTACTCGAAAAAGCAAAATGAAAAGTTTTCATACGGAGCAAATTTCAAAGTTATAAGAAGAACTCTCGGGGATGCGGGCAATGCATGGGGAATGGGTTTTGACGTAGGCGTATTTTACAATCCTATTGAGAAATTAATGCTCGGCGCTAACATTCAGGACATAACAACGACTTACGTTGCCTGGAGCACTGGCAAGAAAGAGAACATATCTCCAACGGCGAAATTAGGAACTGCTTATGTGCTTGACGTACCATTCTTAAAGGGCACAATAATTCCGGCAGTCGATTTCGATGTAAGATTTGAAAACAGAAGAACAGCATCTAACTTCAATGTCGGTCCGGTATCATTTGATTTTCACGGCGGCATGGAATATACTTTCGACCACCTTGTAAGCATCAGAGGGGGCTATAACGAAATCGGGGACATCACTCTCGGCGCCGGAATCAAACTTCCGAAAATCAATATCGATTATTCATTTACCGGGGGATTCAAGGACGACCCCGAAAAACTGGGAAACACACACAGGATATCTTTAATATTCACACTTGAAGAAGACAAATTTAAAAGAAAATAATTATTTTTTATTTTATTTCATTCTGAAAAAAGGAATTTACCGTCAGGTAAATTCCTTTTTTTGTTGCCAATGAAATTTTTTCATAGCATAAATCGATTATTTATTATATAATTGCTTATGAGAATTAAAGAGTTGAAATTCAGTTTCAAATTACTTTCAAACTTAGTGAAATCAAGACATAATATATTATTTGAAAAATTTTATTTTTCTTTAAACTCGTATTATTTTTTCTAACCTAAATTTAAAGCATTATGAAAAAATTACTTCTTTCAGCACTTGTTCTTTTAATTGCTTTAACATTCACATACACTGCATCGGCACAGACAAGCGATGCAATGCCTGTGGTGAAATTCAATTCAGTTGTAAAAGCCAGTAACGATTATCCGGTGGCAATCTATGATTTATTAGATAATCGCAATGTAGATTCTTTAATCGGTTCGGCCGTTAATTACGGTGTTTGCTGGACAGGAACTAACTTTGTACTCGGCAGATTCAGCGCCAATATGTTTACCAAAGTAAGTTCATCGTGGACAAGACTCGACTCGTTTGCTGCCTCCGGAGCGGGAACGGGATTCTTCAGAGATCTCGCATTTGCTAACGGTAAAATCTGGGGTTCCCCGTTATCGGGAGTGATTTATGGTATTAACCCCTCAACAGGTGTGATGGAAAAAACCATTACTACATCACAGACACAAATCAGAGCATTAGCATGGGATCCGGTAAGAAAAGGTTTCTGGTGCGGAACTAATAGTTTTTCAGGACCATTAGTATGCGTAGATACAAACGGAACACTTATTGCGGGAACTTCAATCACAATGCCCGCATCCGGCTGCTACAGTGTTGCTTATGATGATGATCCCGCGGGACCATTCTTATGGGTAACTACAGACCAGACCCCTTCTTCAACTACAGGTTCTGCAGTTTTAAAATTCAATGCTACAACACTTGCGCAAATAGGTTCACCTATTAATTTCACGGTACCTTTAACAACAGGCGCACCTTTGTCAGCGGGCGGCAGCGAAGTAACAACATCGTTAATCCCGGGACACAGAACTTTGGTCGGTTTGGTACAGGGTACACCGGACAGAGTATTCGTAATGGATCTCGGTTCAACGACACAGATTCCATCGGGAACATGGACAGAACAGACATCCGGTATTACAAGCGTACTGTATTCGGTATCTGCAGTCAACGATAACGTTGCATGGGTATGCGGTGCAGGCGGTAAAGTATTAAGAACAACAAACAAAGGTCAAGCCTGGGTTAATGTAAGCGGAACAATTCCGA
>JAQTLX010000015.1 GCA_028714695.1 Ignavibacteria bacterium | reverse complement strand
CCTGTCATCCCCGAGCGTTCCTATCGGGGATCTTAAAAATCCTCTCTAATTGTGTATCCAACCTGTAAAAAGTAAAACGCTCTCCCTGTGTCATCCCCCTCTCTCCCTGTCATCCGAAATCCCTCTCTC
Organism: Ignavibacteria bacterium; assembly: GCA_028714695.1. Lineage (GTDB taxonomy): Bacteria > Bacteroidota > Ignavibacteria > Tepidaquicellales > Tepidaquicellaceae > CAIKZJ01. The sequence goes on along the minus strand of JAQTLX010000015.1, from coordinate 97,120 downwards.
CCTGTCATCCCTCCGCCGTGGCGGATTCCTATCGGGGATCTTAAAAATCATCTCCAATTGTGTATCCTACCAGTAAAAAGCAAAACACTCTCCCTGTGTCATCCGAAATCCCTCTCTCCCTGTCATCCGAAATCCCTCTCTCCCTGTCATCCCCGAGCGATCCTATCGGGGATCTTAAAAATCCTCTCTAATTGTGTATCCAACCAGTAAAAAGCAAAACACTCTCCCTGTGTCATCCCCCTTTCTCTCTGTCATCCGAAATCCCTCTCTCCCTGTCATCCCCGAACGTTTTTATCGGGGATATTAAAAATCATCTCCAATTGTGTATCCTACCAGTAAAAAGCAAAACACTCTCCCTGTGTCATCCCCCTTTCTCTCTGTCATCCGAAATCCCTCTCTCCCTGTCATCCCCGAACGTTTTTATCGGGGATCCACATAACGAGCCTCCTCACATCTTGTTATCATCCCCGAACCCTCTCTCCCTGTCATCCCCGAACCCATTCCCCTGTCATCCCTCCGCCGTGGCGGATTCCTATCGGGGATCTTAAAAATCATCTCCAATTGTGTATCCTACCAGTAAAAAGCAAAACACTCTCCCTGTCATTTTTAAACGGTCTTTATTATAACCTTGAATTCACAATCTATGACCTCAAGAATATATGTCCGACAATTTTTTATAGTTCTAGGGGAACAGGTCACAATTTGTGACCTGTTGTGTATTTCATCCAAATATATGTCCGTCGATTTATGCATTATTCGACCCGAACAGTTTTATACGTTTAGTTTTTATTTTTTGTTTTAAATATGCGTTCAACGAATTATCATAGAATTAAACCTAACGAATCCGTTACCATTAACCTGCTGTTTTTGTAAAATATGTGTTCGTCGGTTATTTATTGTACCCATGTCCTGCCTGCCCGTTCTCCTGGGCACGTTGTGGTTTGCTTTCAAAATTGTGTTTGACGATTTTTTATATAGTTCTAACCCTGACAGGAAACTTCAATGTAAAGTTGTGGTTTGCTTTCAAAATTGTGTTTGACGATTTTTTATATAGTGTATCCTTTATAATGGTTTCTATCGTATGAGTTGTGGTTTGCTTTCAAAATTGTGTTTGACGATTTTTTATATAGTTTTGAGAGGCGATACATGGTACATCGCTTTGTTGTGGTTTGCTTTCAAAATTGTGTTTGACGATTTTTTATATAGTATCTGATTTATATACTGATTGCCTGAAATTGTTGTGGTTTGCTTTCAAAATTGTGTTTGACGATTTTTTATATAGTTTTTCAAAGCTATCAAAGCTTAATAGTAGTGTTGTGGTTTGCTTTCAAAATTGTGTTTGACGATTTTTTATATAGTAATTATTTTTCATGTTCACAATATCGATTGGTTGTGGTTTGCTTTCAAAATTGTGTTTGACGATTTTTTATATAGTTTATAATTGCAGTGCTGTATTATCGAAGATGTTGTGGTTTGCTTTCAAAATTGTGTTTGACGATTTTTTATATAGTGAAAGAACTTAAATTAAAAGTAACTTCCGAGTTGTGGTTTGCTTTCAAAATTGTGTTTGACGATTTTTTATATAGTAATGAAAACTACGATGTAGTTCAATTATCTGTTGTGGTTTGCTTTCAAAATTGTGTTTGACGATTTTTTATATAGTCATTTCGCCTAAATATGCGTAAGCATTTACGTTGTGGTTTGCTTTCAAAATTGTGTTTGACGATTTTTTATATAGTGATAACCGGATAATGTACATAGTCGCCTTAGTTGTGGTTTGCTTTCAAAATTGTGTTTGACGATTTTTTATATAGTTATTTCGCGCTGTTATTATAACGAAAACGAGTTGTGGTTTGCTTTCAAAATTGTGTTTGACGATTTTTTATATAGTTTTGAGAGGCGATACATGGTACATCGCTTTGTTGTGGTTTGCTTTCAAAATTGTGTTTGACGATTTTTTATATAGTATATTCCTATCAGGGTCGTAATCATGTCGAGTTGTGGTTTGCTTTCAAAATTGTGTTTGACGATTTTTTATAGAGTGCCGCTTAGGCAAAGACCCTGAAACAAAAGGTTGTGGTTTGCTTTCAATTGTAGGTTTGACGATTTTTTATAGAGTTCCTCGTCGAAGACTTCGGTATCGATTTCCGTTGTGGTTTGCTTTCAATTGTAGGTTTGACGATTTTTTATAGAGTAGCAAAATAAAGTATTAAATATCCTTGAGTGTTGTGGTTTGCTTTCAATTGTAGGTTTGACGATTTTTTATAGAGTCCGACATCTTCACAAAAGAAAACGCGATACGTTGTGGTTTGCTTTCAATTGTAGGTTTGACGATTTTTTATAGAGTACGAACTGTAAAGCCGGCTTTGTTATGCCGGTTGTGGTTTGCTTTCAATTGTAGGTTTGACGATTTTTTATAGAGTCCTAAACTTTTTCTTATTTCTTCTTTGAGAGTTGTGGTTTGCTTTCAATTGTAGGTTTGACGATTTTTTATAGAGTGCATGGAGTTATATTTCGATACTCGACAGGGTTGTGGTTTGCTTTCAATTGTAGGTTTGACGATTTTTTATAGAGTATTGAGGATCACAATACTCTTGTCGATACTGTTGTGGTTTGCTTTCAATTGTAGGTTTGACGATTTTTTATAGAGTGCATGGAGTTATATTTCGATACTCGACAGGGTTGTGGTTTGCTTTCAATTGTAGGTTTGACGATTTTTTATAGAGTAAAAACTCGAAAAGGCATACGGCGAAGACCGTTGTGGTTTGCTTTCAATTGTAGGTTTGACGATTTTTTATAGAGTCTTATTGGTTGTTTTAATTTGCAATAGTTTGTTGTGGTTTGCTTTCAATTGTAGGTTTGACGATTTTTTATAGAGTCGGGTATTAATTCAAATCTTAAACCGGAGTGTTGTGGTTTGCTTTCAATTGTAGGTTTGACGATTTTTTATAGAGTCTGCTGTTTGTGGAATTCCCTCCCCGAATTGTTGTGGTTTGCTTTCAATTGTAGGTTTGACGATTTTTTATAGAGTGAGATGGGGATAAAAAACAGGCACGACATTGTTGTGGTTTGCTTTCAATTGTAGGTTTGACGATTTTTTATAGAGTGAGGTTTCGCTTCAGGGCATCAGCGCGTTTGTTGTGGTTTGCTTTCAATTGTAGGTTTGACGATTTTTTATAGAGTTTAACTTTTCAGCATTATCTAACCCGAGCAGTTGTGGTTTGCTTTCAATTGTAGGTTTGACGATTTTTTATAGAGTTCATGAAATATGGAAAAACAATGGAAAGGGTTGTGGTTTGCTTTCAATTGTAGGTTTGACGATTTTTTATAGAGTTGCTTGAGAAATTAAACACTGAACTTTCAGGTTGTGGTTTGCTTTCAATTGTAGGTTTGACGATTTTTTATAGAGTAATGGTGTGTGGGCTGTGGTGATTGGCATGGTTGTGGTTTGCTTTCAATTGTAGGTTTGACGATTTTTTATAGAGTTAACTTGCGATTAATTGTGCTTTATCTTTAGTTGTGGTTTGCTTTCAATTGTAGGTTTGACGATTTTTTATAGAGTAATCCGGTTTTGAATTCATCACCATACTTTGTTGTGGTTTGCTTTCAATTGTAGGTTTGACGATTTTTTATAGAGTACGAAAAAATCTGCTAATACCTCCAATGCCGTTGTGGTTTGCTTTCAATTGTAGGTTTGACGATTTTTTATAGAGTTTTTTTCACTTGCCGTATCGGTAGTATACGGTTGTGGTTTGCTTTCAATTGTAGGTTTGACGATTTTTTATAGAGTGCTATATGTACACAGATGACGCAATAGACAGTTGTGGTTTGCTTTCAATTGTAGGTTTGACGATTTTTTATAGAGTAAACGAATCTTCAGACAGCGACTACAAGTTGTTGTGGTTTGCTTTCAATTGTAGGTTTGACGATTTTTTATAGAGTAGCAGCCAGATCGAATCCGCCTATTCCTGTGTTGTGGTTTGCTTTCAATTGTAGGTTTGACGATTTTTTATAGAGTTTTAAAAATGTCCGGATATATATCCACACAGTTGTGGTTTGCTTTCAATTGTAGGTTTGACGATTTTTTATAGAGTCTTCAAGCGAACGCAAATAAACAAGTGTACGTTGTGGTTTGCTTTCAATTGTAGGTTTGACGATTTTTTATAGAGTTAATTAAAAAAGGACAATTCGTAAAGTCCGGTTGTGGTTTGCTTTCAATTGTAGGTTTGACGATTTTTTATAGAGTACGCCTCTTACATGAGCAGAACACCCGAAGGTTGTGGTTTGCTTTCAATTGTAGGTTTGACGATTTTTTATAGAGTTTTATGTCTTGTATATATTATGCCTCATCTGTTGTGGTTTGCTTTCAATTGTAGGTTTGACGATTTTTTATAGAGTGCGGTATCGCCGTATGTAGAAAGCGAATAAGTTGTGGTTTGCTTTCAATTGTAGGTTTGACGATTTTTTATAGAGTAGTGTAAAAATGTAATCCGGGAGAAAATTGGTTGTGGTTTGCTTTCAATTGTAGGTTTGACGATTTTTTATAGAGTTCGTTTGGCTTGGAGTGAACGATACAGCATGTTGTGGTTTGCTTTCAATTGTAGGTTTGACGATTTTTTATAGAGTCGTTCTCGTCGTGGATAACGGGCTGAACAAGTTGTGGTTTGCTTTCAATTGTAGGTTTGACGATTTTTTATAGAGTACTTGGTGAACTTATCGTCGAACTCGGTCTGTTGTGGTTTGCTTTCAATTGTAGGTTTGACGATTTTTTATAGAGTCAGGAAAACGACGTTATGACTGTGTACCTTGTTGTGGTTTGCTTTCAATTGTAGGTTTGACGATTTTTTATAGAGTTGAAAGATAAGAAAGTGTTTATCGTCGCAGGTTGTGGTTTGCTTTCAATTGTAGGTTTGACGATTTTTTATAGAGTGGGGAATCTGCAAATTCCATTTAAGTTAGTGTTGTGGTTTGCTTTCAATTGTAGGTTTGACGATTTTTTATAGAGTGATAGTTTCATCATCCCGATTATACACAAAGTTGTGGTTTGCTTTCAATTGTAGGTTTGACGATTTTTTATAGAGTTAAATTACCACGTTCCTATAATTCTGTTTTGTTGTGGTTTGCTTTCAATTGTAGGTTTGACGATTTTTTATAGAGTTTGCTTTGTTCTGTTGCCTTCCGTTGTCGAGTTGTGGTTTGCTTTCAATTGTAGGTTTGACGATTTTTTATAGAGTCCCAGTAAAGATATGAAACGACCTTATGGAGTTGTGGTTTGCTTTCAATTGTAGGTTTGACGATTTTTTATAGAGTGCAGAAAAAGAACACGACCCCTCATCTGATGTTGTGGTTTGCTTTCAATTGTAGGTTTGACGATTTTTTATAGAGTCTGAATATCATTTTAACTCCTTTGCTTTTTGTTGTGGTTTGCTTTCAATTGTAGGTTTGACGATTTTTTATAGAGTGTGCCGTTATTATTTTGGCATAGGACGTATGTTGTGGTTTGCTTTCAATTGTAGGTTTGACGATTTTTTATAGAGTCGCTCGGACGAATCAAAAGCGATTTTCTTTGTTGTGGTTTGCTTTCAATTGTAGGTTTGACGATTTTTTATAGAGTAAAGGATATCGGCAGCGCTTCTTTTGTCATGTTGTGGTTTGCTTTCAATTGTAGGTTTGACGATTTTTTATAGAGTCGAAAGACGACAGAGCGAAGTTCGACGACGGTTGTGGTTTGCTTTCAATTGTAGGTTTGACGATTTTTTATAGAGTGAACGGGCAATGGTGAACAGCGACACAGGTGTTGTGGTTTGCTTTCAATTGTAGGTTTGACGATTTTTTATAGAGTCAATAATATTCGGAGTACTTCAGATTCTTCGTTGTGGTTTGCTTTCAATTGTAGGTTTGACGATTTTTTATAGAGTCCATTGGAACGGCAAATAAGAATTCCAACGGTTGTGGTTTGCTTTCAATTGTAGGTTTGACGATTTTTTATAGAGTACAATATCGCCAATCGATATAAAAACAATAAAGTTATAATGTTTTCGGGATTAAAAAAATCGTCTTATTATTAGGGTTATTCATTGAATAACCCTGTTTTTTTAGAACAATTCGAGTTGCTGAGGGGGCGGCTTGACTTCTAATTGCACTTTCCCGTGAAATATTTCTATCATTCCAAATTGTTTATCCGTAATCATCATTATTCCTACATCTCCTCTTGGCGGCAAAATACTTTTTACTCTTTTTATGTGAACTAACGCGTTTTCATAACTCGAACAGTGTCGTGTATAAATAGAGAATTGAAACATATCGAATCCGTCTTTCATTATGCCTTTCCTGAATTTTGTATAGTTTTTCCTGTCCTTTTCGGTATCTGTTGGCAAATCGAAAAATACCATGACCCACACTATTCTGTACTCATTTAATTTGTTTAACATAATTCGGGATAGACAATTGTTTTTGTTTCTCCCATAAAACACTTCGCAAGAGATGCTGTAGTTCGTTGAAGTCCAACCATTAAAGGGCTTTGTTCCTTTCCGAAATATATATCTACGGCAGGAATCTGTAAAAGAATCTTTTTCAATTCTACATTTAATTCCGAATAATCGGAATACTTTTTAACTATAGACAGAACAATTTCATCTACAAACGGTCTGTATGGTTCCATAATGTCATCCGCAAGGCAGTATGCATTATATTTGTTCTTGTGATGAATCCCGAGCGTAGGCAATAAGCCTGATGCGACGAGACCTCTTGCAATAACTGCTCTCAAAATAGCGTATCCGTAATTCAGAAGATTATTAGGCGGCTCGCCGAATCTGTCGCGGTAGAAATTTATCTCTTTAGGAAAAAGATTTTTCCAGTAATAAGCCGAAGCGCGGGCTTCGAGATTCTTGCTGTCGCCCGATTTTACATCATTTACCCAGGCAATCATATTTCTCGATTCAATATTGTTTTTATTCAACAGCATTGCCTGATTATAAATTTTGTATGATACTGTCTGCTGCCATAGATTTTTCAGAAGTGGTTTTTTCGCAATTATCTGCGCCTTAAATCTTTCCGATTGTACGTAGTTGCCGTCAAGATTCATCAGCATCGAAGTCGGCATATGCTTATCGTTGCAAATAATTATTGCGGCATTATTCTCATTAAGTTTATATAATAATGCTTGTGATATCGTAACTCCGTAATGGTCTATGACAACTACTCCAATATCTTCAATCGGCTGCGAATTAGTTTCTTCAATGCCTTTCTCGGCATTCTGTCTCTTAATTTTCATCTGTTCATCTTGCGAAAACAGATAACAGGGATTTCCAAAGTATAGAGTCTTCTTAATCATGGTGATTTAACCAGTATATTGTTCCATCTATGTTGATTTTGAAATCTTTATTTTCAAATAAGCAATTTAATTTTGTGCATGTTAGAAAGATTCTAGGTTGATATTTGTCTGGTATAAAATCCTTTTCTTCAAGATTTTTTAATATTTCATTCTCTCTTGCTTCAATGTGGTTTTGAAAATATATATATGCTGTGTTCGGTGTTGGTTCATTAAATTTAATAATATAAAATAATCTATCTTTGGCATTATCATTTGTTATTTCTTCTTTATTTTCTTTATAGAAAATAACTCTGTCACCTACCTTCAATATATTTTTGAGTTGAAGTTCAAAAATAGTTCTTCCTTTCTTCTTTTCCAAACTTTGAAATTCTGGTTCTGTTTTTAAATCTTCAATTTTATTTAAATTCAATGTAGCAATATCAAAAAGATTTATAATCTTATATCCGGAAATTATTTCATCCTTATTATCTTTACCTTCGTACAATAAATATAGATAATTCTCTTCGTTTTGTACTAAATAATCTTGTTTGTGTTTATATTTTGATTTGAAAATATGTTCTTTTAAGTGTATAGCTTTTTCATTAGTAAAGAAACCTTTACCGGCTTTGAATCTGCATCGCAGGTGTCGTATAATTCTATTATTGAAATCGATTAATTCGTTTTGATTCGCTCCCTCATTTAACTGCTTTTTAATAAATTTACTTAATAATTCATCTACTATAACATCTTTATCATAGTCTATCTCGGTAATTTTTTTCCTGCAAACAATCCATATTTCATCTTGGTTGTTATTTTGTTTAATAATATATTTGCCATCTTGTTTTATTGGATAACCATTTTCATTCCTTTCATTTACTTTTATTGCTCCATAAAATGTTTCTTTATGAAGTTGTCCTCTTATAGAGTCACCCTTCAATAACTTTGGCTTTTTGTTACCATTTTCATCAAGAATAATTTTCCCATCGCTATTTCCCTTCAGATATTCAATTTTTCCATTTTTCCTTGAATATTTTTTTGAAGGTGTTAAAGTTTTATCTTTAGTGATATGATTAACTAAAACCGTATTCTCAATATCTTCTTTAATATGATGAACCTCAAATGTATCATACGGTTTGGGTCTTATATAATTTGTAGATTTATTTTCTTTCCATTCAAAGTATTTTTCCACCTGTAAATCTCTTGTTGCTGAACCGGGAATCAGGGTTAATACAGCCGCATCAATGGCATGATGAGCATGGTTATCTCTGCTTTTTGGCGGAAGTCTATATATTTCTCTGAAAATTGCAGTGACATTACCTTTTTGCACATCTACTTTATTAAATAATGATTTCAAATATGCTCTTGCATATGTGCTTACAATTTGCGTATCAATAAGTTGACTATTCTTAAATTTATTCTTCCATTCATCTTTCTTCACTGTAAAAGTAAATAGTTTTTTGTCCCAATAATCGAGTTCAAAATTCAAATAGTGTCGAAGACGAATATTTGCATCTTTTTTATCTCTCTCCCAATCCGGAATACCTTTTGATATATGCTTTAATTCAGATATCCTTCTTTTAAGTTCATTTACTTTCGGTTCAATTAATGTTTTAACTCTATCAATAATTGGTGAACAATTTTTGTTGCCATCTATTGTCTGGCACCTATAAGATTCTTTAAAATTCGGACACTCTGTAGGAAATTTATTACTTTTTATTTGGTTATTATAAATTGCATCACAGACCGTCAAATTCTTTAATTCAGAATCAAATGATATACTTCTTGGAATAGTATGTTCCAATTGATAATTTGGAGTGTAAAGTTCACTAAGGGGTATAATTCTACCTGTATAAAAACAATGATATTTTTGCTCTTTCCATAATCGGTACTTCGTAATCATTTCTTTTAGTGATTTTCTGTTCTCTCTAAATCTTCCCGATTTCTTAATTATCTGTGTTACCCACTTATTAGTGTTTGGTGGTGAATAGTTTAACATTTTAGCGAATTCCTCTTTTGTCAATATTAAATGCATAATATGATCATGGATTCCTTTATCACCGTTAAAGTTTGAGTCTAAAAATGTTTTAATAAATTCATCATACTTATTCTTGAACTCGATTGTTTTGTCATCTATAAATGAATAATCGCTGATTTGTTCAGTTGCACAAGCAAATTTATTGTAGTCTTCAACTACTGGCTCAGAAGTAGATTTTAACAAATTTTGTATTGCCAATCTATACTCATTATTCTCATTTTCTTTGTCTTTTATCCAGTCAGAATAAGCTTTTCTGTAATTAGCATCATTCAATTCTCTAGCTAATTCTATAACTATTTTTGTGTTTTCATCAATTTTGCCTTCTTTTAAAAGATAATTCAATAGATGTTTTAATTCGTATAAAGTTCGCATCGCCATTGGATTTTTGAAACCCTTTGTTGGCGGATTTGGGTCACCAAGCCGATTCACAGATTTTGGGTATATCTCAACATCAGAGTGATGGTAAAGATGTTTAAGGTCATCCTCTTTTGCGTCATATTTCATTTGTAGCATTTGCTTTATTACCAAATCTCGTCTAGGTAATTTATAATAATCATATTTTATTTTTATCGCATCAGGTTTATAAGATGCTTTCTCTTCATCACTTTGTTCTTCTCCAAGAAATCTATAATAATATTTTGAAACATTGTTAAGAATATCGTTCTTCTCCTCATCGCTTTTCTCTTGCCATATATTTTTACTGAAATATTTTTCAATTTTTTCTTCAATATATTCTTCATAGCCATTCGGTTTTTGATAATTACTATCAGTTGCTTTTGTTGTATGGTCTATTTGAGCGAAATATGATTGTATAAGACTGTTAGCAATGTTTAACTTTTCCTTCTCATTATCAACCATCTTTATAACATTATCAATGTCATATTCTATTTCAATTTTGTTATCATTATATTTATCCTTGCCAATAACAGTTTCAAGATTAGCAAATATTACAGCTCTTTCATACTGTATTCCTTTTTTTAAATATGGATTTATTTTACTGATAGCATTCCTACTTAAAGAACCGTAACCTTGTTGAATATCAATGTTCGCAAATTCTCTACTTGTATCCTCGTTCAGCCCTAACTTTTTTTGTGCAAATGTTTTTAATTCTTCTTCTTTATCATGGGTTTGGAGATAATCAAACAATAGATGCCATAATCCTTCATAATTTAATTCTACTTTCTTCTCTTTTCCGTATTGTTTAGTTTTATATTCTACAGATAGTCCATCCCAGTTTATACCAAATTCATTTTCTCTTTCTAAGAATATATTCTGCCATTTATCTTCAAAGGTACTTATAAAACCTGCTATAACAGGACATGCAGATACTGACGGATTAGTTTTTAGTTCTTTGGGATTATCGGGTTTATATTTTGCAAAGTTAAATTCATACTCTCTGTTGTTTGAAAATTTTTGAACAATTTCTTCAAAAGGAAAATATTTTCTTTTTTTAAAAAATAATTTACTAAATATTTTCTTTTTTAATTCAATCGGAATAGGTTCAAATACGTTTTTTGAATTTGTTTTTCTCCATTTAATATTATTAATAAATTGAAGTGCTCTGAATTCTTCAAACAATGGATGACTTACAGGAATACGCGGCTTGCCGTTTTCAAATGTACATTTGCCCACTAATCCTTTTTGCGAACGCAGAGGTCGAACATAATAAATTGCTTTTCTTAGTTTTTCTATCAGTTCATTATTTAATTTCTGTTTAGTACATATTGTATTAAACTCTTTTTCGTATTCATCTCTTTGTATTATGCCGCTATTTCTTATTCTCTTAATTCTAAGTTTTTCGTTCTCATCAACTTGCGATAACAAATACATCCATATTTTTGAGGCTGTCCAGTTTATTTTGTCAGGATGTGATTCATAAAATTTCTTGAAATACTCATTCTCACCGTAACTGCTCTTACCACTTTTTCTATTTGTTTTGAAACCTCTTCTTTGTGTTAAATGATATAAAACTCTGCCAATTTTAAATAATCTGTTTTTATCATTATCATCGAATTTATCTGCCAATTCTACTCTAATTTCATACGGACTTTGATAATCACTAATACCATCTTCGTTAAAATCCATCCTTAGCCAATTTAGAAAATTAACAGACGTCGGGAATACTCTTCCAAAATTTTTGATTTCATAATTGACTTTTCCCCATTTGCCAATTCTCCAATTATCAAATTCTTCCATTGATAACGGACACATATTGTTTTCGATTAGTAGTTTTAATGTAGCCCATTTTCGATATCTTTTAGCATTATATAATCTCCTTTTGCCTCTGTTACTTCTTCTTTCTGCTGCAAGCGAAAACTCTCCTGATTTACCATCACCAACGCCTTTGTTAAAAATAATTACACCTTTGTCAATGATTTGATTATCATAAAAATCATCGTTGTCGCGTATTGCCCAGCCTATAGAATTTGTTCCAAGGTCCAACCCAAGAATCTTTGTCATAGTATTTTATATTTAAATTATTTTATATATATTCCTAATGCAAAACACAACAAGGCTATAAGCCGAAGATTATCTCGGGCACCGCATACTTCTGTAGTGCCCATTTTTTATTACCCACTTGAAGTAATTTCTTCTTGCAATATCTAATCATAGTTTTTGCAATATTTAATTAGTTGCTTATGGTTTCCATTAAAAATAATTAAATAATATAATCTTAGAATTAAAATAATTTTTATCACAAATTGATAATTCTTTTTTCGAGTACCATTTCTTCTAATTAATTATAATGCATCCATCGGAGAATCCTATCGGAAAGTATTTATAATTTAGCCAAAATTCAATATTTAATTTTCAGATTAAGTTAATAAAGAAATAAAGAAATTATTTTAAATGGCTGCTCAATTCCTGCATAGTAACCGGCATGACAAGTAATAGATTCCTTGCGTCTTAAAATTTGAAATGACTTCAATTGAAATTGAACTTATCACAATTTGTGATAAGTTAATAGCTCTTCTTAGGCTGACAACTTCTGTTTTTACCATAACTTAATCACTTCTCTGGTCATTTATTGACGAAACAAAACAACTATTTATTATATTTGTATAGTTGAATAATTATTGATATATGTAATATAAATATTGTGTGTTTTGATAAGATCACATATAATCTGTAATATCCGTTTTTTCTGTTCGCCTGTTTTCATTTTGTTACAGGTGTGCTATTTTTAAGAAATCAACATGACAAAATGAGCGATAATGAGCGATAATGAGCCATTTTTTAAAAAGTTTTTCCGTGTCACAATTGTGACAAATATTTCAAAGTTCGTTTTTTACAAAATTTTTGTTCTTTGACATTGCCGTCAATGAGAAAGTTAATTTCGGAAATCGGTTATTAGATTTTATTCTTTGACAAATGATTATTCCGTAATCCACATATAGGACTGACTTAATCATGAGAGTTGCTTTCGATATATAATACTCTTACAAAACTAATGAGTCGTATTTCATGATTCGATTCTCGCAAAAACTATCATACCTTAAATTGTTCTTTTATCAGTCTCTTATCTCCGCAAATGATAGTTTTTGATAGTTTTATGATAGTATTTTAAAATAACTTCGGCAATTGATTGTTTTATCAACATAAGCGAAAAAAAATCTGATAGTTTTTCTATCATCTTTGATAGTTTTTGATAGTATGACTGTCATATTTTTTCTTTGTTTCTATTCTCGCACTGTTATTCAAAATGATACCTGAAATGATACCTCGGGTATCATTGTTAAAATCCAAATTAAACAATCACTTATTCCTAAAATGATACCTGAATGATACCTTTTTTGAAAAATCATCAATTTCTGTGATTCTAAAATGTTTTTGACGTTTTATGTGATACCCGGTATCATTTCTTATCAATTATTTTTCTTGTATTAGTTCTGATTACAATATTCCAAAAAGGCTTAGGATGTTTGTTGTATATAAGTATGTTTAATGGATACCGTCCCGCCACGGCAGTTTTTCAACTTTCACCGGTATGACAAACCGAGAGCCCCATTCACCGCTTAACTTTAAAATATTAATTACTCATTACTCATTACTCATTAATAATTACTATTTGTTAGCCCGCCGCGGCGGGTCTCCGTTTGCTGCCCCAAACTACGACTTCTAGATTCTAGATTCTAGATTCTAGATTCTAGATTCCAGATTCTTGCTCCTAACTCCTGTTTTTCCCAAAAGGTACCACTTTCTTACTTTAATTTGATGTATCAGATTGGTAATTTACATGATATGAACAATTTGTCACATCTTATTTTACTACAATAACATATGTTTGATTTTATTTTTAAACCGTTCAGTGAAATGACGGATGAAGATTACAAGACCGTAGGATTTAAATCCGGGCTTGAAATACACCAGCAATTGCTTACTGAGAAGAAATTATTCTGCAGATGCCCTGCGGGAAAGTACAACCATAAATTCGATGCCGAAATTCTGCGCCATATGAGACCGACTTTGTCGGAACTCGGCGTTTATGACGGTACGGCGTTAATGGAGTTTAAGACCAAAAAGGACATTATATACCACATCAACAGGGAAACTGTCTGTACTTACGAAATGGATGATACTCCTCCTTTCGAAATTAATGAACAGGCTCTGGATATAGCGCTGGAAATCGGTATGCTTTATAACTGCTCACTGATTGATGAAATTCACATCGCGAGAAAGCAGTATCTCGACGGCAGCATCCCGACAGGTTTTCAAAGGACATCGATTACGTCCGTTGACGGCGTTGTACCTTATAAAGACAGAAAAATTGATATCATTCAGTTGTCTATAGAGGAAGATTCCTGCCGCGAAGTAAGCGACATCGGTCACAGAAGAGTTTATATCGCTGACAGACTTGGTATGCCGTTGATTGAAACGGTTACAGCACCGGATATGAAAACTCCGGTCGAGGTCGCGGAGGTCGGCAAGATTCTCAGCAATATTGTGAAGAGCACGGGCAAAGTAAGAACAGGCGCGGGTGCCGCGAGAGAAGATGTGAACGTAAGCGTTACGGGCGGTACAAGAATTGAAATTAAAGGAGTACCGAGTCTGAAGAGAATTCCTCTGCTTACATATAATGAAGCGATGCGACAATGGAACCTCTTGAGATTACGCGAAGAATTAAAGAAAAGAAATATCACTACAGAAACATTCAGCACACACACCGTAGAAATCACAAGACTCCTCAGAAAAACAAAATATCAGCCTATTTGCACAGCCCTCGCTGAAGAAAAAGTTATTTGCGCCGTTATATTGAGAGGATTCAAAGGATTATTAAACTGGCAGACACAGACAGAAACATATTTCTCAAAAGAAATTTCTGACAGAGTAAGAGTTATCGCGTGTCTTTCGAATCTGCCGAACATAATTCATTCCGACAGCACTTCGGATACGATATCAATCGCGGAATGGCAGAAGGTAAAAAAAGCAATCGGCGCAAAAGAGAATGATACTGTTCTGATAGTCTGGGGTTCTGAATCGGACGTGGATACGGCAGCAAAAGAAATAGTTATACGCGCGAGAGAAGCCACAATAGGCGTTCCGTCGGAAACGAGACAGGCGCAAAAAGACGGTACAACGGGATTTGAAAGAATTCTTCCGGGAGCCGACAGAATGTATCCTGACACGGATTTGCCTCCGAAGAGAATTACGAAAGAAAGAATTGAAAGAATAAAAGCGAGCCTTCCCGATTATTACTGGGAACGCGAAAAATGGTATAAGGATTTAAAAGTACCTGAAGATTTAATTGAACCTCTCGCGATTTCAAAACTTGCGGGTCTGTTCAAAACGGCGGTAACGGAATGGAATATCGACCCGAAACTCGCGGCAAAGGTTTTGATTCAGTTTCCGAAAAGACTGAAGAAGATGAAAGTTGAATTCGTAAATATAGATGAAGAAGTTATGTCGGCGCTGCTTCGCGCTTATAAGCAGTGTCTGATTTCAAAAGAAGGTATTCTTGCGGCGTTGTACGATGCGGTTAAATACGGCGTGTTTGACCTCGATAATCTGCCTCCGCCTATCGATGAAAAAGATATTCCGCACGTGATTCAATATTCGTATGCTGAACTCAACAGAAGTCAGTTGTTGCATGATGATAATGTAGAAAAAGTATTGTGCGGTATGGTTATGAATAAAGTTAGAGGAAGAGTCGACGGTACATTTGTTTCAAAAGCAGTTTCTAAATTCATTAAGGAGTTAAGGTAATGGCAGACGATTTATATAAAGGATATAAAGGAATAGCATTAGATACATTAAAGAAATTTGATGCTCTTGTTTGGAGCGATGTTGTCATTCAAACAGATAAAGCGCAGTATAAAGGAATTATTCTGCCGCGCTCGGAAAACGCAGACCACTTTCATATAGTTTTAAAATTAATTTCAGGATATAACATTGGCGTATTCGCTGAAACCGTGAAGGACATAAAAATACTCGGAAGAAAAGAAGCCCATTATAAGATTCCGGAAAAAGCGTTCCCGTATGACCCGGTAAAACCGAGAGTGAAATTATTCGGTACGGGCGGAACGATAGCGTCAAGACTGGATTACAGGACCGGCGCGGTTATTCCCGCATTTTCGCCGGGTGAACTTTACGGCTCAGTACCCGAACTCGCGGATATATGCAATCTTGAAACTGAAAAACTTTACGGAGTTTTCAGCGAAAACATGGCTCCCGAACAATGGATTGGAACGGCACAGGCAATCGGTAAAGAAATCGAGAAAGGCGTGCAGGGAATTGTTATCGGTCACGGTACGGATACGATGCACCATACAGCCGCCGCATTATCTTTCATGGTGCAGAATTCACCCGTGCCTATTGTGATGGTAGGTTCACAGCGTTCGAGCGACAGACCGTCTTCGGACGCGGCATTGAATTTAATGCACAGCGTTAAAACGGCAGCCGAAAGCGATATAGCGGAAGTAATGGTTTGTATGTTCGGTCCCACTTCCGATACGTACGGTCTGCTTCACAGAGGTACAAGAGTTAGAAAAATGCACTCGAGTTACCGTTCTACTTTCAGAACGATAGGCGATATTCCTATTGCCATGGTAAGCAGAGACAAAATTACACCTTTAAGACAGGATTATAAACGCAGAAGAAACGATAACAACGTTATCGTAAATACTGCATTCGAAGAAAAAGTAAGCATCGTTTATTATTATCCGAATATGAAACCCGATATTATCGATTCTCTTATCGACAACGGATACAGGGGAATAGTGATAGCGGGAACGGGTTTAGGACACGTAAACAAACCGTTGTATCCGGCGCTTAAGCGTGCGAAAGAAAAGAACATCGCCGTTTATATGACTGTTCAGACATTATGGGGATATGTTCAAATGTATGTATATGACACCGGCCGTGATATGATGGAACTCGGAGTTGTTCCTACGGCAAATATGCTGCCTGAAGTCGCGTATATCAAACTCTGCTGGGCTTTGGGACAGACTGAAAATTTGGATGAAGTAAAGAAAATAATGCTGACGCCAATCAACGGTGAAATAACGGAGCGCGAACCAAGCAACGGATATTTAATATATCAGGGCGGAATTCCTGAAGTCGAAGAATTTATTTCAAAACACAGGAAATAATCCGTAACGGATTATCCTGTGTTTTCCAAAATAAGTTTTATCTTAAATTCCGCGAAATTCATTTTTCGATGTTCGGAATTAATTCCCGAATAAATGATTTTTATACGAATCGGAGCATTCAAATAAAATTTTACCTGCAGATAATATTGTAAGACACAATTTATTCAACAATTTCTTTAAAGACAGTATCTCTTTCACGTTTCTTTTCCGTTTTTTTTTCCGCTAACTATCGCTATTTTAATGTATCTCATTCGTCTGCTTTCATGTATTTATTGTTTAAGCGCGGACTTAACAATTAAAATTATTTACATGTATAGGGCTAAATTTGTCTGTAATTTAATTTTCCTTTTCATATTACTATCATTAATTCCGGATATTACTTTAAGCCAATATTACTGCGTTCAGAAATATAATGTTGACAACGGTCTGAAATCGAGAATAATATTCGACGCCGCGCAGGACAGTTCGGGTATGATATGGTTTGCAACAAATTTCGGCGTCTCTGTTTATGACGGTTATGAATTTAAAAACTTTAGCAGTAAAGATAATTTACCTCAGGTATCATACAGAAAGGTCCGCATAGATTCAAAAGGCTTTGTCTGGGTTCTTCCGTCATTCGATTATGACACAATCCTTAACTATAATTATAAAGATGGACGCTGGAATAAGTTTCCGCCTGTTAATTCTTCAGTAGCCATTAACCCTGCCGAGTTTACAAGTTTCGATGTAATCTATAAAGATAATGTTCCGTGTATTCTGGTCGGTACGATAGATGGTCTGTATTTCTACGAAGGCAACTGGAAAAAACTAAACAATTCCGATAACCCGCCGCTGAATGTTATAAGAAACATATTCACAAATTCAGGGAAATATTACATCTGTTCTGACGGCGGCATGTACACATTTGACGGAATAAATTTTGATTATTCACCTGTTGAAATTACAAACGGCAAACCTGTCTATGCGGGCTATAATCAGATAACAGAGGACGGGAAATTTAAAATCTGGATACTCGAGAACAATAGAATGGGATATTTGATGGACGGGAAATATTATCCCGTATCCGCTTCATTCACACTTCCAAACACGTTCATACTTCAATTCTATAATATTTCCGCTACAAAAGATTATGTTATATTCGGCAATGAATGGAGTAAATACATTACCGAGTTATCATCGCTGGCAACAAAGGAATTATCCATAAAAAACGGATTTACAACGGACGGAATGTCGTCAGCGCTTGTCGACAGGGAAAATAATATCTGGATAACCGACACGCGCGGAGTTGATAAAATAAATTACCTCGATGTCGAAAGTTATAACGGGTATAACGGATTATTTGATTTCGAAGTGACGGCAATAATTGAAAAAAAATCGGGAGAAATCGTTCTGGGTCATAACAGCGGAATGACAGTTTACGACAGAAAAGAATTCCGGAAAATTGATTTTGTAAATAATAAAGAATATATCTATCATTCTTCGAGGGTTCAGGATATGTGTCTGGATGCAAACGATAATGTCTGGCTGGCTGCGACAAGAATGGGGCTTGGGAAATACAAAAATAACGGTTCAGTCGAATGGTACAAAACACCGGGTTCTGTAAACTGTAACAGTGTCATGTTCGATAAGAAGGGTAATATTCTGGCGCTTACTTCCGGCGGAGTATGTATTTTGAAAAACAATAAACTTGAAAAATATATACCTCAGGATAAATTTAAAAATTCTTACAGGAAAATATATGAGATTGATGATGCATATTATGTTGTCGGGCTGTCCGGCGCTTTCAAAATTAAAGACGGTGTAGTTACGGAACTTTCATATCCCGGCAATTCACTTCCACCGAATATATATACGCTTTATCGAATGAACGGCGAACGCATTCTTGCAGGGGCATCGGACGGCATTTATGAAATCAACGGAACCAATATTACGAAGAGTACGGAATTTGTTTTTAATTCTCCTGTTTACGTGATTAAAGGCGATTTGCACAATCATCTCTGGATAGGAACAAATTATGGCATCGTTAAATACAAAAATAAGGATTCGTTTAAAAGATATAAAAAAGACAACGGTCTTGCCGGCGATGAAATAAACAGGTCGGCTGTGATTACCGATAAGTACGGCGTTGTCTGGGTGGGAACCGAAACAGGCGTATCGCGTCTAAACGAAAATCATGATATCAACATAGTGCCGCGTGTATTAATGCAGTATGTTACGGATAATAAGGATAAAGAATATAACCTTAATGATAATATCGAAATAGAAAATACGAACAATACTCTGCTGTTCAGTTTCAGAGGCATCTCGTATATTAATGAAAAACTGATGACATACAGAATTAGACTTGAAGGCTGCGATAACGATTGGATAACTTTAACCCAGAGCGAAATAGGAAATGTGCGTTATACGAATTTGAAACCCGGCGAGTACAAATTTCTGGTTTCCGTAAAAAATGAAGGCAGCGACTGGTCTCCTGTTTTTGCTTCAGGTACGATAAGCATACTGCGCCCGTTTTACCTTAAATGGTGGTTCTTACTTCTGAATTTATTCGTTTTATTCTTTATATATACAGTCCTTACAAATATCAAAATTGTTAAGAGTTATAACAAGAAACTGAACCGTGAAATCGAAGTTAAAAAAATTATAGAGCGGGCGCTCACGGAGAGCGAAGGGAAATACAGGGCTGTCGTCGAACAAACAAAAGAGGGGATAGTTCTTTTTGATGTCGAAACATTATTCGTAAAAGAATCAAATAACAGTTACGAGAAAATGCTCGGCTATACAAAAGAAGAAATGAGAGAACTGAATATCTATGATGTAGTGGATCTTGATAAGAGCAGTATTGATTTGTTTATAGACAGAATTAAAAGAGAAGGCTCGTTCTTTGTCGGCGACAGATGCCATATTAAAAAAGACGGAACAAAACTGCCGGTAGAAGTTTATGTTACCCTTATTGAGTATCTCGGAAAAAAAGCCATGTGTGTTCTGGCGAGAGATATAACCGACAGGAAAACGAATGAAGAAATACTCAGAAGAAATAACGAAGAACTTGAAAAAGCGATTGCATCTAAAGATAAGTTTTTCTCTATCGTAGCGCATGATTTGAAAAGCCCGTTCCAGGGTCTTGTCGGCTACACCGAACTTATGTCGAGCAATTATTCGAATTTTACAGAAGAGGAAAGAATGAATTTTGCTAAAGATTTGAACAGCGTTTCGAAGAACCTTTTTCAACTCGTTAATAATCTGCTTCAGTGGTCACAACTCCAGACTAACAGAATGAAATATCATCCCGAATCGTTTCATATTTTTGAATTGATACAGAATGCTGAACATACGTATGAAACAAATTTTGAGCAAAAAGAAATTAAATTTGATAATCAAATAAGCAGGGATGCCGAGATATACGCCGACAAAATGATGACTGATATTATATTCAGAAACCTGATATCGAACTCGCTTAAATTTTCAAATAAAGGCGGTGTGATTTCTTTAAGTTCGGAAACGAACGGCGATTATGAATTAATATCCGTAAAGGACGAGGGCGTCGGAATACCGAATGAGATAATTCCGAAATTATTTGATATAACTTCAAAATACACAACAAAAGGTACTGAAGAAGAAGACGGCACGGGACTTGGATTGATTTTGTGCAGTGAAATGGCTGAATTAAATAAAGGAAAAATATCGGTGATAAGCACCTGGGGCAAAGGCAGTGTGTTTACGGTAAAACTGCCGAACAAAAAAATCGAAAAGGAATCTTAACATTATTGGCTTTATAATTCACAGTAATTGATTTATTTTTAAAACGAGAGACGCTGAGTTTTCCCGTCTCTTTTTTTTGTATATAATAAAAGAAAATGAGCCTTAAAGAGTGGAAACATAAATCAACTGTCGTAAAATTTGCTAATCCATGGTGGGAATACAGACTCGATGAATGCTATATCCCAAACGGCAAGCAGTATGAATATCATTTTGTACATACAGGCGGTTCTGCAATGATTATTCCGGTTACCGAAACAGGTAAGTTGATTCTTGTGAAACAATATCGCTATCTCAACAGAAAATTCAGCATTGAATTTCCTTCAGGCGGGATAAAAGACGGTCAGAATCCGGACGATATTGCAAGAAAAGAATTAATAGAAGAAACCGGTTTCGACGGAATTCTTGAAAAGATAGGTTACTTCAATCCTTATAACGGTATAACAGATGAATATTGCCATGTCTATATTGCGCGTAATCTCACTGAATCGGAAAAAGAAACAAAGGATGAACAGGAAGAATTCGAGTATTATTTCCTGTCACCTCAAGAAGTCGAATCGATGATTAAATCAAATGAAATTCATGACGGCATGACGATGGCAGCCTGGTCAATAGCAAGAGATACATTTCTAAAATAATCACATTCTTTTGTAAAGAGTCATTAAACTTTTGAACGTTTAACGATGTCTAAACATTGATATAATATATCTTTTTCCTTAAATCCGTATTTTTTATAAGAATATATCAAATTAATTACATGAAAATTAAGTACTTAGCGCTTTTTTTAACACTCCTTTTATTTATTAATTATGCAAAAGCACAGGATGAAAATAACCGGCAGAAAAAGAAAGATTTTTCAAATATTAAAACAAAGTTAACGGGAAGGATTCTGGATAACGAATCCGAAAAGCCGCTGGAATCTGTAAATGTACAATTATATTCTCTTAAGGATACGAATAAACTTGTAAAAGGTACGGCTTCTGAAAGCGACGGAACATTTGTGCTTGAAGGTTTCCGGCCCGGAAAATATATATTGAAAATATCGTTCATTGGTTATAACACCGCGATTAAAAAAGATCTCGCATTTACACCTATGGAGCCTGAAATTAATATAGGAGATGTAAGATTGAAAATCGGAAGCGAGATGGTAACGGCCGAGATAGAGGTTACTGCTGAAAGAAATATGATGGAAATGGGAATTGACAAGAAGGTATTCAATGTAGATAAAGACATTAACAGTCAGAGCGGAACAGTAACTGATGTTTTAAAAAACATACCTTCGGTAACGGTTGACAGCGACGGAAAAATAAGTCTTCGCGGAAGCGGCAATGTGAAAATACTTCTTAACGGAAAACCTTCAGGACTTCTTACATCCGATCCGAATGCTGTGCTGGACCAGATTCCGGCAAACACTGTTGAAAGAATTGAAATCATAAATAATCCTTCTGCAAAGTACGACCCGGAAGGAATGGCAGGCATAATCAATATTGTGCTGAAAAAATCAGCGACGGAACAATCGGGGTATAATTATAATCTGAACCTCAATGCAGGAACAGGCGACAAATATTCACTTGCGACTGGTCTTTCTTATAAAACAGGCAAGGTGAGCGTTTACGGTAACTACAGTCTCAGATTATTTCACATGAACATGAACGGTAATCTTGACAGGCATAATTTCCTCAGCGATTCATCATATCATTTGACGGAAACGTCGAACATGTACAATAAAATGCTCGGGCATATCGGTACACTCGGTATGGATTATGACATAAGCAGGGACGCATATCTGGGATTGTCATTAAGTTACAGTAACAGGGACAGAAACAGGAATGAAAAAGGAGATTATCAGAATTATTCTCTGCTTGGGATTCCGAATAATTTCTACAGCACTAACAATACCGAAGACGACAAGGAACAGGGAGTCGATGCGAATGTAAACTTCAGACAGAAATTTTCGAAAAAATTTCAGGAATTGAACGCATCATTTCAATATTCAAATTCCTTCGAAAGAAGTACGCAGAATCTAAATACGGCGTATCAGGATATCGTAAACCCGGTAAAAGAAAACGATTATACTAATGAGAAGTTCGATTCGTATATAATTCAGGCTGATTACACCCACCCGCTTAAGGAAGACAAAGAGAATTCGTATAAATTAAAGAGCAAGTTTGAACTTGGTTTTAAGAGCATGATAAGGAGGACGGATAATTATTACAGGTCCGAATATTTCGATTACAATGCAAACCAATTTATTAATAATTCTCTGCTTCAGAATAATTTCCTGTACAAAGAGCAGATTCATGCAGTTTACGGAACGTTCGAAAATAATTATAAAAAGTTCGGATATCAGTTTGGACTGAGGTTAGAACAGTCATTCACAAACTCAGAGCAGATGGAGACTGCATTGAAATATGAAAATAATTATTTCAGTTTCTTTCCGAGTTTGTTCGTTAAGCAGGGGATCTCGAATACAGTAGAAATACAGGCAAGTTTCACGAGGCGAATAAATCGTCCAAGGCTCGGAATGCTGAATCCGTTTGTTGACCGTTCCGACCCGCAGAACCTTAGAATAGGAAATCCGAACATCAAACCGGAATATATAAACGGTGTAGAGGTTGGTATTGTAAAATATCTGTCAACGTTTGCATTAACTACTTCGACATTCTACAGAATAACTACAGATGTGATAACAAGATTCACGACTGTGGATTCGAACGGTATCTCAACTTCAACAATACAGAATCTTGCGAAGGCGAAAACATACGGTGTGGAACTGATTGGTACTGGCTCGGTTGCAAAATGGTGGTTTGTAAATGCAAGCGCGAGTTATTTTAGAACCGATTTGTCAGGCAATATTGGCGGAGAACTTGATAACAGCGGATATAGTTGGACAGCAAAGTTCGTTTCGAATATGTCGCTTCCCAAAATAGTGGACATACAATTGTCCTACTTCTATCAGGGAAAGAGCGTATCGGCTCAGGGGTACAACGACCCGATGCAGTCATGCGATCTGGCAGTTAAGAAAGATTTCATGAATAAACGTTTCAGTCTCGGATTCAGAGTCAGTGACATTTTCAATACGCAGAAATTCTCGATTCATAATTCCACGATTGCATACGATGCTAATATGTACCGTAAACGCGATTCAAGATCGCTGTTCCTGACATTTAACTATAAAATAGGAACTGACGATAAGAAACAAAAAAGACAGAAACCGAAAGAAGAAAATCACGATCAGGAGAATAACGATTATTAATTACATTAAATTAGGTTAGATTAATTAATGAAGATGAAGGGGACGCGTTTTTTGCGTCCCTTTTATTTGTCTGAATTAATCTCTTTGAGAATGCCTGTAAAGTTCGAACAATTGTTCCGCTGCGGCAACTGGAAGTGTTTCACCGTTTAATACTTTTTTCGAAATTTTGTCCATTTCTTTTTTTATGACAGAGTTATCATAAAATTCCGATAGTAGTTTTTCTTCAAGCATTTTAATCATCCACTCAAGCGTCTGATTTTTCCTGCGTTCCGCGAATACGCCGGTTTGTACGGTTGACTCACGGAATTTTTCCACAACTTCCCACATTTCCTTAACGCCTTCGCCGGTAAGAGCGGAGCATGTGTAAGCCCCGGTCTGCCAGCCTTTTGTAGCAGGCTGAATGTAATGCAAAGCCATTGCAAAATCGGATTTCGCAAGCAGTGCTTTTGGTTTATTGTCGCCGTCGGCTTTATTTATAAGCAGCGCATCTGCCAGTTCTATAACGCCTTTCTTAATGCCCTGAAGTTCGTCGCCCGCACCCGCTATCATCATAACAAGAAAGAAATCGACCATCGACCTTACGGTAATTTCGCTCTGACCAACGCCGACTGTCTCGATGAGTATTATATCATATCCCGCCGCCTCGCAAACGAGCATTGTCTCACGGGTTTTCCTCGCTACACCGCCCAATGTCCCGCCTGACGGTGATGGACGTATGAAACAATTTTCTTCGCGTGAAAGATATTCCATGCGTGTTTTATCGCCGAGTATACTTCCTTTGGTCACCGAACTTGAAGGGTCGATTGCAAGTACTGCTACTTTATGTCCGTTTTTGATTAAATACAATCCAAGCGTTTCAATCAATGAACTTTTGCCTGCGCCGGGAACGCCAGTGATACCGATACGAAGTGAATTGCCCGTATTCGGCAGTATTCCTTTTAATACTTGCTGTGCTGTTTCGTTATGAGCAGGAGAATTGCTTTCAATGAGTGTTATTGTTCTGGCGAGGAGGACTCTGTCGCTGTCAAGAACGCCTTTTACGTAATCATCAACCTCAAGGTGTTTCCTCTTATTAAACGCCGGTTCTGATTTTTTCACATCCTTCAAATTCACGCCTTTAACAACTTGTGTAGCGAATGCTTTTCCCGCATTTTCCGGAACCCAGTCGGGTTTATAAGATTTTGAATTCTTGTCTTTGCTCATAAAGGAAAATAAATATATTTAAAATAGTAATCTATTTCCTTTTTGGTCTTAATGTATATTCGTTTTTCCGCATTGATTTATGTTTATGTTGGGAATAGTTTTAATTTACATTTAATTTTCAGTTTGAAGACAGTCAACAAAATCATGGTTATCGTCGGATGTATGTGTCTAATCGCAACATGCGTTCTTGCTATTACATATATGGGCTTTTATGACAGGCCGGATATTGAGATTAAAGTAGTTTTGATACCTGACGCTTTGACATTATGGCTCGTGAATGCAGGCTTTGGATTAATCGGCGGAATACTGATTAATTACAAGAAGTTTTTAGCATCTATGGTTGCAGGAGTGTTTACTGCAATGGTAATCACCGGTATAACGTTACTCTATGTTTCATGGAGAACATCTATAATAAACTATGAATTGCTTATACCTTTGTTTATTGGGGCTATATCCGGCGGTGCAGTATTTAATCTTTTAGATAAATTGATTTATCCGAATGAAGAGGCTGCATCTTTATCAAAGGTAAAAATCAAATCCCACGAGATTTCAAATACAAAATAGTCTTAAAATGCATATCTAAGTATATGTTAATCAATTGATAATAATATACAGATAGGCCATTTATTATTTTTTTTGGAATTTATATCTTTTTTTATGCGTTCAAATACCTATAATTACAAACTTTAACAAAAAACATTTAAGGGAGAAAAAAATGAAAAAATTCTTATTTTTAATCGCATTCGTTGCATGCGTTTCTTTGTTCTCGTCAAAGAACTCATCGGCACAGGAATTAACTTATCAGGTAACAAACAATACAGGTGTTACACTTGTTGACGTATTTGTTTCACCGGCAGAACAGAACCACTGGGGTAATGATATTCTGCCAAACAATCTTTTCGAAAACGGCTCAACAATTACGGTTACAATTCCTGCGGAATACGGAACGACATGTTTATTTGATATGAAAATTACAGACGGCGCGGGAGGCCATATTACTTTTACAGGTATTGATGCCTGCAAGTTAGTTGCACTTCAGATTAACGGCGACGGGACATTCCAGTATCTGGCAACAAAGTAAAACAAATAAAATTATTTTTATGGAAAAGGCGAAATATTATATTTCGCCTTTTTTGTTTATTCTTATAAATCTATTTAAATCAGAATCTTTTGTTTACTTCCTGCATAATAGAAATAGCGGCTTCGGGAATTTTTGTTCCCGGACCGAATATCGCTGCAGCGCCGTGTTCATAAAGGAATTCATAATCCTGAGCGGGGATAACGCCGCCAACGATTACGATGATATCTTCTCTTCCGAGTTTTTTCAACTCTGCAATCAATTGGGGAAGTAATGTCTTATGTCCCGCTGCGAGAGAACTCATACCGACAATATGTACATCGTTTTCGACTGCCTGCCTTGCTGTTTCTTCGGGTGTCTGGAATAAAGGACCGACGTCAACATCAAATCCCATATCGGCGTATGCTGTAGCAACCACTTTGGCGCCGCGGTCGTGTCCATCCTGACCCATCTTGGCAATCATTATCCTAGGTCTGCGTCCTTCTTTCTTTGCAAATTCGTCCGTAAGTTTTTTTGCTTCTGAAACTTTGTTTTCATCTTCGGAAGCGTATTCCGAACTGTAAACGCCTGATATTGTTCTTGTCACTGCCTGGAACCTCCCCCAAATTTTTTCTAATGAGTAAGAAATTTCTCCGAGAGTTGCCCTTGCTCTTGCCGCTATAATGGCAAGTTCAAGAAGGTTACCCTCGCTTGTTTCTGCGCATTTAGTCAGTGCATTCAATGCATTCTGCACGTCGTTTTCATTCCGGCTTGCTTTCATTTCATTAAGTCTTTTTATCTGCGACAAACGGACTGCGGTATTATCGACTTCAAGAATTTCCATTGGCTCTTCTTTATCAAGGCAGAATTTATTGACGCCTACTATCGTCTCTCTACCCGAATCAATTCTTGCCTGGCGTCTTGCGGAGGCTTCTTCAATTCTTAATTTCGGAATGCCTGCTTCAATTGCTTTAGTCATGCCGCCGTAAGATTCGACTTCGAGAATATGTTTCCAGCCTCTTTGAAGAAGTTCGTTTGTCAGGCTTTCCACATAGTATGAACCGCCCCAGGGATCAATTACTTTACAGATACCCGTTTCATCCTGCAGGTATAATTGAGTATTTCGAGCAATTCTTGCGGAGAAGTCAGTCGGCAGAGCGATTGCTTCATCGAGTGAATTTGTATGCAATGACTGTGTGTGTCCGAGTGCAGCCGCCATTGCTTCCATGCATGTTCTTATCACATTATTATACGGATCCTGTTCTGTAAGGCTCCATCCTGAAGTCTGCGAATGAGTTCTCAGCGCCATTGATTTGGGATTTTTAGGATCAAACATCTTAATCAATTTTGACCAGATAACTCTTGCCGCGCGAAGTTTTGCAACTTCCATGAAATAGTTCATGCCTTCCGCCCAGAAGAATGAAAGTCTCGGGGCAAAGGTATCGACGTCCATACCCGCTTTAATACCGGTTCTAACGTATTCAAGTCCGTCCGCGAGAGTGTAAGCCATTTCAAGGTCGGCAGTTGCGCCTGCTTCCTGCATATGATAGCCGGATATGCTGATACTGTTGAACTTCGGCATATTTTGTGAAGTGAACTTGAAAATATCCGCGATTATTTTTATTGAAGGTTCGGGAGGATAAATATAAGTATTGCGAACCATGTATTCTTTCAGAATATCATTTTGAATAGTGCCTGTGAGTTGTTCCCATTTTGCACCCTGTTCTTCCGCCGCCACTATATAGAAAGCCAGTATAGGCAGAACTGCACCGTTCATAGTCATCGAGACAGACATTTTATCGAGAGGAATTCCCGAGAAGAGAATCTTCATATCCTCTATTGAATCTATCGCAACGCCCGCTTTACCTACATCTCCAACAACTCTGCTGTGGTCGGAATCATAACCTCTATGAGTTGCAAGGTCGAATGCTACGGAAAGTCCCATTTGTCCTGCAGCGAGATTTCTGCGATAGAAAGCATTGCTCTCTTCTGCTGTTGAGAAACCTGCATATTGTCTGACCGTCCAGGGTCTTTGCACGTACATGGTAGAATAAGGACCTCTGAGAAACGGCGGAATGCCCGCCATGTATTCAATATGTTCGAGGTTTTTGATATCTTCTTTAGTATAAAGAGGTTTAACGTCAATCTGTTCCATCGTCTTCCAGATAAACTCATCGACTGATTTGCCGGTTTCTTTTTTAAACTTCTTTTCCCATTCTTCTCTCGAGATTTCGGCAGAAGATAAATTTAAATCTAATTTTGAAAAATCCGGTTTCATATATAATTTATGTTTTAAAAATAATTTAATTTCTTAAAGAGCATTCACCGCAAAGAACGCAAAGTTTAATCATATAACAAAGAGCAAGAACTTAGAGCATTCACCGCAAAGAACGCAAAGTTTAATCATATAACAAAGAGCAAGAACTTAGAGCATTCACCGCAAAGATCGCCAAGATTAATCCCATATCAAAGAAAAAAAACATAGAGCATTCACCGCAAAGAGCGCCAAGATTAATCATATAACAAAGAGCAAAAACTTTTTGTAGCAGACTCACAAATTATTCACAACTCTTTTAAAGCCGTTCATAAGCAATATTTCGTTAAAATTGAACAGAAGTCCAAGTTTAATCTTAGATATTCGCAAATATGATAATATCTGTGCAATGTGAATATCTTCTAATTTCTTAATAGATTTTATTTCTATAATTACTTTATCCTCAACAATTAAATCTGCTCTAAAACTGCAGTCAATTCTTACATCTTCATAAAATAATGGTATTGGCACCTGTTTGCTGACGTTTAAATTATTTTTCCTAATTTCATGGTACAAGCATTCTTCATAAACTGATTCTAACAATCCCGGACCAATTACCTTATGGACTTTTAATGCACAGCCAATAATAATATTTGACAATTCATCTTCAGTCATTTTCATACAACTTAACTAAAGTGAAACAAATTTCATTTCTTTTGTAACTAATAAAATCTTTGCGTACTTAGCGTCCTTTGCGGTAAATTTTTTAATAATTCGTTAAAAGATTTTTTAAGAGCACATAAGCATCAGCGCCGAGATAAATGAAATCATCGACACCTGATTTTTTATGTTCTTCAATTTGTTCTTTCGGATATCCTGCAAGAATAACCTTCATGTCTTTGACTTTCGATTTAAGTCCTTTAGCAAGTACCGGAACGATTTCCGGGTAAGTATCGTCAGTTGAACAAATAACGGTTACTTTCGCATCAGATTTAACCGCTGCATCAATTGCTTCATCCAGAGAGTCATAGCCTTTATTGTATATTACATCGAAACCGCCGACTTCAAAGAATCCTCTTGAGAAATCCGCTCTGGGTTTATGTTGTTTCAAAGGACCAATTGTTGCGAGGAATGCTTTCGGGAAGAAACCATTCTTCACTTTGTAAGCGTAGGAAATATTCCTGAGTTCTTCGAAGATATCGGATGCCCGGTGAATTTTAAGAGTATTTACTTTCAGATCGGAATCTTTTCTCGGAAGAGTCTTACCAATT
The DNA here is from genome assembly GCA_028714695.1 of Ignavibacteria bacterium. Classification (GTDB taxonomy): domain Bacteria; phylum Bacteroidota; class Ignavibacteria; order Tepidaquicellales; family Tepidaquicellaceae; genus CAIKZJ01. The sequence goes on along the minus strand of JAQTLX010000015.1, from coordinate 67,384 downwards.
TCGCCGATTGTTGCGCCTTTGATATATGCTTCGATTGCGAGGTCGACAACTTTATCGGAATTGTTCGCTATGTTCTGGAGAATTTCAAGTATTTCTCCGTGTTTGCTGTTATTTCCTTCAACTCTTATTTTCTTTATATATTCAGAACGTTTTTTATGGATTTCCTCAGCCTTGCTATCTTTAATGCCGGCTTTTTCCTCTTTAACGTTTGCGTATGCATTGTTGCCGACTATTAAGTTCTTTCTCTTCGAATAATCTTTTTTGCGTTCGGCTGCAGTTTTTTCAATTTCAGACTGTGGAATATTCTTCTTTATAGATTCGAGCATTCCGCCTTCTTTTTGGATACCCTTAATGAGTTCCCATGCCTTCCCGGCAATCTCTGCTGTAAGGGCTTCAACGTAATATGAACCGCCCGCAGGATCAATAACATTGTAAAGGTGCGATTCTTCTTTTAATATGATTTGAGTATTGCGCGCGAGTCTTCTTGAGAATTCATCTGGAGTACCGAGTATTTCATCGAATGCGCCTGTATGCATACTGTCAACTCCTCCTACGATAGCGGAGAATGCTTCTGTAGTTGTTCTGAGCAGGTTGACATAAATATCGTTTTGCGTTTGGTTGTATAAGGAACTCTTTCCGTGTATTGAAACGGATTTAGATGATTCTTTGCCTTTATAAGCATCAATTATATTTGACCAAAGTATTCTTGCGGCACGGAGTTTTGCAACTTCCATGAAATAGAATGTCGATAAGCCGAACGTAAGATTGAATCTGGGAGCGATTTCGTCGATTGTCAATCCTTTATCTATCATCTTATCGATGTAATCGATTGCTGTGGAAATAACATAAGCCAGTTCCTGAACAGCGTTTGCGCCTGAATTTATATAATTAAATCCATTTACACCGATAGTTTTTATACTGTTCTTATTTTCTATGCACCATTTTGTAACCTTATACATATCGTCAAAAACATTTTCCACGTCATGCGGAGGGTTGCCGCATTTAACTATACAAGCATAAGGGTCGGTAAGAATAGATGCATTAACGTTTCCGATTTCATGTTTTTTAAGGAAAGAATAAAACAGTGTGAAGAAGGGAAGCGAGTTATAAACCGTATCAATGAAAATATGATAACGTGTCAAATCAATATTCTTAAAAATCTTCTCGAGGTCGTTGATACATGATATGGAAGTCCCGTTCACGCCGACTTCATTAACTTCCGCCGTATCTGGATCTTTAGACAACAATGTCGCTTTGTCGAGTTTAAGATTAATCGATGAAAGTCCTCTTGCGAGGTCGAATTTTAACGCGGCATTCAATTCTTCCGCTGTTGAATAGGGAAGTTCCTGAGAAATTTCCCACGTATTTTTAACGAAGCCGTCCGCATTATTGCCTCTTACAAAATTCGAGAACCCCGGATAATTTCCGGTCAGAGGATTGTGAATTATATCATCTTTTGTATAAATTGGAGAAAGATCTATTCCTTCGTAAGTTTTTGTAATTAATTTCTTGTCATAAGGAACACCTTTCAAATCTTTTTCAGCGGCCTTTTTCCATTCTTCAAAAGACGTACCGGGAAAGTCTTTCTTGAGGTCTAATTTATCTGAAAGTTTACTCATTTGTAACGGTTTGATTTAAATAATTATTAAATAAATATCAGCAATTAATAGGTAAGATTAAATTCAAAAATTGATGCAGACTAAAAATGATTGCAAATTTTCATATAGGGCAAGCAGGAATATTCTGCCGCGAATTTAAAGAGCAGAATTAAGAATTGAGAATCAAGAATTCGAAGATTCGCCGTGGCGAACAAGAATTAAGAATCAAGAACCAAGAATTAAGAATTTTTCCCGATAAAAAAACAGGACGGAAGAACGCGGAATATAGAAGAGCGCGAGGCATTCGCCCAAATTTAAACGAATTTACTTTGATTAGGTATGATATTTGGTAATGTATTTAAATCAACGAGTTAAATTCTTATTTTGCTTTAAATTAAAACATTAGATAAAATGAAATATTTCTATTATTTGTTCATTGCGTTTGCAGTCCTTTATGGTTGTTCGTCATCTAAAAGCGATGAGAAGAATATGCAGGATATGCAGAAACTGAAAAGAAGTACTGATAGCCTGAATGCGGTAAAGTTAGGAGTTCAAAAAACGCTGGATAGTCTGAATGCTGAGAGCAAGAGAAAAGATGATTTGATGAAGCAGTATCAGATGCAGTTGGATTCGCTTCAGAAGAATATGAATGGAAACAATTAACAATTAGTAATTAATAATTAGTAATTAATAATTGGGAATTAGATAATTATTAAATTTATTAAAATATAATATTTATGAAATATTTGTATGTTTTACTGGTGTCATTTGTTCTTTTATATGGGTGTACTACAAAGAATAATGACGAGAAAAAAAGGCAGGAAATTAAGAACAGCGCGGACAGTCTGATAGACAAGACGCGTAATCTAAATAAAACCATGGACAGTCTGAACAAGGAAAGTAAGAATCAGGATGAAAAACTGAAACAGATGCAGATTGAACTGGATTCGCTTAAGAAAAGAGCGAAGAACAATAAGTAATTAATAATTAGTAATTAATAATTAATAATTAGTAATCGCTAATTTATATTAACGATTGTTAAATTATTAATTTAATAGTTCTGGAATTTTATGTCTTCTGAATTCGTTTTAGTATGCAGGAGATATATAAATGAAAAGCATATTATTAGTTGTACTGACTGTTATACTTATTCTGGGTTGTTCGCAGACCAAATCGGTAAACAGTAACTCTTCTATCAAACAAAAAATGGATACTACCAAAAAATATAATCCTCTCACTCCTGAAGAAGAAAGAGTGATAATCAATAAAGGAACAGAGAGGGCATATTCGGGAGAATATGAAAATTTCAAAGGCAAAGGTTACTACCTCTGCAAGAGGTGCGATGCAAAATTATACAAGTCGGACGATAAATTCGATTCGGGCTGCGGGTGGCCGAGTTTCGATGATGAAATTCCCGGTGCCGTGACGCGTATTCCCGACAAAGACGGAATGAGAACGGAAATAATCTGTTCGAATTGCGGAGCGCATCTCGGTCATGTTTTTCTCGGAGAAGGTTTTACGCAAAAGGATACAAGACATTGTGTGAATTCGATATCATTAAAATTTATTCCATACGATAAAATGACAGATACGAAAACCGATACGGCTTATTTTGCGGGCGGATGCTTCTGGGGCGTTCAATATTTAATGGAGAATACTGAAGGCGTGATTAAAACTACAGTAGGGTATATAGGCGGACATAAAGACAATCCTACTTACGAGCAGGTATGTTCGGGTACAACAGGCCATGCCGAAGCGCTGGAGGTAATATTCGATCCTTCGAAAGTGACATACGAGAAACTCACAAAATTGTTTTTCGAAATTCACGATTTCACGCAGGTGAACAGGCAGGGACCGGATGTAGGAGAACAATACCGTTCAGGCGTGTTTTATCTGAACGATGAACAGAAAAAGGCTGCGGAGAATGTTGTAAGCATATTGTCCGGCAAAGGTTATAAGGTCGCAACAGAAATAACGAAGGCAAACAAATTCTGGAGAGCGGAAGACTATCATCAGAAATATTATGATGTGACCGGAAAGCAGCCGTATTGTCACGTATATAAGAAAATATTTGATTGAGACGAAATACTGAGCCTTGTTCTATTTAATAATTTGTTTCTTTGATATTATCTGCAATGACGTACCGATACAAAACCTCAGTTATGTCTTTTTGAACCGTTAAAACGTTTATAGAGAATTTCTACATTTACCCGCGACTAATATCGCAGGCTGAATCGAAGAGATAAACCGTTTGGAATCTCCAAATGTTAATACACACGAAGAAGAAATACATTCAACTGATATTAATGAGGAACAATTGAATACTATTATTGATGATTACGATAATTGTTTGATGAAATGAAAATATTAAATATTTAATTGCTAAGAAGAAATTTAATGTTATTTTACTTTCAGGGCTACAAAAGTTATATCGTCATTTATAGGCGTATTACCTCTGAATATGTCTACATCATCCAGAATATCGTTTTTGATTGTTTCGGTATTTACCCCGGTAAGGTTAAGGAGTTTTTGTTCCAATCTTTCGGCGGTATATAATTCTTTATTTGAATTCATTGCTTCTGATAATCCGTCAGAGTACATGAAATACAGGTCATTCGGCTTGATATCCAATTCAACATCGTTTATGTTATTCGTGAACAAAGCGTCTTTTTCGAGTCCTATACCGATTCCCTTTGAATAAATTCTTTCAATAGAATTATCTCTTATAAGAATAAGCGGAGAGTGGCCTGCGCGGGCAATTTTCACTTTATTCTTTTCAAGGTCAAAAATAGCAATCAAAGCAGTTACGAAAGAATATTTGTCCAGTTGGTCAAATATTTGTTTATTTATTTCAATCAGAATTTCTTTCGGCGATTCAAAAATATTCGCGGCGAACTGTATCATTGCCTGTACCTGCGACATATAGAGCGCTGCAGGGATACCTTTATCCGATACATCGGCAATTGCGACGAGAATTTTATTTTCCGAAACTCTTATAATGTCATAGAAATCGCCTCCGATATTTTCCGCAGGTTTTGAGAATCCGCAAATTTCAAGGCGCGGATGGATTTCGCATGATTTGGGGAGCAGGCTGTTTTGTATTCTTGCGGCAATATTTACCTCTTCTTCATATTTCTGTTTATCAGCCTGTTCGCGGAGCAGTCTTGTATTTTCAAGGCAGATAGCGCTTTGAGAAGCAAAAGATTTTAGCAGGTCAATATCTTCATCGGAGAATGCCTTTCCCGATTTTTTATCTCCGAAACTGATAGTACCCATAAGTTCATCCTTAAGATAAATCGGAATAAGCAACTTTATGTTCCTTGCTTTCAGTAAATCCGTCTCGTACTCCGTAAGTCCGAGTTCGCTTATTTTAAGGGCATTCACGAGTACAGGTTCATTTTTATTCGTAAGAATTCTTTTCAGAATTTCATCTATACTTTTATCGACGCTTAAATCAAGCGCTTTTAAATATCTGAGATTAAATACACGCAGATTGAAGGCAGAAATTCCGACTGTATCTCTGAGAAATTCTCTTATGCTTTTAACGAGGTCCTCGATATTATTTATATAAGATGTTTCTTTTGTGAAATTCAGGAGTGATTTACGGTAATTGTATCTTTCCCTGTAAAACTGTTTATCGACGAATTCCTTTGCATACTTGTTTACGAAATCGAATGAGAATGTGAAAATAATTATGAACGTAATTATTAATAACTGATTGCTGCCTTTAAAAACACCTTTGAAGTAAGAGTTCATCAGATATACAAGGACGAGATAAACGGTTATTATGAACAGAGTCACTATACCGAAGATAATACTTTTCTTAACGATAAATTCGGTATCAAGAATCCTGTATTTAATTATTGAGAATCCGAATGAAATTGGAATAGCAAGAATTAGAATGTTCGGAAGCAGATACAGCGGATTCACCAGGAAATATGGATCTTTATTCACCAGTGTGAAAATCAGGTAATATGATATACCAAGTCCCCCGAACATGAATCCTTTGCTGATAATAGAAAGTGATTTTTTTAAACCCGGATCTGTTACTCTTTTAGATGACCTTCTGAAAAATCTTGTGCCTATTATGAAATAAAGGACAGGGATTACCTTGGTAAGATAAATCGAAAGCGGTTTTTGAAAAGCAGCAGGGCTCACATATATAAATAAGAGCGGTATAAGAACTATAATATAAATCACCCACAGAAACAATTTCCTTCTTTTGAATTCATATTTATTCGGGAACGTAAGGAAGAAATGAACATACAAAGCAGGAATTAAAACCATTGCAAGCGCATATATTCTGTTCATAAACTCATAAAGAAAACCCGTAAATCCGCTCAGAGTATCGAGTCTGAGAGAACCGGCAGGGTTTATGCCGGAATAAAGTACAAGACCTATAGAAGCCGATGATGAGAAAAAGAAGAACAGGCGCGATGTAAGTTCTTTCGGCTTTGAGTATCCCACGAGAGAGCCTACAAACAGGAAAGCAAGTCCGACAATCCAGAAAATCAGGAAACTTACGCTTACGAACTTATATACCCAAATATCTATATTCAGTATAATATTATTTCTCAATACGGTATAAGTTACGAACTGATTGCTATATTCATTTAGAATGTCCATAGCATTAAGCGTATTCGAGAATTTTTTTCCGTTAATTGCAATCAGAAGGTCGCCATCTTTAAGTCCTGCCTGGTCCGCAACACCGCCGGGGATGATTTGAGTGATCATTAAAAGGGATTCAGGGCTTGTTGAATCTCCCTTTGGAACCCAAAGGCAGTCATCCGTGGTCATTCTGCGGGAAAACAGATTGTTTTCGAATGCAACTACATTCAAAATCAGGCAAATAAAAGCAAAGAGAATAATGAAGAATCTCAGATTGCTTTCCGATATTTTTTCTATAAGTTTCATAACTGCTGCCTAATTCTAATACGTTTTTACCACGACTAAAGTTATATCGTCATGCTGTTCAGCATCTTCGACGAAGGAATTTACTTCATCCATCATATTATCACTGATTTCAGCAGAACTCATTTTCTTGTGCTGGCTGATGATATTAATGAGCCTTTCCATTCCAAATTCCTCTCTTTTTCTGTTCATTGCTTCATTCAGACCGTCCGTATAGAAGAAAAGGAGATTATCTTTTTCGTATTCAAATTCGTGTTCGTCTAGAGAATTTTTAAATAAATCGTCTTTATCGAGACCGAGTCCGATGCCGCGTGTATTCAGCAGTTCGATGCTTCCGTTTCTCGCAAAAATAGCGGGATTATGTCCTGCGCGGATGAATTTAATTTTTTTATTTTTTAAATTGAATAAACCGAGTGAAACGGTTACGAATGATTTTTTTTCAAATCTGTCATAGACCTGTTTATTGACCTCTATCATTATATCGCGGGGAGATTTGAATATTTTAGCAGCGAACCGAATAAGCGCCTGAACTTTTGCCATATACAGAGCAGCGGGCAGTCCTTTTCCGGATACATCTGCAATCACAACGAGCACATTATTATCGTCGAGTTTTATGACGTCATAAAAATCACCTCCGATAATTCTAGCAGGTTTGGAAAGACATGAAATTTCCAACTGTTCGAACTTGAAAGAAGTTACGGGAAGAAGTCCTTCCTGAATATTTTTCGCAATTTTCAGTTCTTCTTCAATAAGATTCTTTTTATATTCTTCGACTCTCAGCCTTGAATTTTCTATTGCTATAGAAATGTTGGAGCATATTGTTTTCAGCAGGTCTATATCTTCATCGGAGTAAGGTGAATTTCCGGGTTTATTACTCATCAGAAGCGTTCCCGCAAGTTCATTTTTGACTGTGACGGGAAGCGCGATAACAAATTTAGATTTCTTAATCATTTCAATCTGCTCGGAAGGGACGGATATTTCGCGGAGATATTGTTCCTGCAGATATTGCGGCTCGAATCCGTTTCTGAATATCAGTTTAAGGAGTACGAGATTTTTAAGTTTATCGTTTTCAGGAGAACTGTATAATACGTATCTGCTGTCGGTAAGAAGCAGTTCGACGTTTTCAACACCCATATTCTGTTTCAGCATGCCTGAAAGATTTGTGCATACTTCTTCGATGCTGTTAAGGAGCGGGAGTTCATTCGAGAAATCCAGAAGTGATTTTCTGTAATTATATCTGGATTTATAAAATTTCTTATCAACGAATACCTTTATCAGTTTTGTCAGATAACTAAATGAAAATATTACCAAAACGATAATAATAACCGTTATCAATTGTTTGTTCTTCAGATTATACGAATCGAAGAGAGAATCGATAAAAGTAATCAGAATCATGTAGCCTGCAATTGTAACGGCTGTAACCAGTCCGAAAATAATTCCGCGTTTTACAAAAAACTCCGTGTCCAGGATTTTATATTTATAGATAGAATATCCGAATGTTATAGGAATTGCGAGCACCAGAACTATCGGAATTCTGTATACCTGATTCATACTGAATTTGGCAAGCAAAGCAGGGAATACAGCGTAGTAATAAATTAGTCCGATGAATCCGAGAAACACGCCAAGAAGCAGAATACCGAGCGGTTTTTTCTGCTCTTTGTCTTTTATTTTAAAATATGATTTAAGGAAAAGGATAAGACTTGCCGTTATATAAAGCAGCGGATAATATGTGATTAACAGTTCGACAGGCCGTAATTGAGAAGCCTGAATATATACCGTTATAAAGAATGCCGGCAGATTAATTAGCATCGCTGCAAGATATACTATTATAATTTTGATTTTTCTTTTCCTGAAATCATAGAACAGCGGATAAACAGTAAAAAAATGGATTAAAAGCGGATAAATGAAAATACTTGCTATGAAATAATTATCCATTAAAAACTCATTGAGCCCGACATAATACCATACGCCTCCATAAATAGGGAATCCAATTGACGCAACCGCGGAAAGCAGAAAGAAAATCTGAGACGTAAGTTCTTTGGGTTTTGAAATCCCTACAAAAAATCCATTAATCAGAAATCCAAAACCGAGTGCTATGAAGATGTAAAATATCAGATGGAAATATTTGTGAATCTCTACATCCGTTCTCATCAGAGTCCCATCTCTCAGGAAAAAATAAGTAACGGTCGAGTCACCGGAGTGGCTGCTTAACAGATTCTGAAATTGGGCAATATTGTGAACTTCAACACCGTTAATGCCGATGATTCTATCTCCCGCAATCAAGCCTGCTTTATCGGCAGCACCTTTCTCAATTACGCTTTTGATTTCGATACCGGATATCGAATCATCCTGAACCTGCACTTTTACACTGTCATCAATAGTAAGTTTATTCGTAAAAAGCGAATAGAATAACGGAATACCCGCTATTATCATGCAATAGAGGGTAATAAGAACGATAAAGAATCTCAGTGTTTTATCGCTATATTTGTTGAAGAATTTCACTCAAGTTTTACTTAACTATGTTACGTTAAAAACGAATAAATGTTTAAAAAATAAAAAATTAAATATCATATCCGATTGAAAAATAAAAAGTATACTGTCCCCATATTATACTGCCTGTGGAGAAACCTTTGTTGAAATAAAAAGAGCGTCCGAAAGAAAAACTCGCTTTTCCGACGGGTGTATCGAACATAGTTGATAATCCTAAACCGTGTCTCAGGTCTTTGAATCTTATATCCTGAGAATTTTCCCAAATTCTTCCTAAATCGTATCTGAAAGCCAGATAAGTGTCAAAGAATATCGGCACAGGGAGTTGATATCTATATTCAATTGATGCAAGTAATATTTGTCTTCCGCGCAGTTGGTCCTCAACCATCCCATAAAATGAATTCTCCCCGCCGAGTTCAAAGAGTTCGCATTCCGGAGTTGTTTTATCACCGAAACCGAAAATAAATTTTGGCTTAAGTACATGTGATTTTGCCAGCAGAATACTGTGCGACAGATCAAAAGAAAATTTTGTGTAAGTTACGCCTCCGGATAACTGGCTTCTGGAAGTTTCATAGTTATAATTCACAACAGTGCCTTTATCTGCGAACGGTGATTTATCTTCTGTATCGATTTTACCGCCAAGTTTTATTTTGAAAAGTTTTATGTCGTTTGATTCGGGAATAATGCCCTGAAGTTGATTCCTCTTAATGCTTTCATAAGATATTTGCGAAAACAAAGTTCCGAATTTCTCGACCTGAGTTCCTACAAGGAAACTTGCGCCCAGCCGTACATCCCTGAATTCGCCTGCCTGCCGGCGTTTGTATGATAAGGCATCTTCATCCTGAACTTCGTAATAATTATAATGATCCTGTAACTTGTAGTAAGCCGAAAGATTGTACGTAAGAGGAGTATTAAATAATTTGTTCGATTTTACTTCGAGTTTATATTCTCTGTCTCGTAATCCGCCTTTCAAAATTAAGCCTATTTCATTCCCGGTTCCGTATAGGTTTTCGTTCCTCAGGGATAAAAAACCTTGCAATTTTCTTTCCTCGTCGGCTCTGAACGAAAAGTATAAATTTCTTGAACTTTTTTCTACAAGGTATATATCGAGTTCAGGTCTCTTGTTAATATACCTTACAGACATGCTTGCCTGTTGAAAAAGATTAGTACCGAAAATGCCTCCCAGGCTTTCTTTGAAATCGTTTAACTTTACCGGATGAGTTATGGGAATATATGTTTCGCCGAGTATTAAAGAACTTTTAGTGATATTATTACCGATGATGTTGATTCCGTGGACATTACCGTCTGTAAATGAAATTTCGAGGACTCCCGTGTTTTCATTAAAATAGAATTTTGAAATATCTATTAGAGAATAATCCTTATCTCTTAATGCACCCAGTAAATTCTCATGTAATTCAAATAATTTCCTGTTATTGCATGTCAAAGATATTTCTTTGCTTCCGAATTTTGAGACATATTCCATAATGGTTCCCGCGATTTCCGGGTTCACTTTATTCTTATCCGATATCTGAGTGAAAGTAAAAGTCCCTGTATTTATCGAATCAATACGTTTTACTTTGTATTCATACAGTCTGATATCATCCCCGTAATTAAAAGAAATGAGGATACCATTGAGTCTATGATATTGTTCGGTTTGATAGTTAATTCTGGTTTTGGAATTTTCAAGAAAAACTTCAGCCCAGACATTTTTAAAATATCCGGTTCTGTAAATATCTTTTAATCTTTTTTCTATTGTAACATATCTTACAAAGTTATTCGATTGTTCATTTACAATCAGTTGTTTTAAGGAGTCCGGAATCAAATCGGAATTGAAAGAAACCGTGCCGTTAAAAAGAAAATTATTGAAATTAGATGATGACATTGCTTCGAGAGTATCAATTTTTCCAATAATGTCTTTTATCTTTAATTCCGTTGCATCTTTTCCTTTGAGTATTAAATAATCGATATTGTCAAAATCAGTTGAAGCCGTGTTTTCAATTTCAGGCGTGATGACAAAATCGGATTTTTTTAACTGCTCTGCATTCAACTGAGCAAGTGTTATAGAAAGTACCTGATCGGCAGTATTAAACGGATCTTTCAGTTCTTCGGAATTTCTCAAAGGGCTTGTCGAATTTACTGTAATAACCAGATCGGCGCCGAATCCTTTTGCTACATCTACCGGAATATTTGCCGTCAAACCTCCGTCTACAAGGTTCCTTCCTTTAACCTTTGTGGGGGAATACAGCAATGGAAAAGTAAATGAAGCCTTAATGGATTCGCTCAGATTACCGTCTTTAAGCACAACTCTTTCCCCTTTATCAAGGTCAGTTGCTACCGCGCAGAAAGGGATTTTTAAAGAAAGAAAATCATTGTTTGGCTTATACCTTGCATTCAGAAGATACAGATTGAATAATTCAGCAATCTGCTGTCCGGAAGATAAAGAAGTAGGGAGGACAGGTTTAAATCCGTCAAGAGAAAGCGATATAAACCCTTTATCCTGAATTTTTTTCTGGTCAACGAATAAAAATTCTCTCTGATATTTATTGGTAAGTGATAATTTATTTTTCCAGTCTATGGATTTTGTAATGCTTATCAAATCTTCCGGTGTATAGCCGGAGGCATACAGACTGCCTGTAATTGCGCCTATACTCGTACCGACTATCAAATCGAAGTTTATGTCGTATCTCTCGAAAACATCGAGTACCCCTATTTGCGCTATGCCTCGTGCGCCGCCGCCGCTTAGAACGAGAGCAATTTTTTTGTTGTTGTATCGTTTAGGGAAAACATTAAAAAGGGTTGAATCGAATTTGTTGTTGTTTCTTAAATTCAAATCAATTCTGCTGATAACAGTATCATCCTGCGCCTGTAAGTAAACAGGCAGGATAACAAATAAAAACAATATTTTGATAAATCTGCTCAAATATTAATTCGTTTGTATAAAAAGCCGACAGAATAAACTATTAATCCTCCGACTAAACCGGGGTACATAGGTTCTATGAAACTGACCTTTAAAATTACCCAAAAAAATGAAAATAAAAATGAAACAATCATTGCACTTAATAGCCAGGTTTTATTGATATTAAGGACGGGGAAATATGATGAAACCACTGCTATAAGCAAAGATGGAATTGTTATGCTGCCTATTATATACCAGATTTCTACTACCGAGGGGACGAGCAGAGCAATTACCAATGAGAGAACTGATGCCGTTATAATTCCGATTTTTGAAAATTTATTGCTGCTGTCGCGTGAATTTTTCAATCGGTTGATTATATCCTTTCCAAGAGTCGACGCGGATATAAACATATATGAATGAAGAGTGGACATAATAGTGGCAATTAATCCGATGAAAAAGAATCCTTTTGCAAATTTAGGAAGAATTGATTCAGCCAGCAGGGGATACGACATAGCAGGATCTTTTATGTCTTTCAAAGACGCAACGGCAAATAAACCTGTAATAGTAGTCATGGCATCGAAAATAAACCAGAATATTAACGATATAAAGACACCATTTCGCGCTGTCTTTTCATTCTTTGCGGCATAACATCTCTGATGAAACCCCGGATCTACGATTGCCCAGGCGCCGATAAAGAACCATACTAAAATATATGCCGCCGAATGCCCCCCGGAAAATGTCAGGTGCTGCTCCGGAAGGTTATTTTGTAGAAATGAAAAATCACCTAATTTTAAGAAACAGAAAGGAATAATTATTCCAAAACCGAGGAACATAAGTATAAATTCAAAAACGTTTACTCTGACGTCGGCATTTAATCCTCCTTTATAGAGATACATGACGGAAAATAATAAACATATAACCATCGAAATCCACATTGGGAAACCGAATATCATGGAAGTAATAAGACCGAGCATGAATAAATATGGAGCCGGTGTAACAAGCAGGAAAATCATAGCGGCGCCGAACACGCCGACTTTTTTCCCGTATGTTATTTCGAGTTTGTCGGGAATCGTAAATAATTGTGTTTTCCTGATTCTTCGGGCAAAGAACAATGCGAAAATCACTATGAATACGTAATATGGGAAGGCATTTAAGAACCAACTTGAAATACCGTATCTATATGTGAACTCACCGACACCAAGAATCCCTCCATAGAAAGAAGAAACAAGAGTTGCGACGAATGCGGGCAGAGTAAGCCTTCTTCCCATTACGAGGTAATTCTCTTCGGTATCGTCTTTTTTACCTGTTCTGAAGCCTATTAAGACAGCAGCGATAAAGTAAATAACGATTAGTATGTAGTCTGAGACTGCAAATTTAATCATAGTTATCCGGAAAGATCATTCTCTACAAACAGAATGCTGAATTTTGTTATTATAAAAAGTGTTTTTTGAAAATCAATAAGTCACCGTGCTTATACTCAACGCTTACTTTTTTTGCTGAAGATACATTAAGCGCTCCTTCGCGCAAGCCCATTTCAAGGCTTTCGTTATTCAGGGGATACTTGAGTCCTTTTGTCTTTATACCTGATGCCAGAGGCATTGCCATAAGCGAAACCGTGCAATTTTTCTTATAAGCGAATTCGGTTTTATGATTTATAAAATATATTTCGAACGTTTCGTTGTACAGTTTCATATCAAGTACTTTCCTGTATCTTTTCAAAACGCTGAAATTATTCATTGTATGATCCGGTCTGCTGCTGAGTGCTCCAAGTATTATTACGTTATTTAGACCGTGCTCGATGATGTACATCAGAGATTTCTCGAAATCCGTTGTATCCTGTTCTTTGATTTTCCTTATTTCCACATTTTTTTTGGAATAAAAATCTGAAGTTTTTTTATTAATTGAATCAAGGTCACCCAGAATAATGTCGGGTATAATACCGTATTTTAATACAGCATTTGCTCCTCCGTCCGCACAAATTATATAAGAATTTTTGGGACAGATTTTTCTGATTAATCTTAACGAAGGAATATCTCCGTTTAAAAACAATATTGTATTTCTAAACATGATTTGAATATGTATTTTTAAAGTTATTAAAATTAACGTTGTAAAACAGTGTAAAATCGGTAATATTTGCAATGAATACATTATTTTGATTGTCATATTTTAATCCTTACATATTATTCGCTTTAGCTGCTACAGCGATTCCGATACTGCTCCATTTAATGAACCTTCAGAAAGTTCAGCGGATAGAGTTCAGTTCGCTTATGCTGTTAAAAGAGATACAAAAATCGAAATTCAGGCGGATTCGGGTTAAGCAATTTCTGCTTATGCTTGTAAGGATACTAATAATAGTGTTTCTTGTTCTTGCGTTTGCGGATCCGTTTATAAGAAATTATGCTTCTACGGGTTCGGATATGCGGAAAACAGGTATTATTTTTACGGATAGTTCTTTCAGCATGAATGTCATGCAGGATTCATCCAAATTAATTTCAACAGCGCTTGCAGAAAGAGACGAAATAGAAAAATATTTCTCGTCATCCGATGAGTTGAAGTATTTTTACCCGAAAGTTAATACAGGAGATACGAGTGATATTATGCCAAAGAAAATAAGACCCGGATTAAATTCAATATTGAATATTATTTCAGAATATAAAACGGCGGGAAAAAACACTGAAGTTTTTATTATCTCGGATTTACAGAAGTATAATTTTGAAAATCAAATTACAGATGCCGGTAATTTATCTGATATTAATTTCTATTTTATAGATGTCTCCGGGGCAAAACCGGGAAATGTATCGGTAAATAACGTTTTAATCGAAACAAAGATACCGGGACCATCCGGAACAATAGATTTGAGGGCTGTTGTTAAGAATTACGGCTCAAACTTTATTTCAGGAGCAAGGATTTCTCTTTATACCGAAAACAACAAAGTAGAAGAGAAATATTTCGATTTGAATCCGGAGGAGAGAAAGGAAATAGCATTATCTTATTCGGCATCGAAAAGCGGTAACACGGGAGGGTACGTTGAACTGAGTAATATCGCGTCAAGCGATGACAACATTAGGGAGGATAATAGATTCAGTTTCAATTTATTCATTCCCGAAAAAATCAGGATAGGCATATTGTCGGGAGGGAATATATCGTCCAAGTATCTCAGGGCAGTTTTCGATGCAGGGAATAAAAATACTTCATCATCAAACAGTATATATGATTATTCCGAAATATATAGTATTAATGATGCGGACGGGTACGATGTATTAATATTAAACGGCTATAATATTGCATCCGAACCGGAACTTGATATGATGAAGAAACATTTAAGTGCCGGAAAGGGATTATTCGTGTTTCCCGGTGAGAATTCGAATTTTAGTTATCTGAACAAACTTGCTTCCTTTAATTATGCCGATAGAATTATTTCAGGCAAGAGAATTTCTTTCTCTGACGTGAAAACTGGAGAACCTTTATTCGAAGGGCTTTTCAGCAGCAAGCAAGCAGATGAAAGCAGGAACTTGATATCGCCGGTAACTGTAAATTCACATTACGGAATAGTATATTCGCAGAATTCATATCCTCTGATAACGATGAATAATCTGCTTCCGTTCATCCTTGAAGACAGGAGTTATTCCGGGGTTATAATTGCATCATCTGTATCCGCGGATTTGTCGATGTCAGATTTCCCAAAGAATGAATTCTTTGCGCCTTTAATATTAAGAGCCGCCGGATTTCTTTCGTACGGATACTTGGCAGAAGAAAATCATTCTATTCTGAATAATCACGACACTCTGGAGAGCAATCTCGACAGGATAGATAATAAAGGCTTGAAAGAATATTTGGCAAAAAGCGGTTTAAAGAAATTTGAGATTGTCGGCAGGAGTGATATGAAAAATCTTCAATCTATAGTGGAAGAAAACAGAAGGGGGAAATCGTTCTGGAAATATGCTGTGGCTGCTGTTTTACTGCTGGTGCTTGCAGAATTGTTTTTAGTAAAGAAATTTTACAAAAACCAATAATGGATATTTTCTTATTTGATTTTTTTGATGATTTTTGCCGGGACTCCTGCAACTACCGTATTTGCTGGCACATCTTTAGTAACAACGGCGCCAGCGCCTACGATAGCGTTTTCGCCGATTGTCACTCCGCAAAGTATTGTTGATGACGAACCTATCGAGGCACCTTTCTTCACGATTGTTTCAACAACATTCCAATCAGTTTCATTTTGCATTGAACCGTCTTCGTTTGTAGAACGCGGATATTTGTCGTTAATGAAAGTAACGTTATGCCCGACAAAAACATTATCTCCTATGTGAACGCCTTCGCAGATGAAAGTGTGGGATGATATCTTACAGTTCTTACCAACGGAAGCGTTTTTCTGAATTTCAACAAAAGTACCGATTTTTGAATTATCATCGATTTTGCAGCCGTAGAGATTGACAAAATCAAAAATCTTCACATCTTTTCCGAGTTCGACGTTATTAATATTCTTTTTTTCCATTTTATTGATCGTAAGTATACCGGTTTTTTACAGTTTATATTTATAGTGTAATCAGTTTGCCTTTTTGCTTGATTGATTCATCCGCTGCTTCAAGAATTCTGACCACGTTGTATCCGTCATCGCCGTTTGTCAGGGGTTTCCTTTTATCAATAATTGAATTAATAAATTCCTCAACACCTAATGTTAGTGCTTCAGTCTGAACAAGTTTCGGCGAATACATATCTCCAATCCTGTATTGCACGAGGGCATTGTAAATTCCTTCTTTTTCCTTAATATCGATACCGCTGTCATACACTTTAATTTTCTCAGAGTTTTCCATATCATCAAATACAAGCATTTTTTTTGTGCCGCCGGCAAGCATTCTTCTGATTTTCACGGGAGAAGTCCAGTTGACATGAAAGTGCGCGAAACAATTATTCTCAAAATATATTGAGATATGCGCTACGTTTTCATGGTCGTAATAATTCGCTATACCGTTAGCAGTTACGGACACGGGCTTTTTATCAAGCAGGTAAAACATAATCGAAAGATCGTGCGGTGCCAGGTCCCAAATAACATTAACATCCGATTGGAACAAGCCCAGATTAATTCTTACGGAATCGAAATACATTATATCTCCCAGTTCATTTTTATCGATAATGTATTTCATTTTTCTCACGGCCCCGGTATATATAAAAGTATGATCAACAAATATATTGAGACCTTTCTTATACGCAAGTTCATTTAAAATAGACGCCTGTTTAGTATTGGCGGTGAAAGGTTTTTCAACCCAGACATGTTTCCCGTTTTCGAGCGCTTTAAATGCAAGTTCGAAATGTTTGTCCACTGGTGTAGCAATAACTGCGATATCTATATCATCGGATTTTAAAATATCATTTTCGGATTCCAGTATCGTAACATTAGGAAATTTCTTGTGAATGAAATCAGTTCGAGATTTATTAATATCGTAAACGAGTACTTTATCGATATTATTATTTGCAGAGAAATTCCTTATCAGATTAGGTCCCCAATAACCGGCTCCAATGATAACTGCGCGCATTTAGCCCTCTTTTTTTCTAAAAAATAGTCTATTTAGAAATAAGAAAAAACGAAAAAGCAAAATATTGATTTAAAGGTAATATCGTTGAAATGTTTAAGAATAAGAAATGAAACGGCTATTTACCGCCTTTGGCTAAAATCATTACCGGAATGGTTTTGAAGATAAGTTGAAGGTCTAACCAGGGTGAAACATTGTTGATGTAATATAAATCCATTATAACCGAATCGCTGAAATTTACTTCACTTCTGCCTGAAACCTGCCATAAACCTGTACATCCGGGCAATACAGAAAGTCTTCTTTTCTGCCATTCGTCATAATTATCATATTCGTAAGGCAAACACGGGCGGGGTCCGACAAGGCTCATTTGTCCCTTAAGCACGTTAAACAACTGAGGTAACTCATCAAGTGAATATTTTCTCAAAAATTTTCCAATACGAGTAACTCTGTTTTTGTTTACTACTTTTTCGCCTTTGCCGTTTCCTTTCATAAATTGTATCATTTCATTTTGCCTGGCTTTATCATCGCTGTCGACTATAGTCATGGATCTGAATTTGAAAAAATTAAAATATAATCCGTCTTTACCAACTCTAACTTGTTTGAATATTATCGGACCTTTTGACGTCAGTTTAATAATGAACGAAATAACAATAAAAAACGGCGAAAGCAGTATAACTCCTAAAAGTGCGCCAGTAAAATCAATAATTCTCTTAAAAACAGAATAGATAGTGAAATTAATTTTTGTCGATACATCTATAACAGGTATATCATAATATTCTTCGGCAAACATTTTCTGAGGAATAATACCGAACAGGTCTGAAGTAACTTTAACATAAATGTTCAGATTCTTGCATTTATCAATTATGTTCAATAACCTTTCCATGTCAATTTTGTCGATGCAAATAGATACTTCATTGAAATCGTTTTCTTCTTTTATCCTTTTAATATCATCAATTTTACCCAGCACTTTTAATTTATTAAAAACTACTTCTCCTGCCGGCAAACTGTCGTCAAGGAAACCTATTATTTCAATTCCGAGAATGTTTTCAAATGAAAGTTTCTGTGCAAACAGCAGTGCGGATTTTCCCGCTCCGATTATAAGTATCCTTTTTCTGAAAATATTATTTCCCAGCAGGTTGGCATAAATTAACTGCAAAGTAAATACGCGGAGCAGAATAAAAAGTATAAGTGACACATTGAAAAAAATCCCTATAAATAATCGGGAATCGGATATTGATGAAATTTTTGTAAAAAAAGACAACAAAACCATTGCAAGCACACCATATAACTGGCATTTAACAATCAAACTTAGTTGCAATGCACGGGTAAGAAAAATATTTATCTTATAAAGGTGGAAATACTGAAATATTAGAATGAAAATAATGCCGGAAATAATGAATACCAGATAGTCTGCAAAAATAAGATGCGTCAGAGACATATATTTATCTGTAAAGAAACGGTAATATAATTCATGTGATATAAGTAATGATGATATCAGAATTATAAAATCGAATGCAGCATAAAAATATTTATATCCGGGGTATTTCATTTGTCATTCAGTTGTAAAATGATTTAACACAATCGCTGATATAAATTATTTGTTCTTCCGATAATTCCGGATAAATAGGAAGAGACAGACCGCAATCGGCTAAATTTTCCGATACAGGCATATCGCCTTTTTTATAATTTAAATGGCTGAAGCACGGCTGCAAATGCAGTGGTATTGGATAATGTAGCCCTGTCGCAATACCTTTTTCGGATAAATACGCCTGCAGTTTGTTTCTAATCTCCGATGAAGTTGTCCTTATTACAAATAGATGGTATACGTGTTTGGAATAATCCATTTCCTTGGGAAGAATTACTTCAGGAATATCTTTGAAATACTTTTTGTATAATGATGCCGCGCTGCGTCTTTCTTCGGTCCATTTTTCAATGTGATTCATTTTAACTCCGAGTACTGCTCCCTGAATGCCCTCCATTCTGTAATTATGACCGTAAACAAGATGCGTATATTTTTCATGGGAACCGTGTTCTCTCATCATTTTTAATTTCGATGCAATTTCATCATCATTAGTGCAAACTGCCCCGCCTTCGCCGTAGGCTCCGAGATTTTTTCCCGGATAGAAACTAAATGAAGATGTAATTCCGAAACTGCCGACTCTGGTTCCTTTATATTCAGACAAATGCGCCTGAGCGCAGTCTTCTACAAGATGAATATTGTGCCTTGCTGCTATTTTTTTTAATTCATCCATATCGGCAGGTTGTCCATAAAGATGAACTGCAACAATTGCTTTTGTATTCGGAGTAATTAAATTTTCGATTTTAGATGCATCAATATTGTAACTATCCGGATGGCAGTCTGCGAATACTGGTTTTGCGCCGCACAAAGTAGTACCCCAAGCAGTGGCAATAAAAGTGTTAGCGGGAATTATTACTTCATCTCCTGCCGATATACCGAGTGACCATATGGCAAGATGATTACCATCCGTACCGGACGATACGCCGAAACAATGTTTTAATCCGTGCGCTTTTGCAAATTTATCCTCGAAATTATACACGGATTTTCCTAAAATATATGCCGTATTATCGAGAACTTCATTTATAGCCGCACCTACTTCTTCTTTGATAGAATTATACTGAGTTTTTAGGTCAACAAACGGTACTTTCAATCATTCCTCCGGATTTAATATTTTGATTGATCACAGATAATATCTGTAATTCTTTTAGACAGATTTTGTGTAGAAGTAAAATTACATAACTTTTTTTTATCGATACAAATATATTTTATATCATCAACAGTATCAATGAATTTCAAATCGCCTTTATCGGAAAGGTATTCATCCAGATATGGTCTTTTCCCTGTAAAAATACTGTAAGTCGGTGTTCCCAGAAGAGCAGATTCGCGATTCATAGTTCCGCCTCCGCTTAAAGTAATATCAGCGGCATACAATAACTGCAGCCCGTCCACGGCATGTTCAAGGAAACGAAAGTTCCCGGAGGCAATATAATTCTTTATCAAAGTACGGTCTTCTTTAGTACGGCTGATTACTAAAATAAAAGTATTTTCGTTTTTTGCAAAATATTTTATTGCTTCCACAAATAGTTTTTCGCTCTTCGGGTCGTGATAATTACCTAAAAGCGCCGGCGGGCGTATAATAACTAATATCTTATTCTCGGGAATATCGTGTGACTTACGGAAATTTAAATCAGGAATGAAACTTTGCAAATATATTTCCTCTTTAAAACCCCCATATCTTATAACTTTTTTCATTTTAAATCCTGCGCCAATCAGCCTTTCGTCGGGTATAAATTCAGGTATTAATAATTTTGTTGCAAAGAGATTGAATATTTTTGTTTCCGTATATTCATAATCCAGCATTAGTAGTGAAGGAATCTTTAATAATTTTGCGGCGATTATTTGTGTTCTTGAACCGTGGCTGACCGCCAGTTTTACATCTTTGTTTTTGATAAAGTTTCGCAATTGAAAGGCCCTTGTGATAAGGTTTCTCAATTTTCCGAATTTGCTTTTACCGCCGTGTTTTCCTATCAGAGTATATTCTATATTCCAAAAATCAAGTAAATCCTTAGTCTGGGCGAAATCCCTTGCAGTGACAATAAATTTTATACCTCTTTTCTCCAACTCCGAGAATATAGGTCTGAATATCGGTACATGTGGTGAGTTATCTAAATCGAACCAGATCAATATTTATTTGGATTTATTTTGTTTGTTCACGTAAAACGACAGAGCAAGCAGCATCCAGGCATTCGACCAGCGCATAAATGATGTTCTGTTTGTGCAGTGTTTGTATTTCCTGTAGAAAAAATATCCTTTGTTGTCGTACATATTATCCAGCGTCCAGTTAATTACTCTTTCAGCCTTTTCAGTAAATCCAAACCTGCAAAGAGTTAATATTGACTGAGCAATTGCTGTACTGTCTATAGGGTATAAAAAATCGTTATAGTATTTTGGTATGAGATATTCACGGCTTCCATTTGTTGCATCCGCGAAGAAGTTATTAGAATAAAATTCAGCGCCTTTTGTGAGTTGGGATATATAACTATTATCACTCGTGTTTTTAATATATTCGTCAAGACAATCAAGTATATATCCTGTATGAAAATTATCTGTCCAATCCCTGTTATCACCTTTGGAATATCCCCATGACCCGTCGTTTCTCTGGTTTTCGATTACAAAACCTACCGTATTTCGTGCCGCGTCTAATAAAGCCTTATCACCGTTTACCGAATATACTTGTGAGAGCAATCTTGCTGCTTTCATTGTGGCATTATATACTATCTGTTTATCGGATGGGGAATATGAAAAACAGAATTTACCGCCTTCGGCATATCTATTCAGATTATTCATAACAAAGGCAGAAGAACTTTCTAAAATACTGAAAACATCTTTGTCATTCGAATATTTGAAATATTCGAACAGAGCATTAGTAATGAAACCTGTTGCAACAACCGTTGGAGAATAAGCCGGATTGCTTGCATGTCTCGCTTCCCAGTGAAAATCGTATCCCCAGCAAATACCATCGAAACCTTTTGTTGATAGTCTTAATAATTCTTTGATAAGAAAGTCTATTTTTAATTTAAAGTAATCTTTGCTTTGAATATCAGCGAATTGGTCATAACTTTGTAAAATATAAGAATAAGCCTGAATGCAAAGACCCAGTGTTACCGGATTGTATCCTTTTTTAATCCCGATGGCAGGACGTAAATTGAGAGGGGATTTCTTTATTAATTGCTGTGATATAAATCGGATTTTTTTGCTGCTTCGGAGCAGCGGAAGTTTAAAGATTGGCGACATCAATCCGTCGTACGGATCAAAGCCCTTGTATTGTTCTGCAGAAATATAATTTTCCAGATTAACGGTGCAAGCAAGAATCTTTTTATCCATCAGCAATCGAAATAATATTCAAAGTGACTTTTGTATCATAACAGCCAGACCTGATGTTAAAATTAAAGAGTTAAAATTCAAAGAAGGTTTTTCTTTGCCCTCTAAAACACTGATGAAATGAAGAAGTTCTTCCTTATGACCTTTCTTACCGTCATATTTCTTAGAAGTTCTTTTTCCGTTTTCAAAATAAATATTCTCAGAAAAATTATTCATGACGGCTGTCTTTCCGCCCGAGAAAACTTCGCAGTATTCTTTTCCAACGGAGGAATCTCCGTTTGAAAGATACAGAAGGTTCCCGACCGAACCATCGGCGAAATTAATCACGATACAGGCGTTATCCGAATTGTTAGTTGCTGAGTTAGTGGAACGTATGGAGGCAGCATAAAAAGAAACAGGGATGGAATCGGTAAGATATTGCATTGTATCAATGAAATGACATCCTTCTCCCGTAATTCTGCCGCCCTGATTCGAATCCTGAATCCAGTGAGATGACGAAATAAAGCCAGCATGAACTCTGTACGTAATGATTTTCGGCTCCTTTGAATTGTCGAAAAACTTTTTTATATCCTTAAATGATTTAGAGAATCTTCGGTTAAAGCCTACAAACAAATTCAGCCCTGTGTCTGGATACAATTCTTTAATTGTTTCAATATCTGCTTCGCTTATTGCAAGCGGCTTTTCAATAAATAAATGCTTCCCGGATTTGAGCGCCCGAATTGCATAATTACCGTGTGAGTCATGTCTCGAGGCAACGAACACTGTATTGATTTCTTTGTCATCGAATATCATGTCAGCATTAGTGCCGCAAAATTCAAATCCGAACTTATCTTTTACGGAAGATGCGTTAACGGGTTTTGAAGTAACAACAGTCTTCAGCCTAATATTCCGGGATTTCAGTACGGGTAATAAATACGATTGTGCGAAATTACCGGCGCCAATAAATCCTGCGACTATATTTTCAACTTTTAAACCTATATTCGTCTTTAGCAGGTCAGTTGTTTTAAAAGTCGTTTTTTCTTTAATGATAATATTAGATTTATCATCATTCTTCCCTTTGCCGTAATCAAGTAAAACCGCCAGATATTTTTCGTCTGTTTTACCGGTTATTAAATCGTACGCGAGTAAACCGTCTCTAATGTTAAATTTGTGTGACACCAGAGGAGTAAAACTAATTTTGTTTTCAGAAAGCAATTCGAGAACCGAAAGCATATTCCTTTTTTCTGTCCATCTGACATATTCGAAAGGATAATCAATGCCGTATTCTTCATATTCTCTGTCATACCTTCCGGGTCCATACGAGCATGAAATTTTCAAATTAATTTCTTTTTCATAAAAAGGGGAGCGGGGCAGATTCATTCCTACTGCACCTACGACTACGATATTCGATTTCCGTCTTGCGAACTGTAATGCCTGTTCAACCGGTTCGTTCGATTTTGAGGAGGCAGTGATAATAACCGCATCGGTTCCGTATCCATCGGTAAAAGATTCAACCAGTTTAACCGATTCTTCATTGCATAATGCAGTTAAGTCACAGCCCAGGGTTTCCGCGATTTGAAAATTATTGTCGTTTATATCCAGACCTATAACCTTACAGCCGCTTGCTTTCAACAACTGCACAGTAATAATACCAAGCAGTCCAAGACCGATGACAGCAACTTTTTCACCAAGTCTCAAATCGGCCTGTCTGACACCCTGCATAGCGATTGCGCCAAGAGTTGTGAATGCTGCATCTTCAAAAGATACATTATCAGGAACTCTTGCGGTAAGGTTTTTTGGAACGAGAACAAATTCCGAATGATTAGCAGCGGCGCCTGCGCAAGCAACTCTGTCCCCGGGTTTGAATTCACTGCAGGCTGAATCTCTTACAATTCCTGCACACGAATATCCAAGTTCCTTATAATTGTCCAGCCTGTTTTGTACTTTATCCCATGTGGCTTTCAAACCTTCTTTCTTTGCGCTTTCGATAACCTGTTTCACCAAATCCGGTCTAGACCTTGCTTTACCCATCATCGATGCTTTCGCTGTTTCCACGGAGGTGCGTTCCGTACCTGAAGAAATAAGCGAAAAATAATTTTCAACAAGTACGTAACCGTCTTTCAGTTGAGGTACGGGCAATTCATCGACTTTCATTTCTCCGGTTTTCTGGTATTGTATTATTTGTTTCATTATTTAATAGAAGAATATTTACTTTTCAATTAAAAAAACGAATCTGTAAAAAAAGTATCCCACCATGTCATAAGTACAAGGAATCTGTACACTACATGTGCGAGATCTTCTTTGCCGCTTCTGTCGCGCATAACGATATCCCTGATTTTCTCTGCATTAAGAAATTTTTTCTTGCTGATATTTTCAATACTGAGTTTTTTGTCGATATCGGATGCGAGAACTCCCTTTACCCATGAACGCAGGGGTGAGCCGAAAGGAGCCTTTGGTCTGTTCACTATATTTTTGGGGAGATAACGCTCTGCAACTTTTTTAAGAAGATATTTTTGTTTATTTCCGTTAATCCTGTATTTCGGCGGAAGTCTGAACATGAATTCGACTATTCTATGGTCGATTAGCGGCGGTCTTGTTTCAACACCTGCCATCATACTTGCCTTATCTGAATAAATCAGGTTATGAGAAATCATAAATGTATTAGTATCGCAATAGCACATCTTTGTCAGATAAGAAGCGTCTATTTCGTCAAACAGTTTCTTCTCTTTCAAATAATAGAAAGAATCTGTGTATTTTATTGAATTATTGAATACATTTTCATAATCCTTAATATTAAGACCGATATCCGAAAGAAGGAATCTTTCAAATCTTTCATATGAAGCAAATGAAAGAAATCTTTTTATCCAGCGGTTTAATTTGAAACCTTCTATACTGCTTGCAACGTGTATGTTCTTATAATATCGTTCGACCCAATTCCGAATTAATTTAGGGATATATTTCTTGTAAGTATCCGCTCTAAGACATGCAAGTTGTTTTCTGTAGCCTGCAAAAATCTCATCGCCTCCCATCCCGCTTAATAGAACTTTAATATTGTTTTGTCTCGCGAATTTCGAAATAAGGTAAGTATTAATCGCAGCAGGGTCTGCAACGGGTTCATCAAGATGGTAAACCATATGCGGCAAAAGTTTTTCCGTTTCGGGTTTGACAATCATTTCTTCGTAATTGAACTCAAAAAGATCGGCGACTTTTTTAGCCCAGTAACTGTCGTCCTCAAGTTTTTCGAATTTTTGATCATCCTTTGAAAATTTTATTGTAAAAGCATTTATCGAACCTTTATAGTGCTTTCTCATCAGAGCGGCAATTATAGAGGAATCAAGACCCCCGCTAAGGAAAAGACCGACGGGGACATCGCTGACCATCTGCAGTCTAACCGAATCATTTAATAATTCATCGAGTTCATCGACAAGTTCTTTCTCGCTTCTGTTGTCATTTTCAGACACTTTAATCTCCCACCACCTTGTAATCTCAAGGTTGCTGACTGAACGGGTAATATCATCTCTTAAACCGGTATCGAACTTACTGCCGTTACTCTCTGCCGCAAGAATTTTTTTAATATTACCGGTTATAGGAGCCAACCTGTCTGCTGAATTATTCCGAACGCCGTTCTTCCCCGTATCGTTCGAATGTTTAAGTTTGTATTTAATAAAATGTCCGGCTTCAAGTTTATAAATACCGTCAAATCCGGTTAGGGGCGCAACCTGATAGTGCATAGGTGTCTTAAGAGCATAGTAATCAGGTTCTAGTTTAATAAGTCCGCTCTTCAGAAAGGCTTTAGCCTCGCTGGCAAAAATAAGGCCCTCATCCACTTCGGTGAAATAGAGAGGTTTAATGCCCAGTCTGTCTCTGACAATAAACACTTCGCCTTTAAGCGTATCGAAGATAGCAAAAGCAAACATACCATTGAATTTATCGAGACATTTTTCGCCCCATGCCATATAAGCGTACAGGATGACTTCGGTATCGCTCTTGCTTTTAAAAATAAATCTTGGTTTGGAAGAGTCTTCATTCTTTAGTTCTTCCAATTCCTTTTTAACGTCTGCGTAATTAAACACTTCGCCGTTATAAGTAATCCAGTATCTGCCGTCCGCCGATGACATAGGCTGGTGACCTGCTTTGCTGAGGTCTATAATTGAAAGCCGTCTGTGTCCGAATCCCGAATTCCATTTATCGAACCACTCGACCCCTGCGTCATCCGGACCGCGATGTTCAAGAAGTGTTGTGCAACGTTCCAGTATTTCTTTATTACCGATGCCTATAAATCCTATTATTCCGCACAAAATATGATATTTGTTTTTATTTATTTAAAGAATACACTGTTATTTGAGAAGCCATTTCCGGAATTTATCAATAAAAATATCATGGGTTAAATTATTCCTGAAGGTATTAATGTTATTTGCCGAAAAAGATTGTAGCAACTCCCTGTCATAATAAATGTTTTTTACGGCATTGTATATTCCCATCGGATTTGAGTCGGATAATATTATGCCATTGTGCATGTTTTGTATAGTATCGGGTATAGCGCCGACATTTGTTGTTATCACGCCAAGTCCTAGACTCATTGCCTCCAAAATAGTGACGGGCTGTCCGTCCCATTTAGTAGGGTGAATTAAAACATCTGAGTCAATGAATACTTCCCATTTACTCTTATCAACTAATAAGCCGTGAAACTCGATGATATCTTTTAATCTATTGTCTTCAACAAATTTCATTATTTCCTTTTTGAAACTGGTATTAATCCATTCGCCTAAAATGTTAATTTTAATCTTTAAATTATTATCATTGCATAATTTAATTGCCGAAAACAATTCTTTTATGCCTTTTGACGGCTCAAGGGAACCGACATAAATTAAATTCAGTGTATCCCGGCTAAGTTGTTTCGAATCTACGGTGAAAAAATCGTTTTTGCCGATTCCGTTTGAAAGAGAAAATAATTTGTCTTTTTTTACATAAGGAATATAATTCTTGACGTTGTCCCCCAGAATCCTGATGCTGTCAATCTTATTAAAAATGTATTTACCGTAGATTTTCATCATTACATTATTCCCATCCATAAACGTAAATGAAGTGCCTGCTAAATCGCCGTAAACAGTTATTCCCAATAGTTTGGCAAAAAGTATTGTCAGCGAATTTCTAAAAAACGAAAGAGAATCTTTAGGCAGACTTATGTAAATTTTATAAGGTCTGATACCTATTATTGAGTGTATAGAGTCCTTAATAAACTTAAATCCCCAGTATAAATTACAGAGCGATAGTCTTCCCTGAGTTGATTTGTTGGATTTAACGCTGGATTCTATTAAAAATATTCTGAAGTTGTCTTCCTTCAGGCAATTAAAGATCAATTGGTTAATAATCTCCCCTCCGCCGAATGGAGGAGGTATTTTCAGAAACAGCAGTACGATGTTATTGGATTTTCCCAATATTATTCTGGAATCGTAAATAATTTATTATATACGCGGTTATAAAAATGCAGAAAGATTCAAAATAGAAAGTATTATAAACGCCGGCGATAAAAATAAAAATCATAATGAAATATCTAAAGTTTATGATTTTTTTGTAAGAACCTCGTTTTATAGAATAGATTGCATACCAGAAAAACAGGAATACATATATAATCAAAAATATTCCTCCCTGCATAAATGCATCAAATATAAACAGCACGGTTCCTTTATAGAGATAATTCAAGTAATCACCTCTTTTTACGGTACCTAAAATATTCTGTCCTTTGAAAATCCCGTACCCGTTACCTAACAGAAGTTTGTGCGGAACATCTTTATTTAAATCATAGGCAATTTCAACCCTGCCGAATCTTGACATATCTTCTTTATCTTCGGTGCTGAATAAATATGCTGTCAGATAATCTTTGTTTGTGAATATATCCATATCATCGGATTCACCGAGCGTCTCAAAATAAATTATCTGAAACATATTGAGAATAATAAATCCCAGGACTAAAACAGCAAATGATTTTGTTATGCTTATTGTCCCTTTAAAAAGGAAAACAAAATATAACGCAAAAAGCGGATATGATATTTTGGTTTCATTGATAAAAGTCGGAAATAACAGCAGTAAAATAATAATGAATTTTTTGATATTTATTTTATCGCTGTTTATATCCGGCGCATAAATCAGGACAAGGAAAAAATTTATTAAGAATAAGATTTGAGTCAACAGACCGCTGCCGCCTAATAGAAATGTTCCTCCGACTCCATCGCTTGCGCCATAAAGTGAAAACTGATAAAAGGAGACAGGGATATTTATAATACAAAAATAAATAAGCAGTTTGTTCATTCTGGGCACAATGTATTCAGAGTGCTCATTTATAATGTACATAGTGATAATAAAAGAACAAACCATTAACATAGGATCTCTTAAACCGTTCAAATGGGTGAGGAAACTTACTTCGTCGTAATTAAATAGAAACGTTGCTGTGGAGATAAGCAGCAGAATCCCAATGAACTTGCCGTACATCTTATCATAAGTCTTTTTATTGTACAAAATGAATATTGACCATATGATTATAATAAAATCCAGAATGCTTTTTATTATTCGGTCTTCATTCTGAAAATTGAAAAGCAGAGAAGAAATTATAGTATGATAAGCATAATAGTGAATACTAAAGAGAAATAAATATACTTCTGCTTTTTTCGAATACTCGGATAATGAACTTTTAGACACTATGTATAAAATTATTAATTTTGTTTGCCTGAATTTCCCAGGTATAATTCGATGATATTAATTTAATTGCATCAAAGTTAATATCGGAATCGGACCATTTGCCGTATGCTTCCAATATAGCATTTGCAATCGATTCCGGATAAATATTTTTTATGTATATTGTGAAATCGTTGTTTCCCAAAACTTTTTTATGAGCAGTTATATCGGATACAATCAAATGTTTTCCCATTGCCATATATTCAAATAACTTTTGCGGGCTGCTGACTCTCCACCAATCCATATCCGGAAGCGGAATTATTCCGGCGCTGCACAAAGAAATATAACCCGGAATTTTGTCATAAGGCACCTGTCCTGTCAAGTATACGGATTCGGATAATCCTGAAATATCAATAATCTCTTTTAACCTTCCGTATGCCGGACCGCTTCCGATAATCAGCAGTTTAATTTTACTGTTCTGCCTGCTCACAATCTCCATGGATTTTGCCAATTCGATAATACCTCTATTGAGGCTCAGAACACCATGATGTATCAACACAAAATCACCTTCATTTATAATTCCGGACAAAGAAGCAGGTTCGGATTTGTAATTAAATGTATTAAGATTTACTCCCGAATTCCATATTTCCATTTTCACTTTTTTGTTCAGCGCTCTTTTCATCGCATCGCATTTAATATCTTCTGTAATTACCGAAATCCCGGAACAAAAAAGGCTTGCTATCTTAATTCCCATATCATATTCGAAGTATGCCAAAAAATCCCTTATGCCCTTAACATCAACAGGTATTGTTCTAATATCAAGAATATACTTAGTTCCTGATTTACGAAGCCTGCTTAATAAAATAAAAATAAACAAAGGGGCAACGGAAGTATAATCAATTATGAATGTATCTATAGATTTAATATATCCGGTATTAAAAAAGAAAAATAGAAATAATTTAATTGCATAAAAAAATGACATCAGGAAAGACTTACTCCCGATAGGGATAAAAGTGATATTTTGAAACTCGCTGCCACAAACATTCTTTTCCGGTTTATTACCGTAGATTGCTGTAATCAATGATACTTTATTCCCGAGTTTGCTCAATTCAACGGGCAGCTCCCTGATTCTGCCTATGTTTTTAATTACATTGTAATCCGATTTTGTTACGAAGCAGATATTCATTCTATACGACTTTCCCCGCTTTTAAATGAATTTCAAGCGATGCCAGAAGAATTAATGCTTCCGAATAATTTTTATTCTTGGAAATATGCTTGTTCCATATAGATTTGATATCAATCCAATCGACGATATTTCTTTCCGATAAATCCATAACGGATGAATGTATCAGTTTGTTTATATCGCTCCTGTTTCTTATCGCGTCAGCGAAGTAAATATAATTTATTCCTTTATCAGGGAACAAAGTGAATATACGGCTGTTAAAAATATTTTTTGCCTTCCTTATGATTCTTCTAATCAATAATCTGTTGGCTGATGAGTTCAACGGCAATCCTAAATTGGTTTTTGTAGGCATCGAGAACAAACGCGGAGATAATCTATACAGTATTTTTTTAAAGATATATTCGTCATGCCTGAATTTATTGTCAAGGTTCATTAAAAAATTAATCCATTCCGCGTTTATATAAGGAGTGATATAATTAAATCCGCCAAAAAGAATATTAGGGACCGTGTTCTTTATAAGTTTGTTTTGTGCTTCAATTTGTTCTTCATAACTCAGCAAATCGGGATTTATGGAATTATGCAATTCAAACAAATTATTAAATTCGTCATCACTTACATTAGTAAGTCTAATATTTCTTGAAAACGTTTCTTTTTCTATGATTCCTTTTTTAGCATCTAAAATATTATCAGCCGGATTAGTCCTGAGATAGGAGCCGGCAATCCAATCACCTATATAGCCCGACCATATAACATGACCGGAAAAGTGATTATCCAATATGTTCAAAGGAGGGTGATGGAAAAGAAATGTTTGGCTGTCTGTCCTTTGCGAGAGAGCAATTTCCTCATTCAATGAATATTCATGTTCGTTTAACGGCATTGCAAAATGTTTTGTCCCGGTATTTTTTGCAATTGTGTTTCCTATTTCGAAATCATACGCACCAGGAGTTCCGAACGTATATGTAGAAATATTTTCCGCTGAAGTAAATTCAAGAAGCGCCGCAAGCAAACCCCTGCTGTCCAGACCTCCGCTTAACGGTACAACATGTTTCTTCCCGGGAACGAAATATTCTGATATAATTTTTTTAAATAAATTACTTCCTGTCTCAATAATCTCATTTTCAGTTAATCCGGAATAACGCGATTTATTTAAACCTGAAAAATCAAGTTTAATACTGCTTTGATACTTAAGAAAGTAACCGAATTTAAGAAATGAATTTAGATTGATTAAATCCAATAGCGATTAATTGTTAAAACTTCTTTTCTTGAAATCGATATTTCTGTTTAAGAAATAATACACTGCGCTTAACAAAAGCATGACAAGAATTTGCGTAATTATTGGCGTGGCAATTAGATCTCCTTCCATAATACCGTTTCTTAAATAGAAATACTTTATCCCATAGTAGAAGATTTTTGAAATTATTATTGATGCCGCGCAGGCAAGAAAATAATTCATGTTCTTCTTTTCGAATAAAATAATTAAGAACGTATTAATCAGAAGTTCGGTAATGATTATTGAACCTTTATATAAACTGGGATGGTTTGATATTAATAACGTAATCACCGGAAGCAGTATTGCCAATAATACCGCATTGACTCTGCTGCGAAGAAGAAAAGAAAAAATTAATACTATTCTGAAAGGTTCCAGAAGATATAAATTGAAATTGGCAAGATGAACAAATGAGGGGAGTAAAAATGCCAGTGTAATACTAACGACATCGAATATCGCAATGCTGTATATATTTCCGTTAATTGTTTTGTACGTCATTTGTTGAAATTTTTGAAATCCATAAATGTATTGTAAAGAGTATCATACCAGCCTTTTGTAGGAATAAATATTGAAACTGCTTCGTTGAGAGGTATATTTCCCGAAATGTTATCTGTATTAAGATTAATATTGTCAATTTCGTATTTACGTATATTTCGCGAATTGGCAATAACAGGTATGTACATTGGGTTGAAACCCATTAAATAAGAACCGAGTATATCACCCGCAACAGGTTGTTTGGAGGCAATGATTAAATTGCTTTCAACCGGCAAACCCTGCATAGGACCTTCATGGTCCATACCGATTACTCCGTCTATAATTCCAAGGAAGTTTCTTTGTTTTACTGAATTTAATCCGCTTTTATTCGCGTATTTCAGAATGATATTTAAATCAAGAATCGATCTCCATATTGTATCGTTTCCATGCCAGTCGCCCCATAGAGGTTCGGAATGTTTTTCATGAGGAAGTTTTTCCGGTATAGCCAAATGATAGATTTTCTTTGCTGTCAGCGACAATTTATTCCCGAGAGTCTTGAAAAATATTTTTTTCATTCTGATACCGAATAAATATTTCGCCGAAGGGTAATCTCTGAAAGAATCGCCTCCTTCTTCCGGAGTACCCGGCCGTCTGTGAGGTAAAAATTCTTTTCCCTGTGTAATACCCACGATATTTTTCAGTAGAAGTGTAGAGCCCGCGAATTTATGTGTTTTCAATTTGGCTACATTAATTACAAAGTCGCATGTTAAAACTGAATTTGGTATCCTGTAAATATGTTTATTTAATTTGTGATATTTATTCGGTAATCCTTCGATTTTACTGCGGGGATTTTCGTGATTCACCGTATGGTCTCCAAGTGTATAGTAATTCTGAGGACCTTTTTTCTTCTCAAGTTCGTCAAAGAGGCTATTGTTTCCCAAATCGATATCAGTATATCCGTCCGGATCGCCTATTAATTCTTTAGTCTCAATATTGGAGTTCGGGTAATATGTCGTTTCGTAAGTTCTGAAATCCATTAATTCGATATTATCGTAGCCTGATTCGTTGTAGAATTTAATTAATTGTTTCAATCCGATGGTTTCCGTCAACTCGTCAAATTTGCAGCTTTCTACCGGTGTATCGCCAATGATTATTTTTCCGCTCTTTCCAATCGCTTTAATACAATAATCTATTAGTACTCTTATTATAGAGGGGTTTGATATACTCCAGAGCAATCCCTCTTTGCCTTTGACGTGATAATGTGTAACTAAATTCGGTTTAATTAATATTTTCTGTCCTTCTTTCACAAAATCACCAAACGGATTCCAATTCTCATTCCCGATATTATTTTTATCGAATTCAAAATTTACGAGCAAATCTCTGACAGCGGAATAAATTTTGTTGCCGCTGTTTATTTTCATGTAATCAAACGAACTGAATTCGGGAAAAATTTCAGGAGGATTGAACGGAAATTCGGGATAAACTGTTTTTTCCAAAAACTTATGAAACGAAACTATCTTATTTTCCATTGTTGCTTTTATTTAATCCGTTTATCACTTCCAATAATTTCGGTTTCAACGCTTTGTTTGAATATTCATTTTCAAATAAAATTCTTGCATTTTTCCCAAGTTGCAATTTCCTGTTCTCATTATTTAATATAGTCACAATTTCTTTTGAAAACACTGTTGTATCATCTGTTATTCGGATATTGTCATCGTTAAATCCCCATAAAGCATTAAGTGAATGAGATGTCGACACAATTGCTTTTCCGAACTTCAACGCCTCTATGATTTTTGTCTTTAATCCTGTCCCGGTTCTTAAAGGCGAAACATAAACATCGGCGTGAATTATATAACTCTTTAATTCGTCATCACTTACTTTACCGGTTACAATAACATTTTTCCGCTTACCTAAATCAATAATTTCCTGCGGTGCTCCCTGTCCTACAATATAAAACAAAGAATCAGGTATTTCTTTAAGAATCTTCGGGAAAATTTCCGAAACGAAATACTTAACTGCATCCTGATTGAAAAAAGGGGACAGCGAACCGACAAACAAAATAGAACGGGAATCCGATGGGTAAGGGTTTGATGCTGCATAGTCCATTTTTTCATCCAGTTCGTGAGGTATCAGGCATAACTTCGCTTTATCTCCAAGATTAAATTCTTTGTTTGTAGTCTCAATATCTTTCTTTGAAAAAAACAAAACATTTCTGCACTGATTGTATATTTTGCCGAAATAATTGCGGTTGATATTGTAATTTACTTTAGCCGTTAATTTTTGTTTTCCCGTTTTATACTCGATTATAAGTCTGGAGGCTTCTATTTCATCATCGATAGGTCCTAATACAATGTTTTTGCTGTATTCCTGAATCGATTCTACATAAGAACACATATATAAACTGTATACCTGTATTAAATCGTAATCATTATTCGCGAGTAAATCTTTTAATTTTGATTCAATCTCTTTGAACCGGTAAAGATTTACAATTCCGGGAATGTTTTTTAAATATGTATTGCCGTAATACTTAATTTTTGATTTAAGTGTATCGTATTTTGACGGGAAACAGGAATTGACGCGCACTTTAATAACTTTTATAAAATCCTTTTCGAACTTATTGATTTCTTCGTCATCTTCATTTGTATAGTAAGGGCATAGAAAATCAATATTGTGTTGTTCTTTTATTACATTTATGTAATTAGTAATTCCCTTGTTTATCCCTGCGTGAGATAACGGTACCGGAATCTTATTATGCAGAAGAAGTATTTTCATCTAATCGAATTTTTGTAATTAATTCGGTTTCCTTTTTGTATTTAACCGTGCGCCTTTCAATAAAGCCTGCAAAATGCTCGTAAGTATTTCTGAAAAATATTTTATACTCCGCGGGTTTTTTACCGAAATATTTCAAGTACAAATTATAATATTCTTTTGTATAAACGCCGTTATAACCATTCTCAGAATATTCCTTAGAGAATATCGCCGATTTATTGCTTCCGTGATTTCTGAATCTACCGAGATATGCCGGGATATGATAAATATTCGAAACCCTATTAAGTTTGCACCATAAATCAAAATCCATTCCCATATGAAGACTCTTGTCCAGACCTTCGGTTTTGTCGTAGACGGATTTTTTTATCAATGTGGTTTCCTGAGGTATGCTGAAACCCCATTTGATGAACCACTTTTTATAATCAGGGAATCTCTGCATGCTGTAAATATTCCCTTTTGCGTCTATGCGGATTCGGTCACCGTAAGTTAAACCCGCATCGGGATATTTCTTATGAAAGTAAACCGAAACGGATAACATCGAAGGTTCCATAACATCATCAGAGCAGAGCCACATAAAATATTCGCCATCCGACTTATTAAGACCTTTGATAATCGCGTCTGTCTGTCCTTCGTCTTTTTCACTAATCCAGTATTTTATTCTATCAGCGTGTCTTTTTATGATATCGACCGAATTATCGTTTGAACCGCCGTCAATTACAATTAATTCGAAATTATTATAATCCTGATTCAGAACGGACGATATTGTTTCTTCTAAATATTTACCCTGATTAAAAGAGGGGATAATTATCGAAACCAGCGGATTGTCTTTCATAAAACCAAATTATTAATGCTTTCCATTAAAAGTTAATTGCTAATTGCTAATTGTTAATCGATATTATATCATGTGCAAATAGCCGTCGAGTTTGTAATCCAGATCTTCTGTTCTTTTGCCTATAGGCTTAGCCGGGATTCCTCCGACTATAGTATACGGCTCAACATCTTTGGTAACAACTGCCCCTGCAGCCACTACAGCGCCTTTTCCTATTGTAACACCGGGAAGTATTATGCTTCTGCAACTAACCCAGGCGTAATCATTAATTACGACCGGTTTAATGTAAACGTCAAATATTTTTGAGTTAGTATCATGCTGAGCGGTCCAAATCCATACTCCCGTGCTTATATTGACGCTGTTCCCGATTGTAATTCTGCCGCGGGCATCGAGAATGACTCTATGCCCGATTGAAGTATTATTGCCAATTTTAAGCCATCTTGGATTGCGAATCTCAGCCCCCATGTATATATGGGAACCTTTGCCTATATGTACACCGAAAATCCTGTAAAATAATTTCCGTATATGATGGGAAGGAAAATATCCGGTCAATCTTAGCAATAAAAACTCAAGAGGGATAAATATATTATACAATCTGATTAATAAACTTTTCATAATTAAGTTGTTAACAGTTTATTCCAATTTGATGTCCATTTGCCGATATTGAACCTTAAGTTTACAGATTGAGTTTGTTCTTTGGAAAAAATTTCCAAATTATTTAATACATATATAATTTTCTCCGAAAAATCCGCGGAATTAGTCTCTGCATGTACACAAGGTATATCTGCCAATCCTCCGACATTAGTTGAAATTACGGGAGTCCCGCATGCCATCGATTCCAATGCACTTAATGATGTGCCTTCGAAATCAATCGACGGTATCAAAGTTAATTTAGCGCGTCTGTAAAAATTCAGTAACTTATTTTGCGAAACCGTACTATGCATTTCCATCTTATCAATGATGTTATAATCTTTTGCAATGGAAATACAATTATTGAAATAATTACTGCCTTCATAAAGTGCGCCCACGATTACTAATCTGTAATCAGGAAAATGTTTTGATATCAATCCAAATGATTCTATTGCCAAATGGATGCCCCTGTCAGGTCTGAGATTTCTCGGTACAAGTATTATGTTTTCTTTCTTGGACTCTGAAGGGCAAAAAATATCAGTGTCAACGCAATTTGGAAAATAGAATACATTTTTTTCTATTTCGCAGAATTCATTTTGCATTGGTTTCGCATCTATCCCGATCTCACGAAGATAATCTGTATCGTTTGAAACAATCTTGCATTTTTTCTTTGTTTCGACAGCGAGTTTTTTAAATACCCTGTCTGTTCTATCCTTAAACGGTCTGTTCCATAATACTCCGTGAGATAAAACTATGATATCTTCATGCCATTTAACGGATGGATAGAAAAAAGGATAATGTAACAGCAATTTGTCAAATGATTTTAATAATTTTTTCTCAAATTTTAATGAGTACAGACTCCGGTACCAGGAAAAATATGGGAATAATCTTCCCATTCTGGATTCTATCTGGCTTCCGAAGTTACTTAAATTCTTTACGTAATTATAATTTGATTTTTCAAGCCACCCCTGTATCACGAACTGCTCTATTTCATCTCCTAATAAATCTATAAGATTTTTAATATATAACTGCTGACCTCCGATTATTGGATAATAGAATTGTGTGATATGGGCAATTTTATACCGGCTCAATGTGCTTATGCAATATTATGTTTTTAAAATTGTTCCTGAAATTTTCTTCGTTTAGATTATCAATTACGTATTCCGAGGCTTTTTGAGAACGCGTTTTTAACTCACTTTCATTAAATTCGCTTAATTCCAAAATTTTCAGTCTGATATCTTCAATTGATGGTAGTATGTAATAACCAAAATCATCTATATCCATGCCGCATGTATTCGTTATGACGGGCAGCAAGCCGTAAATCATGCATTCACTTACTGATAGCGCCGACCCCTCACTGCATGAAGGAAGAATTACAAACGCACAATTGTTCATGATTTTGTAAAACTCTTCAGTCCGGTAATTGACAAATCCTATTACCCGGATATTCAAACTTGAATCTAATATATCTTTATATGCTTTAAGAATTGAATCGTCTAGATTTGAAACAATCCATAGATTCAAATTCGTTTTGCTGAATGCCTCTATAAGCAAATCTAACCCTTTATGTATATTCCCGTATCCTGCAAAGTAAAGAAAATTATTCTTTCTCTGTTTCCAATCTGTATTGTAATGGTCATACGAATCATCCGAAACAATTCCGTTTATTAATTTAACATTTTTAAACTTATCGTATGTTTTAAGAGTCTGCTTATTACCCATTAAGATAACCGTTTCACTGTTCATCAGGGCAAGTTCTTCTCCTGTGTGAAAATATCTGTCAACTTCCGCTTTGATGCCTGTTCTTTTATAAAAATCGTTAAACCTTTTTTCTTCTTCCTCGTTATGAAATTTCCAATACGAACCTGTTGCATAATAGAATTTCCGGCAATCTGTATTCAATCCATTTATGATGTTAATATAATTTACCATTCCATGCCCGACAAATATCTCATATTCCCTTCTCGGTTTAAAGAATTGGTCCCGAAAATCGACTAAATCGACCAAGTATCCCAATTCGTTAAAAGACTGAATTATGTTCCTGCATATTATTATTGCATTGTGATAATTACTTTTGTCGGTAATATTAATCGCATCTACAATATAAGAGAGCAAAACTCTCTTTTTGTGTATCTTTGATAAACTATTTGTTAAATCAATATCGTAAATTGGTAAATTACTCGATTTGCTCTTTAATCGAAGAATATTAAAAAGATAATATCTGATAATTCTTAACCTGTTTAGCAAACTAATCCTTTCCAATTAACTATACTTTGTAAATAAACGGAGTCAATGTTTGTGACATCCCGGCTGGTTCATTCGTAGTCTGAAAGGGCCCTTCATTTCTGCCATTTATAAAATGCCAATCGATTTTCTTTAAACCGTTTTCTGCTAATATTTGTAACAGTTCGTCTTTATTCCATTCTCTCAGATGCCAGAAATTCATCGGCATTCCATCCGGTTTGGTGTTTTCCGGGCGCCGATTGGGAGTCGATATTAAAAAACCTTTTCTGCATACGCGGTATAATTCGGAAAGAAATTTATTGTAATTTTTTACATGTTCTATCACATCCACACTTATAATAAAATCAAACGAATTATCATCGAATGGCAATATCCTGCCGTTATAGTGCCGGAATTTTATGGACTCATAATTGTCGAATTTTTTCTTAACAATCTTTACGGCTTTCTTATCGACGTCAATGCCGTATAAGTTTTTTGTCTTCTTCATCATTTCAAATAATCCGAATCCCATTCCTACTCCTACATCAAGAACGGAATCACCTTCTTTCAAATATACACCTGTAAAAAGCCTGTATGCTTCAGCATCTATCGGTACTTCAATAGGGTTGTAGGTTGTTGAGAAAAAGAAATATAATAGTTTTGGGAATTTTCTAGCAAATCTGATTTTTATATTGTCAATTTTCATAATGAAACTGATTTTTTACGATGAAAAAGAATTTGTTCAACTTTATTGAAAATTTGTCGTAAATATCCGGGTTAAACTGCTTTTTTATCATGCTGCACAAATATGAATTATGTATACCGGGGATAACGTCGTCTATAAAATCAAAATTGCTAATATTAGCGTATGAAATATTCAGATTGTGGTTCGGGTGAAAATCACCTCCTCCGTGCGTTCCTTTCGTTAGTCCTATATTTTTTATTAATCCGTTTACAGGCAGTATCATAACTTTATTTTGCGAGAGCATGGCTAATGATACCTGAATGTCCCACGTTTTAATTCGTCCTTCCTTTACGGCTAACGCGCCTCCTATTAAGTCGATACCGGCTATATCGGGAATGTCATTCAAATTATTGAAAAGTTTCTCAAAGTTATCCCTTTCATATTTGAGTTCTTTCCATTTGCTGCTCCATGTAGCCCAACCCCAGCACAAAAATCTGTATGAACTTACAACTGAATAATTGTAATTCTTAAAGTATTTGGTTCTTAACGGCTGATAGCCGCCGATTGCAAATACATTCTTGTAGTCTTTATAATACTTAAGAGATTCACAAACATAATGAAAAAAATCGGGCATAGGCAGGCAGTCATCTTCAACCACGGCAAACATTTCATGCATATCGCTTATAGTATCCATATCATGAGACATTCCGGGCAGACCTCTGTTCTTTTCGTGAATTATGATGTCTTTGTCGCACCAGTCAACAGATTTGGCAATATTTATCGTTTCTCTTACATTCAGTACATCAGTTTCAGTTTTCGGACCGTCTATGAAGAAAATTAATTTAAATAAATCCTGTTTTTTTAAACCATCAAGAATTCTGCTAAGGTTGTCCGGACGATTATAAGCAAATATTATAATTGGAATTTTCATTTATTACTGTTTTGTGATAATAATTTGTCGAATAATAATTAATGCGTCAGTTTGTAGCATAAGTTACCCAGAACACTGAATTTCCGGGCGGTAACTTCATAATAATAATTTTTTAAATATATATAATTCTCTCTCTTTCGTGAGAAAGGACAAATTGATATATCCATTGCAATTTTAACGAATGTTTTCAATGTATAATACAATAAGGTGAATTTTTTGAAAGAATTGTCATCCATAAACGTATGTGAGTAGCCCAGTTTAAATGACCTTAGGATTCTGTCCCTTATTTTCATTTTATCTTCAGAAACAAAGTGGTAAATAAATAAATCATTTGAACCATAAATTACAATCTTCGTGTTCTTTTTTCGGGCTATTATTTGCAGATATGTTTCTTCGCCATAAAGAATCGAATTTCCTTTCATACCAAGACTTGTATCGAAGAAACCATATTCGTTGAAGAAAGAATTCTTAAAAACAATATTCCCGCCTGACAAATATTCATTATCGTTAAGCATTCGCGGAAGATTATTATATTGGTTTGTCCCATATTCATCCTTAAACCATTTTGGTTTATCTGTCAGATAAAAGGGGAAGTAAGGACCGCCGCATACATCCGGATGTATCTCATCGATTATTTTATTCAGATTTAGAATATAATCCGGATTTGCTTTAGCGTCATCGTCAAGAAACCATAAATAGCCGCCTTTTGCTTCTTTGATTCCTTTGTTTCTTGCATTAGACAGACCTATTGACGGTTCAAGTGTTTTTCTGATATTAATTTGTTTCGAAGCATATTCCGTAATTTCCTTTATCTCTTTGCTCTCTTTAATGTCATTTTCAATAATCAGAACTTCAAATAAATCTTTTGAGGCAGTCTGATTAATCAGACTGTCAACTGCCAGTCTTAATAATTCGTACCGCTTATATGTGCATATAATAACGCTTACCTGCATTTAGTATTTTTCGATAATAAAATATTAAGTTTTTCTGACAATAATTGACCCGCTGACATCGCTTACCTCTATGAATTTTTCCGCTTTATTTTTAAAGAACAAATCGGCGGCACGTTTGCACGCCCAATTTGATTCAGGGCTGTTATAATCATGAATCATAATATAACCTCCAGCAGACAATCTAGGATAAAAAAACTCCAGGCTTTGCAGTGTCGGCTTATAAAGGTCGAGGTCAAGAAGTACGAATGCAAAGCATTCGTTTTCAAGTCCGCTGAATGTATCGGGAACATAACCTTTCTTGATAATAACATTTGTCATGTCTCCAATATTCTTCTTAACTTCATCCGTTGAAGTATCCATAAAACGGTCATCGCGTTTCACGTCATTTTCCAAATCCTGTCTTGGGAATCCTTCAAATGTATCGAACAAAAATAGTCTACGCTCCGGTATCAGAAGCCGGAAAATGTTACTTGTTTTCCCGCGATATACGCCGACTTCGGCAATAGCGCCGGGAATGTTCTCTTCCAATATACGTTTTAAAGCCAAACCGATTGTAGAATGTCTGATATATTCGTCTCCGAAGAAAAACTTATATTCCCTTGCTATTTTATAAGAAGGAAATTTCATCAACGGAACAGTCACTATATTTTTCCCAAACAGATAAGAGTGGATTCTGTTATATATAAAATTAGTTATCCGTCTTTTAATATTAAATTTCTTATAATTCGTTATGAAATTAATTTGATTATTTTATTATGTGTATGATCAGGTTCGTATGAACTGCTAAGATGCCTTACGGACTTTAAAAAAAGTATATTGAGTATCGACGCCTTTAATGGAAATGATTTCAAATTTCTGCTGCTTCAAAAATATAAGCAAATCCGATATGTCAACCCGCGAGCCTTTCCAGACGCTGAAATTATTCGCAAATTGGTTTTCGAGATTACCTGCATTATCATCTCTTTTGCCCCCATTCGATGTATCCCTGGAGATTATGGATTTTATCTTTCTTTTGATTATCTTTTTGATTGTGATATCTTCGGCAAAATCGGGAATAAATGTTCTTAACTGAAAATATGCTATGCCGTCCATTTTTAAGACTCTTGACATATCTCTAATATAATTGAAAATTGATGCGGTATCTATAATATGCTGGAATACTATAAAAGAGAAAACAACATCAACCGATTCGTTCGGAATAAAACTCAGATTGTCTCCATCGGTTTTACGAAATTCTACATTTGTCTTTTTGCAAATTTCAGATGCTTTCTTCAGCATTTCATCAGAGACATCCACTGCGATTACTTTTTTGAAATACTCGGAAAAACTGTTTGACATTCTTCCCATGCCGCAGCCAATCTCAACAATTGTTTTTTCGTTCGATTGGGTAATATCCATATCTTTCATGAATTTATCGACGTCTTCTCTTCCTCTCGCAAAAAAAGTATTTATATCCGCTTTCTCTACAGATTCAAATTCAGGAACCGAATCAATCGCATAGAATGGATTTATTCTCGCCAGTTCATTCCACTGATTTCTCATTTCCCGGTTTGTGTTATTATCAGCCATTATGCAAAATTATTATCGAAAAAATTATCATACCACTGAATTGATTTATCAAGACTGTAACGGAGAGAACTTTCTCTTGCCCCTCTCTTCAAAATATTTAATTTGTTACTGTCACTGCTTAATGTTCTTATGGCATTTACAAAATCTTCAACACTGCTGCATAGAATTGAATTATCCTGATTA
Source organism: Ignavibacteria bacterium (assembly GCA_028714695.1). Lineage (GTDB taxonomy): Bacteria > Bacteroidota > Ignavibacteria > Tepidaquicellales > Tepidaquicellaceae > CAIKZJ01. Next base: position 24,714 of record JAQTLX010000015.1, on the reverse strand, counting down.
CAGTAATCTTCAATAGAACCTATTCTGTTCACTATTTGCGGCAATCCGCATGCCAGCGATGTTGTTATCGCGTTGCTTCCTACAGTATCGAACAAAACCGAAAGGTGAATATCCGAACTTTGCATTTGTTTCAATAATTCGGATTCATCGAGATATCCGAATATTTCGACATTACTAAAATTAATAAAACCGGCACTATCATTTCTTTTTCCAAGGCATAGTTTAAATTTTATTCCCGGTGTTCCCTCAATAATTTTTGCGAGTGTCTTATAATCTCTTAATAAATTACCTGTGCAAATTACGGAAAATTCCCTTGCGGCGATAATCTCTGACGGTCTATAATATGATGTGTCAACGTAGTGAAAAGTCGTGATAACATTAACCGCATCGATTAAACGTTTTATGTAATTTTCGAGGCTTGAGCCCATCACAATAATTTTGTCCGTTGAATTCAGAGCCTTTATTATATAACTATTGTCATAAAATTTTTCGAGAAGAGATTCCGGCAGGTGAATCAAACCGACGATTCTGCTTTTAATGTTTTTCTCTCTAAGCGCCAGTGATATTTCGACCGGGTGTCCGGTTTTTTGTCCCTGGCTCAAAAATTCGTTAAAGAAAATGACATCGTCTTTTCCGGCAAACAGTTTTAAATAAAGTATAATATATTCTCTCCATAGTCTTTGGAAAATTGAATTACATACGGAATAATTACGGGGAACTCTCAGTAATTTCACTTTATGCGCGGATTTAAGCGAATAGTTCCGGACAAAATAAGCCATTCCGGAGTGGTTTCCGCTTGTATTATCCCAATCAAAATAATAAACGAATATTCTCATTAAGTATAAGCCGGAAATATTAGTTCCCTAACCGGCAAAAATTTTCGGATCTGAATGGATAAAATATTTTTTAAAAAATCGGTATTTATATCTTAATATGGCAAAATACCGGAATAGAATTTTTGTCTTATTATTTTTCACTATGTACCAATTGTACAAATCAATCCATTCTTTATTTGTGTACAATAAATTACCGGGACCATCCGAGCCTCTCATGTGTTCGGGCAATTGTATTCCTAAATCTTTCTGACTGAATACAATGCAATTATTGATTAAAAAATATTCCGATAATTTAAAAAGTCTGTAATTTATATGTGACGGATGTTTTAAACGGGCTTTCAATCCTTTCTTAATTAAAAAGGAACTCCACAAGTATTGTTCAGCGGAACAACGGAATAAATAATTGTAGTTTTTCAATAGATAAAACTTTGGAAGCCTTTTATTCTCAAAGTATCTGGTGGTTTCCGGTTCAGGCGCTAATTCAATATCCCATAGACTTTTCAAATCTACGGTCAAACCGAATTGAAAGATATCGGTAAACTGGAATAAGAATGGAAATTTAACCGGATCTCTTGTATATAATTCGGATAACGCAATCCTGTTTTCGAAATATCCGAAATTATCGTTTCTGCGATATTGAGATGTATCGATGTTAAGCAGGGAATTCGAAACAATTAAACAATCCGTTCTGGTTTTTACACAATGTTTTCTGCTTGCTCTTTTTAAACCGTTTCCGGTTGTAAACAATTGCCGGTTGATGTTGTGATATTTTCCTTTCAGAATATCGTCATTAAATGTCGTAGCGCCGGGATCATCATTTTCCACGCAAACATCATATTGAAGACCGCTCAAATCTGAATTCTTATAAGTGGATAAAATTATTTCCGAGTTAGGGTAATATTTACGTATGCTTTCAAGCGCCTCAGCGGTAACATTTATTTTTTTATCGCCGATAGTTTTTATTGTAATCGGTCCCTGTACAACAAATGAAATATCTCTATCGCTAATCAAGTTTGTGACTTTTTATAAATAACTCGACTTTATCTGGTGTTCCGAGGTCCCACATTTTCTCCGCTCGGGAAGTCTTTATAATTTTATTATCATTTATATATTGCCGATATAGCGGAATCACATAGTATTCGTTTTTTTCTTTTATTTTATTTGAAATCACATTGCCGGCATAATGCAGAAACTCTTTGCAGCCTGAAAAATAATATATACCCGTACTTGCCAAATCCGATATACGCTTTTTCTCCGCTACTTCAATGACATTGCCGTCCTTATCTGTTTTAGCAAAACTCCAGTTACCGCCTTCCGCTTCTATGACTGAAATAATTCCTCGTACATCATCTCTTTTATTTTGAATGTGATTCTTGATATCCGATGAAACAATCGTATCGGAACTTATTACTAATAAGTCTTCATCAGTGTCTAAGGAATCTTTTGCCTTCAAAACAGTACACAACTGACCTTCGGTAATCTCGTCGATAAAGATGAAATTTAATTTTGTATCTTTGCTTACCGGGGTTATGTCATCTAAATTAAAATACTCTTTATGAGATGATTGCGCGATAAATATTATTTCCGATGCACTTATACCTTTAATTGATTCCAGCGCCCAGCAGTATATCGGTTTATTGAAAATTGCGTAAAAAGGTTTCGGAATGTTAATCCCTTTCGAAGAAAATCTGCTGCCGAGACCCGCCATCGGTACTACGATTTTCATCTTTCTCTTGCTTCTTTATTTAAAAAGTCGCTTGTAATATTATCCCAATTATTAAATCGCAGCGCCCTGTCATCGATGTATAAATTTGCATTAGGTTTACCAAAATAAATTTCATCATATTCTATATCGAATTTTTCAAGCCATTCCAGTGTAATTTTGCCGACATTTTTCATTACTTTCCCCAAATTGCTTTCGCACGTAGCCATATTGCGGGCTGTCAAAATAATTATATAATGCCCCTGCTTTCTCAGGTCTTTGATTTTTTCCGCAGCGCCGTCTTTAGGCTTAATGTCCCGGTAAGATTCGCCCGGCTGTTTTATGTCGCAAATTGTTCCGTCTAAATCAATTGCTATTCTCATTTAATAATTCATTTAATATTTTTATTCCTGTGGAATACATTAGTATTTGTCTTTGTATTTTTTTATCATGATACGGTAACATAGAAATAAATAATAATCCTTCAATTAATTTGATTTCATCGAGGTCATATCCTTCGCTAATCAGCGTCTCATCAAAATAATCCATTATTTTATTCTGCTTAGCCGATGAAAATATTTTATAATCAATTTTGTTATTTTTTATTCTGCATTTAAAATTATCCGTAATAATATAATCATATAAACCCGATATGGAATGCCTTAACTTGGCAATATCATATCTTGGGTCTCCATAAATCCCTTTTTTCCCAAAACTGCCTCTGGGGTCGACAACTCTGATAACCTGATTATTTACGTCGAACAAAATATTGGAAAAACAAAAATCGCCGTGGATTATAGTCGATTCATGTTTTGATATCAGTCTTTCGACCTTTCTTTTAATTTTATTTTTAATCAACGAAAAACCGGGATAACGTTTGCCGTTAATCTGTAAGTAATGATAGTCCAGAATCTTAGCCCAGTCAGCATCTCTTTCACGCAAATTCTTAATTCTTTCTTCTGTTTTGCCGAAATAAATATCGAACAGGTTTTTTTTAGAGATGTTTCCTTTGTATTTTTTAAACTCATTATGTACCTGAAAAATTTTATTAACTATGGAAATCCAGTTTTCATAATGCAGGTCGCTGTAAATGTACAGTTCGGCTAAATTATTGTAACCGTAATATTCTTGAACAAAATGAAATTTATTGTTTTTTCTGAATGTCTTGATTATTCTTGGAGTGAAGATTTTTAATTCCGCCGGAATATTCACAAACCAATTGTACTCATCTATGATTTTATTATTCTCGCTGCTTTTAGTCAGTGTATTTGCATACTCATCTATCTCAAATGAATTAAAAAATCTTGACTGCAATAATTTATGCTTTGATCTGATGAAATTTTCTATATGTCCGAAATCATACCATTCTTTAGCAATTCTTACTTTAATCGGCAGTTGCTTGTTGTACATTAATAATGCCGCGCTTAATTCTTTGCAATTATTTTTTAACGAAGTTCGAATTGATTCCTTTAAAATTTTTAAATTTGTAAACTGATAGAATCCGGCAAGCGCTGTAAATTCTCTTCCTTTCTTGTCCCTTTTATCTGCTAAATCCTTTATATACCCGTTTTGAATATTTGCAAGACACCATCTGTTGGAATCATTGACGTATCCCGCATATACAAAATCATCGTAATATTTGATGTTATCTTTAATCAGAGTATCGCCGAGCACAACCTGAACCAGAGCGGCATCCTTTTCATGCTCTATCCCCTTAAGTAAAGATTCCAAAATACATTTGGAATCTTTAAGGATGACTGAATTTACCTGTTTAGAGGAGCCGTACAGATGTTCTATGTTATTGATTAAAAATTGGTTTTCCTCTCTTACTACAATATTAATTTTAGCATCGCTTCTTTCTGTTAAGTCTTCCAAAATCCAGTTGATTACTGGTTTCCCGTTAACAGGCAGCATCGAGTTGTTATTGTTCGATACAATCGGTATTTGATTATTCTCGATTTTCCCGGCTGCTAAAATTACAATTAATTCTTTCAACGTTATATTATTTTTATTAATAATTCATCGAAACTATTATTGTTTAAATGATATGCTGTTTTCAGCAAAGTCGTGACCTTGTTTTTCTCGGATTTAAATAAATTCTCATTGAAGTAAACAAAATTAAACTCCGCCCCCAAACATCCAAAATCGCCCTGCTGTTTCAAGTCGTTCAGAAGAAAATTATTCTTTGTCATGAGATTATGAATTTGGAAGAATGTTTTTTGTCCTTCATATAATTCGTACATGTGGCTTTCAAATATTATTACGGGTATTCGCTTGATTGTTTCCTCGCCTCCCTTAATAATTTGATATTCATAACCTTGAGTGTCAATCTGTATAATGTCAATATCGGGTAATTTGCTTGAGATATTGTCCAGACCGGTGACATGAATTAGTGCTTCATTTACAATTTCGAACCAGTCAGGCGATGAAAAATGTTTTTTTATAAAATCCATATTCGGTTTTAATATGGATGAACAGCCAGGTTCCTTAGTAATGTATAATGTTTCGTCAGTTTCGTATTCACCCAGCGCATATTCAAAAACTTCTTCGTATATGTTGTTTGTTCTTAAAATCCTTGCTTCTTCGCTATCCGGTTCGAATCCGATGGTATTTGCAATTCGTAACCGTCTTAAATAATTAATCAGGTAAGGGTTCCCGCCTCGCGCGCCTACGGAACAAAAATTTACAGGCGCAATATAGTTTAATTCGGAAACTAATCTCTCGAGATTTTCGGTAAGTTCTTTGTTGGAAAATTTGAAAAATTCTTTTTTGATTTTATTATTGGTTCTTTCTAGTATTCCCATTTTGACTGTGCTTTCATTCCGTGTATAAAGTTCTTTGTAGGATAAGTATTCAGACCGGATTGAATTTCGAAATGCAGCGTCCTGTCTTTAAAATCTATAACATTCAAGCCTGCTCTGATTCCGATTCTTATGAAGTATTTACCCGGCGCTAAATTTGGATAGGGTATTGATATCTTAATGTTTGTTCTAGAATTATTTTTTAAAAATAATTTATGACCGCAATCCTCGGATTCGACAGAAAAAGCCGGATATTCATCGACGGATAATATTGTCAATCCCGCTATTATTTCCTGGTCCATGTTTGACAAATTATCAATTTCCAATTCCATATTTATCGGTTCCCACATTTTGTATAATGCCAGTTTATTCGGGAAACTTATTTTGTTGATGTATACCTTGTATAAATTTTCTACTCTGTCTTTTTTGTCAAATTCCATTTCAAATGAAGTGTCGGTAACCACATCTTCGAAATAATTCGAAATTACATCGTCAACATTTGAATCTAATTTAACTTTTCCTTTTTCGAGTAAAACTGCTCTCGAGCATAATTGTTTAATTGCTCCCATATTATGGCTTACGAACAAAATCGTTCTTCCTTCTTTTGAAGCGCTCTCCATTTTACCGATGCATTTTTTTTGAAATTGCGCGTCTCCTACGGCAAGGACTTCATCTATCAATAAAATTTCCGGTTCAAGGTGCGCGGCAACGGAAAATGCCAATCGTACATACATTCCGCTTGAATATCTCTTAACCGGCGTATCAAGAAATTGTTCGATTTCGGAAAACGCGACTATTTCATCGAATTTTTTCTTGATTTCATTTTTCTTCATTCCCAGAATGGAACCGTTCAAAAAAATATTTTCCTTTCCTGTGAGTTCAGGGTGAAATCCTGTTCCTACTTCCAGCAAACTTGCGACTCTGCCGTTTAATGTTATACTTCCCGAAGTAGGGTTGGTTATTCTTGATAATATTTTTAATAATGTTGATTTCCCTGCGCCGTTTTTCCCTATGATTCCGATTTTGTCGCCGATATTTACGTTAAAAGATACATCTCTTAACGCCCAGAATTCTTCTCTTTTGTTATCTCTGGTCTTTTTTGAAAATACATTTTTGATTTTATTCGAAATGGATTCTCTGATTGAATTGTTCTGCCTGTTGTCATTATAGCGGCTAATTATATACTTTTTGCTGATATCCTTAATTTCTATCGAGTGCATTTCAGGTAAGTTAATCCTTTAATAATAATTTATAATCAAATAAAATCGGCAAATGTTTTTTCTGTTTTTCTGAAATACCAAATTCCGCTAAAAAAGATTATCAAAACAATTATCAGCGAAACCATAAAGCCTTCCGCAAACAAACTTGATTCTTTCCCCGTGATTGCCCATCTGAAACCATCGATTACACCAACCATCGGGTTGAGTGAATAAATCAGTTTCCACTTCCCCGGTACCAATGAAGAACTAAAACCTACGGGTGATACAAATAAACCAAATTGCACGATGAATGGTATTACAAATTTAAAATCTCTGTATTTGACATTTAATGCTGAGAACCATATTCCGCCGCCGAGTGATGCTAATATCGCGATTAATATAAAAATGGGCAGTGTTAAAATCTGCCAACTCGGTATGTATGCATAATAAATCATGACACAGATTAGTATTACCAGAGATATGGCAAAATCAATGATGCTTACAACAATTGTGCTCAAAGGTATTGCGAGTCTTGGAAAATAAACTTTCGTTATCATATTGGAATTTGATATCAAACTGTTGCTTGCTTCCGATAGTGAAGTTGAAAATAACTGCCACGGCAGTGTTCCCGCGATCACTAATATGGGATATGGAATTCCGTCTGACGGTAATGATGCTACTTTTCCGAATATTACCGAAAATACGACGATTGTTATTAACGGTCGTATAATCGACCATGCAATTCCAAAAAATGTTTGTTTATATCTGACTAATATATCTCTCCAAGCAAGAAAGAAAAACAGTTCTTTGTAGTCCCAAATTTCTTTCCAATAATTCGAAAATTTATTGTTGGATTTAATTTCAGTTATTTTAGAAGTATTCAATTTATAGTATTTGAAGTATTCAAAAACAGACAGGGATTAATTTCGATTTGCAGCGCAAAAATAAAAAAATTAAAACACGTTAATAAGATTTTCCAGACCTTTATAAAACTTAATTTTTGGATTCCAGTTTAATAGTGATTTTATCAAATCGATATTTGCATAAGAATGGATGATATCGCCTTTAACCCGCTTACTGTAAACAGGCGTAATATTTTTATTTACTAATATGTTTATGGATTGTACAAGCGAGTTCAATGTAATCTGTTCGCTGCATGCGCAGTTAGCAGTTATGTTCCCTGTATTCATTTGAATTGTTGATGCAAGAATATTTGCTTCAACAATATTTTCTACATACGTGAAATCCCTTGTCTGAGTGCCGTCGCCGAATATCACGGGTTGTTCGTCGTTCTTTATTGCCTTAATGAATTTTGGTATAACCGCAGAGTACTGCGAATTGGGGTCCTGGCGCGGCCCGAATACATTAAAATACCTCAGGCATACCGTTTCGATATCATATAAACTTGAAAAAACCCTGCAGTAATTCTCGCCTGCAAGTTTTGATACGGCATAAGGCGAAAGGGGAGATGGAGTCATTTTTTCGTGTTTCGGCAATTCGGGGTTATCGCCGTAAATTGAAGATGATGAGGCGAATACAAATCGTTTTATTCCTTCCTTAACCGCTGCGTCCAGCATATTTAATGTGCCGCCTATATTGACTTCATTTGTTGTAATCGGATCTTTTATGGAGCGTGGCACGGATGGCAGAGCCGCCTGATGCAATACTATATCCATACCTTTTACTGCATCCTGCACAATGTGATAAGAGCGGACATCTCCTTCTATAATTTCAATATCGTGAGTAAATTCTTTCAGGTTTCCCCGTTTTCCGGTCGAGAAATTATCCAGTACTCTGACTTGATGATCTTTTTTAAGCAGCCCTTCAATTATGTTTGAGCCTATAAATCCGGCTCCACCGGTAATGAGATATTTTGACATATTTATCTTGATAGATTTATGATTTGCAGTATTACAAGCGTAACTGAAAGAATAGGCAAAACAATGACTGCGCTGATTTTACCCGCGATGTCCCAGAATTTTTGCCCGGGGCTTAATGGAAATACCAGTATGTCTCCGGCTTTTAATTCGGGATTGTTTTTACTGTAACTGCCTGTTTTGTCTGGGTCGAAGAAGTCCTGATAGTTAAATACATAAGCGGAATCCGTCTTCATGTTCCCGGTTCTGCTTTTAGGTCTTATTAATTTGAATGATTCGTAAATTCTGTCATCTAAAGCACCGCCGGTTAATGATATAAGTTTTACGAGGTCCGTCCCGACAGGCACAAGATAGATTCCTGGATTTTTTATCCCTCCCCACACATACACTTCTATGTTTTCGGATGCAGGGTTTGAGTAATTAAAATAATTCAAATTCATTGTCGTCCTTTTCAATGCTTCGCCGTAAACGGTGGAATCGCTTTGCGGTAAGACTGTTGAAGCGGCAAAAAAGATTATTGAAATAAGGAGAAATAGTTTTTTCATATTATAATTTCTGTTTAATTCTTTTTATAATTTATAATTTGTTACAGAATAAATTGAGTGATTTAATGCGCTCTTATCAATTTTACGCTGTCAATTTTTGTTGTTTCATCGGATTTAGCAGTTACATATGTCACGCAAGAATCATATCCTGTCTTAAAGGTTGTAATAATATAGTTATATTCTCCCCGCGGCATTGTAAAGTTACTAAATTTAAACATTCCAACTAAATCGGTATAAATTGTATCGCTGATTCCGTCTGATACAACCTTCGCGGAGTATACAGGCGCTTTTGTTGAATCATCATATACCCAGCCCTGTATTGTGCCTTTGTATGTTGTTTCAGAGTTACTTGCTACATCACACGAAAATATCGAAAGTGCTGAAAAAATCAAAACTAATGTCAATAGTACTAAATTTATTTTATACATTATAAACGATTAAAATGTTTAGGGTCACCTTATCATGAACCAAATAAAATTATTTTCACAAAAGTACTAAACTCCATCGGTAACTTCAAATATAGAGCACTATATACAACATTACTAAATCGTTAAACAATTTCTAACAAATTAATCAAATTAGTGTTTTTTAAGCACAGCTCTGCTAAGTTTGTCACATTTTCCATGTGAAACTTCACTAATGTACATATCTTATAAGATATTTTTTTCACTAAAGAATTTCAACCTATTTAAAGACGCATTAAGAGTATCCGGGTTTGCAGTTACTATATAATATTAAATAAATGTATTAATAAATAACAAGTATTTTATTATATTGCTTTCAACAAGGAGATGATAGAAAACGAATCTAATTAAAATTTATTTTCGTTATGCAATTGAAAAACAACAAGCCAGTTACTTTTTGTGTGTTACTTATATTGTTTTTATCAGTCTGCAAATGCAACACACTTTCACAAACAAGTAATGACTACAGGTCCAAGATTTCCGGCGACTGGAGCGACCCTGCTTCATGGGAACGATTTAACGGAACAGCCTGGGTAACCGCAATAAACCCGCCTGATAATACTTGCGGAGTAATTACAATCAGAAACGGGAATAACATTACATTTAATCAGGATAAAATAATTGATCAACTTGTGATTGAAGCAGGAAGCCTTCTTACAGTGAATTCATCCATAACTCTTTATACTTCAGACGGCGACGGAGATGAAATTACCGTGTATGGGACATTGCTCTATCAGGGCGCTGTAGCCGGTTCATTACCGGGAACAGGTGTCCTAAAGAACGGCGGCACGTTTATCCATAATACTGTTTACGGCACTGTCTCGAATATTGTTAATTTCTTTTCAGTCAAGGAAAACGGAAGCAATTGGATTTACAGAGGCAGCGAAACAACTAATACACCCGTAAGTCTTGCAGGCAAATCATTCGGAAATCTCGCCTTCGAATCAACTTCCGGGATCTATGCCGTAACATTCGGCGGAACAACGCCGCTTACTGTCAACGGCGACTTCCTTGTCGGCAGCGGTGTAACGATGACTGTAACGAATAATGCGGCAAATATTTTCAAAGGGAATTATACTATTTCGGGTTCGCTTGTTCTGTCGTCCGGTGTTCAAAATTTTTCTTTTGCGGGAAACGGTGAAAAAATAATTTCGGGAAACGGAACGCTGTATTTTGAAATAATCGGCATTAATGCAGGTTCGGTTGTTAAACTGAACAATAATATTAACGTCAGCAATTCACTGATTGTCAATGGTACATTGGATTGCACTGACAGAACACTAGGGGGTTCCGGAACTATAACGTTATCATCAGGCGCTGCATATAAAACATCGCATTCGGGCGGAGTGAACGGGAACATTTTATTATCCGGTACAAAATCTATTTCTCCCTCGACAAATTTCGAGTTCAACGGAACCGCTGCTCAGGTTACAGGTTCGCTTCTGAGTTCCTGCAATAATCTAAAAATAAATAATGCAGCGGGTGTAACGCTCTCAGGTCCGGTGAATATAGATAATGTATTCGAATTAAATACGGGCTGCTTAATACTTGGGAATAATAATTTGGTTATCGGAAGTGCAGCGTCAATAACAGGCGGGAGCCAATCGAGTTTTGTATCTACGAACGGGACAGGGTTTCTTAAAAAAATGAACGTTGAAGTGGATTCTGATTTTCGTTTCCCTATAGGAAATATTACCTACTCGCCCGTTATAATAAAATACACTGGAACTCAGGATAATTTCGGTGCGAGAGTAAAAAACTCTCTCGATCATATTCCGAACGGTACTGCATACGTGAATAAACAATGGACTTTGTCTGAAGATGTTTCGGGAGGAACAACAGCCCAAATTAAATTTCTGTGGAATTCCGGAGACAATAATCCATCTTTCAACCCTGCGAACGATATATATATCGGGAGATTCAATGGTTCGGTTTATGCTCAGTCTCCTGCCTTGCTCGCCGGCACAGGCCCGTATACAGCGGTTTCGGAGGGCTTCACATCTTTTTCGGATTTTGCCGTGGGGAATCAAAATGTTTTACCTGTGAATATTATTAATCTTAATTTCAAAGTTGCAAATTCGGATGTGTTGTTAAAATGGTCGACAACTTATGAATTGAACAATACAGGATTTTATATCGAGAGAAGAAATATTAATGATTCGTTATGGTGCAGATTGGATTTCATCAAAGGGAAAAGTAACGGTTATATTGGAACAGATTATTCTTATACGGATAAAAATTTGTATCCGGGAGAATATTATTATAGAATAATACAAACCGATAACAACGGTAATCATTCGATATATTATTATAATCAACTTTGCGTAATTGAAATACCGTCAGGACTATACCTCTGTCAGAATTATCCGAATCCGTTCAATTCAAAAACTCTAATTTCATTTTCACTGAATTCAGTGTACGAAACAAATGTAGGAATTTTTGCAATAAACGGAAAACTGCTGTATTCGTATCCCGCTTCATTGCTGAAAGCCGGGTATCATACAATTATTATTGACGGAAGCGGATTGGCAAGCGGTTCTTATATAGTAAGACTAACGGCTTCAAATGGAATAAAAACTATAAGATTGTCAAAGATGATTACTTTGATAAAATAGATATTGTAAATATTTGATAAATATATAATTAATCTTCAAATTGATAATTTAAATAATTATTATTGTATATATAAGGTTTTGCGCGTTTTCATAGATAAGTCTAGGCAAATAATTTCAAAAATGTAAAGTGGTTCGCTCTTTAAGCCTCAATGATATTTATCTTTTCATTGATTTTACTAATAATTTATCATAATTTTACTGTTTGTTTTATCAAAACTTCTCGTTTTGGGAGAAGTGTATTTTATTCAAAAATTATAGAAAATTTTAATTAATAATTAAAAAGTAATGACGACAAAACAAAAGACGACACACGGTACAGGTATTATGAACAAGCTCCGTGATAAGATGCCTTATATTATCATATTTCTGATTATTGCGTTCGTAGGTCTTATCGTATTTGAATGGGGTATGAATTATCTCGGTATGAGAGGCGGAGAGCAGGTAGCGTTTGGAAAGGTTAACGGTGAAGAGATAACGTATCAGCAGTTTGAGAAAGCGCTTCAGCAGCAGATAGAGACAATGAGACAGCAGAACGGCAACAAAGATATCGATGATGCCACGATGGACCAGGTTAAAGACCAGGTATGGAATTCATTGTTGCAGCAGACGCTGATGAAACAAGAAATCGACCGTCTTGGTATTAAAGTTACTGATGCCGAAATTCTTGATTTCATTTATAACAGACCTGAGCAGTTACCTGAAGCGATCAGGAGGAATTTCATTGATTCCACAGGTACTTTCAATATGGATTTCTATCAGCAGGCTCTTGGAATGAAAACCAAAGAAGCTACTCAATTCTGGAATCAAGTCGAACAATACATGAGAGAAGTTCTTGTCTCTGATAAACTTCAGAATTACATCACTTCAACGGCCATCATTACTGAAAATGAAGTATTGCAGAAATACAAAGATGACAATATAAAGGCAAGTTTTAATTATGCGTTTCTGGATGTTAATTCCGTCACGGATACTTTGTTATTCATGCCTAAGGAAGAAGAACTAAAGTCGTTTTACAATGAGCATAAAGATGAATTCAAACAGGAAGATGCGGTAAAATTTAGATATGTGATATTCTCAGACGCACCTACAGCAGAAGATTCAACATCATTGGGAAAGCAACTTGAAATATTAATCAGAGACCTTAAAGAAGGAAAAGTTGAGGATTCAACTTTAATAAAAACTGTCAATGATAATTCAGCAGCGCCTTACAATGATAATTTCCAGAAACCGAGTGCAATCGGAACGGCAGGAAAAAATGCCCTTAATTTCCTTTTCGATGCAAAACCGGGTGATTGTTCGAAATTAATAATGGACCAGGATGGATATAAAATAATTAGATTACTCGATGTAAAAGACGGTGAAGATACTTACGTTCATGCTTCGCACATACTAATTAATTTTACATCCGATACGGCAGCGTCAAAAAAACAGGCTGAAGACATACTCAAGAAAGCAAAAAGCGGTGAAGATTTTGACAAACTTGCGGTCGATTTTTCACAGGACCCGTCTGCAAAGCAGAATAACGGCGATCTGGGCTGGTTCACAAAAGGCTCGATGGTAAAGGAATTCGAAGAAGCATGCATGAAGGGATCTGTAGGAGAAATAATCGGACCGATAAAGACATCGTTCGGTTTTCATATAATAAAGATAAAAGGGAAATCGAAAAAAGAATTCAGGTTTGCAGAAATTAAAAAACCTGTAACTGCCGGACAAAGAACTAAAGACATTGCTAAGAAGAAAGCACAGGAGTTCATGGCAGATGTAAAAAATGGCGCAATAATGGATTCGCTTGCAAAGCAGAATGCAATAAGCGCATTTACAACTCCTGAAATTATTAAAGGAAGTTTTGTACCCGGTGCAGGTCAGAATAAAAATATTATAGATTTCGGATTAAGCAGTAAAAAAGGAAGTTTATACGGTCCGACGAAGGTACAGGGCGGATTCGGTGTTTATATGGTTACTGAAAAGATTGCAGAAGGCTACAAGAATTATGATTCAATAAAAACGAACGTGCTGAAACAGCGTGTTGCTCAGAAAAAGAAATTCGATTATATCGGAAAAGCGGCTGAAGAAATGAAATCTAAAATCGGCGGCGGTGATCTCGCATCCGTGCAGACTCTGTATCCACAATATACATTCGGTTTAGCCGACAGTTCATCAATCAGCAAGCCGGATCCTAAGATTGGCGTTGAGTATTCCGTTTACAACGAAGTATTTACATTAAAGCAGGGTGAATTATCAAATCCGATAAGAGGAACAAGAGGTTTCTATCTTGTGAAAAGTATCTGGGTTACGCCGTTCAATCAGAGTGATTATCTTGTGAAACAGGCTGATATCAGAAAGCAGTTAAACACAAGCAAGAAACAGCAGATGGTACAGGATTGGATGACGAATTTAATGAATACGGCTAAAATTGAAGATAACAGAGATAAGTATTTATAATCGTATCACTTTTGTGATTGATTAATGAGCATGAAAAAATCAGATATTAGAATAAACCCGCATACATATAGTGTGCGGGTTTCCAATTATAAGAAATTAAATTACATATCAAATTTCTTTTCAGTAAATTCTCGCATGAAAGAATTTTAAACTAAATGGATATCGAATCACAATCTACAAAATCCGCCAATCTTGCGAAAACAACAAAAGTTATCGTACTGACTACGGTAATGTTCACGTTCATTTCTTACTGGCGTGCAGCGGCTGTTGTTGTAGGGGACCTTGGTTCTACCGCTTATTACATCGGCGGGATTGCAGAACAGTTTATCGGTAAAATAGCCCCGTATTTTATTCTGCTTGTAATGATTTTTTCTTACGCGGTACGTTCACTTTATATTGAGTCCTCGGCTCTGTTTACGCGGGGCGGGGTTTACAGGGTAGTTCAAAATGCGCTTGGTCATTGGTTTGCAAAAGCATCGGTAAGTGCAATTGTTTTCGATTACGTGTTAACAGGACCTATTAGTGCAGTATCAGGAGGTCAATATCTTATTGGTCTTTTAAACGACACATTTAAGTCGTTCAATATCCCGTTCATTTTTGACAGAAATTTATTCTCAATGGTTATTGCTATAATAATTGTAATATATTTCTGGTGGGAGAATTTCAAGGGAATCGAAGAATCATCTGATAAAGCATTGAAGATATTTTATATCGCTATACTTATGGCAGTGCTTGTCATTGGGTGGGGACTATATACATTAATTGCAAAACCGGAACCGATGGTGACCCATTTGCCGCCGCTCAAGTTCAATCTTACAGATGAAGCATATGGATGGTTAAAAGACGTCGGTTGGGCAAAGACGATAGGTCTGCTGAGCATATTTATTGCATTTGGTCATTCGCTGCTCGCAATGAGCGGTGAGGAAACACTCGGGCAGGTTTACAGAGAAGTTGAGTATCCAAAACTGAAAAATTTTAAAAAAACAGGTCTTGTTATTTTTATATTCAGTATTATACTCACACCTGGAATTTCTTTTCTTGCTGTAATGCTCATTCCTGATGATATCAGACCTCAGTATATTGATAATCTTATTAGCGGAATTTCGATGTTTCTTTATGGGCCGACCTGGGCTAGACTTTCAATGCAGGCATTTGTTGTAGTAGTCGGCGTATTATTGCTTTCCGGTGCTGTGAATACCGCTATCGTAGGCGTCAACAGCGTATTAAACAGAGTTGCCGAAGATAAAGTTTTAACCGATTGGTTTAGAAAACCGCATAAAAAATACGGAACTACATATAGAATTCTGAACATGGTCGCGATTATGCAGATTGCTACCATAATATTATCAAGAGGCGATGTTCTGCTGCTTGGTGAGGCATATGCTTTCGGTGTTATCTGGAGCATTACTACGAAAGCCTTCTCTATGGTTGTGCTGCGATATAAAGATAAACGACCGAGAGAATGGAGAGTACCGTTGAATATAGATATCGGGAAATTACATCTGCCTATAGGACTATTTATGATTTTCGGTGCTTTATTCTTTACGGCTATAACTAATCTGTTCACAAAACCCCTTGCAACTATTTCGGGTGTGATATTCACATTCACATTCTTCGTCATTTTTACTGTATCGGAAAAACTTGTCAAAAGAAAAATGATGTCAGAACGGCATATTACTGATGAGGAATATGAAAGCGGCGTTCATCATACTGTACTTGAACATTTCAATCTTGAAGATGAAACTGCAATTACTCCGGAATTAATCGGAAGTGAATTAAACGATAGGATTATGGTGGCAGTTCGTGATCCTGCTAACCTCGGACATCTCAGTAAGATTATTGAAGAGAACGATACTGATAAGACGGATATAATAGTTATGATAGCAAGAGTCTTCAGAGATAAACTCAATACTGATGTAAATAAAGACCTTCAGGAAGACGAAAGATTCCTTTTCAGTGCTGTCGTAAATACGGCTGAGAAAATCGGTAAGCCTGTTATTCCGATAGTAGTCCCGACAAACAATGCATTCTATTCTATTATGAATGTTGCGCATTCATTAAGCGTTAGAGAGGTTATTATCGGACTTTCGGCAAAATACAAACCGGACATTCAATTGCAGCAATTGGCTCTAATGTGGGGAACCGTACATTCAGACGAAAACACTCATATAAGGATTAGAATCATAACGGAAAACAAAGAACATTCTATAGAATTATAAAATTAGTTGAATCTTTATATAAAAGAGCAGGATATCGATTATCTAGCTCTTTTTTTATGGCAATTTAGTTTTGAGAAAATATTCTCAAAATAAAACAAGATAAAATAATTTTCGATGTATTTTGAAAAATATCAAAGTTTATTTGTGGCACGTATATTGATAATAAATATATTGATTTAGATATGAGGCGCTTTAAATAAGAAAGGGAATCGCGACATGCCTCAAATGATGAAAATGAAAAGGATGAATGATTTTATGTAACGACGATTATCCGCAACTTCTTTGTTAAGTTAAGGAATAAACCCTCCCTAATCCGGGAGGGTTTATTTTTATAATTCTATTGATTCGAAATCTTCACTCTTACACCTTCGCTGTTACTTGTGAATTCAGGCGCGTACATACATTGAATTGAAGTGATGCCGTTCGAGTAATCACCCGTAAGATTGACTCTCAAAGGATATTCAAAAACGTAAGTTCCTTTCGGCAGATAACTGAAGAAGAAGTTTGTTGCCGCGTCCCGTGTGCTTTCATAATAACCCAATCCGTCCTTGTACTGATATTTGGATATAACATTTACAGGTTCAAATCCTGCGGCGCGCATATCTTTCATATGCACATACTCCATATCTCTGTCAGTACGGATTTCTATTCTGACTTTTACTAAGTCGCCGGGTTTCAATTTTGTATTATCCGTTACAGGAGTGATTACAGGTCCTGTCGGAGTATTCTCTTCGAGGAATAATTTTTTGTCAATTTTCAGATTTGTTTCGGACTTCGATATTTTATCAAGATTTTCGTAGTACTGCCAGTAGAGCGAACCCCAACTGATGCCTTCGCTAGATTTTCTTGTAACCGTGACATTACCCATATCCGGTTTTACATCGCCCCAGTTCCACGAAGTTTTAAAATATCCCGTGCCTGCCTGCGTTTGAATTTCGGAATTTTTACTTAAGTCGATTTTCTGCGACCCAAGTGAAATATCGACAAGCATATCTGTAGCAAGCCAGTCTCCGCCTTTAAGAATCAATGCATAGATTGCCTCGACTGTAGCCTTCGTCGTCTTCCAATCCTGAGTTTGTTTCTGCTTCAGGAGCCACACTTTCATATCATCAACTGATTTTGCATCCTTTGCTACTTCGTCAAAAACTTCGATTAGAAGCGCCTGTGTCTCGATAGGGGCTTCATACCAGTAATAACCTTGGACATTATCTTTCCAGTACATTCCGAGTTCTTCGGAATAAAGAGAATTTTCTTTCAGTGATTTTACAATTGCATTTGGAACTTCGGTATTGCCGAATCTTGAAAGCGAGAGAGCAATCATTCCTTCCGAATACCATCCTCTGTTGTTCCAGTATTTAACCGACTGTCCGATATAATAATCAAATGCTTCCTTGCAATTATCTTCGATTGGAATATCTTTGAAGAAACTCCTTGAATAAAGATAATGCACTGCGTAATAACTAAGATTGTTATCCGATAAATGTAATTTCCCCTGTTTTTCCAACTCAACGAGATAATCATAATCTTTCTTTATCTGGTTGTCCATATAATTCAGTGCGGGATACACCATCGATGAAATATTTCCGTCATCTTCGATTTTTCTGATCCCGAGTTTATTCAGTTTTCCGAGACCGGCGATAATGTGCTGTGTGATGTAACGGTCTTCAGGCATTCCTTCGAACCACGGCCATGCGCCGTTTGAGACCTGCATCGATTTAAGTTTTCTGACGGCACGGTCGAGTTCCATTCGCATTATATTCAGTTCGAAGAGATTGGCTATTCTTCTTTTCCTTTCCGATTCATTCTTTGCTTCGAGTACCCACGGTGTTTCCGACAGAAGAAGCGATTTCAGTTCTTCGTTCTTTTCCAGATTCGACATCAAAGCATCAGGCTGAACATTTTTCCATGTATCGAATATTTCTTTAATCTTCGGACTGGAATTTACGATATTTGCCGCGATGCTGTTTGCGTAGAGTCTGCTGAATACCTGTTCCGCGCATTCGTAAGGATATTCCATCAGATATGGCATTGCCTGAATTGCATACCATGCCGGATTGGATGTGAATTCCAGTGTAAGTTTATAGTTAGTCAGGGTCGAAGACGTATTGTTCACAAGTTTGTTCATTGTGAAATTTTTCGTCTGATTGCCTCTGATATACATCGGCATAGTTTCCGTTACGAGCATTCTGTTTGATAAAACCGGAAGCGTTGATTCCTCGCCGTCTGAATAATTATCCGCCTTTGCTATAATTTTGTAACTGATTGCTTCGAAACCGTATGGAATGGAAATATCCCATGTAACGTTTGAACTTTGATTCTGCTTTATGCTGAAAGACTTGACGGTGCTTTCATTCATGAACTGAGAGTCAACCGGTTTGTTTGTCAAAGCATCGAATAACTGTAATACCGCCTCGCCTTCGAGGTCTTTCGGTGAAAGGTTAGTGATTTTTGACGAAATAGTGACTTTGTCGTCTTCACGGAAATATCTCGGAACATTCGGAGTAATCATTAATTCTTTCTGCGTTATAAGTTCTTTGCTTATCATTCCGAATTTCAAATCTTTTGTATGTGCAAATCCCAACATTTTCCATTTCGTAAGAGCATCGGGCATTTTGAAAGTTATTGTGACAGCGCCATTTTCATCTGTCTTTAAATCGGGATAGAAAAATACCGTTTCTCTAAAGTCTTTTCTCGCAACGACATTAGAAAAATCTTCTTTGCCGGTTTTCCCGGTATCATCCATTCCTCTCTCTTTTTCCGTCTTTTTCAACTCGCCCTTTTCATCTTCATCGCCTTTGCCGTCTTTGCTTTTCTTATTTATCGGCATCTTTTTTTCCGTAGTCACGGTAGACACAATTTCTTTTTGTTTCAGACCGTCTAATTTGACTTCTTCCTGATTCATAACTCTGCCGCTTTGAAATGATATATCCCTGTCGTAATAATATCCTCCGTAAACCGGTGCGCCGAACCAGTTGAGGTAATCGTATGTAATCACTTCGCCCGTAATGTATTTGTTCCAGTTCTCCTGATATAATCCCGAATTGCTGGAATTAAAACAGTAATGACTCTCCCAGGTCCTTGTGTTATTGTAGTAATTGAGAATATTGAAAGCCCAGTTGTGTTGTATTATGGCGTCAAGCGATGCATCGTACATTGTGGCAAGCATTTCGGAAATTACTCTGTCGCCGTTTTTTCCCTTAATTTTTATTTTCCATTCTTCGTTTTCACCCGGCAGTAACTTATCTCTGAAAGTTTCGAATGAAATATCAAGCGTTTTATCAGTGTGCGGTACGCTGACTACATCATTTTTAATAACTACCCTGTTAGAATTTACAAAAACCAGACTGTAACTTATGTTGCCCCTGTAGGATTCTATTATGGGTATGTTGAAAAATCTTTGTGCATTATTTATTGTAATCCATTCTCTCTTAATAAGATTATCCTTGCCTTCGACTTCAAACAGGACTTTTGCATCCGGAAGCGATGTACCGAAAATAAATTCCGCGTTTTCCCCCGGTTCGCAAGTGTTCTTTTTAATTATAAACTGACTTAAGGATTTATATGAAAGTGAAGTCTCTCCGGTGCTGTAGGCATTGAAATATATTTTTTCGGTCTGAATTTCTCCGAATTTATCTTTTGCAGTCATTTCAATCAAATATTTCCCCTGATTCCAGTCTTTCATGGCATTCAAATCGAGTAACGAATCTCTGTCAGTATTAAATGTCGTTTCTAGCGCTTTGAGTTCTTTTTCCCATTTTGTGTAATTATTTTCATCGTCATACTGGTCAATCGGGAAGTCGCGGTAATACTCGTCCTTCGTATATATAAATTTATCCGGTTTTGCCCAGAGCCTGTTCCTGAATGCTTTATCCGGTGATTTCAATTTATATATTACAATTTTTCCTTCTACGGGTTCTTTTTGTCCGTTTAAATTCGTTGTAACAAGATTGAATTTATTTTCGAGATTTTTATCCACATCGGCAGGGATATTCACATTTAATATCAGCGCCGTATATCCGGCAGATATGCTGGTTTCTTTTGAATGTGTTTCTCCGTTTATATCAGTTACATCTGCTGTTACCTCGTATGTGAAATATGGCTTAATGTCTTTTGAAATCGATTGATCGGGTATGGCTTTGAAATTAATTTCGAATTCGCCGTTAACGTTTGTTTTCGCTGTTCCGTTAGTAATCTCTACCTCTCCATTGCTCGAAGGCGTATAATAATAGTAATAATACCAGTCGTACCACCATCTCGGATAATAAGTTTTTCTGACAACTCTGTACTTTACTCCGGCATTGTCAATATTGGCTCCTGCATATGACTTTGCAAGTCCTTTTACATTTACCATTTCACCCAATTTATAAGTTCCTTTTACAGGTTCGAATGTAACCTCGAATTTAGGTCTTTTATAATCCTCGACCTGAAAATACACCTGGCTGTTATTGTTGGATGTCTGAATATGCATCCGGCCGTTAAGTCCTCCCGAGGGCGCGGTAAAATTTCCGTTTATGGTACCGAACTCATTGGTTATCAAAGTCTGTTCGGAAACTTTCTGATAGTTTACGTCATATAATTGAACCGTAACGGACGTTCCGGGTTTAATATTTTTTTCATCGCCTTTATATTCGAGTAATATTCCTTTGAAATATATGGTTTGCCCCGGTCTGTATATCGAACGATCGGTAAAGAAGTAAGTGTAATAGTATGGTGTATAATCTTTTTGCTCTTTGTATGTATCCTGCCAGAATGCATCCTGCATATAATTATAACCATATCCGAATGTATATCCGCGCGTCGATAGTAACTGACCGTCGTAATCGATATCGAGAAAGAATCTTCTGTATTTGTTTCCGTACTTTACTTTGAAATAACCGTCTTTATCTGTGTACGAAGTTTCACCTTTTATATAATCGTATTTGGATTTGGTGTAATTATACTCTTCTACGTAAACTGTCGCTTCTGCGTTTACAAGCGGGCTGCCTGTTTCGCGGTCGAGCACATAATACTCAATGTCGTTGTTTTTCGCGTATTTGTTTATATAACTTATGCTGTTGATATTAAGCAGGCAATAAGAGACTGCATTTTCCTTATATGAAAAATTCTCATCGGTGCCTGTCAGTAGAACATACAGACCTTTTTCCAGCGAAGGCACTTTTATTTCTGTTTTGTGTGTCTGTAAATCAGTATCGTATGGAAGATCTACGGAAAAATCTTTTACTGAAGTTTTATTTTTGAATTTTGCGATTATGTCTTTCTGGTATTGAGCATAGTCGTATGTTTTAAGATATTGGGCATCGAGATCTTTTATCTCGTCATATGATGTTTCAACTATTTTGAAATAAAGTTTATTTACGTTCTTATACGTTACAAGCGAGCGAAATGGTTTTCCCGGTACGTTGAACGCTTCCAGAGACACCAGCAGGCTTTTCTCTTCAATTGTATTCATAAGAGAGCGGCAGTTGTTTGTCCCCTCAAATTCGGGAAATCTCTGAACTGCCCTCATGCAAATGTCATATGCTGTTTTTTTGTCATTCTTAAATTCTTCCGAAACTTCAGGATTGTATTTATTTCCCCTCTCATAGTAAGCCATTGCATAATCGTAATCGATAAACACTGAATTCGGGTTTTCTGAATATTTCTGCCTTAATGATTCAAGCGATTTAAGATAAATGCTTTCTTTGTCCAGATTTGCGGAATTCTGATATACAAAATTATATCTCTGTAGATCTACATGTATCAGTGCCGCCGGATCGGCATCATTAAGATGAAATTTAATCAGGTCGCGTAAAATTATAATTGAATAAAAATCGAAGGAATAATTATCGGTAGTGCTGATATCCAGATTTGCGAAATCCTTTGCATCGTTGAAATATACGGCATCATTCAGGAGAAACTGTTCTGCCGGTCTTGTTATTCCCGCTTCTTTGTTTGAGAAAAAGAGAAATGCCTTCTGCGCAAGAAAATCATATAGTGTCGGTCTGTATTTTCTCCCGTTCGGAATATATTTATCGTAAACATAGTTATTAAGAAGTTCGTTAAAGTTATCGATATTTATTTGCTGAATTTTGTCAGGTTCGGTGAGAGATACTTTATAGTAGTCAATGGATTTTTCGATAAACATTCTGGCATCCCAGGTCTTAATGTCTTCGAGTTTGTAATTTACAACATGTGTTCTGTTGAGAAGATTATATCTGTTTTGCTGATAATATGTCCAGTACATATCCGCTATAATGGAATTAAGGAACTGTTTAACGGGCGTTGTTGAGGTTTTTTCCTCGCTAATCATAATGTCAAGGTTTTTCTCAAAAGAATCTTCTTCGTTATACTGAGTTAATTTCAGCCTGTATATGAAAGACCTGACATAATTTACAGTATTATTTTCATTCTTTGCCTGCGACATGATTTCATTTAGCAGCCTCATAGCAGACTCAGGAAGGCCGTTACTGTAAAGCGAATCAACCGCTTTCCATTTAGACTCATAATCATACAATGCCCCGTTTGCATATGTCGAATGGGCAGTAAACAGGAGAAAAGCAATAGTAATAACCGGGAAAATGCGTTTAATAGTTCTCATAGCGATATAAGTATTGTTAAATTAATTTTTCTTTTATACTTTCATAACCACTTATCTGTTCCGAAGTATTACGAAATGGAAAATATTAATCCAAAATGAACGGAATTAGGTACATAATACTTACGAAAAAGTAAATTAGAAATACTAAAATATTTTTAAAAAACAAAAAGGCGCGTTTGCTGCGCGTATAATTCACAATAAACACGGTCTGATTTATATAATATTTGAATTGATATGCTGAAATTTAAAATCTACATTAAAATATAATTATAAATTAATAAAACATTATGACAAAACACTTAGTAAGTTTATGTGTAATATTATTGGCTCTTGTATTATCAACCAATATATATTCTCAAACATGGACAACACAAACGTCCGGAGTCACAACTTCTTTAAACTGTGTCAGCACAGTTGATGCTAACATAGGCTGGATAGGCGGTGCCGGCGGTGTAATTTTAAAAACTGTTAATGGCGGCACAACCTGGACGAATGTTGCAAATGCAACAGTTGGTGCAAATGATGTAAATGCAATATTCGCTTTAAGCGCGAGTGTCTGTTTTGTATCAACGGCGCCTTCGGCAACTTATGTTTTTAAAACAACCGACGGCGGAACGACCTGGACTCAGGTTTTTACACAGGCAGGTGGTTTCATTGACGATATAAAATTTAAAGACGCAAATACCGGTTTTATGTACGGCGACCCGGTTGGATCGAGATGGTCATTATGGAAAACATCTAATGCCGGTTTAACATGGGATTCAACGGGCTTGTATTTACCGCAGGCAGCAAGTGAAGCCGGCTGGAACAATGCCATGCAATTGACCGGAAACACAATATGGTTCGGAACAAACAATACCAAGGTCTATAAATCAACAAACTTCGGTGCTACGGGTTCTTGGACTGCAGGAACTACAACAGGAACTGCAAACTCATACAGTGTTGCATTTAACGGAAATACAGGATTCACGGGGATGACCGCGGCAGCGAAATCAACTGACGGCGGCTCTACCTATGCGGCAGTTACATTGCCGGGTACTGGAACATGTTATTCTTTT
Organism: Ignavibacteria bacterium; assembly: GCA_028714695.1. Lineage (GTDB taxonomy): Bacteria > Bacteroidota > Ignavibacteria > Tepidaquicellales > Tepidaquicellaceae > CAIKZJ01. Next base: position 379 of record JAQTLX010000015.1, on the reverse strand, counting down.
AATACTGTTGCCGGAACGAACAGATTCTGGTATAACAGGGCTAATATTATATACGGATCGACTGATAATGGTACAAACTTCACAACTCAATACACAGGTACATCAGGTGCTGTTTATCAGGCAATGAGTATTATACTCACCGGATCAACCATCAGAGGCTGGTCTGTTTCCAATACGGGATTAATTGCGATGTATTCTGAAAACTATGCACCTGTCCCATCGGGGACATGGACAGAACAGACATCAGGTATAACAAGCGTACTGTATTCGGTATCTGCAGTCAACGATAACGTTGCATGGGTATGCGGTGCAGGCGGTAAAGTATTAAGAACAACAAACAAAGGTCAAGCCTGGGTTAATGTAAGCGGAACAATTCCGA
>JAQTLX010000014.1 GCA_028714695.1 Ignavibacteria bacterium | reverse complement strand
TCTCCCTCCGATGTTTTTTCTTTTTGTCTTTCTAATCTTAAGTGCTTTCTCTTATCCATTTACCTATCTCCTTTGTTAAGTTTTCTTTCCTCTTAACATTTTTGATAGGACAAATGTCCTTATTTTAACAACAGCATTTTCTTCGTTTCAGTATAACCGCTCGCAGTCATTCTGTAAAAATAAACTCCGCTGTTCAATCCGCTTCCGTCAAATCTAACACTATAAACTCCCGGATTTAAAATTTCATTTACCAGCGTTTGGACTTCTCTTCCGGTTATGTCATAGACTCTTAATGTAACATTGCTTTTCATTGAACATTGAAAATTGAAGATTGAAGATTGATTGAACGGGTTTGGATAATTCTGCACAAGAATATGTCCCGGTTTGCGCGATTCATTGCTAAATATCCCTGTCGGACCGCCGCCATTAGTCGTTCTGAAAATTGCCCCGTTTCTGCCGCAGGCGATTGCAGTGCTGTCATTCAGGCATAGAATATCATTCAATTCAGGTGAAGTAATTGCCTGAGAATTGAAATTTGCCCCTCCATTTGTTGTCTTAAATATATGCGCATCATTGAAAGACGAATAAGATACATAACCTTTTCCTGCATTAACAAAATCCATGCAGGATATCGCATACGGAAACTGATATGAGATTGGTATCCAGTTAAGTCCTGAGTTTACTGTTTTAAAAACTCTGTATACAGAATATGCATATCCGGTCTGATTATCCGGCGCTAACGAAACTCCGTGCATATATTCGTTTAATCCCGATCCTAAAACGAAATACCAATTAACCCCGGCGTTTGATGTCCTGAATATCGATCCGGTATTCATCGTAGGACCGGCATAATAATAACCTGCCGCCACACCGGTATCATGATTGAAAAATGAAACATCATAAAACGTATTATTTGTTCCGCTTGGATTTTGTATTGTCCAGACATTACCTCCGTTTGTGGTTCTGTATACGGAATAATTCTCGTATTGAGTCGCTACTCCCGTCATCGAATTCACAAAACATACCTTTGTAAACCAAATGGAAGTATAGTTTCTGCCCAATATTGCAAACCAATTTTGTCCCGCGTTTGTCGTTTTATAGACACTGTCTATTAATGTACAATAGCCTATAACAGTATTCAAGTTTCCGATCGTGTCAGTTTTCGGAAAACAAATGCTTCTGCTGAAACTGTTTGCAATGAATCTCGGAAAATTCAATATACTCCAGTTAACCCCGGCATTTGTTGTCTTTAATATTACTGAAGAATCTCCGATTATATACCCCGTATTGAAATTGATAAAACTAATATTAAAGAGCGTTGCGCCTGTTACTGTAGATTGACGAACCCATCCTTCTTGCGAGTATGAAACAGAATGAAAGATTAAGAAGAGAATAATAATAAGTAATTTTATAAACTTTTTCATATACTTATTAATTTATTGTAATATAAATACGATATTCTTTACAAGCAACAAAAATTTATTTGCAAGAAAATTTATTTTATGACACGGAGTTCTTCAGGAAACAACTCCGGATTGAGAGCCTTTCTGATGTGTATATATACATCATCTACCGATATGTGTGTCATGCATGTCGGATTGTTGCACCCGTAATCATGACCTAAATATAAACACGGACTGCAGTATTTGTCGCTCTGTATAAGAACCGTATTCGGACTGTATGCTCCCCACTTTGCAGGGTTAGTGGGTCCGTGAAGACCCATTGTCTTTGTCCCTACGCAGGAAGCCAGATGAAGCATGCCTGTATTGCTGCATACAATAAGAGTAACTTTTTTAATTATTGCGACAACGTCATCAAGCGAATATTTGCCTGTAATATTATGAATATGCGTTTCCGGCGGCAGCAATTTGCGCAGCCCCGCCTCAAGTTCGTCGTTCTTTTCCGATTCGTCGTTAGAACCGGTAATTAGCAGTACAATATCTTTATTATATGCAATTAACCTTTCGCCAAGAAGTATGTAATTTTTTATATCCCATTCCCTCGGCTTTCCCGTTCCTCCGCATCCCGGGTGCAGCGTAATCACTGTTTTACCGTTGAGAGAATTATCTTCAAAGAACTTTTCCGCCGCAATGTGATTCTTCTCGTCAAGAAAATATTCGAGCACATAATCGGATTTCTTTACGGGTACGAATAAAGGCAGCAGCAAATCGATGAACGTATCAAGTTCGTGCTTTTCCCGCGAATGGTTTATTACACGATTGAACATAAAATGCTTGTATTGACCTTCTGTCTTGAATCCAACCGAGAAATCGTATTTGAGCAGTGCGATAATGATTGCACTTATCCTCGACCACTGCTCTGTATCTATAACAATACTGTACTTTTCTTTCCTTAAACTGTGAATCATTTTGAAAAACGCAAACGGATTTTTTAAAAAATCGTGTACGTTCTCCACAAGGACTTTATCTACGTATGGAGTTTTCTTTATAATTGATTTGTTTATGTCCGAACATAGAAATGTAATCTCGGCGTCAGGATATGCCCGCCTTAACGTGCGCAGCATAGGTATCATCATAATGCTGTCGCCTATGGCGGCAAATTTGACAACAAGAATTTTCTTTATATCGAAAGCCGGAAATGTCTTCCTTCTTTTCAGAAAAATAGCAAGCAGTATCAGAATAGGAATGCCGAATGCCCTGTCGAGTTTTCTATATAGCGCTTTCCTGTTCATCCGATACAGCAAGAAATATGTTTTGAAAATCTCCTCATAAATTGATAAATTAATAAATTCTTAGTTTATTTGATAGTGAATGAGTTTATGATTCATCCACGGGGTTTCTTTTCCGGTAAACGAATTAACAGAAAATGTTTTTATGTTTTCTGAAACTAAAATTTTGAAGATGTACGAAAAATTAATCAGCGAATCAATTAAAGCAAAAGAACTTTCGCATTCCCCTTATTCAAAATTCAAGGTGGGTGTCGCTCTTCTCACAAAAGACGATAAGATATATCTCGGCGCTAATGTCGAATGTTCTTCTTATTCGCTTACCATTTGCGCGGAAAGGGTCGCCGCGGTTAAAGCAATCACTGACAGACGCAAAAAATTTAAAGCAGTTGCAATTGCAACAAACAGCAAAGAATTTGCCTTCCCCTGCGGAGCATGCAGACAGTTCCTTTCGGAATTTTCCGAAAACATGGACGTCATTCTCGTTAAGACAAAAAAACAATATCAGATTTATAAACTACAGAATCTTTTTCCCCATACGTTTAAATTAAAATAGAAAGGAATTTTATCGATGGATATGAATGAACATTTGCAGATTAGAACTTTTAAGAAAACCGGGCATATTGAAGTTATCTGCGGAAGCATGTTTTCCGGCAAAACCGAAGAATTAATTAGACGAATCAGAAGAGCGGAAATCGCCAGACAAAGAGTGAAAGTCTTTAAACCTAAAATTGATAACAGGTACAGCGAATTTTCAATAGTTTCACACAGCGAACAGTCGTTCCCCTCCGAAATGATCGAGAACGCGGAAGAAATAATGGAAAAAAGTTTTGACGCGGAAATAATCGGAATCGATGAAGCGCAATTCTTCGACAATAATCTCGTGGCTGTCTGCCAGGCTCTTGCCGATTCGGGCAAAAGAGTCATTGTTGCGGGACTCGACCAGGATTATAAAGCAGTTCCCTTCGAACCAATGCCGCAACTGCTTGCTATTGCCGAATATATCACTAAAACCCTTGCAGTGTGCGTAATATGCGGAGCACCGGCAAATCGAACCCAGAGAGTTTCTCAAAGCAAAGACAGGGTCCTTGTCGGTGCTGAAAACCACTATGAAGCAAGATGCAGGCTGCATCACAACATTCAGGAATAAATAATTTAACACAAATATGAAAACACACAAATATTTTATTGTACTATTATTGTCTTCTGTATTTTTATTTTCTTCCTGCAAAAAATCTCAGGATACTGCTCAGGAAAAATCGGGCAATACTAAAATGAAGGTCGGTCTCGTATTCGATGTTGGCGGCAGAGGCGACAAGTCATTCAACGATGCCGCGTACAAAGGCCTTGTTAGAGCAAAGAATGATTTCGGAATAGATTTTGAAGTTATTGACCCCGGCGACGGCTCTGACAGAGAATCCGCTTTAAGAAAACTCGCAAGCAAACCCGATATCGGCATAATATTCGGAATCGGTTTTATTTTTACTGAAGATATTACGAAAATGGCTCAGGATTTCCCGGATAAAAAATTCGGCTGCGTTGACTATACCGTAAACCCGAATAATAAAATCCCCGATAATCTTGTCGCACTCGAATTTAAAGAAGAAGAAGGCTCATTCCTCGCAGGAGTTATTGCCTGCATGACTTCAAAAACAAAGAAACTCGGTTTTGTTGGCGGTATGGAATCGGCTTTAATTAGAAAATTTGAAAAGGGCTATGTTCAGGGTGCCAAATATATTGACCCCGATTGTAAAATATTCGTCTCTTACGTTAGTGTGACGGGAGACGGATTTAAGAATCCGGGTAAAGCCGAAGAAATTGCAATAAGCCAGTTCTCAAGCGGAGCGGATATTATTTATCATGCTTCCGGACTTTCGGGAATAGGAGTCTTTAAAGCCGCAAAAGAAAATAAGAAACTCGCTATCGGTGTCGATATGGACCAGTATTCGGAAGCGCCCGGCGCTGTGCTTACAAGCATGGTGAAAGTCGTTGATGAAGTTATTTATAAAACGATACTCGATATGAAGAACGGCGCTTTCAAAGGCGGTGTTAAATCGCTGGGTCTGAAAGAAAACGGCGTAGGTTATGTTTACGACGAAAATAACAAAAACCTTATCGACCCGAAAGTAAGAGAAAAAGTTGAAGAAGTGAAACAAAAAATAATAAACGGCGAAATTAAAGTCTCAGCCGAATAATTACTGTATTGTCACCCTTACATTTAGTCCGCCTTCGTTTGATGTTCGCGGAGGCATGTTTGCGTTGCCGGCAGTCGGCTCCGTTTTAATGTATTTATAGAACAACTGTATCTGCACTTTTGAACTTAATGAATATGATATCGACGGATTGAACGTCGTTACTGTCGAGCCGTTACCCGGTACTTTTTCAAGCGTACCTGTCGAGAATCTGTAATCAATAGGCTCATTCACGTTTTTGGACAATGTCAGAGAAAAAGTAATATCGTTCTTAAGCGCTAATCCGAACAATGGTATATCAAATCCTGCTTTTGCGTAATTTGCGTTTACACTCCAATCGCTCGTTTTTGTAACCTGAATCAAACTGCTCGATGGCGTAAGATTATTGCTGGTTGATGAATTGATTCTTATGTTAGCAGTCATGCTGCCGCCGAACATCTGCTTAAATGTTATGTTCAAACCGATTAACGGATTAAATGACTGCGTTACTGTCTGCGATTGTATTACTTCGCTGCCGCTGGCATCTACATATGAATGCTCGTTATATTCTGATGTAAAAGCATTTTCAAGCGTGACGTTTGTTGCTATTTCCGAAAACAACGGGAATTTCTCCAGCCCAGATATGCTTAAATTCCAGTTCGGAAAAGGCATGGAGGCAATGTCCCTTTTAAATGCAGTGGTAACATTCTGTACGTTAGTTGCCGGATCAGTGGATGATTCAAATGAGAATTTATCTGCACTTCCGGCAAAGAACATGCTGTATCCGTCAGATTTGCTGCTGCTTAAACTCGTTACCGCCGACAATGTACCGTCGGGACTTGTGTTATATGTACCGGAATTATTGAATCCCCATAGTTTCTTAAATGTAAGGTTCAACGAAATCGATTGCGGTATTATCGGCTGGAGCCTTGTGTTGAATGTAATATTATTCGATAAATTATACATATCTGTTATTGTCAGGTTTCCAACACGCTTTCCCGGATATCTGTTAAATCCAAGTTGATACATTCTTGAGGGTCCGTATTCTTCATTTTGAGTAAGACCTACCCAGAAATTTGCAAACCCCGGTTTACCGACCACTCCCGGATTGGTTACGGCATTAGTCTGATTGAAATTCATGGAAATCGTCTCGGGAATAAACGTACTCAGTATTTTCAGTATATCGCTGAGTCCGGGCTTATCATCGAACTTGCTTGCTGCTCCGTTGCGTATATAATTCTGGTTCCCGCTCATACTTTTCTTTACTCCGAACATTCCCAGTATTTCATTAAATTTAATTGTACCTCCTGCGGTGACTGTGTTCGCAAAACCAACGTTGCTTCCCACATTAATATTTGAAATCGGATTAGCCCATGCGTATGATACGTTATAACTTAAATTCACATCCATGAACTTGCTTATTACAGGTAAATTGAATTTCGGATTTATCGATGAAGACTGCTGGTAATCTAAATCCCTGCCGAAATTGATAAGTCCGTTGCTGAAGAACACATCTTTAAGAATTTCATTGTTCGAACGTTGTCGTCCTATAGAATCCCTCGTTGTTTCAAGTTGAGTTAAATCACTTCCTATTCTCAAATTGTATGTGCCTGTTAAATCAACAATCCAGTTTTCAATAAACTTCCAGTTGAATCCAAATCCCCTGTTAGCCCTGAACTGTCTGCTTGTCGGATCGTCAAACATGTAAAGTCTTTGTTTTGATTCCGTTCTTGATCTGTTGAAATCCGTAGTCGCATTGAAATTGGAACTGAATGCAGGAACAAGTCCTATGAACGGGAAAAATGCATATATCTTAGCATCCTTATACTGCTCGCCCAAGTTCAGGAACTTGCCTATTTTTAAATTTATAATATCAGCCAGTTGGAAATCAGTGTTATAGGTTAAACTTCCTGTAACTGCCATATCCTCTTTTCTTTCGTATGTTATGTCTCTCTGAGATCCGAATGAACCCGAATAATTCATTGTGAATGCATTCAGTATTGTCCTGACAAAATAATTGTTGCCTGGAAATTTAAACCCGACGCCTGTAACGGAAATTTCGTTTCTTATGGCAAGCGACTGGGCCGACTTAATAAAATCATCTCTCGTCTTTGCGGCGAAGTTTTCATCGTTTGTTCTTGCTAATGTCTGCCTGTATTTTTCTTCGGCGGCTTTCTCCAATTCTATATCAGTTCCCGGATAATATTTCGGATTTATGATACTCTCAGTGTGCCTGATAGAAACAGGCAGATTGAGAAAATCTTTCCATTCAGGCGAAAAATATGATGCCAGCGCATTGTTCAGCAGTTTATGAGCATTTACCGTGAACGATAAATCCCAGTTCAGCCCCGTATTCCTTGAACCGGACCGCATATCAAGTGCATGGAAATTCGGATCGACTTTGGAATAATTAAACCCGATGGTCGCAAAATCGGCAATCTTCAACCCCGTATTTATATTATACGCGTATCCGTTATCATCGTTTACATTCAGCACGCGGATTTCATTGAACCAAACGCTGCCCGATACTGTGGCATTTAACCCAGTTCGGTTCTTTTCAACTCCGACAACGAATTCCTTTACCGATGTCAGCGCTGGACTGCCTCTCACCCTGTAATATGAGCCGGGCGGACCGTTCGGAACAGGTAAATCAACAACCTGATTTGATGAGTCTCTTGTAATTTTAAGACTCGTCAACTCAGCAAAATTTATAGTTACGTCATTCAGATGATTCCATGGCTGCCCGGGGCGTATATCAGGATGTATCGGCGCCCTGTATTCGTAATAATTTGTTGAGTCCGAACCGAACCTTACAATCATTGTGGCATCGTATGTATATTCGTTCGTATAATTAAATGATGGATCTCCGTTTACGAATAATTTTAATACTTTGTAATTGAATAAATCAAGAACCTGACTTCTGTAATCCTTCGTAGCAAGTTTCTGCTGACCGACAGTCAGATTATTCACAGATATCGCGAGCGACTGCTCATTCGACTTTGTATTCACTCCGCTTGTATTTCTTACTGTCTGTCTTAATACATCACCCGCAACAGGACTCATGTAAATCTGCGAATTTTCTTCTATACTGACAACAGAGATGTTATATGTTGTGTCAACTTTGTTCGGCTTGAACCATTGATTTCCTACAAGATTAAAATCTACCAAAGATAATTTCACTACTCCGTTTGCGCCCTTCATCCATATCCTGATATATTTCACATTTGAAAAAGTTGCATCGTGCAGATTCTTCCTGAACTCCGATAACGGTATCCTGTACTGGAACCACCCGCTTCCGGGCGCACCTTTCCCTGAAATAAATCTGTTGTTCGTTGTGTCGAGACTAATAGAGTATTCAAAATATTTATTGATGTCGCTCATTCGGCCGCCGTGATGCAAATCCTCTGTATCAGGCTTCTTTCCTACGTCAAGATCACGATTGCCCTGTGTGCCGTTAATCGTAGAGAAATCAATGTTAGTGCCCGAGTGATTATTGTTGTTATCACCGGCTGGGTCCCTGTTGTGAAAAACTGCTTCATAATCATCAAGGGTTGGAAATATAGCCTGTGTTCCGTTAACAATGTTAAATGTATCTAATTCCTGCTGGTCGTTTTTAAAATCAAGACCGAGATCGTAAATATCCTGTATAATTCCGTTACTCAGAAAGTCTTCCGTATTTGTCTGCCCGTCAGGTATAGCGTCTTCGGAAATTATTCCAAGGTCAATATAAAACTTCGCATTTGTAAGCGGCAGTCCGGTCTGATTGTCCACACGCATATTAAACTCAATGAAATTTATATTTTCGCTGATTAGGTCGTTTGAAGTCGTGTTAAGATATTTCATGATACCGTTCCAGTTTTTATATTTATTCGTAGTATCATAATTTTTCCAGTTATAATTATAAGTTCCCCTCTGGCTTGGATCGAAATATATATCAAAAGGAGTCATTAAATCCTGACCGGCTTGTACGTCTCTTAATGGATAAACGTCCTTAACCTTTACTGTATTCGGATTATTATACCATATCATTTTTCCCCTGTTATCCTGCTTTAGCAGCGAATCCCCATATTGATAAGCACTGTCTATAGGCAATGATGATATTGTCCATGACGCGTAACTCGTGCCGAGCGAAACAATTTTCTTCGCGCCTTCCATGTCGTCTATATATGCAATTGCTTCTCCGTTATCCTGAGGAATTAAACTCTTTCTCGTATTCGGATCCGGAGTAAGATAAGCAACTTCGCCTCTTAATGACAATATGGATTCTTCTTTGGAATTGAATCCGGGAAGATAGTTCAACGCCTTCGTTATAAAATTAGGTTTCAATTCCGTTGTAAAATCCATTCCGAACATTGAGTTGTTTGTCGGTTCCTCTCCAATCCTCACCTTATCGTTTAATGTTTCCTGTTTCAGGTTTACAAATGTGAATCCGAGGCTTGTCTTCTCGTTTATCTTATAGTCCCCTCTTAATCCTATGAATGTCTTCGATGCAAGTGAAAACAAGTCGTTTGATTCATATGTTATGCGCAGATCTTTTGCGGTTAACGCGGATGCATTCCTGATAACAACCACACCCGTTACGTAATCAACGGAATAATCTATATTTTCCTGAAGTGCATTCTGTCCTAACCATACTTTCACGCTTCCGGATACTATATTTAATCCTAGATTGAATGTGTTGCTGATACCGGATTCACCTTTCGCACTTCCCTTAAGGAAGAAATAAGATGCTTTCTGAGAAGTCTGTGCCGTCACTTTAGTCTGTGTGTATATTTCAGGATACTGTATCGTAGTGTCTGCTCCTGCAAGTCTAATTTCATCGGCGAAAGGCTGTAATGTCGGAAATATTATATCTCCTGTTTCTTTATTAATTGTCTTGCCAGGTCTGAAATCGAATTTGCCGTCGGGCGGAGGACTCAGAGTACCGGACGTGTACCTGTCCAGTTTTACAATCTGTATTAATGGTTTCGGTGATATATTATTCGGAAGATATGATGTCGCCGTGTTTGAATTACCTACATATACAACATCAAAATTAAACCCGTCTTCAAGTATTTTTGATACGGGAAGCCGGTATATGTTTTTCATCTTCAACTGCCACGCAAGCGGTGCGACAATCGGACTCTCAACGTCAGCCTTAATTAATTTCAAAACTAATGTATCCGTCGGAAGGGACATATTCTCCCCCTTTCCGAATGCGGTATCCGCGTTTCTGAGTAACCTGTATGCTACAGCCACATGTAAATTCTGAGCGCTTACTTTAAGACTTACAAATCCCGCATAGTCGTCAACAAAGTATTCATCCGGTTCAAGTTTTCTGTAATAACCGAAATATCTTTCCCCCTGTATTGATGTAGGATTATGCAGCAGTGTATCATAACCATTCGGTACCCGCTTTCCAAGAAGCAGTTGTCCTACAGCAAGCCTTTTTTTAGGATATGTATTATCGCACTGTACCCATACTTCAAAACTACCGCTCGCTAAGTCTATCCTGTTCTGCCTCACGTAATCTGTCTGTATGAAACCGCCTCCCGTAGAATCGTTGTACGTATCAAGAAATGAATGTTTATAAAGTGTGTCTATGAAATAATGGCTGTCTGAATAATCATAAACAGGTATCTGGAAATTCTGGTCCTGCGTTCCGCTCGAATATGTCTTTTCTTCCGTTTTACTTTTTTTCTGGGATACGACCGTCGATAATGTGAGCGGTCCGAGTTTGAATTCACCCTTTATACCGAAAAGCGCCTGAGTCGACTGAATCAAAGAAGATTTCGTATCTAGTGAAACGTTACCCGCTTCTATCTTCTGTATTACTTCATCCGCATAACCCGTGTATTTCAAATGCAGTTGGTTTTCGAAATCGAATACGCGCTGCGTATTCCAGTCGGCGTCAATCGTTAGTTTATCGCCGATTGAACCTTTCGCCGTTACCTGTACTTCCTGCTTGAAATTTATGTTATTCTGATTGTTCGAAATAAAACTGACCGACGATTCGTCGCTCGTTATATTTTGAAATGACGCAGTAATATCTATTGTTCCGTTTATCCTCAGATTAAATGTCGGAGGACCGAAAATTGTTTCCGATTTGAACGGAAGCGGTATTGTAATATCCGTAAATTTCTCGAAAAGTTTCGTTAAGTCATCCGTTGTCGACCCCTTAAACCTGTCCGAAAATAAATCATAAAATACCTTATCATCGTTTGTTTTCTCGAGAATCTTCAGGTAATCTTTAAAATCCATCACAAGAGGCGCCCTGATTTCCTCTCCGTTAAACGTCTGCCTTATTACAACTTGATTTTTATCGTTAAAGGTTACTTCACGCTGTATTCTTGTTGAATTGTCTAATAATAACGGATGTGTCTTCTCTTTTAGTTTTGTTCCGAATGAGTATTTTGGCTTGTATTGGAAGTATTTAATTCTTGCCGTCGAATCTACAGGCTGGTAATAAGATGAATCATATGCTAAACCTAATGAGTCCGCAAGTTTTTTCCTTAAGGAGTCATTCATCTCATATCTGAAATTCGTGTATGGTCCTAAGTCTCTCCTGCCTTGAGAAAAACTAACATTGCAAATCGTTAATAGAATTACTATTATTGTCGATAAGAAAATTAAATTTCTCTTTTTAAGGAACTTGTCCGGACGAATATTTGTATTTTTATAATTGAAAATCAAAAAAATTAATATGATAAACAGAATAAAATTAACCGATAATTTTCCTTTTTTAGTTTATAATAAAATTTATTTAAAATTAATCTAATCATAAAGCCTATTCGATTTTCTACGAAATTTATCGTTATTCAATAATAATTAGTAAAATAAACATATTCAATGATTAATAGACAGGAAAAAAATTCTTTCTTCGGGGTATATTTTTGCATACTTTTTTTCATTTCCTCGGTTTCATACGCTCAGTTTGAATCGCACCCCTCTGAAGATTGGTTCACAATCGAGACTCAGAATTTTACGGTTAGTTACCATACGGGCGCTCAGAGAACAGCGCAGACAATTTCCAAAATCGCAGAAGAAATTTACGGACCAATTACAGACCTTTATAATTTCAAACCTAAAGAAAAAGTAAATTTTGTAGTCAATGACCTGTCGGATATTGCTAACGGAGCCACCGACTATTACGGAAACAGAATTGAAATTTTTGCTTCTGCGCTTGACTTCGAATTACGCGGAACGCATAATTGGCTGCGAAATGTAATAACACACGAATTTACTCACATGGTCCAAATCCAGTCTTCACTTAAATTCACTAAGAATATTCCTGCATTCTATCTGCAGTGGATAAATTATGAAAAAGAAAGAAGACCGGATGTGCTTTACGGCTATCCGAATATAATTGTATCATATCCTATTTCAGGCGTCGGCGTTCCCGCATGGTTTGCCGAAGGCGTCGCCCAGTATCAAAGACAACAAATGGGATACGATTACTGGGATGCTAACAGAGATATGATTTTGAGAAGTTATGCACTCGATAACAATATGCTCACCTGGAACGAAATGGGACAGTTCTCTTCAATCACAAGTCTCAAAGCAGAATCGATTTATAATTCCGGCTTCGCTCTTACAAGATATATTGCATCGAAATACGGCGAAGACAAACTGAAACTCGTAACGCAAAGCCTCGGCGATCTTACGAATTTCAGTATCGATAAGTCTTTCAGAAAAAATCTCGGCATTGACGGCAAAGACCTTTATAACGAATGGAAAGCGTTCCTTCAAAAAGATTATAAAGAAAGAATCGCCCCGGTTAAGAATTCGCTTATCGAAGGTGATATAATCGGTAAAATCGGATTTGCAAATTATTATCCCAGATTTTCTCCGGACGGGAAAAAAATCGCTTGCCTTTCAAACGGTGACTATGATTACGGAGCAACAGCGCTTATCGTTTACGATATCGCAACAAAAAAAATCGACATTATCTCAACGGCCGTATCTTATAATTTTGCATGGTCAAACGACGGAAAGAAAATCATCTACTCAAAAAGAAACTCGCCGCCTTCAATAGAGGAAACTGTTATCTACGATATTTACGAATATGATTTTGCTGCAAAAGATGAAAAACGTCTTACGGAAAATCTCAGGGCATTTTCTCCGTCTTACTCACCCGACGGCTCAAAAGTTATTTTCGTTTCAGGCAGCGACGGAACTCTGAATCTTTTTCTTGCAAATAAAGATTTGTCAGGAAAAAAAATGCTGACAGGTTTTAGAAACGGTGAACAGGTTTATAATCCCGTTTTTACCCCCGACGGCAAAAACATTATTTTCGATTATTCATACAGAGAATCGAGAAAAATCGCGAAACTCGATATCGAGTCGGGTAATTTTGAATTCCTTATCAATAAAGAAAATATTGATACAAGAAATCCGCGCATATCAAAGGACGGAAAAAAAATGTTCTATTGCTCCAATGAAACAGGCATCTTCAACGTATATACTTATGACTTCGAAACAAAAAAGATAAAACAGGTTACGAACGTTATCGGCGGCGCTTTCATGCCCGATATAGACGGAAACAATAATATCGTATATTCGACATATCAATCCACAGGCTTTAAAATCAGCCTGCTTAAAAATCTTTCGGAACGCGAAATATCCGAACTCGGAGCCTATAATCCTCCTGAAAAATTAATTTCGAAATATACTGTCTCGGATTCTACTGATACCTCCAACGAAAAACGAGACTGGAACTATCTGAAAAAATTTAATGACGATAATGTAGACAATAAACCGGGCAAGCCTTATACAAGCATATTCAATCAACTGTCAATATTCCCTCTTCTGAGATTCGACAATTATTCCAAAAACAATAATTTTCTGGACGCCATTAAACCCGGATTGTATTTCTTCTCCGACGAACTTATGACGCGCTTTTCGATTTTCGGCGGAGCCGCGATAAACAGAAAAGCCGAAAGAGACCTTTTCCTTCAGTTCACTTATGATAACGGTATGCCCGTTGCTCAGAAATATTTTGCAAAACATCTGAATTTCGACCCGAAGTTTACTCTTAGCGGCTATAACGTTACAAGAAAAACGGACGCATTGCTCTATGCGGGTGTCGATACTCTGTCAGTCGGCGTCGCATATGACTTGCTCGAATTCGAACTGGCAATGGATTTCAAACTGATTAATTACAATCATAATTTCAGAGTTGCGTACGGAATATCTAAATATGCATCAAGCGTTGATGACTTCGTTCTGCCGCAGAGCGGCGTCGATGTGCGTTCATCATCACAGAATTATTTTAAGGCAAACAGACTGACGCTTGAATACAAATACGACAGGATATACCCAAGCAGAAATATGGATATAAATTCGGTAGGAAGAAAAGTCGATATATTATATGAATATGAAGTTAGTAATATTAATCCTGAACTTACTGTCGATGATAAGGGGAATGTGAGCACAAACTATGCTAAGAACAAATTGCACAAATTAGATGTTAACTGGTTCGAAGCATTGCCATTGTTCAGTAATACATCCGTATCGCTTAAACTGCGAGGCGCTGCAATTTTCGGAAAAACAGTCGATAGTTTCTACGATTTCTACGCGGGCGGCCTCATAGGCATGCGCGGTTATCCTTTCTTCTCGCTCGGAGGCGGAAGACTGGCATCTGCGAAACTCGAGTATAGATTCCCTCTTATAAATAAAATCGATACACGTATTTCACCGTTCTATCTCGATAAACTTTATTTCTCTGTATTCGGCGATTTCGGCAATGCCTGGTACGGCAGCAGCACATCTATAAATGATTTCAAAAAAGATATAGGCGCTGAATTAAGATTGCAGGCTTTTTCATCATACGTATTTCCGACAAGCGTATTCTTTAGCACTGCATACGGCACTGACCGGTTCACAAAACGTTTCTCAGGAAAAGACGTGACATACGGCAAAGAATGGATTTTCTACGCCGGCATCCTCTTCGGTTTCGATTTATAAAATTTGTTTAGTATATATAATATGTTTTGAAAATCTTATGAGTTATGGATAAAAAATAGTTTTGGATTTATTATAATTATTGATCATAAAAAAGGCTGATTTTTTTTAATCAGCCTTTCTTATTTTAATCTCTCCAATTGTCATTCCCGCATGTTTCTAGCGGGAATCTCAAGATCCTAAATATTAGCCCGCAGTACAATCGACTGAAACCTGATTATCTCAAATTGTCATCCCTCCGCCGTGGCGAACTCTTATCGGGGATCCACATTACAAGCATGCCAAACATTCTCTCGCTGCTGCCATCCTCCGTAGTCACGCAAAACAGTTTAAGCAATATCAAAATTCTATATTCATACCCGCGTTATAATTCCTGTTTGGCGCGGGAATACGCTCTAGTTCCTGATAAAATTTATTTGTTAAATTATTCACCGCGGCAAAAATTGAAATCTTGTCCGTGATACTCTTGCTTAGTTTCATGTTTAGAAGAAAATATGATTTCGGCTCTTCATATTTGTAAAATATCACTTCATCTATTTTACTCACAAATCTTCCGTTCACGTTGTAATTGAATCCGTAGAAATTTAAATTCACACCGCCGTTTATTACATGCCGTGGCTTGTATGGTAAAAAATCATCCGTCCGGTTTGCCGATAAGTCCTTCGCGTCTATATAAGTGTAATCGAAATTCACCGAGTATTTGAATAACCTGTTCGTCATCCTGAAACTCGAATGGTATTCGACGGATGCTTCAATTCCTCTTATTTGCGCTTTGGCTACATTCTGAACCTGAAACGGTCCGTTGATTGCTCCCCCTATGTTTACATACTGTATCAGATTATCATAAAGATTTATAAATGCCGCAACGTCAAGCGTGAAACGCGCTTTGTACTGCTTCCTGAATCCCGCTTCGAACGAAAGCATATCCTCGGGCTTCAAATTCGGATTGTAAACAAAATCAAATCCGCCGAATAATTCTTTCTTAAAAAATAATTCCGCAATCGATGGCGACCTGAATGCCTTTCCGACAAGAATTCTGTATGTTGTATTATCCAATATCCCTGATTTTACTCCCGGGTCAAATAATAAAGATATTTTTGGACTTACTTTCTTCTCTTCAAAACTTCCTATGAATTTGTTTAAATCGAATCTTGCGCCAATTGTTGTTGAAAGCACAGGCTCGCGGTCCCTGTTGAGAAGTATATTCCACTGGTCCTGAACAAAATAACCCAGATTGTATTGCTGCTGATTTCCGTAAAGTATATCCGCAGGCGATGACCTTACGATATTCCACTGCAGGTCTATTCCCGTTATTGCATAATGCCTGTCGCTAATATTATAATCAAGTTGCGATATATTTCCGAAATTGTAAGAAGTAATAAAGTTATCAAACGGCTGACCGGGCGTTCCGTATGCAAGCGATACGGGATTCTGAGGATTGTATGAAGACTTGCTGTATAATTTGTAATAGTAAAATCTCGATGTGTATTTCGTTTTTGAATTCGGTATCGCTTTATAAAATACATCGATACTCTGCGTTTCTTTATTTATCTTGTCTCCGTTGTAAACAGGATTCACCTTGAAGGGGTCTGCTGGTTTCCCGGGATCCTGCCTCCAGTAATGCGGATACCCGCTCTCTGAATTCGTATACTGAAGCGTGAATTCGAGGTCCCTGTTTCCGAATAAATCAAATGTGAATTTTCCGAGCCCGCTGTAAAATCTGTAATCGTTCTGCTGTGCATAACCGTCATTCTGCTTGTAATCAATATTGAAAAGATATGATATCTTCTTTAATGAATTGCTGTGCATAAGGTTTATGCCTTTGAACGACTGAAGTTTATCCGAAAACTTCAAACTGTCGGAAAGTTTTTCATAAAATCCCGCGTTGAAACTTACTGCCGTATAAGGCTTGTATGTCGGCTTTTTCGTAATTACGTTTATTACTCCGCCAATCGCGCTCGAACCGTATAAAGATGAAAACGCGCCCTTTACAACTTCTGTCCGTTCAATGATGGACACGGGTATCAAAGACCATAACGCACCCTTGGAATCACCCGTCAGTGACGGTCTGCCGTCAAGTAGCAGCAATACCCTGTTCCCTATTCCGCCGCCCGCAACATCCGAACTTCCGCGTATCGATAACGCACTTACGTTTATTCCGCTCGTCCTGTTTACAGTTACTCCCTGCACGTCCTCAAGCACCTGATCGAATGTGGTTTTGTTTTTATTCTTTATTTCCTCAGATAAAACAAGCGAGATTGACGATGGCGTCTGCTGTAAGGTCTGCTCTGTCTTTGTTGCAGTTACGTTTATTTTTTCAATTTCAATTTCAACCGGACTGATATAAACATCATATTTCTTATCTTCTCCGTCATCCAGAAAGATATCGACAATCGAAGTCTTGTACCCGAGCCTTGTAATGCGTAACTGATAGTCTCCTGACGGAATACCCTGAAAGGAATACCTTCCTGATAAATCCGATTCCGTTTTAAACCTGTCGCTGCTCTTTTTATACTCCAGAATTATATTTACGCCCGAAACAATTCCTTTTGTTTCATTATCAAGTATAAGCCCGGTTAATGAACCGGGCTTTATATCCGCAAATAATTCAAAACTTGTAAAAAATATCAGTATAAAAAATATTCGTGTTATAATTTTTGACAATCTTTTAGAATTTAACAATTTTCTTTGCTGTATCTAAATATGAACTAAAATTAATGTTTCCAATTCCTTTACTATCCGTGATAACGGCTTTGCTTA
Source organism: Ignavibacteria bacterium (assembly GCA_028714695.1). Lineage (GTDB taxonomy): Bacteria > Bacteroidota > Ignavibacteria > Tepidaquicellales > Tepidaquicellaceae > CAIKZJ01. The sequence continues at coordinate 80,196 of JAQTLX010000014.1, read as the reverse complement.
CATTCGGCGAAGACCAGCATGTATATCTTGTTGAATCAGTTGAACAACCGTATACACCAAGAAGATATGTCGAATTTCCGGGTACGTATGGTACTTTATTCCATGCAAAAGTTATAACGTATGAACCTGAAGCAAGGTTAGATAATTTATATGAAGCAGTATATACATTTCCTGTCTTTTTAATATTGACAAGAGAATATGCTGATGGACCTGCATTTGGCGGCCATGTACCGAATGCGTCAACATTGTAATAACCCCCTGTAGTATCGGTTATGTAACCGTTAGAATCTACAAAAGTAATTGTTCCGTTAATTGAATTATTATCCCAGGCTGATGTCACCGGGTTGTCATTATTGCTGCAACTATAAGCAAGAGTTAACAGTGAGATTACAACAAATGCGAAAAGAATGTTCATTAAATTCTTTTTCAAAACATGCTCCTTTTTACTTAATAAATTTAGAAATAAAATTTAATATATATAATTCATTTCTCCTTTATTTAGTTCCTAAATGCTTGTTTTTCTTTTTTTTATAATATGTAACTATATAATATTTTATTGTTAATTATTATATATAATAGGAATTATGACGGCTGGTATTCGTAGAAAGAAGTAGTGTATTCTATATAAAACTCATGGCATCGATATCATAAATCACCCTTACGTCTTTCTTAATTTCCGGATTTTGCCTTACGCTGTTAAATGCCTCAACAAGCAGTTTCCCCGACGGGTCCGTCGTCTTCGCGGATTTTACGACAACATGATATCTGTAATAATCTTTTGCCTTTGATATCAACGGCTGCGACGGAGGTAGAATTGTCAGGTATGAATTATATTTGTATGACTTTAAACAGTTATAAACTTTTTTTGCCGTCATTTCGGTTTCTTTCTGGTCTTTTGATTTTATCTCTATCAAACCGATTCTGCTGAATGGAGGATATAACCCTGCCGCCCTTGATTTTATTTCCTCATTATAAAATCCTTCGTAATCATGCTCGATTACTTTTTCGAAAAGTTTATATTCCGAATGATTCGTCTGTATAATAACTTCCCCCGCTTTGTCGCTTCTCCCGCTTCTTCCCGATACCTGCGTCAGTAATTGAAATGTCCTTTCGCTTGCCCTGAAATCCGGCAGCAGCATTCCTATATCGGAATTTACAACCCCTACAAGCGTTACGTTCGGAAAATCTAACCCCTTCGATATTATCTGCGTCCCCACAAGTATGTCCGTCCTGCCGTTGTAAAATTCCGAAAGCACTTTCTGATATTTATATTTCGATACCATAGTGTCCGAATCCATCCTGTCTATTACCGCGTTGGGAAACAACTCATTCAGAAATTCTTCTATTTTCTCCGTTCCCGCTCCGCCTTCTACCAGCCTGTCTGAACCGCATTTCGTGCATCTGTCATGCACTCTCTTCGTGAATCCGCACATGTGGCATTTCAGCAGATTTATTTTCTTGTGGTATGTCAGCGAGATATTGCACCTGTCGCACATTTCAACATGTCCGCATGATATGCATTCAATAAATGAATGATAACCCCTGCGGTTCTGAAGAAGTATTACACTCTCTTTTTTTTCAAGACGTCTCTTAATCGCGTATGCGAGTTCTTTTGAAAAAAATCTGTTCTTTATTCTTTCAATTTCATCCGATTTTTCGTAACCGTCCGATTCCTCTTTCTTCTTTAAATCAATTATTTTCACAAACGGCATGCTCGATTCCGTCGCACGTCTCGTAATTTGCAGTAATTCGTATTTCCCGTTTACAGCATTATAGTAACTCTCTACCGATGGCGTTGCCGAACCCAGAACCACAACCGCATTGCATAACATCCCTCGCACAATAGCCATGTCCCTTGCGTTGTATCTCGGTGATGTTTCCTGCTTGTAAGAACCCTCATGCTCTTCGTCAACTATAATAACACCTGGATTCTTCAATGGAGCAAATAATGCCGAACGCGGACCAATAACAATTTTGTACCTTCCCTCTCTGATACCAAGATATGTGTCGAGCCTTTCGCCTTCTGATAATTTGCTGTGTATGACTCCTACATTTTCACCGAACTTGTTTTTGAATCTTTTTATCAACTGAGGAGTTAGCGATATTTCCGGAACAAGCACTATGCCAGATTTTCCCGCCTTTAAAGCCTTTTCAAGCAGCCTGATGTAAACTTCCGTCTTACCGCTCCCCGTAACGCCGTGAAGCAGAAAACTTTTGTACTTGTCCGATGCAGTCGCTGCATCAATTCTTTCAAGCGCTGCTATCTGTTCATCGTTCAACTGAATATCTTTAAAAACTTCCTCGAACAAATCTTCATGCCTTCTTTCACGTTTTATTTCGATAATATCTACAAGACCTTTTTTATAAAGCGTGTTGACAGTCGACGAAGAAATATTATGCCGTTTCTTCAATTCGGAAAGTTCGATTTTTCCGTCTTCGCCTAACAGCCTTATGAGTTCGATTTGCTTCTCGGTTTTAATTTTATTTGCCGATATCACTTCTTCGGCATGCATCTTTTTGAATTTTTCCTTTACGAATTTTACAAATGCCTCTTTTGTAGCCGAAGTGTAAAGATTCTCTTTGGTAAGTATATTTTTTCTGACAAGAAAATCGATATAATATGATGTGTTCAGATTCAGACGCGTGTCAATCTGCTTCTTGGTTAGTTTTCCCTGCTTTGAAGTTACAAATATTTTTATGACCTCGAATACAATTTCATTCGCATTCTTTAGTTCATTTATTTTTGCTTCGTAATCTGCGGACAAACTGAAAAGAACTTCACTCTTGATTGTTAGTTTTTTCGGAATGAACTGTGATAGAATTTCTCCCACAGGCGACATATAATATTCTGAAATCCATATTCCGAACTTTATCATCTCTTCTGTCAAAGCAGGCTCATCATCAAGCACCGACTTTACGTCTTTCAGTTTCTCGATGCTGCTTTCGTCTGATATTGAAATGACAAAACCTGTCAGGATTCTGTTGCCGAATGGCACCAGTACCCTTGACCCTGTCTGTACGTTCGTTATTAAGAAATCGGGTATCCTGTATGTGAATGTCGAATTAACCGGTATATCAAGCGCTATATTTGCAAATTTTCTGTCCATTAATTTTCGTTATCCCGAAATCGCCTATGAATATCTTATCATTACCACTTTACCCTGCGGACATCCGACGGATAATCAACCTGAAAACTCATTCCCGGATTGTTCAGCGTGTATGTCTCGTTTAATATCCTCAGGAATTCCGACGTCAACGGTTTGTTTATCTCAACTTTCCGTGCGTACATACCGGTTCCGGCTTTTACAAAATTTCCGTATGTAATGGAAAGATTTTGTTTCAGTTTTGTATTGAAGTATGCGTATTTAATTACGTACGAACCCGCCGCGTCAACCCAGTACTTTACGAATTTTTTCCCGTTTCTTACTGTAATTACATAATTGGTCTTTTCCGTATCCATCACAAGCGTGTCCGCATCTTTGTAAACTATAGAGCATGTTCCCGACATTACGTTCATGAGGTCGTCAAAGGAACATTTTATTCTTGATATGTATCCTATATTGTCATCAGTCGTTGGTCCCTCTATCACTTTGTCGTTCAGATTGTCGAAATAAATAAAATTCTTCCTGTTGAAATGAGCGATGAATGCATCCTTGCTTATCATCGCGAAATTCCCGGAGACCCTGAACCATATATCGTCTTTGCGCTTAACTTTTATTTCCATATCGCCAGACTGGTCAATCGATGATGCCTTTATTTTAACCGCATTCTCAGAATGCAGCAAATCAACTGACGACGACTTTTCATTCACACTTTTTATTACTTCAATTATCTTCAGTCTCGCCGGGTCATTTAGAAATGCCTTTTTTAAAGAATCGGTAACTGATAATGTATCTTTTACAACAGGTATTACTATAGCAAGACTATCATTGATTACTTCCGTGCTGTCTTCAGTTTGCGCAAAAAGACTTATCCCCGGAAATATCAGAAGAAATGTTATCAACGGGTAGAGGAAATTTTTCATATGCTGTTTTATTGTTCTTTTATTTAAGAAATAATTTATCCAATTTTTCCAAAAAAGTAAACATTATAATTATTAAATTGAGTTCAGGTATATACATACACGTGCCGTTTTGCCATAGAAGATGCACTTATTGCGACTTCTATCTTACAACTAATACAAAACTAACGGATATCTTCATAAAATCACTCGTCAAAGAGTTCGAACTGGTATCAAAATCGCTCGAAAACAAAGATATTGATTCCGTCTTCCTCGGAGGCGGTACCCCAAGCATTCTGAATAAACAACAACTTTCGGCGGTTTTCTCCGCTCTAAAAAATTATTTTAATTTATCCGGAGAATCGGAAATTACTATTGAATGCAACCCGGAAGATATTTCTAAAGACACCGAAAAACTTGAGTATTTCAGAAACTGTGGAATTAACAGAATCAGCATCGGAACACAATCATTCATAAACAACGAACTGTATTTCCTTACACGCGAACATACGGAAGAAGATTCCGTAAAAGCCGTCAGGAACGCTAAGAATATTTTTGATAACGTCAGCGTCGATCTGATTTATTCAATACCCGCCCAAACCGAAAAATCCTTAATGTATAATCTCGATAAAATTATTGAACTCGACATTCCGCACGTCTCTGCATATACTCTTATCTTCGAAGAAGGCACTTTGCTGCATAAAGCATATTCGAAAAAGAAAATCAATAAAAACACTGACGCTAAAGAATCCGAACTTTATTTTCTCGTAAATAATTATCTTGCATCGAAAGGTTACATGCATTACGAAGTTTCGAATTACGCTAAACCCGGTTTTGAATCTAAACACAATTTGAAATACTGGGAGTTCAAAGATTATATAGGCTTCGGACCTTCTGCACATTCTTTCTGCAATAAAAAAAGATGGAACAACGTGAAATCGGTTACGAAATATTCCGAAATGCTCGAAAAGAATCTCCTTCCCGTTGAATTCTCGGAAATCCCCGACGCGGTAAAAATGGAAAACGATTATTTCATATCCGTTATGAGAAGCAAGGGCGTTTGCTTTGAAGATTACTCCCGCCTGTTCGGAAAAAATTTCGAGGAGGTTTTCGAAAACGCTGTTGCAGCAAATATAAAAAACGGATACGCGAAAATTGAAAACGGCAGGTTCGGACTTACTGACAAAGGCTTCGCTCTCGCTGATACCATCTTGCTTGATTTCGTGAATTAAAATATCAAAATGCGTATTCGATGTGATTTGTCCTGAACTCGTTTTCGTTCTTTACAACCGAAAAACTGTCAAACCTGATATCGTAATCCCTGAATTCCCTGTTCAACTTTATAAAGAAATATGCGCCCTTTCTCACTTTCCTCTGCTTCGCTGCCGTTATTGAGTCCTCCGGAAGAAGATTTTTGTCCGTGGCTCTGGTCTTTACCTCAATAAATATTACTGTCTTCGTCTTCTCGTCTTCGAACACCAGATCAATTTCGTAATTCTTGAAAGAAAAATTGCTCGCCAGAAACCTGTAGCCTTTTTTAATGAAATAGTCTCTTGCAACCTTCTCCCCGTAATCCCCGAATTCTCTCTTTTCAGTCTTCATCTTTGAATAACGGAATTCTTATTAATATATTTTTGAGAAATGTTTTTCTGTGTATCGGACACGTTCCGTGCTCCTGAATCGCTTCTATGTGCTTCTTCGTACCGTATCCCTTGTTGCTTTTAAATCCGTATTGCGGAAATTCATTATCATATTCCTCCATAATCCTGTCCCTCGTTACTTTTGCAATAATCGATGCGCATGATATTTCGTAAATCTTATCGTCCCCTTTTATAATCGTTTCGTAATTAATTTCTTTCTCCCTTCCTCCGTCCAGTTTGAAATAATTTCCGTCAATCATGAATTTAACCCCTTCGTATTCGACAGCATTAATGCAATTTTCCATGCCCTTCATTACGGCTTTCAAAATATTCGATTCGTCAATTGTGATATTATCAAGGACTTCAACATGGCGAAATAATGAATCGGCAAGTATCAGCGGGAATAAACTCTCTCGGGATTTTTGCGAAAGTTTTTTTGAATCTTTTACTCCCTCTATAGCCGAACCCGGTTTCATAATTACCGCCGCTATTACCACAGGACCCGCCAAAGGTCCGCGTCCGGCTTCATCAATTCCGCATATAATCATAAAATTTTTAAACAATAAAATAATACGGAAAATTAAAATAAAGTGAATAATTGATGTGTATGCTATTCGCGATTATATAATTGCTTGCCGCAAACAGGACAATATAGATTAACGGGGTATATTATCGGCTCGGAACATGATGGACACTCGGATATATATTCATGCCCGCATATTACACAAAAATTATTTCTCTCTGTATAAATCTCAAAATTTCCGCAATGTGGGCATAACTTGTATATCTCTTTTATAACCTGACGATTTCGTTTAATGTGTTTTTTTAATGTGTCCATAAGATAAGAGATGTATTACCGCGGTGTAAATCATTTCTCCTCTGGTTTTGACCTCCCTTATTTCCCCCCTGTACAGATTGGGTCGTGCAAGGGGGCAATTAGGGAGGGTTAACAAAACCGTAAATTAGTTAGTGCAATTTGCGTGCCGACGTATTTGCCCAAATATTGCTCAAAAGCAAGGTTTTTTCTTAAATATTAATGAAAAAGAAACAAACGTTACCAACGAAAAGGAAACTATCGTTTCCACTTATGTATTCAAAATCTCATAATTTCATCAACAATTTTCATAATTCCGAATTATTCCCGCGTATAAAGATTTTATTTAATATATTAAGATATGAATTTTGTTTTCTATTTCATGAAAGCCCTTTCGATTTTTCGTATTTTGGTTTATTGCTCTATCTCTTTTATCATTTTCAATTACCTTAATATTAACTAAATTGCATTTTTTAAATAAAAGGGGCTATTGTCATCCATCAATAATATAATCAGAACTAACATCGTATTTCTTATAGTTTTTATTTGGCAAAATTATGCCGTTTCTCAGATTAGTATTTTTGAACGCAAACCTACTGAGGATAACAGAAATCGAGAAACTCTTTACGAATCTGCAACTAGAAATAAAATCGATTTAAACGGTGACTGGCAGGCTGTATTTGATAATTCTAACAACATTAACCTGTATGTTCCTTTTGCAACTGATTATGAAGGCTCTTTTCTTTTAAACAGGAATTTCTCAATACCCGATTCACTGCTTAATAATTTTACTTTCCTTTTCGTCGCCGAAGGTATCAATTTCGACTCCGAAGTAAAACTTAATAATATTATTATCTCCAGAAATTCCGGCGGACTTAAACTGATTCTAACGGAAATTCAGGAAAATATTGTACAGAAAAATAATACTATAAGTATTCTCGTTACAAATAAACCGGATAACTCAAGAACTCTGCCCCTCGCTTTGCAGAATAATTATTCGAAAAATTATACCGGTATAACTGCGAACATATATATGCTTGCAGTTCCAAAATTATATATCAATGATTTTCTTTCCGATTATACGTTTGAAAACGATAATTTCTTGAAATTTACGAATACAGTTCATATCAATACAAACTTAATAGATTCGATTACTAGTTCTGCGAAATCATTCTACCTTAAAACTGAAGTACTTAAGAAAAGCAGCCTCGAAAAAATCGCCGAAAGTCCTTCAGTTAGATTCGAAGCAGGCAACTATCAAACGTATAGTTTTACAAATGAACTTGTCATAAGAAATCCCGAATCGTGGTCCCCCGAGAAACCCGAACTGTACATCATAAAAACAATAATAACCGGTCAGGATAAAATAATCGATGAATTGTATTCCGAAACGGGATTTGTGAATATGAAAATTTCCGGTAGCGATATTTCGATTAACAGCAGAAAAATAAAACTTAACGGAATTAATTATTACGAAGACCTTCCGAAATATGCCGACGCTCTCGAATTCTCAGCCGTCGAAAAAGACCTGATGAAAATTAAAGACTATGGATTCAATTGCATCAGAATCCCGGGTAAATCCGCGCACCCGTTCGTCGTTAAAATTTGCCAGCGCATCGGACTGTTCCTCCTCGAAGAAATTCCGTTTAATGAAGTTCCGGAATCACTTTTGAAATCCGATAAGTACAGAAAGTCCGCTGTGGAATATGCTGAGAATATAGTACGAAGAGACAAGCATTCTCCTTCCGTATTGTTCTGGGGCATAGGCAATGACTTTGACGTGACCTGCAAACAGGCGGAAACATATGCCCGCCAGATAAAAGACGCTGTTAACGCACTCGATAACAGAAAAATTTATTATACAACTCGAAATATTTCAAATGACCTTGTTGAAAATATTGCCGACATTAAAGGTTTAAACCTTTCTAACGAAGATCTCGAAACCATAAAAAACAGAACGGAAAAGACCGAAAGGAATAAATTCATTTTTATATCTGGAATCGGCGTTGCTGTAAACAATAACAACAGAAACGGATTCGGCGATAACCAGAGCGTTGAATATCAGGCGAAACTGCTTACTGAATCTTTTAAATCATTGAACCGCTTTCCGGGAATTTTCGTGAATTCATTCGCTGACTATAATTCCGAATGCCCGCTGCTTATTCATTACAACAGCGATAATTATTATATGCAGACTAACGGCCTCTTCGATTTTAACCGCGAACCGAAATACACTGCCGGTATTTTCAAGAAACTTCTCAATAATCAGGGTTTCCAGAAAATACCCGAAGGCACCGAAGAAGCGGAAAAACAACAGACGTATATTTTCCTGATAACCGGACTTGCCTTTCTTCTGCTCTTTGTTCTTGCTCTCGGAAAAATTTCCTATTTTAAAGAAAACATTCTTAAAAGCCTTATAGCGCCTAAGAATTTCCTGCATCAGATAAAAGAACAATCCCCTGTTTCAAATTATCAGAATTTCATTGTTCTTCTGTTTATATCGCTTTCATTAAGTCTGTATTTCAGTTCTATTTTGTTTTATCTTCGGGCGGATTATAATTTCGATATTCTGCTTTCGAAAATTAGCGGCGACGGCTACGTGAAAATGTTCCTTGTCGATGTAATTAATAAACCCGCGTACCTCTTATTGTTTGTTATATTATTATTCAGCGTTTATATCGCTGTTATTACTTCTCTTGTTTATGTCTTTTCCGCTTTTTCGAAACGAAGCACGAAATTCCGTTCTGTTTTCACCGTAATCTCTTGGTCAAATGTTTCAATGCTCGTTTTTCTTGCTTTCGGTATTATTTTCAGCAAAACACTGAGTTACGGTATGCTGCTCAATTTATCATTTTATTTTTTCTTATTATTGCTAACTTATTGTCTGTTTAAGATTATAAACGGCATCCGTTATATATACGAGTATAATGCGTTCAAAACTTATTTCTATGGAACTCTTGTGATTCTCGTATTAGGAGGTTTATCATATTTTTACTTTGTTATCTATAGTTCGGCATTGGACTTTTTGTATTTAATCAGAACCTTTAACTGAAAATTATTTGTATCTATCTAAATTGGAAATATTCGGTTTCAAATCTTTTCCTGAAAAGACTACAATCGATTTCAGCAGCGGAGTGTCCGCTATTGTTGGACCGAACGGTTCCGGTAAATCAAATATAGTCGATGCCCTCAGGTGGGTGCTTGGAGAACAGGGCGATAAAGCGCTTCGAAGCGAAAGACGCGAAGATGTCGTATTCAGCGGCACAAGCAAAAGAAAACCGCTCAGCGTTGCCGAGGTTGCCCTTACTATTCAGAATAACAGAAATATACTGCCTACCGAATATTCCGAAGTACAGATTGCAAGAAGATTTTTCAGAAGCGGAGAAACCGAGTACTATCTCAACGGCACTAAAGTCAGATTAAAAGATATTAAGAATTTATTCGTAGATACCGGCATAGGCTCCGATGCGTATTCCGTTATCGAACTTAAGATGATTGAAACTATTCTTTCGCATGTTAAAAACGAAAGAAGAAAAATGTTCGAAGAAGCGGCGGGTATAATTTCCTACAAACAAAACCGCGACCTTACTTTTAAAAAACTCGAAAGCGTAAAAGAAACTCTTACTCGTGTCAACGATATTATAAGGGAAAAACAAAGAAACGTTAACGCCCTCGAAAGACAGGCAAAGAAAAACGAAGAAGCAAAAATAGTATTTAATGACCTCCGTATGCTTGAAATCGTATTCTATTCATACGAATACGATAAACTTATCGACGAAATTAAAAGTATCAAAGAACACGAACACGAAAATATTTCCCTGAAACAAACGCTCGAAACTGAAATCAGCGAAGGCAACGAGAAGTACGACCTCATGCAGGAAGAAATAAAAGTATTCGAGGATATTTCCCAGACTTATACCTATGAATTCGAAGACGTACGCGAAACCATTAACAGCCTCGAAAAAGACAACCTTGTTAAAGTCGAAAAGTCCGGCAGTTATAAAAGAAATATCGAAAGACTGACTGAAGAAAATGACGGTCTCGAAGAATCGATTTCGAAAAATGCTTCTAAGATTGAAGAACTTTCTCAGAAAGTGAACGTTATAAACAGAACTCTCGAAATGTCTGAGATTTCTCTTACCGAAAAGAAAGCGAACGTCGATAAAACAATCAATCTTATAAATGAAAAGAAAACCGAGATTTCCGAACTCGGCATAAAACTTAAAGCCAGCACTAAGCAATTAGCCGAAAAACGCAGCGAATATGATATTAGCAAAATTACTCTCGAAAAGAATCTCGAAAGAATGAAAAGAATTTCCGAATCATCGGAAGAAGGTCTTAAAGAAATTTCACAACTCGAAAACGATAAATATGAATATGAACTTCTCGCCGATAAATTGAATGACGAACTCAAAAAAGCGGAAAGCCGGTTCAAAGAATTATCGGATACTAAAACCGAACTTGAAAATAATATAAGCGATTTAGCCAAATCCATAACCGAGAATACAATCCTCTCGCAGAATAAAAAAAGCAAAATATCTTATCTGCGAAATCTGATTGATTCGTTCGAAGATTATGCCGAAGGCATAAAATATCTCAAGAAAGAAAAGAAACTCGATTACGTTAATACCGTAATCGATTCCGTTGACGTCGAAGATAAATTCAAGATTGCCGTTGAAACTGCATTCGGCGAAGTGTCTAACTATCTTATTCTCGACGATGCCCGGTATCTCGATAAACTTATAGCAGATTTGAATAGCAGCGAAAAAGGAAAGGTCACGTTTATTCTTAACGATAAACTTTATTCCGATACTTCCCTGCCTGTTTTCTTCGACTTCGATTTTTATAATCCCGGCTTTCTTAAAACAAAAGGCGTTTACGGTTTCGCCGATAGAATTGTCAAATGCAAAAATAAAAATTATGAACTGCTTATAAGATATCTGCTCGATGAATATATTATTGTCGAAGACGCCGATACCGCTTTTAAACTTTCACGAGATAATTATTATAAATTCATTACACTCGACGGCGATATTATCACTCAAAGCGTTGTCCGTGCCGGCGGAAAAACAAAAGAAGAGAACCTTAAGATTGGAAGAGAAAATCAGATTACAAAACTTGAATCCGAAGACGCTGAACTCGAAAATATTTTGTCCGGACAGAATTCAAAACTTCAGGAAATCGAAAACGAACTTAAAAATCTCGAACTCGATGCCGTGAAAGACGAACTCGACAGAATCGCGAAAGATTCCGGCGAAAACAACAATAAGATTGCTCTCGTTGAATTCAAACTGAAAGACCTGAACAACAGGGTTTCCGAAAACGATGAACTCTATAATAAAATAAAATCCGATAACGTATCTCTCAATACTCTGATTAACGAACTTATCGAACAACTCAATAGACTCGAAAACGAACAATCGAATTTCGAAAAGGAACTCGGTTTCCTTTCCGAAGAGTTTACTGAAATTGACATTAAGCATACCGAAAATCAGACCGACTACAATACATTCCTTATTGAATACAACAGGCTTAAAAACGAACTGAAGAACGAAGAGAATAATCTCTCTCGCGTCAGGAATAATAAAGAATATCAGGAAAACCAACTTACTAAAAACAGAAGAACGATTGAAGATGAAACTTTGAAAGTTACTGAATTCGAAGACGTTATTACATCAAACAATAAATCGACGGAAGAATTAAAGATAAAACGCGGCCTTATAAAGAAAAAACTCGATGAGAACGATTCGAAACTTAATGAGAAGAAATCCGAAAAAGAAGTTATCGAACTCGACCAAAGAAATAAAAGACGCGAATTCGACAGAGTATCGAAATTATTGATTGATTCGCAGATTAAAATAAAAGAGTACGAAATCAAATCCGAACAGTATACCGAACTTCTTCTTAAGAAATATGAAATCAAAGTTCATGAAATTCCCGATGATATTAAAGAAGAACTCAATAAGGTAAGAAGAGATTATACTGGCGATGATGGTACTTTCGATGAATATACGTCGAGAAAAGATATAGACAACCTCTCCGAAAAACTGAAAAAACTCGGCGGGGGTTATCAGCAGATTATCTGGGATGACTATCAGACCGAAAAAGATGAACTGGAAAGAATGTCCACACAAAGAGACGACCTGCTCGAATCCGAACGCGACATTAAAAAAACAATTGAGAGAATAAATAACGAAGCGAAAGAAAGATTCCTGCAAACTTTCGAAGAAATACGACAGAACTTCATTCGTATTTTCAAAGAACTCTTTCAGGAAGGCGATGAGTGCAACCTTAAACTTATTCACGACGAAGATGAAGACGGCAAACTCAACGATGACCCGCTCGAAGCGAAAATTGAAATCACAGCAAAACCGAGAGGCAAAAGACCTACTTCGATTGAATTATTGTCCGGCGGAGAAAAAACGCTTACGGCAATCGCGCTCCTTTTCGCTATTTATCTCGTTAAACCTTCTCCGTTCTGCGTACTGGATGAGGTCGATGCCCCGCTCGACGTTGCTAACCTCGCGCGCTTTAACAGGATGATAAGAAAGTTCTCCGAAAAAACTCAGTTCATACTTATAACCCATAACGAACGAACAATGGAAACCGTGGATACTCTGTACGGCGTCACAATGCAGGAACCCGGCGTTACTACCATTGTCGAAACCAGATTTAAAGAATCCCAAACTTGAAGAAAAAATATACTTTAAAGATTTTTTGTGATTTTGACGGCACAGTTACCAAAAAAGATGTTTGGGTTGACGCGCTCGGTAAATTCATAAAAGACGACGGCAAATTTGCCGATGTCTGCAAAGATTTCGAAGAAGGCAGAATAACTTCACGCGAATGCATAAGACGCGAACTCGCACTCGTTGAAGATTTCGACTTCGATGTCTTCAACGAATATATCGATACACAGGAACTCGATGACCACTTTTATGAATTCATCGACTTCTGTAAAGAAAACAATTTCGAAATTATTCTCCTCAGCGAAGGTCTTGATTATTATATAAAATATGTTCAGAAAAAATTTAATCTGAATTTGAAATTTTTCGCGAATGAACTCGAAGTAATTACACAGGAAACGAACGGAAAAAAGAGCGTCAGAATCACTTGCAATTTTCCGTATTCCGATGAACATTGTAACTGCTGCGGTATGAGCAAAAGGAACGTGTTGATTTCGAATACGAATGATTTGGAAAATGAGGTTTCTGTCTTTATCGGCGACGGTGTTTCTGATTTCTGCGCGAGCAATTACGCCGACATAGTTTTTGCGAAGAAAAGCCTCGCTTCTTATTGCTGGAAAAATAACATAACTTATTACGATTTCTCTGACTTTGCCGATGTGAAAAATAAACTCATTAAGATTATCGAAAAAGGTCAGGTTAAACATAAACAAAACGCTAAAAATTTACGAAAGGACGTCCTCCTGGGAGGTTAATATGAAAAAATTAGGAAATATTTTATTCAGATACAGAAGTTATACTCCGCTTCCGTTTGTTTTTCTTATGACATTCTTTATGAAGCCGACTGTTCCGTCTATTCTCGCGGGATTCTTTCTTGTTCTCTTCGGCGAGTTCATTCGCACATGGTCAGTAAGTTACGCCGGAAGCGAAACAAGAACAACAAGCGGCGTCGGAGGTTCGAACCTCGTTACTCAGGGTCCTTATGCTATTATAAGAAACCCGCTTTACTTCGGTAACATATCGATTTATATCGGCATCGGTGTCATGAGCAATGCCATGTTCCCCTATCTTACGATTCTCGCTTTTCTATATTTCACGTTTCAGTACTATCTTATTATTTTCAATGAAGAAGATTATCTAAGGCAGACTTACGGCGAATCATTCGAATTGTATTGTTCGACTGTAAAAAGATATCTGCCTCTGCCGAAGAAAATGCCCGAAAGCATAAAGTCTCATCTGCCTCTCGATGTTGCGGAAGGTCTTAAATCCGAAAGAAGGTCGATTCAGGCTGTATCTATCGTGTCGTTTATAATTCTGATTAAGTTTATATACTTTTAATCTATTTTATTTCGCGCCTTAATGCTTCTCTTTCAATTTCGAGAAGTTTGATTCGCCTTTCTATCTTATCGAGTTCTTCAGGCATCGAATCCATTTCGATTCTTAACTTCGAAGCCGCCTCGTCTATAAGGTCAATCGCCTTGTCGGGAAGAAATCTGTCGCTTATGTATCTGTCCGATAATTGCGCCGCCGCTATTATTGCTCCGTCAGTAATTCTTACTCCATGATGCAGTTCGTATTTTTCTTTCAAACCTCTCAGAATTGCTATCGTATCTTCTATATTCGGCTCTGTTATCAGCACAGGCTGAAATCTTCTTTCAAGCGCCGCGTCTTTCTCAATGTATTTTCTGTATTCGTCAATCGTCGTTGCGCCTATGCACCTTAAATCCCCCCGCGCTAAAGCCGGCTTGAGCAGATTCGATGCGTCAAGCGAACCCGAAACCGCTCCCGCGCCTATCACCGTATGAAGTTCGTCTATGAAAAGTATAATTTTTCCGTCCGCGTTCTGTACTTCCTTCAGCACCGATTTAAGCCTGTCCTCAAACTGTCCCCTGAACTGCGCACCCGCTATCAGCGCACCCATATCAAGCGCGACAATCTGACTGTCCTTAAGACTTTCCGGAATGTCTCCCTGATAAATCCTTATCGCGATTCCCTCTGCTATCGCAGTCTTGCCGACTCCCGGTTCTCCGATTAACACGGGATTGTTCTTTGTTCTTCTCGAAAGCACCTGCAGCACTCTTCTGATTTCCTCTTCCCGGCCTATTACCGGGTCGAGTTTTCCTCTCGCCGCCAACTGATTCAAATTTCTTCCGTATTTCTCAAGTGATTTGAAAGTATCTTCGGGATTCTTACTCGTAACCCTTTGCGTACCGCGCACATCTTTTAAAATTTTTAGAACCTGATTTTTAGTAACGTTGAATGATTTCAGTAAAATCGAAACATTGTTCTTCGTATCCAGAATGCCGAGCAGTAAATGCTCCGCGGAAACATAATCATCCTTCATCGCGTTTGCTTCGCTGTATGAAGACTCAAGCGCCATGCTGAGTTCTCTTGAGATGGTTAGAGAAGATGCGAGAGACGAAGCGTCAATGCCCGTCACCTTAGGTAGATTATCAAGAAGCCTGTTATTGCTTGCAACAACAGATTCCTTATCTGCATTGAGAGTAAGAAAAATCGAACTTATAATACTGTCGCTGTCCTGAAGCATAGCCGCCATCAAATGTTCCGGCTCCACAACCTGATTCGAATTATTAAGCGCAATATCCTGCGCCCTCTGTAAATATTCCCCCGCCTTCTCCGTCAATTTATTCGGATTAAATGCCATCGTCTTATTTTATTTTATTGTATTGTACTGTCATGTATTATTTAAATTTATGCTCATTTTCTTTCTTATTCTAATTAACACTTCATTGTCATTCCGGCGAAAGTCGAAGAACTGCCGTGGCAGGCCCGAATCCATACCTGAATGATATTCCCGTGCCTGTCAGGAGCCTGCCCGCCATGCCGAAGACTCGCCGTGCCCGTCAGGAGCCTGCCCGCCATCTTATTAGGAGGGTTACCTCCTGACAGTTCCCATAGTGAAAAACCTGAAGATCACAAATTTAATTCTAGTACTCTTGTAATATTATTTAAATTTATCTCAAATTCCCAAAACATTCAATACTCTACTGCTACTGCCTCTGCTACTGCCTCTGCTACTGCTACTGCCTCTGCTACTGCCTCTGCTACTGCTACTGCCTCTGCTACTAGATTCTAAATTCTAGATTCTAGATTCTAGATTCTTGATTCTGATTTCTTGTCCCCGTTCTTCATTGAACATGCGCGTTCTTTGTCGAAGACCCGCCGTCTTGTTGGGAGGGCGTCCCGATCAATCGGGAAAGATTGACGATTGAAGATTGGACAGCCACTGCTTCTGCCACTACGTACTATGTCCCCCTTTTTTTGTTGCCCGTCAGGAGCCTGCCCGCCATCTCATTAGGAGGGTTTCCTCCTGACGGACGCCTTATTCATTATCAATTTTCCGTAGCATGTAAAACACCGGAAGGTCACAATGTGAATTCTTATATTATCTTTTAAATTTATCTCAAATTCATAGAACATTCAAAACTCTACTGAAACTGCAACTAGAGTCTTGATTCTTGATTCTCAACTCTTAATTCTAAATTCTTAATTCTTGATTCTTAATTCTCGATTCTCAATTCCCGTACTACCCCTATTTCTTCACCCAAACATGCGTTATCTCACCAAAGACATATTTGCGATGCTCGTTTGTATCTTTATACATTTCTTTGATATAATCTTTTACTTCCAGTGAATAAAAATCGTCTGGATCGGGTGTGGTAATTTCCGTTAGTTTACATTCAAATATTAATCTGGCCTCTTTGTATGAAATATTTCCGGAAGGCGTTTTAATACCTGTTAATTTAACTTCTTTCATCTTCTCGCTGTCTCTTCCGGATTTACTTCCCAAAAAGAGTATTTGCTTCTTATATTCTTTCGGAAAGTAAGACAATGTATACGTTTGCTCCTTTTGAATCATTTCGAGCGTATAACGCGTCGATTGAAGTATGCACCATGTTGTTGGTTTCTTAAACAACATCCCCAGACCTCCGCCGCTTGCCGTCATGGAATTAAAATGATTTTCACTGCCCGCGGTAACAACCGGAAATATTTTTCCTACAAGCGTAAACACATTATCGCTTATCTTCTCCGGAGAAATTTGTTCGAACAATTGTTTAAAATTCATCTCTTTTAAATTTACATTAATTGTTTTTCTCATATTCTATCGTTCTAATTAAATTGTTTTAAATTTATCTTTTAACATTTGTACGAATTGTTTTTTTTATAAAATACCGTCATTAATTACCGTCTCAGTTCTAATGTGACTAGCATATTAATGATAATCGCACGAATCTTTACATAACAAAGATAATAATAAAATCAAAATAATTCTTCCCCGTTTTACTCATCTCCGTAACTCTGAGTAAAAGTCCGCACGCTCCCCCATGAAATTTTTTGTGATACTTTGTAAACCTGTTTTTAAAACTCTTTTAGCATGTGAAAATTTCCGCACTCCCCAGTACTTCTTTGTGTCCCTTTGTGAACCTTTTTTAAAATTCTCTTAGTATGTGAAAAATTCCCACGCTCTCCCCGGACTTCTCTGTGGAACTCTGCGAAACCTTTTTGTTTCCCGTCAGGAGCCTGCCCGCCATGCCGAAGGCTCGCCGTGGCGAGTGAGCAGGGGGTGCGGCTTTAGCCGCGGAGGAGTGCGGGTCAAAAATAATATTATCCCTTGTCATCCCACCTTGTCATCCCGGCGAAAGTCGAAGAACTGCCGTGGCAGGCCGGGATCCATTCCTCATAATCTTCATTGAACATGCGCGTTCTTTGTCGAAGACCCGCCGTATTGTTGGGAGGGCGTCCCGATCAATCGGGAAAGATTGACAATTGAAGATTGGACAGCCACTGCTTCTGCCACTGCGTACTATGTCCCCCTTTTTTGTTTCCCGTCAGGAGCCTGCCCGCCATCTCATTAGGAGGGTTTCCTCCTGACGGACGCCCTAATATTTATCATATTTTATCACACATTCCTTCCTCAGTGTACATCTGTGAAAAACCTCGCATGTTTCCTTCGAACTTCTCTATGGCACTCTGTGAAACCTTTTTAGTTGCCCGTCAGAAGCCTGCCCGCCATACCAAAGGCTCGCACCGTAGCAAGGATATAAAGAAAGTTCTTCTCTGTGTGACTTTGTGGCTCCTCTGTGCCCCTCTGTGAAATGTTCTTTCATCTGTTCGGTTCTTACAATCCATCGACGGTTCTCGTTCTTAACTTTATAAAACTCTTTGTGCCTTCTTTGTGTCCCTTTGTGAACCGTTTTTGCCGGTTCTTACAATCCGTCGACGGTTCTCGTTCTTAACTTTATAAAACTCTTTGTGCCTTCTTTGTGATACTTTATGAACCTGCTTTTGTCGGTTCTTACAATCCGTCAACGGTTCTCGTTCTTAACTTTATAAAACTCTTTGTGCCTTCTTTGTGATACTTTATGAACCTGATTTTGTCGGTTCTTACAATCCATCGATGGTTCTCGTTCTTAACTTTATAAAACTCTTTGTGCCTTCTTTGTGTCCCTTTGTGAACCTGTTTTTGTCGGTTCTTACAATCCGTCGATGGTTCTCGTTCTTAACTTTATAAAACTCTTTGTGCCTTCTTTGTGTCCCTTTGTGAACCGTCTTTTGTCGGTTCTTACAATCCGTCGATGGTTCTCGTTCTTAACTTTATAAAACTCTTTGTGCTTCTTTGTGTCCCTTCGTGAACCTGTCTTTTGAATTTATACGCTGAATTATCAATTAATTCGGAATTGATTATATTAACCAAATTATTGATTTTCCCTTAGAATAACTTAACTATTACATTATGATTTCTGCATTGGTAATATGTAGAAATGAAGAGAAAAATATCGAGGACTGTCTCAAAAGTTTGTCCTGGGTTGACGAACTCGTCGTCGTTGACGGTAAAAGCACCGACGATACTATGAGCATCTGCCTTCAATACACTAAACACGTTTACGAAAACGACTGGAAAGGCTTTGCAGACCAGAGAAAATTCGGGCTCTCTAAAGTGAATTCGGACTGGGTTCTTTCCGTCGATGCTGACGAAAGATGCACCGACGAACTCAAGAACGAAATTCTTTCAGCCGTTAAACAAGATGACTTCGAAGGCTTCCTCATTCCACGGAAAAATTTCTTTCTCAAAAAATGGGTTAAACACTCGGGCTGGTATCCTAACTACCGGTTAATTTTATTCAAAACTAAATCCGCGGCGGTATCCGATAGACAGGTTCACGAACAATATTCCGTTGACGGCAAAACAGGTAAACTCAGAAATAGTTTACTCCATTATACGGTGCAGTCAGTTAAAGAATATTCCGACAGGATAAACGAATACTCTACACTTTCCGCGGTTGAAAAGGCAGGCAAAGTTAATGTCAACTTGCTTTATCTTTTGTTCAGACCTTACTTCGACTTCATTCAAAAGTACATTTTTCAGGGAGGATTTCTTGACGGTACCACGGGACTGATGGTTGCTTACTTCCATTATTATACGAAACTGCTCCTGTACATGAAAATATGGGAATTACAAAAATCAAAGGACTAAATGAAAACATATAAACGCCTCGTCGGTTACTTAAAGGAATTTAAGCGTGTAATTGTTCTCTACATTTTTACGTCGTTTATGTTTTCGATTTTCAGCGTGTTTTCCGTTTACCTTACAATACCGCTGCTGAAAACTTTGTTCCTCGGCTATACTCAAAGTACCGGACAGGAATCCGCTTCGGGAATTTCCGGGCTGTATAATAAACTCCAGAATATTTTCGAACAGTTCATCTTCTCAAGCGGCAAGGAAAGCGCCCTCATCACTATCTGCCTGATGATTATTACGGCGTTCCTGCTGAAAAACGTTACTGGCTTTATACAGTCTCTGCTTATGCAGACTATTGAAAATAAGATGGCGGTTAAAATCAGATACCAACTTTACGAAAGAATAAATACTCTCTCGCTCAGGTTCTTCACTCAGGAAAAGACAGGCAACCTGCTTTCAAGAATGACAAACGATATGACAAATATTCAAAGCGGTATTTCCGCTTTGTTCTATGACTTGCTCAAAGAACCTCTCGTGATTATCATTTTCCTGTTTCTCGCACTCTCTATCAGTTGGCAGATGACACTGATTGCTTTTATCGTATTCCCCATTACTATATTCCTGATTTCAAAAATCGGCGCGTCCCTTAAAAGACGAAGCATCCGCGTGCAGGAAAAACTTTCAGACCTTCTGAATATTGTTACCGAAACAATTTACGGCGCGAAAGTAATTCGTATCTTCTCAGCCGAGAAATATCGCAATAATATTTTCACAAGAGAACTCAACAATCTCTACCGCCTTACAATGAGGTCCGTAAGAGCAAGCGAACTGACTTCTCCCGTAACCGAAGTTCTGTCTATTGTTTCCGGCGTCTTCGTAATATGGTTCGGCGGACGCGAAATAATTATAAACAATAATCTGAAACCCGAAGAATTTCTCGGATTCCTTTTTATTTTGTTTCAGATAATTCCGCCGATTAAAAATCTAAGCACGGTCTATAACAGGCTTCAGAAATCATTGCCTTCCGCCGATAGAATCTTTGAAATAATCGACCACCCGCTGGAAGTGCAGGAATCGGCGAAACCGGTTGAACTTAAAAATTTCAGCACGGATATAGTTTTAAAAGACGTCTCTTTCTTCTACGAACAGGGAAAAACGGTTCTCGAAAATATAAATCTGAAAATCGGCAAATCGGAGATTGTCGCTATAGTTGGCTCTTCCGGAGCGGGTAAATCTACTATCGCCGACTTGATTTCAAGATTTTATGACGTTACATCGGGCGGTATTTTCATCGACGGTATAAACGTGAAAGATTTGGAAATTGCGTCCCTGAGAAAATTAATATGCATCGTTCCGCAGGAAATAATCCTATTCAACGATACTATTCGCAATAATATTATTTTCGGCATGGAAGATGTTTCCGAAGAAACGCTTCATAATATTTGCAAGTATGCCAATGCCCATGAATTCATTATAAATACTGAGAACGGATACGATACCGTTATCGGCGAAAGAGGACTTAAACTTTCCGGCGGTCAGAAACAAAGACTATCAATTGCAAGAGCGCTTTTAAGAAATCCGCAGATTCTCATTCTCGACGAAGCAACTTCATCGCTCGATAATGAATCCGAAAAACTGGTTCAGGAAGCGCTTGAAAAACTTATGAGCAACAGAACGTCAATAGTTATTGCGCACAGACTTTCGACAATCATTAATGCCGATAATATATTTGTTATCGACAATACAAGGATTGTTCAGCAAGGCACTCATAACGAACTTATTAACGACGATAAAGGAATTTATAAAAAACTTTACGAGATTCAATTCACTCAATAATTTGGACAAAGACAAAATACTCGGTATAACCGATAAGATAATCCTGATTTTTCTTACAATGCAGATTTTCGCGGTTGATTTCTCAATCGCCCTGTCGTCAATTTCTCTCGGCATATGGGGAGGTCTGTGGATAATCGAACTCGCTGCATTCAGAAAATTGGGAATTCCCGAAAGCGTAAAATCGGATTTAAAGTATTTCAATATATTCGTTCTCTGTTTTCTGATTTTTGAAATCATCTCAAGAGTTTTCGCTGTCTTCCCTGACGGCGCGCTGGTCGGACTGAAACGATATTTCCTCTATATGATTTTTTACGCGTCGATAATTAAAATAAAAGACCGCGGCACTTTTAACAATATCGTTATTGTTATTTTATCGGTGATGACAATAATTTCGGCTTATGAGATTGTTAGATTTATTATCGACCTCCCCGCACACATGAAAACCGAAAGCCTCGGCGAGATTCGGCTCGATACATTTGCTTACGCTCTCACTACTGGCGAAATCAAAATGCTTGTTTTCATCGCGCTGTTTCCCCTTCTCTTTCTTAAAGGGAAAAGTTTTATTCCTAAAAAATATCTTATTCCTTCTCTGGCTTTAATTCTCTTTTCTCTTTACCTTACGCAGAGCAGAAACGTGTTCGTTGCATTGTTCGTTTGTTTCATTCTTGTAGGAGTTTTTATAAACCGAAAGTTTTTGTACGCTTTCATAGTCACTGTCATTCTCCTGTATATCTTCATGCCCGCTCAGTTAAGGGAAAGAATAACGAGCATCGTCGATATGAAACATCCAAGCAACGAATCGAGAATTGTAATGTGGAATACGGGCTGGAAAATGTTTCTCGACCATCCGTTTACGGGTGTTGGTGATAACGAGATTACCGACGTGTATAAAATGTATAAAAAACCCGAATTCCATGCCGAAGGCTCGCACCTCCACAGCAATTACATGATGATTCTTGCGACGATGGGAATTTTCGGCATGGCAGCGTATATAGCCATGTTCGGGGTATTGCTTGTAAAACATTTCAAATATTATAAAAAGACAATCGCCGTTCAGGATAAATATCTCATATTCGGCTGTTTCCTTGCAATGATTGCATTCCATATTTCGGGAATATTCGAATGGAACTACGGCGACTGGGAAGTGCTAACTGTTCTCATGTTCGTCATTGCAATTCCCTTTGTAATCGTAAATTTGAATTCTCTTCAGCCTGAAGAAATAACGGAATAACGAAATATTAGATTTTCATTTTAAATTTATTATGATAATTTTAAACGAATATAACAGAAAGGTTAACAATGGAAGACGATAAAACAACGCAAATGTTTTTTTCATTAATATATTCATTCCAGATGCAGACGTGGATGAGCCTGGGCAAAATAAAAAGCCCGGTCAGCGATAAACTTGAAAAAGATTTAAATGCCGCGCAAACGACAATCGATGTGCTGGATATGATTCACGCTAAAACTAAAGGCAATCTTAACGAAGATGAAACTAAGTTCCTTGAACATGTTATCGCCGAACTGAAACTCAATTACGTCGAAGAAACTAAGAAAGAAGAAAATCCGGAACCGAAGATT
The DNA here is from genome assembly GCA_028714695.1 of Ignavibacteria bacterium. Lineage (GTDB taxonomy): Bacteria > Bacteroidota > Ignavibacteria > Tepidaquicellales > Tepidaquicellaceae > CAIKZJ01. Next base: position 57,158 of record JAQTLX010000014.1, on the reverse strand, counting down.
GAAGAAAAAAATGAACCAAATGTAGACAAGCAATGATATTTGGCATTCTGGGGAATAGGAACAAAATCGGTATATCGGATGTCATTAAAGATATTCTGACATTCCTTAAATCAAACCGAATTGGTTTTCATATCGATGAAAAACTAAAAGAGATAACGAAGATTAATCTTCCGGCAGGCACGTTTTTGAACGGCAAAAAAGTGCTCGAAAAGTCCGATATCATTATCTCGATTGGCGGCGACGGAACGTATCTGAATTCTGCCGGAACAATCGGCAATTCCGGAAAACCTGTTATCGGTATTAATCTCGGTACGCTTGGTTTTATGGCTGATATTATGCCCCATCAGATTAAAACCGTATTGAAAGAAATAATTACGAATAAATACATGGTTGCGAATTTATGCCTCGTAAAATGTTCGGTTGAAGGCGTGCATTTGTTCGATGCGGTTAATGAAATTGTAATCGATAAATGCGATTCGATTAAGATGCTTGAACTTGAAATATTCTATAACGATGACTTCGTAGGAAAGTTCTATACCGACGGCGTGCTTATTTCTACTCCGACTGGCTCCACGGGTTATTCACTCTCTTCAGGCGGACCTATCGTGGCGCCGATTAGCAAGGTTTTTATTATTACGCCTATTTCTCCGCATTCTTTGAGTTTCAGACCCGTTATTATTCCCGATGACGGGAAAATTATAATTAGAACTGTTAGTAAGGAAAATGTCAGAATTACTCCAGATGGACATAAGAGTTTCGTTAAAAAACCGCCTTTTGAAATTACTATAGAGAAAGCCGATTATTCGCTGAAAGCAATAAAAAGGTTGAACTGGTCGTACTTTAGTACCTTAAATAAAAAGTTGTTATGGGGTGAAGACGTAAGAAAATCCAGGTAGTTATGGTGAAGTTTATGAATATTAATTATTATAACAAATGAAATGGTTTCATTATATTGCAGGATTGTTTGCTGGAATGTTTTTAACAAACGCTGTCCCGCATTTTATTAATGGAATTTCAGGAAACGCCTTCCCTACTCCATTCGCAAATCCGCCCGGTCAGGGACTTTCATCTCCTTTGACGAATGTTTTATGGGCATTATTTAATTTTCTCGCAGGGTATTTGCTTTTAAGAGTAAGTAATATAAATTCAAAAACAAAATTAGGAGTATTTATATTTTTCGTTGGAGTGGTACTAATAAGTATTATGAGCAGTATTACCTTTGTGGATAAAATGAAGTGAGTGTATCGCGAGGTTTTCTTGTGTCCGGAAAGTTTGCAGGCTATGCGCTGTTTAATAATCGCGCTTGATATGTACCGCTATCAGTAAGGAACACCGTCTGCCGCCGGCGGACTCGTCTTGCCGATAAATCCTATCAGTACAAGAATTGTAATTACGTAGGGAAGCATCTGGACTATCTGTGTGGGAAGGAATGAACCTGATATCTGGAGTGTGATTTCAAGCCCTTCAAAAAATGCAAACATCAAACAGGCAAAGAATATGTTCACCGGTTTCCATTTGCCTATAATCATTGCCGCAATTGCTATATAACCGCGCCCCGCTATCATGCCGTCGCTGAATGAACTCTGATTCGAAGCAAGCCACATTCCTCCTAAAGAGGATAATACTCCGCAAATAAGAACACCGTAAAGTTTATACAAACGAACCTTTATTCCGAGCGTTTCCGCCGCCTCCGGATTTTCACCTACGGAACGCAAGCGAAGTCCGAATCGTGTTCTGAAAAGTATGAACTGCGATAAAAATATCAGAACGAATGCAAAAATAATAATATAATCCCCTGCCGCTTTACCTATCACGGGAATGGAGTTCAATAAAGATATGCCCGGTATCGGCTGAATTGCCGGCGTATTACTCGATGACTGATATACAAACATCATAAGGAATTTCGCTGTACCCGCCATAAGCAAATTGAAACCGACGCCTGTTACTATCTGGTTTATCTTTAATTTTATCGTTAGCAATGCGTATAAAAAACTGAATGCCGTTGCCAGTATAAGTGTCATGAATACGCTTAGAAAAGGATTCCCGAATGTGAGCGTAAAGAAAGCATAACCGAAAGCAGATATTATCATGAATCCCTCGATGGCAATATTAATTACGCCTCCCCTTTCGGAGAAGTTTGCCGCGCTCGCGCCGAGGTAGTAAGGTGTGAACATCCTTAATACCTGAGCCAGAAATGTCAGCGATAATATGCTTTCTATCAAATCAGTCTTCCTTTAAATAATATATTTTAACGATTTTGTCTATTGCCAGTATTGATAATATTACAAGCGCCTGAAACACAAGCATAATTTCTTTCGGAACAATTGTATTCACCGCAAGTCCTCCGTAGTCAAGCACTCCGAAAAGAAATGCCGTGAAAATTATTCCTATCGGATTGTTCTTTGCCAGCAATGTCACTGCAATCGACGTAAATCCCAGATTGTTTGAAAACCCGAATTCATAATATCCTTTGTAACCGAAAATGAAATTTATCCCTACCAGCGAAGTGATACCCGCGCCCAGTAGAAACGACCACATAATAATTTTATTCGTCTTGATACCAAGATACTTTGAAGCAGTCGGATTCAGACCTACTGCTCGTATTTCATATCCGAATCTCGTCTTGTAAAGCATATAATACAAAAAAACAGCCAGCAGTATTGCAAACACAAAAGTCAGATTAGCCGAAGAACCCTGAAACGAACCGAAAAAATCGGAAAGTTTTGGGATGAAAACACTGTCCAGTATTTTTTCTGTCCTTACTGTCGATTTAACCGCTATAAAATCAATAAGAAAATAATTCACGAGCGCCAGCGCGATGAAATTCATCATTATCGTTGTTATTACCTCGCTGATACCTCGCTTGATTTTCAGAAATGCCGGAATTAAACCCCAGAGAGCCGAAACAATAAATCCGCAGATAATTGCGAAAGGAAGAACGCCGAAGCCGAGATAATCATCGAATGTATAAGCGGCAATGCTCATAGCAAACGCGCCGGCATTCAACTGCCCTTCCGCGCCGATATTAAACAGCGATGCCTGAAAACACAAAGCCAGACCGCAGCCGCAAATAATAAGCGGTGTCGCTTTGAATATCGCCTGCCCGAGTCCGTATCCCGTCCCGAATACTTCCGATATAAGCATTGAATATACCATCAGCGGATTCTTCCCTATTGCTAGCAGCAGTATTGAAGTAAGTATGATTGTTGTTAAAAGTGATAATGCAATTGACAGCATATTTGCCTTAAGTTTCCTGCTCATCATTCTATTCCAATCATTGCTTTCCCAACTTTAACCATGAAATTATGCTTATCTTCGTCATTGCTGAATGTAAAATCGGATTTTGGATATTCCTGAGATATTCTCCCCTTGAATATTACACCTATTCTGTCGGACAATTTTAGTATCTCTTCAAGGTCCGAAGAAATAAGGAGTATACCTTTGTTTTTATTCCTTTGTTCGATTATAATTTTATATATAAATGCGGAAGAATTAATATCGACTCCTCTCGTAGGATGCACCAGTACCATCATCTTATTGTCCAGCCCGGTTTCTCTTCCGAAAATTACTTTCTGCTGATTACCTCCTGAAAGCGAAGCAAGCGGCGAAAGCGAATCCGATAACCTGACGTCATATTCCGATATAACTTTTTCCGAAGTTTCTTTTATATTTTTCTTTGTGAAGTGCGTAACATTCTTTTCTCTCAGAAGCACGTTCTCTCCTATATTAAACTCCTTTATCATTCCTTTCCCTATTCTGTCGTCCGGAACAAGCGATACGTCTCCTGTATTCAGTTTGAGACTTCCGGCGCTTATTTTCAATGCGCCGATTATAGTATCAACTATCTCGCTTTGCCCGTTCCCTTCCACTCCGCATATTCCGTATACTTCGCCGCTGCTTACGTGGAATGATATGCCGTTCAGTTTCAGAACATTGTCTTTCTTCACGGAAACGGAATCAAAACTAAGCAATAATTCTGAATCGTAATCAGTGCCCGCTCTCTCATCGGTAAGATGGGTTACTTCCATCGGTCCGATTATTTCCCTGCTCAGAACCTCAAGGTCAAGTTCATTTGAATTTACTTCATAAACAAGTTTTCCTTTTCTAAGCACCGATACCCTGTCCGCCAGTTCCTTAATTTCATTCAGTTTGTGAGTTATAAGTATAATCGTCTTCCCTTCAGCCTTAAACATGCGTATTATCTTGAAAAACTCGTCAACCTCTACGGGTGAAAGAACCGATGTAGGCTCGTCGAATATTAGTATTTCGGAATTCCTGAAAAGAAGTTTAAGAATTTCTACTTTCTGTTTTTCGCTGATGCTGACTTCTGAAATTTTATTATCGATATCCAGTCCGAGTTTATACTTATCAATTAAATCGATTATTCTCTTTCTCGTATCTTTTGTTTCGATAACACCTGTGTTTGTAATCTCGCTTCCGAGTATTACATTTTCAAATATGGTAAAATCTTCTATCAGTTCGAAATGCTGATGAAGCATGCCAATATTATCCGAAATCGCTTCAAGCGGGCTTTTAAATTTAACGGGTTTGCCTTTGACTATTAGTTCACCGCCGTCCTGTGAATAAATTCCGAAAAGGATTTTCATGAGCGTGCTTTTTCCCGCTCCGTTTTCTCCGATTACGGAATGTATTGTGTTGCCGTATATTTTAAGTGATATGCTGTCGTTTGCCGTAAAGTTTCCAAACTTCTTGGTGACTTCACGGTATTCAACAATCACATTATTTTCTGAATCCATTAGAAATCGACACGAATCGTGCCCGAGAAATAATTATCCTTATACTTGGTTGAATTATAAAGCAAATTGTAATAAATAAACTGGTACGATAAATCTATAAAAAACTGCCTTACAGGCTGCCAGACAACGCCTAAAATCGCAATATCCCTGTCAACTCTGTCTCCTTCGAGAAATAAATTGTCTCTCACAATATCACCGTCTCCTCTGTTAATGTTTCCGCCGTAATTTGCAATAAGTGTATCGCCGCTCATTATAATCCTGTTTGCGGAACGCTGATGCTGCAATGTCAAATCCACCTTCAGTCTGTTATAAATATTAGTTGAAAGTTTAAATGCAATTTCATCGGAATTGGGAGGCAATTTATGCCCGAGCGGCAGAGTCCAGTTTGTGTATTGGCTCTTGTTTGTCCTGTGAGTATAAATAAATGGAGAAAGTTTAGTATACTCCAGCGTTGCAGTAAGGTTCGGAATACTGAACGCATCCGTCCACAGTATGCCAAGTTGATAAGCAAACCTGTTATCGTTAGCCGGAGTGTCACCTTTCCTGTTTTTAAAAAGCGTCGCAAAATTCAAATCATCTATCAGCAATGATGACTGCAATGAAACATTCTTTATGGGATGCACTTCACAATCGAAACCCATCAGAGCATTATTATTATTTGTGGGATGATTCTCGCCTGCATTGTAATCTGCCGAGCGAAGAAAACTCAAAGGATTAAGATATGTGAAATTAAAATAACTGTCGGATATTATGATTGTTTCCCAGAATCCGAACCTGAACGCTTTGCTTATATCTACATCCAGCCTGTGAGTAGCAATGCTCTTGCTCTGCATATCTACGCCGAGTGAATCACCCTTCAAGCTCCCGTACATGAACGAATACTGAACCGATTTATATGCAAGTTCAAGCCGTATGGAACTGAATGGAACTGTATTTGTGGATAAAAATAACTTATCGACGTATCCAAATCCGTATGTCATAGCCTCTTTGCCTGCTATTAACGAAAACCATTCATTCGGCGTGCTGTATTTTAAATATCCTTCGTATGTATCGAAATTATTTCCTTCATACCGGAATTTTGTATTTGCCTTAAGTTTCGGATTTAATGCGATGGCAAAATCAACATCCTTCTGTGCCCCTCTTATTTTCTGTCCGTTAGACATCCGCAAATAATACCCTACGGAACCTAACATCGTTCCGCGTATCCTTGTGCCGATTTCACCAAGCGTTATTGAGTTGTTCCCGAGTGAATCCGCCTTTGAACCTTTCTGCGAAAGAAAGCCAGTTACATCCCAGAACAAAGTTGCATTGGAATCCGCAAATGCATACAGATATTTTTGTTTGTCATCCCTGAGCACGGAAAATGATTTCACATCGGAAAAAAACGAATATGTGTCGTTCAATGATTTTTTTATTTCATAAGAATATTCTACCTGATAATCATTAAGTATTTTCCTGTCTGTTGAAGTTAATGCGTCTTTGTGATTGCTGATTTCAATTATATATTTACTGATTTTATTCCTTGAAATCGGCAGCGCACCCGAATTATAGCCGGATATCACATTCTTTAGACTCATTCGTTTCAGAAAATCGTAAACGGGATGGTCAACAGGAGTGTATTCCATCTGCGCAAACGATATATTGGCACACAATAAAATAAAAAGTAGGATTTTTTTCATCAAGAACTTCTGGCTTTATTAAAAATAATATTTTTAAATGCTTTGAAGAAATAAACAATGTCGGTTTTAATCTTATGTCTTTCATACGATAACAAATATCTTCTTTCCGAATCCATTATTTCTTGAAATGATTTCGGCATATCGGCATAATAAGGTGGTACAAGACCCGGTTTGTGTTTTATGCGCAATTCTTTCAGCGATTCGTCGTAAAGTTCGAAATATTGTTTCGATAAAGGTCTTACCCCTACTAATTTCATATCCCCCTTCAGAACATTATATAGCATCGGTAATTCATCCAGCCAGTATTTTCTGAGAAATTTTCCCCATGATGTGATACGAAAATCGTTTCGGAATTTTCCTCCCTCTTTCAAATTGTAATTATCATACAAATATCCCTGCAGAAATTCGGCATAAGGATTCATGGTCCTTATCTTGTATACATTAATAATCTTCCCTTTCTTCCCTATCCTTTTCATTTTATATAATAATCCCATCTGGTATGTACCTACAAGCATCGGACACTTAACCTTTTTTGCAATAAAATACAGCAGATTGTTTATTTCGCGGAAATCATTGACCTCAAACCCCGCAGAATATAACCTCCCGAATACTTCAGCCTTTGAAATTGCATTATTTCTTGTTCGGAATCTCTTAAGATTGATTACCTTTGTTATCGCTAATTTTGGTATGATTCTGTTAAGTACGAAATCAAGAAAATAAACGGGAATCCCTGTGTAAAACGGGAATTTCAAATATATTCTTTTCTTCCTCTGTTCATAAATCTCAACGCATCCTATAAAATGACCCTCTATAAATAGTTTCTCGTTGATGATATGTAACAATTTGTTTAAATCCGTGAAGTAATTGATTTTACGAAGATTAATGAAATTTTCTACAGGCTCGGAAATTGTCTCGATGTTGAATACTGTCGATGTATCAAATATTCTTGTTCTGTTCTGAAACGGATTAATGAACTTTAAAATATATGACAGAACAGATTCATCTATCTGATTTAGAGGTTTGTTCCTGTCCTTATATTCAAAAATTGATTTAAACAATTTTCGTTTTAATATAATTGATAGTGGATAATTTATCTAAATTTTTCAAAGTAATCAGCATTATTATTCATATACTTTAAACTGTCAGGATATGAATCTATAAGTTCTACAAGAAAACCCGTAACATCGATCTTATCATTTAACATTATTTTTCTTTTCTTCTGCCAATCTTCTTTTATATTGTGATTATCAAGTAATTCGCGGATTTTCGCTATCATTTCATTAAACTCCGTCGGCCTGAAACCAAACGCAAGTTTGTATTTCTTTTCCTGCTGCTCAAGGTACGATATCTTCCCGACAAATGAATTCAACCTCAAAGACGGTGTCCCAAGCACTGCCGCCTCATTTGTCATCGTCTGACTGTCGCCTACAAACAACGTTGCATAATACAGCAATGAAAATATTTCATCAGGCTTCGATTTTAATTGATATTTTTCAAAATCATGATCAATCTTATCTTCCGTCGTTATGTATATTTTTCCGTACTCAGATAATGTTTCAACCAATTTTCTCTTCTGATCCATACTGAGACCCTTGACGCCGATATCATGATGCGCCTTGAACGCATTAAATCGTAGAATAAAATATCGATCGTTTTTGTTCAGTCCTATACTCTCTATTACTTTCTCATCAGGCGTAAAACGCTTGGGGTGAAGATATGCAAGTTCATGGAACCCGGGATAACATATGTGGGAAGGTTTTGTACGTTCATATTTTAATACATCCGGTGATATCAGATAATCTGCAAACGGATGGGCAAATTTCGTAAACAAAGGCTCAACACTCGAATCATCATCGTCAAAAACTAATGATTTCATCTTTGTGAGTTTTGAAACGTGCGCTATTGTAATTGATGTTCCAATGCCGAGTTCAATTCCCAGTTCATTTACTATGTTTTTGATGGAATTGTCATATTGTAACTGCCTCAGAGTTTTTCCGATTATAGAATCTGATTTTTTACCGTACTCTATATATCTTATTCCGTATATTTTTAATAAGGCCTTTGCTGATGGTATGTCCTTTACTGTAATATAAATATTATGCCCCCTTTCTTTCATTATTTTAATGAAATTTCTGAAAAGATGAACATGCGCCGGATGGCATATATCTATCAATAAATTCATACTAAATTGATATAATTTATGAATTGTTCCTTTTTAATTTCAGGAATACTGAGAACTAAATCAGTGCTTACTCTGGAATAATCACTAACAATATCCACGCTAATAATATTTCCTTTTTTTGTCATGTAATATTCTGTATACATATACTCCCTGAGCAATTTCGCGGCATCACCTGACGGAATATCCTCAGTCATTATAACAGGTAAAAATCTCTTTATTGTATTACCCGCTCCGAGAATAACCCTGTCATCATGTCCTTCTGTATCGATTTTTATATAATCCGCCTTATTTATGCCCTGTTGTTCAACATAATCATCTATCCTCACGGTGTCCGCTTTCTGTTTTTCGTAATTTTTAAAATTGATTGTCCTGTCATTAAGATTTATCGAAGCCTGAGTATCAATATTTATGTTGTCGATAACCGGAATGTATAAATCTGCAATACCGTTATAATCACTAACTGCTTTGTTTTCAACTATTATATTTTTTTTTGATGCGAAATGTTTGCAAAGTATCAGGAAATTTTCTTTATACGGCTCAAACAAATAAACTCTGATTTTCCCGCCGTTCATATTTCCTATCCTTAAACCATATTGCCCCAAATTCGCTCCTACATCGAAGAAAACGTCGCCGTCTTTCATTGTTTTTTTCAGAAAACCCGTAATTTCATATTCGGCGCCTAATTTGTACTTAGCAAATATCTTAAAAAATTTTAACCGTGAATAATTTGATTTGCCGAATATTATTCGGGCAAACCTTTTTTGCAAATAATGTTTCGTCCTATTCTCCATTCATTTTCATGTTGATTACCGAATTATAAATCAGTTCCGATACATCCGTCCACATATCCATAAGGTTTCCCCTGAATTCATATTGATTCACATTATTAAAATTATTTTTCCGAAGTTCCTCAACTTTGGAAATTACTTCATCCGGTCTTACATGAAAAAGCATATTCATATTTTCAAGAATTTCATTCGCTTTCATATCCCTGAATCCGCAGTAAATACTCGGCACTCCAAGCATTGATCCTTCGCGCGCCATACTGTCCCCCGATGAAATAACAAGTTTGCTGTAATAAATTATACTGTGTATATCGTTTATTGGCTCCTCCAGAATTTGCCATTTGTCGGGGTAATATCCTGTTTTTTTCTTGTTCTCCAGCGACAATATAACGTTGTCCGTTTTATCGAAATCTCGGGCAATAAGCGCAACTATGTTTGCCTTCTGTTTGGAATAATTAAGCGACCCCGTGCTTATTTCTCTTACAAAAATGTAATCTTTCTCTTTTAATCCGTATTCTTTCAGTACTTCCGGATTTGGTGAAAAATATTTTGGCGAAAGATATGCCCACTCTTTCAATGCCTTGAAATTCTTAATATTGCCAAGATTCTCAATTATTGGAGGAAAAAATAATTGCGTAGCCGTCAATTTTTCGAGTATAGTATTGATTCCTCTTTCAGGATCATCATCAAATTGCAAATTCGGCAGAGACATAAGTTTCAGCACTGCACCAAAATTGAAACTTCCTACGCCTAATCCAATATCAAACCGGTTCCAGTATAAATATTTTGCGAGTTGAAAAAATCTTTTTATGTTAGCGTCAATTATAACTGATATTTTGGAGCCGCGATGTTTCCCAATCCGCACAAGATGAAAACCGCCGTATTCATTTTCAACAATAGACGGTAATGTACCCCTGTCAAGATATATTATAGTTACATCATGACCTTCATCCTTGAATCTATTCGCAGCAACTTTAAAAAAATTTACATGCGCCGGATGTCCTATGTCGATTGCTATCTTCATTTCTTTCCTTTCGTCATCTGCCAGAGCCGGAATCCGGTTTTCGCAATTTTCATAATTAGCGGTTTATGCTCAATCACAAACCTGCCTGTATTATATTCAATACCCCCGAACTTTTTTTTATGTTCTCTTACTCCATATTCTTTGTTAGGATTACCGGCGCCGCCGAAATCAAAAGTCTTAAATCCATTCCGGATACCGTACCGGATAATTTCCCAAACAATTAAATCATTCGGTCGTAGGTGAAGATATTTATTATAACTTCCCGTATACCACTCGTAAATAATTCCTTTGTAACAAAGAACGTACATTACGCCAATAAGCATGTCCTTATAATATCCGCCAAATATTTTAAATATTCCATCCCTGCCCATTACTTCCAAAGCCTTTTGAAAATATTTTTTTTCCGGAAGCGGAAGCCTCGCCCTTTTGTAAATATTTTCAAGTATGTCGTATGCCGTATCCATATCTTTATCGTAATTAATCTCTCTAAAAACAACTCCCTCTTTTATTGCTTTCCTTACGTTTCTTCTTTTCGGATTCATATTTTTCCAGCATACATCTTCGCCTGCATTTAAATCTACTATGTAATTTAAATGATCAATAAAGGTATAACCATTATCTAAAAATATGTTTTTATTACTTCCGTTCTGGTATAACATCCTGACTTGCGTGTAAACCACTTTCTTCCCTATATATTCCCTGTATTTTTCCAAAAGCACACCCGCCGATTCCGAATCGCCATATGATGTATAAGGCCCGCCTATTATTAAAGCGCGCCTTGTAAGAAAACCCGGTATACTTTTGAAATAGTCCTGAATTTGTACTAAAAGAATTCCTGTAATCTTGCCTTCATCCTTGCAAACGAACATAATTCCTTCAAGTCCCTCAGAAGCATTATATAAATCAAGAAAATACTTTGTCTGAAAAACAGAAATGTGGTCTGATGAACTAAAGTATTCCTTTAATTCATTGTTTCCGCTTATATCATTATATATTTCTACCTTGTGCATTTTATCCGATGAATTGCTCCCGCCATAAATCAAGGTTTATCCACTTCCATATTTCTTTCGAAATGTTAACCTTTTCTTCAAGATGCATATTGTACAACGCTTTCGCCTTTTCAGCATCAATAAACCCGTAACTTCTGAACCTCTCGGACGATAGCATATCCATAATATAATTTCTGAATATTTTCTTCCTGAACCATTCTCCCTCCGGTGTATCGAACCCCGTTTTATCAGTGCGAATTCGGATTCTTTCCGGCAGCAGCCCTTTCATTTCTTCCCTCAACGCGTGTTTGGTCATGCCCTTTCTTATGATGTCCGCCGATGGCAATGATAGACAGTGCTCGACTACCCTGTAATCAAGAAATGGTAGCCTGGCTTCAAGCGAGAAATGCATGGAATTTCTGTCTTCCCATTTAAGCAAATGTTCGAGTTTCATTTCGAAATGCTTGAAAAGAGCCTCTTTTAAAGAACTTGAAGAATAAAGTTCTCCGGCTATCTTATTGTCTTTTCTGAACTCGGTATAAAATTCATCATCCAGATATCCCGCCTTATCTCCTCTGATTTTTGTCTTAAGATAAGCCGGCATGAGATAATATAGAAATGTCTTGTAGGCGTATAAAGAATTATGCTTTCCGTAATAACTTATCATTTCGGAAATTAACCTTATAAAACGGAATCTCATCAGCAACTCTTTATAATAATTACCGAAGAAATAATGATATCCCGCTAGTTCTTCATCCGCTCCCTGCCCGTCTAACGTAACTTTAACATGCTTCGATGCCAATTCCATGACTTTGAATTGTGCATAAGGCGAAGTGGACGGAATCGGTTCCCCGTGAGCCTTTACAAACGTTTCTTTATCATTAAACAGTGTTTCCGCGGTTGGAGTGGTAAAATACATTTCATCCAGTTCGGTTCTGTATAGATCAATAAATTTTCTTTCGTTAAATTCGAAATCATCTTCATAAACTGCAGAAAAAGAATTTATATCATGCCTGTTCATTTTGCCGGTTAGTATGGACATAATCGAAGAAGAATCAATGCCCCCGCTCAAACACACACCTACCGGAACATCACTTCGAAGCCGAAGTTTTATTGAAGATTCTAGTTTGTCAACCAAATTGCCCTCCTGAATATGTCCGTCAATTCTCTGCCTTAAATCATACCACTTTTTCATTTCAAACTTATCACAGATTTCCGCATAATGACCATGCTTAATCCGCTTTACTTTTTTAAAAAACGTGCCTTCATCATAATCAGTTCGGTTAAAGACAAGATAATTAAAAATTGCTTCGTTATTTTGTTCCTTCAAGCCCGGTATTAAATTCACAATCGGCGTTATTTCGGAACAGTATACAAACACACTGCCGTCATAATAATAATACAAAGGTTTAATACCGTATCTGTCGCGTACAAGCAAAATCTTTTTTTCTCTAATATCATATATAGCGAATGCAAACATACCGTTTAACATTTCAAACGAATCTTTGCCCCACTCCATATAAGCCTTAAGTAATACTTCTGTGTCTGTGCTGGTTCTGAATATGTAACCTTTCGACTTAAGTACTTCTCGAATTTCTATATAATTGTAAATCTCGCCGTTAAAAGTAATAATATACCTGCCGTTCTCATCCGTCATAGGTTGGTTTGCAGATTCGCTTAAGTCAATTATGCTTAGACGAACAAATCCCATCGACACTTTTTCGTCACTCCAGAAACCTTTATTATCAGGACCGCGATGATGAATTAAATCCATCATTTTAAGGGTCTTCTCTTTTTTCCCTTCGTTTTCTGTTATTCCAAATATTCCGCAGATGCCGCACATTTAATCTATTTTCCTTATAAATAAATGATTAATATAAGGCATTATTGCTGCTACAGGAAAACCGAATATTTTAGATAATATATTCTCCGATATCCTGTATGGGAAAAATAGAATTTTTCGTTTCCTTGACATAAGCCTGTTATTGGGTTTTAAATAATCAGATGTGAAACCTTTTCTGAGATTTAGTATCTCATACTTGCTCCCTTTTAGCCAGTGTTTAATATGCCAGTAGGTCGTACCTTTCCGTCCGGCATAATCAATGTCACCTCCCTTTTTCCAGCGGTTTCGCCAAACAGCATATTTATAAGCCGTTTCGCTTGTCATCCAGGGAATAAAATATAATCCCGTTGTATGCATGTCTTTTGGATAAATCAGATTGGGAGTGCCTGTTATATATAAAATTCCGCCTTTCTTTGTAACACGATATATCTCTTTGATATATTTTTTTCTTTCACTCTTTATGTGCTCGATCACATCTGCTGCAATTGTTATATCAAAAAAATTATCATCATATTTCAGCGGATATGTATCATCGGCAGAATATAACTCTATCTTTTCCGATACTCCGTATGCCTCTGCTTTTATTCTTGTTTTATCAATTGCATCTGAACTTATATCGACACCATAAACTTTACCGTTTCCGATATTCATAGCGCATGCAACCGTTGTTCCGCCTAGCCCCGTTCCGAAAATAAGAACATTTTTATTCTTAAGTCCGCAAACATATTCTATCCATGGTATCACCGAATCAAGAGCCGATTCTACGGAAAATAGTTGGTCTGCGGGAAATAATTTTTCCAGTCCGTTCTTTAATACCGGATGCTGCTCGGATTCGTAATGTTTTTTTTCTCTTGTTACGTACATTATTTTTTCAGTATAAGTCTGTGCTTATTGCTTAAATCAAAATTTATTGCGGATATCAAGAACTGCATTCCGAAAATCAGAAGCACAGTCGGTATCATTACAGTCCCCGCTGTTGAAGGTATATTCGTCAGATAACTTTTACTCCATTTATAAACACCGAAAACCGAACCTGCTGTTATCAATATTGTACTAAACACTATATACACCGAACCGAGATTGAAATCTCGAAGAAAATAATTGTAAAAAATTCTTTTCATGAATCGTATTACATATTTAATAGGAAAGGAAAACATAACTTTAAAAACACTCAGATTGCTTTTCTCATTTTCATAAACCGATTCTATCGATACTTCGTCCACAGATATTCTGAAAGTACCTAACCTGAATAACATGTCATTTTCGAAAAAATATCCGTCATCGATTTTATCGAGAGGAATAACTCTTAATGCCTCTCTGGATATTGCCGTATACCCGTTCGCCGGATCCATGAGTTCCCAGTATCCCGAAACAAGTTTACTGAAAAAGGATATTCCGAAATTCCCGATCATGCGCATTTTTGGCATTCCTGTCAGATTGTCCAAAAGGAAAAACCGATTGCCCTTGACGTAATCTGCCTCCATGTTTTCAATTTTTTCTATGAACTGGGGAATCAAAGCAGGATTCATCTGCCCGTCGCCGTCGATCTTTATATAAACATCTAAATTTTCCATCAGCGCTGCTTTATATCCTGTTTTCATTGCTCCCCCTACACCTTTATTCTTGTCATGGAATATTACAGTAATTCTTTCATCCTTGCAGTTATTCCGTACGTAATCACCTGTATTCTCCGGACAGCAATCGTCAACAACAAATATTCTATCAACTTCAGGAGGTATTGCCGAAATGACATCCATTATATTATTCCTTACTTTGTAGCAGGGTATTATGACGCAAGTCTTCATAATTTAATAAATTAATTTTATTTGAACGAAGAATAACTTAGCGAATAAACAAATGAAAGTAATCTCGAAAAAGGATAGTACCACAATTCATCGAACACTTTTATATCCTCGGATTTTCTATGCTGAAGATTCATTGAGGTTTCCGAATCTCCGTGAATTCTGAGTGTCAGTAACTTTTTGTTTATATAAATAAAACGCCCTTTCATTTTCGACATTCGAATCCACGCATTCCAGTCAAGATTAATTCTGTATTCATTATTAAACTCAAACCCGTTTAATCCATCCTTATTAAAAAAAACTGAAGGGCAGCAAATTGGACAGCCGAAAGAAAGCATAAACTTTTTTATAAACCCGGATTTATATCCGTTTTTCTTCAATAAAAAAAATAGCAGCAGCATTTTTTTAATCCGCACTTTCATGCTGTTTACGACCACCGACTCCATTATTTTCTCGGAATAATCCGAAAACTGTATCAGCATATCATCGTTTCGCTCTGCCGACTCCAGATTATATTCCGCATACTCTCTCTCATAATAATCATCCTGATGAGCCAATGTCACATATTTTGTTGATGCAGATTTGAAAGCAAAATTCCAGTCCCCGGCAATCGATGTCGGTCCCGCATTTACAATGAGTCTTATGCCGTATTTACCGGCAGTGTGTTCGATAAATTCGTTAGGTGTACTCGTTGTTATCATTATTTCGCTTTTTACACTCTGCGAAAGAATCGATTCTATACACGCTTCAAGGTAAACAGATTCTCCATAAGCCGGTATGACAAAAGAATGCTGCATTATACTATATTTTTATTTTCACTATCAATCCACCGGAAAGCAATGGGAATATATATTCTGCGAGATTAATGACTTTTTCAAAAAACTTTATTATTATTTTACTTAAACCTTTTGAATTCAATATCATTTCCGTGTATTTCACATGATAAGGAATAATTTCCCATTCCGTGAATCCCGCCCTGATTAACAATGTGTTCAATGTTTTATATGAATAAACCTGATAATGATCTTTATGACACGATTCCCTTTTTGTCAACCCGAGCAGTACATTGCTTAATGAAACCGCATTTGGAGTTGTCAGTAGCAAATATTCACCTTTGAAATCCTTTTTTATCGTTTTAAGAAAATCCAGAGTATCCTGTAAATGTTCGATTAACTCGCCTGCTATCACAATGTCATACTTCACGTTACTGTCTATTACTTTTGCAAAGTTTAGTACATCGCATTTAAACATATATTCATTCTCAAAAAATTTCTTGCCTGTTTCCGGAAGTTCCGCCGCATTATCGATTCCTATAACTTCATCCGCTGCATGACATATTTCCCTGTGCAGCCAAAAGGTTGTATCCAATTTTATTAGAGCCGTCTCATCATAGCATCCCATATCAATTACCTTTTTCCCGTAACAATTACTTTTGATAAAGACTATCCTGTCAACAGGTCTCCTTATTTGAAGTTTTTCTAATGGTGTATAATCAAGTTTTTTCAATTTCGTTTTTTGATTTTAAAATGCCGGTTCTCTCCAGAACACTGTAAATTCCAAGACCGGTAAATATATATACAACCGGAAGCAGAGGGAAAGAATACCTTATAATGGATATTGTTACTGAATGAAGCACGCAAAAAACAATTATTAATATCATGAGCATGTCGCAAATCATTTTATTTTTTTGTCTGCCCTTATAATATCCTATAAACATGAAACCGAGTAGTATCAAAGTATATACAGCATTGATGGAATTTCCAATACCGGATTTATGATGGTAAGGCACATTCAGCCAGAATCTTGAAATCTGGTAACCCATAAGTTTTAATGCGGCGAATGGCTGGTTTCTAAAATTATCTTTTAATTGCTTTTTCCCGTATTCCATATAGGCGGAATCCCGCTGTGCATCGCTCCAGTTCTTTTCAAAATATTGCTTGTCGACAATATTAATCGGATGATCCGGATTCTGCTCAAAACTTTCCGCCGCAAATTCTCCGTTTCCGGGGATGTAGGTACCTATTGCCAGATTGCCTCCGCCGCTTGTCGAGGCAATTATTAATCTGTCGTTATGAACATACCCGAGATAAGACCAGGGAACCTGTATTAAACAAAAACTTATTATCGCAAATATTACTTTGTAATCAATTTTACGTTTCTCAAAAAAGAAGTATGCAAGATATACTGCCGCCATTAAAAAGAAAACATAGAAAAGTATTGCTCGTGTCAAAGATGCAGCGGAAAATATTACGCCGATGATAATATAAAATGCGGCTTTGTTTTCCATTTTTCTACGCGTAACTGTATAATATATACCATAGATAAAAATAAATGTAAAAACTATTTCAGTTAGCGACCTCGATATTGCAATAAAAGCAGGATAGCAGACAGCCCACAAATATCCCGATATCAAACCCGGTAGTTCCGCTTTAAAAATGTTGTTCGATATTTTCGCTATCATTATGCATATAAGAGATGATAGTATTGCCTGAAATACAAATAATGGCAAGAGATTATCGGATATTTTCATGAATACGGCTAATATAAACGGATATACATACCCGCTGAACATTATTAATCTGCCCTTGCTTGCCGGATATCCTTTGTCAAGAAGCCCGCTTGCAAGTTCAACATATGTCTTGGCATCGGAATATTGTTCGGTTGCAGAAAAACTGACAGGAAAAGATTTTGCATAATAGTCAAATGCGGGGAAATATATGTACAATACTCTCAGCAGAAGAGCAGCGGCAAATAGAATCAGATATTTTTTATTTATTGACTTAAATTTCATATCGTTTTATTTTTTCGCAATAATATACATGTCGTTGATTATTGGTAATCTGGAAAGTCTTGTAAAATCCCAAATAGCACCCGTTAATTTAAAAGCATACGCAAATGCATTCCCTTTTGTGAATATTTTTGAGAAACTGTAATTCTCCTTGAGCATTTTCCTGATTTCTCTCTTTTTCATCTGCAGCATTCCTTTCTCTACGTTCCAAAAACCTCTCATACTGTGCCATATGATGTATACGAAATTATTATGCACGGGCTCAGGTCCGAAAAGCAATATTCCGTCTTCATTCAAATAATTTCTTAAATCAATTAAAAATTTATCCATTTTATTAAGATGATGGAGAACAGCAGTTCCATAAATTACGTCGTATTTATCTTCGGGATTCATTTTTTCAGCATCACCGACAAATACATTCAAACCTTTTTTCGCCGCTATTTCAACATGCTTGTCCGATATGTCAAATCCCGAAAATTTCGAATCCGGATAATTTTTCTGCATCATTTCCATTATTATTCCTTCATTGCATCCAATCTCAAGAAATTTTTTCCCGCCTTGCTTCAAACCATTCTCATTAAGAATCTTGACAAGAAAATCCACATACTTTCTGCGTATATTGACTTCCATTGATTTGCTCGCAAGAGTGGTAAAATCTTCATTATAGAATTCCTTCTGCTTGTCAGACCACATCACTTATGATATTTTCATTTATTAAAGAAAGCCATTTGTTTTTTACATTCCCCCAGTTGAATGCTGCGGTTTTGTTTTGCAGATTCGTTATCAAATGAGAATATTTTTCAATACCGTTTATCAGCAGCCGAAGTTTTTCAATCAAATCGCCGGTGTTTCCCTTTTCAAAAAATAATACTTCATTGTCTGTATATATTGAATTAATGCCTCCAGCGCGGGAAGTCAGTACCAGTAAACCATTCATCCCCGCTTCCACTATGCTCATCGGAAAGTTATCATAATCCGAAGTATTAACGAATACATCATACTTGCCGTATTCTTCAAGCAATTTCTCCCTCTTCATAAATTCGTGGAATATTATTCCTTCCCTGTTGTACATTTTCGTATAATAATCTCTCAATGAACCGCCTCCGTACATATGGAATTCCACATTATATCTTTTCAGTATTTCGGCCGCTGCCTCAAGCATGATGTCGGCTCTGTACAATCTTTCGTAACTCCTTGCCCACATGAATTTTAATATTCCGTTTTCGCTTTCATTCTGTTTTACCCGAACAACATTTTCATTTAAATGATTTTCTATAATCCTTGCATTAAATCCGTATTTGAGAAAAGCATTTAATAAATAGTCCGTAGCAACAATTATAATGTTTTTTCGAAAAAACAATTTCAAAAATCCGTTATACTTATTTATGAATTCATATACCTGCCCGTCGTGAAAATTATAGAGGACTCTCTTTTTCAAAAGTCCCGATATAATAGAAGCGGCAAGCATTGGAAATACTCCATAATATGCACATCCGACACCTAAAATCAAATCTGAGTTCTTTCCTTTCCTGTATGCATCGGCGAATCCCGATATTCTCGCTCTTATACTCCCGTGAGTAGATGCAAGTTCAACCTCCAGTCCCTCGCTTCTTAGCGAATCGCAAAGTTCCAATACCTGTGTTGTAATTCCACCCTGCTGTTTCCTGATATTTGCTACTATAAGTATTTTCATTTGTATCTTCCCCGCTCGTAATATGCTCTCATGCAATGCGGTTTCGTTGTTCGTATCTATAATCCGTTTTTATTTAAAAATCTTACGTACTCAGACACATGCGGGACCCATATATTGTCTTTATTCTCATTAATAAATTCAAATATTTTTGTAAGTATCGTTTCAAAAAAACGTCTGTCCATCGACGGATGAAACCAAAGCACACAAACTGTGTTGCTTTTGATTGCCCTCCTCAGTATTTCACAGTATCTGTATATGTGATATTTTATACTCCATTCTTTGAACAGTACAAATTCCCACGTGCTCTTAAATTCCCATAATTTATTTTTGTATTTATTCGGATAGCCCAGAATATTATCATAATCTGTTCTGTAAGATGTGAATCCGTGTTTGATTAAACCGTCGAGATTCCCTATCGTATGCGCGGGATGCACGAAAGATTTCATATCTATACCAAGCGCTTTGGAAAGTTTCTTGCATTCCGATATTTCGCTGTCAAATAATTCCGGCGGGCATAATTTATCCGTACAATCAATATGAGAAAAAGTGTGACAGCCGATTTCATGCTTTACATCGCTGTTCAATATCAACTGAATCAAATCAGGACAGTACCATTCAGGATTTGTTCTGAAATCAGTGCATGGATCCGCATCAAACCAGTCGCCTTCTTTATAACTCCAAAATTGATTTTCAAAATAACCGGGTCTCTTTAAATTTTCATGCGCTATTGATTTGTCCTTTGAACAGGACTTTAAGAATAAGTGCCCGACTGTAGCCCATGTTATTGGAATTTGATACTCTTTGCAAATATCAATCACTACAGGTACATTTTCCCTCTCGGTTAAACCATGTTTCTTAGCCGCATGCAGACTGTTTTCATTGTGTTTTGAATATCGCCAGGCCCATTCTAATTCAAAATCAGCGTAAATGAGCAGCACCGCCTTCTTATCTTCAGGAATGAAAAGTTTTGAATTCCCGCGCTTCTCTATCTTGGGATCTAAATGCAGTTTAAATTTTACTTTTTTTAGATAGTTATTCAATCCTGCCCGCTGTTAACTTTTTGTAAATATTTTCGAGTATCAGAATATTCTTCTCTATTGAAAATTTTTCCGATATTGTCCTGTATGCATTCTGTCTTATATTTTCCGTATAGTCTGCATCGTTTTTCAATTTTGATACTATCGTTATAATTTCGTTTACATTGTGTTTGTCTACAAGGAATCCATTCTTACCGTTCTCTATTATCTCGTCTGAAGAACCAATGTCAGAAGCAATTGCTATTACTCCTGATGCCATGTATTCGAGTATTGAATTGGATATTCCTTCGCCGTATTCCTCTGTCGAGAACAAAAAGCCGATTGATTTTGTTGATAATATTTCTTCAATATTCGGAACATTTCCGGTGAATATAATCTTTCGATTTAGATTGTCTCCGAAACTCTTCACAAGACCTTTTATCTCATTCAGTTTTTCTCCGCTTCCTGCGGCAAATGCTTTGTCAATAATACTTCTTCCGAGTAGTTCTTTTATTACATTAAAATATGCAATATAATCCTTATACCTTGTGAAATTTGCAGTCATCACTGCGTCAAAATTTCCTTCAGGTTCTCTTTTTAAGAACCTTCTTTTGTCTATAAAGTTGTAAAGTACCGCTCCTTCAGTTTCGTATGAGATTAGCCCTTTATACGAGTTACTTATGCATACATCGGATTTGGATATTAAATACTTCTTAACTTTTTTCTGCCGGCCTTTATCCAAACCAACATCCTGTATTGATGCATTTACTATCGCTGACTTGTATAATTTTGAAGGTACATAAGTATAACATGATGATAGCAAATCGAACGAGTGAACAATATCCGGTTTGAATTTTTCAAAAGAATTAAAAACCTGGAAAAAAGGCTCTACCCTGCTTTTATCCTTACTTACCTCTTCAAAATAATCTGCTAATGCTCGCGCCTTTTTAGTATAATGCTGGCTGCTGTTAAAAGTAAGAACTCCAGTTGAATATTTATTTCTGTCAAGATATTTTATTGTCTCAATCAACTGCCTTTCTTTGCCGCCATTCCCTAAACCGTCTGTTACAAATAATATTTTTATTCTTCTGCTCAACGATGTTTCATGAACTGTATATCTTCAACATTTTATCCGAAATTAAATCCCAGTTCAATTTGCCTTCTTCCTGAAGTTTGCCGATATTCATACTCATTTTCTTCGCTATTTCAGGATTATAACAGATTGTTCGTATTTTTTCGCTTAAACCTTCGGCACTGCCGGGTTCAAATAGAAAACCCGTTTCATTGTCGATAATAACTTCCGATATTCCGCTGACTCTTGAAGATATTACGGGTTTATTGAATCCGTAAGAGGTCATTATAACTCCGCTGTGTGTTGAATCTGAATATGGAGTTACTACGCATATACTTCCGGCTATTAGATTTACCAACTCATTTGGATTTATGTATCTGTTTATAATCTTAATTCTGTCCATATCATACGGCTCGAGTTCCGGATTTCCGGCACCCGCAATTACTAAATTCAAATCATTAATTTCCTTCTTCACGGAATTAAAAGACTTTATCAGCAGGTTTAATCCTTTATATCTTGATATCCTGCCGAAAAAAAGTATGTATTTGTCCGGTAAATCCATTTTCTTAGGTTCGAATGCACGGTATATGTCGAATACTCCCGAATAGACTGTAAATACTTTTTCTCTGCTGACTTTGAAATATTTTATAAATTCTTCTTTCAGATATTCGTAATGCTGTATATATCGTATGTTATATTTCGTATATATCCTGTTTAATATATTCCCGAATGTATTCTCTTCGCCGGAATGCGATTTATAATCATGCAATGTCCAGAATCTTTTCTCGCATTTCATTTTATTTAGAAAATAAAGCAGAAACCCTGATGTACCGTTAAAATGAATTACGTCAAACTTATATTTTTGAAGTTCAGTAATGGCATCCCTGATGACCCTGTAATTTGCAGCCCCGCCTCTTTTGTGTATGAACTTTCTGCTTATAGTCTTTAAGAACCATAAATTAAATCTTCCATTTATGTATTCACTTATTTCATTACCGGCTGACTTATTTATTTGTGCAGCGTCAGTCGTTAACCCTGTTTCAATATCGGATAAGTCCGCGTCCATGACTCCCTGCCTGAAATGTTCCCCGCTTACAAGGAAAAGAACACTTAAATCAACTTTTTCGGAAAGATGACGGGACAATGACAAAACGTTATCGGGATTACCGAATGCTACAAGGAGAACCTTCACTACCAGTTTATTCCTTGATAGTTTTTTAATTTCTTTAACTCGTGTATGTAGATTAAATCGATTATATGCTTATTGGTTTTTGAATCCACAAGTTCTTTAACAATATTTTTGAATTTTGCATTAATTATAATTACATCCGAATCTTTTATCAGTTTCCGGTAATTTACTGTCATTAAATTCTTAATATGCGGAAGTTTATGGAATACGTAACTTTTATTTGCTCCTATAATGTTCGAAAGAATTACATTTTCATCGTAAACCTTTACTCCGTATCCTTTTCCAAGTAAACTTTCAATGACGTCAATAATCGGACTCTCCCTTAAATCATCTGTACCCTCTTTAAAACTAAGACCTATTACGCCTACTTTTCGCGATTTCGTATTGGTAATTAATTCAAAAACATGTTTCTTCTGAACGTAGTTTGAATTTTCAATATTACTTATTATCGGCAAATGAAGATAATTATCGTGCGCCATGGTATTCAAAGCCCTCAGGTCCTTCGGCAAACAGGAGCCTCCGAAAGCAAAACCCGGCTTTAAATATGCCTTTGATGAATTTAATTTTGTATCTGCCGCAAATAATTCCATAAGTTCTACCGCATCGATATTTAATTTCTTGCATATATTGCCGACCTCATTTGCAAATGTTATTTTCAATGCATGGAATGTGTTGTTGATGAATTTTAATAATTCTGCCATCTCAATTTTTACTACTACAAATGGCGCATCTATTTTCTCGTAGATTTCTTTTGCTGTCTTTATTCCTTTAGAAGAATCGGATGCTGCTACTGTGAGACTCGGATGGAAATAATCCTCGACAGCATTTCCCTCACGTAAAAATTCCGGATTCGATACTACACAAAAATCTTTGTTTTTTTGCTTCCCGCTATGGCGCTCAATGAGACTGCATATATTTCTGTTTGTCCCGGGAAGAACTGTGCTCCTTATTATAATTGTATGAAAACTTTTCTTGCTCTTTAATCCTTCGGCTATCTGAATCGACGCATTATTAATGTACTCCATATTCAGGTGCCCGGCTTCCTTATTCGGAGTACCTACGCACAAAAAGGATACATCGGTATCCGCTACAGCCTTTTTGTAATTCTTCGTTGCCGTAATCCTCTTTGCTTTGTATCCTTTTAATATAAGTTCCGAAATACTCTTTTCGACTATTGTTGGTTTCCCGCTGTTTATTAAGTTCACTTTTGTCCCGTTTGTATCGACTCCCGTAATTATATGTCCCATTTCTGCAAGACAACCGATACTAACACAGCCGACATATCCTAAACCAAAAATACTTATTTTCATAGAATTTCTGCCGTTAAGTTATTTGAAATAATTGCTGCCATATTATGAAATTGAATATGCGCCAGAGTTTGCTGTCATATTCATTTCTATCCGACAATAATTTGTCAAGCGATTTTAATATAAATTCTTTTTTCACAATACCGTTGTCAGTTTTTAGTTCTTCAATAACTTTCTTTACTACGTCTTTTGATTTTCGCAGTAATTCAAATTCATCGATATAAAATCCTATCTTATCGGTTCTGTTAAGTATCCTGTCTGGGACAATTCCCCTCATCGATTGCCTGTATGAATATTTAGTAAAATTATTTCTGATAATATATTCCGAAGGTATGGAAAATATAAATTCTACCAGCCTGTAATCCAGAAAAGGCACACGCGCTTCCACCGAAAATGCCATCGAGTTCCTGTCAACCTGCCTTAATATCCCCGGCAAATTCGTGTATTTGAATAATTTGTAATCCTTGCTTTTTATATCATCTCTGTCCAGATATTTTTCTTCATATTTGACTTTTTTGTATAACTGCGATTTTGAAATATTTTCAAAAATGAAGTCTTTCTCAAACCACCCTTTTGCGGAATTTTTTAATTTCACCCTGAAGTCGTTTCCGAGTATATCATGTAATCGCTTTTTCATCGTGTATTTATGCTGCGCAATAAATAATTGCATCGGCGAGTAACCTCCAACATCCCCGCTGAAATTTAATTGAGATTTCAGAAGTCCCCTCTTTTTGTTTCGTGTTAGATAATTCAGATATTCAGGGAAAGGCATAGAGAAATAGCCGCCTGCGTATTCATCAAGACCCTGTCCGTCCATTACTACTTTTAATCCCGCTTCCGACGCGAGTTTATAGACTTGATAACCTCCGTACATGCTTGCCTTAAGCAAAGGCTCATCATTATGCCATATAAGGTCCTTCATCTCATTATAAAAATTTGCTTCGTCTACATATTTTGTATAATGCTCGCCTCCGACTTTTTTTACCACATCCAGAGCATAATCAAGTTCATTGTTCTTTCCGTTTCCGGATAGTATTGTAAATAATTTTTGTCTGCTGTCTGTCAATTCATGGATTGTGCAAACTATACCCGACGAATCCGGTCCCCCGGATAAACATGTCCCTATCTCTACGTCGCTTCTTAGCCTGATTCTTACGCTGTCGAAAAAGAGTTCTTTGATTTTATCGGATATATATTTTTCGTCATTCAGCCTGAAGTAATCTTCGTTAACTTTAAGTTCCCAGTATAAGTTGTCCTTAATTCTAAATTGTGAACCCGATATGTCTATGATGAGATTATGCCCCGGTAATATCTTTTTAACACTTTCAATAAACGTTTCCTCCGTTTCGTTTCCGTATGATTCTGCAATAAGATAATCGAAAAGTACTTTCTGATTAATATTTCTTTCGCAGTTCATCATAAGAAGAACTTGCTTTACTTCTGAACCGAAAAAGAAATCCGTTCCGTCCGAATAATAATAGAACGGCTTTATTCCGAATCTGTCTACACTGCAGAATAATAACCGCTTGTTTAAATCAAGAATACAGAATGACCACATTCCGTTAAAACGAAGCACACAGTCATCTCCCCACTCAATATAGGAATATAAAATTACTTCGGTATCCGATTTAGATCTGAATTTGTAACCTTTATCTTCTAATTCCTTTCTTATCTCAAGATAATTATATATCTCCCCGTTGAACTCAATCCAGTACTTCCGGGAAATATCGCACATCGGCTGATGACCGCTTTCGCTCAGATCAATAATCGAAAGTCTGCGGAAACCAAATGCACCTTTGTAGTTCGCGTTTGTCTTACGGTTGCCGAAAGTATTCCTGTTATAATCCTCTACACCGAAATCGTTTCTAAGAAACAAATATCCGAAATCATCAGGACCTCTGTATGTTATCATTTCAGTTGATCCGATAATTTTATCGATATTAATATTGCCTTTACTGTTAAAACTTCCTGCTATACCGCACATAATCTATAATCGTGAATTGCTTTAATAATATAATTTATCTCTTCGTCTGTCATGGAGGGGAATATCGGAAATGCTACACTGCACTTGTCTGCTATAAGAGAATTTGGAAAATTTTCCGGCTTGATGTTGTATTTCTGCGAATAATATTTCAGCAGATGTATCGCATGCGTTCCCGGTCTCGTGGAAATGCCTTTGTCGAATAAATACTGCATGAATTTATTTCTTTCTTTCCCGATTCTTTTCACGTTATCAGTTCTTATTTCTTCCGGTTTATATAAACACACATATGACTGATACCCGTGGGTTAGTCCGGTTTCGGCAATAGGCAGGCTTAACCAGCCTGTATCTGCCAATCCTTTGTTATATTTTTCTGCAATTCTTCTCCTGCTTTTTAATATGCTGTAAGCCCTTTTCATCTGTGCAATACCTAAGGCAGCCTGAATATCCGTCAGCCTGTAATTATATCCCAGCATTTCGAAATTAGGCAGCAAATATGGTTTAGCGCCCTCTTTTCCGGATATACTCGCTCCATGGTCCCTTAAACTTCGTAATTTTCGGGCTGCAGCATCGTTATTTGTCACTATCATTCCGCCTTCTCCGGTCGTTATTGCTTTTCTCGGATGAAAACTGAAACAAGCGAAATTGCTCTTTGAACCGACATGCGCTCCATTTATATATGAACCGAAACCGCATGCCGCATCTTCAATAATAATTACATTATTTTTGCTCGCTGCCTTCTTTATTGAATTAATGTCTGCCGGTAACCCGAATAAATGCACCGGAATAATCGCTTTTATTCCTTTTGATATATGCTTTTTCACCTGCCCTGTGTCAATATTTAACGTGTTCAAATCTATATCACAAAAAACAGGCGTTGCACCGGTATATTCAACGGCATTAGCAGTTGCAATCCATGTGAATGACGGCACCAGCACTTTATCGCCTTTTTTTATCCCCGCCGCAATTAATGCAAGATGCAGCGCTGTCGTGCAGCTGCTTACGGCTATTGAATGCTTTGCTCCGGTAAACTGACACCATAAACTTTCAAATTCCTTTACCTTAGGACCCTGTACCACCCAGCCGGATTCTATAACTTCGCTTACTAATCTTATATCTTCGGATTTTAAATCAGGCTTTGCTATTGGTATATTCATATTGATTCATTCTTTATTTCGGAATCTGTCTTGTATTTCTTCTTCATTAAAATGATTATTTTATATCGATTTGCTTTTTAAAAATCGCTGGAGTACCCGCAATAAATGACTTTGCGTCAAATGATTTGGTTACTGTGCTGCACGCGGCCGCAAAGCAATATTCACCAAGACTAACACCCATCAAAATAACACTGTTTGCCCCTACGTAACAATCATTTCCGATAACGATTGGCGCTGTTTTTGACGGATATATTAATTCAAGTTTCGACCTCTTAATATTTATATGCGTAAGAAAACTTGCATTCATCGATATAACTGCATTAGCGCCTATCTGTATGCTGTCGGCAAGATCAAAAAAACAGTTTTTCCCGATATGGCTGTTGTCCCCTATTTTTAAATTCTTATAATCAGTACAATTGTGAAATGTTAATCCCGTCTCAATGTCACAGTTCTTGCCTATGCAGGCGCCATTTTTCTTGAGTATTTTTTCAAGCGACTGCTTGTCAACATATTTCATCATTTGATTTGCATTTTCGAATCCGAATAAAAATTTCCTTACTCTGAATTTGCAGCAATTGATGTTGACAATAATATTACTTAACATTTTCCTGATGCCTAAACCCATATTAGAAAAAATGTTTAATGGTAAGTTTCTTATTATTAAAACCCCATTTCAAACCGGAAAAAAATCCTGCCCATATGTTCAGAAATGTCTCGTGGTTAGAGTCTTTAAAACTGACAAGCGATGCGCGGATAATATCCTTTCTGAAATGAAGCCAGAAATACTTTCTAAATGCATGTGCATCCAGATATTTCATGAGTACAATCATTGAATTGCGTGAATCGTAATAATGCTTGATGGGTGAATTCCTGCCTATTGTCATGCTGTCCTTGTGCCATAATTTTGCCAGCGGTGCATACATTATCTTATAACCCTTTTTCTTCGCCCGGAATTGCCAGTCAAATTGTTCTGCCTGTAATACGAATTCGGTATCGTACCCGCCGACTTCCTCATATAATTCCCTGCTTACAAGAATAAATACATCATCTGCAAAATGTCTTTCCGCAATTTCATCATATTGCCCTTTATCCTCTTCTCCGTATCCTATATGACCGCCGTTAATTCTTATTGGATCATAAGCCATCCCGACTGTTTGAAATATATTTCTGTGTTCATAAAATAGCACCTTTCCTACAATGAATCCGTTCTTCTTATCTTTTGTTGCAACATTCACAAGTTCAGAAATAATATTGACATCGGCTTCTACGTCATTATTTGAAATTAAGACGTAATCCGAATTATTTTTTTCGAATGCGTATTCCAAACCTATATTAAAACCTCCTGAATATCCTCTGTTCTTTTCAATCCGGAGAATTTTTACGGACGGAAATTTGCTTTTAACATACTCTTCAGTTCCGTCTGTTGATCCGTTGTCAATAACCGCAATTTCAAAATTGTTGTAATTATTCTTTATATAAGATGTTATTGATTCATCAAGTAGATGCTTACCGTTGTAACTTAAGATTAAAACTGTAACCTTCGGATTGCTCATAATAAATTTGCTCTTTCAAATTCAGTTAATTTCTCAATGACATAATTAATTTCATTATCTGTTAATTGGACGTGCAGCGGAAGTGTAACAAAAGTTTTCCATATTTTTTCCGATATCTCGCATTTGGAGTACCATTGCTTGAAATAATTCACAATATTCAACGGAACATAGTGTACTCCCGTTGCAATACCGTCTTTCTTAAGATATTTAATAAGTTCATCGCGCTTATCACAACGGACTCCGAATAGCCAATATGAATATTTACCGGGCTCAAACGGCAGTATCGGCTTTATGCTTTTTAAATCTTTAATCCCTGATAAATATTTAGTGATTATTTCGCTCCGCTTTTTATTCATCTCATTGAGTTTCCTTAACTGCACAATTCCAATCGACGCCGATAAATCATTCATGTTGTATTTATATCCCAGTTCGTTTATATCATAATACCAATGACGTGCATCGTCTTCTGCGCTGCTGTTTGCCCTCTTCCATGTGTCTTTGTCTATGCCAAGCCACCTCTTTGATTTAAGTCCCTCTATAAGTTCGGAATTATTGCTGCATATCATACCGCCGTCGCCTGTTGTCATCGCTTTCTTCTCTTCGAAACTGAAGCAGCCTATATCGCCCCAAAGACCGAGTTTCTTACCCTTGTAATCCGTTCCTATCGTATGTGCGCAATCCTCTATAACTTTGAGATTTTTCGCCTTCGCAAAATCGGTTATAATATCCATATGGGCAGGCTGCCCGCCGTAATGCACAGGCAGTATCGCAGCACAGTCTTTATCGTATTTTTTCTCCAGATCCGATAATGAGATAGTTACATCATCTTCATTTACATCGACAAATACTGGCTCAAGTCCGTTATAAACAGGCGCAAAAGCAGTGGACGCGAAAGTTATATTAGGCACCAGCACTTTTTTCCCCGCGGGGAATCTGTAAACCGATAATGCAAGATGAAGTGCCGCTGTGGCGGAATTTACTCCAATACTTGATTTACAATTCAAATATTTGCTGAAATCATTTTCAAATATTGCAACCTTCTTTCCGAGACCAACCCACGATTTGGAAAATGAATCACGTATCTCCTTTAATTCTTCTTCTCCTAAATGCGGTGCAAATAATCTTATATTCATACTTCTTCCTCTATCACCGTTTGCTTCGAAACAAACTCTTTTAATGTAGGCTGTCTATGATCTCTCTCGGATAAAATCGGATTATCCGTGGGCCATGAGATTTTTAAATCTGGATCTTTCCACAGAATGCCTGATTCATGGTCCTTGCTGTAATAATTATCCGCTTTGTATGTCACCTCACTAATCTCGCTCAATGTGCAGAACCCGTGCGCAAACCCTCTTGGAAGAAATAACATCTTCCTGTTCTGCTCCGTCATTTCAAGCGATTCCCACTTTCCAAATGTCGGAGAGTTTTTTCTCAAATCAACGTAAACATCCAATATTGCGCCTCTTATACATCTAATTAATTTTGCTTCGGCAAATTGAGGATATTGAAAATGAAGTCCCCTTATAATCCCCTTTTTTTCGGATCTCGAATGATTCTCCTGAACCCACTTTCTGTCAATATTAAAATATTCGAATATTTTTTGGTCGTAAGTTCTCATGAAAAATCCTCTTTCATCGTTTATCGAAGTCAGAGTTATTTCAAAGACCCCCTTTATTTTTTTCTCTGATATGTTCACTTGTGTGAATTATTTTTATGTGTTAGCAACTAATTGTTTGATATTTCAGTATGTAATTTAATGATTTATTTTTATTCTATAAATATAAAATTCATCATAACCCGCTGTTTATCGAATTTCTGTAAATTTTTATAAATTTTTTCGCAATAATGTTCCAATCAAATATTTCTTTTGCACGATTTCTGTCGCATATTTTTATCTCTTTCCCTTCCATTACCGTTTTTATTGCAATGTCAAGATTCTTTAAATTCTTCCTGTCAATTATTATCCCGGCATTTTCCTTTTTTAAATACTCGCTCACATTACCCGTATCCGTAGAGATAACGGGTATTTCACACGCTATCGCCTCCATGCTTACAACGGGACCTGCTTCACTCGAAGATGTCATAAGCAATGCATCGGCTGAATTGAAATATTTCACCAGTTCTTCATTTCGTATATAACCCGGAAATAAAATCTTAGATTCTTCCGTTAACGGCCGGGCTAATTTATGTATATACTCTTCTTCCTTCTCTGACCCGAGCCCTATCACTATATAAAGAAAATCAAACCTGTCCTTTATTTTAATAAGTTCATTTATTACTTCTGACTGCCGTTTTAATCCTGTGATTCTTCCTACGCTGATAAGGATTTTCTTATCTGCCGGAAGATTCAATTCTCGCCTGCATTCAGTCTTGTCCATTTTTCTGAACATATTAAAATCTATACCCATTGTTATTTTTTCAAGTCTGCCGTGATAATACCTTTTTAACATTTCTAACCCGGATTCCGATTGATAAGTAACGGTATTCAGTGAGTTAATGATTTTTTTGAATTTGATATGCTCCTTTATCAGCCGCCAGTAATTGAAAATGTTTTTCCTGAGTATGAACAGGTTGTTTATCGGCAATATTATCTCGCCGTGGAAACTGCCGATTTTAGATGCTGTATTTATTTTATCGATGTATCCGCTTGCAAATCTTCCCGGAACTCCTATGTGCAGAATCGTCCGCGGATTCTTCGACTCAATTAAATCTTTTACCAGCAAATCCGATATAATATGCTTTCCGCTGCTGTCATATGATGCAGGATATAATTTATGAACGGTATTATTATTAAACTTGTGCTCATATATTTTATCGGCTCTTAAATCAGGCTGCCTTATTTCGAAACTAAATTCATCGTCGTTTTGAAGCACATATCCGCCTAATACGTTTCCCCAGTCATAACCCCAGATACCTGCCCAATTCCCGTTTTCCAGATTCCAGTTAATTTCAGGTCTCTTTAAATTCCTGTACATTTCATACGGAGGTGTATCATCCATTATATAAATTACACGTATCTTTTTTTCTTCATTCATTTGCTTAAACGCGCTTTTATAACCAGTATCGGGGAATATTTTATATATTCATTTTTATCCCCGAATAATGTCTTCCCCAGGATTAGATTCACCGTCTTAATTTTTTTTGTCGCTATAGGGACCACACCTTTGACATCCGTTACTTTAAAATTCAATTCCTCAAGCAATGCATACAAATAAGCCGGATATATGAAATTCCTTCTGCTCAGAACAGCGCTGCTGTACTCCGACAATATTCCTGTTTTGAGAAAATACAGCCTGTTTCCGAGTGATTCTATGTTAGGAATCGTAAATACGACATCTCCGTTATGCTTTAATACTCTTCTGCATTCCTTAAAATAATGCTCGGTATCTTTCAAATAATGTAATGCCGTGCAGTTGATGACATAATCAAATATATTGTCTTCGTATGGAAACCTGTCATTTAAATCGGATTTTATAAATTTAATTCCGGAATCGGCATTAAAAATGTTATCTATATCACACGCACTTACTTCATGACCGTAATAATGAAGAACCTGTGCAACCTGCCCCCTGCCGCACGCAGTATCCAGTACCCGGCAATCACTGCCCGTTATCATGTCTATAATTTCATTCCAGCAATAAAATAGAACAAGATTTTTGTCCCTTTTCATAAACGGAATTTCAAGAAGATTTTTGACATCCTCCGGCTTTGGTTCAAAAGGTACTTCCCCGGCGTCCAGATATTTTGAATTCCAGGGTATCGATTTTATTTGTTCTAATGTCAATTTCCTCATGCGGCTCTCTCTAATTTAAAACTGATTTGCTGACGCCGATGCAATCCTGCGCGGTATTTCCCCGAACCAATGGCGGATATATTTTCATTCGGCGCTATCCCGTAGTCAGGGTTATCTGTTTTAAAAACAAGATTCGGTATTTCCTCATCCGAATTATTACTTAATATAAAACTGCCTTCATTTTCGGATAAAGTAAGTTTTGAAATAATCTTTTTCTTTTCCCATAGTTCGGATATTGTCGGAATCCAGATGCTGCCGTCATTTCTCTCCGCAGCCAGCATCTTAACTGCACTTGCAAAAAAATCATAATGTATTTTTTCCATTATATCATTCGGGTGAAGCCATAAATCAATAATAGAACATTTCTCTGCCGTGTTTTTTAAAAACATTTGAAAACTTTTCATGTCATCAAGAAATGAAAATATCCCCCTGGAATTTATATATCCGATTTCCGAATTATTATAT
This sequence comes from Ignavibacteria bacterium, assembly GCA_028714695.1. GTDB lineage: Bacteria > Bacteroidota > Ignavibacteria > Tepidaquicellales > Tepidaquicellaceae > CAIKZJ01. The sequence goes on along the minus strand of JAQTLX010000014.1, from coordinate 24,083 downwards.
TTTCCGAAATCAATTGAATCATCATTATTAATGGCGCTGTAACATCGCGTAAAAAGTTCTATCCCTGCTTGTTTAAATATTTCGAGAATATTTGAATCAAGTAATAAATTCCCGCATTCATCGTTATTCTCGCATACCGAAGGAAGTATTTTTATGTTTGTCTTTTTGTCTATACAATAACAGTCCCCCAGATAAGGAAAAGCGAATATTTTTGCTTTATCGAATCCTTCTCTTTCTGCCGTCTTTTGCCAGTCTTCCAAATCTATTTTTATGTTCCCCTCTGGTTCCATTGCAATATATGGATGTGAAAATGAGTGACATTGTATATCTTCACCGCCTGCCTTTAATGACTCTGACTGATCTCCTAAATAATAATACTTATGCGATTTATAATCGCCGTATGGTTCATGATAAAAACTATTGTATCTTCTTCTCCATTCTATAAATTCAAATCCCGATTCCTTTGTAGCGTAATCCAGTTTTTGATTTATTCTGTATGCGTCTCCGGATTTATTCCCTTTTAATATAACGTGCCCTGTCGAAAACCATGTGCCGTGAATTCCGTGTTCACGGAATATTTCCCTGACTAATTCTGCTCCCTCTCTGTTTCCGTATCCGCGCCCGTATCCGGAACTCAAGTCATAATTACCTCCTGCAAACGTATTCATTACTCTCCTGTACCTTGTCTTCAATTTCGCGCTTAAACTTGGCTTTAATGATTGTGCCGATGATTCATAATCGAAACTCAATGCAACGGCGCCTTTGTATGGGTAAGGAGGCAGATAAACTGTGAAATCGATTCCTCCGCTACTTAATTTCACTGTTTATGTAACCTTTCATTTTAGTAAAATTAAAAACATCGATGAATTCCTTAAAATCTTTGTTCTTTATCAAACCGGAAAAATAACCTGCCGTATAATAAACCGATAAAAGAATAACTACATACAAAATTTTAAAAAGTATCTCATTATTTGAAGGATAGAAATACATGAATATTATAAAATATATAACCGTTGCAATCATCAGAATCCTGTTTGGGAATATTGTTACCTTCTTGTCTTTTAAGAAAATGTAAATCACAAAACAGAATCCGAGTATGAAGGTCGCGAGAAACATCGATAATGATAATCCGTATCCTCTTAAGTTATACATCCCCGGAGACACCAGTATATATATAAATAACACTAACGCCGCAAGTTTAATAATATAGAACAATGCTATGTTTTTGAACTTACCCTTACCTGTAATGAAATTACCGTATACCATGAAATATGCATAGACGAGTGATGTTATTGTCGCAACCGCGAGAACCGGTATAGTATTGATATACTTATGCCCCAGAACGATTTTCACTATTAAATCCGATAAAACGGATACCGAAACAGTTATCGGAAGTAAAAATAATACAATGAAACGTTCGTATTTGAATATAATTCCGTTTATTGAATCATAATCGTTTTCAATAATTTTCTTGGAAAACATCGGAAATAATAGCGTCCCCAGTGAGTTGCCAATCATAAGAATAAATCCGCCTATTGATAAACCCGCTACATAATATCCCACTTCCTCCGAATTTGTTAGATATTGCAATAATACCTTATCAATGTAATTTGAAAATATTTCAGCAACGTTAAGAACTATAATCGGCGCAGAAATTAAAACATATTGCTTGAACAAAACTTTGTCGAATTTTCCGATTTTATAATCTCTGAAGAAATATAAAATAATAGGAAGCACAAGAAGTGTAGCCGCTAAATTTGAGATTGATATTGCAACTGCTTTCAGCCCTATAAGAACCACCGTTAACCGGAGTATCTGATAAACAAAATTCTTTATCAAATCCGGTATGTCGGCTTTTGCCTGCTGTGTCTTTCCGTTGAATGTCGTTCTCGCTACTGTGTAAAGATTATTTATCGTTATCGTCACTAATGTGATATAAATGACTGTCTCGTGAACGTTGCTTTCAAAAGGTTTATCGAAGATATTTTTCTGTACGAAAATAAACGCTGCCACAACTAAAGTGAACACGGCAGCCAGTACTATCTGAATTCTCGCAAATGTCCCTATACATGCAGCCTCGTCTTTACCTTCGGAAATTAATTTTATATGCGCTACCCCCTGCCCTAAATCGAATATCACCATGAACATAGATACGTATGATGTCGCAAATGCAATTGTACCTAATACCGACGCTCCCGCTATCCTTGCCACTATAATAGTTACTCCAACTTGAAGTATATTAATGAATATCTGGCTCGAATAACTTAATATTAATTTCCGTTTAAGCACTGAATGAGGTTTTCTGTCTGAATTTTATTTGGATTTGATTAATACTAAAAAGTCTAAATCTCAATTCATTTAAAAATTTAACGCTGAAAAGTACTGTGTAATTTGCTTTTCGCATATTTCACTCGCATTGGTATTGTTCTTATAATATTCACCGTACCATTCAGCCGTTTTTTCTATACTTTCTTTCGTGCTCCAGACGCTTCGCCACCCGGTATCTTCGTAAACTTTATTTGAATCAAGACGCAGAAATTCCGTTTCATAAAAATCAGGATTTGTAGTCTCAATAACACTTTTACTGATACCGAATTCTCCTGCGAACTTTTCCGCAATATCAATGACCCTGAATTCATTTGACTCGCTCGGTCCAAAATTGTACGACGTAAATCCTTCCAGTTCGTTTCTAAGCATTTTTGCACCGACGGTCAGATAACCGCATAATGCATCGAATACATGCTGCCATGGACGTATTGAATTCGGATTACGTAAAATTATTTTTCTCTTTTCAGTAATGGCTCTTATAATATCGGGTATCAACCTGTCCTTAGACCAGTCTCCGCCGCCAATGATATTTCCTGCTCTGGCAGTTACTACACTCACTCCTTTGTCCTTCAAAAATGAATTGTAATATGATTTGGAAACAATCTCGGCGCACCCCTTGCTGGCGCTATACGGGTCAAGACCTCCTAATGAATCTTCCTCGGTAAATACTTTCTTGCCCGTTTCCGTACTGTAGCATTTATCGCTCGTAATAATAATTATTTTCTTAACCTGATTTTTTTTCCTGACCGACTCCAGCAGATTTATCAAACCGAATATATTCGTCCTGAAAGTTTCGGCAGGCTCCTGGTACGAAACCGATACCAATGGCTGAGACGCTAAATGAAAAATAATCTCTGGATTAGTATCATTTATAAACGCGTCTATAAAACCCGGTTCAAGTATGTCACGCTCAACGATTTTTTTCTTATCGGTAAGTTTCAGTATCCCGTTAAGATTGGGAGTCGTATCGGGCTGCAATCCGAAACCGGCTGCATCGGCATCCAATTTTTTCAAAATATATGTCAGCCATGAACCTTTGAATCCTGTTGCGCCTGTAATCAGAACTCTGCGCCCTTTGTAAATTCCGAATTGCTCTTTTATTCCCATACTTTCCAGAGTGGATTTTCTTCCCATTGCTTGTTTAAAATCAGATAATCCCTGTATGTATCCATGCACTGCCAGTATCCCGTATGCCTGTAGAAAGATAACTGATTCATCTTGGTCAGTTTGTTCATCGGTTCTTTTTCAAGATCGCACTTCACATCGTCGGGTATTAAATCAAAAAATGATTTTTTAAAAACAAAATATCCCCCGTTTATCGGATACTTGTTGTCAAGGTTCACGATTTTCTCCTTGAAGTTCTTAACAAGGTTGCCTTCAAACTCAAGATCGCCGAATCTCGACGGAGGATATACTCCCGTTACAGTTCCTGTCGTTCCCGCCTTTTTGTGAAACTCGATAAGTTCCTTAATGTTTACATTGCTTACTGCATCGCCGTATGTAAGCATGAAATTGTCAGTATCAATATACTTTTTGCACAACTTTAACCTGTACCCGGTCATCGATTCATCACCCGTATCAATCATGGAAACATTCCAGTCTTCGTTATTTTTATTGTAATAAGTTATCCGGCTCTCTTTGCCAAGTTCAATTTTGCAGTCTGTATTGTAGTATTTGTAATTCAGAAAATAATCTCTTATTACTCCCCCTTTATATCCGAGAGCAAGAATAAAATCATTATATCCGTAATGCGAATATAACTTCATTATGTGCCAGAGAATCGGCTTTCCGCCGACTTCGACCATCGGTTTGGGTTTGTATTCAGTTTCCTCCCTTAAACGAGTACCCATCCCGCCGCACAATATCACTACCTTCATACGATTTTATTTTTAATTTTATGTTTAATTAGATTGAAATATTTTTACAAATATCTTACTCTGGCTTCTTTCAATCTTTTTTTGATTATATATTCTAATTTTCCAAAATTGACGTACTGGTATATCAGAACCAGCAAAATGAAAAACTCCTGCGGTCTTGATGTGAAATTCAAAACAAACATTGGATTAATAAAAGCATTTAAAAATAATAATCCGCTTATTCCCACAAGCAATGACTTCAATGTTGTCGTAATTGAAATATTGCTTCCAAATCTTTTTATGTAACTGAAAACAACTCTGTATATTTTCACGATGTAAAGAAAATATAATACTAAACCGGTTATTCCCGACTGTAATAATGCTATCATTATACCGCCGATATGTCCGTCATAATACTCAAAATACAAATCGGAAAATCCGTAGCCCAGAATTAAACTCTGTTTAATGTGATTCCACAAATTCGGTAATCGAACCATTAATCTGAATTCAAGTGTATCCTCTGCTTCGAGCGTTCCATTCTGATACTGTACAGCACCTGTTAACCTGTTAAATGATGCACTTAATGTATAATTCAGATCGAGAATATTGGTAAAGTCAACAATCATGAGCAGCAACAAAAGAACAATAGATAACTGTACAATAAAACTGGGTTTGCTTTTTGTTACAAAGATTACATACAGAATGAACATGAATGCAAACATTAGAATAGATTGACGTGTTGCGGAAACAAATATTGAAATGGAACAGATAATCATTACAATTAATAGATATGGCTTCGGAGACATCCTGTCCGCTGAGTCATATAATATCATACTAAAAACAAATGCAAGTACTACTATCGAATATCCCGGTGCCAGACTTCGTATACTGCCGTACATCAATTTGTCCCTGTATACTATCAGCACTGTATCCGCATGAAATAATGACTGTATATACTCGCCTGTATATAAAAGGTATCCTTGCGAAAACAACTCCTGAAAAACAAAAGGAAAAAACATATATAAAAATTTCGTCGTATCTCGCTTCGTATTAACCAATGCAGGGAATGATATGAAAATTGTATAAAAGAACATTCCCCTCAAAGGCTGACCGATAAATGACTTCATCGAAACTCCGTAGAATAAGGATATTATACTAAGATAAGCCGCAAATAAAAGAATGCTTTTCATTCCTATGATATCTTTAAAAACCGGCTTCTTTCCTTTTACGAACGCTTTTATTAACGCTACGATAAGGAATAAATCCATTATTGAAAGTGAAGCTCTCGGAAATATGTTATATATAGGCAGCCTTCTCAAATCCTCAGCGGAGGATTCCTGAAAAAATCCCGCAGGACTGTAAATTATTATTATGAAAAATGCGAACCAGAAATAGTTTGACTTTGAAACCCAAAACAAAATTAAGAGAAATACGAAAAACACTTTGTCCAGCCCTAACGGAAATACATACACATTTAGTACACTTATCCAGAATAATACAAGTATCCCTATCGATTTAATTAAAACATCCAGATTATCATTCTTGGTATGTCCCATTTTTTTTATGTATTTGTCGATAAGGATGTTCATTTCGTCATTTTCATCTTTTCATAAAAAATGATAATAAAACTTTCACATTTGTCGTGATTTTGTCTCTGAATAAATAATAAGTATATCCGGCAAAATTATCGTTCCATCTCTCCGGATGCGTCATGAGTATCAACTTCCCGGGCTTTTCCTTTTTTATAAATCCCGACAAATCGTCTGTACATTTTACTTTCTCGTCCGCCTTGCCTCCGGTGTAATCTTTATAATTGGATTTTGAGGAACTCCGCCAGCTTCTTCCCGTATCCGAATAATAATGCACATCGGAATAATCTATCGTCAGATACGCTTCCCCGTTTAAACCAAAATCCCTGCAGTCGTTTTGTTTCCATATGTCCAGATTGTTGAATTTAGAAGTCGGCTTTCCGTGCATCGCTATCGTCTTTATCTCTGCAGCCTCCCTTAACTTTGCAAGATTTAATTTGAAACTTTCAATGGACTTTGATAAGTCTCCTTTAAACGTAGTAAGATCCTCATAATGATATCCTATTTCATGACCCATGCCGGCGATTTCCTTGATTATTTCTTTTATGAATGAACCCCTCGTTATCCTGAAATAATACGTTGCTTTTATTCCCTTTTCACTTTCAATCATCGCCGTTTTCAGCGAATTATTTGCCTTCCTGTCTACATCATGTCTTATCACAACACCTTCCGCAGGTGCTTTCTGAATCCAGTCATTGATTGTATAAAATCTGTACCCGCATTCTTTCAAATCGTTCAGCAGTCTCCCGTACCTCTTTAATGTGAAATCAAATTCCATTTTGCAAAATCTATTTCGCCGCTTTTCTTCCCTTTAAATTGTCGGGCTTTGAATAATAATAATAGTAATTGTAATAATATCCGTACGAACCCTTGAATGTAAAATCATTCAACACACACCCGAGCATATTATGCTGATTTATCTTGTATAATCTTCTATAAGTCTTTAAGAAAGCGTCAAATGGGGTTACGTTGGCTCTTGATACCAGTATGGTTCCGTCGCAAATGTTGAACAGAATTTCTGAGTCTGTTACTGATATAAGCGGAGGCGAGTCTATTACAATTATATCGAACATTCCTTTTAGTTCTTCAAGTAGATTCTTCATCTGCAAAGACCCCAGTAACTCAGACGGATTCGGCGGAATTGTTCCGCTCGTAATAAAACTAAGATTCTCAAGTTTTGTCTTCCTTATCACATCTTCAAACGAAACATTTTCAAATAACTTGTCGCTCAATCCCGGATATCTGTCGCATTGCATCACATTGTGTATTCTAGGCTTTCTTAAGTCGCAATCAAGCAATAATGTCCTCTTCCCTGTCTGTGAAAAACTACCCGCTATATTTGCCGATACTATCGTCTTGCCTTCTGATGGTATCGAACTCGTTACAAGAATTGTTTTTAACGGCTCACTCTCAATTTTTGAATACTGTATCCTCGTTCGCAATGCCTTAAATGCCTCCGATGCCGATGATGAAGGTTTCAGTTCAACTATGAAATCAGTGTCGGGTGAATGTACTTCAACTAATTCCTTAAAACTCGGTATCCACGAAAGTACACTCGCTCCTGACGCTTCTATCTGCTCAGGACTCTTTATCGATTTATCCAGATAATTCCTCGCAAACGCAAAACCTAATCCAAGCGAAATTCCTATTATTACTCCCGTTAAAAGAATCAAATTTTTGTTCGGCGATACTGGCCCTACACTGTCATAACCCGGGTCAAGAAGTTCCGCGTACCCTAGCCTCGAACGCTCGTTTATTGTGGCTTCCTGATATTTTTCCTCTAATGCTAAATAAAGTTTCTCGTTCGATTTTCTGTTTCTCTCAAGTTTTGCAAATTCTATGTTCGTCTCGGGAAGTTTATTAAAATCTCCCTCGTACTTTTTCATTATTCCGTTTATTGTCTTTATTTTCGACTGAAGTGCATTTATTCGCAGCGTTCCGTCTATTATCTTCTGCGAAAGCACTCTCTTCCCTTCCGGTGTCTCTGCCAGCAGCCCGACACGCAGTATTTCGGTTTTTTCATCAAGCGTTTTGTTCAATTTCTCGAGTTTCGACTTCGCTTCGGTTGTGATTTTTTCCTTTAACCTTGTGTCCGTCGCTGTCGAAAGGTCTATGTCACGCTTCACTTCCAGTTCCGCTATCTGACGCTGCAATTCTATCATGTACGGCTGCGCTATCTGCCCCGATATGTAATCGTATAATTTCGGATCGGATTTTTCCGACTCCTTCTTAAGGTTATATAATTCATTTTCTCCTGCCCTCAAATCTATCGTTGCAAGATTTTTCTGCTGATCATAATTCGTTATCGATTCTATCAGCGCCTTCGACTGCTCATCAAGCGCAACAAACCCCGATTTCTTCTGAAAATCCTCAAGCGCCGATTCCGATACTGTCAATTCCTTGTATTTCTTGTCTTTCTCGTCTTCTAAAAACTTCTTTACATTCGTTAAATCCTCTTTGTTTATTTCCTTTGAGTATTCAACAAATACATTCGAGTATATATTTACTACCATCTGTATCTCGAAAAACGAAAACCCCTCAAGCGATACCGTTACCGCATCAACGTTTTTCTTCAGGTCAATCTTTATCTGGTTAAACAACTTGCGCCGTAAATCTTCCTGTGACAACAGTACACTCTCATTCTCGGATACCTTCCTCGTTAAAAATGTAAATCCCCTTATATTCTTCACATTCTTCATCGTGTCAAGTATCGTCTTCGCTACTATGTCCCGAATATAATAACTTTTCATGATTTCAATCTGATTCATAAGGAATCTTTCCGTACCGCCCGCAAAGTTCAAATTGAATGATAAACTCTGCTGCTCCAGTATCCCGCTTCGGGGCTTGTCAATCCTTACAATTGTCGTCGCCCTGTAATTCACCGGATAATTCTTTATGTAAATGTATGTTACTATCATCGAAACAGCGAAAATTAGTACTATAGGCAATAAATTGTTCCGTATAATACTAAAATAATCCATAATATTGTGCTTCTCACCCTCAAATTCGCTTTCCAATAATTCGATTTCATTGAAATCTGAGTTTTTCATACCTTAATTATTTGTTTGTTAAACTTGATTATATTATTAAACTTATGTTTTTTCAACATAATATTTATTTACTCTGTTTTGGATATAGCTCCGCTTTGTTAGTCACATTTTGAAGAAAATTCTAACAAATTTATACTAAAATTATATATTTTACTGTCTTAAGTTAATGAAATCACTGTGTATTTTCAAGTTTTTTATTTTTGTTCTTAAGAGTTAACATATCTAATTTTATATAAAAATCAATTAACCATTAAAGTACTTTGTTACCTATTACCCCCTCGGATGAAATGTTTTGTGTACTTCGATTAAATATTCCCTGTCTATGTGTGTATATATCTGCGTCGTTGATATGTCGCTGTGACCTAACATTTCCTGAATTATCCTTATATCTGCACCGCCCTCAAGCAAATGCGTCGCGAATGAATGCCTGAACGTGTGTGGATGTATCTGCTTCTTTATTCCGGCTTTCTTCGCGTACTTCGAAATTATGTTCCATATCGCCATCCTCGTCAATTTCCTGCCCCTGTGATTCAGAAAAACCGTGTCCTCCGAATACGGCTTCCTTAAATACGGACGGCTCTTTTCAAGATATTTGTTTATGTACTGCAAAGCCGAACTACCTATCGGCACTATTCTCTCCTTTGAACCCTTTCCGAATATCCTTAATATTCCTTCATCGAAAAATATGTTCGGAAGTATCAAATTTACTACCTCGCTTACCCTTAATCCCGATGCATACATCGTTTCCATTATTGCCCTGTCCCTCAATTCAAGCACATCGGAATTATCAGTCAACTTAAGTATTGAATCTATTTCCCCTATCGTCAAAACCTGAGGCAGATTCCTCGATATCTTCGGCGTCTCTATTATCTCCGAAGGATTTTTGTCAATTATCTTCTCGGATGCCAGAAATTTAAAAAATGATTTTATCGAAGATATATACCTGTTTATTGATTTAACCGAATAATAATCGTCTTTCTTGTTCTTCAGATTTCTTAAATAAAAAATGTAATTCTCAATCACACCCTCGCTTATGCTCTTCGCGTCGGTTACTTTCTTCTTTTCAGTCAGATAGTTTATGAAAAACCTTATGTCCAGTGAATAATTGCTAATTGTATTTTCTGAAAGCGCCTTTTCAAGCCTTAAATGATTGAGGAAAAGTTTTTTTAATGTGTCTAAATCATTCATCTTCCGGTTTTTCTTCAGGATATTTTATTCTCTGATGATAAATTCCTATTAATATCTTAAGAAAACTCTTTTTTATCTGAGTTAAATCCTTCAGCGTCAGGTCGCAGTCATCAAGTTCGCCCTCTATAAATCTTTTCTTTATGATTTCATCAATCTTGTCCTCAAGTTTCTTCGGCGTCGGATCTTCTATCGCCTTAGTCGATGCCTCTACCGTGTCCGCCAGCATCACAATCGCCGTTTCCCTGTTCTGCGGCTTCGGTCCCGGATATCTGTATATGTAATCGAGAACGTCTTCCTTGTTCTCATCGGCTATGTTCTTTGCCTTGTTGTAAAAAAACGATACAAGCGTACTGCCGTGATGCATCGGAATGAAATCTATTATTTCCTGAGGCAGTTTGTACCTCTTCGCCAGTTCTATCCCTTCCTTCACGTGCGCTATTATTATCTTCGCGCTTAATGTCGGATTAAGATTCTCATGCTTGTTTATCTTCTCCATCTGGTTCTCTACAAAGAAATCAGGCTTCACCGACTTCCCTATGTCGTGATAGTAACTCCCGACCCGCGCCAGTACCCTGTTCGCGCCTATCGATGCCGCAGCCTCTTCCGCTAGATTACCCATCACTACACTGTGATGAAATGTGCCCGGCGCCTTAGCCGATAACTCCCTCAACAGCGGCTGATTGAAATCCGCAAGTTCCACAAGCGTTAAATCCGTCGTAATCTTGAATGCCTTTTCATAAAAAATTAAAAGCCCGTATGCTATAACCGGCGACATTATCGAATTTACTGCCGCGTAAGAAAGATTCACCGCTATCTTCGATAAACTCTCCGACCTGTCCAGCCCTATCGCTAATATCGCTATCGCGTAACCCGCTATTATGAAAAAGAACGACCTGAATATCTGCGAACGGTTCTTTATGTCCCTTACACTGAATATCGCCAGAACTGAACCGCAAAATGAAATGAACGCTATCGTGTAATCGCCCCCCCTTATCGCCGCAATCAGAAATGAAATTATAACAACTACGAAAAACGATAACCGCGAATCGAATATTATCGTCATTAATATAGATGCCACCGGAATGAATATAAGCAGTTCTATCGGCGCGTTAACCTTCAGATTCAGACTCATGAACGCGAAGAAACTTACAAGTATCATAAGCGAACTGATTAAAACAAGCCTCGAATTCCTCTCGAATATGTCCCTTCGCAAATAGAACATATAAAATCCGAATACAACCATTAGAATTATTACAGTCAGTATTTTCCCCAGCGCCTGTGCGAAATAATCCTGAACACCCAAACGCTCTAATCTGATTTTCTTGAATGAATCAAGTTTCAACTTCGTTAACTTCGTAATCGGGTCGTGCTTGCTTATTATCCTCTCGTTTTCCTTTACTATCCCAATCGATTTAGGTATCTGGTCAACCCTGTTCTGTATTTCCAGGTCCGTAAGTTCTTTATCGTAAAACAATGTCTCCTTTATGAAAACATTTGAAATAATTCCCGCTATGATTATAAGATTGTTGTCTTTGATTCCCTGCGAAATGCCCGCGTTGAACTTTGCTTTGGATTCGTCAAGCGTATTGTATCTGTCTACGTTCTCAATCCTCTGCATTTTATCATCGGCTTTCTTGATTGCTATCTTCTTCGATATGATTTTTGACTTGTCGTAATTTATAATCGGAATCTTACCCGCCTCGTTCAGTTCTTTTATTATCAAACGGCTGTAGTCGCCGTATTTATAACCGCTTTCATCCTTTATTTCCCCTTTGTAAAACTTCGTAAGATACGACCACTGCTCTTCCGTCAAACCGATTTTCAATTCGTCCTTTAAATTCCTGTATACCTCCAACTTTTTCGCTGACTTGTCCTGCTTAGCCAACTGGCTGAGAAGATTTTCAAGTTTCTTGAAATATGTATCTATTGTATCCTTCTGTCTGCCGTTATATGAAAATACTTCGAGAAAAACAGGTACGATATTGTTCTGAACTTCCTTTATCTCCGTTTCTAAGTCCGCTTCATCTTTGTAAATTGGAAATGTAAACGGCGCAATAAGGTCTTCGCTCGACCAGATTGTTCCGACCTCTATGTTTGTATCTATGTTTTTATAAGAAGGGAGCAGCAAACTGAGTATAACTATTGTAGCAACTGCGATGAGAATCTTGATGTTGATATTTTTTTCTGGCTGTGAGACTCGTATATTCTCAAAAAAAGCCGAAAAACTATTTTGCTTAGTTTTGGGCATATTCAAAAGCCGAAAATGGAAATACGGCTATATTTGAACTTCTTTTTTTGTTTTGTATTTGACTTTTTTGTCAACTACCAACTCACTCACAAGAATTGACAGCAAATTATTGACGTCTTCATTCGTGTCATCCTCGAATTTTTCGAAACTCTCCGCATCTGCGAATAAGAATACTTCCGTAAATTCGTTCTGACCTCTTTCGTCTTCGTATAATTTGTAATCCTTAATACCGTTATTCAGATAAAAAGCCCTCAGTTTTTTAACTAAATCAAGGTATTCTTCCCTCTTTGAATCATGTATCTTGTATTTTATCTCGAATAAAATGCCCATAAAATATAATTAATTTGTTACATTAAAAAATTAATCTGTAACCGTAAAATATAAAAGTATTCTATCAAAATAAAGATATTATGTAAATCTATTTTCCGCATTTTATTCGTGACCTCTACCCCAAAATATGTCGCTCCCAGAATCCCTGCTACCGCCGCTGCACCCGCCGCAACTCTTTAGTTTTTGATTTTCAATCATTAGTCCTAACCCGCCGCAGCGAATCTTCGAATTCTAGATTCTAACTTCTAGATTCTAGATTCTGCTCTTTTGATTCTACTCTCTTGATTCTGATTTCTTGTTCTTATCTTCTAGATTCTAACTTCTAGATTCTAGATTCTGCTCTTTTGATTCTGCTCTCTTGATTCTGCTCTCTTGATTCTGCTCTTTTGATTCTGCTCTTTTGATTCTGCTCTTTTGATTCTGCTCTCTTGATTCTGATTTCTTGTTCTTATCTTCTAGATTCTAACTTCTAGATTCTAGATTCTGCTCTTTTGATTCTGCTCTTTTGATTCTGCTCTCTTGATTCTGATTTCTTGTTCTTATCTTCTAGATTCTAACTTCTAGATTCTAACTTCTAGATTCTAGATTCTAACTTCTAGATTCTAGATTCTAGATTCTGCTCTTATAACTAAAATATCCTTTGCGTCCTTTGCGACCTTCGCGGTAAAGTCTTTTGCTCTTCTTCTAGTTCGTCACGATGCTCTGTCTTTTACTCTTCTTTATAACCCGCCGCGACGTGTCTCCGTTTGCCATCTCTAACTACTAACCCGCCGCGGCGGGTCTTCGATTCGCTCACACGAATCTTCGACTTCAAACTCCTAGATTCTAAATTCTAGATTCTAGATTCTGCTCTTATAACTAAAATATCCTTTGCGTCCTTCGCGACCTTCGCGGTAAAGTCTTTTGCTCTTCTTCTAGTTCGTCACGATGCTCTGTCTTTTACTCTTCTTTATAACCCGCCGCGACGTGTCTCCGTTTGCCATCTCTAACTACTAACCCGCCGCGGCGGGTCTTCGATTCGCTCACACGAATCTTCGACTTCAAACTCCTAGATTCTAAATTCTAGATTCTAGATTCTGCTCTTATAACTAAAATATCCTTTGCGTCCTTCGCGACCTTCGCGGTAAAGTCTTTTGCTCTTCTTCTAGTTCGTCACGATGCTCTGTCTTTTACTCTTCTTTATAACCCGCCGCGACGTGTCTCCGTTTGCCATCTCTAACTACTAACTTCTAACTCCTAACTCCTGATTTTGTTTTCCTCTCTTCATTGAACATTGAAGATTGAAGATTGAACTACTGTTGTCTATAAATCAAAGCCTGAATATTGTAAGGCGCAGTCATAATAATACCCCTCTCAAAATCCCTGTTTTTATCAATCCGAAACTCATTAATACCTTTATTTCTGTATTCAATAATACCGTCAAATGCAAACCACGACCTGCCGTCGCTGCACATCAACAAACATCCCCTGTAACCGAATTGCTTTGTATCATGCTTATCAGCGGACGATAAATCCGATGAATCGTAGAACCCCACAATCTTCATCGCATTCTCATCCGTGATAATCCATTCAGGGTCCTTCAGTCCTGAATACACAATGACCCTGCACACCCATTTATTTTCAGTATCATTCATAACACAACCTTCTTTGTTATTATAACAAATAAAACTCTTTTCTCAATTCCGCTTTTTAGTGCTTAGTTATTAGTGCTTAGTTATTAGTGCTTAGTTCTCAGTGCTATGCTTTGTGCTCTTGCTTTGTTCTTTGTACTCTGTGCTTAGTTTTTAAGTTTTTATCTCCTAACTTCTAACTCCTAACCCGCCGCGGCGGGTCTTCGATTCGCTCACACGAATCTTCGACTTCAAACTCCTAGATTCTAAATTCTAGATTCTAGATTCTGCTCTTCTAACTCCTAACTCCTAGATTCTAGATTCTAGATTCTAGATTCTGCTCTCTTAATCTTGTTTCCTCATTTATATCCCCTCCAATCCGTAATCTCCTAAATTACAAATCTCTTAAAACAACAATCCGGAAAAATATATCGCACATGAAAATTTATTTCAGGGAAAATTCAGATATAAAACGACGGTACGGACTAATACTCACTCAATAATTAAAAAACGCCATTAAAAATATCAAGTCCATTTTTTTTGTTTATTAACATCCGTGTGAAAAATTGAAACCTGAATTTGGAAAATGAAAATGGATAATCTCTTGTTCTTATAAATAAAGAAAATTATCTGCGAATATCCGTTCAAATCCTGCTCTTATCTGTGTGTCGGCGCTTCACAGAATTCTGAAAACGGAATTTGGAAAATGAAAATGGATAATCTCTTGTTCTTATAAATAAAGAAAATTATCTGCGAATATCCGTTCAAATCCTGCTCTTATCTGTGTGCCTGCTCTTCACAGAATTCGGAAAACGGAATTTGGAAAATGAAAATGGATAATCGCTTGTTCTTATAAATAAAGAAAATTATCTGCGAATATCCGTTCAAATCCTGCTCTTATCTGTATGCCGGCTCTTAACAGAATTCGGAAAACGGAATTTGGAAAATGGAAAATGGGAAATTGGAGATTAAAATCAATAATCGTTTCAACTTGATTCTTGATTCTACTCTATAGTTTTTAGTTTTTAGTTTTTAGTTTTTTTGTTTCTAACTCCTAGATTCTAACTCCTAGATTCTAACTCCTAGATTCTAACTCCTAGATTCTAACTCCTAGATTCTAACTCCTAGATTCTAACTCCTAGATTCTAGATTCTAACTCCTAGATTCTAACTCCTAGATTCTAGATTCTAACTTCTAGATTCTGCTCTTATAACTAAAATACCCTTTGCGTCCTTTGCGACCTTCGCGGTAAACTCTTTTGCTCTTCTTCTAGTTCGTCACGATGCTCTGTCTTTTGCTCTTCTTTATAACCCGCCGCGACGAATCTTCGAATTCTAGATTCTAACTCCTAGATTCTAACTCCTAGATTCTAGATTCTAACTTCTAGATTCTGCTCTTATAACTAAAATACCCTTTGCGTCCTTTGCGTCCTTCGCGGTAAAATCTCTTGCTCTTATATCTAAAAAAATCTCCGTGCCCTCTATGGTGAATATCTTTGCTTTTATAAATAGAAAATTCTTTGCGTCCTTCGCGGTAAAATCTCTTGCTCTGTTCTTTGCTCTAATAACTAAAATACCCTTTGTGAGACTTTGTGAACCTGCTCTTTCTTTTGCTTCTATAACAAAAAATCTCTTTGCTCTCCGTGCCCTCTATGGTGAATATCTTTGCTTTTATAAATAGAAAATTCTTTGCGTCCTTACCGTCCTTTGCGGTAAAATCTCTTGCTCTTATATCTAAAAAAATCTCTGTGCCCTCTATGGTGAATATCTTTGCTTTTATAAATAGAAAATTCTTTGCGTCCTTACCGTCCTTTGCGGTAAAATCTCTTGCTCTGTTCTTTGCTCTAATAACTAAAATACCCTTTGCGTCCTTTGCGACCTTCGCGGTAAACTCTTTTGCTCTTCTTCTAGTTCGTCACGATGCTCTGTCTTTTGCTCTTCTTTATAACCCGCCGCAACGAATCTTCGAATTCTAGATTCTAACTCCTAGATTCTAGATTCTAACTTCTAGATTCTGCTCTTATAACTAAAATATCCTTTGCGTCCTTTGCGTCCTTCGCGGTAAACTCTTTTGCTCTTCTTCTAGTTCGTCACGATGCTCTGTCTTTTGCTCTTCTTTATAACCCGCCGCGACGAATCTTCGAATTCTAGATTCTAACTCCTAGATTCTAGATTCTGCTCTTCTTGATTCTGCCAAGAGATAATCTTTCCTCCCCTGCCCGGGCATCCCCTAATCTTGATTTTTGTTATCATCCTGATTTCGATTTGTCAACCAATTATCAATAGGTTTCAAACCTAAATTCACGGTAAGAATCAGAAACGTCGCAATCCCTGTTTCAACATAATATCCTGCCGCCGCTAAACATCCCACTGCAGAACTGCACCAAATCGTAGCGGAAGTAGTGAGACCGTGAACACTGAATCCTTCTTTAAAAACTACGCCGGCGCACAAAAAACCGATACCCGTAACCACCTGACCGATTATCCTTGTCGCATCGCCGCTGACCTGAGTAATACTAATCGATAACAATACATAAACAGCCGAACCGACTGCGACAAGAGTAGTAGTTCTTAACCCTACGAATTTATGATGCCATTGTCGTTCAAAACCGATTGCCATACCCGCCAGCAATGCGGCCAAAACTCTTGTTAAAAATTCAAAATATGTCATTATACAATTAATACAATAATTTCTAAGATATAATTCAGGCGCCTCCCCCCGATTCCAGCATCGTCGTTTTATTACAGTTGCCTCTGCTTCTGCCTTGCAACTGCTCCTGCCACTGCCTTGCAACTGCTCATGCTACTTCTACTGCCACTGCTACTGCTACGTACCATGTCCCCCTTCGGAGGGGGTGCGGCTTTAGCCGGGGGGAGGGCTAGTCGCTGCTTCTGTTTCCACCACTGCTCCTGCTACTGCTACTGCTACTGCTACGTACTATGTCCCCCTTCGGAGGGGGTGCGGCTTTAGCCGCGGGGGAGGGCGAGTCTCTGCAACTGCTTCTCCAACTGCTCTTGCTCTTCATTTAACATTTACAATTTTGCGTTTTGTACATCCCAATCTATCGGGAACCATTTATAATTCCTCTCCCAAGAACTCTACAAATTATTTTTCTTTTTCACTAAATCCTCTTTTGATTCAACATGATTCGGATCGATAACAATGCAGTCAACAGGACAAACGGCCTTGCACTGCGGCTCGTCGTAATAGCCGTAGCATTCGGTGCATTTATCGGGAACGATATAATAATGTTCTATGGAATAGAAACCCGAAGCGCCTGAAGGTGCCGCATCATTTTCGCCGTAATTTTTCCCTCCCATTGACCAGTTCGACCCGTTTTCATAAATCGCGTTTGTCGGACATTCGGGCAGGCAGGCACCGCAACTAATACACTCATTACCAATTTGTAAGGAAGAAGGAATATATTTTTTATTCCCGGCGAAAACTTGATTTGGTTTGCTTAAAAAGGCGGGGACAAAACATATAACAGTAGCCGAGAAAGCGTTGAATAAAAATGTTCTTCTTTTCATAATATAAATATAATTTAAATTAAAAAGAAAAATTCGAAGCCGGATAGTGCAAAAGGATTTTATCGAAGCAAAGTCGGATGAATTAAACAAATTTATATTCATGCAATTTATGAGTAACCGCTCCCTTGATTATATTTATATTCCAATTAATAATAGCAAAAAATAATCAATTAATTACTAATTTAAAATGATTTATAATGGGATAATTATGATTCAGGAAATACACAGGAGTTTGAAGATATAATAAATTCTTTTATTTCGAATCTCTTTTTCGCAAATATCAGACTTATCTAATATATTAATAATTTAACATTTAGAATTTTACGAATGCCTTAATGATATTGAACTTTTTTTATCATTTATCACTTGCTATTTTACATTGTTTTCGACTTGAAAATGGAAGATTGAAGATAGATAATTGACGAGCGTTTCAAAATAATTTACCTTGAATCATTCTCTTATTAAGGCTGGAATATTTATTGATATTATTCAATCTCTGATTTCATAATTATTTTCAGATAAAAAAGGGGCTATTAGAAAATCAAGCCCCGGATAATTATTATAATTTATTTACTATTAATATTTATTCAAAATTGAAATGTCAGCAATTTCTTTCGGTGTTAATGGGTTTTCATTCAGTAATTTATTAATTCTTTCAATTTTTATTATCGATTCAGCTTCATATCTGCATAACCTAATATCCCTTTCTAAATCTTGTTTTTCAATGATTCCTTTCTTTTTTATATATTCACTCTTTTCTGTTATATTTTTGAGAGTTTTTTCCATTTTTCCCATTTTGTTTAATTATTTTACTATTTTTGATAATTTGTTTTTTTTCCTCTGGTTCAACCTTTTCTTGCTTTAACTCAATAAACCCAATATAAGTTTCTTCTCTTTCTATAGACATAAAATACAGACAAACTTTAGATAATGCTTTACTATATTCTTGCCCAATGCTTTCTGCGGTGACTACATTAGGTAAATAATTAGAAATTACTGGATAATCTATTATATATGAGTGGTCAGGACATTCGTTAACCAAAAAATCAATTAATAATTTTCTTGTCCTGTCATCAATTGTATTAAATTGTGATAAAATTCTATTGGCATATTGAACTGCAATATCAAGCTTTCTTTTTTTATCACCTATTTTATAAGGACTTATTTGCTTTAATAATGGCTCGTAAAATTTTGCTATGTAGTCAAATAATTGTTCCGATAGAATATTTTTAGATATAGGAATATGACGACTCTTAAAAAAATCAACAAATGTTAATTTAAATAAATCTTGTGCTCTATCTTCAATTCGTTTTAAAGAAATTTCGTCGATTAAGGCACTTTCTCTTTCATAGTCTGGGCTGTCCTCTTTTTCTTTTCGTAATTGTACATCTAATGCTCCAAATTCCCCTAACTCGTCCATAATAATTTTTGAACCCCCGAAGGATAATAACGTAGCAGCACTTTTTGCCCAAAACGGAATTACAATATTTACCATTTTGAAGTGTGCTCTAAGTAATTTAATTATTCTATAAGCGTCTTCGGCGGTTCCACCAGGCGAATTAATAATAAAATCTATTTCCTCAACATTTGGATTTTGCTCTTGATATTCAATAATTTTTTTCTTTATAGCAATTGATGTACTTGGATATATTGCGTCGTAATATAATAGTTGAGGGATTTTCCTTATTATTCTGAGCTCATTTATTAGATTAAAAAGTTCTTCCATGTTCGTATGGATTTTATATAACAAATATAATGTATTTATCTTTTATTTGATACTCTTTTTCACAACCTTTTGTTAAGTTTTTGTAAATCTTGATAATTAATATTTTTCATTGTCCCAAATAGTGTAAAAATATCTTAAAACTTATTTAAATAATTATTCTTTAATGAGATATGAATTATACTCAGTTTAGAGTTTTAGTAAAAGAAATCTTATTCGTAATTTAATTTCAATATTGCTATAAACAAAAGTTTAAAATCAATTTTACATTGTTCTTATTCTCTCATGTAACTTTTAAAAATGCGCCCAAGCAAATTATAATTTAAAGAAAGCCATTTTCAAATAAATAATACTTGCCTTTTTCTGTTAATAAAACTGATTCATTTGTTCTGTGCCATCGAAGATATCCTAATTTTACTAATTTAATTAATCCTATTTCTGCCAAAAGCTTTGATATTGACAAAGAACTTATTATTTCATCAATTTCTATTATGTAATCACCATTATACGTTTTAACAATAATGCGAAGAATATTATGTAGAAATTCGATATCACCATCTAATTTTACTTTTTGAACAGGTTGGAACGGATTATCTCCCACAGGGGGTTCCTTAAAAAGTGGCGAATTATGGATTGTTCTAACCAATTCATCATAATTATATTCAAAGATATTTTGATCAGAAAAATTTATGTATTTTTTTGTTTTTAGAAAAATAGGTACCTTTAGCGTCAAATTTTGCCTAATTAATGGAATGATTTTATTTCCAGTTATTTTTTTCATTAAATTTGATGTAATAATCATCTTCTCATAACCAACGCCTCCTTCGCCGTTGTTAGCTTTTTCAACATATTTGTCCGTACATACCATGATAATTTTATCAGCTGTGACGAGATTTGTTTCCATAAAATGAGTTAAATCATCACCTGGTTGTAATTTAAATTGATCGAGAATAGCATCTATACCATTATTACGAAGTCTAGATGCTAATTCTAGAACCCACTTTTTATGTTCTTGATTATCATGAGAGTATGAGATGAAAACATTCGGAATTTTCATTCTATTATTTATTTAATATTCTTTTTATTCAATTGTTAATAGTTTTTTCCGAAGACTTTTAACTTGTCTGTGAACATTATTAAGAGAAATCTTATATAGTTCATTATTGTTAAAATTGTTTATATACCAATCTGGATTTAACCAGTATGAGCTTTTATCATAAGCAATATTTGCTAATCGATTTACTTAAGGAATATCCATTTTTGATTTTAATAAACTATCTGATGCATTTCTCCATAATTTCGAGAGTTCAGCATTAGGTGTTCTTTTTTCATCATCCTTTATAATTTTTATTGTTTCTGCCAAAGCTTTATCAAGGGATTTCATAGCTTTTTCATATATTGTCATTTTTGACTTTGCTAAACTTTGCCCTTTAGTTTTCTTATCAGGAAAATGATCTAATTTTAATTGGACAAAAGAAACAACCAATTGAACAACACCGATGAGATTTGAAATTTCCATATATCACTTTAATATTAAATTTCTACTGATGCAAATGTTTATATTTTAGAGATATTCTATTCTAAATTTTGAATTTGAAATTTTAGCCCAAACAATTTATCAAGAATTTTTTCGACAACATTTCTATAATTGATAATTTCATCATCTGATATGCCAGGGGAAGCTTTTTCATGAATTAATTTGCATCTTAGATTATAATAAAGACTTACTTTAGTCCATATTTTTTCCCACTTACTATTATCTGGTATTATTGTTGTATATTTCTTAACTTCATTTACTACTTGAGTCCGATCATTAAACAATTCCAATAATCGTTTATTAGAATAATTTCCACCTGATTCGTATATTAAAAATTCTTTTAAAGCAATTTCTAAAGCACTATCAAGTATAATCAAAGTAATCCTGTTTTTTTGACTAAAACTTTTTTTGAAAATAAAATCTGCTGCAATAATACTTTCATATAGCCCTTTCACCCAGGGTTTATCTTTAGATATCTTTTTATTCAACGATGTAATAGAATCTTCATAAGAAAATCTGCTTCTTGGTATTTCCGGAAGGTTTCTTAACTTAATATCTTTGATATCGTCTAATTTATTTTCAACTATTTCTCCCGTATCATATTTAAATACTTCTTCGCTCCATTTGCTTTCTAAACTTCTCGATAATTTTGTATAATACTTTACGATTTCTATAAGTTTATCTCGAATTTTCTTAAAAACTTCATTATTCTCGAATATTCCCGATTTGCTACTATTCCATGGCATTAAATATGCCGGTCCCTTTAAGAAAACAAATATTCGCGCAAGAGAGATACTCGGATGTGGCGATCCAACAATACCTTTCTCAAAACCAACTGTATAATCTTTTATCGCTCTAGCAATTAACCTGTCATTGCAGTAGATATAAACACCGTACTCACCTGATGGGCTAGAAACATTTGTTAAGCCTGCAATAATCTCAACATTAATAAATTCATCATAAGTAGTATAAACTTTGAATGAATAATTCTGAGGTAAATATAATGGAGGATATGCCCAATTTTCAAAAGTTGTAGGTGTAATTTTAGTTCTATTTACTCTTATTGAAATATTTTCATATTGAAAAAATTTTGCATAGATGCAACTAAGATGTTTAATTAAATCGTCAATTGACTTTTTATCTATATGATACCTAAGTTTAATTAATTCAATCGTGGTACAAGAACTTTCGATATTATTTACTTTATAAATTGGTAATTCCCAATTATCTTCTTCCTCCAACCATTTATCATCGTATTCTATTTGATATGTATCGAGATTCTTATATCTCGAAGTTATGATTATGTGTTGTGACAGTGCTACAACGGCTCTTTTTGAACCAATACCGAAATAACCAATGGTCTCTTCGGACATATTGTTCGTTGTATGGCCTGGTGCAACAATTATTTTCAATTCTTCATTTTTTATACCGCCTACATTGTCCTTGATTAATATACTTTGCTGCTGCTCATCTAGGCTAATCTCAATATTGATTTTATCCTTTTTACCTTCCTTTACCCACAAATCAATAGCATTATCAATTAACTCGCAAATTGACTTATTCAAATCATAATCGGCAATAATAGATCTGTAAATTCTTTTTGAAGGTTTTACATCTATGATTTTAACTTGGTTTTTCATATTGCATATTATTTTTCAAAATTCTTTATTTCGATACTATACAATATTGCATTATGATCATCATAAAAATCGTATTAGTTAAGTAGTAGATATGGAATTAATGAGATGTTTAGCATCACTCTCCTAAGAATCCTTAACTTTGCTGTATTTAAATATAATAAAGCTAAATATCAATCCCATTTTTTTTATTTATATTAACAACCTAACTCAAAACTAAACACTCACAACTCAAAACTATTCTCCCCAACCCGAAACCACTCTCCCCTAACCCTCTCAAAACCAGTCACTTAAACACATGCGTGGTCATTTATTGAACCAAATTATTTCATATACCTTATATTTGTATGGTAAAACTATAAATATAAAATTATGGAAAACGAATCACAAAACAATACAAACCTGTTTTTAAAAATCGCTAAATTCGATTTATCGAAAAAGAATTTTTATAAAAATCCCGAACTCAAAGACTTCGTCAATAACTCCCTCACCCCCGTCATCACCGACTGGGCGCTCAACTCCCGCTACCGCTTCTCTCTCCCCGATTTTCTCAACTCATTCGGCTGCCCCATTTCCTTTGCGTTCGCCGTATGCCATAAATTCCCCCTCCTTAAAAAAGCCCTCCAACTCGCTATCGAAGCAACCGATACGAAAATTATTAACGCCGGTCTCGGCACCCGCAAAACCGTGTTTTTCCTTAAGTACTATCGCAAACTCTATTACGACTATATCACTGCCCTTTATTCAAACGACGCGAAGCCTTTCTATGAGGACAATTTCGAAAACCCGTGTTTTCCTCTCCCCGAAATTGACCCCATCGTAAAGACTATTCGCCTTACAACATTTTCTTAAATCAAAAATTATATTCCCATGAAAGACTCTGAAAATCAACAAAAATTTATCGACCTCCGCCTTCAGGGCGTTTCTATTCCCAAAGTCGCCGATAAACTCGGCATCTCCCTCTCCACCGCCAAACGCTGGAACAGAACGTACAAAGACGATATCCTCTCAATCAAAAACGAGGAGTTGATGAACAACAAAAAAATCTTCTTCGCCAAATACGACGAAATGTTCGAATTCCTCGATTCACACCTCTCCCGCCTCAAAGACCACCTCCAAAACAACAACGAAATCTTTATGTCATACGAAAAGACCCTCCTCGCCTCCCTCAAAATCATAGACGCCCTCAATAAAATCCAATCCCTCAAAAAAATGATATCCGAATCAAATCACACCGACCTCCTCAACTCCTTCTCCCTCTTCAAAAACCCCGGCGACGAACCCGAATCCGTTCCTGAAAACCAAATCACCACTCTCACCGCACCAAGCACCACGCACAATGCTCCAAGCACCACGCACAATGCTCTAAGCACTGACAAAGCGCCAAGCACCACGCACAATGCTCCAAGCACTGACAAAACGCCAAGCACCACGCACAATGCTCCAAGCACTGACAA
>JAQTLX010000013.1 GCA_028714695.1 Ignavibacteria bacterium | reverse complement strand
ACTCTCCCTCCGATGTTTTTTCTTTTTGTCTTTCTAATCTTAAGTGCTTTCTCTTATCCATTTACCTATCTCCTTTGTTAAGTTTTCTTTCCTCTTAACATTTTTGATAGGACAAATGTCCTTATTTAATCAGCACCATTCTTTTCGTTTCAATATAATTGCCTGCAATTATTCTATAAAAATAAACGCCTGAAGAAAGACTACCTCCATTGAATCCCATGACATATCTTCCTGCATTAATAAATCCATTTACGAGCGTTTTGATTTCTCTGCCTGTGGCATCGTAAATTTTCAAAGAAACAAATCCGTCTTTCGGAATATCATAACTAATATTTGTAGTCGGATTAAACGGATTCGGATAATTCTGATTAAGTCTATAACCCTTCGGTATTTCATTTCCGTTTTGTGAAATGTTCACAACCGGCTGTCCTCCCTTTGTTGTATGTAGTATCACTCCTGTTGTGGCTGCAACCCAGCCGACTGTGTCATTGACAAATTTAATGGCTTCGAATTGTTCATTGCTCGTAACTGTGTTTTCCCTGCGCCAACTGAATCCGCTATTAGTAGATTTATATAGTCTATTCGTATTTCCACCCATAAATCCTGTATCCTTATTAATAAAATGAATGCAGCCCATTCCCGGAACCGTAGTGTCAATAAGTGACCAATTAGAACCAAAATCAATTGTACGATAAACCGCTCTTCCATTAAGCGAACAAACCCATCCGTATAAATTATCTACAAATGATATTTTCATAAATATATGACCCAGTGAAGCCGAAAGTGAAGGATACCAATTTATTCCTCCATTTGTTGTTTTAAATACTCTTCCCTCCTCGCTCATACACCCCGTATTTGCATCCTTGAAATACATATCATAGAACCATCCGCCATTAACATATGCCGAATCTATCGTTTCGCCCCCGTCAGTCGTTTTTAATACTTTCTCTCCTGTGCCGGCTATCCAGCCTTTATCCTTATCTATAAAAAACACGCAGAAGTAACTTTCTCCTTGGAAACTTGGTCCGTTTCGTATTATTATCCAATTGCTGCCGCCGTTTGTTGTTTTTATTATCGTTTCATAATAACCTACAACGTAAACAATGTTTGAATCAACAATATGAACACCGTTAAATGGTTTTCCTCCGACTGGATATCCCATTTGCACCCAGTTTATTCCGCCATTCGTTGTCTTCAATAACACACCCGCATCTCCAACTACCCATCCGGTTCGTTCGTTTAGAAACTTCATGTCATATAGGTTAGATGTTGTACCTGTGTATTGTTGTATCCACTGACTTTGACAATTACTAATTAGTAATGAGTAATAAGTAATTAGAAAGAATAATGAAGTGATTATTAATTTTTTCATATTCTTATATACCTATTTATTTCTTCAGCAAAAATTTATTTGACAAACTTGTGTTCCCGTCAATTAACATTCTATAGAAATATATCCCTGATGATAATTTATCCGCATTATAACTGACTTCATATTTTCCCGCTTCGAATGTCTTATTTACAATCGTTTCTATTTTTCTTCCGAGTATATCGAATACAGATATATTTATGTTTGCTTTTTCAGAGATTTCAAATGGTATTCGTGTTGTACTGTTAAACGGATTCGGATAATTCTGATTAAGTCTATAACCCTTCGGTATTTCATTTCCGTTTTGTGAAATGTTCACAACCGGCTGTCCTCCCTTTGTTGTATGTAGTATCACTCCTGTTGTGGCTGCAACCCAGCCGACTGTGTCATTGACAAATTTAATGGCTTCGAATTGTTCATTGCTCGTAACTGTGTTTTCCCTGCGCCAACTGAATCCGCTATTAGTAGATTTATATAGTCTATTCGTATTTCCACCCATAAATCCTGTATCCTTATTAATAAAATGAATGCAGCCCATTCCCGGAACCGTAGTGTCAATAAGTGACCAATTAGAACCAAAATCAATTGTACGATAAACCGCTCTTCCATTAAGCGAACAAACCCATCCGTATAAATTATCTACAAATGATATTTTCATAAATATATGACCCAGTGAAGCCGAAAGTGAAGGATACCAATTTATTCCTCCATTTGTTGTTTTAAATACTCTTCCCTCCTCGCTCATACACCCCGTATTTGCATCCTTGAAATACATATCATAGAACCATCCGCCATTAACATATGCCGAATCTATCGTTTCGCCCCCGTCAGTCGTTTTTAATACTTTCTCTCCTGTGCCGGCTATCCAGCCTTTATCCTTATCTATAAAAAACACGCAGAAGTAACTTTCTCCCTGTGAACTTGGTCCGTTGCGTATTATTATCCAATTGCTGCCGCCGTTTGTTGTTTTTATTATCGTTTCATAATAACCTACAACGTAAACAATGTTTGAATCAACAATATGAATTCCGCGAAGTGGTTTATTGCCAACCGGATATCCCATCTGAACCCAGTTCACGCCGGCGTTTGTAGTTTTCATTAAAGCACCGGAAGCGCCGACCACCCATCCGGTTCGTTCGTTTAGAAACTTCATGTCATATAGGTTAGATGTTGTACCTGTGTATTGTTGTATCCACTGACTTTGACAATTACTAATTAGTAATGAGTAATAAGTAATTAAAAAGAATAATGAAGTGATTATTAATTTTTTCAACTTTTAATTATTAAAAATTAAGGAATCATTTGGTGATATTATTTAAATTTGAATCTCGTTGACTAATATTACTGCGGTCCGCTATGTTTTTCGTATGCTTATTGGTATAATGTGTCATAAAGCAAATATCAGATGTGTTAATAATACTAAATTTATATTCCTTGTAATATAAATATTAATTTTTAAATATTATACGGTAATCTTGAATAGATTATATCCTTAATTTAAGGGTGAATATATTATAATTTCCATATTTTTTCCGTTTTTCAATTTTTATCACCGTTTGATAGTAATTTCAAACCGGCATACCTTATCTTTGTATGGTATTAACTTAATCTTTCATTTTGGGCACAATAACAAAAATATTACCTCATTACGAAAAACAAAAATTTGAGCATCTTTTTTTCTCTAAACCCGATTTCGAGAATCCACTTCTGTCTGAATTCGTAGAAAATATTCTCGCTCCGTCTCTCCGCATCTGGGCTGCGGATGATAATTATGAATATTCTCTCGCTTCCTTTATTCATTCTTTCGGCTGCTCAGTCTCTTTCATTCTTAAACTAATTGAAAAATTTCCTGTCCTTGAATTTTCACTTAACTTCGCCGTTGAATCCGCTAAAATTAAAATACTTAATTCCGTTGACATCCCTCGCCGCGCTGATTTATTGATTAATTTCATCGACAAACTCTTTAATTCCGGTAATTCATCCCCTGTCCCTGAATCCGTTATTGTTTTTGAACCCGCATATTCAAATAAAAATGATTCTGAAAATAGTAATTTAATAACTCAGTCTCAAAAGGAGTAATATTATGTCAGACAATGATTTAAAAAATAAGTTCATAAGCCTCCGACTCAAAGGTCTCTCTTTGCAGGAAATCTCCAATACTATGCGTGTCTCTTATTCAACTGCCAAACGCTGGAACAAACTCTTCTGCGCCGCCTCGCCCGAATGCAAAGAATTGAAATTGCTACGCTCTAAAATGGCAGAAAAATATCTCGACTACTTCGAATTCCTCGATTCCCATTTCAATAAAATTAAAACCGAAATCACAAAATATGAATCTGTCCCAATGCCCTATGAAAAACTCCTCTCAATCTCTATGAAAATCCTAACCGCCATAAATAATATCAAACCTGCGCCCATTACCGAATACGAAGATGGAAATGAATGTGAAAATGAAATCGATAACCTGAACATTGACAATGAAACTGAACCGTCAAAAGATACATCAAGCAATACATCAAATGAGCCGTCAAATGAACCTTTGGACCAAAATGAACCATCGAATGAACCATATGGCTCATTCACTCAAAACAATAATAATCAAACAATTACATCAGATAATGAAAACAAAATGAGCCAAAATGAACCATAACAAAAAATATCAAATAAAATAAATTATTAGACTGTATTCTTGATTCTTAACGATATTAATTTATGCATGAAGATTGTTTCTTTTCAAAAGCCTTTTTAATTTTTTGATAATTGAGTAACTTAATTGATATATAAATATATGATTACAAAACCGAAAGGAACACTGGATTTTTTGCCCGAAGACGCTTTTAAACGCCTTCATGTAGAGGAAAAACTTAGAAAGATTGCCGCTGTATTCAACTACAGGGAAATCCGCACGCCCGCTTTTGAAAAAACGGAACTCTTCAGACGCGGCATCGGCGAAGAAACCGATATCGTTTCAAAAGAAATGTATTCTTTCAATGATAATGAATTCACTCTTAAACCCGAAATGACTGCGCCTGTTATTCGCTCTTATATCGAAAACAGTCTCTATAATATCTCCCCCGTTCAGAAATTGTATTATATCTCGAATATGTACAGGCATGAACGCCCGCAGGCAGGACGCTATCGCGAGTTCTCCCAGTTCGGAGCGGAAATTATCGGCAGCGGAGAATATACTGCTGATATAGAATTAATCGCTCTCGGAATGTTCTTTCTTAAAGAATTCGGAATAAAAAACCTTAAGATTAAAATAAATAATATAGGCAATCTTACCGAACGCTCGGCGTTCCTTAAAGATTTGAAGTTGTACCTGAATGATTATACTCAGAAACTTTCATCCGAAAGCGCGAGACGCCTCTTTACGAATCCTCTTCGCATTCTTGATTCAAAAGATCAAAAAGATATTGAGATAGTAAAAAACGCACCCGTGCTTTACGATTATCTCGGCGAAGAAAATAAAAATCATTTTCAGAACGTACTCGGCGGTCTTAAATCTCTCGATATAGATTATGAAATTGACCATAATCTCGTTCGCGGTCTCGATTATTATACTTCGACAACTTTTGAAATATTATCCGAAAATCTCGGCGCGCAAAATGCCGTTCTCGGCGGCGGCAGATATGATATGCTCGTTCAGCAGTTGGGCGGAAAACCAACACCGGCAATAGGTTTCGCTTGCGGACTCGAACGCCTCACGCTCGTACTTCAGGCAAATAATTATATTTTCCCGGAACCCAAATCACCGGACCTGTATCTTATAACCTCGGGCGAAAAGGCAAAGAATAAAGCGCTCGTGCTTGCTTATAATCTCAGAATGAAAAATGTTTACTGCGAATTAGACCTTCTCGGCAGAAGCATTAAATCGCAAATGAAGGAAGCAAATAAACTGAATGCGCGGTATGTTGTCGTTATCGGCGAAGATGAACTTTCAAAGAACTCGGCGAAAATAAAAAAAATGGCAGACGGTTCCGAAGTTGAAACCGCTTTAAACGATATTGTAAATTATAATTTTAACTGAAATGAGAACACGACAGGTCAGACCTGATAAAATGCAGTACGAATTCGAACTGCATATTTCTAAAGGTTATGATAAAACCAGAGAACTTGATTTTATATTGTTTAACTTCATAACTACGAAAATTTTTAAAAGTTTTATTTATACAATAAATGTTACACCGAGCATCGACCTTCCGAATAAATCTCTCGGATTCCTCGTCGAAGGTCTGTCCGCTCCGGTATTGTCAATTGCCAAATCAGGTAACGCGGTCTATCAATATAAACTTTACGGCTATTCAAATACCGAATATGACCTGAAACTTACCAAACCTGACGTTGACAAAAATTTGTTTAAACTTAAAATCACTGAAAAAGGTTTAAAGATTACGAAAGAACCATCTAAAAAATTCATAAAAGTTGAGGTTTAATGTATCCGAAATTATTTGAAATAGGTCCTATATCCATCCACAGTTACGGTCTGATGCTCGGCATCGCTTTCCTTATCGGAAGCACTATATTTTCAAAAGAACTTAAACGGCAGGGAAAAGACGAAAATGCCGGAATTACAATTACATTTCTGGCTATTATCGGCGGTCTTCTCGGCGCAAAGGTTTTCTATGTAATCGAAGAATGGAATTTCGGCGCAGGCGCTCCGCTCGCGTCTTATTTTAATTCCGATGTTCTCTTTTCTCCGGCAGGACTTACGTTCTACGGCGGTTTGATTTTCGCGATTCTTTTCGTTTTCATTTATTGCAGAATTAAGAATCTGAAGATATTACAGATATTCGATACTATGTCCCCTGCTGTTATGCTCGGCTACGGTATCGCGCGTATAGGCTGCCACCTTTCCGGCGACGGCTGCTACGGTCTGCCCGTTAACGGTACGATGTGGGAATTCCTCGGTTATAGTTATTCCAAAGGTATTATCCCGACTCATCCGGGAGTACTTGTGCATCCGACACCGTTATATGAACTCGTGTTTGCCGTAATCATATTCGCGTTCCTAATGTATTACAGAAAGAAAACTCATTATTACGGTCAGTTGTTCTTTATTTATCTCATATTCAGCGGTCTCGAAAGACTCCTTATAGAATTCATCAGACTTAATCCGAAAGTCATCTGGATTCTTACTCAGGCTCAGTTAATTTCTGTAATAATGATTATTGCGGGTATTTTCATGCTGTTTATCTGGAAAAATAAGAACGACGATGAACTGCTTGTTGTAAATAATTTGAAGAAAAAGTAAGTTTTATATCAACTGGATATTAAAAACATCGATTTTATAAAAATTTTTAAACTTTGGTAATTCATTATTACTTGAAATAGTTTAAAAATAAGGTTATTTTATTGTTTTTGAATTTTTAAAGTTAATCTACGTATAATGAAAAGAACGTATCAACCAAGCAATACTAAGAGGAAAAATAAACACGGCTTTCGTGAAAGAATGGCAACGAAAAACGGTAGAAAAGTACTCGCAAGCAGAAGAGCGAAGGGAAGAAAAAAATTGACGGTTAGCGACGAATTTACAAGAAAGTAATATTTGTCCAAAATAATGTCTCAGCAGACACAAAACAAGTTTAACTTAAGAAAAGACGAAATATTAAGAGGCTTTGAATCCTATAAAAAAGTTTTCAGAAATTCAAGAACGGCTGAGACCAGATATCTGAAATTATATTACCAGAAAAAGGAATTACCGGAAAGCCCACAAATAAAGATAAGAGTGGGCTTTACTGTTTCTAAAAAGAAACTTAAGAAGGCAGTACTGCGTAACCGTATTAAACGGCTGCTGAAAGAATGTTACAGATTGAATAAACAGTCATTGCTGAATAAACCCGGAATTAAATCAATGGATTTAATCTTAACCGTAAACGACGGTGCAGGCTTCGATGAATTGTGCAGGAACGGTTTCAGACTTTTTAACGGCGATATTCTGCTGTTGTTCGGAAAAATTAAATAAACGGATTTGCATGAAATACATTTTAATCGGAATATTAAAACTCTATAAGATGCTCCTGTCTCCGGTGCTTCCCGCGTCTTGCAGATTCTATCCTTCCTGTTCATTGTATTTCATCGAGGCGCTTCAGGTGCACGGATTTTTTAGAGGCTCGTATCTCGGTATCACAAGAATACTTAGATGCAACCCCTTCTTCGAAGGCGGTCTCGACCCCGTTCCCGAAAAAGGCTTCAGAATTTTTAAAATGAAAAATAATATTAATTGATATTAAATGGATAAAAAATCAGTTATCGGATTTGTAGTTATTGGTGTTATTCTTGTAGCATGGATGGTCTATACTTCCAAAATACAGAAACCCGTCCAGCCGCCTAAACAACAAACTCAGGAAAATGTTCAGGACTCCACTCGATCCAAAATTCCGGATTCGACAAAAACTAAAATTGTCGACAAACAGTTTGAAGTTACCAAAACAACTCCCGACTCATTAGTCCAAAACGGAATATCGGAAAAGTTTGGAATGTTTTTCTCGAAAAATGCGGCCGAGACCAACAAAGACTCTTCTACTGTAAAAGAAAAAGTCATCTATATAGATAATGCGAAGTACAGATTCATTTTCTCTGATAACGGCGGCGGCGTTAAAGAAGTCTATATGAAAGGTTTTAAAACCTGGGACGGCAAACCTATCCAACTCGTTGATTGGAAAAAACAAAGAGACCTTAGCCTCCTCTTTACTTCAAAAGACGGTAAATCTATAAATACAAGAGACCTGCTGTTCAATTCCACTTACCGCGAATCACAGGCTGTTGATATCGATAAAGATTCGTCTTTCGTCCTCAAATACGTATTGTTCGTAAACGGAGATTCGACACAAAAGATAATTAAAACATATAAATTTCAGCCCGACTCTTATGAGTTTATCGCAACATACGAATTCGTAAATCCGGGTATGTTCATTGCCGACGGCAAATATCAGGTTGTCTGGGGCTCATCGCTTAATTTGACGGAACACAGAAGCGATGAAGAAGCGCAGTTCTCGGAAGGATTCGCTTATATGGGCGACGAACTTGAACAAATGCAGCCGAAAGATTTTGATAAGGAAATTAATAAAGACCTCAACGGAAACACTGATTTCGTTTCTCTTAGAAATAAATATTTCGGCGTCTTTATAATCCCCTTCTCAAGAAAAGGCGACGGCGCGTATCTGACTGCAAATAAGATACACCTGCCCGATAACGGCACAAGAAATCTTAATTCCATCGCAATTAAAATGGAAATAAAGAACTCCGCAAGCGAAAAGAGTTCATTTAAAATTCTTGTCGGTCCGATAGATTATAAGATTCTAAAAGCGTATGACCTGAATCTCGAAAAAACTATGAGATTCTCTCTTGATTTTATTGTGAGACCGATTGCTCAGTATATGATTATCCCGTTCTTTAATTTCCTCCATTTGTTCATTCCGAACTGGGGTCTCGTGATTATTATATTCGCCATAGTACTGAAAATTGTGCTGAATCCGCTGACAAAGAAACAGATGACCTCCATGAAGAAAATGGGCGGCCTGAATCCGAAAATCACTGCCATTAAGGAAAAATATAAAGACGATCCGCAAAAGATGAACAGCATGGTGATGAAACTTTACAAGGAAGAAGGCATAAATCCTATGGGAGGCTGCCTGCCGTTACTGCTGCAGTTGCCTATTCTATATGCCCTGTTCGGTGTTTTCCGCTCAACAATCGAACTCAGACAGGCTGAATTCATCTGGTGGATTAAGGACCTTGCAGCGCCGGACGTTCTTATTAATCTTCCGTTCAAAATTCCTCTTTTCGGAATTGACCAGATTTCAGGTCTCGCTACATTGATGGGAATTACGATGTTTATTCAGCAGAAAATGACCGTTACTGACCCGAAACAGAAAAGTATGGTCTATCTTATGCCTATTATGCTTACGTTATTGTTCTTCTCTTTCCCGTCAGGTCTGAACCTGTATTATTTCATGTTCAACGTCCTTTCTATCGGACAGCAGTACTGGTCAACACACATAAGACCGCCGAAAGAAGATGAATTGAAGAAGCCCGTAAAACCTTCATTCTTTTCAAAATTAATGGAAAGAATGCAGGAACAACAGAAAAGCATTCAAAAAAAGAAAAGATAATGGATTTTTTAATTGTTCAAATCGGAAGAATAGGAGATATGATATTAACAACTCCGCTTTTTTCCGGTTTGAAACAATTATATCCCGACAGCAAAATCACTGTACTCGCCGGTCATAGTAACTATATCATTCCAAAATACAATGAACATGTTGATAACACCATTATTTTTAAGAAAAGTATAGGCGGTTATCTGAAGTTATTTCTTGAATTGAGAAAAAGGAAATTTGACTACTGGATTGATACTAAACCTGAATATTCCAGCACATCTACAAAACTGCTGAAAATCGGAAGATTCAAAAAATCAATCGGATATAATACAAAAGGCGATTATTTCGATTATGATTTGACTTCTATTGAATCGGGAAAGCACTATACGGAAATCAACCTTCTGCCGCTCAGAATTCTGGATAAATCAAAGATTCCGACTGATATCAAACCCGAATTATTTATCCCGCAGGAAATAGAAATAAAAACAAATGATTTGCTGAAAAAATATCCGGCGGAGTATGTCGTATTTAATCTTTCAGTGAAAGATGAAACACGTAACTGGAAATTACAGGATATTGCCAAAATATATGAAACATTTAATGGAAAACTGAATTTTGTGTTCCAGTTTATCGAAAAAGACAGGCATATATTCGATGAATTATCTGCCCTTATCGGAGAAAAGTTAAACTATTTTAACGGCGGAATTTTGGAACTTGCATGCGTTGTTAAGAACTCAAAACTCGTTATTACACCCGATACATCACTTGTCCACATCGCTGCGAGTTTTAATATCCCCGTCATAGCAATTTATCATGACGTTGACTGGAATATTAAACGTTTTGCTCCCCTTTCGGATAAAAGTATTTCAATAATTTCCGAAGAAAAGAATAAGATACTTGTAAATACGGATAAGATAATTGAAGCAATCTATAAAATGCTCTGAATTGGTGGAAATGCCGGGAGTCGAACCCGGGTCCGAAAAGAAGACCATTGAAACCGCTACATACTTAGTCCGTTTTTAAGTTTCAGATTGAAGGTCTAAACGAACAAACCCTTCTTTCCTATCCCGCTTAATTTCGCAATACAATCACAGGAGATTTGTATCACTATTCTGTCTGTTGACGTTGATAGGTTCCGGACAGAAGACGGACTCCTAACAACGAGCTGCCTTTAATTAGGCGGCTAAAGCGTAATTGTTTTCTGCGTTTATTGTTTTCCAGCCGTTTTAAAGTGATGGCATGGGAACACTGTATGCAGTCTCAAACATCTTTGCAATCCGTCGAAACCGTTGCATTCCCTTTTATCTTGTCTTGATGTTCGCCTGTTCAGTACTTAAAACCGGTTTTTCCGTATTTTCGTTCGCTTCGGTGACTGACTTGTCCTTGAACAATATCCCCAAAGGAATTACTACGCAATAACCAAGTACCAGAAATATCGGCGCTAATACAGTCGGCATAAATCCTTCTACCGAATTTTCCGACAGGAAAATATAACCCACAATAATTAATGCAATTCCTAAACCAATAATCAAGTAATTCTTATTGGTAAGTGAAATGTGAAATTTTTCACCTGTCGTCTGAGTTTTCTTACTTTTTACTGCTTTTGCCATTATATTTTTATTTTAGATAATTCATCGTAATAATAAGCAAGAGTGCTTATTCCCCTGTAAAAATTACTTAGATCGAACTTCTCGTTCGGCGAATGTATGTTGTCATCCGGCAGCCCGAATCCAAGTAAAATCGAATCCGCGCCGAGTTCTTCCTTGAACGTATTTACAATCGGAATTGAACCGCCTTCTTTGAAATAAACCGGCTCTACTCCAAATCCCTTTTTCAATGCCGTCACTGCCGCTTCTATTGCAGGCGTGTCAATTGGCGTTACCGATGGTTTTCCGCCGTGCAAAGATGTTACTTTTATCTTTACCGACCTCGGTGCAATTTTCTTTAAGTAATCTTCAAATAGTACTGCTATCTTTGCCGGATCCTGATTAGGCACTAATCTCATGGATATTTTTGCGCCTGCCAGAGAAGGAAGCACTGTTTTTGCTCCCTGTCCCTGATATCCTCCCCATATACCGTTGCAGTCAAGTGTAGGCCTTGCAGATACCCTTTCTATTGTAGTATAACCTTCTTCTCCGTATAATTCTTCGACTCCGAGATCTTCTTTATATTTATCTTCTTCAAAAGGAAGTCTGGCAAATTCTTCTCTTTCCTTTTTTGTCAATTTTAATACGTCATCATAAAATCCGTCTATTAATATTCTGCCTTTATCATCTTTAAGTTTCGTTATCATGTTTGCCAGCGCGTTGATAGGATTTTCAACACCGCCTCCGTATGAACCCGAATGCAGATCGCGGTTAGGTCCGGTTATATCCACCTGCATGAAACAAAGTCCCCTCAGTCCGTAACAGATTGAAGGCAGATTGTCCGTATACATCGACGTATCCGATATTACGACGTAATCCGATTTCAGAAGTTCTTTTTGATCTGATATGAATTTTTCAAGATTTATGCTTCCAACTTCTTCTTCACCTTCAAAAATAACTTTAATATTGACAGGCAGGGATTTACTCACTTGCAAATGCGCTTCAAGACCCTTAATGTGCATGAAAATCTGCCCCTTGTCATCAGCCGAGCCCCTTGCATATATTTTACCGTCTCTCACAACCGGAGAAAAAGGCGGATCAGTCCATAACTCAAGCGGGTCAACAGGCTGTACATCATAATGCCCGTAAATCAATACTGTCGGCTTATTCTTTCCTGCCTTCAAATAATCAGCATATACTATCGGATGACCTGCGGTTTCGAATACTTTCACATTTTCCAAACCGGATTTCTTCATTTCTTTTTCCAGCCACAGAGCCGCATCTTTTACGTCCTTCTTCTTTTCCTCGTCATTGCTTATTGAGGGTATGCTCAGAAATTCAATAAGTTCTTTTAAATATCTGTCTTTGTTTGATTCTATGTATTTTATTATTTCACTCATTCTGTATAAAATTTATGCGATTACTTATATAATCGCATAAATATATTAAAAGTTTAATTATTTTTTAAATGGTTAATTATTCTTCTTTGCGTTTAACGCTTTAATCATATCAATGGCTTCTTTATTTTCAGGATCCATCTTAAGCACTTCTTCGTATGCCTTTATGGCTTCTTCGTTTTTAGAAGCAAATCTGTATGACCTCGCAAGGAATTCCCTTGCCAGTTGGTATGAAGAATCGGCATCGATTGCCATTTGGAACATTGGCGCTGCTTCCGTATATTTCTTCATCGAATAGTAACAGAATCCTTTGAATAAAAACGGAAGTTTTCCTTTCATTCCGAGATCTATTGCTCTCTGAAATTTATCTATTGCCAAATCGAATTTTTCAGCCTTGTACTGAGATTTGCCCCACTCGTAATATGTTATATAATCAAGACTGTCTTTCGATACTGCCATCGTATAATACTTATCGGCTTCATCGTAATTCTTAAGGCTCGTGTTAACCTTAGCAAGTTTCTGCAAATCTTCTAATTCGTAATCTTTTATAGATACCTTTCCGAAATATTCAACAGCCTTGTTGAGAAAATCCGTCTTGTTTGTTGTGTCGTTGTCGGCTTTTTCCGTATATATATATGCCGTATAGAGATTTCCTGTTATGGATTTTGGGTCATTCTTCAATACGTCCGAAAGCATTTTTAATGCTTCACTGAATTTTTCATTTCCCTGATCTATCTGGTTCTTGTCAAAGTAATCCACACCCTGCGCATAAAGTGTCTTTGCATAGTATGAATTACCTTCCTGTGAGCCGGGTCTTAACTGGCTGTATTTCGTAAACGCTTCCGCCGCTTCAAAATACTGTCCGCCGAAATACAGGATTTTACCCTTTCCGAGATATGCGTCCGCATAATTCGGATCGGTAGTGATTGCATTGTTATATTCGACTATCGCTTCGTTATATTTTTTCTGTCTGTAGTATGTATCTCCGAGACCTGTAAAAGCATTCGGAAGTTTCTTAAGCGCTATTGCATCTTTGTAATATTTTACTGCTGCCTGGTAAGAACCGCGAATTCTGTATGCATCCCCAAGTCCGATATATACTTTCGGATTCTCTTTGCTTATGGTAGTTGCGAGTGTCAACGATTTGATTGCATCGTCAATCTTTCCTTGAAGCGAAAAATTATTCGCCTGAGCAATCATTGCGTTAATATTATCGGGTTCTATCTTAAGCGCTTTTTTGAATAGTAAATTTGCATCGTCGTATTTTTTCTGATCGCTGTATATTGCGCCGAGTGTAAGCATCGCATCGATGCCTTCATCGTCATCTTTAAGAGCACTTTTAAGACTCTGCTCTGCTTTGTCAAGCGAACCCGTCATATATAGTGCAAGACCGTAATGATAATACGTTTCGTAATTCTGTTTCACTTTAACGGCATTGCTCAAAAAATTAACCGCTGAAACATAATCACCTTTATTGATGGCGTCTTTGCCTTTTTGTAAATCATCCTGCGCGTTTGAATTCAGAATGAATACAAACAATAAGCAAATTACTGGTACGATATATTTCAATTTAAGCATATTGGTATAGGTTTAAATTATTCTAATTGTATTACTTTAACCGGCTGGCTGACCGGAACCATTCCACGTTCCAGAAATACTTTCTGCCCGTCCTTGTTCCTTAAAAATGATATCCACCCGGTCGAAAGTTGTATATCTAATATTGATGTATATAAAATTATTTTCCTTATATATGGATATTTCTTCGTGAATACAAGCCCCTGATGCAATTCTGTGAAATCTTCCTGCCTTCCGTTAGGATAAATTCTTGATATTCTTAAAGGCTTTACACTTGTATCCAGTGAATCCTGATTGCCTTTCGAGAGCCAGCATAAATTCGAGATTCCAATTGCGTTCTTACTGGACCTTACCATTTCAAGCATCTGTACGCTTGTCGAACATATCTGCGCTGTTTTTACATAATCTTTTCCGTTTAAAACAGTGTCCTTTACGTATTGATATGTGCCTGAATTGGGTCTCTGTATAAATATTTTTATCTTGTTGTCATTGCCTTTCATCTTCGAAGCGACGTTATCATTTTGGTCGTTGTCCTGAACTTTTATTTGCGACCACAGAGTAACCTCGCCTGTGAAAATATTCTGCAAATCCGTTGAAGTTAATCTCATCACCGGGTTATCCGGATTTACAATGAATGCAACCGCATCAGTTGCCACTTCATGCCTCTGAAACTCGAGTTTGTACTGCGCTATATATTTTTTATCTTCATCATTGAAATCACCCGCCACCATTATCAGTTTTGTGTCCTTGTTAAGTAAATCCGCAATTGCATTCCTTGTCGGGGCAAGAGTGTAATTTAACTTTGCCTCGGGATTTATCCTTTCAAATTCGCTTTTTAAATACGGCATTATCGGCTCGAGATTTTCATCCGCAATAAAAGTCAGTTCACCAATAGTGGCTTTTGATTTAATCTGGCTGTAATCGCATGAAGAGAATATAAATCCCGTTAAGGGTATTAACAGAAGTAACAATATTTTTGATATATGTTGCATTCCTTTGATAATTAAAATAGGCGGTTCTTTTGCAATAACCGCCTTTATTTTATTTATTATTTTCGCTGTCTCTTAGTTTCAGTATTAATTCTTCCTGTGCCTTTTTCATCCGCTCATGCTCCTCTTCCTGTTTAATCGCTCTTCTTTTAGACTGAACGTTTAGTAACCTGTAAATTCCGTATGAAAGAAATATTGCTCCGAACACAAGCCTCGATGTCGTTTCAATCTGCGGCAGAACTATTCCTATTAAAAGGAGAAGTCCCATCACAACACTTACAATCGCTGAAAAAGTATTTATGTATAGAGCACCATTCATCTTCATTGATGAATTAGTTATCTCCCTTCTTCTCTTCCTTTGTTTCTTTCTTATCTTCGTCTGTATCCTTTTTGAACTTGCTTGACAGTGTGAAACTGAACGGAACGCTTACCCAGCATCTTACAGGCTGTCCCTGTTGTAATGCAGGGGTAAACTGCAGACTCATAACCTTTGATGATACTTCATCTCTGAATACATCCTGTCCGGTGAATCCGCCTACAGAAAGAACAGAACCGTCTGGTCCGACAAGTACTTTTACTGTTACTTTACCTTCGATACCGCTCGATCTTGCAATTTCAGGATATCGCATTGACGATCTTACCTGCGTAAGATTTACTGCTACAGGTGCTTTATCAACTTCAAACTGCTGGTATGTCTTTACAACTGTCTTTTCTTTCTTTTCTTCCTTTTGCTGTTTTTCTTCAGTCTTCTTTACGTCAACCTGAAGTTTACCTGTTTCTCTATTTGGGTCAACATTTTCACTGCCTTCTGATGAAACGAATGCCTTAATCTTTTCCGTTTCTTCAACTTTCTTGATAGTTTCAATGTCTGCTTTTTCCTTAGCAACAGGTTCCGGTGTTAATGCAGAAAGATCTTTCAAAGCATCAGGCTGCTTAACTTCCAAATCCGGCGGAGGAGGTGTGCTTTCTTCTTCCTTCGCTGTTTCGTTAGTCTGAATGTCCTTTAATTCGATGTCACGCTTTATCTGGAGTTGCTTTTCCTGCTGCAGTCTGTCGATGTACAAGGAAAATACATATGTCGATACAAGGAAAAGATGGATTACAACCGCGATTATAAGCCCCCTGGATGCATATTTCTTGTATATCTTTTTTAATTCAGGAGCGCCGTACTGCATACGGGTTTCAATCGGCTCTTGATAGTTATTTAAATTTTCGTTTGTCATGTTTTTAACCTCCTGCATTAAAGGTTTTTAATTATTATAATTTTATCTAATTTTTTTACTAATTCGTATTTAATTTTGTTCCCCTGTGTACAAATATAATCATTTTATATTTCAAAAAATATCGAAAACATCAAATATTCTCGATTTTATTTATCTTTTGGCGCAAAATACGGAAGCACTCCTATCGGATTGCTGAAGTATTTCTTCACGATTTCAGAGGACGATAACTCTTTCTCCGGATTATTTTTCACTTCATCTTCGTTTACTATCAAATCCGCAGTATATTCCGCCGTTTTTATGCTGTCAAGAATCTCGCCGTATTTAATATTGCTGACTACATCGTTGTTATTCGTAAATATAAAAAGACTTTTCTGTATTTTTTGCTTTTCAGGCAACTTTCTGTCATAGCCGTTGTACACACCTGAAACAGGTATAAATTTCGGATCGACTACAAAAAACTTTCTTTCTGTTACAAAGTAATTTCCTTCAAGTATGTTCAATAAATTTTCCGCGAGCATGAATTTCGTTTCGTCTTTTGTTATCCCTGTCGTGTCGGCAAAATCTTTCGGTGCAAATCCTACTACTCTTGCTGTAAATCCCCTGTGTGCCAGAACCAGTGTGCCGAGCGGACATTCACGAAACAACTTCCTCACATCGTCATGTCTCATCCTTATGCAGCCGTGCGATGAAGGTCTTACTCCGAGATTTCCATAATACCCTGTTCCGTCAAGAGAATGAAAACCTATTCCCTGGTTAAACGGCATGAAGAAATACATGTCTGCGTTGTTGTACTGAGAAGACTCGTGATGTTCTTCCTTGCTGAAAATTGCGAACAATCCGGGCCTTGATTCGATACCGCGGTCCAGATATTTATTTCCCGATGAGATAAGATATTTCTCGGTATTTCCGCTGCGCCAGTGCTGATAGAGAACCTGCTGATCAATCCTAAGTTCAAGCCAGCACTCTTTGTCAGTGTAAACGGTATCTTTTAATCCAACCGATACATCCGCTTCGGAAAGTATATTGACCCTCGACGAATTAATTCCTGTTATGCTTTTTCTGTTATATTCGAAAAAACCATCGTTTTTCGAATAAGTGTTGAACGCATCGCTGCCTGTCTTCTCAAAGGCAAATGAAGTAATGAGAAAACAAATTACAAGAATCGGAAAGATTAATACTATATTCCCTGATGATATTTTAGACTCAGTTTCCAGTATATGTTATTTTATTATAATAACTATTAAAATATCAAATTTAGGATTAAAATTCTATGTTTTTATTATAAAAATTAACCGAATTTCCCAATAACGTATTCTTCGGTTAACTTTTGTTTTGGCGAGGTGAAAATGGTTCTTGTCTTGGAATGCTCGATAAGTTTTCCAAGAAAGAAAAACGATGTGTAATCGCTTACTCTCGACGCCTGCTGCATATTATGCGTGACTATTACGATTGTATAATCTTTTTTCAGTATGTGCAGCGTTTCTTCGATTTTAGCCGTTGACATCGGGTCAAGTGCCGAGGTGGGTTCGTCAAACAGTATTATTTCCGGATTAATCGCCAGAGTTCTCGCGATACAAAGCCTCTGCTGCTGTCCGCCAGATAAAGCCATGGCAGATACTTTCAGCCTGTCTTTGGTTTCTTCCCATAATCCGGCAAGCATTAATGATTTTTCGACAGTTTCATCAAGATGTGATTTCTTATGCCTTTTGTGTAATGTAAGTCCTGCAACAACGTTTTCATATATCGACATCGTAGGAAAAGGATTGGGTTTTTGAAAAACCATTCCGACCCTTCTCCTTACATCAGTCATATCATATTCCGAAATGTCTTTTCCGTGTATCTTAATTGTTCCTGAAACAATTGCTCCCGGAGTCAGGTCGTGCATGAAATTCAATGCCCTTAGAAAAGTCGATTTACCGCATCCTGAAGGTCCTATAATTGCCGTTATAGTATTTGAACGGTATTTGATGTTAATATCGGAAATCGCTTCCCTGCCGAAAAACGATACTGCCAGATTTTCGGTTTCTACCGTATATTTTAAATGTTCATGCGATTCTTCCACCGCTGCAGTTGAATGCTCGGCCGCAGGAATAACCGAAACATAATTGTTGTCTATATTATCCAATATTAATTCGCTCATGCGCTTTGTGAAAATTTATTTCGTGTGGCCAGACGAACTATAAGACTGACAATGAAAACCAGCGCAATAAGCACAAATGCTCCTGCCCATGCCTTTCTGTGCCATTCGTCATAAGGCGATATCGCGTAATTGAAAATCTGAACCGGTATCGATGCTATCGGACCGTCAAGCGAAGATGACCAGAAACTATTACCGAATGATGTGAATAATAAAGGTGCCGTTTCACCTGCTGCTCTCGCAATCGCAAGCAGTATTCCGGTTATAATTCCGCTTGAAGCAGTTCTCAAAACAATCATTATAGTTGTCTTCCATCTCGGTATGCCCAGCGCCAGCGCCGCTTCCCGAATTGTGTGAGGAACAAGTTTCAGCATTTCTTCGGTAATTCTTGTTACAGTCGGTATCATCAGTAAACCCAATGCAAACCCGCCCGCATATGCCGAAAACCTCTGCATAGGTATTACTATAACTCCGTATGCAAATATTCCTATAATAATTGACGGTATTCCGCTTAAGACATCAGTAACAAACTTAATTATGTTCGCAAATAAACTTTTAGAATACTCTGTTACGTATATTCCCGCCATTATACCAACGGGTATGCCGAACAAAGAACCTAGCCCTACAAGCGTAAGAGTTCCGACTATCGCATTTGCCATTCCTCCGCCTGTTTCTCCGACAGGTTTCGGAAGTTCGGTAAAAAATTCAAGATTCAAAGAAGATGCGCCCTGTATCGTAGTATAAAAGAAAATATAAACGAGCGGAAGTATTGCAAGCATCGCTGCAGTAACACAAAGAGTAAGCATTATTCTGCTCTTTATTTTTCTTCTTCCCGAATTATTCTTTATCATGCTGTAATAGTCCGTCATCTTGCCTGTGCCTTTCTTGTGAAACTGTATATCAAAATTCTCGCGAGTGAATTTATTATAAACGTAACTCCGAAAAGTATTAACCCCACTTCTATTAATGCAGATACGTGAAGTCCGCCGGATGCTTCGGCAAATTCATTTGCAATTACAGATGCCATCGAATATGCAGGCTCGAATAAAGATTCCTTAATCTGAGCCTTGTTCCCTATTACCATTGTTACAGCCATTGTCTCGCCTACTGCCCTGCCGAGTCCTAAAATTGTTGCCCCGAGTATTCCGCTTTTAGCGTTCAATAATGCCATCTTTATTGCTTCCCATTTAGTAGAACCCAATGCATAAGCCGCTTCACGCTGAGAAACCGGAATTGCTTTTAAGACGTCCCGCGTTATTGAAGTAATAATAGGAGTTATCATAATCGCAAGAATTATACCTGCAGTGAGCAGCCCGAATCCTGCCGTTGCTCCCTGAAATAATGGTATAAATCCAAGTGTAGATTGTAAGGCAGGCTGAACCGACGTCCTCATAAATGGTGCCAGAACAAAAATTCCCCAAAATCCATAAATTATGCTCGGAATCGCCGCAAGTATTTCAATAAGAAAACTTACTGTGGTCTTTGTAATCGAATTGGCAAGTTCCGTCAGAAATACCGCTACGCCAATGCTTATAGGCAGCGCAATAAGAAGCGCAATTATTGATGAAACAACCGTTCCGTAAACGAACGTTAATGCGCCGTAATCACTTTTTACGGAATCCCATTTCTCCGAAGTAATAAATCCGAAACCGAATTTCTCTCTCGATATCGCGGAATCCTTGAACATCTCAAAACAAATAAATACTACAATGACAATTATTGTTATTGCAAACAATAATGTCAGATTTTCGAACACTATATCCGAAAATTTTTTACTGCTCCTGATTATTTTCTTTTCCGTTTCGATAATTGTAAATGTATTCTCAAAAATAAGTAAATAATACAATACGCAACGTTAAGAAATTGTTAAATCGAAATGAGTTTATCACAATGAACGATCCATATCCGAACAAATAAATTAAATATCAAAAATAAAAAATCAGATATACCTATGAAAAATCAAATGTTGCGAAACAAATGTGAAATATATATGCATA
This sequence comes from Ignavibacteria bacterium, assembly GCA_028714695.1. Classification (GTDB taxonomy): domain Bacteria; phylum Bacteroidota; class Ignavibacteria; order Tepidaquicellales; family Tepidaquicellaceae; genus CAIKZJ01. The sequence continues at coordinate 81,447 of JAQTLX010000013.1, read as the reverse complement.
AGAGAATAGAATACTTTTAGCCGAATAATGAAGGCAGAACCGGGATTTGATTTTTAATTTTTGATTATCAATACGCATCTGTATAAAAAAAGTCCGCCTTTATAGGCGGACTCTAAACTTTTCTGTTCCGGAATTTGGAGAATATCTAGTTTGTTCCTCTTACTTCAATTGTTCCTTTGCCCGTGAAGTTGGTCGGCACAAAATCTATCTTTGTCGGTCTACCATAAAATGTAGCGACTGTATCTTTCACTGAATTCAGCGTCATTGTAGAACGCAATATCGTGTCCTGATATACATTCACTGTTACACTGCCGCTTGAAACCGAACTAAAGTTCATACGCGTGATATGACTTGAAGACGCATAATTTACGCTCTTTGAACGCGTATCATTAATCTTTAATCCGACTATTTCGAACGAAATAGTTGTTGTGTCGTTAAAGGTTATTGCCGAGTAACTGTCCTTTGTTTCCGTATTCGATGAACTATTGTCACTGCACGAATAAATAGAGATTACTAAAGCCAGGGAAAAAATGATGTAGAGTATCTTCATATAATATGTTTGTTTTTATTAAAAATACAAATAATTTTATGTAAATAACATATCTTAAAACAGGCGATTTATCGTTCCGGACATTTCCCGGAAATGGATTTGTTACTCGAAACTTATTGATTGATTTATTACCGATTTTTTAAATTTCATTTAGAATTGAGTTTAAATTGTTCTTTATTGTTTTTATGTTTATAAAAAATTAAATCACCCATTTATGAAAGAACTCAAAGGAACTAAAACCGAACAGAACCTGCTCTCAGCCTTCGCCGGAGAATCACAGGCAAGAAATAAATATACATATTACGCTTCAGTCGCACGCAAAGAAGGTTACGAACAAATTGCGGGATTCTTCGAAGAAACTGCTAATAACGAAAGAGAACATGCTAAGATGTGGTTCAAACAACTCGATGAACTTGGAACAACCATGCAGAATCTTGAAGCCGCAGCCGCCGGTGAACATTACGAATGGACAGAAATGTATCCGTCATTCGCCGAGACCGCCCGCGAAGAAGGCTTCGATGCTATCGCCAGACTTTTTGAAAGAGTAGCCGAAATCGAAAAGCATCACGAAGAACGCTATAAAGAACTTCTGAAGAATATAAAGGAATCAAAGGTATTTAAACGCGGTGAAGGAACAATGTGGATTTGCAGAAACTGCGGTCATATTCATATAGGCAGCGAACCGCCAAAAGCATGCCCCGCCTGCTGGCATACACAATCCTATTTCGAAGTGTATAACAAGAATTATTGATTTTATAGCCTGCAGTGAGTTAGTCACTGCAGGCTTTCTTCTACTCTTTATTGTTAATATCTCTGCTTACGAATCTTTCATACAGACCTTTGTATTTCAAATGCTCCTTCTTCAATCCGTGAATCCGGAATAACAATATAAAAAACACAATCGGTCCAATCACGCAGAATATCATTACGTTTACAAACTTGTAAGACGTACCTGTAATTTCCGCAATTGACTGCAGCATTTTAACGCATAAATCATATATTTTTTCTATGAATGCCATTTTAGTATCCGAAGATTTGTTCTAATGTCAATGTTTCTACTTTTCCGTATTTTCCCAGCAGTTCGAAATCTATTTTCTTCTTGTCCCCTATCAGCAAATATGTGTAAGGTTTTCCTTTTACATAATTTTCGTTGAATTTCTTTACATCATCGAGAGTATAATTCATTACATTATTATATATGTCTTTTCTCAGGTCATAATCGATTCCTAATTTTTTATTCGATAAAAACGATCTTATAATGTCATTCCTCGTGATTCTTTCAGTCTGAATATTTTTTAAAACGCCGTCTTTAGCGGAATTAAATGTAATCTCGGATGAGGGAATATTATTCAATAGTTCGCTGAATCCATTCATTGCCTCGCCGAGTTTATCCGACTGCGTTCCTATGTAAGAAACCAGATAATGATACTTGTCCGCCCTGTCGGGTATTCCGTAATTTGAGTTTACAGAATATGCAAGCGCCTTCGCTTCGCGCAGGTCCTGAAATACAATCGACGACATACCGCTGCCGAAATATTCGTTGTATAATTTGATAATAGGTATATTCTGTAATGAGAACATCCCGCTCCTGTTGATAAACATGATTTCAACCTGCTTCATGTTGTAATCGACAAAATAAATCTTGTTCTCATTTGTCGGCAGTTCTTCGTATTTTTTATTCGGAGGTACTTCCCTTGGCATGTCCTTCGTTCTGTAATAAGGATATAGTTCTTTTTCTATCTGCGCTTTTTCAAAAGGTCCGTAATAAGTTATTGTATGCTGATAACTGACAAGTGAGTGTATCAAATCCGTCAGTGTTTTAGGATTCATTCCTTTTAGTTCACTTTCACTGAGTATGTTTGTAAACGGCGAACTTGGTCCGTATGTGCCGTAGTTCATTAGCGCCTGGCGGAGTATGACGTTTTTTGATAATTTGGAATTCGCTCTGCTCTTTAAAATATCATTGACAAGATTCTTGTATGCCTGCTCGTCAGGGCTTGACTGATAAATCAGTTCCAGCAATAATTTCAATGCAGGCCGGAAGAAATCATTCAGCCCTGACAGGGAAATAACTGTCCTGTCGCCGTTTTGTGATACATTGTAAGTGCAGCCGAGTTTGAAAAACTCCTGGCTGATTTCCGCCGATGTCTTTGTGCTTGTTCCGATAAGTTTCAGATAACTAAGCGCAGTTGACATGCTCTTATCTGCATTGTTACCGAATTCATAAATGAATGACAATTCGAACAGATTATTTTCGGAATTCTCTAACGAGTATAAATTTATGCCCGGCTTAACAATCGATTCGCTAATCTCTTTTTTATAATCTATGAATTTCGGCTGTACGTCTGAAACCGATTCGCTTAATACATTTGTCAGGAATTTTGATTCACTGTCACGATTAACTTTAACCGGCGTTATTTCAGGCTTAACAATCTTTTGAACATTTTTGTCTTCGCCTGTTTTTTTGTAAACCACAACATAATTATTTCCGAAATTTTTATTCGCAAAATTCACTATATCGGCTTTTGTTATCTTCGAATATCTGTCCGCATTACCGAGATATTTATCCCACGGAATCTCAGTCGTGAACGATTTTACGTATGCCGATACGCGCGATGAATTGTTCTGATAAATTCTCGTAAGTGTTGACCTATAATTGTTCGTTACCGCTTCCGGATACCAGTCAGGGAAATCACCCTTCTTTACAAGTTCTATCTGAGACAACAATAAATCCTTCAACTCTTCAAGCGACTGCCCTTCTCTCGGGCTTCCAGATAGCACGAATGTAGAATAATCTTTCATTTCACTTACACTCGAAGATGCATTCAATGCTTTCTGCTGTCTCATTATGTTTAAATCAATCAAACCCGCAGAACCGTTATAAAGAACCGCAGTCATCATGTTCATTAAATCCGTTTCATCCGATGCCGAACCGTTAAGTCTGTATCCTATAAACAGATTTTCCGCTTCCGGCGAATAAACCGTTCTTTCAATCGGCGAACTTATTTTGTCCTCTGCAGGCGGAACGAATTTAGGCACTTCCTTATAAGGAAGTTTTCCGAATCCTTCGTCAATTAATTTTATTGTCAGGTCAGGGTCGAAATCACCTGCCATTATTATCGCCATATTATTCGGCACGTAATATGTCCCGAAATAATCGATTACTTTTTTTAATGACGGATTTTTCAAATGCTCAACGGTTCCTATCGTCGTCTGCGTTCCGTATGAATGCTTCTGAAACAATTCGGCGTATAAACTTTCGTATGCCTTTGAAAATCCGTTGTCCATCGAGCGGTTCTTCTCCTCATACACAACTTCAAGTTCCGTATGGAACAATCTCATTATCGGCTGGCGGAATCTTTCTGCCTCAATTTCTATCCATTTTGAAATTTGATTTGAAGGAATTTCATTCACGTAAACAGTCTGTTCTACGGATGTGTAAGCATTCGTCCCGGTAGCGCCGATTGACGAGAGCATCTTATCGTATTCATTTGGTATCGCATAACCGGATGCAAGATATGAGACCGAATCTATTTTTTTGTAAATCGCTTTTCTCACGTCAGGGTCCGTTGCAGCCCTGTGCTGCTCATATAAATCGATTATTTCATTTATCAGTTTTCCTTCAATCTCAAAATCTTTCGTACCGAATTTATCCGTCCCCTTGAATAGCATGTGTTCAAGATAATGAGCAAGCCCTGTTGCATCGCCCGGATCGTTCTTGCTCCCCGCTTTAACTGCAATGCGTGTTGCAATCCTCGGCTCCTGTTTGTTTATGGAAAGATAAACCGTCAGTCCGTTGTCGAGTTTGTAAATTCTCGTTCCGAGAGGATCGTTCTTAAACGTCTGATAACTGTATTTTTTCTGTGCTTCCGATATATTTGTAAGTACAATCATTAGTATAAATAGTAAGATTAAATTTAACAGTTTCATAGAAAATTCATTAGTTTATATATAATATATATCCTTTTAGATATTTCGTTTCCGGCATCTGTGGAAGAACGGGATGATCGTAGGTGCAGTTTGCAAAATCGATTATTTGTATTTTTCGTCCTGCTGTTTCTGCCGATTTAACCAGAATCTCTTCAAATTGTTTTTCGGTTATGTGGTGCGAGCAACTGTAGGTGAACAAAAACGAATTCTTGTGCAGCAGCCTCATCGCCTTGTAATTCAGTTCAGTGTATCCTTTAACCGCCGTCGGAATATTCTTCCTTGATTTCGTGAATGAAGGCGGGTCGAGGACTATCAGATTGTATTTTTCCTTCGACTGGAACTGTTCATCGAAATATTCGAATATATCTCTGCATTCGTATTTTATAAAATCAAATCCGTTGTCGGAAGAATTCTTTTTAGCAGTTTCAATTGAATGCCCGGATGAATCAACGCCGGTAATTTTCTTGCATCCGGCAAAAGCGGCATTCATTGCAAAACCTCCCTCGTTGCAGAATAAATCAAGCACACTTGAATTCTCAGATACATAACCCCGTATTTTCAATCTGTTAAATGCCTGGTCCAGATAAAATCCGGTTTTCTGTCCCTTGAGAAGATTTAAATTATATTTGATACCGTCAATTTCTGTCTGTCTGATTCCATTTTCCTCGCTGCCAAGCAATATCCCTTCTTTCTTTTCAAGACCTTCCAGAGTCCTCAGTTCGCTGTCGTTCTTTTCCGCGATGAATGCTGCGCCGAAATCTTCAGCAAGTATATCGCATATATCCTGTTTGAAAACTTCCACACCCTTCGAAAATATCTGCAGAGAAAAAATATCGTCGAATTTATCGATTATTAGTCCCGGAAGAAAATCCGATTCACTGTTGCATAAACGAAATGATTTCCTGTCCGGATGAACTTTCATTCTTCTCTGCTCTGCAGTCTTTATTCTTTTCCTGAAAAATTCCTTGTCAATCGCCTCGTCTGTAGATGTGAGAAATCTCATTGCTATCAGAGAATGTTTGTTGTATAAACCCTGTCCCAGATAACTGCCTCTGTTTGAATATATTTCGGCAACTCCGCCGTCAATTATTTCTCCTTCAATTTTTTCTATCTCATTTGAAAAAATCCACTGATGACCGATGTTTATCCTTCTCTCTTCGTTTTTCTTTAAAAATATTTTCATTCTGTTTTTTACTTTAATTCAATAAATTTTTTATTCCTTTAGTATCTATGTCAATCATGCATTTGAAATGCCCTTTCGGACAATCCTGCCTTCCTATATGCGTGCAGGGCCTGCATTTCAATCCTTTGTTCTCGTATATTACCGTTGATTTCAACTGCGGATAAAATCCGAACTCCTTTACGGTACTTCCAAAAAACACTATTGTTTTCTTTCCAAGCGCTTCTGCCAGATGCAGGACCCCGCTGTCATTGCATACCACCATTTGCGAATTCTTTATCAAACCGGCAAGTTTACCGAATGATGATTTTCCGCACATGTTCATTGTGTTTGAGAGTTTGCTTTCAAGGTAACCGCAGACATCTCTGTCTGTTTCGTTATTGTCTCCCGTAAGTATAATTGTTTTGTTGATACCCTGAAGAATTTCAAGGAACTTTTCTTTCGGATATCTTTTTGTAAAATGCTTAGATGACGGCGAAACTACCATATAAACTTTTTCACCCGTATATTCATCACACTTCAAGTCTGTTGTCACGGTATATTCCCCGCTTGCATCATTTTTAAATCTCTTCAAAGCCAGCAGGTATCTTTTATAAACGGGAGGAGCCGACCTTAATAAATTAATCTTAAAAACGGCGAGAATCCTTTTCTTCATTGTGTCTTTTTTCACTCTGAAAACCATCGAATCCGAAAACATAAGCATTAAAAGCGTTCTCTGGTTTTTTTGTAAATCAAATATTACGTCGAATCCCGAATTCTTTATCTGCTTCCGTATTTCAGGATTAAGCGTAATGATTTTATTTATATAAGGATGAAGACCTGCCGCTTCAGCATACTGAGGCTTGGTGAGAAATGTTATTTCCGAATCCGGGTATAATCTTCTTAATTCATTAATGAACGGGAAGGTTAAAACAATATCACCGAAGGATGATAATCTCACCACCAATATTTTCATACTATGTGACAATTTTTCAGACAGGATTATCGAATAATGCCGGCTGTTTTATTTCTTTGCTTATGCTTACGCTGATAACCTGATGAAAGTATTTCTTTAATTCTATTGTATTCGATAATTCCTTTATGAAATCGAAACCGTATTTGTTCAGAAAATATATTATGTTGTAAAAACGCTCCTGAAGAACTTCATCAGGATATACTCCGTCAATTACGGTCTTAAGTTTTTTGCCTGTCGAATCATTCTGCTTTAACTGCGATTCCACGAATTTCGGCTTCAGATATCCGATGTTCTCGATGAATTTATCATACCTCGTCTTTAATCCCTGTGTGTGGTTTTTGTCAATCTTCTCCAATTCAAGTCCGTATGTGTATATCAATGCGTTGAGTTCATCGCTGAAATTCGAAAAAATTTCATCAACATTTACTTCATTAATCTTTCCAAGCAATTTCTTCGATAAAAGCGTTTCGTCAAACAATTCCTCGAAACTGATTCCGAACTTCTCAAGAAAATTTTCAACCCTGCTTTCAAGTATCGTTATTGACGTGCGCGGATATATTGCGGGCATTTTCATGCCGTAAAAATTATATACATCACGGAACTGACCGAAATACGCAACTTCCGACGGTCCGCCTATGTAAACAGCAGTGGGCAGCAGATAATCCTGACACACTGGTCTCAGTATCACGTTCGGACTGAAATTCTCTGGATTTGTCAAAAGCAGATTGAATAATTCGTCTTTCTCGAACTTCTGTCTCGTATTTTTTAATGAAAACTTTTCTTCCTTTATTTCTATAAGATGCCTGTTGTCGTTATATGTATAAAATAAATTTATAGAACGCGGTTTTACCTGCGGTTCATACTTCTGTTCCAGTTCGGCCGATGCGTTCACAACCAATTCACATGTCTCGGGAAAAGTGTTGAGTTCTTTTTCAAATACCGGGACAAGAAGTTTCTTCATTTCTTTATCCGTGGGATTGCAGAAAATTAATCCGGTATCGCCGAGTATGTAATTGAAAAATCTTGAGAACGCCGTTACCAAATCAATTCCCTCTTTATATGAACGGTCTATCATATACATTAACTGCTCGGTGAATTCAGTCTGTATAAGCGTATCCTTTATATTCTGAGTGAATGTATTGATGTATTCATCAATCACTATCCTGCCAGTTGGCGTCAGATATCTTTCCTTCTCCTGACCTTTTTGCAGATAACTTAAATTTACAGGTTTGTTCTCTTTGTCGAGCACGTTTATGTTATTGATTTCCTGAAAATCATGGTCGTCCGCTTCAAGCCAGAAAACCGGAACGAACTTGAACTCCGGATATTTCATGGATAGATGCTTCGAAAGTTCCACGGCGTTCAATGCCTTGATAATCGTATATAAATTCCCTGTCAGAACACCTATTTGCTGACCCGTTACTACTGCAAATGTATCGGGTTCCTTTAAAAACTCAATGTTCAGAAAGGTCGATTCACCGGAATTGAAAAACTTGTTCTGTGTTTTCAATAATTCCGCTATTTCAATCCTGCTGACATTTCCGTTGTTATATATCTCCTTTTTAGACGTAATCGAGTTGAAAATCCCTTCGTTATCGTAGGGGAATTCATAAAATCCGGCAACTTTGTCAAAATGATTTACATAATCAATATACAGGTCGCTGTAACCCGGCAGACTTGTATACGGTATATTCATTTTAATTTGCATTATTGTTTGTATATTTTTTTGTTAAGTTGTATTAAATTAATTTAGCAAATCTAACATTAATTTGTTATGTTTTAATTCGGTGTTTTACGTATTTCTTCACCGTAAATGCATTTTCTTAAATTCTAAAAGGGTCATTTCATGAAACGATTATTGTTGTTCTTTTTTGTCTCGTTTATTCTCGTAAACGTAAGCCGTGCCGATTATAATTCCCCCGGCACAAGTAAAAGTTGGAACCTCGACAGCCTTGTCGCTAATTCGGCGGGTGCGGTTACTTACGCCTCGGGTTCCTATTTTTTCAATTCAAATATTCTGATTTCGAATTCCGATACTCTCAAAATATTCAATAATGCAGTTGTAAAGTTCTTTACAGCAACAACGCTAAATATACACGGTGTTTTGCTTATCAGACCTCAGGATTCAGTTCTCTTTACTGCAATGGATACAAGTCTGAAATATGTTGGAATAAGATTCGATACTTCAAATGCATCCATAATAAAGAAACTCACTATGGAATACGCAAATTCAATAAGACTTTACGGCAGTAATATTCTTATAGACAGTTGCGTATTCAGAAATAATACTTACTGGACATCGAGCCTTGCAAGCGGCACAGTGTATCTCTTCGGCTCTAATCCCGTTATTTCCAATTGTAAATTCACCGGTTCATACCGCTCGGCAATCAACTCAGGTGCCAATATACCCTCATCTCCTACAATAATAAATAATATTTTCTGGGGTAATAATATTTCAAATTATAATACACCTCAAATAAATATGGGCGCTGCCGCACCGCAGCCTGTTATTATACGCGGAAATACTTTTTTGCGGGCATCAACAAACTCAGGCGCAATCGCATTTCTGCCCGTTGGAACCATTTCGTCTCTCATAATTGAGAACAATATTATTAAATATAACCGGTTTGGCATCGCACTGCTCGCTGGCGGTATTAATGCTTATATAAACAATAACATTATCGACAGTAATAATATTCAAGGAAGCCCATCACTCGGCGGTAGCGGACTGAATTTTGCAGGAAACTGGCCGACATCAAGCGTTATCGTTACGCGAAATAAAATAAGATGGAACCTCTGGGGAATTACTATACAAAATTCTTCAAAACCAAACCTTGGCAGTCTTATAAGCGCTGATACTACAGACGTCGGGCTTAATGTAATTTATGGCAATGGAAACAGCGGTCATTTTTATGATGTCTATAACAATACGCACGATTCAATAAAAGCACAGAATAATTTCTGGGGCACAACAAACACTGATTCCATTAAATCTCACATTATTGACAAATTCGATGTCGATAGTCTTGGTGTAGTCGATTTTCTGCCTATAGCGGGACCTACGGCTATTACTTATAACCCCGTGGTTGTCGATAGTTACGAGTTCCTCGATGTTTATCCTAATCCTTTCAACCCCGAAGTTAATATTAAATTCAGGATTAAAAACGACGGTGTCACAAGAATCAGAATTTACGATTTACTCGGACGCGAAGTCTTTACAGTCGCTAACGAATTCCTTAAAGCCGGTGAATATGAAAAGAACTGGATTTCCAAAGGACTCCCGAGCAGCGTTTATATTATCCGCCTCGAAACATCAACAAGCAATTACGCAAAACGCGTAGCAATAGTGAAATAAAATATCAGTTAAATTAAACAAAGCGATTTTTCTTATACAAACCCCGTTTCTCAACGGGGTTTTTTTATTCCCAAATCCTTTCTCTGTGTATCTTTGTGCCTTCCCTGCCTGCCCGCCATCTTTGTGGCGTGTGTACCTCTGTGAAATCTCTTTTCTCGCCGAAAAGAAAAATCTATATATCAATATTTAAATATTTTCCCCATATTGCCCTATTTAGAGAAAATAATATGAACACTACTTCATCCAGGAGAAACATAATCGCAATTGTAGTTATATCCGCTCTCGGCTATTTCGTCGATATTTATGACCTCATCCTTTTCAGTGTGGTGCGCATAGGTTCGTTAAAATCACTCGGTGTGTCCGAAGCCGACCTGCTGCCCAACGGCGTGCTTCTCCTAAACATGCAAATGGCGGGAATGCTTATCGGCGGCATAATCTGGGGTATCATGGGAGATAAAAAAGGAAGAATTTCGGTTCTCTTCGGTTCTATTTTTCTCTATTCACTCGCCAATATTGCAAATGGTTTCGTCCAAACAGTTCCCCAATTCGCAATTCTGAGATTCATCGCCGGGGTCGGACTTGCAGGTGAACTCGGAGCGGGCATCACACTCGTTTCCGAGGTTATGCCGAAAGAAACACGCGGCTACGGCACAATGCTCGTAGCAACAATCGGCATTTTCGGCGCCGTCGTTGCCGCAATCGTTGCCGATTCTTTCCAGTGGCGGACTGCATTTTTCGTGGGCGGAGGCATGGGCGTTCTGCTACTGATTATGAGAATCGGAGTGTTTGAGTCCGGTATGTACAGTTCAATAAAAACAATCGAAGTCGCTAAAGGAAGTTTCCATAAACTGTTCACAAATAAAAAATTATTCTTCAAATATCTCTATAGCATTTCTATAGGCGTTCCCATCTGGTTCATCGTAGGCGTCCTTATTACTTTCTCCCCCGAATTCGCGAAGGCTTTCGGAATAACGGAAACAATCAGCACGGGAAAAGCAGTAATGTTCTGCTATATCGGGCTGGCTGCAGGTGATTTTCTGAGCGGCTTTCTAAGCCAGATCTTTAAAACCAGAAAAAAGATTGTTGCATTATTTATACTCATGGAAATCACTTTTATAATAGTGTATCTTTTCTTCATTAAATCGAGTGCAACTGAATTATATATAATGTGCTTACTCCTCGGCATCTCAGGCGGATACTGGGCAGTCTTCGTTACGAATGCTTCGGAGCAGTTCGGCATAAATATACGGGCTACTGTCACGACTACCGTCCCGAATTTCGTCCGCGGCGCAGTGGTCCCCGCAACACTCGTTTTCCAGTACCTGACACCCATGACAGGTATAGTTTATTCCGCGCTCATTGTCGGAATGTCAACACTGATTATCGCATTTTTCTCCGTCACTCAACTCGACGAAACATTCGGAAAGGACCTGAACTACATCGAGCACCACTGAACCCAATCCGTAATTTTGTTTTGATAATTTGTTGCAAAACAAAAATCATTCTCTTGACTTTGATGCATACATACCTTAATTTTATATGGTATTTAAATGACTATGGAAAATCAGATTTTTGAACCAATTGACGTGATTGCTTTCTTCCACAACCTAAAAGTGGAAATCGTGAAATTTAAATGGAAAAACGATGTGTATAATGTCTCAAAGGTGAATTCCACATGGAAAATTCCCACAGGCGAAGCATTCGAATACCACTTCTCCGTTATCTGCGATAAACAAAAGGTCATATGCGAACTCGCTTATAATCTGAATAACTTTAAATGGCAGTTGATCCAATATGAATGCTATAACTGATAACTGTAATAACTTCACGTAGCATTATACACCTACTATGCTCTTTCTTCTAACTTCTAACTCCTAACTTCTAACTCCTTTTTAATTGAACATTGAAGATCGAAAATTGAAGATTTATTTTATAAGCACCATTTTCTTCGTACTTATAAAACCGTTTCCTATAATCCTGTAAAAATAAACTCCCGAGGAATATACCGAACCGTCGAACCTGTATTCGTACGTTCCCGCCGATAGATTTTCAAATACCTTACTCGTAATTTCCCTGCCCGATACGTCAAATATATTTAACGTTACTTTCGACGATTTCGAAACATCAAATTTTATGTTTGTCATGGGATTGAAAGGATTCGGATAGTTCTGATACAAATTAAATTTATCCGGCACTCGGGATGATATCTGATTTATCCCTATAGGCGTGTTCTGTCCCCCGCTGAAACAAACCAGCCTTCCGTCCCTGCATCCTCCTACAAATTCCGTTGTCGAATTTCCGTCTATGCTGTTCAATGCCGCGACCCTGTCTGCCCTGTATGTTACTGTCGAACCGAACGAATATGAAAATATTGTATTGCCTGTAACTCCGTTCACAACAAGTATATTTCCCGGTGTCTGCATTGCATACACAATTTCCCGTTTGCCGTCGCCCGTAAGGTCGCTCAGGAAATCGACACCCCTTATGTACGACATTCCTACAGACCTTGACCATAAAATACTGTGTATCTTTGAATCTATCCTGTATAAACTCTGCGGTCCGGATAATGTGAAATCCGCATAACCGTTTGAATCAAGGTCGTCAAGAATTTTTATAAATCCTGCATTCGAAGTACCCGTTGACATTGTCCAGTTCTCAACTCCGTTATTCGAACCGACGCAGAATATATTCCCCGAAAATCCGTAAAACCCTATAATTTCTTTCGCCGTATCCGCATTTATTGTCGGCACAACTTTCATACTCCATATTTTTCCGTTCACCGCATTATAACTCCATGTACTGTTGCCCGAATTATCAAATCCCTGCAGTGAATAGGTTCCGGAATTGCTTCCAAGCCCGAGCGCTCCGCCGTACTGCGTAGAAACCACATCCGCAGTGAATTCCGAACTTTCAGTATAATAGAATATCACGTTTCCGTTTAACCCGTTCAAACATACAATCGCATGCCGTCCTGCCATCTGTCCCGAACCGCTTGCGGATACAAGAACGTCTTTCACGCCGTCACCGTTGAAATCCTTATCGCATCTCACCGCTTCAATATCTCCGTCAGCGTACGTAACCGAATCTCCCCATACCCATATCTGCCTTCCGGTTCTTCCGGAAATCGTATACACCATTTCATTTCCTCCGCCGCATCCTATTACAACGTCGAGAATTCCGTCTCCGTCGACATCATCACGCACCTGCATTGCGTCTTCCGATGTAACCGAACCCGTATTATTGTTATTGTAACCCGTATTGAAAATCCACAGTAAATCGCCTGTAACGGAAGAATTCCCATTCCAGCAAGCCGTGTAATAATTTCCTGAAGCAACTACGATGTCATTTATTCCGTCGCCGTTTACGTCGCCAATCTGCTTCATACTTATCGGCTGAAAATCGTCAGAACTTGTAAACGGATTGTCGGGCGTATTCGCCTGCCACATTATATCGCCTAAAGCCGTTAATGATGTATTCCCGGTACCGCTTAAAGAAATTATTGCCGTCGGAAGATTCACCGCGTTTGAATTTATTTTCAATGAGTCATTGAAAGCAGAACCTGAATTCGGATTGAACCATATCCTGTACGACTTCGAGCCCTGAGGCGCTATTGTCTGCGGGAACTGATTCAGTGTCGTATCTATTCTGTATCGCGGAGTGCTGAATAACATCGACGAAATCGTTAAATCATTCGTTCCCTGATTCATTACCGTGAAGTAATAGCCGCACAATGAATTCACACGTCTGGTTTGGAAATTATATGAATTGAAAGACAAACCGATGTATGCACCGCTGTAAACACCTTTACCCGTTAAAGTGACAACCTTGACAGGCGTTAGTAAATCATTGCTCGCAATCTGCAATTGACCTGAAATCGTATCATAAGCATTCGGATTGAACGTAACCGTATAATTCTTATTCGCTCCCGGCTGAATTGTATCCGGCACATTATTAGGTGTAATTCCGAATCTCGGGTTTGTATTCGTTTTTCCAGAAATAATTAATTTGGAACTTCCAGTATTCGAAATATTCAATGTCTGATTCGATGTTGTTCCTACAACAACATTTCCGAAATCAATCAGATTCGATGAAGTATTTATAATAGGATTGCCCGTCGAACTCAACTGGTATTTATAAAGCATTCTTATGTTCCCCGTGCCGTATGCAAGCAGATAAAGGTTCTGACCGTCCCAGTGCATTCCTCTCGGATCGCAGTTATTGCTTGGGGCGGCAAATGAAAAAAGCGTATCGCCGACGGCTTTTCTGTAAGCATATATTCTTTCGTTGTCACCCTGAAAATTATCCGTAACATAGAATATCGTGTCGCCTTTTATTGCCACACCCTGAACCTGCTTACCGTACAAAGGTATAGTGTCGGTTAACTGCTTCGTCGCAATATCCATTTTATATGCATACGTATAAGGATATGAAGTATTATCCGGATAGTATTCGGCAAACCATAACGAGTTGCCTGTCACCGTCAGACCACCGATTCCCTGAGCATATGAACCTGTCAATATACTGTCAACTTTTATTCCTGCTGTATTTATTTTGTAAAGTTTTGCGCCGCCTGATGTGTAGTCCTGCGCAACCCAGAATCCGGTTCCGTCCCAGGCAAGACCATGATTGAATTTGAAAGGTGTTGCCAAACTATCCAGAAAATTTCCCGTCTTCGTGATTTTATACAGCATGGAATAAGGATATCCCGTCGTATTATCATAATCCGTGCCCGCCCAGAGTGTATCATTTTTCGCAGTCAATCCCCACAAATATGTATAAGGATCGTAATTCGGAAAAGGATAAACTCCAATAAGCGTTTGTGAAAATAAATTTGCAGAAAGCAATAAGAAAATTGCTATGTAGATGTGCTTTTTCATTTTACAAAAAATAAATTCGTAAAATGAAAATTAAACAATAATTTTCAAGTATGAAATGAAAATGTCTTTGTTACAATATTTTAAAATATCCCTGTTCGCTATAAATCAGAAACCATAGGATACTCCGATGTTGTATAGATTGTGTCCCACATTGGCAGATTTTATTATGGAACTGCTCATCATCGAAGCATTTACTTTCATGTTTTTATATTCATATCCGGCACCAAACGTCATAAAATACTGGTCATCATTTTTTACAAAGGATTTAACCTTATTATTATCCAGGAAAGTGAAAAATCCCGTTCTAAGAACGAAATTTTTATCAACTTTATATTCGGCGCCGAAATTTATATTGTGCCTGTCTTTATAAATATTCGAGGTATCAACATCCTGATAATTCTGAAATACCGAAGTCCTTTCGAATCTGTAATCGGCGGATAACATAAGTGTGTTATTTAATAAACCGATTTCCACTCCCGCCCCAATTTTTGCAGGGAAATAAGTCTTGTTGTTGCTTCTGTAATTGATTGTACTTGTGCTGTCTCCTGACAAATCTTGTTCTATACCCGGAGTATATGTCAGTCCGGCAGAAATGAAATCATTCAATTTCACTCTGATTCCAAAATCAGGAATGAACCTTAATTTGTTCAGGCTTGCATCCGTATTTTGATTTGCAAAGTTGTCGTAAAATTTTTGCCTGCTGTGAAGCAGCACAAGATTAGCATTTATACCGAATTTCAAGAATTTGTATTCGTAAGTTAAAGGAATTGAAAAAGTGTGCGATGTAAAAACCAGACTGTAATCATTGTCCTCGTTTCCAACGTATACTGTGTAATTATTGTGCGTGTACTCTATATTCCTGTCATTCCTGTACACAAATCCTGCCTGAAAATTTTTATTCAGCCTGCAGCCGAATCCAATGCTTGCAGTCGGATGAACAAAACCGGCATTATCTATCAAATTGCTCGTTTTGCTGTCCAAATTTGACTTGAATATATAACCGGTATAAAAATTAAATTTTTGAGGAATATCCAGTGAAGCAGGATTCAGCGAAGTCGACATTATGTCTCCTGATGAGGCGATACCCGTGTATCCCTTGCCTGCATTTACCGCCGATTGATAGTTCAATGAATAGAAATCATGTCTCGGATTTATGAGATAATCATAATTCTCCCTTGTCTGGGAAAATATTTCTGTACTTATTAACAGAACGGATATAACTAACGATAAATACAATTTCTTCATAAAATTATTTTTATTTTATTTTATATTTGAAATATTGTATATTATATTATTTGAATAAGGCATGCAGGAAAGGTTAACAAAATGAATTACCGTTAACAGATACTTCCTCATAAGCATATTTATGTTAATTTGTTAAAGATTCAAAAATTAATGAATATTCCAAATCCTATCAGCCCAATTTTTATTCCACAATGTCAATTGATAATATTTGTTTATTGACAATTTAATTAATACTTCATAACTTAAATTTTAACAAACTAAAAATGGAGAGTGAAATGAAACTGCTCTTAAAGTCTTTACTATCTGTATCCATATTATTTCTCATTGCTGTCTTTGTTTCGGGTTGCGTTAACCTTGACCAGAAAACAGTTCTCAAATCCGATGGCTCCGGTACGATGAAAATTAAATACTGGACTAAATCTTCTAATGTAACCGGTGACGAACTTTCAGGCTTTGGATTCACTGCCGAAAAAGTTAAAGCGAATTATACTGCCGGCAATTCGGAACCTTCTGCAATCGTTATCAAGAAAAACGAAACAACTGACTCTCTTTCGGAAGTATCACTTGAATTGAAATTCAAGGACCTTAACAAACTTTCCGAAGCAAAAGCATTTGCCAAGGTTAAAGCAAGCTGGATTCAGGGTAAAGATGGCATGGATTTCAAGTATATTCTCCTCAACGATTCCGCTAATGCCAAAAATATGGGAATGAGCGACTATAAGTTGACATACGAATTTGAATTCCCGGGCGAAATTATTACAACTAACGGCACAAAAGACGGTCAAAAAGTAAAATGGAATAAAACCGTCGCCGATTTGGTAACTGATGTGGAATTAACCGCAACCGTTAAATCCAGTAAAAAATGCGGTCTCTTCGGACTCGAATTACCGATTATCTTCTTATTCGGTATGGGTTTCATTTATCTTAGGAGAAAAAAATAAAAGTTTTTATTACTTGGTCACTCCGACCGGTTTTAAAAGGCTGCCTTTCGGCAGCCTTTTTTTATGCTCGTTTTCTATATCCCGCTCCGGCGAAGTCGAAGAATCGCCATGGTTATGTACGTATTTTGCCGGTGCGTAATAGGACATTTCCCTCATATTCATCCTGAAGACAAATATTTTGCTCCATTCCCCGCTTTCGAAATGCTTAAAATTTATCTCCCCTACGTCATTTCTAAATTGAAGTAACCGTACAATTTCGATATATTTATTAATATGGGAAGGCTTTTTTTTATAATCACATTTTCTTTATTTTCATTCATTAAAGGATATTGTTACGACTTTTCTTCTATCGATAACCTTATAAATAATTCTATATCCCAAAAGTACTTCCCGGGCGCCCAACTTATTATTGGCTCTTCAAAAGAAATATTTTACGAAAAATATTACGGTCACTATACTTACGACTCCGATGCCGATAATATCAGTTCCGCCAGTCTATATGATATCGCTTCCGTTACAAAAGCGGCTGCAACTACTTCTGCAATAATGAAACTATACGAAGAAGGCAAAATTAAACTTGATGATAAAGTATCCGACTATCTCCCCGATTTCGCGGCAAACAAAAAAGGAAACATAACCATACTGAATCTGCTCGTTCATAATTCCGGTCTGAAAGCATGGGTACCTTTCTATAAAACATGCACATGCAAAGACGATATTATTAAATATATCTGCGATATTTCTCTTGAATACAAAACAGGTTCGAAATTTATTTACAGCGACCTGAATTTTATTATTCTCGGCGTTATTGTTGAAAAAATATCGGGTGTATCACTTAACGATTATTGCAAAGAAAGTATTTTCAAACCGCTCGGAATGGAACATACAACCTTCCTGCCTTCTGATGATTTGAAAAAATTCACCGTTCCTACGGAGTATGATTCAAACTGGAGAAAAAGACAACTGAACGGCGAAGTACACGACGAAGCCGCGTCGCTAATGGGCGGCGTATCCGGAAATGCCGGACTTTTCTCCAATGCAAGAGAACTTTTTACTTTAACACGTATGCTCGCTAATAATGGCAAGTACTATAATCCATTTACAAGAGGATTAAAAGAAGAAAGAATGTTCTCCGAATCTACAGTAAAATTGTTTACGCAAAAATATGATTGCTCTGCCTATGACAATACCCGCGCGCTCGGCTGGGATACTAAGCAGCCCCCTGTCGGAAGTTATCGCTCGCAATGCGGAGAACTGATTTCCGAAAACTGCTTCGGACATACAGGATATACGGGAACCAGCATATGGTATGACCGCGACAGGGATATAATAATTATTTTCCTTACTAACAGAGTTTATCCTTCAAGAGATAATAACGGAATAAAAGAAACAAGACCTGAATTACATAATTTAATAATAAAAACACTATCAAATAAATAAATAAAAACTATGGGAAATTCAAAATTTAAAAACGAACCATTCACTGATTTTACAGACAAAAAGAACAGAAAAGCATTCGAAAAAGCGCTCGAAGAAGTAAAAGCACGATTCTCCAAAGAATATCCGCTCGTTATAGGCGGTGAAAAAATCTATACCGAAGAAAAACTTCGCTCATATAATCCTTCAAATCCTGATGAAGTTGTCGGTACTTTTCAGAAAGCAACTGTCGAAAACGCTTTGTTTGCAGTCGAAACCGCTCATGCGAAATTCGATGAATGGAAAAGAACATCACCTAAGAAGAGAGCCGAATTCCTTTTTAAAGCGGCAAAAATAATGAGGAAGAGAAAACACATTTTCTCCGCCATGATGGTTTACGAAGAAGGAAAGAACTGGGCTGAAGCCGACGGCGATACGGCAGAAGCAATCGATTTCATGGAATTTTATGCCCGCGAAATTCTCAGATACAGCGAAGAACAGCCTATTACAAAACTGCAGGGAGAAAAGAACAAACTCGTCTATCTTCCGCTCGGCGTCGGTCTCGTGATTCCTCCGTGGAACTTCCCTCTCGCAATTCTGGTGGGAATGACAACTGCTTCTATCGTAACGGGAAATACTGTTGTTCTTAAACCTTCCAGCGATTCACCCGCTATCGCTCAAATGTTCATTGAATTGATGGAAGAAATTAAACTGCCCAACGGCGTTATTAATTTCGTTACGGGAGGCGGCGGCTCAATCGGCGATGCACTCGTTCAACACCATCTTGTAAGATATATTTCGTTCACAGGTTCAATGGAAGTCGGATTGAGAATAAACGAACTTGCGGCAAAGAATCAGCCTAAACAAATCTGGATTAAGAGAGTTATCGCTGAAATGGGCGGCAAGGATACAATTATTATCGATAAAGATTTATACGATTTCGACGATGCGGTGGCAGGTACTGTTTCTGCTGCGTTCGGATTCCAGGGACAAAAATGCTCTGCTTGCTCAAGAGTTGTTGTTGACGAAAGTATTTACGACAAGTTCTGCGATGCTCTGGTAAGTAAAGCGTCTGCTCTTAAAGTTGGACCTACGGTTGACAATAATAACGTGGGACCGGTCATCAATGCCCGTTCAAAAGAAAAAATCATGGCTTATATTCAGGTTGCCGTCGAAGAAGGCGGGAAAATAATTCACGGCGGTCATGAACTTCCAGGCGGATATTTTATCGAACCTACAATAATCAAAGATGTAAAACCGACCGATACAATATCGCAGGAAGAAATATTCGGTCCTGTGCTGGCAGTCATTAAATCTACTGACTTCAATGAATCACTGAAGATTGCTAACAATACAATGTTCGGTCTCACAGGCGCTGTTTATTCCAAAAATAAAAAGAAACTGGACAAAGCGGATGAGGAATTTTTCGTCGGAAATTTGTATTTTAACAGAAAATGCACAGGCGCTCTTGTAGGTGTCCATCCCTTCGGCGGTTTTAATATGAGCGGAACGGATTCAAAAGCAGGCGGAAGAGATTATTTACTTCTTTTCATGCAGGCAAAAATGTCGAGCAAAAAAATTATTAAATAAATACTTTATGAATTATTTTAAGTTTTTTGTCGCACTTATAGTGCTTATCGGATTGCTGAGTTGCAGTAAAATTTCTGAAAAAGTAACCGAACGAGTTAATAAAAAAATCGACGAGACAATCGATAAAAATCTTCAGCAGATGGATTCATCTTTGAAAAGAACAAATATCGATTCGCTGAAAAAATCAATGAAGCAACTCGATTCAATTTCCAAAGAAATGGATAAAAAATTTAATACAAAAGACGAAGATTAATAATTAAACCAATAATTAATGAAAATACACGAATATCAGGCGAAGGCAATCCTTAAAAAATACGGTGTTGCCGTTCAGGATGGTATTGCAATAAATTCTATTGACGAATTCGATAACGCAGTAAATTCTCTTAAAGAAAAAGGCGTTACGCAGTTTGTGGTTAAATCACAAATTCATGCGGGAGGCAGAGGCAAAGGTATTGTTTACAACAAAGCCGACCGTTCCGAAGTCGTCGCTCAGGGAGGTGTTAAATTTTTCGGTTCCAATCTTGAAGGCGCGAAAGAATATGCCGCGAAAATTCTCGGCAATATTCTCGTTACGCACCAGTCTGGCGCCGAAGGAAAAGAAATCCGGACACTTTTTATAGCCGAAGGACTCGACTATAAAAAAGAACTTTATCTCGGAATTCTTCTCGACAGAACCAATTCGAAAAATGTTATCATGGCTTCAACGGAAGGCGGTGTGGAAATTGAAAAAGTAGCCGCTGAAACACCCGAGAAAATCATTAAGGTATGGGTTGAACCTTCAATAGGTCTCCAGAATTTCCAGGCAAGAGAACTTGGTTTCGGACTGAATCTCGAAGGAAATGCTTTAAAGGATTTCACAAAATTCATTATGGCGCTCTACACTGCATATACCGAATCCGATGCTTCTTTGCTTGAAATTAATCCGCTTGTTATGACTAACGACGATAGAATTCTTGCTCTCGATGCGAAAGTTACTATCGATGACAATGCTCTGTTCAGACATAAAGATTTCGAATCGCTCCGTGACCTAAACGAAGAAGATCCGCTCGAAATAGAAGCGTCGAAATATAACCTTAACTATATCAAACTCGACGGTAACGTCGGGTGTATGGTCAACGGCGCAGGACTTGCAATGGGTACTATGGACCTGATTAAACTCGCAGGCGGTGAACCCGCTAACTTCCTCGATGTAGGCGGTACGGCATCAGCCGAAACGGTTGAGAACGGTTTCAGAATTATTCTTACGGACCCGAATGTAAAAGCAATTCTCATTAATATTTTCGGCGGTATCGTTAGATGCGACCGCGTTGCAAATGGCATTGTGCAGGCTTCCGGAAATTTGAACATTAATATTCCGGTCGTTGTAAGGCTTCAGGGCACTAATGCCGAAGAAGCAAGACAAATTCTTAAAGACTCGGGACTCAACCTCATACCTGCAGATACTCTGCAGGATGCGGCTGATAAAGTTACTCAGGCACTGGCACAATAAACTTATTTTTAATGTTTTATAAGGGAAAGCATAAAGTATCAACTTTTCTTTCCCTTTTTGATTGTAAAAAAGTTATTATTTTATGCATTAGGTTTTTGCTCTTATAACTAAAATTTTCTTAGCGTTCTTTGAACACTTTGCGGTTAGGTTTTTGCTCTTATAACTAAAATATTCTTTGCGCAATTTGCGGTTAGGCTTTTGCTCTTATAACTAAAATATTCTTCGCGTTCTTTGCGCACTTTGCGGTTAAGTTTTTGCTCTTCTAACAATAATATTGGTAAAACTTTATTAGCAAATATTTTTAAAAAGAAATTATTAAATTACTATGTCATATAAAAATATTCTTTTCGATGATTCGCTTACATACGATGACGTTTCCCTGCTTCCGAATCAGATTTCAAGTGTAAAGCATCGTTCAGACTGCGATACCTCTGTGGAATTCTGCGGAATTAAACTCGCCGTTCCCATAATCGCGTCACCGATGAACACTGTCTGCGGCGGGAAAATGGCTAAAGCGCTCTCCGATATGAAATGTCTGGGAGTTATTCATCGTTTCAATTCCGTTGAAGAACAAATAAACGAATTTAAAGATAATAATCTTGACGGCTCCGATTATCAAGGCGCTGCAATCGGAATAAACTCCATGACCGATATCGAACGACTGAAAATTCTCTCTGATTTCGGAGTGAAAATATTTTGTATCGATATCGCTAACGGCGGATCAAAAATGATGGAAAAGTTTATTAAAGAAATTAGAAAATATGTCGAATCATATAAACTGAAAATTATTGCAGGCAATGTCGCGAGTTCCGAAACTACAAAATTCCTTATCAATCTCGGAGTTGACGCCATACGCGTTGGCATTGGTAACGGTGCAATGTGCTCAACTTCTATAAAATCAGGTATTGGTATCGGACAAGTCGACGCTATCGTACGCGCTCTTTCTGCCAAAGATGAATTGAGCAGCAATGTTAAAATAATCGCTGACGGCGGTATAAGCAATCCGGGTGCCATGTGCAAAGCCATTGCCCTCGGATGCGATGCTGTTATGTTCGGAAGAGTGCTCGCAGGAACAGAAGAAGCCCCGGGAGATGTTATTAAATACAATAATCAAAGATGGAAAAAATACTGCGGAAGCGCCTCTTTCGCAGTAAAACAGGAAAATAAGAACTATATAGAAGGCGAAGAATCACTCGTACCCTATAAAGGTATCGTGTCTAAACTCATTAAAGAATATAAAGAAGGTCTCCAGTCATCAATGAGTTACCTTAATTCAAGGAATATTGCCGATTATCAGAAAAAAGCAACTTTCGTTAAACTCACAAGCCATTCATTCCTCGAAAGAAAACCCCAGATGGAAAATGGTTAAAATATTCTGGTTCAGAAAAGACCTCAGACTCGATGATAACAGAGCATTATCGGAATTTATCAAAGGAATTAAATCCGATGATAAGTTCCTTTTTATTTATATAAAGAATAATAATTCTTTCCGTTTTTTCGGTGAAAAGCGGATTCAATTCCTAAATGAGTGCCTTCTGGATTTAAAGAATAAACTTAACGAAAAAGGATTTAACCTTCATATTTTCAATGGCAATAGCCTTAGTGTTTTTAATCAGATTATAGATGCTGATTCAATTGTGTACGCGAATAAACAATATGAACCTTATTGCATAGAAAGAGACTCAAAAATCTCGGATTTTCTTATTTCCAAAAGTTCGGAATTGAAACTCTATGCTGACTCTACTGTCTTCGAACCTAATAAAATGTTTAAAGCCGACGGCACTCCTTACACCATCTTTACACCGTTTAAAAATAAATTCTTTACGCTTTTGAATGATACTCTACTACGGGAATCAAAACTTAATTTCAAAAATATTAATCCTTTAGCGGAGCAAAAATTTAAAGAAGCACTCAATTTTGAGATTAAATCCGCGGATTTAAGCGGATTCAGCGGCGGCAGAACATCCGCGCTCAAATCACTCTCTGCTTTCTGCAGAAAAGGCATCGAAGAATATAATTCTCAGCGTGATTACCCGTCTGCCGACTCTACAAGCAAACTTTCCCCGCATATCCATTTCGGAACCGTCAGCGTCAGGGAGTGTTTTAGTGCAGCCTTTAAAAAACTAAACGGATCCGGTAAAAAATCCGAGATACTTACATGGATAAATGAACTGATTTGGCGTGAATTTTACTATCACATAACATTCAATTTCCCTCACGTTATAAACGGTTCATTTAAAAAAGTTTACGATAAACTCAATTGGACTGATAATGATGCCCTCTTTAATAAATGGTGCGAAGGTAAAACCGGCTTCCCTATTGTTGATGCGGGTATGCGGCAATTAAATACCGAAGGATGGATGCACAACAGATTGAGAATGATTACCGCCATGTTTCTTACAAAAGACCTTTTCATAAACTGGAAGAAAGGGGAAAAATATTTTGCCGGAAATCTTATTGATCTCGACTTTGCTTCAAATAACGGCGGATGGCAGTGGAGCGCTTCTACCGGATGCGACGCTCAGCCGTATTTTCGAATATTCAACCCCTACCTTCAAAGCGAAAAATTCGATAAGTACGGCGATTATATTCGAAAATACGTTCCCGAACTGAAAGACGTACCCCCTAAATATATACATAAACCTGACGAAATGACCGCTGATTTGCAGAAAAAATATTCGGTAATTATTGGTAAAGACTATCCTTACCCTATTGTTGAACATAAAACTGCCAAAGAATTTTCACTTTCAAAATTTAAATTAATTCATGGTAAATGATAATCAATAAAAGAAATATTATTTATGTAATATTGTTAATTGCCTTAACATTAAGGTTAATATTTCTATTGTTTTTTACAGACCTAAGAAACGTTAATTACTGGGAATTCGGCTATATTGCTCAGAATATAATCGATGGCAAAGGTTATTCCTTATTTTATTATATGGGAAACAAATTGCAACAAATTAACTTGCCTCAATCAGAACCCTACTCATCAGCGTTTATGCCGCCTCTTTATGTTTTCTATATTTATGCATTCTTAAACATTAGCAATGTAGTATTACGGAATCTATTGCTAATCTTATCTCATATTATATTCAGTGTTACAACAATATATTTCATGTATAGATTTTGTTTGAAATATTTCAACTTAAACACGGCAATAATCTCAAGTATTATAATGGCAGTAGTACCTGAATACATATACATCACATCAGTTTACAATGCAATATGCTTATACCATTTTTTAATTTTAGCTTTCCTCTTATTAATATTTTCCTGTGAATATAAATCTAATTCAAAAATATTTTTTTTCTCTTTACTTGCCTCACTGTTGATATTGCTGCGTTCGGAGTTCGCACTCTTTTTGATGTTCGTTTACCTTGTAATATTATTAAAAAAAGAATTTCGATTTGCCATTATTACTTTTATTTTTATTGTTCTTTTTATATCTCCTTGGATCATAAGAAATTATGCCCAGTTCGGTGAATTCATCCCATTCACAACAAGCAGCGGCTTAAACTTATACCGCGGAAATAATCCTATTAGGATAGGAAACTGGGGAGATGATAGTTTTATACTCGAGTTAAAAGAAATTTCCAAACCGGATAATTTTGAAATTGTTTATAATAAATATTATACAGATAAAACTATCGATTACATCAGGAATAATCCATTTATATTTGTCAGGAATTCTTTCGTGAAAGTCTTTCATTTGCTAATATTGAATCCCGACGATACGCGTTCGAAAAATCTATTCTATATGATTCCTTCATTGTTCATTGTTATTCTATCAACTCTGGGAATAATCAAGTCTTATAATTATTCAAATTTCAAGTATCTCTATCTGTTTATTTTCAGTTCAATTATAGTTTCGGTCATATTTTTTGCTTTGCCCCGATACCAGATAATGATGAAGATTGCGCTTATTCCTTTTTGTGCATTCTATCTGAATCATATATATAAATTTATCAGAATAAAACAACGGAAAAACGTTTTAATTAAATATTAATATTTACTAACAAATAAAACAAATTGTTCTATGAGAAAAAAAATTGTAGCAGGAAACTGGAAAATGAACAAAACTTTCGATGAATCGAGAGTACTGATGAACGAACTTAAATCAAAACTTAATAAAGATACTGCTTCAAAAGTTGAAGTCGTTATCTGTCCCCCGTTCTTATGTATACCCGCTGCGAAAGAAATATTGGCGGACACCAAAATCATGTACGGCGCCCAGAATATTCATAACAGAGACGACGGTGCATTCACCGGAGAAATTTCCGCTTCAATGCTTCATGCAATCGGATGCGAATATGTAATACTCGGTCACAGCGAAAGACGCCAGTACTTTAACGAAACAAATCACCTTATAAACTTCAAGGTCATTAAGGCGCTTGAAAAAGGCGTAAAACCAATTCTATGCGTCGGAGAAACACTCGAACAGCGCGAACAGGGCATCGAAAAGAAAATTGTCGATGAACAGATTACTCTCTGCCTTAAAGACGTATGCGCAATGGATACCGATAATCTGGTAATTGCATATGAACCGGTTTGGGCAATCGGCACCGGTAAAACGGCATCACCCGAACAGGCTGAAGAAATGCATGTTGAAATCAGAAAATCGCTCGAAAATCTGTACAACGCAACAGTTGCCGGAAGAACAAGAATATTATACGGCGGCAGCATGAACGATAAGAATGCAAAAGAACTGCTTAGCATGAATAATATAGACGGCGGTCTAATCGGCGGCGCAAGTCTCAAAGCCGATAGTTTCATTGCTATCATCGAAGCCGCAAAATAATTTATCGTAACAGATCTAATATACTATTATTATAGTGGCGTCAGGTGTTACACCTGACACGCATGCAGATGATACATTTGACTTCTCTAGTAAAAAAACAAAACCCCGTCTTTCAACGGGGCTTTTTTATAAAATCACTTTCAACTTATAATTGAAATTTTGAATTTTCAACTTTATATTTTGAATTATTTTATCAGCATCATCTTCTTTGTCTCAATATAATTTCCGGCCTTCAATGTGTAGAAATATACTCCGCTCGAAAGTTCAGCGCCGTTTATCTCGGCATTGTAATATCCCGCTGTTACGTATCCCTCAAGATATGTCGCGACAAGTTTCCCCGTGATATCGTAAATCTTTAGACTCGCATTTCCGTTCTTAGGGATTGCAAATTTTATGTTAGTTACGGGATTGAAAGGATTCGGATAGTTCTGGCCTAAATCGAACTTTACCGGAACTTCCGGCTGCCCGTTGATTCCCGTCAGCGTTATTCCAGTCTCAATCGCCTGCTGAATTTCCGCACTGTATATCGGCGATGCATCCTTGTAAACGAATATCTTTAGTTTGCAGTTTGCTTCAAGCCATCCCGCGTCAAGCGTAGTCGAGAACGATTTATTAATTACCTGCCCGTTCGTCCAAGTCGCGCCTGAATTTAGGTTATCACCTGAAGCCGTATTCACCATGTTTCTTACTACCCATTTGTGAACATACGTCGAACCGCCCGTACAGTATGAGTTTCCGGATTGTGTGTAAACCAAATTGTCTTCCGTTATAACATAATTAATTTTATACTGACCTGTCAATGTCGATAATGCAGTTGTATTTAAGTTAACATTCAACTGACGGGTCGAAGCGTTATAATTCTGCGATACTATATCAATCTTCACCGGCGATACAGGCGAATTCAGATATCGCATAAACGGTCTCTCTACAAAATCACTGTAACCGCATTCCGACGGGGTCGTGGTTCTCTCAATGGTTCCGGTCGGAAATGCAGTCATTCCCATCATTGAAAGGATGTTATTTCCGTTAAATGTCTGATATGGGTCAGATGTGCTTCCGCCGTGATATGCAAGCACTATTGTATTCGGATAATATGCCTCAAGGTCGAGTATCCTGCCCTTCGCGCATGGACACCACTGGCACCATGTACCCGTGCAGTATTCTATCAATACATTTCTCGGATTGTTCGATGCAATATAGTAATTGTATATTGTGTCATTCGAATTATTCTGGTCGCCGCTTAAAGTCGTGAATGCCTTCATTGTAATGTTCCCTGAAGAAGGTACAGTCCACGCCGGAAATGTTGCAAGATATGATGAACCCGCAGCAAGTCCTGTTACCGTTTGTGTCTGCGAGTATCCTCCCGGATTAATCGTAAGAGTCACGGGAATATTCTGTGTTGTTGTACCGAAATTTCTTACATAAACTTTAGGTGTATCTATCGCTCCCGGGGAAAGTACCTTCAGATATCTTTTAAAACCGCTTGCACCGGCATCCGTTGTATATCGTGTACCGATCTTAATATTATCCAGATATAAATTATTTCCGTATGCCGATATCGCAGTGAATTTAATTTTGTTAGTACCTGTTGGAAGTGAATAACTCTTGGTTGCCCATTGCGTTGGTGTCGGCACAAATGCCAACCCTGTTGCCGGTGCCGTTACCAGTTCACCGGAAGCACCGCCGTTTAAAAGCACTAACTGTGTCCATGTAACCCCGTTATCGGTTGAATACCAGATTTTCAATTGATCGTTCGAACCTCCGTATGTCGCATACGCATGGTCGAATATCAATGAATCACCCGATACCGCGGCTGTAAATTGCGGCGTTATCATGTCAAAAGTAAGACCCGTGTTGCAATCCGACATGTTCGCTTTTGCTGAGCCGTAACTTGTACCGTAACCCGAACAAATAATCGCCCAGTCCCAGTTGAAATGATTGGTTGTGTTTAATGTCCAGCCGGCCGGCGGAAAATTAGGATTGTCAAAATCCTGCCAGATGTAAAATGCTCCGGCGTTATTGATTAAAATTGTGGAAAGAATAAATAAAGAGAGTAAAATTGTCTTTTTCATCCCGCGATTAAATTAAATTTGCTAAAAAAGTACTTCGTTTCTGTTAAACTAAATATAATTAAACTCATTAATTATTTTGTAGTATAAATCTTTAACCAATAAAATTAACCGCGCCTGATTATATTTTATATGGAATTAATATGGTAGCAAATTGTTTATTTTTACAACTTTGTGTTCATTCAAATATGCTATTTTCATCCATTTAATGCAATTTTTTGGAATTTATTTTGTTGTTTATATTTGTTATCTCGCTAAACCCAATATTGAATATTAATATAAAATAATTCAAATATGAAAGAAGTAGTAATTGTATCGGCAGTCAGAACTCCGATTGGTAGTTTTCAAGGAGCATTGGCATCTCTTACAGCACCTCAATTAGGCGCTATAGTAATAAAAGAAGCCGTTTCACGAGCCGGAATTAACCCGGAAGAAGTATCCGAAGTCATCATGGGCTGTGTTCTTCCCGCAGGTATTGGTCAGGCACCCGCACGTCAGGCATCTATATATGCCGGTATTCCGAAATCAGTTCCGTGTATGACAATTAATAAAGTTTGCGGCTCGGGACTCAAAGCCGTGATGCTTGCCGCACAGGCAATCAAATCAGGCGATGCCGAAATAGTAGTCGCAGGCGGAATGGAATCAATGAGCAATGTTCCCTACTATCTCCCAAAAGCAAGAACAGGATATCGTATGGGTAACGGAACTATCATAGACGGTATGGTTCACGACGGACTATGGGACTGCTATAACAACTTTCATATGGGAAGCGCGGGTGAAATCTGTTCAAGAGAATTGAATATATCAAGAAAAGAACAGGACGATTTTTCGGTCGACAGTTATAAAAAAGCGCTCAATGCAATCGAAAAAGGATTTTTCAAAGATGAAATAATAGGCATCGATGTTAAAGACAAAAAAGGCATACTCACAATATCAAACGATGAAGAACCCGGCAAAACAAATTTCGAGAAAGGTCTTTCTCTTAAACCCGCTTTCGAAAAAGACGGCACTATAACCGCATTCAATGCTTCAAAAATAAACGACGGCGCATCCGCTCTCGTTGTTATGTCAGCCGATAAAGCAAAAGAACTCGGTCTGAAACCTCTTACGAAAATTATTGCGCAATCATCATTTGCTCAGGAACCCGAATGGTTTACTACAGCACCTGCGTATGCAATTCAAAATGTTACTAAAAAAGCCGGAATGAGAATAGATGACATTGACTTATTCGAAATCAACGAAGCATTTGCCGTACAGGCTATCTCTGTAATTAAAGTAGCAAAACTCGATGCTTCCAAAATTAATATTAACGGCGGCGCAGTAGCATTAGGTCACCCTATCGGTGCAAGCGGCGCAAGAATTCTTACTACATTGATTTATAATCTTCATAGAAATAATAAGAAAACAGGTCTCGCAACCCTATGTATAGGCGGCGGCGAAGCAAGCGCGCTCATTATTGAAAAATGTTGATAGAAATAACTTTGTTCGGTTTAGGAATTAAATACTTTAATTCTTTGTTTTAATAATAATTAAAATTACAAAATGGATATCTTAAACATAACTGTGATTGGCGCCGGCACAATGGGAAACGGTATCGCGCATGTCTTCGCCCAATACGGCTTCAAGGTAACTCTCATTGATATTAAAGAAGAGTTTCTCGAAAAAGCGATAAAAACAATTACAGGGAACCTCGACAGACAGGTGAAAAAAGGAACAATAACCGAAGAGATAAAAACTCAGACACTCGGAAATATTAAAACATCCGCCATTCTCTCCGATGCAAAGCATTCCGAACTTGTTGTTGAAGCGGCAACTGAAAATCCCGAAACAAAAAAGAAAATTTTCACAATACTCGACAGAGAATGCAAAAAAGATGCTATACTCGCGACTAACACTTCATCAATCTCAATAACGGAAATCGGCGCGGTTACAGGCAGACCTGAAAATGTCATAGGAATGCATTTCATGAACCCCGTTCCGATGATGAAACTCGTAGAAATCATTCGAGGCTACGCTACATCGCAGAATACTTATGACCTTATTAAAACACTGACTGAAAAAATAGAAAAGACACCCGTCGAAGTCAACGATTACCCTGGATTCGTATCAAATAGAATCCTTATGCCTATGATTAATGAAGCGATTTACTGTGTAATGGAAGGCGTTGCGAAACCCGAAGCCATTGATACGGTTATGAAACTTGGAATGAACCACCCTATGGGTCCGCTTACACTCGCGGATTTTATCGGACTGGATGTATGCCTCTTCATTATGGAAGTACTTTATGACGGCTACGGAGATTCAAAATACCGCCCGTGCCCGCTTCTTAAAAAAATGGTTGCCGCAGGTCATCTTGGACGTAAAAGCGGCAAAGGTTTCTACGATTATTCAAAATAAGATAATTTAAAAACTTAAATCATAAAAATGGACTTTAACTTTACTGAAGAACAGATTTCGATAAGAGATGCTGCAAGGGATTTTGCTCAAAATGAAATTGCCCCTTCGTCTGTTGAAAGAGATATTAAAGGTGAATTCCCGACGGATATTATTCAAAAACTCGGTGAACTCGGCTTTATGGGTATGATGGTCTCACCCGAGTGGGGCGGTGCAGGATTGGATACTGTTTGCTATGTGCTTGCTATAGAGGAGATATCAAAAGTTGATGCATCCGTCGGCGTTATTATGTCTGTCAATAACTCCCTCGTTTGCTTTGGAATTGAAAAATGGGGCACAAAAGAACAAAAAGAAAAATACCTTACTCCCCTTGCAACCGGCCAGAAACTCGGAGCATTCTGCCTGTCTGAACCCGAAGCCGGAAGCGATGCTACAAACCAGAAAACCGTTGCCGATAAAGACGGCGATTTTTATGTACTTAACGGTATGAAAAACTGGATAACAAACGGTACAAAAGCAGACTATTATTTAGTTCAGGCGCAGACAGATAAGTCTAAAGGATATAAGGGTATTACGACATTTATAGTAGAAAAAATCTTTGCAGGTGTTGAGGTCGGAAAAAAAGAAGATAAACTCGGCATCAGAAGTTCGGATACCTGCACTCTCGGACTAAATAATGTCAGGGTACCTAAAGAAAATGTTCTCGGAGAAGAAGGTCTCGGCTTTAAAATCGCCATGGAAACACTCAATGGCGGTCGTATCGGTATCGCCTCTCAGGCTCTCGGTATTGCCTCAGCATGCCTGGATGCCTCCGTAAAATACTCAAAAGAACGCAAAGCATTCGATAAACCCATCTGCGAACTGCAGGCAATCCAGTTTAAACTCGCTGATATGGCTGTGAATGTAGAAACAGCAAGACTGCTTGTTCTTCAGGCTGCAATGAAGAAAGACGCTCATGGAAAATTTGCTAAAGAAGCGGCACAGGGAAAGTTATTCGCAAGCCGTGTAGCAGTACAGAATGCGCTTGAAGCCATTCAGATTCACGGCGGATATGGTTATGTTCGTGAGTATCTCGTTGAAAGATATCTTCGCGATGCTAAAATCACTGAAATCTACGAAGGCACAAGCGAAATTCAGAAAATCGTTATTGCCAGAGAACTTCTGAAAGATTGATAACTCAATTTGTAAATTAAAAAAGCCCGCTGCATCTGCAACGGGCTTTTTATATACTTGATCTCCAAAATTAATATTTATAGAAACATTTTTCTGTCTTATCCCCCGCGTTAATTCTATCGTTGATTTACAAATTTGTTTGCATTCTGCTTTTGTGCAGAGGCAAAGTAAATTTCATAGTTGTCCCTTTATCATGCTCGCTTTCAACCGAAATAGTCCCGCCGTTTTTTTCAGTGAATTCTTTGCACAACATAAGCCCAAGACCTGTTCCTTTTTCGCCTGCTGTTCCTCTTTTTCCGGATGTTGAACCTAATTTAAATATTTTTTCGATATCCTCTTTCGCAATCCCGATTCCCGAATCTTTTACCGATATTTCCAGAAATGGTTTGATTTCTTTTGATGAAATTATAACTGTACCTCCGATTTTTGTAAACTTGATTGCATTCGAAATCAGATTCCTTAAAATCGTCTTTGTCATGTTCGGGTCGGCATAGGCTTTTGTGTTATATTTAACTTCCGTCAGCAGTTTGATATTCTTTCCCGCCGCCTGCTGCGCCAGAATATTTATTATCTCGACGACAACAACGCTCATTTCGATGTTTTCGGGTTTGTATTCTATTCCGTTTATCTGACTTCGCGACCATTCGAGCAGATTTTCAAGCAGCCTAAAAGCCGAATTCGCCGATGTCTCTATATTACTTATCATTTCCTTCCTGTCGTAATCATCATAACTGTCATATTCCTGTGAAAGCAGATTTGCAAAACCTATAATAGCCGTAAATGGACTTCTTAAATCATGCGATATTATTGAAAAAAATTTGTCTTTCGTCAGGTTTGCCTCTTCCAGTTTTTCCGAATATTCCTTTAGCGATTCTTCAGCCTTCTTTCTCTCCGCAATTTCTTCCTTAAGCATCCGAGTGTTTTTATCAAGCGCCTCTACCATGTTGTTAAACGCTTTGGAAAAATCTCCCATGAAGTCGATTCTCTGATTATAATTTCCGCTGGCAATCTGCTCTGCCTGCCATGTGAGATGCTGAAGCCTTGAATGAAGTTCTTTGAACGGAGATGCAAAAAAATTCTTTGTACTTGGTGTCTTTATGCTTAAATCGCCTTTCGATAAAGGCAGTATGAAATTGTACGTTTCGTATGAAAAATCAACGAGATCGTTTATTAACTTTACAAGTTTTTTTTCTTCTTCCGTATTTGCAGCGATATTTATCTTCTCGGGAATCTTCGCCTGCATTAAATCGCTTAATCTTCCTATCGCAAGTTGAATCGGTGTTACTTTTCTCTCATCCATTTAATCGGCTTGTTTGAATTCAAACCTGCAAACCCTGTCGCCGGTCGACCAGCAGTCTATTTCCTTGACAATATAATTCTTCCCGGTATATTCATTCATAATCCCAGAAAAAAATCCTTCATCGTAATTACACACCGTCTCGTCAGAAACAGATAACCCGGAACAATCAAGGTCCTCGGCAACGGATATAAAGAAATGTTTCTTACTATCATCCGTTTTCTCAAGTCTTAATATTCCGACATTTAAATCACGTAATGATTTCTGTAATTCGGCGATAAATTCATTAAACGGTAATTTAACGTCAATTAAATTCCTGCAGAAATGCACACCTGCATTGTACCCCGCCTCTATTATTAATTTATTCGTCTCGTCAACGCCGTATCTTTTTATAAGCACATCCCTCAATGTGTACTGCATTAAACGGTACACCCTTATATCCGTCATGAATCCGAGATTGGGTCTTCCCTTATTAATATCCCCTAAATCGCTCCATTGAAATAATGAAGTATTTCTTTCTTCTTTGAACATCACTTTTGCAATTTAAAAACTATAACCAATTTTTATGGATAAAATTACTGAATTCATATTTCCTGCAAGCGAGGAAATTAATGGATATTTTCTATCTACTGAAAGAGGAACGAATCTGTATCCGATTTCAAATCCATATGCCAGCACAGACTGCGACGAATATCCGAAACTCGCCTGAAAATTTCCTGTCCATACCGTATTGCTCACCGTCTTGAAAAACAACGGATATGCCATGTTTTTGTCAGAATAAACATCATTGTCGTACTCTTCGCGAATCATCATTGGTCCACCCGCGGCACTGAAGAATAATCCGCTTGCCGCACCGGAACTCGACTTGGCAAACGGAAATATTTTTACTTTCAGATTGAGCGGAATCGCCAGTAGAAACGCATTTCTCGGATAATAAAAATAATTTTCGGAAGATAATCCCGATTGTGAATAATAAAATCCATCGTTCGCTCCCGTATTTGAATATAAAAATCCCGGTGAGAACTCAAACGCAAGATTCTTTGACGGCTGATATCCTACAAAAGGATTAATTTCCGACTTAATGGAGTTTTTCCTGAAATCAAATGACGAATAAACATTCGTAACATCCGTGTTTGTGAAAAATACAAGCGAGTACCCAAGACCCGCATAAATACCTTTACTCCCGACTTTTAACTGTGAAAAAGTTACTTGTGTAAAAGATAAAATAATTATTACTGCTGTTATTAATTTTTTCATGTGATTATATTATAATATATACCTGCTTAAATCCCGGTTCTTTACTATCTTGCTGAGTTTTTCGTTTACAAGTTCTTTGTTTATTTCTATCACGTTCTTCTTGTTTTTATCCGGAACCTGAAATAAAATATCTTCGAGCAAATTAGTCAGTATCGTATGAAGCCGCCTTGCCCCTATGTTCTCAACCTGCTCGTTCACTTCTGCGGCGACTTTAGCAATTTCCCTAATTGTCTCGTCTTTGAATTTCAATTTCACATTCTCCGTCTCAAGCAATGCCGTGTATTGCTTTATAAGCGCGTTCTGAGGCTGAGTCAATATTTTGTAAAAATCATCTTCATTCAGACTGTTAAGTTCAACTCGTATCGGAAAACGACCCTGTAATTCGGGTATAAGGTCACTCGGTTTCGATATGTGAAACGCCCCCGATGCAATAAATAATACGTGGTCCGTCTTTACAGGTCCGTACTTTGTTATAACCGTCGAACCTTCCACTATCGGCAGCAAATCCCTCTGAACGCCTTCTCTCGAAACATCGGCATTCGACGACTGCTTTCCTGAACCCGCAATCTTGTCTATCTCGTCGATGAATACTATTCCTGAATTTTGCACCTTATCAACCGCTTCCTTTATCACCGTATCCATATCTATAAGTTTCTGCGCTTCTTCCTGTAAAAGAAGTTTCTTTGCTTCCGATATTGTAAGTTTTCTCTTCCTTGATTTCTTCGGCATAATATTTCCGAATAAATCCTGAAGATTCAATCCCATTTCTTCAAGTCCTATCGGACCAAGCACCTGAAGCATCGGCATGCTGTCACCCGATAAATCAAGTTCTATTATCCTGTCGTCTAGTTTTCCTTCTTTTAGTTGAGCCCTGAATTTTTCCCGGGTCTTACTGTTCGCTTCCTCTGCATCAGCCTGAGAAATTCCCTCTTCCGCGTTTGCCTGCTTGGGTTCTCCGTTTCTCTTTTTCATCTGCGGCAGTATAATGTCAAGAATCCTCTCAACCGTATTCTCTTCCGCTTTTTCCTGTACTTCTATCTGCTTCTCTGTTTTTACTATATTAACCGAAAGGTCCGTCAGTTCCCTTATCATGGACTCGACATCCCTTCCCACATATCCGACTTCGGTGAATTTAGATGCCTCAACTTTTATGAATGGTGCATTTGCAAGTTTTGAAATACGCCGTGCTATCTCAGTCTTGCCTACACCCGTCGGTCCAATCATAATAATATTGTTCGGCATTATCTCGTCTTTCATGCTTTCCGATACCTGCTGCCTGCGCCACCTGTTCCTCAACGCTATCGCAACCGATTTCTTTGCGTTCTCCTGCCCGATAATATATTTGTCGAGTTCCTCTACTATCTGCGAAGGCGTTAACTGCCCGAATATTCCTTTGACCGCTTTGCCTTTTTCACCGTTCTGTTTATTACCCGTTGCTGTCCCCATGTCCCCTTTATTTTTTTTCTAATTCTTCTATTGTTATCTTGTTATTTGTATATATGCATACTTCTGCTGCCTGCCTGAGAGATTCCTCTACTATTTCTCTCGCCGATAATTTTGTGTACTTCATCATTATCCTTGCGGCAACGTATGCATACTGACCGCCCGAACCTATCGCTACAATACCGTCGTCCGGTTCTATTACGTCCCCGGTCCCTGAAATAATCAGAGTCTTGTCTTTACCAACCACAGCCAGCAGCGCTTCAAGTTTCCTTAAATATTTGTCCGTCCGCCAGTCCTTTGCAAGTTCCGTTGCGGCTCTCATTAAATTTCCCTTGTACTGCTCAAGTTTACTTTCAAATCTTTCGAACAGTGTGAATGCATCCGATGTGGCGCCTGCAAAACCTACAAGCACGCTGTCGTTGAATATTCTTCTTACTTTCTTTGCAGTGTGCTTCAATACGGTGCTGCCCATCGTTACCTGCCCGTCGCTGCCAATAACTGCTTTACCGTCGCGTATCAAACCTATAACGGTTGTTGATCTGACTTTCCTTCTCTTTTTCATATTCTTTATAATTTTCTTCTTAATCTTGCCACCGGAATTCTTATTGATTCCCGGTATTTGGCTACCGTGCGGCGGGCTATTTTGTATCCCAACTTGTTTAGTTCTGCCGTTAATTCGTCGTCAGTAAGCGGTGAATTGCTGTTCTCGCCCTGTATCATTTCGGCAATCCTGTTCTTTACTTCCTTCGTTGAAATGTCATCGCCCATGTCGGTCTTTAAATGATAACTGAAGAAGTGTTTGAGTTCAAAAATTCCAAAATCGGTTTGAACGTACTTGCCTCTTACAGTTCTGCTTATTGTGGATATATCCATTGAAATGTCTTCCGCTACCTCTTTCTCAAGCATCGGCTTGAGATTCTTTCCCTTTAAATCGAAGAATTCCTTCTGCCTGATGAGTATCGCAAACATTACCTTCATCAGTGTCTCCTTGCGTGAACGCAGCGAATCAAGAAACCACTTCGCCCTTTCGAAATTTGTCTTTATGAAATCCTTCGCCTTCTTATCCGACGTCCTCATCAAATCGCTGTACACCTCGTTCAATTTCAGAGACGGCACTGATCTGTCGTTAAGTTCAACTTTATATTCTTCGTTCTCTTTGTATATTATTATGTCCGGATATATGTATATGCTGTCTGATGAATCTACCAGATAACCCGGCTTTGGATTAAGTTTGGAAATAATTTCAAATATCCTGTTGATTATGTCTATCGTTATTCCGTACTCTTTTATTAATTTTTCAAAATTCTTTAACCTGAACTCTTCAAAATGATTCTGAAGTATATCGATGCAGATTTGCTTCATGCTCGCTTCAAGTTCCATTTCCTTCAGTTGTACTATAAGGCATTCGGCAAGTGTCCGCGAGGCAATTCCAACCGGTTCAAAAGTCTGTATAACTTTTAGCACTCTTATAACATCGTCAGCGGTAAATGTATCCGATTCAAATGCAGTGTCTGTTTTCTGCTTTTCGATATCCGCCGCTATTTCTTCGGGATTTTCCCTGAAATATCCTTCGTCATCAAGCGACCAGATAATTTCTTCGCCGATGAACATGTCCTTGTCGGTGAGTTCTGTTAAATGCAGTTGCGAAAGCAGGTTGTCTTTCAGCGTTACCTTCGAACTCCACATGTTTTCGTAATTAACCCGCTCCTTAGTCACATTATCTTCGCTCGCCTTGTATCCTTCATAATCGGACTCGATGTAATCATCAGTATCGAATTCCTCGTCTTCTTTCTTTATCTTCTCTGTCTCTTCTCCCTCTGACTCAACTTTCTCAGCCTCCGTCTCAACAGGCGTCTCCTCGTCTAATGTCGAGTCCTCTTCAAGTTCATCGGATTCTTCAAGGAAGGGATTCATCTCGAGTTCCTGTTTCACCATCTGTTCGAGAGCCATCGTAGATATAGCAAGAAGATTCTGCTTCTGTATAATCTGCGGAATTAATTTCTGTAACTGCTTCTGTGATTGTGTCTGCTTTAACATACCCTTTTAAATGTTTTCTTTTGAATATTTATTATAAAATTCCCTCCCGAACATTCTTATAATTGCGTCCTTCACATACTCAAATATCGATATTCCTTCCCTGTTCCCCTTCTCCAATGCATCCTCACAAAAATACGATTTTTCGTACCTTAATTCGTTATATTTTTCTCCGTATACTCTTATTGGAAAAAGTTCGCAGGATATGGGCTTTTTGAATTTAATTTCGCCGTTGTTATATGCTTTCTGTATCCCGCATTTTGCTATATCTCCGTCGTAATAAGAAAATACACAATCATTATCATTAATGTTATTCATCCACAACTTACCGTCGTACTTTACATAAAACCCCTCCCTGTCTATAACATCCGTGTTTTCCTTGTTTAAATATTTTCTTACGTATTCGTAGCATGAACTTATCTCGATTATCTCGCTGTCATTCAGTGGCGCACCCAGAGTTCCTTCAACAGTGCAGCACGCACCCTTGCACTTTTCAAGGTCGCATGAAAAGTTTAAATCGAATATACGTTCGTCTATGTTCATTTCTATGTATGACATCTTTTTAAAAAATACTTTCCGGGTGTTTGTATAACGTGACCCTTAAATTCCATCATCAATAAATTAACAAGGCAGTCTGATATATTCAAGCCCGACATTTCACTAATTCTATCTATGTGAATCGGCTCGCTTTCATCAAGAATTCCATATATTTTTGTCTCAAATATACTCATCTCCGGTATTTCTTTTTTCGTCTTCGCCTTTATTCCCTTTCCGATTATATCCTGAAGTTTGAAACTCAATTCCGATATAATATCATCCGACGACGACACTAACTTTGCTGTCCCCTTCTTGATTAAATTATTGCATCCCTCGGATTTCTTTGAATCGATATTTCCCGGTACCGCAAATACTTCCCTGTTCTGGTCTATCGCAAATTCCGCCGTGATTAATGAACCTCCCCTTATTCCCGATTCAATTACTATTGTTCCTAACGATATACCGCTTATAATTCTGTTACGCCTCGGAAAGTTCACCCGCTCCGCCTGCGAACCCGTATCGAATTCCGATACCAATGCCCCGCATTCAGTTATTCGCTCGGATAAAATTTTATTCCCCGGCGGATATATCCTGTCTATACCGCCTCCCAGTATCGCGTACGTCGTGTTTCCGCTCTCAAGCGCCGCCTTGTGCGATATGGAATCGATGCCCGTCGCTAATCCGCTGACTATCGGTATTTTCAGTTCCGATAACTGTTCCGCAAGTTCACGGCATGCCTTTCTTCCGTAATCCGAGGGATACCTTGTGCCTACTATGCTTATTGAAGAATTGCACCTGTCCGTTATGCTTCCTTTGTAATACAACAGCGAAGGCGGATCGTAAATATTTCTGAGATTTCCCGGATAATCCGTATCGAGATATGTAACAAAATTTATGCCCTTCTCACCGCATAAGTCAAGCATCGCGTCAGCCGCCGCAAGTATTTCTCTTCTTCGCTTAAATGCCGCGTGTATGCTTTCAATTGTGTTGTTGTTGATTCCTTCAAGACGGATTAATTCGTAATCCGATACCGCTTCGAGTTCCTCCGGTGATTTGAATCTGTCGAGTATCCTCCTGATTTTTACATCTCCTGTGTTTTTCAGATTCCTGAGGAAAAAAACGAAACGGAAGTTTTCGTTTTTCTTGTTCTCCATTTTATTATCTTTTTAGTTTCGGGTCAAATGCATCCCTTATCCCGTCTCCTATCAGGTTCACTGCGAATACCGTTAGCAGTATCGCAAGCGAAGGATACAATACCATCCCGAAATTTGTTCCCGTTATTAAAAATTTGTAACCGTCAAATACCATCTGACCCCAACTCGCCGTCGGAGGCTGTACTCCCAATCCAAGAAAACTTAGACTCGATTCGAATATTATCGCGTTAGCAAGCCCTACCGTCGACGTTATAATCACAGGCGATAATGAATTGGGAATCACATGCTTCATTATTATTCGTGCATTTCCGTATCCCGCCGCCCGCGCCGCCTCTACGTATTCTGTTTCCCTTATGGAAATTATCTGACCGCGCATAACACGCGCTATGTCGACCCATCCCGTCAATCCTATCGCTACAAATGCCTGCCAGTATCCTTTCCCGAGAACAATCGATATTGCAATAACTAATAATATCGACGGGAATGCCCATACGACATTCACAAGCCACATTATTACTCTGTCCGTAATTCCTCTGTAATAACCCGCCAGTGAACCTAACAATATTCCAATCAACAACGCGATGCTCTGAGAAATTAATCCAACCGATAAACTTATGCGCGCTCCGTAAATTAACCTGCTTAAAATGTCGCGCCCGAACTTGTCCGTGCCTAATAAAAATTTCATTTTGTAAACGAAATCTGCGCCGTGCTTTACAAGGTCCTGTTTGCTTTCCGTTTTCTCCTTGTCAGTATAATCGATGTAAGTTATGTTTTCCGAATCCTCTTTTATTAATTTCTTGACAGGAAGTACTTTTTCATTTCCGCTTTCTGTTTTTGTAATTGCAAGTGATTCAAACATCGACGGTTTTGATGTGAATTCAAGTAACTGCCTGTCGGGATTATATGGCGATATTAACGGCGCTAAAAGAGAAACAATAATCAATACAAACATAAACACCGACGCGCCCGTCGCAAGTTTGTGCCTCCTGAATCTCCTGTACGAATAGTACCATAAACTTTTCCCCTTCTCCGTATTTGCAGTGTTCATGTTCATCAACTCAATTTTACTTTCGGGTCAAGATATGCGTATGAAACATCGACAAGAAAATTTATAACCACAAACACAATTGCGCTGAAAAGTATGCTGCCTTGTATCATCGGAAAATCAAGTTTCATAATTGAATCCATTGCAAGCGAACCAATCCCGGGCCAGTTGAAAATGTATTCTATGAAAAATACACCTCCGAGTGTTGCCGCAAACGACGAACTTAATGCGGTGACTGTCGGATTTAGCGCGTTCCGTAACGCGTGTTTCATTATCACCTTGAACTCTGTCAGCCCTTTCGCGCGTGCCGTCTTAATATAATCCATGTTTAGTACTTCAAGCATGGATGTCCTCGTTATCCTTGCTGTTATTGCCATCGGTCTAAGCGCTAATGCAAAAGCAGGAAGTACAATATACTGCCATCCACCGTCTATGTATCCCGATATCGGAAACCATTTCAATTCCGCTCCGAATACGTAAACCATCAGCAGCGCAAGAACAAACTGGGGTATGGAAATTCCTATTAATGCTACAATGATTGATATGTAATCGTAAAAAGTGTACGGCTTTACCGCCGATATTACTCCAATCAGCACACCCGCAAATGCCGCGAAAAGAATCGCTGTTATTGAAAGTATCGCTGTTGAAGGAAATTTTTCGAGAATGGTTTTCGCTACGTCTCTGTTCGTTAAATATGATTTTCCGAGGTCGAACCTGCATGCCTTTACAATGAAATTTACATACTGCTCGTAAACCGGCTTGTTAAGCCCCAGTTCATTCCGCACTGCCTGTACCGACTCCTCGTCAGCCCTCTGCCCCAGCATCATCTTCGCCGGGTCGCCGGGAAGCATATAAGTAAGAATGAATGATACCGATAATACTCCGAATATTATCAGCAAAGAATTCAGCAGATGTTTTATTATGAATCTTCTCATTTAAAATAAAATGTCGCAAAATCTTATTTCATTCTCTTGCCCCGCAGGCAGGTAAATTAAAATAACTCTTTATAAAAAGAAAAGTCTCAGATCCTTTTGTGGAAATGAGACTTTTCTTAAAGAACTCCTCTAAATACTACTCTTGAACTACTCTCTTGGCTTTTAAAAACACACCCGAGTAAAAATCAGAATCAAGTGAAGCAACAGCGACTCCGGTTCTTGAACCGGAATGGACAAAATAACCATCGCTTAAGTAAATTCCGACGTGTGTTGTTCTGCCTTTGTGCATTGTATCGAAAAACAGTAAATCTCCGAATTTCAATTCGCTTCTCGTTACATCAACACCGACGTTCGACTGTTCGAATGATGTCCTCGGTAACATGATTCCTAATGCCTGATACATTACCGTCTGAACAAATGCTGAACAATCTATGCCTCTTTTTGAAGTTCCACCCCATAAATACGGAGTGTTTAGATATTCGATCACTTTATACATCACTTCATCGCTGACCATTTCTGACTTGTTCGATGATGAAGGGACGTATCCAATCAGAGAACTTGATAATGA
Organism: Ignavibacteria bacterium; assembly: GCA_028714695.1. Lineage (GTDB taxonomy): Bacteria > Bacteroidota > Ignavibacteria > Tepidaquicellales > Tepidaquicellaceae > CAIKZJ01. The sequence continues at coordinate 39,212 of JAQTLX010000013.1, read as the reverse complement.
TTCGAGATTACTCTTAGAGATTGAAGATTTTTTAACCAAGGTGCTGGTGGCTACCAATTCCTTTGAATTGTTGTAAACATTGGCACCTTTCATCTTTTGACCTAATTCCGAGCCATTATCAGAGAGATCTCTTGTAGCGGAACACCCGGTTATCATAGCAACTGTAAGTACAATTACGGATAATAACAGTAATTTTCCGTTCTTGAGCATTTCTACTCCCTTTTTACTTTATTTTAAAAGAACATTAATTAAAAGTTAGAAAAACTATTTCATTATTTCAAGTCCTAAATTGAAATTTCTGCTCAACCTTGATTTTATTACAACTGATTTATATCTCGCTATTTCAGTAAAGCCATTATGTATGTGTTGATGCTGCTCATCCTTCATCACCAACCTTCATAACACGGAAATATATGCCCGATGATAATCCCCTGACGCCAATATCATAAACAGTGAATCCTGCATTCGCCGCTCTCTATAATCCTTAACTTATCTTTGTAATCGGTTTGAATGGGTTTGGAAAATTCCCGTGTAACCTGAAATCATAATTCATCATTCCGTTCGGATTAATTAAATTCCCGTTAACGATTTTTTTATAGTCGAATTGTCTTCAGATAACCATCCCGTATTATAATGAAGTACATCTATACTGATTATCCGATGTTTTCCGAAACAGACAGTACGATTGTATTCCGTTTTAGTCCGTCAAATGTTTTTAACATCATTCCGTAATTTCCGCGCACCGGTCGGCGCTTCCGTTAAATGCAATGATGTTAATGCTTTCATGAGAGCACTTCGGCTTTTGTTTACTTAATATGCTCTGCCCTATCCCTGATTAAATAAAAACGCATATACATAAATATTCTTTACAATTCGAATCACTCTCGGGGCTTTACTGATATGAGCATCAGAACGGAAATTCATTGCAGCAATGAAAAATATTTTCCGATATTCGTTCATAACGAAATAATTTAAACCGAATAACTTTGATATTCGATTATATAAAAACATTTCAAATATCAAAAACCTTTATCGATTATTTTTTATACAGCGGTATTTTTTTAAAATTATTTACTTTAAGAAACCCGAATAATAACATTTATTGAATTAAAACTCAATTATTTTTTTATAAAAAGTTTTAAAAAATCGTCTTATTCATTAATAATTATATTGTTTACTCAAAATATTCTATATAATTTTGTAGTACAATAAAAACGTACAAGATAGATATGTTACTAATATCACCTCAATCAAATAAAAACTTTTTCAAACAATCTACAACTATAAAAATTTAAAGAAAGGAAATTTTCTATGTCAATTGCTCAGGAAATTCTTGCAAAGGTGAAACAGAAAGATGCAGGACAACCGGAATTTATTCAGGCAGTAACCGAAGTTGTCGAATCATTGGAATTAGTGCTTCAAAAAAGACCCGAATACAACAAACACAAAATTCTTGAAAGAATAATCGAACCTGAAAGAGTAATATTGTTCAGAGTTCCGTGGATGGATGATCAGGGTAACATTCAGGTAAACCGTGGCTTCAGAATCGAAATGAATTCTGCAATCGGTCCTTACAAAGGCGGTTTGAGATTCCACCCGTCAGTAAACCTCGGTATCTTAAAATTCCTCGCATTTGAACAGGTGTTCAAAAACAGCCTTACAACTCTGCCTATGGGCGGCGGTAAGGGAGGTTCTGATTTCGATCCTAAAGGTAAAAGCGACAGCGAAGTAATGAAATTCTGCCAATCTTTCATGAGTGAACTTTTCAGACATATCGGCGCGAACACAGACGTACCTGCAGGCGATATCGGCGTGGGCGGAAGAGAAATCGGTTTCTTGTTCGGTCAGTACAAAAGATTACGCAATGAATTCGTTGGTGTCTTAACCGGAAAAGGCCTTAACTGGGGCGGTTCTTTAATAAGACCAGAAGCAACAGGTTACGGTTCGGTTTATTTTGGTGCAGAAATGCTTGCAACAAAAAAAGAAGATTATAAAGGAAAAGTTTGTCTCGTATCAGGTAGCGGTAACGTTGCTCAGTACACAATCGAAAAATTATTAGACTTAGGCGGAAAGCCCGTAACATGCTCAGACTCAGCCGGCTATATCTATGACGAAGCAGGTATCGACAGAGACAAACTCGCATTCTTAATGGAACTCAAAAACGTTAAGAGAGGCAGAATAAAAGAATACGCTGATAAATATAAAACAGCAGTATATACACCTGTAGATCCGAAACTCGACTACAATCCTCTCTGGAACCATAAAGCACAGTGCGCATTCCCGTCAGCAACTCAGAACGAAATCAACGGAAAAGACGCAGCAAACTTACTGAAAAACGGCGTATACCTCGTATCAGAAGGTGCTAACATGCCTACCACAATCGATGGCGTTAACCTCTTCATCGAAAAAGGTATTCTCTATGGTCCTGGAAAAGCAGCAAACGCAGGCGGCGTGGCAACATCAGGTCTTGAAATGTCACAGAATTCAATCCGCTACGGCTGGACAAGAGAAGAAGTAGATGCAAAATTACTCGGAATTATGAAGAGCATTCATAAAGCCGCGTACGATACAGCAAAAGAATTCGGTACACCGGGCAACCTGGTAAACGGTGCAAACATCGCCGGATTCCTTAAAGTCGCAGATTCAATGATCGATCAGGGTCTTGTATAATCTTTGACAATAACTTTTTTATTATATACGAAAAGCCGTCGCAAGACGGCTTTTTTATTTACCTTTGCCGTTTATCCCCCGCTGGCGGTCAATGACTCGCCGTGGTGAGGGGTGCCCGAAGGTCGAAGACTCTCCCCGGAGAGGCGGGAGTGGATGAGTCGCAAGGAATATATCTGTAAACTCATAAAAATGACAACTATATTTTTCATATACTGACTCATCATTAAATAAATATTTTCAATTTTAAACTGCAATTTTGCATTTTACATTTTGCATTTTAAATTATTCTCCTCTTCCTTTTTTGTATTCCTAAAAAAAATTATCTTCCTTAAATAATTTATCCTATGACGTCTACCATAATTGATGATACATCCCTGGATCAGGGCTACATCTGGAAATTTCAGCGCTTTCAGGATTTGATGCAGATGAAAATAAAAGAAATTCTCCTCGTCTCCAGCATATACGACCTCTACCTCTTCGAAGAGGACGGAAGACTCTATGAACTCATTCGCAATGAATACCAGGACCTCGAACTGAGCCAGTCCCCGGATATTATTCGCGTTTCAAGCACTAAGGAAGCAAATGCTATTCTTCACAGCAAAAGGCAGATTGACCTCGTCATTACTACGCTTCATATCGAAGACTCAAATCCCGTCAGGTTCGCTGAAAGTGTCAAGAAATCATTTCCGGACCTGCCCGTCGTTATGCTCTCCTTCGACTCGCGGGAACTGCATAACCTTATCGTCAGAAAAGATGTATCCGTATTCGATAAAACTTTTGTGTGGTCGGGCGACTATAAACTCATTATCGGTATTATTAAATATCTCGAGGATAAATATAACGTTGAACATGATACAGCCGCTGTCGGCGTGCAGTCCATTATTGTAATCGAAGATAATATTCGGAGTTATTCGTCATTTCTGCCCGCAATCTATACGGAACTTATCCGGCAGTCAAAACGAGTTATTTCAGAAGGAATTAATCTTTCACACAAATTCCTTCGTATGCGCGCACGCCCAAAAATTCTTCTCTGCTGTAATTATGAAGAAGCCCGGAAATATCTTAAGAAATATGAGGAGTTCGTTCTCGGTGTGATTTCCGACGTAGAATTTCCCCGAAACGGCGTCCCCGACTCTAAAGCAGGCATACGCTTCGCGAAAGAAGTTAAAAAAAGATATTCCGATATTCCCGTTCTGCTGCAATCGTCGGATTCGTCTAATAAAGAACTTGCCCATAAAATAGGATGCTCATTCCTCGAAAAAGGCTCGGCAAGTATGAATCAGGACCTTGCTGACTTTATGACGAATAATTTCGGCTTCGGCGACTTCGTCTTTAAAACACCCGACGGCCGCGAAATAGACAGGGCAGAAAATCTTATAGATTTTGAAGAAAAACTTAATGAAATACCGGCTTCCTCAATCAAGTTCCATGGTGAAAGAAACCACTTCTCAAACTGGCTTAAAGCACGAACGGAATTCTGGCTTGCTGATAAACTGCGCCCGCAAAAAGTTACTGAATTCGAATCCATTGAGAAAATCAGAGACCACCTCCTGTATGCTCTCAAAAGTTACAGAAAAATTATTCAGAAAGGCGTAGTCGAAGACTTTAATCACGAAACTTTTGACCCCGCTTATTCCTTTGCCCGCGTTGGCGGCGGCTCTCTCGGCGGCAAAGCAAGAGGCCTGAGTTTCCTTAACTTCCTTATTAATAATTACGGCATCGGCGACAGGTTCGAAGGTATTACTATCGATGTCCCGCCGGGTGTCGTTATAGGTACCGATGTCTTCGATATGTTCATGGAATATAATGACCTCAACAACTTTGTTTACGAATGTACGGACGATACCGAACTTAAAAAGAGATTCCTGAAAGCAAAATTCTTTCCCGAAGAAATCCGCAGAGCGCTGAGAGACTTTCTCGAGATTATTAACGAACCGCTCTCCGTTCGCTCTTCCAGCCTTCTCGAAGATTCCCAGTACCACCCCTTTGCCGGCGTCTATGATACATATATGATTCCAAATAATGAATCCAATATAATCGAAAGACTCGAAAGCCTTCTCAATACTATTAAGATTGTTTTTGCATCAACTTACTATAATGCCTCAAAAGAGTATTTCAAGATGACTTCGCACAGAATCGAAGAGGAAAAAATGGCTGTCATCGTTCAAAAAATGGTCGGCGCGAAATATGACAACAGGTTCTATCCGGATATATCAGGCGTTGCAAAGTCCTATAACTTCTACCCCATCCATCCTCAGACAACTAAAGACGGTATTGTCTCCGTTGCTCTCGGTCTCGGCAAAACTATTGTCGAAGGCGGTAACACTGTGAAGTTTTCACCAAGATACCCTGAACATCTCATTCAGTTCTATTCAACCGAATCATTCCTCAATAATAACCAGAACACATTCTTCGCTCTGGACCTGGATACTAAAATGGAGGAAACTAAGAAGAATGGTATCATTCAGGACGAATTTACTAAACCCTATTCCCTTAAAGAGGCTGAAGCCGATGGGACTCTGGACCTCCTCGGCTCTACTTACTCTTACGAGAACGATAATATCTATGACGGAATTTCCAGACCGGGCATTAGAATGGTCACATTTGCACCTATCCTGAAATATAAGATGTTCCCGCTCCCGGATATCGTAGATACTCTTATCCAAATTGGCAGCAAAGGTATGGGTACGGCTGTCGAAATAGAATTTGCAGTGAACATGAAAGGAAAGAATAAGGAATTCGGCGTCCTCCAGATGCGGCCGCTGGTCGTGAACGAAGATGCAGAAAATATTAATATTCATACGTATCCTAAAAATGAAATTATTTGCAAATGTGATGAAGTCCTCGGAAGCGGCATAAATTCCGAAATAACAGATATTATATATGTCGATTTTGAGAAATTCGATCGCAGCAAAACCCGGGAAATTGCATCGGAAGTAAACCAGTTTAATATGAAACTTAATGACGATAAACTCCCTTACCTCCTTATAGGATACGGCAGATGGGGTACTCTCGACCCATGGCTGGGCATCCCCGTCATCTGGTCTGAGATTTCCGGAGCCAAAGCCGTAATTGAAGCGGATATGAAAGACCTTATCGTAGAACCTTCACAGGGTTCTCACTTCTTCCAGAACCTAACTTCGTTTTCAATAAGTTATTTTACCGTCAAAACCGGCTCGAAGAACTCTTTCATAGATTGGAAATGGCTTGACTCACAAAAAGTTCATGACCGGACGGAATTTGTGAAGCACATAAAACTCCCAAATCCGGTGGAAATTATTATCAACCCCCATAAAAAATTAGGGGTGATTTTGAAACCCAAGGAGGGGTAAAACTTGAAAAACTTTCTGTAATCGTGCATTATTTGACTTAAATTATTGATTATAATGTATTTATAAATCTCGTTTTTTGGGTGTTTTTTTTATGTTCGGAGTATAAATGAAATTTTATTACGATTATGTGTATTTTTTTGTTATCATGCCCTAACCTTCGATTTAAATATATACTATTGATATTACAGTATTTTATTTGTTAACCAGCCCTTTAGTCATTTTCCCGTTTCAGGAGCAATTTCCTTTTATGATTGACAATAAAATCGGATATCGATATATTGCATGCTTATAAATCGTTATAGGTAGCAATTTAAATATATATACCTGTTCTTTGAAATAAGAAATATCGCTCACTGATTGAATAAAAAAAAATTAAGCGATAAAGATTTTTGTAGTTAAATTAAACAAGGAGAAGTAATTTGTTTAAATTCTTTAGTGCGATGTTATTCGCATTAATTTTTATTGTTCCAATTAGCGGACGAGATACTGTTGTCATGGCACAGACCTCTGGCAGTTACTCTGAATTCATGGAAGAAGGTATGGCTTCCTGGTATGGACCCGGTTTTCACGGCAGAAAAACCGCAAGCGGCGAAACATTCAATACTAATGAACTGACCGCTGCCCATAAATCGTTGCCTTTCAATACTTTATTGAGAGTAACGAACCTCGAAAACGGAAGATATACTATCGTTAGGGTTAATGACAGGGGCCCGTATGCAAGAGGTAGGATAATAGACCTCTCTTACGCGGCAAAAATTGAGATAGGAATGAGTGGTTTGGCTAAGGTGAAAATTGAAATCGTTAAACCCGATAATCAGCAAGTTCCGACAGAAGATTATTCCATCCTTACACTTTTTGAAAATGCTATCACGAAAACATCAAAGGTGTTTATTGAACTGAAAGACCAAAAAGGTTATATTAGCAGTTTGAAAATTAAACCCGATGATAAGTTCAGAAAAGTTCTAAGCACCTTCAAAAAGGTAAAGGTCATAGTTGATAACAATAACAGTGTCTTAAATAGCATTCCAGGTTCGTCTTCGAATGATAACCTATTAAAATATATTGACTTAACCGATAAAATTCAAACGTTTACCGGTTACTCGATACAGGTTATGGAATTCAAAAATGAATCTGATGCTAACGATCTGATTGGAAAACTTGAGTCCCTTAAGTTTAACGACGTAATCCTCGTCGAATTGGTTAATGGAGACTCCGTCAACTTTAAAGTGTTCGTTGGTTATTACGAGAATGAAAATGATGCCAAAATTGATATGATGAATATTAAAGAAATGAATTTTGATGCTAAAGTGGTCAGAATCTTAAGTTGATTTTAAAAGCCGTTTCGGTTTATCCGGAACGGCTTTTTTTATTCCCCCACCCCAAATCTATTAGCAATTATTAATTAGTAATTGTTCAACGCTAATTGGTAATCGTTAAAATCGCCAATTGGTAATCGTTAATTGGTAATTAGCAGTTTGCAAATAGCCGTTAGTAATTCAATTTTATTGGTGCTTACAAAATTAAACCGCATATAAAGATAATATCATTCTTATGATTATACTTGTTCTTCACACTCGAGACAAATTATCTTTCCGATTTAGCCTAATTTCGCCTGGGCGGATAACCGTGGGACTTACATGCGTACAAATAATGAAATGGTAATTTAATCATTCATACAACATTAACTCGTCAATCTAATGACAAATTATCTTTCCATTTTAGCCTAAATCCGCCTGGGCGGATAACCGTGGGACTTATAGATTAAAAATTTATAACCGTTTCAATTGAAAATCCGCTGTGGCGGACGGTTTATAAATAAACATAAATATAAATACAACACGTTATTCTTGATTCTTGATTCTTGATTCTTGATTCTTGATTCTTAATTCTAATTAAAATCCCTAAACAAACCAAAAACACTCCTCCGTAAGTCCCTGTTAATACAATTAAATATTTTCATTTCGGTCATTTATCGCACCAAATCGCCCGGCAACTATTATATTTGTACAGTGTTCTCTAATATAGATGGTCACCTTTACATAAAAATGAGCCATAATGAGCGATATTGATCCATTTTTAAAAATAATTTCTTAATGTCACAAATTTGAATTATTTGTCATAAATTGAAATATATTGCGGTTTTTTACAAAATATACACTTTTTTACTCCAATTTGTCTTGACAATTCATTTGAATCATATTATTTTTAGCACTGTCAATTAGCGAGTGCTAATTGACATTAAAATAACAAACACAATATTTTTATTATAAAAAAGAAAGGAAATTTTTCTATGGCAAAATTGAAAATTCAACCTCTCGCTGACAGGGTTCTTGTTAAACCTTCCAAAGCAGAAGAGAAAACCGCATCAGGTATTATTATCCCTGATACCGCAAAAGAAAAACCTATGCAGGGCGAAATCGTTGCTGCAGGCAAAGGCCGCGTCGCTGATGACGGTAAAGTATACCCTCTCGAACTTAAGGTCGGTGATAAAGTTCTTTATGGTAAATATTCAGGCACAGAAGTTACTATCGATGGCGAAGAATATTTGATTATGAGAGAATCAGATGTGTATGCAATTATCTAATTTAAAATTAAAAAAAAGGAGCAAAATATAATATGGCAGCAAAAATAATTTCGTTCGATACTGAAGCAAGATCAGCCCTCTTAAAAGGCGTAGATAAACTTGCTAATGCAGTTAAGGTTACTCTCGGTCCCAAAGGCCGTAACGTAATCATTGATAAAAAATTCGGCGCACCTAACGTCACTAAAGACGGCGTTTCAGTCGCTAAAGAAATTGAACTCGAAGACCCTATCGAAAATATGGGAGCCCAAATGGTGAAAGAAGTTGCATCCAAAACCTCTGACGTAGCAGGCGACGGTACAACTACAGCAACCGTTCTCGCACAGGCAATCTTCAGAGAAGGTCTCAAGAACGTAACCGGCGGCGCAAATCCTATGGACCTTAAAAGAGGTATCGATATCGCAGTCGAAAATCTCGTAAAAGGTCTCAGAGAATTATCACAACCTATTAAAGAAAGCAAGGAAATAGCACAGGTTGGTTCTATCTCCGCCAATAATGACCCTTCAATCGGCACACTCATTGCCCAGGCAATGGATAAAGTCGGTAAAGACGGCGTTATTACCGTTGAAGAAGCAAAAGGCACGGACACGAATCTCGACGTTGTTGAAGGTATGCAGTTCGACAGAGGCTACCTCTCACCGTATTTCGTAACAAACGCAGACTCGATGGAAGCGGAACTCGAAGATCCGATGATTCTTATCCATGACAAGAAGATTTCCACAATGAAAGACCTCCTCCCTATCCTCGAAAAAGTAGCACAACAGGGAAGAAGCATGCTCATCATTGCCGAAGACCTCGACGGCGAAGCACTCGCGACATTGGTAGTAAATAAACTCCGTGGTACACTTAAAATTGCGGCAGTAAAAGCACCTGGATTCGGCGACAGAAGAAAAGCAATGCTTGAAGATATCGCAATCCTTACAGGCGGTACGGTTATCTCCGAAGAACAGGGATATAAACTCGAAAACGCAACGGTTGCTTACCTCGGTACTGCAAAAAGAGTCGTTCTCGATAAAGACAACACTACAATAGTTGAAGGCGCAGGAAAGAATGAAGATATCAAGAAGAGAATAAGCGAAATAAAATCACAAATAGATAAAACAACTTCGGATTACGATAAAGAAAAATTACAGGAAAGACTTGCAAAACTTTCAGGCGGCGTAGCAGTACTTAAAATCGGCGCGGCAACTGAAGTCGAAATGAAAGAAAAGAAAGCAAGAGTCGAAGACGCATTGCACGCAACCAGAGCGGCAGTCGAAGAAGGTATCGTACCGGGCGGCGGCGTTGCACTACTTAGAGTCTCGAATAAACTCGACACTATTAAGAACGATAACCAGGATATAATGTTAGGCGTGAAGATTATCAAAAGAGCAATTGAAGAACCTATAAGACAGATTGTAAAGAACGCGGGCGAAGAAGGCTCAGTTATCCTCAATAAAGTTAAAGAAGGTAAAGGCGCATTCGGTTATAACGCAGCAACGGAAGTATACGAAGATTTAATAAAAGCAGGCGTCATCGATCCTACCAAGGTAACAAGAGTAGCGCTCGAAAATGCAGCCTCGGTTGCAGCATTACTTCTTATGACAGAAGCAACAATCTGTGAAAAACCTGAAAAGGAAAAAATGCCTATGATGCCTCCGGGAGGCATGGGTGATATGGGCGGAATGTATTAATCTATATTTATGATTAATCATTATCTTAGACCATAGTTTAATATCTTGGATTCATTGTGTAACATCTTAGATTAAATGTGTAATATCTTAAATACAAAGCCGTTGAATTTATTTTCACCGGCTTTGTTTTATATTCTTATTTCTTGTCTCTTGATTCTATATTCCGCTCTCGGTTCTTCTTGATTCTTGATTCTAATTTTTCTCTGTTCTTCTAACTCCTAACTTCTAACTTCTAACTCCTAACTTCTAACTCCTAACTCCTAACTTCTAACTCCTAACTTCTAACTCCTAACTTCTAACTCCTAACTTCTAACTCCTAACTTCTAACTCCTAACTTCTAACTCCTAACTTCTAACTCCTAACTTCTAACTCCTAACTTCTAACTCCTAACTTCTAACTCCTGTTGTCAATTCCCAAATGGCACAACGCAAAATCATACTTCACAGGGTCCTTCGCATCGTACTTCTTTAACTTCTCCGTAAGTTCAACTGCATATTTCAAATCACATGTCTTTCTTTTCACAAGTTTCAACTTCTGCGACTGCCTGTAAACGTGTATATCGACCGGCATCAATAATTTAGATGTATCAACTTCCTTTCCCCATAATCCGTAATCGACGTTGTCCTTTCTTACCATCCACCTCAGAAACAAATTCAGTCTCTTGCATGTCGACCCGTCCTTAACGCGGGGTATCAGATATCCGAATGTATCCGATTTCCCTCCGTACTTTCTCAGTATTTCAGAAAAATTGGTAAGTGCAGGTATAATATTCTCGTCCCCCTTATTATATTTCACGAGAAACAGATTCTTCAATGAACCGTATTCCTTAATTACTCTGCTTATCGAATTTATCAAACCAAAGAAATCATCGTTTGTATTAAACCTGTAAGCAAATCCGGCATGCAATCTTTTCTTAGGCGAATAACTTCTCATGAATTCATACATTCCGTAACCCGCATAATCAAATACCTTGCGTGTGAACCTGTTGATTTGCGTAATTCCCCCGTATGAATAGCATGATATGATAAATGCAGCAATTTCCAGATCTGCTGCCGTAGGCAGTAGTTCAAGATTCCAGACCGGGTCTGTTGAACTTTCCTTTATGTTATATTTCCTATAAAGTAAATCTAGTAATTCTTTTGTTTTTATATCAGTTAGCATTAATTATCTGAAACATTCATTTAGCATATATGAAATCGCACCTATATTTCCCTGTAGTTCATCCATATCTACCCATTTTATATGTTTATCCTTTCTGAACCATGTCATCTGCCTCTTGGCATATCTTCTCGAATTCATTTTTATCATATCAGTCATCTCCTGCAAAGATAATGCTCCTTCAAAGTGCATGAATACTTCCTTAATGCCTACTGTATTAAGCGAGTTGTGTGTTTTGTATGAATACCCCTTATCCTGCAATTTCTTTACTTCATCAAGCAATCCGTTCTTTATCATAATATCCACTCTGTCGTTTATCCTCTTATATAAAACGGGTCTGTGATAATATAGACCTGCCTGTATAGTACTGAATTCCGGCTTAGTGTTTATCTTCTGAAGGTCCGATATCTTTTTGCCGGAAGCGTAAAATACTTCAAGCGCCCGAATTACTCTCCTCGTTTTCCCGGAATCCATCTTTGAAGCAGTTTCGGGATCAACTTTCATCAACTCTTTATAAAGAACCTCCCTGCCTTTGCTTTCCAGTTTCCTATTCAATTCGGACCTTATCTCCGCATCACTTATTTCATCCTCGTAGAATCCTTCGATAAGTGCTTTAAGATATAGTCCGCTGCCCCCGACTATAAGGACTTTCTTCTTTCTTTTAAGAATATCCTTAATCTTCTGTTTTGCACGCTTCGCAAACTCTCCTGCGCTGAAATCTTCATCAAGTTCAAGTTCGTTCACGAAATAATGCTTTATTTCTTTGAGTTCCAGTTTTGTAGGTGCACACGTTGCGATTTGTATGTGCTTATAGATTTGTCTTGAATCGCAGTTTATTATTTCTGCATCAAGTAGTCTTGCAAGTTCTATTGATAAGCCAGTTTTGCCGGATGCAGTCGGTCCAACAATAGCATAAACCGCTTTTTGAATTGATTGGTCCTTTTTCATTTTCGATCTCCTTATCCCTAAGATACGAAAAATAATATTAAATGGTTTTATATTTTTTAATACTGCCAATACTTTTTTCTACAAAAAACGTGTATAAAATCAAAAACCCGCATTTTTGTGCGGGTTTTCAAACAATCCTCATAAATATTATGGTAAAAAAACCGCACAGGATACAACTGTCGTCCATAATCCGTTTTTATCGCCTTCCGCTGACTGCGTTACGTTGAATGTCTTGAATATCTTTCCGCTCTGCTTGTAAACCTGTTCCCGTTCATTCCAGGCAGTCTCTGAATCAAATTCAACACCGAGAGTTGTGGCAAGCATCGTGGCAGCCAGATCTTCTGCATATTCACCGGAGAGTTTCTCAGTCTCGCCAAAAGGATGGTGCTCGGAAATATAACCGTAATGACTGTCATCAGACGGTAGCGCCACCCCAATCGAAGTCGCTATCAGCCTGTTCGGTTCATTCGTGAAATTCCTTGCCATGACACAATATGTTATCTGACCCGGAACCAGTATGTCCATCCCCTGTTCACGGGTTATCCTCTTGCATCCCGGAGGATATATACTAGATACCATTACCAGATTCAACTTTTCAATTCCTGCATGACGCAGTGCTAATTCAAAAGATTGAAGATAATCTTTGTGCCTTCCTACTCCTTTTGTAAAAAATATCTTTGACGGTTGAAACATACACCCTCCTTCTTTCAAATTAATAAAATTGTTACAAACTTATAAAAAATTCTAATCAATTATAACTAATTAATTTTTACTTTTAAAAATTTTCTCTTCCCGACTTTCAGAACAAAATCTTCCTTGTATGAAGGAGTAAAATTTATATCCGTAACTTTTTCTCCGTCAATCGTTACTCCGCCCTGTTCTATCAGCCTTCTCGCTGCCGCATTCGAATCCGCCAGTTTGTTCGCCGTTATAAGGTTTATAAGTTTTACGTCCTTTTCCTTCTGTATAATTTCTGGAATTTCATCCGGCACTTCTTTCTTTATAAAAATCTTGTCGAATTCCTCTATTGCTGCGTTTGCCGTCTGTTCGTCATAATATAATTTAACAAGTTCAAATCCGAGTCTCCGCTTCAGATTCCTCGGATTGGTTTCCGGTTTTTCAAGTTCTGCTTTTATTTCATTAAGTTCTTTTGTGCTCAGCCTTGTTCCTAAAGTGTAATATTTCATAATAAGCACATCGGGAATGCTCATAGTCTTGCCAAATATGTTCTTCGGCTCTTCCGAAATGCCGATGTAATTATTCAGCGATTTGCTCATCTTCTCCGAACCATCCGTCCCTTCAAGAAGCGGCATAAGCATTACAACCTGCTGCTCTTTTCCGAAGCGCTTCTGCATGTCGCGCCCTATAAGATTGTTGAATTTTTGGTCAGTACCGCCCAGTTCAACGTCAGCGTTGATTGCATAAGAATCATACCCCTGCATTATAGGATACAATAATTCATGCATAGAAATTTCAACCTGCTCGCGCATCCTGTTTGTGAAATCATCCCTTTCAAGTATTCTCTGCACAGTGAACTTGCCAAGAATACCTATCAGGTCGTGAAGATTAATCTTGCTGAGCCACTCTGAATTATATACTATTTTTGTCTTTTCCTTGCTCAATATTTTCGAAGCCTGCTCAAAATAAGATTTCCCGTGCTCCCTTGTTTCTTCAAATGTAAGTTGCGGTCTTGTTTTCTTCTTACCCGATGGATCTCCTATCATCCCAGTAAAATCACCGACTATCAATATTGCTGTATGCCCCAAATCCTGAAATTCCCTTAATTTATTCAAAACTACGGAATGACCTATGTGCAAATCGGGAACGGAAGGGTCGCATCCGAGTTTGATGTTCAACGGTTTTTTGTCCTTTATCGATTTTTCGATTTTTCTAATCAGTTCTTCTTCGGGAATTATCTCCACTGTCCCCTTTTTGAGAACATCCATTTGTTCATTTAATGATGCAAACATATCAGTAATTTTTTAATTTCCTTTCTGTCTCTCGCTTCTTAACGGCTTCCCGCTTATCATATAATTTTTTCCCGCGGGCTACTGCTATCTCAACCTTTATCAGCGAATTGTTAAAATATATTTTTGTTGCGACTAATGTTAATCCTTTTTCCTCAAGTTGCGATTTTAATTTTTTAAGTTCACGCTTGTTTAATAATAATTTTCTCTTCCTCAAAGGGTCGTGATTGTTCAGATTACCGAAAGTATATTCGCTTATATGAGCATTCATAAGCCATAATTCGTCTTTTATGAATTTCCCGTATGCATCCCCCATATTCACTTTGGATGCACGAAGCGACTTCACTTCCGTTCCTTTCAATACTATGCCCGCTTCAATACGGCTAAGTATCTCGTATTGAAAATTAGCCTTACGATTTGTAGCAATTATTTTTATTTTATCTTTATCTGTCAAATGAAACTTAAAAGTCTTAAAATTATTTAATAACTCAAGTAAAATCAATTTAATAATCAATGAGAACCAAAACTTTTGTCGTCAATCCCTTCCGGATGAATAGTTACGTCTATTACTGCGAAAATACTCATGAAGGTATGATTATCGACCCCGGATTTTATACCATATACGAACAGGATGAATTGATAAACTTTCTGAACAATAACAACATCAAAATTAAATATATAGTTAATACTCACGGGCATATAGACCACGTTCTCGGAAATGCCTTTGCGGATGAACAATTCCGCGTTCCGATTTTAATCCACAACGATGACCTTTCCCTTTATAAAAGAGCGCCTGAACAGGGTCTCCTTTACGGTATAAAAATTAATGAACTTCCTGCTCCCGATGATTCACTCAATGAGAAATGTATCTTGAAATTAGGCAGCAATGAATTGAAAATAATTCATACGCCCGGTCATTCTCCCGGCGGAATATGTATTGCCGATTTTTCAGAAAAAATTGTCTTCTGCGGCGATACGATTTTCAAACTATCAATCGGCAGAACCGATTTGCCGGGCGGCGATTATGATACACTTATTAAATCAATAAAAACAAAAATATTTGATTCAATGGATGATGACGTGACCCTGTATCCGGGACATATGGAATCTACAACCGTTGGTTTCGAGAAAGAGAATAACCCTTTCCTGAAATAAATATTAGAATTTTATTTTAAAACTGTCCGCTATAGTATTAATATCGCTTTTTGCATCGTTCAAATTTGCTTTCGCATCCACTATAAACCTTACCATGTAACAGAAATACTCGCCTGAAATATCTGTTGCCGTTGAGTAATAATAAATCTTCTCATACGAATCGTTGTCCTTGTACTCCCCTGATTTGCCGGTGTACTTATCACCATTTAGTTCTGTGTATCCGCCTGTCTTTTCCGGAATGTTCAGATTGAAATCCTTTTCAAGTGTATAGATGAAATCATCCAGATTTCTTGCATTCGCAAATTTAAAAGCAATAAGCGATAAAGTAACCTTGCCGTCGTTCTTGTCAAAACTATATGTAATTACGTCTTTCTTGTTCGTTTCAACCGTATTTCTCATCGTCCAGTTCTTCGTCACCGTAATTGAAAAATTATAGTTCTTGTCAGATGTGGTTTTACCGCTCTGTGCAAAAATCGTTGTGGAAATAAATAATATCAGTACTGTTATTATAAAGTTTTTCATCTTTTACCTGGTTAATTTAGTTTTAAAAATTTGATATTCATCCGCATAAATTCCTCTCGTCGAATCAACTTTTATTTTATTCATTTTCAACTGCTCTTTAACATTGTCCATCCTGTCTTGCGGCAATGGATGAGTGGAGAGAAGCCTGTCTAAACTGCCTCCAACCTGATTCTTTTTCTTCTGCTCAGCAAGAATCTTATCGAAAAAGAACTCTATCGCGCCCGGATAATATTTGGATGTCATTAAATACTTAATCGAATAATCGTCCGCTTCTTCTTCGTCTGAACGGCTGTTTGCCAGAAAACCCAGTCCGGCAAATAAATTCGCCGCTATTTCTGCGGCTGTGTTCGGATTGCTGCCCAAAACAAGATTCATTAGAAAACTTACTCCGTAATAGGAAGTCAGCCTTTGAGTCATGTGCCTTCTTTCCGCATGTGCAATTTCATGTGCGATAACTCCCGCAAGCGTTGCTTCGTTATCGATGAACTTCATGAGACCCGTATAGACGTAAACAAATCCGCCGGGAGTACAGAAAGCGTTTATAACCGTATCATTTATAACCTGAAATTTATACGGAAATACATTCTTATATTGAATTTTAGGCGATGAATTTAAAATGTACTTCCCTATACCGGTCACATAATCCGTAATTTCCGGTCTGTTCTGCAGCAAGGGATATTCTTTCGGACTGTTTTGAATTTCCCGGTCCAGATCTTCTCCCAGTTTTATATCTTCAGATGTTGAAAAAAGATTTGCACCGCAACTGTAAAAAATAGAAACTGATATAAACATCACTGCTGTAAAAAATGTAATATATGCTATGTGTCTATTTTTTTTCACGTTTTTGTATTTTCTTAAAAATATCCATTTCTACTATTTTATACAAGAATAAATCGAAATAGTTCCTTTTTTAAATTAAGGGGCTATAATAGTCAAAAAAGGCTTATATCTGAATTGAGTAATGAAGTTTAAATCGTTAATTTTGTTTTTTATATAAATTATTTCACAAATCGGATTTATGACGGATAAAAAGAAACTCCTTGTTATTGCACTCGGAGGAAATGCTTTACTGGATTCAAAATCAAAGGGAACTATCGAAGAAAGAGAAGCCGCTGCCGCAGATACCGCTGAGCAGTTAATTCCGCTTTTCAATTCAACCGTTTATGATGTTATTCTTACTCATGGCAACGGTCCGCAGGTCGGTAATCTCCTTATTCAGCAGGAAGAAGGTTCCTCTAAAGTTCCGCCAATGCCACTCGATGTCTGCGTCGCGGAAACTCAGGGTGAAATCGGTTATATACTTCAAAAAGCCATTCAAAATGCTTTTGAGAAACACAATATCAAGAAAAGCACTATTGCAATGCTAACTCAAGTGCTGGTCGATGAAAAAGACCCGGCATTCGAAAAACCATCGAAACCTGTCGGACCATACTATTCAGCCGATCAGACACGGGAAATCCTTAAAATTAAGAACTGGAAATTCAAAGAAGATCCCGCGGGTAAAGGATTCAGAAGAGTAGTCGCTTCGCCAAAACCTATAAAAGTAATTCAGACGCAAATAATATCCGACCTTACTAAAGACGGATACATAGTTATATCAGTCGGCGGCGGAGGTATTCCGGTTTATCACGATAAGAATAATGACATTGCAGGTGTCGAAGCGGTTATTGACAAAGACCTTGCTTCCGCACAACTTGCTATCGACCTTAAAGCCGATAAATTTGTTATACTTACAAATGTGGAACAATGCTATATAAATTTCAGACAACCGAATGAAATAAAACTGACTGATTTGAATCTTGATGAAGCCACTACTTACTACGACCAGGGTCATTTTACGGCAGGCAGTATGGGCCCGAAAGTTCAGTCCGTTATTGAATTCGTATCGGCAACAGGAAATCATGCAATCATCACACATATTACAAAACTGGTTGATTCGCTCGAAGGAAAAGCCGGCACATTAATACACTTATAGAAATTAAAACTTAAAAATTTTATATGAAAAAAGTTGAATCGAAAAAAATCGAAAAATTAAAAAGTATAAATTGGGAAGAGTTTTATAAAACACCGTTAAACAATAAATTGAAATATTTTGAAAAAAACGGGAGACTCTTCGATATGCTTTTTTCCCAGCAATTAACTCCCGAAATCATAAGCAATCTTTTTGCCACAGCAAATAAAATCAGAAAAATTGCAAAAGCAAAAGAAGGTCTTGACTGGCTGCAAACACTGCTCTCTCATAAAAGAGCAATGCTTTATTTCGTACAGCCGTCAACCCGTACATTTGTATCGTTCCAGAGCGCATGCTATATACTCGGTCTTAAAGTTAGTGAAATTCGCTCAACTTCAACATCGTCCGAAATTAAAGGTGAATCAGCAGAAGACACTATCCGTACTTTCAGTTCGTATGCCGACATTATTATTATGAGACACTTTGAAGAAGGTATGGCGGAAAAAGCAGCATGGATGCTCAATAAAATTAAACGCCCCATCAGCATTATAAACGGCGGATCGGGAAAAGACCAGCACCCCACTCAGGCATTGCTCGATTTATATACTCTGGATATTTCATTCGCGGAAAGAGGCGGCATAAATAATAAAACTATCGTTATGGTCGGTGACCTGCTCAGAGGCAGAACTGTAAGATCACTTTCCTATCTTTTGAAAAATTATAAAGGCGTCAAACTTATTTATGTATCACCCGAATATCTGCGCATCGGAAATGAAATAAAAGTATTTCTGAAAAAGCACAAGATTCCGTTTAAGGAATCTGCCGATCTTGAAAAATCACTCAAAGAAGCAGATGCCGTTTATATGACAAGAATTCAGGACGAATACGATATTAACGGAGAATCTAAAGATATTGATTATACTAAATTTCATCTTAATCAGAAACATCTGAAATTATTGAAAAAAGATGCAATCATAATGCACCCGCTGCCAAGAAGACAGGAACTGGATGTTGAAATTGATAACGACCCTAGAGCAAAATATTGGAGACAGGAAAGAAACGGAATGTGGATACGCGCGGCTTTAATTGCTTATTTATTCGGCATTGAAGATAAAATTTTGAATATTTAGATTTTCACGTATGCCGGACAGAGATTTAAATATTAAATCGACTAAAGAACGGATTTCGGAAATCGAGAAAGAACTTTCCGAACTAAAATCCGAAAGGGATTTGCTTATCTCCCACTGGAACCTTGAAAAGGAACTGATTAAATCAATCAGGGAATTAAAAGAACAATCGGAAAAATCAAAACTCGAAGCGGATAAACTGGAAAGAGAAAGCCGACTCGCAGAGGTCGCTGAATTGCGATACGGAAAAATTCCCTCCTTCGAAAAGGAAATAATGCAAAAATCCGAACGCCTTGCGGAAATTCAAAAAAACCGTAAGATGCTGAAGGAAGAAGTTGATGCCGAAGATATTGCAGGCGTTGTTTCCAAATGGACGGGAATTCCCGTGAATAAAATGCTGCAAAGCGAAAGATCCAGACTTCTTAAAATGGAAGAAATATTGTCTAAAAGAGTTATCGGACAGGAAGATGCTGTCTTTGCTATTTCAAATGCCGTCAGAAGGACAAGAGCAGGCCTTCAGGACGAGAACAGACCTATCGGCTCATTCCTCTTCATGGGAACTACTGGTGTCGGTAAAACGGAACTGGCAAGAGCAGTCGCAGAATTCCTGTTTGACGATGAACACGCAATTATAAGAATTGATATGAGCGAGTATATGGAAAAATTCTCTTCAAGCAGACTGATCGGCGCTCCTCCGGGTTATGTCGGATATGAAGAAGGCGGATACCTCACTGAAGCAGTAAGACGCAAACCTTATTCGGTTGTTTTGCTGGATGAAATTGAAAAAGCACATCAGGATATTTTCAATCTCCTGCTTCAGGTTCTAGATGAAGGAAGATTGACTGATTCTCAGGGTAAAACCGTGAATTTTAAAAATACAGTCATCATAATGACGTCGAATATAGGCTCTCAACTTATTCAGGAACAATTGCAAAATCTTGACGAGAATAACCGTGATGAAATATTAGGCAGAATGCGCGTTAAACTTGTGGACTTGCTTAAAGTTACTATAAGACCCGAATTTCTTAACCGCATTGACGAAATAATTCTTTTCAAACCGCTTATTAAAAGCGACATAAGAAAAATCGTCGATATTCAATTAAGTTATCTCGCGGATAAAATCGAAAGAAACGGAATGACGGTTATTATTGATGATGATGTTAAAGATTGGCTCGGTGAACTTGGATTCAATACGCAGTACGGCGCAAGACCGATAAAAAGAACTATCCAGAAATATATTGCCAATCCCCTTTCGGAAAAAATTCTTGAAGGCGTTTTCTTACCCGATGATACAATAAAAATTACAGTGAACGATAAAGGTGTTATTGACATTATAAAAGCATGATAAATTACACGACTAAATTCTTTAATCTCGACATACTGAAGATTAAAGAAATTAAATTGCACGAAACAACAGAATTTAACAGACTTAGAAATATTTACGACAGGATATCTGGAAGCAAATATCTCCTTAATCCCGTAATAGTAGGCAAATCGAGAAAAGGATATCTCCTAATCGATGGCGCAAACAGACTGAGCACTTTGAAAGAAATTGGCTGCAAACTTATTGTATGCCAGATTATTGATTATAACAATCCAAGAATTAAATTAAGGAACTGGAACCACCTTATTTATAATATCGGTAATGACGAAATAAAAGCAATCTGCGAAAAAATCGGACTCGAATGGACTGAAATAAAATACAATGCAGGCTACAGAATTCTCAACAGCGGATTTAACTATGTACTGTCATCCGAAATACAGAATCAATCGACATTACTGATTCACCTGAGCAGAAAATTTTCTAAAATGATATGCGAACTTAATTCACTGACAAGATTCTATTTCAATAAATATGCTTTCGACAGGTCGGAAGAAGAAATACGATTTGCTGATTTAAAAAAATACTCGCGTAAAGAAGGCATACTGGTTGAATTCCCAAGATTTAAAAAAGAACAGATTGTTAAGATTGCGGACTCGGATGTTAAACTGCCGGCGGGTATTTCAAGGCATATACTGGATAACAGAGTACTGCATGTCCGTTACGATATATCAAAACTTAAAGACGACAGACACCTCGATAAAAAGAAAAAAGATCTTGATGAGTATATACTTTCAAAAATCGATAATAATAAAGTAAGACAATACCGTGAATCAGTAATAGTATTTGACGAATAATGAGAGTAGAACTGTTTATAGCGAAGCGATATTTATTTTCCAAGAGAAAACTTAATTTCATTACGGTTATCTCTGCAATTTCCGTAATCGGCGTGACGATTGGCGTTGCTGCAATGATTATTGTCCTTTCAGTATTCAACGGCTTTTCGAAAAAAGTAACGTCAATATTGATTGGTTTCGACCCGCATATCAGAATAGAATCGAAAAATTCGTCGAAGTTTGAAGGATATGAATCCATGCTTGAAACAATTCATGGAAACGGTGTGAATGACGCGGCAGCCTTTACGCTCGACAAAGGCATGATTGCTACCAGAGAAGTAAATAAAGTTCTTCTTGTAAAAGGCGTAGACGAAAATAATATCGATAAAGTATCCGGAATTAAAAAATATACTAATTACGGAAAATTCGATCTTAAAGATCAGGGCGGCTATGGAAGCATTATTATCGGATTTGCACTCGCTAACAACCTTAAAGTATTTATCGGAGACACATTGACGGTTGTAAGTCCGGTAGGACTAGAATATTCGCTTACACAATTTATTGAGCCTATAACAAAACAGTTTATAGTACGCGGGATTTTTGATTCGGATAACCGTGATTATGATTTGAAATACTCGTACATATCTATTGCCAATGCACAAACTCTATTCCGGATGGGCAATTCGGTCAACGGTATTGAAATGAAACTTGATAATATAAACGAATCCGATGCCGTTAAAGCCAGACTCGAAAGCAGTCTCGACACAAGCAAATATAATGTAATGACATGGTATGACCTCCATAAAGATTTCTACTCGATTCTGAAAGTTGAAAGATGGGTGGCATTCATTGTGTTAAGTCTAATTATCGCCGTTGCATCCTTTAATATTCTTGGCTCGCTTACTATGACCGTAATAGAGAAAAAAAGAGATATCGGAATTTTAAAAGCACTCGGCGCTTCAGATAAAATGATAACACGCATTTTTATGTTCGAGGGTTTAGTCGTTGGCGTAATAGGAATGACTGCCGGCTCTTTGCTTGGAATCGGTATTTCCCTAATGCAAATTTACTTTAAAATATATAAACTGGATACAACCGTTTATAAACTTGACGCATTGCCCGTTGACCTAAGGTTCTCTGATTTTATTTATATTCCTCTGGCAGCGCTGATTCTCTGCTTTCTTGCGTCCTTGTATCCTTCAATAAGAGCATCTAAACAAAAACCGGTTGAATCAATAAGATGGGAATAATAATATGAATGAAGTATTAATTGAATTAAAGAACATTACTAAATCGTACCGGATTACAAAGAACAATTTGCTGAAGGTTCTCAAGGGTATCGATTTAAATATATATAAAAGTGAAATCGCTGCCATCGTTGGTAAATCGGGCGCCGGGAAAAGTACGCTCCTGCACATAATCGGCACGCTGGATAAGCCGGATACGGGCACAATGTTCTTCGATAAAAAAGATATTTTTTCCATGATGGATAAACAGATTGCCGATTTTCGTTCGAAAGATATCGGATTCATATTTCAATTTCACCATCTGCTTCCTGAATTCACCGCTCTCGAAAACGTGCATATAGCCTCAAGGATTGCCGGCAATGACGATGATAAAAGAGCAAAGGAATTGTTGATTGAAGTAGGACTCGAAGATAGAATGCATCATAAACCTTCGGAACTATCTGGAGGAGAAGCACAAAGAGTTGCAATCGCCCGCGCACTTGTAAATTCACCCGGAATTATTCTCGCCGATGAACCGACGGGAAATCTCGATACCGAAAATGCTGATTCCATAATCGAACTGATATTCAAACTCAGGGATAAATTCAAACAAACTTTCATTATTGTTACTCATAACGAAGAATTCGCCGGAAAATGCGACAGGATTATCAAAATGTCAGATGGTCTTATTATCAATGAATAAATTTACAATTTCGTAATAATTAATAAGTGTATAATAGAATTTATTATACTATTTTTCCCATTATATAGATGAACTTGAAGAACATAAAAATAGAAACAAAGAATCTGAATTTATTTTACGGGAAAAATCAGGCTTTGAAGAATATTAATCTGGATATTGATGCGAATAAAATTACCGCGTTGATAGGACCTTCCGGATGCGGTAAATCGACTTATCTCAGAACGCTTAACAGAATGAATGATCTGATTACTGATGTAAAAATTACGGGAAACGTGCTGATTGACGGAAAAAATATTTATGACAGAAAAATCGATATTGTGGCGCTAAGACGCAATGTCGGCATGGTTTTTCAGAAATCGAATCCTTTTCCTAAATCAATATATGAAAACGTTGCCTACGGTCCGAGAATAAACGGTATTGGAAAAAAAGAATGGCTGGATGATATAGTTGAAACAAGTCTGAAGCGCGCCGCAATATGGGATGAAGTAAAGGACAGATTGAAAGATAACGCCATTGGATTGTCCGGCGGACAGCAGCAGCGTGTTTGTATAGCCAGGGCACTTGCGGTCAATCCTCAAATAATTCTGATGGACGAACCGGCAAGCGCGCTCGATCCGATTTCGACTTCAAAAATAGAAGAACTTATTTTTACTTTGAAAAAAAGTATTACAATAGTTATTGTAACACATAATATGCAGCAGGCAGCGAGAATAAGCGACAATACCGCATTCTTCCTGAATGGAGAAATTATTGAATATGACGCGACAAGAAAAATATTTATTGAACCGAAAGATGAAAGAACACAAAATTATATAACGGGTAAATTCGGCTAATATTTTAATTAATTATTTATGTTTCATTATTTAGAAGAAGAACTTGACCAGTTAAGAACTAAGGTCATAAAAATGGGAAGCCTTGTAGAAGAACAGATAGACTTCGCCATGAGAAGCCTGTTCGAAAGCAATTTCGAATTGGCAAAAATAGTAATCGAAAGAGATGATAAAGTCGATAAGTACGATATCAAAATTGACAAGATATGTCAGAGAATTTTTGCGCTGACACAGCCCGTTGCTGTTGACCTCAGAATAATCATGTCCGCTCTGAAAATTAACAATGACCTCGAACGCATCGGCGATATCGCCGTTAATATTGCCGAAAGAGCAGAACCTCTGAAAGATCATATTGACCTCCTCAAGGAAACCGGAATGTTCGTAATGGCTGAAAAGGTAAAATTAATTGCTAATAAAACCATCGATTCATTCGTAAATAACGACCACGAACTCGCACTGGGAATCATAAAATCAGATGATGTTATCGATAAAATGGAAAGGGATATTTTTTATAACCTTATTTCCAGAATGGAAAAGGATCCGTCGGTTATAAATCCTTGCGCCCACTGTATCAGCCTATTAAGGCATTTTGAAAGACTTGCCGACCATGCTACGAATATTGCCGAAGAAGTTGTATTTCTCGTCGATGCAAAAATTATAAAACACAAAAAAGACCTGGACACTCTTGATGTAAAGCCCGAAGAAGTTCTTTAGGTATAATGAAAATAAATTTGAGGAAATTTATTTTAATAATAATATTGCTGCTGGCGGTACGTTTATTCCCGCAGTCGAATGATACTGCCATCGTAAAATTAAAATCCGATGATTCAACTCTCGTAAAATTAAAATCCGATGATTCAACTCTCGTAAAACATAAATCCAAAGACACTCTAATAAAATTCGACAACAACAAAATTATAAAGAACAACGTCATATCCCCTTATTCCGATACTGTTTCGTATGACAGTTATATCTGGAATGATAAAAGAAATCTCGGCGAGATGCTGAATGAACGAAGCGGTTTTTATCTAAATTCATTCGGAACCGGAAGCCGAACATCGTTATCCTTTAACGGGTCGAGAGAAATCGGAATATTCAAAGACGGTATTCAGATAAACGATATTTATTCGGGAGGATTCGATGTTGAAAATATTTCAGTTAATGAAATTGAAAGAATCGAGGAAGTAAGTACTCCCCTTTCTTTTCTGTACGGAACAAACTCACGCTCAAAAGCAGTGAACATTATTACTAAAGACAAATTCCAGCCGAATTTATTTTCACAATTGAGATATTCTCAGGATAGAGACGGAGCGTTGTTTGCGGATTTCTATATGAATTTTCCGGTATCAAGAAAATTCAATCTTATTTTTGGATTAAATAATCACGGCTCCGACGGTCATTATAATAATTCCGATTTTGCCCTCTGGCGCGGAAGAGTAAGCATGAACTACTACCCATCGGAAAAACTGAATTTTAAATTTACTTACGCCCAGAATAAATTGCAGCGCGGATTGAACGGCGGACTCTACCCTTTCACTTCTTCCGATACATTACTTGACCCTAAACTTGCCGGCGTGAACGTTGCTGACTCTTACGAAAAACTGAGCAATTTTTACGGCAACTTTTCAGTTACCGGTAAATTTTTTAAAGACAGTCTGTCCGTTACAAGATTTAATTTGTTCAGCCAGAATTCATTCAGGGAATTCAGATACGGCGAAAAAGGACTTAACCCCGATTCAATAAAAGTATCCAAGAATTATCATAATATCCAATACGGTTTCGACCTTAATCAGAATTTCAACATCGTGCCTTTCAAGGCATCATCAATACTGTTGCTCGCAGGCATAAAAGGATTGTACAATTTTTATAATTTCGACCGTACTTCCGCTTCACAGCCCGATGCTAATATTGGTACAATATATTTTCAGAATAATTATCTCGATATTTACTCAAGGGCGGATCTGGATTACAAGAGTTTCAGAATATCCGCCGGACTTAAATCTGAAAACTTCGGCGGCAGTCAATACATCGCATACGGCGGTGAAATAAAATATAAACATACGTTCGCTGATAAAATTTTCCTCACTCTAAATGCAGGCGGATACGACGTTCCGGGTGGATTGGGATATTCTCAATATTTATATGATATCTCAGGCGGAAGCAGTTATGCGCCGGAAAAAATAAGATACTATGAATTAGGATTTAAGTTTGACTATGAGAATTTCGGATTCAACGCCGTTCATTACGGATACAGAAATTCTTCATCATTTTTAAACGGCAATTACGGTCTGACATATAAGTCAAAGTATATTGAGGGTTATGTCAATATAAACACTATTGACAACGAAAATATCGAATTTCACGGTCTCCCTAAAATTTTTATCAAAACGGATATTTCATATCATAATTACTTCTTCACCAATCACCTGAATCTAAAAACAGGTTTTAACATTAAATATTTTTCTGAAGCGCCATTGATTGGATATGACCAGTTTACAAACGGCATCGTAGGCGTTTACGGTAATGTTCCGGACAATCACGGCAAACTTGATGTGGATTTTTATATCGGTGCCAGAATCGGAAAAGCAAATATAAACCTTACATTTGCTAATTTACTGAATAATCTGATTTATGATACTTATGTTTATCCGTGGGATAATAGAGGCGGATTCCTAAAATCGCTTTCGAGATTCAGTATTACATGGGACTTCTGGAATTAGCAAGAAGTTTTATGCAGGCTTCATAGACTTCATCAACTGAAATATTCTTCATACACTTGAACATATCATCATCTTTCCATTTGCAAGATGCGGGTTTCGGTGAATTGAAGAAACAAGGACTGCAATCATAATCTTTTCTGACAACAACACTCTCCGTTTTCCAGGGGTATAATTCCTTATAGTTCGTATATCCGAAAATTGCTACCGTAGGTATTGAAAATGCTGATGAAGAATGCAGGAATGCCGTATCGTTAGATACGAACAAGCAGCACTGCTTCAGTCTCGCCATCGAATCCATGTAATTCACATTTGATGCCAATAAGGCTTTATTACCTAACATACCGTTAATTTCATTGTTCAATTCAGTTTCGCTTCCGAATAATAGAATATTTGCATCGTATTCTTGTATGAGTCTTTTTCCAAGTTCAGCGTATTTTTCTTTCGCCCATCTTTTATGGATATGGTTTTTCAATGTTGAAGAGCCGCAGTGAAAACCAATGACGGGTTTCTTAAAATCCACGCCGTTTTTCTTTAGCCAGAATATTGCCGAGTTGTCATCATCCTCAGAAAGAAATATCTCCATTTTCCCTGCGTCAGTATCGCTTACGTCGACCAACTTTTTAATGAGATTGATGTTCTGGATAACGTTATGAATGTCTTTTTGCTCTTTTACGGTTATGTTATTAAGAAATTCACATCGCAGCAGACCTGAATTAAGATACTCATGCGCCAGCCTCTTCTTAGCCCCGATTAGCCAATTTACGACATTGTATTCAATTCTGTTTGAAGGATATACATTTATTGAAACGAAATAATCATTCTTTTTAAGTTCGCGCAACCGGCTTAATGATTTGAACTTTGACTGATTAAGAAAGTCGATATAATGAATGTTTCGCAGGTAAGGAGAATTTCTATATACTTCACTTACAGATTTAAACATAACCATCATGTCTATATGATAGTTAGGTAGTTTTTCATAAAGTAATTTCAGCGAGGGTGAAAACATTAATGCATCACCGATTCCTGATAATGCATTAATCAGTATGTTCATCTGTCTTCTTTCCTTTTTTACCAAAAAATATTGTAATAGGCAGAAGCAAAATAAATAAGCCTGAACTGATTAAAGTAAGAGTTAATCCCGACTTGAATGTATCCGATTCATACCTCATTTCAATCGTATGTTTGCCTTTCTCAACAGGCACTGACCTCAAACAAAAGTCGGTTTTAAGAATCTTGGCAGGTTTGCCGTCAATATATGCTTTAAAAGCGGGATAATAGACTTCACTGAAGAATAACAGACCGTCTTTTGATGTTTCCACATCAACCTTCATGCCGTTCAATCCATACTCTGAAATTTTTGCAGAACTTTGAGGAATCGAATCTCCGGATCCCATTTTCGGTAGATTAATCGTTTCATTACTTTCAATAGCCAGAGTTCTGCGGTAATTAAATTCTTTGCTTCCCATAAATGTATTCACTTCTTCGGGAGTATCAAATTTAACTGCATCATAGAACATCATAACTCTCGGCAGATATGTATCACACTGACCCAGCGCTTTTTTGCCGCTCTGGTCGTTAAAAACCTTATATTTAATATTCATCAGGTCATGTGTCTGAGTGCTTGCTGTATCGATTCTGTTCGGCGGAATGTAATTTTTTAGTATAAGCGCGCCGTATCCCTCAATAAATTCTATATCATCCACCAAGCCCTGATTCCTCTGAAACAGCATATAATTTCCGTCACGCATATTTACACGGAAATGCTCGGACTTCATTTCATCTTTAAACTTCCCTGCCAGTTGAGTTTGTTTGCCGAAATACTGTTCGGGATTTTTTGTACCGTTATTCTGATCAAACCAGAGAAAATATATCTCAGCAAGCAATACTCCTGCAAGCAGATATCCAAAAACGTTATAAGTAATTTTATTCCCCGATAAAAGATAAAACAGAGCAGTGAAAATAAGGAAGAAAATCAGAAACTGCATATATTGATTTCTCACCCATGATATAACCTGTTCTGTTTTTTTTGCATAATCAGGTATCAGTGTGCCGGAAATTACAACAAACAGGACTAATAGAACAAATAATACGACACCAATAAAATACTTGTTCGAAAAATACTCCTTGAGTTTTCCGTCTTTGATTATACGGTCTGTACCTAATACCGATATAAGCGATACGGTAAACATTACGAGGAACAGCACGTGTGCCGGATTTCTGAATCTGTTGAAAAACGGCGCATAATCGAAAAGCATTTTATGGAAAAAGAAATAGCCTCCGAAAGCAAAGAGGAAAGAAAATGCGATTATGAACAACGAGAAATAAATTAACTTCAAATTCTTTTTTTCTCTAAAGAAATATCTCACAGCCGGAATAAACAGCAAAACCGAAAGAGAAGAAATGAACGCATTTGAGATTGAAAACATCCATGGTCCTTCCGAATGTTTCGACCAGTACTGAAGATCGGTAATCTTCTCGTTGCCTGACCATATACCGAAGAATTTTGGTATCAATATCGTTATAATCTCGTAAGGGTGAAAAGAACCCTGCTTGGCAAAATTATAATCGAACGATGCCCTGTTTGAAAGGCTTATAAACTCCAGTGTCGGCAGAAGTTGGAAAGCAGTAAGCCCGAATGCAAAAAACAATACTATCACGAACCCTGCGCTTATCTTTCCGAGTTCTTTGTAATTCTTTTCCTTCACCAAATCGTAAAATAAGAATGCCGTATAGATTGCTGCAAAAAAGAAAACGAAAAAAGGAACCTGCGGATATCCCGCAAGTATGCAAAGAGCCATAATGAATCCGGAGATAACCGGAAAATAAAACTTTTTTGTTTCTATGAATTTCAGCCACAGCAGCATGAACAGCGGAAACCAGACAACCGCTTCTACAAGAGGCATGTGAATCATGTGAACTATCATATAACTCGAATATGTAAACATGAGTGCGAAGATAAGCGAAAAAAGCCCTGATATTTTAAAATGCTTTGCGAGGAAGTATGAGAATACGGAACATAATAAATAGTGAAGTATTATGGAATTTTGAATTGCGAGCGCGGATAACTTCCCTCCCGAAACAAATACCGTGAGAATCAGATTAAAAGGATACAGAACTGCAACCTGCAGATCGGCAAAAAACGGCATTCCGCTGAACGCATAAGGATTCCAGAAAGGGAATATTCCGTTTTTTAACATCGTTGCCGACATAAACTTGCCGGGATAATACTGTTCGATGAAATCATCGAAGAGATATGCATTTCCCGCAAGAAGTTCGCGGAAAAATATTATCCAAAAGACAAGAAGAATTCCGAGTATGATATAATCATTATCGAAAATGCTTTTCTGAACATTTTTGACTTCAACGTTTTTGACAGTCTTATTAATCTGTTTTGCCAAATTATTTCTGATTGTTTTTTATAATAAATATGAACTGATATCCAAGCAGCCTTTTTAGCAATAATGTTGCCGCATATAGTATGAAATTAAGCACGTATCCTGCATTTTTCTTAAGAAAATCAGGAAGTACTTCTATTATGGGAATCGGTGTAACCTTTTTATCTGCTATTATAAAATTGAACTTCCGTATCATTTTCTTAATTGAACCGAAAGTGAAAAAATGCAGATGAGTTCTGTCGAGAATCCCCTTATCGGAATAAGGAAATCTTCCAATAAGCAGATTCAGTCTGACAAATATATTTGCAATATTGGGAAGTGAAATAATTATTTTCCCGTCCTTCTTTAGATATTTTCTCGATTCGGATAATATGGTTTCGTAATCAAGCAGATGCTCCAGTATATCAAGAAAAAGTATGTAATCGAATTTCTCTTCCGATTCCAGTTCAGCAGGCAGACCTTCGTTAAGATCAAACTTGTAATATTTACCGAAATTCTTCTTAGTATTTTCGGATTCATCAATAAAATCAACTCCGATTTTATAATTGCCTTTTGTAACATGTTCGGCAAATAATCCGTCGCCGCAGCCTACATCCAGTATTCTCTGATTTTCTTTTTGATTCAGAATGTCTATTACTGTCTTGTGGCTCGAATAAGGATACATCTTCAATGGATATGCGATGTAGAACTCGGAATAAATATCCGATTTCTTTTTTCCCTTAACTGTCTTAATGTATTCATTTGTCGTTCCGAATATATTCCTTGCATACTTTAAACCGTTCACGTAACATATTTCATCGCCGTAATACGTCGGTATAGGTACTTCAATTATCCTGAGATTATTGTGATGCGCCTTGATGATTATCTGCGTGTCAAAATGGAAATCGTCTGTCGTATTTTCAAGATTAAGTTTCTTCAATCCCTGAATTGAATATGCCCTGTATCCAGAATGGAATTCGGTCAGATTCATTTTCAGCCTTCTGTTCTGGAATACGGACAAAATCCTGTTGCCGAGATATTTATACAGCGGCATTCCGCCTTTCAGCGCTCCGCCGTATTTTGTCATCATTCTTGAACCAAGAACAACATCCGCCGCTCCGTCGGTTATAGGCGAGTACATATCCTGAAGTATTTCGGGAGCATACTGTCCGTCTCCGTGCAGCAGTACAACTACATCGAATCCCTTTTCGGCAAAATAATTGAAGCCTTTTTTCTGATTGCCTCCATAACCGAGATTTTTATCATTAAGGTATATGGTAAGTTTATCGAGTTTCTTTATTTCTTTGTACCCGACCGAAACCATGTATGTATTATCCTTGCTCGCATCGTCAAAAACTGCAATCTCGTCTATCTCGTCGTAAACATTCGCCGGTATTCTATCCAGTACTTTGTTTAGCGTCGTAGCGGCATTATATGCAACTATTAATATTCCAATTTTCTTTTTATTTCTCATTACAATTCTGCATAACGGCGATTATTTATTATTGCCGGACATTTTTAATTTCAAACTTTCTTTCTTTTGTAAAACAGCAGGGTCTCTCTGGTCCAGTTCATTCAGTATATCAATTGCTTTCTGATAATCACCTCTTGCCTCATATATGTCCAGCAGAATCCTGTACGGATTATAGAAGTTCTGCGTATTATTGTTTTTACTCTTCTTATCCTGCAAAGCGCCTGCCTCAGCGCCTTTTGAATACTGTTCAAATTTGCTTCTGTCGCCTATAGCGCTGTAAAGCATTGCAATCTGATATTCCTGACGGTAATCCATATTAACTACTTTAGACGATATTACTGTTTCCATTCTCGACAAAATTGCTTTCGCCTCCGAAAGTTTTGTCGAATCCGCCGTATATGAATTTGCCAGCCACACAAAAATCGTTCTGTACATTTCAAGCATCCTTTGCTGCGTCTGGTCATAGAAAATTTTATCATCGTTCAAACCTCTGAATAAAAATCCATACTGAGGAGTCTTGCTCGGAACGGAAGGCGGTTCAAGAAGACATTTCTTTGTTACTTCCTGATCAACTGCAATATCATTGCCTTCATTTACGCTGTAGGGTACAAGTTTATAAACCATACCCTGAAGTATCAAATGATTGCTGAGTCCCGCAAAATTATCCGGCGAAACTGTTGATGAAAAATAAAACGGTCTTTTCCATTTGCTAGAACGGATGACATCCAGAACAAGCAGATCGGTAAACTTTACTCCCGTTATTGTTCTGTTGCCGGATTTCTGTCTTATTGTCGCGGGGACCGTAAACACTATTTTATCCGGTTTGGTTTTCATTGTATCAGGATACGCTTCCGGCGGAACATCTATCGTCTGAATTTTCTTTTCATCCCACTCTCTGGGTCTTAGAAAATCAGGGCTTGTTAACTGCGCATCCGTGTAGGACATAGGCACTGTCAGCGAACCGTAAGGTCTCTCGTTTTTCAATTGAAGGTTATACCAGTCCATCTGCGCAAGAGAAAGATTGATAATCCTGACATCCTGCCTTACGCCGTAAACAGCCTGAAGACACCATAACGGGAAAGTATCGTTGTCGCCGTTTGTTATAAGTATTGCATCCTTTTCACAACTTTGAAGAAGATTATAACCGTAATCATACGGAAAGTAATTTCCTGCTCTGCTCTGATACGGATAGTTGACTTTCAGCATATTGAGCGGCACGAATACAAATGAAACTGCCATTACTACACCTGCAATTCCCATACTCACCTGCTTCTTCGTCATCTCTGAAATCATTTCAATTATCCCCACAACACCAAGTGCAATCCAGAGCGAGAAAACATAAAACGCCCCTTCATAGAAATAATCCCTTTCTCTGGGCTGCGGGTCCTGCTGATTCTGATACAACGCCGTTACTACACCAAGCATAACAAACATTGCAAGAAATACAAGTGCAAGTTTCCAGTCTCGCCGGAAATGATGAAATACGCCTATCAATCCTATGATGAACGGTATTCCGAACAATTTCGAAAAATCTACACCTGCTCCCTGATCATATCCCGCCCTGCCTATATACTGCCAGAACAGATATCTGTTGAACATTTCGTTTATCTGATATTTCCACAAGAATTCAATATCGCCGGAATAATTCTTCCATGTTCTCTGATGCATATTTTCCTGCGAATATCTTCTCGGCCAGATTAACGGCTGTTCGCCGTACTGTTCCCTGTTAAGATAAGGAAGCAGTCTTTCTACGTTATCGGGATTATTTTCATCTATTGGTAAATTCGAGACTCCCGAACGCTGCATTACGGATATGTAAGTTGTGTAACCTGTTATTATAAGGAACACTGCCATTAATGCAAAAGTAAGAGGTTTTGATTTTTTCTGAATAGAATAAATAATTCCGAGAAGTAGTAAGCCAACAATTATAATGAAACCAAGAACGGGAGATGATTTTATTATGTCAGGCATCTTTGAAGAAATGAAAGGATAAACAACAAAGAATGCAAGAACAGAAACACCTGATGCAACTATGAAAGATTTATGCGTATATTCATATCTCCTGAAGTAAAAAATCAGCCCCATCAGAAATACACATTGAACCACAAGCAGGTGAATGCCGAGGGACAATCCGACTATGTAAGCGGCAAATAAAAGATATTTATCGCTGCCTGGTTGCTCGGCTCTCTCCCACCACAACATCATTATGTATATAACGAGAGTGATGAGGAACGTGCCGAATGCATAGACTTCAGCCTCCATCGCATTGAACCAGAAACTATCTGCAAACGCGTATGATAACGCACCGATTGCGGATGGTATCGCGATTATAAGCGAATCCTTAAGATTTGCAGGTGCCCCTCTCCAGTTCTTAATTACCTTTGTCGATACAAGATACAACAGCATCACGGAGAGCGCTGCAGTAAGCACCGAAAGATAATTCATCCTGAGACCGATATCAGCCGCCGTAGGCAACATTGTAAATATTTTCCCTACAAGAATATGAAGCGGTGCTCCGGGAGGATGCGGTGTCGATAACGTAAATGCGCATGCGAGAAATTCTCCGCAATCCCAGAAAGACATTGTGGGCTGTACCGTTAATATGTAAACAATCAACGCGAATAAGAAAACGAAGCCCCCTGTTAACCTGTTAATTTGTTTAAAATCCAATGTGTTATGAAAAATTTATAAAAAGAAAAATTACTTGATTTTACAACGATTTTCAAGATATAAACCCGAATTAGAAAGATTAGACTGCATTCGTAAAACAAATCATTTTTAATCTTTTCTGCGCAAAAAAGAATGTTAGGAAATAATTTTAATGTATTGTTTTTTCAATTTTCACTATCTGAAAAATCGCTCATTATCGCTCATTATCGCTCATTTTTTGATTGCGCAATAGATTTATATGAAAGAAAAGTACTGCATTCGAATAAGCATTCACATCATCACTACAAATAAATAATGTAATACAATATAATAATACTTAATTAAATTCCTGAAATAAATGCTCACACTGAAAATAAATATATGAAATCACCGATATATAAAATGCAGTTATTTTCTTTCAGCATCCCGGATTTTCCATGTAAATTCAAATTTTGATATTTATTTTTGTTTAATAATTTACAATTTTGAGCAAATGAGACACAAATTAAATATTCCTATGAAAAAACTAACAGTAATCGTTGCTCTTTCTATAATTTTCTCTTCAAATATCTTTTCACAGGACTTAGGCGGTCTATTGACAAAAGTTGGTGCTGACTACGCGCAGCAATATTTAAAACCGTTCACAACAGGACTTGGAACGAATCTGAATTCCGGATTTATAGGCGGATTTAACCCGGGAGGATACAGTAAAATTCCTGTTTGGCCTCATTTTTACGTCGGCGTTAAATTTTGCGGTGTCGTAATGCAGGATGCGGATAAAACGTTTGACCTGAGTTTCTCTACAACTCAAAACGGACAAACAGTTAATTGGGTTGTGCGAAATGCCCCGACTGTTTTCGGCAGCACAACTCCGGCAGTTGCCTATTCGGCAAATCTTCCGATGCAGCAAACATTGACAATGATAGGCGGCGTCGAAGAATCAAAATTTGTCCCGCTATTTATTCCCCAAATCGGCATAGGAACAATATTCGGAACTGACCTTACCGTAAGGGCATTACCGGGCTTTGACGTAGGAAATTACGGCTCATTCAAATTGCTCGGATTCGGCTTAAGACATAATATCGGCGCGTATGCAAAAATGCCGTTTGATATTTCAGTGCAATTCGGTTATCAAACATTCGGCATTAAAGATAAATACTATACAAAATTCATCGATGCTAATTCTTATTTCGTAAATCTCCAGTTGAGCAAGAAACTTGCAATTGTTACTCTATACGGCGGAGCACAATATGAAAATTACAGCGTAGATGTAAATTATAATTTCGGCGGCATCCCTATTTCATTCAATCAAAAAGGCGATAACTCCTTCAGAGGTATTCTCGGCGCTACACTTTCTGTGGGACCCCTGAATGTCAATGCCGACCTGAACTACGGTTCAAAGTTCGCGTTCACGGCTGGTTTCGGACTTGGAATGTAAATTATTCATAAAATAAATTTTATAACACCTGCGCATTTGGCAGGTGTTTTCATTTAAATAAAATATTGAAAATAGAAATTAGAAATATCGAAAAATCCGAAATTGAAACTGCAATTGAAATTTTC
The DNA here is from genome assembly GCA_028714695.1 of Ignavibacteria bacterium. GTDB lineage: Bacteria > Bacteroidota > Ignavibacteria > Tepidaquicellales > Tepidaquicellaceae > CAIKZJ01. The sequence goes on along the minus strand of JAQTLX010000013.1, from coordinate 3,432 downwards.
TCGGAAGGATTCATAGAAGAACCTTTACATATAATTGCATTTCCCGAATTAGAACAAAGAAAACGTCTTACAAGACTTGTGTATGAACTTATAGTCTTCCATATAGTTCCTGAAATGAATATGAAATTGATAGGTGCATTTGCAGACCAAGTGCTTGCCGGAGTACTGGATTACACTCCGCCGAACACAAACGCTGTTTGGACTAAATCTCTCGGGAACGCAGTTGAAGATATGAGAAAAAAAGCAAATGACGAATCTATCAATTTAATCAGCGAATATGCAATGAAATGCGGTTCTGTAAAACCCGAAGAATCTCATTTTTATCTCAATGATATAGCAGTATTAAAATCATTTAGAGGTAATGGAATTGGAAGAAAACTTTTTCAGCACGTAGAAGATGAATGCGTACGGCATCCTGCAGCAAAATGCACTGCCCTTGATGCAACGAATCCTAAAAACTTATTACTGTACGAATCGTGGGGATATAAAGTGTTCAAAGAAATTAAATTCTACGATTTGATTTGCTACAAGATGAAAAAAAATATTTCCGGTACATAATTATTTTTTTCATCGTAATTATATGAATTTTTAAACATTGAAGAGCCATCTGAAAAGCCGCGCCAATTTTAAGTATTCAGAAAATCATATTATAAAGATAAATCAATACCGGTATAAACAGCCACAATAATCCTTTAATTAGAAAAACCCAAAATCCATATTTTAATGTTTTTTTAAAAAATTCATTTTTCACTATTGCGATATTACTTTATAGGTTTTGAAATCTGATTTCATCGGAGGTTCCTCGTTTCTCATTTTAGCCGCTTTAATGTCTTCAAATCCCCTTTTATGACCTTCTAAAAAATTCTCGGATTTTGTCCAGTCTTTAAATGCATCTTCTCCTGTCCAATAACTTACTATGAGATAATCCGCTTCGGAATCTGTTGGTTTAAGCACATTCATAAAAATAAATCCCGGCATTTTATCTATTGCTTTTATCCTTGTCGCAAATAATTCTTCAAATCTTGGTTTATAATGCTCTTTGCATTTTATGTAATTGATTGCGACGAATGAATGTACTCCCGGATTATTTGAATTGCTTTCATGTGATTGTATTGCCGTATTATTAATTTCTTGAGGGTTCATGCGTAGTCCTTTCTCTTTTTGATTTAACTGAATATTAAAACTCCGTACATGATACTTGATTACTAAAAACAAAATATATGGAGTTTTAATTCCTCTGGATTTTTGTACTGCGGACGTTAATACACAAGAATGGAATTTTTCAATATCTTATTTATGATACCGGTGTTTCCAACTTAATCTGCAAAAGAAAATATTTCTCAAACATTAAAAACCGACTGCTTTTCCGTATCCCCTTCTGTCAGAATGCCCCTTCATATTTCCTGCGTCATCAAAAATAATTCCCTCTACCCTGCCGAAATCATGTACTGATTTTACTTTGTAGCCGATGTCGGAAAGTTTCTTAATTGTTTTCTTTGTAAGCCGCTTGTTTTCAAGTTGCAGCACATCGGGCAGCCATTGATGGTGAATGCGCGGAGCGTCTATCGCCGCATCCAATTCCATTTTGAAATCGATTATATTCAGTATGCTTTGAAAAACACTCGTGATAATTTTACCGCCGCCCGGCGAACCTATAACAAGAAATGGCTTACCGTTCTTTGTAATAATAACCGGAGTCATGGAACTCAGCATTCTTTTTCCCGGCTCGATTGCATTGGCGCTGTTTCCAACAAGTCCGAATATGTTGGGCACTCCCGGTTTAACGGAAAAATCATCCATTTCATTGTTTAGCAGAAATCCCGCGCCTTCAACAGCCGTTTTGCTTCCGAAAACATCGTTCAATGTCGTCGTAAGCGAAACGAGATTGCCTTTTGAATCGGCGGTTGAAATATGTGTTGTTTGATTGCTTTCATGAAAAATATTTCCGGATTTAACGTCGGTAGAATTTCTTGAGACTCCGAATTGGAAATATTTCATCCTGTCGTTCGCATACTCTTTTGATATCAAAGTTGAAACGGGCACTTTGACAAAATCCATATCGCCCATAAATTCCGACCTGTCTGCATAAACAAGTTTCATTGCCTCTGCCAGAAGATTGATGTAATTTTCGTCAGTAAATCCTAGTTTCTGAATGTCAAACTTTTCTATTATGTTCAGAAGATAGAGCAGACAAATACCGCCGCTTGACGGCGGTCCCATAGTAATCAAATCATAACCGCGGTATGTCCCCTTGATAACATTTCTATCTATGCATTTATAGTCCATAAGGTCATCGTAAGAAATAATTCCTTTACCGCGATTCATTTCCGAAATTATTTTATCCGCGACCCATCCCTTATAAAATCCGTCCCTGCCTTTTTCCGAAATTGCTTTAAGCGTATTCGCGAGTTCTGTCTGAATAAGCAAATCCCCGCTCGAATATTTTTTGCCGAATATGTTATCCGAAACGGAGTATTTCAGGAAATCTTCCTGATATTCATTAAGCGCGTTTGCAAGTTCGCCGTTTATATGAAAACCGTTTTCGGCAAGGTTTATTGCATACGACAGCACTTCCGCTCTCGCTTTCGTTCCGTACGTTTCGAGTATGTACAGCAGCCCTGCTACCGAGCCCGGAACTCCGGATGCAAGATGTCCGTACGTGCTTAAATCGGGAATTACATTTCCAAGTGAGTCAAGATACATATCTCTTAACGATTTCATCGGCGCTGTTTCTCGAAAATCTACCGAAACTTCTCTGCCGTCTGCAAGACGCGCCGTAAAAAATCCGCCGCCTCCGATATTACCTGCCTGAGGATAAACAACGGCGAGCACGAAAGCAGTCCCTACAACTGCATCAATTGCATTCCCGCCGTTCTGCATAATTTTAACTCCGACTTCCGATGCAATTTCATTTGCAGAAGATACTACTTCGTTTTTATATGCGTATTCCTGTGCTGTTGAATTCTGTGAAAATAAAATTTGATGTGATTGTAAAACGAAGATGAAAAGAAAAATCTTTATTAAGTAAAGCCTTTTCCTCATGTGTTTAATTTTAGACTCTCAATTTTAAACCAAACTTTTAAAATCGAAATATTAAATCAGTAGTGTCCCGTTAGAAATCAAATAAAAACAATTGTTTATTTTCGGTATCGACTATATTACCGGGGGTTGTTTCCGTAAACAATTCATTTAACAGTAACTTGCTAAAAATATTAACACTTAAAACCTGTAGAATTGTGTAGATATTTTCTTTTAGCATAAGTTCTTTTTTCATAATTATAACAATCGCATAAACAGAGATTGCAATCCAAATTTGAGTTTTGATTGCATTCTGACTTCTACCATAGAATGATTTTATTTTTAAATTTTGTTTTATCCATCTGAAGAATAGCTCTATTTTCCATCGTTCTTTATATAGAGCGGCTATAGTAT
>JAQTLX010000012.1 GCA_028714695.1 Ignavibacteria bacterium | reverse complement strand
GGCCCGATATATAAAGACATAATAAGTAGAACTTGCGGCGACAAACTGACCGCTAATAAAAGACTTGTCATAAATTTTTATGCTCTAATAAATCGGGACTTGCATTTTAACATAAAGGAATGACAAAATAATAAAATCCGTTAAGAATAATTTGTGCTCCTAACTCCTAACTTCTAACTCCTGGATTCTTGATTCTGCTCTTCAAGAAACAAATCCCCCAAAAAACAGTATAAAACAAAGGAAATGCAATACTTGTTATTCGAGTTTTTGTATTAAATTAAACGTATAAAATTTCTATATTATTCGGATACGTTCTAAAATATATTTTTAAATTAAATTACACTATAGTATGAAAATCAGAATATTGGCTCTGATGCTGTTAATCGGTTTTTTCGCCGTATTGACATTCAATGATGCATCGGCACAATCAACTCCGACTGTAAAAGTTTCTGTATCTAAAAAATCGGTAAAACCGGGTGAAACGGCTTATCTCGTGATTAAATTCAAACACGGCACACAGGTAAAAATTCCCAAAGAACCTCCTATCGAAGTCAGCATTAGCGGCGACGGTGTTTCAGGCATCAGTGTTCAGGATTATTCCGGAGGAGAAGGCGATTACATCAATAACTCGCAGATAAAATATAAATTTAAAGTAAACAGCGACGCGACAAGCGGTTCATCGATTACCGTTTCAGGCACAGTGAAATTCGGATATTGCAGCACGGAAACAGGCACATGCAAGATGGCAACAAAGAATTTCACGGTAAAAGTAAAAGTTAAATAGTTTTAATGAACGATGAATATTATTTTCTGTCGGATGTACATCTTGGAATGGTTCATTATGAACACGGCAAAGAACAGGAAGACATACTTGTAAAATTTTTCTATGATTTGATTTCAAGAAAAGCGAAGGAATTAATAATCAACGGAGATTTTTTTGATTCATGGATAGAATACAAACAGGTCGTTCCGAAAGGACACTACAGAGTACTATCGGCAATTTACGACCTTGTAAAAGCAGGAGTTAAAATCACATACCTCGCCGGAAATCATGATTTCTGGCGGGGTAATTATTTTTATGAAGAATTCGGGATTCCGATTCTTCATCACCATATAGAAAGAGAAATAAACGGGAAGAAGTTTTTTATACATCACGGAGACGGACTTGCATATAAGGATACGGGATATAAAGTAATGAGGGTTATTCTCAGAAACAGTGTTTCGCAGTTCCTCTATTCGCTTATACACCCGGATATCGGGCTCTGGCTGGCGAAGCATACATCCTCCACATCACGCGGATATACGTCACAAAAGGATTATTCCAAACGCGATGGTTTGATGGATACAGGCATTCAAAAAATCAGAGAAGGGTTTAATTTTGCCGTTATGGGACACAGGCATAAACCGGTTATGGTAAAAGAGGAAAAAGGTTGTTATATTAATCTCGGCGACTGGATGAAAAATTTCAGTTACGGAGTATTTTCAGGCGATACGTTTACTCTCAGGAAATATTATGATTTCGAGAGCAAGACTATTGTCGATTCAATAATTGATGAATTTAAAGCATAAAATGTTCGGAAAGTCAAAAAATAACAGTAAAAAAGAACAGGAACTCGATAAATTTTTTGGTGATAAAACATACAGAAAAAAAATTTCAAAAAAGAACAGGACTGAGAAGTATTCATTCAGGTTTATACTGATAATCATTATCGCGGTGTTCTTTGTGATAACGGGATATCTCGTATATCTCGCTCAGTCACTTCCTTCGCTTTCCGAACTTGAGAATCCGAAAATCGAAGAAGCGACAAAAATTTATTCAGATAACGGCGATCTCATCGATAAGTTTTTCCTTAAGAACAGGACAAAGGTTACATACAAAGATATTCCGAAAGATATGATAAACGCACTTGTGGCGACAGAAGACAGGAAATTCTTCAGCCACTGGGGAGTCGATTTGCAGAGAATTGCGCAGGCGCAGATTAAAAACCTTCTGAAGATGCGCCTTAAAGGCGAAGGCGCTTCAACAATAACTCAGCAACTTGCAGGCAATCTTTATCTTAACAGAAAAGAAATAACTTATAACAGGAAAATCCGCGAAGCAATGACTGCCGTTCAGATAGAACGAACTTATACCAAAGAAGAAATTCTTACCTACTATCTGAATACGATGTATTTCGGAAAAGGCGCTTACGGAATAGAAGCCGCCGCGAATACATATTTCAGCAAGACTTCAAAGGACCTGAACCTCGATGAATGCACATTGCTCGTTTCATTGCTAAAATCACCGACGCACTATGACCCGATTGAATTTCCCGAGAATGCAAAAACGAGAAGGCAATTGGTGCTTACTTCAATGTACGAAGAAAAATTCATTACGAAAGAAGTAATGGACGCGGTGAATAACAGTCCTATTAAGGTAAATTACAACCAGACGGAAATTAACAATGAATCGGCCGCTCCTGAATTCACGGAATATGTAAGACAGATACTTCAGGATAAAGCAGAAAAATACGGCTTCGATTTATACAGAGACGGATTAAAAGTTTATACATCCCTCGATACAAGATTTCAGAGACATGCGGACGACGCGGTTAAGGAACAAATGAAATCGTATCAGAAATCTTTCAACTCATACTGGAACTGGAAAAACAATAAAGATATTCTCGACAGCGACCTTGAGAAATTCATTAAGTCGACAGATGCCTACAGGAAAGCGCCGAATGACAACGAAAAGAAAAAGATTTTTGATTCGATGAAGAACAATAAATTAATCGTCGATTCTGTTAAATCGCTTGCTACTACCGTGCAGGTAGGATTCGTTGTAATGAATCCGAAAACAGGCGAGATAAAAGCAATGGTTGGAGCAAATCCTACAACGCGCACGAAATACGGGCTCAACCACGTTACACAGGTGCGCAGACAGCCGGGCTCGTCGTTTAAACCTTTTGTTTACTCAGTCGCAGTCAACAACGGATATTCACCCGGATTCATGATTTCTAACGACCCTCTTTCAGTCAATATTGGCGGCAGGATGTGGACGCCGAAAGGCGGCGGCACAGGCGGAATGATGTCGATGAGATACGCTATCGAAAAATCGATTAACGTTGTTGCGGTAAGAACTGCAATGGAAATTGCGCCGATAGACAAAGTGATAGACCTAGCGCATAAAATGGGAATAAAATCGGAACTACCGAATTTCCTTTCTCTTGCTCTGGGTGTCGGCGAAGTGACTCCGCTCGAAATGACAAACGCATTCGGAACTTTCGCAAATGAAGGAATCTGGGTTGAACCGATTGCAATAACAAAGATTGAAGACAGAAACGGCAATATAATAGAACAGGTAGTGCCGGAAACACGCGAAGTGCTCAGTGAAGAAACCGCTTTCATTATGACAGATATGATGGAAGGCGTTGTTAACGAGGGAACTGCTTCTTCGATAAGACAATTTTTCCACAGACCGGCAGCGGGCAAAACGGGAACATCTCAGAATTACACCGATGCATGGTTCGTCGGTTACACACCGCAGTTCGTAGCGGGATGCTGGCTCGGCTTTGACGATGCAAGAGTCAAATTCGGCGGCGCATACGGGCAGGGCGGTAAAGCCGCGGCTCCTATCTGGGGACGTTTTATGAAACTGCTGTATTCGGATGAGAATTTCGATTTTCCGATTGAATATTTCCTGATGCCGGAAGGAGTTGAAGAAGCATCAATATGCACTATTACCGGCATGCTGGCAAACTCCTCATGTCCTTCGGCAATCGATTTAATAAATAAAAAATTAAATAACAGGCGGTGCACCTCGACTCACGTTATACGTGATTCGCTTGCTTCAGCGCCGATAGAAAACTAGATAACATAAACAAACACAGAAAGGATTAAAATGGAAAGAACTCTTTGTATTATCAAACCCGATGCCGTTAAAAAAAACGCTCAGGGCAGCATCATACAGATGATACTCGATGCCGGATTTAAAATGCTCGGCATGAAGATGATTCAACTTTCAAAAACACAGGCACAGAAATTTTATGAAGTTCATAAAGAAAGGCCTTTTTATAATGACCTGGTTGATTTCATGACGTCGGGTCCTGTTATTCCCGTCGCGCTCGAAAAAAATAATGCAATAGCGGATTACAGAAACCTGATAGGAGCAACCGATCCCGCGGAAGCGAAAGAAGGAACAGTCAGAAAATTATTCGCTAACAACAAGCAGGAAAACGCGGTGCACGGTTCGGATTCAGTAGAAAACGGATTAAAGGAAATCGCATTCTTTTTTCCTGAATGCGATTTGTAATATTAGATTATAAAATTGATTTGAATAACGGCATTCGAAAGGATGTCGTTATTTTTTTTCCGGCTTCCTGATTACTATCGTTTTTACAACACGCTCTATTTCCGCTTTGTACTTGTCAAAAGCAGACGGTTCCACGTATGACGCTATAAATACGTTTTCAATCCTCGATGCAACGTAAAATCTGTAATAAGTAAGTTTGGCTTCTATCTTAGGTTCGATAGAATATATAGTGCGAAGCGAATCTTCATAAAAGACATTCTTGAACTGAAATTGTTTCCAGTAATCACCTTTTGTGTCAAGTTGTATGCTTACGTTAAGCGCTTCTTCTTTTTTCCTTGCAGTCGTATCGACGAGAATAATTCCTGAGAACTCAGTTTGGTTGATATTTATGCTGCGGGAATCTATCTGCTTCCAGTTCGGAGGAAATTTACCTACAAGACCTACTTCATTATCGGTCAGATTCTTAAGCAGCGAATCGGGCATGAGCGATGTATTCACCTTTCCCGTATCGCCTGAGTTACCGTTTTTGCCTGTGTAATTTTTTCTCCTGAGCGAATCGAGTTCATTGTTCAGAGAAGATATGTTTGTATCTTTTGTCGTCGTATTGAGTTTCGGAACATTAAATTTCGGAGGCTTGATTTTAGGCGTATTAATCTTCGGCGTTGTGACGTCTGTTCCGGTCGTACCGTCATCTTTCGGAGTTTCAGGCGGCTTGTTCGGATCATCCACGTTTTGATTCATCTGGTTGAGATTTTCAGGAATGTCCTGCATTACTATTAATCTCTTTTGTTCGACAATTTCATCATCTTTTACGTTTTTGGGAGTAATTGAAAAAACAATAATCATCGCTATTACAGAAATCACATTCGCGGAAACAAAACCTCTCAATAAATTTCTTTCAAGCAATTCATGATAAACCCTCCACGGGTTTTTCTTGCCGAGTCTGTCTTCCAGAATTTCTTCTCTCGTTCTGTTGCCGTTTATTCTCAGGTCCTCATCTTTCGGGTCTCTGAATTTGTTTATCAGGTCAGCAACAAGCGGATTTGGAGTCAATTTATGCACAGTACCGGAAGGACTTCCCTTCTTTTCTTCTTCTGTCTGTTTCGATTCCTTTTTATATATTTCCGATTCTTTTACGCCGATTTTTATAAATACTTCAACTTCGCGCCTGACCGCTCCCGCTTTAGGGTGAATGAATATTTTATTTGACTGCGTTTCTTCCGACGCGGATTCACCCGATTTATCTTTTAAACTGCTGTCAATTGATACGGATTTCTTAGTCGGAATTTTAATTTTCAAGACGCTTTCGTCAACCAAAGTTACCTGATAATTACTGCCTTTCAGCGTTTTGGATACAGGTTCTTCTTTTGCTTTTTCTTCTTTAACCGCTTCCGCTGTCGTATTGCTGTCTTCCGCAACGGCGTCCGCTTGTTCAATGACTGCCGCCGGTTCTTTTACCGATTCAACCGGGTCATCGGCGCCGATTGTAACAAGAACTTCCACTTCCTGTTTAGACTCGTCCGTCTTTGGATGTATGAATATTTTATTTGACTGGGTTTCCTCGGAAGGTTTGCCCATCGCTTTGTCTTTCACGGAACAATCAATCAGTACTGATTTATTGGTAAGAACATTTATCTTTAAAATATTTTCGTCTATAAGACTGACCTGATAATTACTGTCACTTGAAGGCTGTGTATTCTCATTTTCGATTACAACAGGTTTCGCGTTTCCTGAAACATTATCGGTTACTTCCGGAACACCTTCCGGCTTTATTTCTTTCGACTTAATTTCTTCGGGTACAGATTCATCTTTTCCGGTTACAATTTCCGGTTCTATTTTTTCTTCTTCGTTCACTTTCACTTCATTTACAACTTCTTCGATTTTTTCTTCGTTATTAGAGGGAGTATTTGTAGATTTTTCGGGCGGCATTACAGATTCTTGCACGCTGTTTTCAGTAACTTCGCTGATTTCAGTGTTAACGGTTTCTTTGTTTTCGGATATAGCATTATCTGCGGGGATTTCATTCACATCTTCGGAACTATCCTGATGTTCAGTAATAACCTTTTCTGTATTGGTCTTATCAGATTGCTTCAGCGAACCGGGCTTTCTGCCGCTTTTTTTAACCGGTTCTCCGGATTCTGACCCGCCGTTTAAATCCTTATTTATATTATCCTTATTATCGGAATCCATTTCCTCTATAATTTTGTAATTTAATCAACTTTAAGATAACAAAAAATTCAATTAACTAATTATTTAAACTACAATATACGCTTAATTGTTCACCGAAATTAAGAAATTTCTCTTTATATACGCATATTTTGAGTTGTTAATTGGAATTACATGAGATATTTTATCAAATTCTATAAAAATACTGCTTATGAAAAAACTAATATTCTGTATAATATTCTTTATTTCAATATCTGTAATTCAGGCTCAGACAGTAACCGAAAAGAAAGTTCTTGACCATGATGTTTACAATTTCTGGAAAAGGCTCGAAAATGTGAAGATTTCGCAGGACGGAAAATTCACGTCTTTTGAAATTAATCCGCAAAAAGGGGACGGAAAACTCTTCATCGAGAATCCGGAAAACGAAAGTTTTCTTATGATTCCGAGGGGATACGATTGCTCAATTTCTCCTAACGGTGATTTTGCAGCCTTCAAAATAAAAGTACCGGAAGACACAACACGAAAATACAAATTCGAAAAGAAGAAAAAAGAAAATTTCCCTAAAGAATCTATTGGATATGTATTGTTGAACGAAAATATTTCCGATAAGGACAGCATTATTAAAACCGGCAATTTAAAATCATACAAAATAAACCCGAACGGACTTTCCAGACTTGCATACCTTACGGAGATTGATAAGAAAAGAAAGGATACGCTGTCGAAAAGCGATATCGATGTATTTGATCTGACACTTGTTGACCCGATAAACAAGAAATCGATTAAATTTGAGAATGTTGTTGAATATGATTTTGCAAAGAACGGAAATACGATTGGATTCATGACTCTGAAAAAAGGAAAGACCGATACTACACAGGTTTTTATTCTTAATCTTGAAAAAGAAAATCCCGAAATGGTGTTTTCGAAAAAAGGTTACGGAAAAAATCTTGAAATCGATGAATCGGGAAAAAATATTGCATTTATCCATTCGGCGGATACTTCAAAAGTAAAAAGATACGGTTTATATTTAAGCGGTAATGCACCTGCTAAACTCATCGCGGATACAACATGTACGGATATTCCTCAGGACTGGGAAATAAGCCAGTACGCAGATATAAATTTTTCATCTGACGGCAAAAAACTTTATTTCGGCACAGCGCCGAAAATAATGCCCGAACCAAAAGACACGCTTATCGACGAAGAAAAAGCAAAAATTGACGTGTGGAATTATCAGGACCCGTACCTGCAGACCCAGCAATTGCATGACCTCGATAAAACAAAGAAGAGAAATTTTCTCGCGGTTTATGATTCCGGACTGCAAAAAGTTTTTCAATTAGGAAATGAGGAATTTGAAAATATAAGAACCGCCGATTACGGGAAAAGTGATTTTTATCTCGCGATAAACGAAAACCCCTACAAACGTTCATCTTCATGGATTCAGCCCGACCAGGCGGATATATATTCAATCAATTATAAGACAGGAAAGAAAGAACTCGTAGCCGAAAGCGTTCAATACGGATACGGGATTTCACCAACAGGCAGATTTATTCACTGGTACGAGAACAGCGACAGTTCCTGGTATGTTTATTCAAACGAAACGGGAGCAAAATATTCACTCACAAAGAATATTCCTCAGAAATTCGGAGATGAACTAAACGACGTTCCGAATATTCCGCAGCCGTACGGCATGGCAGTCTGGACAACGAATGATAATGACGTTCTCATTTACGACAGATTCGATTTGTGGAAAATCAGCCCGATGAATATATACCCGCCCGTCAGAATGACGAAAGGACGCGAAGAGAATACTGTATTACGATATCAGAAACTCGATAACGATTCGATGAATATCGGCATAGACGATAAAATACTTTTAAAAGCAGCAAATGAAAGCAATTGGCAGGAAGGGTTTTATGAAACGACAGCAAATAATACAGAACCCGTTAAACTTATAATCCTTGACAATAAATTTGTTTCGATATATAAATCTAAGAAAAACAACAAAGTCCTTTTCCAGAAATGTACGTACACGGAATACCCGGATTTATGGTCAACGGATATGACATTCGGTAAACTAAAGAGACTTTCGGATGCGAATCCCCAGCAGAAGGATTATTTATGGGGAACTGTTGAAATTGTCAACTGGAAAGGATTCGACGGAGAAGATATGAAGGGTTTGCTTTACAAACCTGAAAACTTTGACGCTTCGAAAAAATATCCGATGATTTCATATTTTTACGAAAGAAGTACGGATAGGTTTAACCAGTATTACATTCCTTCGCCAAGCCGCTCAACCGTGAATATTCCGCTATACAACAGCAGCGGTTACATAATTTTCGTTCCTGACATATTTTATGAAATCGGACATCCTGGAAAAAGCGCGTACAATACCATTGTGAGCGGATGCCGGTATCTTGCGGACAATTTTTCATTCATAGACAGGGATAATATAGGAATACAGGGACAGAGTTGGGGCGGTTATCAGGTTGCATATCTTGTAACCCAGACTGATTTCTTCAAAGCCGCGATGAGCGGCGCACCTGTTTCAAACATGACGAGCGCGTACGGCGGTATCAGATGGGAATCGGGAGTGAACAGAATATTTCAGTATGAAAAAGAACAGAGCAGAATCGGCGGAACACTCTGGGATAAATTTGATTTATTCGTTGAAAACTCGCCGCTCTTCAAAGCCGATAAAGTAACAACGCCATTGCTTATTATGGCAAACGACGGCGACGGCGCAGTCCCCTGGCAGCAGGGAATTGAATTTTTCGTATCGCTTAGAAGACTCGATAAAAAAGTATGGCTTCTGAATTACAACGGAGACGAGCACAATCTTATGAAATGGCCAAACAGAGTTGACCTGTCAATTCGCATGAAACAGTTCTTCGATTATTATCTCAAAGGCGCACCGATTCCGGAATGGATGAAGGATGGAATTCCCGCGACGCTAAAGGGAACAAAATCAGGTTATGATTTGAAATAAGTTTACTAAATTTTTATTCTTATGCGGCGTCAGGTCTTACCTGACGCACCGGCAGATGGAACATCCGGCGGCACCGAAGAAGATTACAACTTATAACCGAACCTCATTCCAATATTCATCATTATATAACTTAACCAGCCTTTATTTGACGAATGGAATGTGTGTATTGCCGAACCGAATCCGAGCGAATAAAAATCAAATAAAGAAATTTCGGCATTAATTCCAAAACTTCCGCCGAAACAAGTTTCGTCCTGGTTTACAACCCAGTTTCCGTTATCATCCTTATCTTTCTCATAAAAATAGGGTCCGAGACCCAGTCCAAAATTAATTTTCTGATTATTCTCGATAGTAATTTCGTATTTTATTCCGGCATTATAATTTCCAATAATAAACCAGTGATCCGCAGCAGGGTGCTTTGCATATCCATACTTGACATATTCCCGGGAAATAAAGAACGTATAGTTTCTTAAGAATCGTGTCTGTATCCCGAAATTTATTCCACCATTACCACTTGACATTCCTTCGCCTTTTAACCTGCCTAATAACGAAGCAAAACCAAGATTCCCGAATACGGATACTTCGTTAAAAAACTTTTCGGATTTGATGTTTTCAGTGAAATTATTTTCTGTATCGGTTGATTTGATATTTTTCAAAGAATAATTCTGGCAGAATGCGGTACCTGTCACTAGAATTAGAATGAAAAGAAATGATTTGTTCATTAGGCATCAGGGATTTCGATTCTTGCTAAATTATACATTCTTGTAAAAATATTAAACATAAAAGAGAAATATGTTTCTTTTTTTGAGTCAGGTCATATTTATTTTTTTACTCTGTTTCCCAAGAACCTGCTTGGGAATCTTTTTAAATTATGCTTTACCTTCCCAAGCCGGAGTTTGGGAAGGATACAAAAAAAAGGCTGCTCTTTCGGAGCAGCCTTTATTATAAAAAATATTTTAACGATTTACTTGATAAGTATCATTTTCTTTATATCCGAGAATTCGCCTGTCTGCAGTTTATAGAAATAAACACCGCTTGCAAATTGCGACGCGTCGAAATCTACCGAATAATATCCGGACTGTTTTATTCCATTAACAAGAGTTTTGATTTCTCTTCCGAGCATGTCATAAATCTTCAGAGTAACGAATCCCTGTTTCGGAATATCGAAATTAATTTTTGTAACTGGGTTAAACGGATTCGGATAATTTTGTTTCAGACTATATTTAGTCGGAATTGTATTGCCGGTTTCCGATATCGCAGTAAGTACTGTAATTACACCCGGACCCCAGACTGAATCTTTGAAAGCGCCTGTATTCATGGTTGTTCCGTATATACTGTTAACGACCAAATACGTTGTACCTGCCTGCAAAGTGTAACTGTTTATTGCAGAGCGCGCCAGACTGCTTGTATATTCAGGCATAAAGGCTGCCGTAGTATCATCGTTGCCGCCAATAACGTTTGTTAAAGGACTGCCCGGTGTGAAACTGTTTTGATAAAGTAATATATAATTATCGTAATCTGCGCCTGTATAAATATAATACATACCGGTATTTGAAACAGTTATACTCTTATAAGAATACTGCCTCTGGCTGCCGTATAACGAGGCAGGAGGAATATTTGAGTTAGTACCATTGGCAACAGGTCTGTCGAACGTAGGCGCACCCGTGAGATTGCCTGTCCAAACAGCGCTTGAGAACAACGCTCTTCTGAAAGTAACTTTTCTGTCGGGAGTTGTTGAATTTAATGAATCTGTCGATGTATATGCTCTTACTCTCCAGTAACCTGAAATTGAATCGCCGAGTGCAACACCAAGACCCGCCAGATAAGAATCAAGTTGTCCGAGCGTAATAGTCGCTACTGTATCGAAGCCGCTGTTATTGGCAGGCAGTCTTAATGTAGCAGGATCCGAATATGATGCACCTGTTTTATATAGGAATTTATATGTTGCACCGCCGAGACCGGATTTATTCCAAACGAAATTGACAGGGGTTGTAGAGCCGCCCATTGAAGTAACCGAGAAATTAGTTGCCGGTGATACAAGATTGAATGCCGTTACAACCGGCTGATATCTTGTAAATGTTATCGTTCTTGGTCCATTAGATGCTTTTAAAGAATCGTTGTTAGGCAGATTATTTCTGAATGCCCATACATCCCAACTTCCGCTGATTGAGCCGCCCGGAGCGACGCCCAGACTTGCAATCAATGCATCAAGTTGACCGAGTGTCATGTTCAACGGTCTTGTAGCACTTGTTACTGTCAATTGTCTTGTCGGAAGCGATTGACCGAAAATCCATTTATATGAAGCGGCAGCGCTTGCAGTATCCCAATTGAAAGTAAACGGGGTAGTTGAACCGGGTATTGTTGTAACTGTAACACCTGCGCTTGGCGTCTGTAAATTGTATGTATTCAGAGGTCCCGAATTCGGGTCAAAACCGCCGATGAACATTACACCGGTGTTTGCTGAATCGAGCCAGTCTCTCAATCTTGAAGCGGATGTGCCGCCGCCGTTCCATGATTGATCTAATTTTCCGTAGTAATCCGTTTTACTATTTGCCGAACATGACGACAATCCACCATGTAATTGACCAACTACCTGATTCGATTGGTTGAATAATGGCGAACCTGACGAACCCGGTTCAGTAATAGCTGTTAAACCTGTACTTGGAATCGGAGTCCAGTGTACAAACCAATGTGAACTGTCACCGACAGAAGTTGAGTCCATGTATGTAGCAGGTCTGAAAGGCACAGTTGAAAATGATATTTTTTTAACGTCACAATCCGGATGATGAATACAAATGCCGTTTGTCGGCGGTACATTCGAATGATTCCATCCAGCATAATAAGCATTATAACTTATCGGCGGTTTGCTTGATAATTTCACGAGACAAAAATCCGATGTAGCATACTTAGCGCATAGAGATGTACCGGAAATTGTATAAGTTAAAGGACCGTCACCGCCCGGATTGGGACATGTCGGCGCTTCATATTTAAACACGATAATCCATGTTGCGTAAGAAGCATCATAGCAATGGTTAGCAGTAAGCATAAACGGTGTGCCGTCGAATCGCGTATTATTAACCATTGAACCGGAACAGAGCCTCGTATTCGATGCGTTGAGAAGTAATATTGTCGCACGAATCTGGTCCTTATATGGATCGCCTTCTGGACAAATAATGTTTCTGTTACAAGGACCTGAACCTGCATAATCTTTTTGCTTCAATAAATTAAAAATGTTCTGGTATCCGTGAATTACTTTCGAAAGATTTATCTGCGGTAATTCACTAACATATGCGGGTGAATTGTATTCAATAATAATTTCATCGCCTTTTACAGGCGCTGTAGAAAATAATTTTGTATCGCTGTTATTCATATCCGTAAATGCTCCAAGGATATGGCTTTTATCAACGTTATATACGAACATTGTCGTATTTTTCGGCAGATAAAATTTGTCAAATATCAGATTGATTGAAATAGCGCCCGGTGATTTAATCGACAATCTCCATATTTTTGAACCATCGGGTAATACATCAAACGTTCCTGAATTTGTGTATCCGATATTCACATCAAAGTCTTTCCCAAAACGGGGAGGAATATCCTTGTATTGTGATTCAAATAAGTCTTCTCTCTTCATTTTGTCTACATCAAAAGAAGACATTTTGACACTTTGCACATCATTTAATTTTTGTGCTTTGTTGCTGAAAGGAGTTCCTTGTACACTAATCTGAGCCTTTGATAAATCGGAGAGAGTAAAGGTAAGGATTAATGCAAACAGCAAAGTTGTAAATTTTAACTTCATAACGAGGTATTTAATTAGTTTGAGATATATAAATATAAGAAATTTTAGTTAAACATTATATTATATTAAAAAGTTAATAAAATGCACTTGAATCGGAAATGGAGAAATTTCGCCAATTTTCGCAATTATTTTAATTTATTCCCCCCGATAAGATGTAAGAATCTAATACAAGCGTAATTTACTCGCAAAATATTTTCGACTTCTAAAATTACAAATCACATCTAATGGTGTCAACGTTATAAATATTAGTCTTTTTAAAATGCTCTTTATCTTCAACTGTATATTTTGCTCTAACGAATGTTATAAACGATAATGTCAGTAAGACGGTATGATAAATAAAACCGCCGGTAAGAAACATCAGTCCGAAACATTTCTTTTCATATTCTAAGATATAAATTTAAAAGAATGCGGTTACCTGGGCGCGCCCTGTGTGAATTACCTGCTTCGAGCCTTCGGACCTGCCGTCGTAGTTGACGGATGCCTGTATGTTCTTGCTAATGCTGTAATCAAACGATGCCCGCCAGTAATAACTTTTTCCGGAAGGACGCCCGTTTGTAAGTTCATAAGGGAAATTTGATTCCGGAAGATTCAATATTACTTCATCCCTTTCCAGTTCAACTCTTATCCTGCCAGACGAAACAAAAGAATATATAAATCTCAGGATTTCCTGGTTTATACTCGCCCTTGTCGCGACAACAGGATAAAAATCATCTGCTTTCGAGAAGTTCAACTGAAATCCGCTTTCTATTTTTTGTATCGGTCTGTATGTAAGGTCGGTATTAATGTTGTTTGCATAAATATTCCTGTTGCGAATCGAATTTACAGCCGCAATATTTCTGTCCGCTTTGTTTATCAGTTCAACCTGTGTCGTTAAGTCTTTTGTAAGTCCAAGCCGTATTCTGAAGGAACGCTGAATATTAAGATTCCTTTCGTTGCCCGATGAATACTGATTCATGCTGTTCGATTGCAAGAATCTGAGCCTTAATGAATACATCGGATTGTTCTCGAAGAAAAATATATCCTGCTGAAGCATCTGTGTTCCCGCTATTGTATTAGAATCGTTCAGGAATGTGCTTGTTCTCAGGAAATAGATATTATCTGTTACAGGGTCTTTACTTTTTTCGTCTATTCTTATGTAAGTTTCACTGGAAAAATTATTATACACGTCCGCAATGATGCCGTTACTCTTGGCATATAAATACTTAGACGGCTTTAACGTAAACCTTAAAGATGTTTTTAAATCTACAGTCGGGAAGAACTGGTCGGTAGGTATGTTTAATTTTATATAATTGCCATCGTAATTCGTCAACTGGAACTCGTTCTCGTCCTGAATTCCGTTGTGATTAACATCGCCGAGATATATGTAATTTCCCTGCCCAACCGGCACCAAAACAAAAAGTTTCTGCACAATGGCAGTTCGCTCGCTTGTAACAGAATAGAGCACATCTGCGAGTACAGCGCTGTTCAGCGGGGAGAATCTCATACGGGAGTTTACAAGTACAGATTTATTGCTCTGATTATCAGTGCTCTGTATAATTTCAGAATAATTTCTTTTTCTAATTGCCACGTCCATATCCGCGCTGAACCAGCCGATGCCGTTATAAACCAGCCCGTAACGCTGAGTAAAGGAGTTTGAAAGATTCGTTATTGCACCCCTGTAAGGCGCATCGTCTTTTCTGTAATTGAGTTCGGTGAAGAGTGTGAGGTTCAGAATATTATTCACAACAAGTTTAGGTATCACTTCGAGAAATGCAAAACTTTCAGCAAGCAGACTATCGGCAGATGCGGTATGTAAAGATGATTTTCTGTTTTCATTGTTCATGGACGCGGATAATTCAATATACTTCTGTTTGTTTTCCTCTCCGAAAAATCTTTTGAATCCGAGAAAAGCGCTTTGCTTGAACCACGAGCCGTTCGTGCTGTAATTTGTATTGCTGCTCGAAATATTTTCTGCCGAATATCGAAGTATCGGAAGATTCTTATTAAAACCGGGAGACGCTGAATTGTTAAAATCGAACGACCCCGTAAACCTTGTGGAATTAAAGAAATCGCCTCTAAGCAATTGCGCGAAGTTGCCCTGAATTTTTGTGAGTTTGCCGGGCGCTATTGTCAGACTTCCGTCACGGTAATTTTCAATCGCCGATGTTGTGTCCGACAAATCAAAGTCCCTGTTGAATTCCGCTGAATTTATCCTGTCCAGTGTGACGAATTTTTTACCTATATACCTTTCTTTATATGATACGGCAACATTGTCAAAATTTATTCCGAGGAGTTTAAAATTTGTTTTTCTGTAACCCGCTTCACCGTTCAATGCCAGCCCGTTTTTTTTGACGTCCGTTATTGAAAATTTATTCATATTAAAAATCGATACAGCGGATTCCATTTTGACATAAAAGTCCCTGTTCCTGTTTGCCGAATAATCGAAACTAACTCCTGCAAGTTGGTATGACGTTGGTATCGGAAGGAATACAATCGGCGCGTAACTCCCCTGTCCTATCCCCGCAAAATTATACTGATAAGTGCTTATGCTTACGTAATCGCCCCTTCCCTGTCCGACGTAAGAAAATGTAACCTGATATAGCGCGCTGTCGCTTCCGGGCCGGAATCTGTAAAAAGAATAGTTGGAATTGTTTATAAGTGTATCAACTTTTATGTAAGAACCGAGAGGACGGTTCAGCGAATCTCTCCCCGCAAATACAATCCCTGAACGCGTTGCCTTGAATTTATCGGCGCCTGCATTTTTAAGCACTGCTTTGTCCGAATCGCTGAGAGTGAAATCAATCGTTCTGTCTTCATTATCCGTTTCATTAAGATATGAAACGTTCACCGAAAGTTTTTTATTGAAAAGTTTCAATCCGTTGCTCGATATCATCAATGTTCGGCTGTACTTTCTTTCGGAGTATTCAAAATCAATCACAATGCGCGAAGAATTTGTTATCAGCCTTTTGTTTGTAAAAGTAATCTGCCCCAAACCGTAATCAATAACGTAATCCGCCTGCTCCCCTCTTGTCATCTGCACTCCGTCAACATAGACTCTTTCTGTCCCTGACAATATCACGATGTTAATTTCATTATACAGACCCGTTAACCTGTACGGTCCCTGAACACCGTCCGACCCGTTGAAATTGTTAGTGTTGAATTTACCCCGCGATACTGCTCCCGTTACCATGAAATTTCCGAAACCGAAATCACCGTATCCCTTCGCTCCCTGAATTTTCCTTTTGAAGTTAAAAAACTCCGATGATTGAAGCGAAACATCTATGTCGCCGATTGTTGCCGCAAGATTGCTGCTTCTCAATTCTATAAAAACTTTATCGAGTTCCTGAAGTTTCTGCGTATTGCCTTCCGGCTGAATCGGCGTATTTTCATCAGTCAGCGCCGCCGTGATTTCAATATCTTTTGTGAGTTTGCCGTTCAATTGCAGTTTGAAGCCCGAATTGAGCGAAAGGTCCTTGTTCGTTCCCAGCGTGAATCCCCTGAAAAGACTTCCTGATTTTTGAAGATCGGTTCCTTCGAATAAATTTTCAATGAGGTCGGTCGATTGCGTTGCAATCTGTATTGTGTCCCCTGTCAGAGTGTCTTTTTCGATTTTTACATCGAAAATTGAATATTCTTCTTTTAATGTATACGGAAACAAATCATACCTCACGGTTATATCATATATGCGAAGCGTATCGAAAGAGTATCTGCTGAATAAATCCTTTGCGAAAGATATTATTCCGTTCCTGTAATTTATAACGTAGTCGATATAACGCACAAGCGTCTTGCCGTCAACTATAAGAACGTCAGTATTCTGAATTACAAATTTATCGCCTGTTATGATTAGTGTGTCAGTATAGGTAAGTTTGAATTTCTGCTGTTTGTAATTCGGGTCCTGTTGAGGATAAACTATACCCTGCATAGCCAGCAAGCAGGCAAGTATAAAAGTCCATGTTACCCTCTTTTGTAATATGGGACTAATGATATTTTGATATATCCGAACTTTCAGAAATTATTTCGGGTTTTTTTAATAGTATAGTATAAGATTGTTTCTTATAACCTTCCTCCTCTATTTCTATGTTAACGGGAATGCCTTCGATTAAAGTTATTGTTTTGGACGGTTCCGTGCTGAATTTAGAGTAAGTAAATCTCAACACTCCGCCTATTGTCTTTTTTACTTTGCCAAGATTCTGCGAATCGGGAGAATATACATCGAATGACGATAAAGAATTAAGACATATCGAATCGTCATTATTATTCACTGATATTAAAAAACATTTTTTCTTCATGAACAAATACGCCGGAATGCTTATCAGAATAAGCAGTACAGCAAACATGCCTATCAGAACGAACAGCCTCCATGCTCCGTACTTTATGCGTATTTCAAGCGGTATATATGTAACAATTTTTTTGTCCTTCAGAACAGGTTTGAATATCTCAGGAACCGTCTGCAGCGCGAAAAGCGTTTTAAAATTGTTCATGTAATTTTCATCGAGGACTATATCAACGTTCGTCACTTCAAGGACAAGATTACCGCCGACCGAAAAATCCTCCTTGAAAATAGTATTGAATGAAAACTTCGGTGATATTTCGGGCATGTCAAAGATTACCGTGAACCCCTTTACCTCGCCCTCAGGAGAAACATTGCTTACGGTCGAAGGCGTGATTGTCTGTGAGCCCAGAGTCTTTACGGAATAATCGGATGATTTGAAGTTTTCAAGATGCACATCTAGTTTTGCGCTTTTTATAGTATGCGGGAACAAATTTGATTTTAACGTAAGATCGCTGAACGTCTCTTTAATTCTTTCCCCCTCTTCAAAATCAAATCCCCTGAGAATTTTCCCGTCATAGAACAACTTCATCGGCGAGATTTTGCTCTGGGTTACTTTAGGTATAAGCACTATTGTTCCTATGTCGAGCGGTTTTAACGTTATCGCCCTTTGCTTTATTCCGATGCTTCTCATCATTGCGTCGTAATATTCATACGAACTCTGCTGCAAGGGTTTTTTAGAATACACAATTCCGTAAACCACGTAACCGTATGATTCCCAGCCGGCTTCGACGACTTTTTCTGGAATGGGATACAGCATAATTTTTCTGAAATTATCGTCATTGCGGAGTTTCTTATAAAACTCAAGCGTATTGAAATATGATGAATCGCCGCTTCCGCTGTTGTCGTTTATGTTATCCGTTACAAGCCAAATTACTGCCGTTTCGCCCTTCATTTTTTCTATCGACCTGTCGAGGGCTTCTATAAGGTCGGTTGTACCGAATCCGCCGTCATTTGCACGCATCATTACCATCTTTTCCGTCAATTGATCGGGAATAAGTTCTTTTCCGCTTCCTCTGAAAATTTCTTTCGGTGAGATTAGTGCGCGCTTTGAATCCGATTTCGTGAACAGGCTTACGCTAGCAAAATCCTGAGGTTTGACCGAATTTTTTATAAGGGCTTTGCAGAATACTTTGAATGCGCTGTTGTGCTCTCTGTAAAATCCCGACATGCTTCCTGAATTATCGAACAGGAAAATATATTCGGTATTTTCCTGGGAAAATGTTTTTACAGGCAATAAAATCAAGAAGGCAAATAAATATAGAAATGACTTTTTCATTTTATAAAACTAATTATTTTTTTCTGAACGATACCTGACCGTTCTCAAGTGTTATGTTTCCCGACGCGGCTTTTACAAGCCTGTCGTTAATCGCTATCCCAAGCCCTTTATTCTCAACCTTTGATGTTATTATGTAATCATATTTCTGTTCATCCGCTTTTCTTAAATCGGAAAAAAGATTCAGAGCCGTGGTTTTTAAATCCTTATATTTACTGTAATCGACAATTCCTATGTTACCTTTAATAATCTTAAAATATTCAATATTATCAGTAAAGTAAAGTGGCGTTACAGGTGCATAATGGGACTTTAAAAGGCCCGGCGACCTTAATTTACCTGCATTGAATTTCTTATCCTCAATTTCTTTTCCCAGCAGTTTTTCTATTTCTTCTTTTGTTACAAATCCGGGCCGTAGAAGAAATATTCTGTCTTCGGCAAAACTTATGACAGTCGATTCTATCCCTATCGGACATTTCCCTCCGTCAAGTATATACTCAATTTTTCCGTCGAGTTCCTTTTTCACTTCTTCCGCTGTTGTGGGAGATATTTTCCCGAACATATTTGCCGAGGGCGCCGCGATTGGTCTGCCGCTGTCTTTCAGAACATCCCTGAACATCGGATGCGAAGGAATTCTTAATGCAACCGTATCCATTCCCGCAGTAACAATATCGGGTATGATGTTGTTTTTCTTTATTACGTACGTGATAGGACCCGGAGAAAATTTTTCCGCTATTCTGTAAACTTCATCGGGAATATTTAGCGTGTATTTCTTAAAATCTTCTATGCACGATAAATGCACAATCAACGGATTGAAGTCGGGACGTTTTTTTGTCTCGAAGATTTTAATCACCGAATCGGTGTTAAGCGCATCCGCAGCAAGACCGTACACAGTCTCCGTAGGCAGCGCAATTAGCCTGCCTTTCTTAATTTCTCCGGATGCAATATCCGTACTATTTATTATTTTCGTTTCCAGATTATTAATAATTTAAAATTCTTACCATTTCATAAAGTGCTATTCCGGTCGCTACCGAAACATTTAAAGACTGTTTCATTCCGAGCATCGGCAGTTCAACCGCAAAATCAGATTCGTCAATAAGTTCTTTCGCAACTCCAGTTATTTCATTCCCGAGTATTATGCAAAGGGGAAAATCCTCTTTCTTTAAATCCCATATCATTTTTCCGTTGTCCGTAAGTTCAAGCGAACAAATTTTAATGCCCTTCTGCTTTAAATCCCTGACAGCATCAAGCGGGTCTTTTACGTATTCCCACGGCACACTCAGTGTTGCGCCAAGCGCAACTTTCTCGATTTCTTTTCTCGGCGGATACGGGGTATAACCTGTAAGATAGATTTTTTCAACAAAAGCACCGTCGGATGCCCTGAATATTGCGCCAACATTAAATATACTCCTTATATTGTCGCATAAAACGTAAATCGGATTCCGTTTGTAATTATTTATAACGGTTAAATCTTTCCTCTCTGCCTTTATCTCCGCGTGTGTTAGTTTTCGCATCCTTTTTATTAATATTACTTATGGTACAAATTTTATTTTTCTCATGGCGAAAAAACACATTCTGAGTAGCATGAAACCGTCTCTGAATCTGCTTATATTCGTATCGCCGTATGTTCTTTCGCCGTATCGTATCGGTATCTCAATAATCTTCAGGTTCAATTTCGATGCGCCGAAGAGCAGATCGAAATCACCGAAAGGATCGAAATCACCGAAATACTTACGGTTTGCAGTTATTCTTTCGTAATCTTTTTTAAACAATGCCTTTGTTCCGCAGAGAGTATCCGTGATTCTCTGCCCCAGGAGCCACGTAAATACTTTGCTGAAAAAAATGTTTCCCAATTTGTTCAGCCTTCTCATTGCTTTTTCATGCATCTGATACACATTCCTCGTTCCGTTTATAAATTCGCCTTTTCCGTTTGCAAGGGCATCATAAAATTTCGTAAGGTCTTCAGGCGCAACCGTCATATCAGCATCGAGTATCACAAATATATCGCCCTGTGCTTTTTCAAATCCTGTTCTGACTGCATCGCCTTTTCCTTTTCCGGGCTGTTTGAAAAGTTTTATATCCTTATCAGGATTTTGTTTTATGAGTTCTTCGATTCTCGCATAAGTGTTATCCGAAGAATTTCCTTCGACGTATATGATTTCAGTGTGTTTACCGAGTTCGGGTATCCTTTTGAGTATTCTGTCAACGTTGCCTTCTTCGTTCCTGCAAGGCACCAGAACGCTTACCGAATATTCCTTTTCCGCATTGCGTTCTTTTCTGTAATTGCCGATAACCCAGCCCGCAAGGCATAATCTTTTCAGTATCGGAAGTTTTGAGAAATATCTGTTGAACAATCCCGATATTAACGGAATCCGCTTTGGTATCAGCATTAGCGAACCGCTTTTTATAACGTTGTAATCCGAAAGATAAAGGAGGTTCTTGATTTCCTCTATATAAAGCCAGTTTGTTTCGCCCTCTTTCAATTTCATCCCGAGCATCTCGCCGAGTTTCAAAACAGGATTCCAGAAATAATTATAATATGTTACAATTATCTTTGTGCCTGAATGCGACACTGCCGTGAGTTTTTCAAATGTCTTTTGAATATCCTGCAAAGTACCAACCAGATCTGACACAATTATAAAATCGAATTTTGCATTTTTCGAAATCAATCCGTTCAACGGCTCTTCGGATTCTATGTCAGCGGTTATGTATTCAATGCCCGGAAATCTTTTTGCGCCTTCTGCCGCCAGAAACCTGTTTATTTCAATTCCCGCCGCGTAGCCGGAACCAAGTGCAGAGAGCGTTTCTCCGGCACCGCATCCGATTTCAAGTACCGACGCTCCTGCCGGCACTACGAATTTGATGAACTCGGTGATTGAATTGTGATAATATCTGTTGCGCCTGCGCCAGTATGTTTTTTTATCGGCGTATTCTTTAGAATCAAAATCTTTATATGTGAATCCTTTTTTTCCCAACTATTTATATATTAAATAAAATTCAACGCTCCATATTGCAATAAAGAACAGGCAAACGGCGAAACCGAATATTTTTTGTTTGATATTGAAGCCGCCTAATCTGAATCTGTGTTCGGATGAGAACTTCACCGTTCCCATTACAAAGAATGGAATGAGAACATAATGATACCTTGCAAGCGCGACAAAAATAAAAAACGTCAAGAGCCAGGAGAAAATATATCCGTATAAAATAAATCTTCTTTTCTTTATGAGCATAAGCCCCCATGTACCGAGAAGCATTACTGCAAAATACGGCAGATTGACCAGAGCAATTATTAACGAATTAATCGATTTATAAACCTCCGATGATGTCCGCGCTTTGCCTTCATCGGGAGTGAAATACAAAAGGACCATTCTTTCGCTCGAAAAGAAATATACCAGTTTCTTAACACCGAGTATTAAAAATTTATGAGGATTTCTTAAGGCGTAATCCACTCCCGCTTTATAAAATGCTTTGTCCCTTTCCGCTTCGTCCTGTATATTGAAAATAGGATTTGTATCTTCAATCTTATGGTACCACGTTCCAGTGGCTTCGGGATTGCTTCCCGACCAGAACGTTGAGCCGCCGTGAGTTCCCGTACTGAATGTGTTTAGAACAATTTTATTTCTTATAAGCCACGGCAGAACTACGATTGCAATTCCAAATCCAAACAATACCGAATACTGTATGCCCCTTTTAATTCTCTTCGATTTAAATCCTTCAAAGTATTTTCTTCCGTAAACAAATAATGCAACCGGAAAAACAGCCATTGAAAACAGAAATGACGAACGCACAAGAAATGCATATCCTGCAAGCAAACCGATTAACAGAATTTTCCAGTCAATATTATCACTGTAGAAATAATATAAAATTATCAGCGCCAGAAGACCGAACAGTGTTTCGCTTAAAAGCGTCTGCGTGTAAAGTATATTCGACGGAAAAAACGAAAATACCGCGAGTGAAATAATCGACCTGCGTGTATCAAAGAATTTCAGGCAGAATAAAAAGAATATGAAACAGGTGAAGATTTCAAGTATAGACTGAGCAATTCTTGCGTACAACTGATCGGCGCCGGTAATCGCATACACACCCGCTATGAACAAAGGATAACCTATCGTCGATGATGCAGTAGGTTTGCCGTCAAGAGAATACTCTCCTGTTTTAAGCATGCTTATTGCAAGTTTGTGATAATCCAGACTGTCCGAGCGCAAATCGGCGCTTAAAGTAAATGCAAGCACTATCTTAATTACAAGCGCAGCGATTATTATTACCGCTACAGTCCGCCTGTCTTTTTTCGATACCTCTATATTGTTTATATCCTGCATCTATATAATTATTTTTCGGCAACGAGTATTACACCCGTTCCTTCTTTGTTGTCTGCTTTTGTATCAAGCCACATAAGAATAAGAACGAACCACAATGTGAAGAAATAATAGAACGGAAGTATCAATATTAGTATCTTTGAGAAACCTGCCATAAGTATCGGGTACTTTATTCCCCACCTCCACGATATTGTTCCGAATTTTCCGTATGCATATCTGAATTTTGTGACTTTCATTCCCGCTCTTTCGACCTTTGCGGTAATATCCTCTTTTGAATACCCGTTTCTAGCATGTTCTTCTATGAAACTCTCGTCGTCATGGTCATGCGCATCGCTGCCGCCGAGGTCCGAGGGGGTATTGATAAGAAGTTTCCCGCCTTTTTTAAGCGCCCGTGCAAAATTTTTCAGTACGAGTTCGTCTTCAACTATGTGTTCCATCACATCCACGTTCAGAATGAAATCAAACTGTTCGTTATAATCAATCTTAGTCAAATCTCCTATTTCAAATTTCGCATTTATATATCCGCATTTACCGAAAAAATAATTGCAGTCTTCAACCTGCTCTTCTTTTACATCGAGCCCGAATATATCGCAATTCCTGAAATGCCGCGCAAGAAAATAAGAATACTGTCCGAAGCCCATACCCGCATCGAATATTTTTAATTTTTCATCTCTTCCGAATAAACTCCTTATTTCATTTTTTACGTGCCATGCCCGCAGAAACATCATATCAAGCAGAAGGTAAAATATCTTTCTTAAAAACGGTCTCCTTGCGACTACATCTCCGAAAACTCTTTTAACGGGATCGTATTTCAAATCAATTCCTTTCTTTTGTGGTTAATGTTTCAAGTTGCTTAACGTATTCCTCCCACGTATATCTTAATTTTTCTTTCTCTATATTCGATGAGAATTCATTCTCAAGATTGCTGCCGAAAAATTTTATAATTGCTTCGCTCAGCATTCCGTTATTATTCGGCTCAACCAGTAAACCGGTCTTGCCGTCAATCACTACCTCTCCAATGCCGCCGACGTTCGTTGCAATCACCGGCTTGTCATAGAAATAACATATCTGAACGATGCCGCTCTGCGTGGCATTCAGATAAGGAAGCACAACACAATCTGCCGCCGAGAAAAAATACTTTATCCTGTCATCAGGCAGAAAATCCGAGATTAACAGTACGCTGTCCTGCAGTTTTAATTTTTCTATTTTTTCTCTGTATGGCTTTTCGTCATCGTAAAACTCCCCAGCAATAAGCAGTTTCACATTTTCTTTTTTCAGAACATCCGGCATCGCATCAAGCAGATTCAGCAGCCCTTTATATTTTCTGATGTATCCGAAAAATAAAATCACTTTATCGTTTGCCGTATCCCTGCCGTATTCTTTTTTAATAAATTTCCGCGCCTCGTTTTTTTCGACTTTATCTCCAAAAATATTATACAGCGGATGCGGAGTAAAAACGTACGGCTTATTCTTTTTATTGAGAAGTTTTAAATCCATCTCGACTGTCTTCGATTGCACAAGAAAAAAATCCGCCGTTGAAAATGCCAGTTTTGTAAGGAATACATCGCCGAATCTTTTTTCGTGAGGCAGAACATTATCGCATATAAATAGAACCTTTGTATTCGAAAACATCTTCACGAAAAACGCGATTGTAAAAAAACACGGAGCGAAAAAAGGTATCCAGTATTTATAAATAAGCAAATCGGGTTTTTCTTTTCTTATTTTAAGCGCCGTAAAAAACCAGTTAAACGGATTTATGGAGTCTACTGCTATTCTGTTGTCTGCATCGGGTATCCTGTATGCGGGCTCCGAAGTTTCATACTGCGTCTTTCCCGGAAATAAAAACTCGGGATACTGTCTTTTAAAAGAAAACACCTTTACTTTATGCGACAAACTGAGATACTTGTACAATATTGCCGTATACTGGGCAATCCCGCCTCTCATCGGATATGCAGTCGAAACAATGACGGCTTTCATCAAATGCTTAATTTGTTTACAGAATCAAAAACCTGCTCCGGAATCAAAGAATCCATACATTTGTATTCTTCATTTGTGCATTTCGGGCTGAAATAACATTTACATTCTTTTTGCGGCTGAACGATTATTCCGTTGCCGTAAAGTTCAAACTCATTCGGATTGAAAATATTGTTCAGCAGAACAACCTTTTTGTTCAGACCTATTGCGATGTGAAGACCCATAGTCACCTGAGTAACAACAATGTCGCACCTATTAACAAGATTCACAAATGTTTTCAGGTTGAAGTGTCCGAAGTACTTGCAGTTTGTCAGTTCCGAAAGATATGTATTGTTCTCGTGTTCCTGTTCGCCGCCGAGCAGAACCACATCATAATTTTTATCGTGAAGTTTGTTTATTAGTTCGACCCAGTATTCGTTTTTCCATAATCTCGATGTCCATCTCGAGCCACAGCCCGTATTAAGCCCGACAATTTTTTTCTTTCCGCTAAAATCCCATTCTTTATCGTAATTATTATCGATGTCGAGAAGATATTTTTCTTTCTTGAAATTAAATCCGCAGATTTCGAATATTTCATCAAGGTAACTCTTCATGTTTTTTTTCGAATATTCATCGAACATCCCCGTCAGCAGTTTATGTTCCGCGTCTTTAGTTACGGGATAGCACATCCCGTTTATAAGCGTATAACCGAATTTTTTGAAAGCCTGTATTTTCGAAGCGAGGGCAATCGCTTCTTTATCCTTGTCGAGATTGATTAAAACGTCGAACTTCGTTTCCTGAAGGTATAAAACGCTCTGCAGATTGAATTTCAGCGGTACATCCACGTTAAATTCGGAATCAGAGGGAAGCAGTTCGGGAAAATCCGTCAGCCAGAATATTTTGGAATAATGATATTCGTCCTTCAAAGGATAGAGCAGCGGAGTAGTACGAATCACATCACCTGCGGCGCCGAGTTTAATAATCAGTATCTTTTTATTGAACCTGTCATAATATTTACAATCGGAACAATCCACACCGTATAATTTCGAAGGCTTGCACGGAACATCTGCCTTCATATGCCGGCAGTCATATTTTACTTGCTCGAATTTAATCATGGACTTTAATTTAAATAAATAAATACCTGCAACTTATCTGTAACTTCAAATAAGTGCAAAACGAACAAAAATCGCAATTTTTCGCTTAAACGGGCGAAAAATCGATAATTCATAAAAATATTGTAATTGTCTGAGAAAACAAAGTCAAAGGATAGCACATTTCGGAAACGATATCTGATTAATTTCGATTTCGTATAAACTAATTATCTTTGTATTTTTTACCAACTTTATCACACAGAGGCACAGAAATAATATCTGCAAATAATTCGTGTCCGGATTTATTGTAATGCACCTTGTCATCGAAAAACAATGACCCGCCTTTATTGCTTTTATGGAAGAATAAATCCGCGTAAGTCAGTTCACCTGCAAAACTTTTTTGCAACTTTTTTCCCAGATTTTTCATTAGTTTCATTTCTATGTGCATGCGCGGACGAGCAGGCGGACCGGCAATTATCAGTTCAACCGAATAATTCCTGCAATACTCATCAATTTCATTTATCAATTTAATATATTCCTCTGCCGTAACGTATGCATTTCCCGCAATTATCCCGAAGAAATAATTTAAATTTCTCAATATTTTCTTAATCGGGTTTCTTTTCGGCGCGCCAAAGCCGCGGTTAACGGGCATAAGCGAAGGTTCCCTGAATTTTAAAATCTGGAGATTAAGTTTTCTTTCCATTGAATTATTCTTTCCGATGTATTTTGTGTATAATTTCGTGTTTAAAAGATACGGATCGGGTCTGACGTGAAATATGATGCAGTCAAATTTATTTACTTCGTTAGATTTTTTAATCAAATCCAAAACGTCTCCCAATAAATCGTACCGTTCAGCGGTAATCCGCATATCGACATTGCATTCCTTCTTAATCTTTTTCGTCAATATCTGATGATACAACTCATCGGGTTTTATGTTTTCCTGCACGGGAAGACACCCGCCGATTATACCGACGGAATACTGATGGTTTTCCTTTTTTTTTCTTATTCCATTTTTTCCTCCAAGAAACAATACTGCCGATTCATACTCCTGAGGAGAAATCACGCGCCCCCTTTTGTCTTTTATTACGCATCCGTTTCCGTTCCTTAATGCTTCGAAATCAGTAACCAGTTTTTTTGCGTAATTCAAAACATCGGCCGTTTCTTCTTCATATACATTATATAATGGTTCGGATTCATCCGCGAAATAATCAGAGCCGACGATGCCTGTCTGTTTTTTTGAAAGAGTGACCTGACCGAAATCGTTAGAACATATATTTCCTGTCTTTAGCAGTATTTTCCGGAATCCTGAAGTATTCTCAAGTTCAAGGAAAGGTGTGTTCACATAATTCAATCCGCTTCTTTCAATTGTTTTCACGAACAACTGAATTTTTTCATCCAAATAATCGCTTCCGGGATGGTAAAAAGGAAATAACCCCGCATCTTTATTGTAATCGCAATGTCCGAACGCTAACAGACGAATGCTGTTCAGTCTGCAAAATTCAGAAATGCTTTCCAGATTGCCGTATCCCATTTCCGTCTCGATAATCGGTATTAGTTCACGAACAGATAAATTTCTTTTTTCCAGTTCGTATTCTGCACGTTTCATCTGTAGTACGTTTTCAATCTTGGGAAGAAAAATAAATTTGAAATTATGAGCGCCGTTCAAAGACTCCATGAACGAAAGATCTTTTTCAAATTCCGGTGAGTCGATATTGTTTAACCTGACTCCCGAAATTAATGAATCCGAATTTGAACCGGCGAATTTTTCAAACAGGCATTTGCGTGTTTTCTCTTTTAATAAAGCGGTTTCCTTTTCTTCATAAGGGATATATTGTGAGTCCTCGAGGTCGAATACAGCGGCAGCCCCTGACTCATTCACACGCCGAATTAGTTCATTAAAATTTCCGGATGTGCCGCACTTGCAAAACTGAAATATATATTTGGGTTTCTTCAAATTTTCCTATTATATTACAAAATGCCGACAATATGAATTAACTTATACACAAAATTATTTCACCAGCACCATTCTCTTCACTTCCGAAAAATCTCCCGCCTTGATTCTGTAAAAATACATACCGCTTGCCAGTTCACCCGAACTGAATATAACAGCATAATTTCCCGCATTCTGATATTCATTTACCAGTGTTCTTATTTCCCTGCCGAGCATATCATATATCTTTATCTCAACACCAGTATTTTTAGGTATCGAATAATTTATCCTTGTCGAACTGTTAAACGGATTCGGATAGTTTTGAGAAAGTTCATACTTTACAGGTACCTCTTCCTCATTTACGGATATTGATGCCTTTACCTGAAACATAATGCACCAGTTCGCCAGCGTCCCCTGATTTCCTGATGCGGCATCAATAACATTCAGAGTCCATATTCCGGATAAAGGTTTGTTGCTTAGAACATTTAACGGCGACTGAGGCCGGTATGCGCCGGTAAATGGCGGAGAACCTTGTGTTATCTGCACCGAAGCATCATCATCAAAAGTTGTATTTATGAAATTCTGCCCGCCTTCGCCAAGACGCTGGCTGAGATTAACATTCATTCCGGAGCATCTTAACTGAATAATCAAATCACCGTCATTCGGATGATTAATCGTAAGATTAACTTTGGCATTTACAACGTAACCGGAGCGATTTATGGTTATCGTATCGCGAGTCGCCTGATTATCCAGTATTGGTTTAGGTAAAGTATTCGAGCACTGATTATAGTCCGAAAAAATCTCGTAATATACTATAGTAGGCGGAGGCGTTGTTCCCGGCGGATTTATTCCGCCGCCTCCGGGTGGATATGTTATTATCGATGTTCCGGCGGAATCCTGTGCGGCAATGTAATAAGAAACATTTGTTCCGGCAGATTGTCCGGGTATCTGGAAATTATATTGCGCCGCCGTTATGCTGAATGCGTTAACGTACTGGTAAGAATTATTACCCGTCTTATAATATAAACGAGGCGCATTTGTACCGGTCCCGATTGGCGACGGTATATTCATATAAGCAATCGCTGTTTTTCGAGATGTATCCTTACTCGATTGAATAGGCATGTGTTCTATAGATGAAAGTAATGTATCAATAATAGTTGTATATACTTCTGCGTATCCAAACACGCCAAGAGGTCTCGCCCAAAGTGGTCTTACTTTATTGTTGACAGCATCTATACCCATATACTCGCCCAGATAATAACCATTATATATATTTGTCGTATTGATTCTCACATTTTGAAACGTATTGCCCCCGTCAGTTGAACGTGCAACAAAAACGTTTGACATCGATGCCGCATTATATCTTGAGTCATAAAATACTATCCATACATATCCTGTTTCTTTGTCGACGCATATCCACGGCATTCTCTGGTCATTACCCGCTCCGTCATTGTTAACACGCTTAGGTGCACTCCAGTTATTTCCTTGATTCGTTGATTTCACAAGCCAGATATCTCTGTCATTCGGACCGTTTCGTTGGTCTGCAAAGCATATATATATCGTTCCTCTGTAAGGAGAATTGGATATATCGCATGCTGAAACAGGTGACCAGTTTCCTGAAGTAACTCCGGTATTCAACCCTTTCCATCCTCCGATCTGATTGCATACGTAAATATCATTATATAACCAGTTAACACCTGCATTCGTGGAACGGTTAAACATTACTGTTTCATTCAAAGGCCAGCAGACATAAACCTCTCCGTTTGGTCCGGTGCAGGGAGAAGTTCCTTCGGGTGAGGAGTTGTCACACTTTGACGTTCCCGCTATTCTCGAAACATGAACAGGCGTGCTGAAACTCGCACCCCCGTCAGTCGAACGGCAAAACTCGACATAACTGCTGTCATTGGGATTATGACTTAAAATGGAATCGTATAAATTAAAAGTAACATAAATATTGTTCCCGTATTGGCTGTGAGATAAATCAACACATGCCATTTCCATATCGTCTTGCCGGGGTGACATCTGTGCAAATGCTGTCCCGCCGTCCCAGTTAGCCCCGCCGTTTGTAGATTTGAAACATAATAATTTATCGAGTACAAGAGGCGTACCGTTTGCCAAAGTGAAGTAATAGAAATTCCCCGAAGTGTCAACAACAACCATTGGATCTCCATAAGACTGAGCAAAAGTACAGATTAGAGGACCACCGCTCCATGTCAAACCTCCGTCAGAACTTCTGTAATATCCTGAAATTGTACTCAGGGGATTGTATTGACCCATAACTGCGGCAACAATTTGATTTGTATTTTTTGGGTTAATCTTTATACACACCTCTGAGAAAAAATATTGATTCGCAGGATTAATTTTATAACTCTGATATTGTGAAATCAAATTATCCTGCAGAAAAAATATAAAGAAAATTATTACAAAATAAAAAATAACCTTTTTCATTTTTACCCCTTTATGTTGTAAATTTAATTTTCTAACCTCAGTTGAATTAATAATATGTATATTCCATTATTTCACCAATACCATTCTCTTCACTTCCGAAAAATCTCCCGCCTTGATTCTGTAAAAATACATACCGCTTGCCAGTTCACCCGAACTGAATATAACAGCATAATTTCCCGCATTCTGATATTCATTTACCAGTGTTCTTATTTCCCTGCCGAGCATATCATATATCTTTATCTCAACACCAGTATTTTTAGGTATCGAATAATTTATCCTTGTCGAACTGTTAAACGGATTCGGATAGTTTTGAGAAAGTTCATACTTTACAGGTACCTCTTCCTCATTTACGGATATTGATGCCTTTACCTGAAACATAATGCACCAGTTCGCCAGCGTCCCCTGATTTCCTGATGCGGCATCAATAACATTCAGAGTCCATATTCCGGATAAAGGTTTGTTGCTTAGAACATTTAACGGCGACTGAGGCCGGTATGCGCCGGTAAATGGCGGAGAACCTTGTGTTATCTGCACCGAAGCATCATCATCAAAAGTTGTATTTATGAAATTCTGCCCGCCTTCGCCAAGACGCTGGCTGAGATTAACATTCATTCCGGAGCATCTTAACTGAATAATCAAATCACCGTCATTCGGATGATTAATCGTAAGATTAACTTTGGCATTTACAACGTAACCGGAGCGATTTATGGTTATCGTATCGCGAGTCGCCTGATTATCCAGTATTGGTTTAGGTAAAGTATTCGAGCACTGATTATAGTCCGAAAAAATCTCGTAATATACTATAGTAGGCGGAGGCGTTGTTCCCGGCGGATTTATTCCGCCGCCTCCGGGTGGATATGTTATTATCGATGTTCCGGCGGAATCCTGTGCGGCAATGTAATAAGAAACATTTGTTCCGGCAGATTGTCCGGGTATCTGGAAATTATATTGCGCCGCCGTTATGCTGAATGCGTTAACGTACTGGTAAGAATTATTACCCGTCTTATAATATAAACGAGGCGCATTTGTACCGGTCCCGATTGGCGACGGTATATTCATATAAGCAATCGCTGTTTTTCGAGATGTATCCTTACTCGATTGAATAGGCATGTGTTCTATAGATGAAAGTAATGTATCAATAATAGTTGTATATACTTCTGCGTATCCAAACACGCCAAGAGGTCTCGCCCAAAGTGGTCTTACTTTATTGTTGACAGCATCTATACCCATATACTCGCCCAGATAATAACCATTATATATATTTGTCGTATTGATTCTCACATTTTGAAACGTATTGCCCCCGTCAGTTGAACGTGCAACAAAAACGTTTGACATCGATGCCGCATTATATCTTGAGTCATAAAATACTATCCATACATATCCTGTTTCTTTGTCGACGCATATCCACGGCATTCTCTGGTCATTACCCGCTCCGTCATTGTTAACACGCTTAGGTGCACTCCAGTTATTTCCTTGATTCGTTGATTTCACAAGCCAGATATCTCTGTCATTCGGACCGTTTCGTTGGTCTGCAAAGCATATATATATCGTTCCTCTGTAAGGAGAATTGGATATATCGCATGCTGAAACCGGCGACCAGTTTCCTGAAGAATTTGCATTTAATCCTACCCATCCGCCGACCTGATTGCAAACATAAATGTCGTTGTAAAGCCAGTTAACACCTGCATTCGTGGAACGGTTAAACATTATTGTTTCATTCAAAGGCCAGCAGACATATACTTCCCCGTTTGGTCCGGTGCAGGGAGAAGTTCCTTCCGGTGACGAATTGTCGCACTTTGCCGTTCCCGCTATTCTTGATATGTGAACAGGCGTGCTGAAACTCGCGCCGCTGTTAGTCGAACGGCAAAACGCAACATAACAACTGTCCAGTGGATTTGCACTGGGATATTTATCATACAGGTCCCAGGTTACATAAATATTGTTTCCGTACCGGCTATTTGACATATCAACGCACGCCATCGGCATGTCATCCATCTGCGGAGCCATTAGAGCAAACGCCGTGCCTCCGCTCCAGTTTGCGCCTCCGTTTGTTGACTTAAAGCACAGCAGTTTATCAAGGTTCGGACCGGTAATTCCCCAGTTCGCACAGCATATATAATAAAAATTTCCCAGTGTATCCGCTAATATCATAGGATCGGAACCGGGCTGAGCAAAATCGCAGGTAATAGGACCCCCGCTCCAGTTTACTCCGCTGTTTGTTGTATAATAATATCCCATAACTGATGTAGTTCCGGTATATTCGCCCATTACTCCAGCAACCAGTTGATTTGAATTTTTGGGATTTATTTTTATACATACTTCCGAATAAAAATATTGATTTCCGGGATTTATTTTATAACTCTGATACTGTGATATAAAAGTGTTTTGAAGAAAAAGCATAGAGAGAATTACAGTGAAATCAAAAATAAACTTTTTCATTTCGAGCCTCTGCAACATGTTATTTTGATTAATATTAACAAATAAAATAAACAAATGAAATATATAATTTTATTTTATCAGTATTCTTATCTGCGGGATTTCTTTATTTAAAGTTGCACGGACTTTCAAATAAATATCAGCCGTTATGCGGCAAAAACCATATTGCGATTTTAAATAACGTGCTCTATTTATCTACAGAAGGCAAAATAAGGTCAACAATTGAATTTTCCGCTTCTACCGCACAACTTGCAATTCTTCGATCAGAATCCGATATTGCTCTTTCGCTCATTGACGAGCACCTGACAATTTCGAAATGTACCTGTATTTAAAAAAAAATTTTTGACCTTTATGTTTAATTTTCCGGACATTACGAAAAGCGTGATTTATAATATCTTGAGGCAATCATTCCGTGATAATTTATTCCTTATTGATGTTCTCTTTCTGACTTTAATAAATAATAAAAATTAGACTAATTGATAAGATTTTCAGATTACAAAATAAATTATAATCAATGAAGTTATCCACAGTTATTATGGCTGCCGGTAAAGGCAAAAGGATGAAAAATCCCGAAAAATCAAAGGTCATGTTCGAAATCAAAGGCAAACCGATGATTGAATACGTTATCGATCTCTCGCTTAATATTCATTCGGAACTCATCATTCCGATTGTCGGTCACCAAAAGCAAAGCGTTATTGATTTTCTTTCGGAAAGATATCAAGATAACATCAACAGGATTAAATTCGCCCATCAGGACGAACAACTCGGTACCGGTCATGCGCTTATGCAGACGAAAGAAATACTGAAGGATTTCGACGGCGACGTTCTCATTCTTTCAGGCGACGTCCCGCTTCTGAGATATGAAACGGTTATGAAATTCCTGAAATACCACTTCGAAAACGGTTTCCGCGCCAGCCTTCTATCGGCGATTTTCGATAACCCCTTCGGCTACGGGAGGGTTATTCGCAAAAGCGACGGAACGTTCATTGATATAATCGAAGAAAAAGACGCAGACGAAGAACAGAAGAAAATTAAAGAAATAAATTCGGGTATATACATCGTAGATAACAAAATACTCTTTGAAGCCCTCACAACCCTTAAAACCGACAATGCCCAGGGCGAGTATTACCTTACAGATATTTTCAAATACTTCCGCGACAAACAGATTAAAATCGGAGCCGTTCCGTGCGATAATAATATCGAAATCACAGGAGTAAATACAATAGACCAATTAGCAGAATTAGAAAAATTAATAGTATAACAATGTCAGAAATCATTTTCAGCGTTTCAGGTGTCAGGGGAATTTACGGAGATTCATTGACTCTTCCCGTAGCGGCACATTACACACTCGCTTATGCGAAGTTCTGCCTGGAAAATTCCAAAAGCAGAAAAATTGTAGTCGGTCTCGACGGACGGCTTAAAGGCGATGAATTGCAGGCAGTGGTTGTCTATACTCTCGCGCTCTCGGGATTCGAGGTTATCGATATCGGCGTAGCGCCAACACCGACGGTGCAACTGGCTGTCGAGAAAACAAAATCCGCCGGCGGTATTGCAATTACAGCCTCCCACAACCCGCAGCAATGGAACGGTCTGAAGTTTCTCGATTCCGACGGTACATTCCTGAAAAGCGCTCAGATTGATAAAGTAAAAAAATATATCAAACTGAAAAAATACGATTTCGTAAAATTCGATAATAAAATCAAAATCAGGAAGGACGATAACTGGCTCGCTAAACATATTGACTTCGTTCTGAAATCAGGCTTTGTAAATGTTAATAAAATCAGAAGAAGAAAATTTAAAATCGTTGTCGATGCCGTTAATGCATCGGGTTCGGAAATCGTCCCGGCACTTCTGAATAAACTTGGCTGCAATATTGTCGAACTGTACTGCGACGGCAGCGGTAAATTCCCGCATATGCCTGAACCCCTGCCGCACAATCTCAAACTGCTTTCAAAGGCAGTTGTACGAAACAAAGCCGATATGGGGTTTGCAATCGACCCTGATGGAGACAGATTGGTTCTGATTTGCGAAGACGGAAAACCGTTCATTGAAGAAAATACAATCGTCACGGCAATCAGAGGAGTTCTGAAGAATACAAAATCTAAAACGAAAAACACTGTCGTCAATATGTCAACAACGCGCGCCGCTGATGACGTCACAAAAGAATTCGGAGGAAAAATTTCACGCACACCCGTAGGCGAGATTAACGTTGTGAACGGAATGCGAAAAACAAAAGCAATCGTTGGCGGGGAAGGCAGCGGCGGCGTTATCGTACCGAAAATCCATTACGGACGCGATGCTATGGTTGGTATCGCAGCAGTGCTCAGCGAACTGGCGGACTTTAAAGGAAAAATATCCGAATACAAAAATACAATTCCGCAGTATCATATAGTGAAAACTAAGATTGAAACTAAAGGCGACCCGTCAAAACTTCTGAAAAGAATCGAAAAAGAATTCAAAAAGAAGAACTGTAAAATCTCGACGATAGACGGCGTTAAACTTGATTTTCCCGAATACTGGATACATCTCCGGAAATCAAACACCGAACCTATAATCAGAATTATTACCGAAGCAAGGACAAAGAAAGAAGCGGAAAAAATTCAGAATGAATTTTTATCCGGACTTAAATTATGATATGCAGGAAATTTTAAGCATAAAAGACCTTAAGACTTATTTTCATACCGAAGACGGTATTGCTAAAGCCGTCGACGGCATTTCATTTAATTTATATAAAGGCGAGTCTCTGGGCATCGTCGGCGAATCGGGCTGCGGAAAAAGCGTTACAGCGTTTTCTATTCTGAAACTTCTTCCCGAACAAACGGCCTTCATTGAACACGGTGAAATTATATTCGAAGGTAACGACATCGTTAAAATGGATAAAGTCCAAATGAGAAAAATCAGAGGCAACAGGATTAGCATGATTTTTCAGGAACCCATGACATCGCTAAACCCCGCATATACGTGCGGTAATCAGGTGACTGAAGTTTTTAAAACTCATCTCGGAATTTCAAATGCCGAAGCGGACACGAAAGCAGTCGAACTTCTCAAACGCATAGGTGTGCCTTCCCCCGAACAGAGAATGAAGGAATATCCGCATCAGTTATCCGGCGGACTCAGGCAGAGAATTATGATTGCAATGGCGCTTGCATGCAAACCCGACATACTGATTGCAGATGAACCTACAACGGCGCTCGACGTCACAGTCCAGTCTCAGATTCTCGAACTGATAAAAAGCATTCAGGAAGAAACCGGTATGAGTGTAATGCTTATTACTCATGACCTCGGTGTTGTCGCCGAAACTTGCAGCCGCGTAATTGTTATGTACGCGTCAAAAATAGTCGAAGAAGGAACAACAGATGAAATATTTTACAATCCGAAACATCCATATACGAAAAGTCTTCTGAAATCGATTCCGCGCCTTAACGAAGAACTCGACAGGCTTCCCGTGATTGAAGGAACGGTACCGTCTTCTCTTAACTATCCGGAAGGATGCAGATTTGCTTCGCGCTGCCCGATTGCAGGGGAAGAATGCACAATGAATGACCCCGAACGTATAAGAATTTCCGAAACACATTTTGCATCATGCTTTAAAATTAATTAATCATTATGCCGTACTTATTAAAGAACATATCAAACCTCGTAACCTGCGCGAATCCCGAAGGGAAAGCAAAAAGAGGAAAAACACAGGGCGATATTTATAACATTGAAAACGGATTCCTGCTTTTCGATAAGAACATACTCTTTGCAGGCAGCGGAAAAGAATGCAGTAACTTCATCAGAACGAATAATATAAAAGATATAAAAGAAATCAACTGCAAGGGAAAGACGGTAATGCCGGGATTTGTCGACTCGCATACGCACCTTATTTTTGCCGGCTCGCGCTCCGATGAATATGAAATGAAAATCGAAGGAAAAACATACGAAGAAATTGCGAATGCAGGCGGAGGTATTAAATCAACTGTGAAAAACGTGAGAAATGCGTCCAAGAGCGAACTCTATAAAATTTCCGAAAAAAGAATCGGCAACTTCATCAGATACGGTACTACAACAATTGAGGCAAAATCGGGATACGGACTTGATTTGAAAAATGAGATAAAAATTCTCGAAGTCGCAAATGAACTGAACAAAAGAAATAAATATAAAGCCGACATCATTCCTACATTCCTCGGCGCGCATGCAATCCCCGCCGGCATGAATAAAAATGACTACATCGATTTGATTTGTTATGAAATGATACCCGCGGTAGCAAAGAAAAAACTCGCAGTATTCATAGACATATTCTGCGAAAAAGGATATTTCGATGCTAAAGACACCGAAAGAATTTTGTCCGCAGGAATAAATTTCGGATTGATTCCGAAACTGCATACCGAACAGTTCAACTCTATCGGCGGAATTAATATCGCGGTGAAACTTAACGCGATCTCCGTTGACCACCTCGAAGTCATTAAGAAAGATGAAATCAATATACTAAAATCAACAAACATCATAGCGGCGCTTCTCCCCGGAGCGTCATATTTTCTCGATATGGTTTACCCGCCGGCAAGGAACATAATTTCTAACGGAATTCCCGTCGCACTTGCAACGGATTTTAATCCCGGTACGTGCATGACGGAAAACATGCAGGCGATTATGTCGCTCGCATCCGTAAAAATGAAAATGTCGGCAGGCGAAATTATTAACGCCGCTACAATCAACGGCGCTTATGCCCTTTTTATGCAAAATCGCATCGGGAGCATCGAAAAAGACAAGCAATCGGATATTCTTATTTTCGATTTTCCGTCATATAAAGACCTGATTTACCATTTTGGGGTCAACATGTTGAAGGTTGTCATAAAAAAAGGTAAATTATTAATAAATGAACTATAAAACACGAATTTAGGTTTCTTTTATAGTACACACTTAATTTACTTTCACAAAATGGAGCACATGGTTCACAGCGAATCTGATAAATATATGTCAGATTTGTTCGAGGGATTGAAACGAAAATTTGGGGACAAACTCAGTGATACAGACTTCGAGTACATTTCGAAATCTTTCGAGAAGTATATATTCGAAATGATAAAACTCATGAGGGAAGGCAAATCTGTACACGAAAAATTCTTTTCAGATATTATTCTTAATTCAGTCGACGGCATAATAGGATATAATAAAGAAAGAAAAATATTCCTCTGGAATATCGGTGCGCAGAATATTTACGGTTATACAAAGGAGGAAATCACCGACAAGGATTTATCCGTACTCGTACCCGAAAAGAACCTTGATGACGGGTCCTTTGAAAAAAACCAAAATGAAATAGCCGAAAAAGGTTTCATATCAGGCGTTGAAACTAAAAGCAGGACAAAGGACGGTACGCTCAAGGAAATAAGCATGTCCCAGCACAGAATATACGACGAAAAGGGCGAACTGCTTGGAACTGTAGCAATCATCAGAGACATAACCCGCGTTAAAAAACTCGAAAAGGAATTAAGAGAAAAAGAAAATCTCGCTCTTATCGGACAGGTTGTATCAAGTATCGCGCACAATCTTTCAAATCCGCTCAATATTATTTCGGGAAATGCCGACTATCTTCTTCTCGATAAGAAAAAAGATGATGAAGGTTATGAAGAACTGAAAGTAATCGTTGATGAAACCACACGCATTACAAAATCAATACGCTCAATTTTAAATTTCGCGCGGCCCCTGGCGCCTATGCGCGAGGAAACAACTTTTAACGAACTCGTGGACGAAGCAACGAGCGGATTCAAATTTCTTACCGGCAATAAAACAATTAAACTGAAACTCAGACTAGAAAAGAACCCGCTTACAGTTAAGGTCGATAAGGAACTCTTCAAAGACCTGATTCTTAATCTCGTAAGCAACTCTATTCAGGCGATTCCCGTCGAGAAGCAGGGATTGATTGAAGTAGTTACGTCAACAAAGAATAGCCACTCTGTACTTGAAATTTCCGATAACGGAACGGGCATTCCTAAAAATGATTTGCCGAATATTTTTAAACCGTTTTTTTCGACTAAGGGATACGGCAAAGGCACAGGTCTCGGTTTGTCATTTGCTGAAAGAGTCGTAAAAGAGCACAACGGCAAAATCGAAGTTACTTCGGAAGAAGGAAAAGGCACTCACTTCAAAATTATTCTCTAAACAAATTTTAATATGTTTTTATTATTAAAGAAGAGGAATTTTCTCAACTCTGTCCTAACTCTTCTCTACATACTATTTTCTGTCATCTCTTTAACTAAATAATATATTCTGTTATCTCTTTAACTAAATTCTATATTCTGTTATCTCTTTAACTAAATTCTATTTTCTGTTATCTCTTTAACTAAATTCTATTTTCTGTTATCTCTTTAACTAAATTCTATTTTCTGTTATCTCTTTAACTAAATTCTATTTTCTGTTATCTCTTCACTACAGCCCACGGTTTTAACCGTGGGACAAGAAATTAAAATAATCAGGAACCGTTTCAACGGTTTATAAAATCTTCTTGTCTTCTTGTTACCACACCCCTGCGTTAACACATAAATACATCTTTATTCTTTCTCCGCAGCATGAAAACAATAATCACTATTGAAAATCTCCGTACTGATATACCTTCACCTGCTCTTCGGTAATAAGCGAACTTCCTATGCACCTTGTTTCGTCGAACATTTTTTTCAACTCCTCTATTCTATCCGGAGTATCCACTATTTCAATAAGTATCGGAAGGTCGGACGAAAGTTCAAGTAAATCAGATGTATGAACTTTGCTTGCTTTCCCGAATCCCGACAAACCCCGCAGGACCGTCACTCCCGCATAATGATACTTCCTCAGATATTCCACGAGATACTGATAAAG
This sequence comes from Ignavibacteria bacterium, assembly GCA_028714695.1. Lineage (GTDB taxonomy): Bacteria > Bacteroidota > Ignavibacteria > Tepidaquicellales > Tepidaquicellaceae > CAIKZJ01. The sequence goes on along the minus strand of JAQTLX010000012.1, from coordinate 85,074 downwards.
CGCCTTACCGCCGAACTTGTCGCTTTCCCCTATGAATATCCTGAGAAGGACTGCATTTGATTCTTTTTGCATATATTTATTATTTTGCTATAAGCATTGCAAGTTCTCTTCCAAGGTATACCGCTATTATGCAAAGGAAAAGATTCAAAAAAACATTTAAAAAGAATGAAAACCATTCCCCCAGTTCGCCAAGCCTGAACGATTCATAAGCAAAAGTTGACATCGTGGTATAAGCACCTATGAAACCGATTGCAATCATGTCGCGCAATTCGGGAGAAATATTTCTTCCCGAAGCAACGGAATAGATAAGAAACCCGAGAGCGAAACTCCCTGTTACATTGACCGTCAAAGTACCGAATGGAAAATTCGGAATATAGTTATTTACGAACCTCGCCGCGAGATAACGCGCTATTGAACCAAAGAAACCGCCGAGCCCTATGTAAAGTATTTTCAACATATGACAAAATATAAATATTCCAAACGCTTTGCTATTTAAAAATTTATTTGGAAAAAATTAAATCTGAGGCGTCAGGCGAAATCGCCTGATGGCAGAGAATCTCACTCGCATATTTAAGGAATATCTCTTGTTGTCAGGTCTTTCGGCCTGTATGTCAGGTATAATACCTGACACCAATAAAGAATATTTTTTCCAGAATTCATTTACCTTTATCAAAATGAATATTCTTGATTCTTGATTCTAACTCCTAACTCCTTCTTTCAAGAGTACTTTTTTTAATCTGTTTCTTATTAAAACGATAATTTATATTTATGCTATAACATGCGGAAATATATACTCATATCGCTGATGTTCCTCTTTGCTTCAGGACTGTATTCACAGAATCAGAAGATTGTATTTAAATTGAAAAAAGATACTCCGCAATCGGTGATAAACGATACAAAACTTAACATTCCGTCATCGAATTCTCCCGCAAATATTCTGAATAATTACGGCGTCTCAAAAGTTGACGTGCTTTTTTCAAAAAGCCTTACCTTTCTGAGCGCAAAAGATAAAAATGATTTCGGTCTCGATAAGATTTTTACCGCGCGAATCATTTCCGGCAGACCTTCTGATGCCGTGAAAGCGCTTAAAGAAAACCGGTATATAGAATACGCTGAGATAGTTAATATATGCAAACTTGAATCCTCAGCATTCACTCCAAACGATACGTACTTTGGAAGCCAGTATTATCTGAATTCGATTAATATTCTCTCACTGTACGGTCAGGCAGACGCAACAGGTGTGCTTATAGGCGTGATTGACTCAGGCCTCGACTTTCTTCATCCAGATCTTCAGCAGAGTTATTACATAAACCCAGGTGAATACGGAAACGGAAAAGAATCCAACGGCATAGACGATGACGGCAACGGATTCATCGACGACTGGAGAGGATGGAATTTCATCGATAACAATAATAATCCTGCAGACGATAATATTTTCTCTCACGGCTCCTCTGTAACGGGAATAATTTCCGCTGGATATAACAATAACACAGGCATAACTCCAGTTGCTCCCAACAGCAAATGCCTCGAACTGAAATGTTTCGATTCGCAGGGACAGGGATTCGAAGATAACGTTTCGACTGCCATTCTCTACGGCATTACGCAGAGCGTGAATATTTTTAATTTCAGTTTCGGCGATTACATTTACAGCAATCTTATAAGAGACGTTATCAAATACGCGTATTCAAGAAATATCACTATGATTTGTTCGGCGGGAAACGATAATTCGGACGTGCTTCACTACCCCTCAGCATTCGACGAAGTTATTTCTGTCGGAGCATCAGATGAAATTGACAGAAAGGCAACGTTCTCCGCGTTTGGACAGACAGTCGATATTTTCGCTCCCGGCGTAAACATTCTAACGACTTCGCGTATGGGTTACGGCAGTCCGGAATACGGGAACAACTATCAGCAGGCTAACGGAACGTCTTTCTCCACGCCAGTGATTGTAGGTGTTGCCGCATTGCTTAAAGCAAAAAATCCATCGCTTACGAACGAGGAAATACGCGGCATACTGATTTCATCAACGAGGTATTTTCCCGGACAAAACGGCTGGGACTATACTTATGCCTCGGGAATTGCGGATGCTGATAAATCATATCAAAATTACAGCAACCCTTCAGCAGCAAGAATCTACTTCCCGTATCTGAATAACTATTTAACCAATTATGTTCCGATATGCATAAGCGCAGCGTCTGCATTTTTCCGTTCTTACTCTCTGTCATACGGAATCGGCATGAATCCCTCATCAATGACTGAATTGTTTTCTTCTACCTCGCAGGCAATGAGAGATACTGTTTACCGCTGGAGGACTGACATGATGCCTGACACAACATACACTTTGAAACTTGCTATAAACACTGCAAGCGGGAGAACTATTGAGCACAGAACAATTGTTAAAAAAGATTTTTCGTCGCCCGTAATCGGTGCTTATGACAATAAAGAAATTATTTACTCGGGCAATTACGCTGAACGCATAAGATTTATTTCAAATGTACCGACAACAGGCATAGTTCATTATAAAAGAAAGAATATAACCGAGCCTTATAATTTTATTTATGCCGATGAAAGCAATATAGGTTTTGTTTCCACAGAACACTTCGCGTACCTTAAGCACAATTCTCTTTCGGTTAATACTCAGTACGAATATTATATTGAAATCGTTTCTCCGGGTGGGCGGAATGCAATCATTAACGACACGTCGTTCGTGTTTACAGCGAAAGGGCAGATAAATCCATACGGATATATTAAGAAACCTTACAACCTCCCTCATAGCCAGGTTTGCAATACTGTTGTGTCTGTTCTGAACAACGGGCAAAACAGTTTAATCACCAACAATATTAAAAACAGCCTGAATACCGAAGCATATAATTTCACAACTAATAAATTCGAGAAGATTTCTCCTTCCCCGTGGCTCGATAATAATGTCGCTCGCGATATCACCGATATAAACAACAACGGCAAACTTGATCTGCTTACATCTCAGCAGCGAAACGGATTTATTTACGAATCCCCTTCTTCCGGCACACTTCCTTCCGTGAAAATCTGGAACAGCGATGCGGTCGATGATTTCTGGTCCGCGCGGTTTGCGGATGCGGATGAAGACGGCGCAAAGGAAATTCTCGGATTCGGAAAAACCGGTTTGAGAATTCTGAAGTACCAAAGCGGAGTTATGCCTTTTGCAGTACTTCCTTACTATCCGCAGAACGGCAGCGATTATGCGAATTCGCAGAATGTTCTTACAGGCGACTATAACAACAACGGAAAAACAGATATTGTCTTTACAAATAATTTTTTCGATTCATCAGGCGGCCAGAATACAACAATAAATGTTTTCGAACACTCTTCAGGAGCAAATTACAACCGCGTGCTGAATGCGAATTATATTTCGCTTATAATGAAAGGCGACAATCTCATCGACGGTGATTTCGACGGCGACGGTAAAAAAGAATTCGCGGTGGGACTTAGTTCTGATTCCAGAACGCCACTGAAATTATTCGTGCTGCTTATTTATAAGTTTGTCAACAACCAGTACACCGAAATTGCAGAACTTGAATTTTACAATAACTACTCGGGCGAAAGTTTCTGTAAAGCGGGTGATATCGACAATGACGGTAAAGATGAAATAATTCTCAATTTCGATAAGAATCTTTACGTAATAAAATACGTTAACGGGAATTATCAATCCGTGTATTATGCCGGAAATTACAGTTCGTATAACGGTATTATCTATGACTTCGATAATAACGGCATTAAGGAAATCGGTCTTAACAACAACGACTCTCTAATCTTCATAGAGAAAGATATTCAATTCACCGGACCACTGACTCCGTCAAATTTCTCCGGCTACAGCACGGATTCAAACAGAGTTTTACTTTCATTCCTTCCCGTTCAAAGCGCCGACTACTACAGGATTTACAGAGGCAGCAGCGATTCAACAGGCTATGCACTTTATGATTCGACAGTTACGAGTTCATATACAGACGTGAACGTTACAAACAAAAGAGATTATTATTATAAAGTATCGGCAGTCTCAAATGCTAATACCGTGAAGGAAAGCAAATTATCGGTTTACACAAAAGTTTATGTGCACAATAAATCGAAACTGATAAACTGTTCGTATTCGCAGGGATTTCTCATGCTCAGTTTTTCTGAAAATATCGCTTTGCAGATTCCCGAACTTAACAAATTCAAAATCAACGGCAGTATTATGCCTTCAACAGTCGGAGTGAAGGATAAAAACACTTATGCGCTGTCATTCAGTCCCGGACTTGCAAATGGAACGTATACTGTCAAAACTACCGGACTAAATGATTTCTACGGCTCACCCGTCGATTCAAACGCGATGGGGTTTATTGCAAATACATCCGACTCGGCATCATTTTATTTAACCTCGCTCGCGATTTCAGGAAACATATTGAAAGTTGAGTTCAACATGAACGTCGATTCAATTAGTTATTCAAATCTTTCAAACTATATTTTCGAACCTTTCAATCTAAAAGTCATCTCCGCCGTAAGAGACGCAAACAATAAAAAAGTTTTATATCTCGGTATTAATGGTAACAATATCGGCGCAAGCGGTAAAACATATTTCCTGCGAATCAGCAATCTTTATTCCGAAAACGGAAAATTAATTTCTTCGGGAAGCGGAAGTGTTTTCAGCCTCTCTTTTGTGAAAGAAGATTTATCCAACGTTGTGGTCTATCCCAACCCTTATAACGGAAAAACTTCGGTGAACAAAAAAATCATGTTCGCTAATCTGACTAAGACTGCAGTGATAACCATCTACAATCTCTCCGGCGAATACGTCAATCAGTTGAAAGGAACGTCCGAAACAGGCGGTCTGGAGTGGGATGTGCGCGATTCGAAAGGAAACGATATTCCAACCGGCATTTATATTTTCAAGGCTGAAGGAAAAAACTCTCTCGGTATAAGCGTAGATGACAAGACAGGAAAATTTGCCGTTATAAAATAAAAAAAGGACTGCCCTTTCGGTACAGCCCTCTTATACTTTAAGAAATAAAATTACTTCTTGCCGTTGATATATTCGCTGAATTCTTTTCCTGCTTTGAACTTTATGGTTTTCTTTGCAGCAATTTTAATTGTGGCGCCGGTCTGAGGATTTCTTCCGGTTCTTGCTTTCCTCTTGCCGGTCGAGAATGTACCAAAACCAACGAGACCAACTTTATCGCCTTTTTTTAAGGCTTTTTTTACTGCTTCCATAAATGAATCTAATACGACCTTAGCAGCAACCTTTGTGATCTTTGCATCACCTGACAATTTGTCAATGAGTTGTTCTTTGTTCATAATTTTATTTTGTTTTTAGTTTAGTTGATAACAGCCTAAAAATAATATTGTATTAAGAAAAAAGCAATAATTAATTTAATCTTTTTTCATATCGTATCCCTTGAAACCGTTTTCTGTATTGCATTTTCCGAAATCGTGATTTTTCATCTAATCTCCGGGGCGCGGAATCCCTTTACCATCAGTGCTTTCAGACACATTCTCTGCTTTTATTTCGAATGACTTCTTCTTAAATACCCTGTCATTCGAGAGTTTGACGGTATATTTACCTGCGTCTATGTACAAATTGCCGTCTTCCGCACGGACTTTTTCCTGTTTGTACCTGTTTTTGATGTATGAAACGTAATTCTCCGATAAACTGTCGTTCACTCCCATACCGTATTTAAAGAAATTTATTCCTCTTCCGCAGATGATATTTGTCTCGTAAACCGGTACGGTGTCGTTCATTAATATTTCTGCTTTCACACTGCATTGTTCGCTTACAAAGAAAGGAATAATGATGCCCGGCGGAGTAACGTATCTCCAATCGAAGGACCTTGTACCCCAATCGGGACTGAACTGCGCTGATTCGAAATCGAACATATAAAGATGCTGCGACATTATATCGGCATTCAGCATTTCAATATAACTTATGTCGGCAATGTAAATTGATCTTCCGTGTGTGCCTGCAATCAGTTCCTTCTTCTCGGGCTGAATTGCAATGTCATGCACAGGTACATTCGGCAGACCGCCTTTCATTGACATGAATGTGTATCCTCCGTCTATCGAAGCATATAGTCCTGCGTCCATTCCGACAAATAAAGTATTCTTTTTCGACGGGTCTTCTTTGATTACGTTCACAGGCTCCTTCGGCAAATCCGCGCCGATTCTAGTCCATGTTTTTCCGTAGTTCGTCGATTTGTAAACATATGCTTCGAAATTATCCCATCTGTAACCGTTAAGCGAAATGTACACAGTGCCTGCATCGTGCGAGGAAGCAGTGACACGGCTTACCCATAAATTCTGAGGGAGACCTGAAACTATCTTTTCCCACTTCTCGCCGTTATCTTTTGTGACGTACACTGCACCGTCATCACTGCCTGTATAGATCAGACCTTCTTTAATCTTTGAAACACTGATTGTCGTAAGCGTCCCGTATGCAACGTTCCCGACTTTGCCGCCGTTTGTCAGGTCGCCCGAGATTGAAGTAAACGATTCTCCTTTATCCGTCGAATAATGAAGCCTATTAGAGCCGAAGTAAATTATATCCTGATTGAACGGCGACAGTTGTATTGGAGCCTGCCAGTTGAATCTGTAAGGACGTTCGCCGAGTTTATGTTTTGGAGTAATGTATTTATAATTCTGAGTCGATTTCGATATTCTGAAATAATTTCCGAACTGATAACCGGTATATACAATATCATTATCGCGCGTATCGATAACGACCTGCATTCCATCGCCGCCCATAAGGTTTTTGAAAGAGTACTGACCTGTACTGTGCCACTCGGATGTTTCCTTGTTCTGCGAAGAGCCGTACCAGACGCCGTTATCCTGAAGTCCGCCGTAAATATTGTACGGCTTTGCAAGGTCGTAATTCACTGAGTAGAACTGCCCTACGGACGGCGAGTTCAGACTTATCCAGTTTTTTCCGTCGTCATAAGAAAGATTCAAACCTCCGTCATTGCCGTTTATAAGATGCCCTTCGCGGTTCGGGTCAATCCACAATGCATGATGGTCGGCATGAACATTTTCTCCGTTTATCGATTCAAAAGATTTCCCGCCGTTTTCCGATTTCACTATCGGAACGCCAAGAATGTAAATTTTATCCGCATTCAGAGGCGACACCCGAATGTTAGCAAAATAATATCCGTAAGTGTAAAACAAACCATCGAGCGGTTTTTCATTTGCCTTCGTCCATGATAAACCGAAATCACTCGAGCGGTAAACTTCTGCCCCGAATATATCCGTATCGAAAAGTTTGCTGTTAGCGTCTTCGAGATATTCCACAAGTGATACGGGTTTTAAAGAGCCGTCTTTGATTTTATCTGTAACGTATTCCGCATTATACTCTTTCGGAAAGTTGTTTGCTTTCAAAAAAACTTCAACGTCACTTTTTGAATATTTCAAAAAATTTTCTTTTGTAATCGTACGAAGTATATCCTTCGTGATTTTCTCTTCTTTTTTCTTTTTCTTTGTCTTCGTATTGTTGTTGTCAATTAGCGCATATACGATGTCGGGATTAGCCGGACTTACTCCGAGCCCTGTCCTTCCGAAACCGTTTCCTTCGGGAAGCCCGCAATTTACGAGTTTAGTCCACGTTTCGCCGCCGTCATCGCTTCTGAAAATTCCTGAGTTAGGTCCCGATTCCCTGAAATCCCATGCCCTTCTTTCTTTTTCCCACATTGCCGCAAGCAGAATTCCCGGATTTTGTGCGTTGAATGCAATATCTATCGCTCCCGTAATATCATTAACGTAAAGTACTTTCTTCCATGTCATACCACCGTCAATCGACTTGTAAACTCCTCTTTCTGTATTCGAAGAATATAGATGCCCCATCGCGGCTGTGAATATAATATCGGGATTTTCAGGACTTATGATTATTCTTCCTATTCTGTGCGTCTCCTCAAGTCCGAGATGTATCCATTCTTTTCCGTCATTCGTTGTTTTGTAAATTCCCGTGCCCGAATAACTCGAACGGCTCGAATTGTTTTCACCCGTCCCGGCGTAGACAATGTTTCGTTTCCAGTCAACAGCGATATCGCCAATAGTCATGCACGCCTGGTCATCGAATACCGGTGTGAATGTCGTCCCGTTGTTCGTTGTCTTCCATATTCCTCCCGATGCATACGCCACGTAGAATATAGTTGGGTCGGCAGGCGACACGTCTATATCTACTACCCTGCCGCTCATAACGCTCGGCCCCACGGAGCGGAATGGAATGTTTTTGACAAGCGAATTTTGCTCGCTTCCCTGCCTTTGCCCGAAACTCTCAAGTCTTTCTTTTGCAGGAGTAAAATTTACTTTGTTGGGTTCGTAAATACTCTGTGAATATGAGTTGCCGCAGAACAGCACAAATATAAAAAGTATAATAACGTATGATAAGCAGCGCATAAGAATGTATTTTATATGTTTTTTAAAGTAAAGAAGATATAATTTATATAAATTAATAAAATTGAAGGAAATATTAATATGAAAAAGATTTATTGCCTTTTTCTTGCGGGAATGCTGATTGCCTCAATTTCATCCTTCGCACAGGAAAAAAATAAAGCAGTATTCGTCGAACCTAAAGACGGATTTTTCAATGAAATATCAAAAGAAGCCGACAGGTTCGCTTCAAAACCCAAACAGGATGCAAAAAATTTCAAGGTCGATTTTACGGGAATGGATTTGCCGAAATCACTTTCGGAATTTACTTATGCCTGGCACAATGAACCCGTATCACAGGGCTTGACGGGAACCTGCTGGTCATTCTCGACCACTTCTTATTTCGAAACCGAAGTTTACAGGATTAACAACAGAAAAATTAAAATTTCCCCGATATATACAGTTTACTGGGAATACGTTGAAAAAGCAAAACGATTTGTCCGCGAAAGAGGTAATTCGAATTTTGCCGAAGGCTCCGAAGCAAATGCCGTTCTTAGAATTATGAAGGAATACGGCGCCGTTCCTTTAAGCGACTATACAGGTCTGCGCCAGGGACAAACATTTCATGACCACAGAAAACTCATAGAAGAAATGTCAGCGTACCTTCAGGGAATTAAAACCGCGAATAACTGGAACGAAGAGGAAGTTGTTTCAACAATTAAATCAATTCTGAATTTTTATCTCGGCGTTCCCCCGTTAAAGATTAATGTTGACGGAGACGAAATGACACCGAAAGAATATTTTAAAAATGTTGTCGCCCTGAATCCTGACGATTACGTCGAAATTCTTTCTTATATGCAGCAGCCTTACAATCAATATGTTGAGTATGAAGTGCCGGATAACTGGTGGAAAAGCAAGGAATATTTTAATATTCCGCTTGATGAATTCATGACTATTCTTAAAGATGCTGTGAAGAAAGGTTATACAGTGTCAATCGGAGGAGACGTATCCGAACCGGGTATAGATTCATGGAACAAGGTTGCGATGATACCTACATTCGATATTCCTTCGCAGTACATCGACGAATATGCGCGCCAGTTCAGATTCACAAACCAGACAACAACAGATGACCACGGCCTGCATCTCGTTGGCATGATGACGAAGAACGGTAAGGATTGGTATCTTATCAAAGATTCAGGCGCAGGCTCGAAGAATGTTGACCCAAAAGGATATTATTTTTATAATGATGATTTTGTAAAATTGAAAATGATGAATTATACGATTCACAAAGACGCTTTGCCTCAGAGTTTGAAAGACAGAATGAAATGATTTTAATAAAGCAGAGATACGATTTCGTATCTCTGCTTTTTCTTTCTTAGAATTCCAGATTGAATCCGCCTACGGGCATAAATCCCCACTGATATATTGTACCCATTTCGTTCTTTGCCTTGTTCCAGAAATATCCGTACACGTTCTGCCTGTTATATGCATTCTGCAATTCGAAATAAGTTGTTATGCCCGCCTTTTTGAAATAGAATTTCTTATCTACCCTGATATCAAGTCTGTGATATTCCGGATACCGCTCTTCGTTGAATCTGTTCATATCCCATACGCCTCTGCCGAGTTGTCTTGAAACTTCAGCATCGAACGGAGTGTACGGTCTTCCGCCCGCGTACCTGAACTTCACGCCAATAAGCCAGTCATCCGCAACCTGATATCCTAAAATTATGCTGAATTGATTCGTCGGATCAAATGCCGCCTGTTTCTCACCGCCTGCAATTGCAGTGAAACCCGACTTCGAGTATGAATAATTTATTGAACCGTAAATCCCATTGCCCGTTAATTTTTTCTGAAGCGAAATATCCAGCCCTTTAACGTAACCGTATCCCGCGCTTACCGCCGAACCTACAAGATTAGGTCCGAATTCCGCGCCGCCGTCAATTAAAATATACCTCGGATCATTCACGCTCACCGGATAATCTTTATACCGCTTATCGTAAATTTCAACGACTGCCTTAATGTCCTTAGTAACCATCTGCTCAAGCCCGAGAATGTAATGCTCGCATCTTATGCTGTTCAGATTTTTGTTGGAAACGTCCGATGCCAGCCAGATGTTCTGCGGAGTCTGATAATAGATTCCGTAAGCCGCATTCAGAAATGTTTTCGGTGTGATATAAAATGACGCTCCCGCTCTAGGAGATACATTGCTCTTTAATCTTACATCGTCAAAGTAATCATACCTGAGACCGTAATTTAAAATAAGCCTGTCGCCGAATAATTTGTTCGTAAAATTTATTCCCGCGTATAATTTCGTATTACTGATTGTATTATTCACACTCAGTTCGGGCGTAACATAACCTTCGGGAGTCGTGTCCGATACCGCATAGAAATTGTTTTTGTACTTTCCCCATTTACCGCCCGCGCTGAATGCGGCAAAAAATGTTTTTGTGAATCTGTGATTCACATCGAACCTGTAATTCGTTTCATTTTCGTAATTGTCCAGATAGTATTCGCGTTTTCCGGTCATTGCAAAAATATTGTCGGAAAAATAAGTCGTATACGAATTCGAAACCACAGCCTGGATATAACCGTCTTTATAAAGATGTTTAAACGTAAGTCCGCCTGTATATGCGTTTGTTTTATTGTCGGAATTATAAGGGAAATCATCGACCGTTGTATTTTCGTCAACCTTAAAATCAATTTTATCAAGGGCTGAAAATCCTATAAAGTTGAAAATGTTGTTCTCATTTATTTTGTATGTAAGTTTGGCATTGAAATCCCAGTAATTCGGCACCGCTGAAAGCCTGAGCGAACCTTTTAAAAGGTCAAGATAACTTCTGTTCACTGAAATGAGATAGGACATTTTATTTGATATCGGTCCCTCGAAAATACCGCCGAATCCTGCAAATGAAAGGTTCACATTATTTATGTAATTAGTGAAACTGCCGTCGCGGAATTTAATGTCAACAACGCTCGAAAGCCTGTCGCCGTACTTCGCGTTGAAACCACCCGTGAAAATATCCGCCTCCCTTATGAACTTCAGATTAATGAATGTTATGGGTCCCCCCGTCGTTCCCTGAGAACCGTAATGATTAATATTTGGTATCTCAACTCCGTCGATTAAGAAAAGATTTTCAGAAGGCGAGCCTCCGCGTACAATCAAATCGTTCCTCTGGTCATTTAAAAGAGAAACTCCGGGTGCGGTTTGCAGCATTCTTGAAATATCTTCCGCGGCGCCGGGCGAGCGGCGCACTTCTTCATAATCGAGATTCACCGCGCTTAAGGTCACGTCGGAGTTTTTATCGAAGTACTGCGCGTCTACGTCGATTTTTTCTGTAGAAAAATTTGTCTGATTTAATTCTATAACTACTTGCACAGGATACCCGGTTGCTATGACAACATCGGTCTTAATCTTAGTCTTATAACCGATTGCCGTCACTTCAATTAAGTAAGTGCCATATTTTACTCCTTCAAACCTGAATTCGCCTTTTGAGTCCGTACCTGCCTTGTAATCCGTATTCAGAATTTTTACAACGGCATCCGAAACCGGGCTCTGGGTTTCCGCATCCATTATTCTGCCTTCGATTATTCCGTTGTCATTAGCCGGTAAAGTTCCGGCAAATAAAAAACTCCCGGCAGAAAAAAGAAGTATATAAACTAAAATAAGTTGTTTCATCTCTTTGTCCTCAAATAGTATTAAATTTTATAATTGGTTCTTTAATTTCTTCAAGAAATAACGCTTCTAATTCAATTAACGTTGTTAAGTTATTGACTAAAAAATTTTACTTTATAAATAATCCCTTAAATCCATACTGAATCGAATTATATATAAGATATTCCCTGAATGCCTCCGGTATCATGAATCCCCTTTTTATCATTATCGAGGCGATACCGTGAACATGCGACCACATGGTGAATGCCGCTACTTCAATATCTACTTCTTCAAGATATCCATTTTCAATGCACTCCTGAATATTTTTCTTCAGCAGGTCATAAGTCCTGGTTGAAGTCTTCCAGTCGTCCGGACATTTCATATTTGCCGTGGGATCCTTCATAATGAACATCAAATCATAGTAATTCGGGTTGGAAACAGCAAATTTAACGTATGCAATACCGTGTGCAAGCAGTTTTTCTTTTGCATCTTCGATATACTGCACGCTCATCTGGGCTTCGTAGAATTTGTCAAAAGCAATATTCAGCAATTCGCTGAATATTTCAGTTTTGTCTTTGAAATATAAATATATTGTTGTGGGACTGTACTCAATCCTGTCCGCTATCTTTCGCATCGTCACGTTTTCATACCCTTCCTCGATGAACAATTTCATTGCTTCATCAAGTATCAGATTTATCATTTCCTGTCTTTCGCGCTCTTTTCTTTCCGATATTCCCAATTATTTCATTTAAGTTAACGGTACAAATATACTTAACATCGTTAAGTTTGTCAAGTCTTTTTTATTTCATTTTCAAGGTTCTCGAAAATTCGCTCATAAATTTCTTATGTACCTTGTAATGTATAACGTTCATCCCAAGCGAAGATGCCGATTTGATGTTATCCTTCATATCGTCAATCAGTAGTGTGCTGCACGGTTCGAGTTTGTATTTCTCGAGTAAATATTTGAAGATTTTTTTCTGCGGTTTGTACATATGCACCTTATACGAAAGGACGCGTGTTTTCAGTAATCTGACATAAGGAAAATTCTTATCTATGAAATTCATATGCGGCGCATCCGTATTCGAAAGCAGGTACAGTTTATACTTTTTAATTCTTGAAATTTTTTCAAGCAGCCTTTTCATGTTTGGGTTCTCCCAGAAAACATCAGAATAAAAATATATAAAATCCGCATACCCGATTTTCAGGTCGAATTTCTTTTTCAGTTTTCTGAAGAATTCCTTGTGATTCATCCTGCCTGTCAGCAGTTTGATGTCAAATTTGTTCGAAATAATATATTTTCTGAATTTTGCGGCATTTAGATGTTTTTCTCTTTCCGCTAGACCGTTTACAAAATATGTATGGTCGAAAAACACAAGAGTGTTGCCGAGATCGAAAATTATATTCCGTACTTTGTACTTTATCAAATTATAAATATTTGGCTTCGATAACTTTCAGGTCATCGCTTAAATCGTAATACTTTGGAACGCCTGTAGGAATCTCAGTCGCAAGTATTTCCTCTTTCGACAGATTCTCAAGATGCATCACAAGCGCCCTTAAACTGTTGCCGTGCGCGGCTATCAGTATTGATTTCCCGCTCTTAAGTTCCGGAGCAATCTTTGCCTCCCAGTAAGGAAGCACCCTCGCTGCCGTATCTTTCAGACTTTCGCCGTTAGGCGGGGCAACGTCATAACTTCTTCTCCAGATATGCACCTGCTCTGCTCCGAACTTTTCTCTCGTCTCGTCTTTATTAAGTCCCTGAAGGTCGCCGTACATTCTTTCGTTCAGCGCTTTGTCTTTTTCAACGGGAATATCTTTTTCGCCGATTTCATCAAGTATTATATCAAGTGTTTTTTGCGCTCTCTTAAGCGCCGAAGTAAACGCTTTATCGAATTTATAACCTACGAGTTTCAGTCCTGCACTTTTTGCTTCTTCTATTCCTTTCGGTGATAAATCTATATCTATCCAGCCCGTAAAACGGTTTTCAAGATTCCATTGCGATTGTCCGTGTCTTACTATTACAAGTTTTGGCATATTTAATATTTTAATTTTTCCATTTAATTGAACAGCCCATCGAGGGCACTTGTTTGAATATTATATCCTGCCCTTTTAGCAGCGCATTAATTGCGTTTTCCAGATCCTTTGACTTTACCGAAGATTCATCCTGCCAGTTGTCATCCATCCTTCCTCTGTAACGCAGTACTCTATCCGCGTCATATACATAAATATCAGGCGTGCATACGGCATCGTAGTTTCTCGCTGTCTGCTGCGTTTCGTCGAAAAGATAAGGGAAATTCATCTTGTGCTCTTTGTAAAAAACTTTCATGTTTTCGAAAGAATCTTCGGGATATGCATTTGTATCGTTTGAATTGATTCCGATAAGTTGTATGCCGTGCGGGGAAAAGTCATTCTGGAGTTTAACGAGCCTGCTAATTACACCCTTTACGTAAGGGCAGTGGTTGCACATAAAAATAATCACAATAATTTTCTTTCCCTCAAATCCGGAAAGTGAATAGTAATTATCGTCAACTCCCTTTAGAGAGAAGTCAATAACAGCCGAACCTAATTCTCCGTGATTACTTTTTAATAGAACCATTTAAGTGATTATTCCAGAAAATCATCATCCTCATCATCTTCAGTGAGTTTTTCGGGATGAAAATCTTCGTAAATAAAATTTATGTGATTTTTTTTACCAAGATCCTCTACTCCTTCACTGAATATTTCTTCCGTGATGAATCTGAATTTTTCATCCAGAGAATAATCAAGTTTAAAATGAACCATAATACCCTTAACTTCAAGGACAGCCAATAGTTCATTGTACAATTGCTTGGATAATTTACCGTTTGATTTGACTGATAAAAACTTCTTCGGTTTTCCCAGAACCTCAAACACGGTCTTTAGTTTGACCTTCTTCCTGTTCTTGCTCAATTCCGAAACCTGACTGATGAATTCGTCTTCATCAAAACTTTCTTCGGAATCTTCCGATGTTTCATCTTCAATTACAGGCTCATCCGGCAACAGTAACTCTTCATCTTTTTTCGATTTCTTCTTTTTATGATTTCTTTTTTCAGTCATATTTATAGATATATATAATGTATTAATACAAAAATAAATATTCTTGAATACAATTCAAGTTAATTTAAAAATATCTTGATAAAATAAAAATAAATATATACCGGCGGAACACAGAATATCAGGCTGTCAAACCTGTCAAGAAGCCCGCCGTGACCCGGAATTATATGCGAAGAATCTTTTACCCCCGTGTATCTTTTTAAAAACGATTCCACCAAATCCCCTGTCTGTGCGAATATCCCGACGAATGCCCCGACTATCAGACTGTCAGTTAATGAAACGCTCGCGGGGAAAATGTAATGAAACGCAGCCGATAATACAACAGTGAACATAAAACCGCTTATAGAACCTTCAATCGTCTTACCCGGACTTATTGAAGATAATTTGTGCTTTCCGAACATTTTTCCCCCGAAGAATGCAAAACTGTCGCATGACCATATAAGCACTAAAAGATAATATACATGCAGATAATCTTTTCCCAGTCCGTACAGCAGACTAAGCGGAAGAGTTATGTAAATAAATCCGAATGTAATAAGAAAAGGATTAAATATATTCCTGTCTTTTTTTCTGAAATGCTCTATGACAAACAATAGCAGAATTAATACCGGAGTATAAATAATATATTTATTCGCGAAAATAAAAACCGAGAACAAAACGGCTGAAAAAAATATGTTCGGATAAATATACGTACGGTATCCTTTGTTCTCGAACATTTTCAGGAATTCATAAAAACAAAGGACTTCAATAATAAGGCAGAATGCAAAATATGGATATGACCCGTAATACACAGTGTAAAGTATCAGAGGAATTGCAATTACCGCTACCAGTATTCTCGTTAATGTGTTAGACATTTACTACTATTTTGCTTTTATTGCCAATCGAACTTTTTTTAATTGCATAAAGTATAATCACAAATATTACCGCCGAAACCGCACCCGCTATAAGAACTTCCATATTATTCCCCAGACTTTCATCGGGTCTATCGAAACTCTCCCTCCCGTATCTGAAAACAAGATATGCCGAAAGAAAATTGTTCACGAAATGTACGAACACACCCGTCCAGATACTGTTTGAATAATAAACAGTGTAAGTTAGATAGTAGCCGAGCAAAATCAGAGGTATTAAATCAAACGGATGAAAATGAAATATCGCAAAAATCAGTCCCGTCATGAATATCGCCTTGCCTGTAGGAATTGACCTTTCGAAATTTTTGAATATCAAACCGCGGAATAAGAACTCCTCGCATATCGCGGGAGTTACCGCGATTATGAAAACGACAACTATGAATTCCACTACGCTGTGAGCCGTTACCAGATTCAACGTCGCCGATTCAAATAACTCCATTACTTCCTTTAACTTTGTAAGAAACTCCGTTCCGAAAGGCAGCGAGAACAATAATTTGTTCTGAAGCAGCATGTATGCCTGAAGCAGCGGCTGTATAACTACAATACCAAGCATACTCAGCCAGAATGCCTTCGGCTTCGGCGCATTAAGACGGAATACCTGCTTCGCTTTGTTTCCCTGCAGCATGCTGAGCAATATCACGGGCGCGAGTATAAACATGAACTGCGCGAACGAAACCACGACTCGAGCAAGCGATAAATTCTTCGGAGCGGCTTTCAAATCGGTGCCCAGGACCAACACACTTAGTATACCTCCGAATATCTGATATGTAACAAATATCACAAAAAGTATAAGCAGAACGAATAATGCAGGATGAACACGCGAGAGCGGAGCCCTGTTAGGGTTTTCTGTCTGAGGTGTATTTTGTTCGTTACTCTCTGTCAATAAAATTTTTTACAAAGTTATCAATTAGCCGATAGAATATAAAGTTTATAATATAGAATCAAATTATTTTATTATAAGCAAAACATCCTCAAACCTGTCATTCCATAACTTCTTATATCTCACTACTAAATTTCTTGTTTGTCATTCCCGCATGTTCTTAGCGGGAATCTTAAAAAAAATATTCAACACGTTTCGCGTATTCAAAACAAAGTAAATTTTTTGAATCCTCTCAAAAACCACACCCCCTCCTCAATACCCGCTCATCGAATACGGCCTGTATTCCTTGTTCTTCCCTCTCTCTTTATCCGGCACACTGCTCATTACAAACCTGAGTTCTCCGCCCTGCATTATTTCTTCATGCGTAATAAATAATCTCTCCAGTTTTATTCCGTTCAGAGAAACTTCTTTTATGTAAATATTATTCTCCGAATAATTATCCGTTACAACATTAAACTTCTTCCCGTTTTCAAGATATATTACAGCCTTCTTTACCTGCGGCGCTCCAATCACATATTCATTAGTGCCCGGACAAACAGGATAAAATCCCAGTGCGCTGAAAATATACCACGCCGACATCTGCCCGCAGTCGTCATTCCCGCATAAACCGTCAGGTCCGTTCTTGTACATAGTATTCATAATGAGGTTTATTCTTTCCTGTGTCTTCCACGGCGCTCCCGCATAAGCGTAAAGATACGCTATATGATGGCTCGGCTCGTTTCCGTGAACGTAATTCCCTATAACGCCGTCCCTCGTCACGTCTTCCGATTCCTTGAAATATTTATCATCCACATACATCGTAAACAATGAATCGAGTTTTGATATCATTGCGTTTTCGCCGCCGAGCAGTTTTATGTATCCGCCTGCGTCATGAGGCACATAAAAAGAATAATTCCATGCGTTGCCTTCGATGTATCCCTGATTTAAAGTGCTTAAAGGGGCAAATGGACTTTTCCATTCTCCTTTTGAATCCTTTGCACGTATGAATCCCGTCGATGCGTCAAAAATATTTTTGTAACTCAGCGACCTTTTGTAATAATCGTTTTCTTCGTTCTTCATTCCAAGCGTTTTTGCCGCGCTGTAAATCGCCCAGTCGTCGTAAGAATATTCAAGCGTCTTCGACGCCGAATTGGAATTCAAATCTTCCGGTACATATCCGTATTTTTTGTACAAACCTATTCCGTCATAAAAATCCGCGTTCGATGTTTTTATTGCCGCGTCAAATGCTTTATTGTAATCGAAACCAGTGAGTTTTTTATTTATTGCATCTGCGATTACCGAAACCGCATGATATCCTATCATGCACCAGTTCTCATTCGCCTGATGCGACCATACGGGCAGCATTTTATGAACGCTCTGTTCGTAATGCACCAGCATTGAGTTCACCATATCAGACACGCG
Source organism: Ignavibacteria bacterium (assembly GCA_028714695.1). Taxonomy (GTDB): domain Bacteria; phylum Bacteroidota; class Ignavibacteria; order Tepidaquicellales; family Tepidaquicellaceae; genus CAIKZJ01. The sequence goes on along the minus strand of JAQTLX010000012.1, from coordinate 66,800 downwards.
CTTCTGCTGAATCACAGTAAACAAAGGATGAAGCGCCCTGTATGTGTCCCACAGCGAGAACGTGGAATAATTCGTGAAGTCTTTCGAATGATGTATGTTCATATCGAGTCCCCTGTAATCTCCGTTTACGTCATTATATATTGTAGGACTAAGATATGAATGATATAATGACGTGTAGAACATTTTCATTTTTTCGCCCGGTAATTCCGCTTCAACCTTGCTCAGTTCCTTATTCCATTTTTCTCTCGCTATATCTTTCACCGTATCGAAATCCCATCCGGGAATTTCCTCGCGAAGATTCATAAGCGCATTTTCAGAACTGACGCCAGATATGCCGAATTTAATTTTTATTTCTTCGTTCTGCTTTGTGCTGTAATTGATGAACATCTTAATTTCCCTGCCCGCAGCCTCGGGAAAATTTTTCTCCTGATTGAATCTTCTCCAGAACCCTCTGTACACCGAACCGTCTTCTCTTTTAAATCCGTAATCCTTTATTGGTTTTGACAACACCATCGCAAAATAAATAAACCTTGTCCGCGCCCAGCCCGATGTCATTTTAAATCCCGTAATCAAAGTATCGTTTTCAACACGCACAAACGTCCATACATTCTTGCCATCATAATTATATATACCGTAACACAAATCGAGAATTATATGCGATGCTTCCGATTCCGGAAATGTATATTTGTGGAATCCCGTTCTTTCAGTTGCCGTAAGTTCCGCTTTGATATCATAGTCATCGAGTAATACGCTGTAATATCCCGGCGATGCGGATTCATTCGCATGCGAAAACACCGACCTGTAGCCGCTGTGCGGCGTAAACTTATTCCCCGGATTCAATTTGATTTCACCCGTTGTCGGCATAATAAGAAAATCACCGAGGTCGGAATGACCCGTACCGCTGAAATGCGTGTGCGTGAATCCAACTATTGTGTTGTCCTCGTACTGATAACCCGAGCAATACCTGTACACATCCTCGTTGTACTTTCCGTTCAAATCAAAATGCACCGTATCCGTTTCAGGACTCAACTGCACCATTCCGAACGGTACCGTAGCACCCGGATAAGTATGCCCCATGTTCTTTGTACCCGAAAACGGATCAACGTACGCGGAATAATCAAAGTATTTTATTTCCTGAGATAATAATAGCAAAGGAATGAGAAAGCAAAAAACAAAAAGCGGAATATATTTTTTCATAATTTGTGTTTGCACAATTTTACGAAAATCCAATCTGAAAAAATATATTATACGATGTACCTAATAAAATTGATATTTAATTCAGCGTAGTTTATTTTTGTTTATGCAGGATACAATAGAAAACTCGAACTCTACACAGGATGAATTTAGCGGCTATGCTCCGGTTAAAAAGAAATCACGGTACTCATTCCTTATAAATATCGGATTATTCATACTTACTTTCTTTACAACAACTATCGCCGGCGTCGGATGGCTTAATTCAGACCCGTATCAACTTGAAAATTTCAATCTCGGACTTACTTACTCGATTTTAATGCTTATTGTAATAAGCACTCATGAATTCGGTCATTATTTCGCAGCGAGGATTCATAAAATTGACGTGACGCTCCCGTATTATATCCCTTTCCCGTTTCTGTTCCTGAATCCTTTCGGTACAATGGGAGCGGTAATTAAAATGAGAACGAGGACTCAATCAAGAAAATCGCTTTTTGATATCGGTGTATCTGGACCAATCGCAGGCTGGATTGCTTCGATAATAATTCTTATTATCGGCTTCGCAACTCTGCCCTCAATCGATTTTCTCTATAACATTCATCCCGAATACAAGACTACGGGCATTATCACAACAGGGCTTACATTCGGGGACAATCTCGTCTTTTATGTTTTCGAAAAAATATTTTCAATGAAGCACGGCGTGTTCATTCCGCCCATGAATGAAATTTACCACTATCCGTTTCTTTGCGTAGGCTGGTTCGGACTCCTGATAACTTCGCTCAACATGATGCCTATAGGACAACTCGATGGAGGACACATTTCCTATGCTATGTTCTCTGATAAATCCAAATATATCGGGTATATAGTTTTCTATCTCCTTGTTTTGTTTGGAATTTTAGGCTTCCTTCCGTTGTTAGATATTAAGTTAAACATTGGCTCGATAAACTGGCTTGTTTGGGCAATACTGATTTTCTTCGTGATTAAAATAAAACATCCGCCCATTTGCTCTGATATGAATGAGCCTCTCGGTAATTTTAGAATGGCTGTCGGCTGGTTCTCTTATTTCATTTTCATTGTCTCGTTCTGCCCGATACCAATAATAGACGCATAAAAATATATGAAAGACAAAAAAGCGCTGCTTGTAATATTTCTTACAATCTTTATTGATTTGCTGGGATTCGGAATAATTATTCCCATACTGCCCGATTTCTCATCCAACGTTCTGCACGTTGACGTATTCGTCATCGGATTAATCGGAGGAATTTATTCCCTGATGCAGTTCATATTTTCTCCCGTCTGGGGTTCGTTCTCCGATATTTACGGAAGAAAACCTATTTTACTCGTAAGTCTTGCGGGTAATGTGATTTCATACTTTTTAATGTATCTGGTACTTTCGGGCGTTTTCCCGTCAGTTTATCTGCTGGTTCTCTCAAGAGCGTTTGCGGGAATATTCTCCGCGAATTTATCCGCGGCTCAGGCTGTAATCTCAGATATCACTTCGCCTCAGGAAAGAACAAAAGGAATGGGTATTATAGGAGCGGCATTCGGACTCGGATTTGTTTTCGGACCCGCGCTCGGCGGAATACTTTCGCAGAATTTCGGCTATGGTGTTCCAATTGCATTATCAGGCTTCTTCTCGCTCTCGGCATTTGTGCTTGCCGCGACAATATTCAAGGAAACTCTGCCTGAAGATATCAGGAAACAGAATAAACGCGACTTTAAAGGCGTCACGTTCATAAATTTCCGCGGCGTGAAGGACGTGTTGTCGAATAAAAAAGTCGGGGCATACATTATAATTTTCTTTTTCATAACATTTTCATTCGCGAATATTTATCAGACCTTCGTTTTGTTCGCCGAAAGAGCCGATACATTCGCTCTTAACAAACTGTACGTCGGGCTTCTCCTGTCCTTTCTCGGAATAACCAGCGCCGTTGTTCAGACAACGCTTATAAAGACATTCAAAATGAAAATAGGCGAAGAGAAATCGGTTCTGATTGGAAACTTTCTCGTGATATTCGGTCTTGCGTTGATTCCTTTGTCAATATCGCTTCCATTTTTACTTATAATCCTGACAATACTCGGCTTCGGCAGCGGATTGAATAATCCTATGGTTCTCGGACTGATATCGACGAACGTCAGCCGCGATGAACAGGGCTCCGTACTCGGAATAAATCAGTCGCTCGGCTCTCTTGCAAGATTTCTCGGACCTCTGTGGGGTACATTTATTTATAGATTCGGATATGCTTTCCCGTTTCTCTCGGGCGGATTTTTCATGCTGCTTATAACTCTGTTCAGCCTGAGGTTCTTGAAAAAGAATTAATCCCGTAAGCCTATAACTCCAAGCATTCGTCCGGACAAATCTTTGTCCCGTCTGTATGAATGGAATAATTCTTTATCGCGAAATGTGCAGTACTCCGTTACTTCTATGTTTTCCTTTTTTAAACCTGAATTTATCAACTGAAGATAATTATCCTTCTTAAGGTCAACATACAATTTATTATCTTTTATAAATTTAACTTCATCGCCGAACTGCTCGAATACGTCTCTGCCGACTTCAAAATTTTCCGCCGAAATTCCCGGACCTATGTACGATAAAAAGTCTGATGAACTTACGGAATATTTTTCCGATAAAATCTCAACCGCTTTCGTAAGTATCTTTGAGCGCGTGCCTTTCCAGCCTGAATGAATCCCCGCGACCGCATTGGCTTTCGGAGAATACAAAAATATCGGAATGCAGTCCGCAAGACTTATTCCCAGATACATTCCCTTTATATCGGTATAAAGCGCGTCGGAATTTTTATAATAACACGGCTCTGCAACGTAATTGATATTAGTCGAATGAGTTTGATTCTGAAATGTAACCGACTTCCCGTCTATACCAAGTTGCTTGAATAACTCGCTTCTGTTGTTTCTTACGTTTTCGGGATTATCCCCTACGGTAAAACTTTGATTGAAGAAAAAGGGCGGCTTGCTCGAAGGCGCACTCTTAACGCTCACAGCGCAGACAACCTCAGCATATTTATCGAATATTTTCGGTTTTACAAAATAACTGCTATTCGTCAAATCCTATATCCTTCCTGCGCATTGTCTTTTTCACGGATATAATTTTCTTGACGTTCAGTCTCGTTGTCTTCGAGGCCGAGGTAGGATTTGTCTTCAATCTCTTCTTCGGTTTCTTCAATGCGGAAACAATCAAAGCAATGAATTTCTCCTTCGCGATATTCTTGTTCATTATCTGCGAGCGTTCCGTCTGGGATGACAATCTCAGCACTCCTTCGCCGTCTATGTTGTTTTTCAGTTTGCTAAGAATTGTAGTCTTCTGCTCATCGGAAAGAAATTCGGATTCGGGAATGTTGAAATACAATTCCACCTTCGTGGAAACCTTGTTCACATTCTGCCCGCCTTTGCCGCCGCTTCTGACTGCCTTGAACTGCGCTTCCTTTAATAAATTATCCGTTATAATGTTCATGAATAAAATTAACGAATTTATTGAATATAAAAACCTTACAATAATATAAGCATTTTTTCATAAAGGCGAATTCATTTTAACTTTCATAACTTGAAATTCTTTTATATTATTATTGTTATACTTTTGAACTTAATTTTATATAATGAAGAAGATAATTATCTTATTTTTGATGGTTTTAACAGGGTGTAATTTTGTTTTATCTCAATCCAAAAAAATAACATACGTATCCGACAACAACAATTCGGGACATTATCAGGTCTTCGTCATGAACGACGACGGAAGCGAAAAGAAACAGTTGACTGACATGTCAACCGATTGTTACTTCCCGAAATGGTCCCCGGACGGCTCTAAAATCGTATTCAATACGGACGACAACAGGATTTTCTTTATTGCCGATGTCAATACCGATACTCCGGCTGATCCGTATTATGTTTTCAACGGCGAACATCCATCATATGCTTCAGACGGTGAAACAATAATTTTTAATTCGGATTACGACGGCGTGCTGACAATCTACGCCATGGCTCCGAATGATCCCGAGCCGATGATTATCTCCGCTCTCGGGTATTCCAATCAGCAGGTACTCTCAGCCGACGGTTCAAAACTCGTGTTCTCGGCTTTCTTCCAGAAAAGCAAAGACATCATGCTAATTGACCTGGACGATACAACCGATAATAATCTTTACCAGATAAGCGCGAACGATAACGCCAATCTGATGCCGGATATTTCATCGGATAACTCAAAAATCATCTGGGCGAGTTTCAACAACAATCTACAGGGAACAATCTGCATTTACAGCGACGGAAAAGAAAAAGCGCTCTCAAAAGGAATTGAAAGCGCCAACAGACCGAAGTTTTCTCCCGACGATAATATGATTGCATTCGTTTCGATTTCGAACACTTCAGTTAAACTCTACACAATGAATCAGGACGGTACAAATAAAGTCAGTTATGACATCAAGGGCGGAAGCGTCGCGAATCATCTCTGGATCGATAACGAAAGAATTATATATGATGCCGAAAACGGCAGCAGTTATCAGGTCGGTATCTTAAACGTAACTACGGGAAAAAGCGAACTTATTACGAAAAACGGTTCGAATATGCATCCCGATATTTTAAACTAAACAGAATAATTTGAAAGTAATTGAGCATTTAGAAAATTCGAAAAACCCGTTTATAAGTTTTGAAATTATTCCGCCGTTAAGAGGCGGCAATATAAACGAACTTTTCGAACTCGTGGAAGACCTTGTAAAACTGCATCCTCCGTTCATAGACGTCACTTCCCACTCCGCGGAAGTGCAGTACGAAGAAACATCCGACGGCGGCATTAAGAAAAAAGTAAAAAGAAAAAGACCGGGCACTATCGGTCTGAGCGTCGCTATTAAAAATAAATATAACGTCGATACCGTCCCCCATATACTCTGCAGAGGCTTCACAAAAGAAGAAACCGAAGACGCATTGATAGAACTCAATTATCTCGGAATAGAAAACGTACTCGCGGTACAGGGCGACGACAAAGGATATAAGAAACCTACACCAATAGGAAAATCTACAAATGAATACGCCGTGGAACTCGTCGAACAGATAAACCGTATGAACACGGGTCATTATCTCGAAGAAGACCTGCTGGATGCAACACCGACTGATTTCTGCATCGGAGTCGCGGGATATCCCGAAAAGCATTACGAATCCCCGAATATGAAAGCCGACATGGAAATTCTGAAAGCAAAAATAAAAAACGGCGCGCATTATGCCGTTACTCAGATGTTCTATAAGAACGACTACTACTTCGATTACATTAATCATTGCAAAAAAGAAGGAATCAGTATACCGATTATACCGGGACTTAAAATTCTTACTTCGAAAAAACATCTGACAAGCCTGCCGAGAGATTTCTTTATAGATATCCCTGAAGAACTTTACGGCGAAGTTATGGCTGCCGACGATAAACACGTCATGGAAATCGGCGTTAACTGGGCAAGCAAACAGGTCGAGAATTTATTGAATAACAAGGTTCCTTCCGTTCATTTTTACATTCTTCAGAACAGTAAACCCGTTAATATGCTGTTTAAGAAACTTAATTTATGATTTCATTTGAATTGAAAGTGATTTAATTGATGCTTATATTTATAGTATGAATGCTATAAATTTACCCGGATTCGAAAAGATATTTCATAATAAAAATTTTTTCTGATAAAAGTGTATCTCCTAAAGATACACTTTTTTTATGTATATACCCTCAATGAAAAACATAGATAAAATATTCAGCAGAAAAGAAATTAAAAATCTGACGCCCGTACTTTACGAATATATTTCGAAAAATAAAATCGTAACGTTCGTTCCTCTGAGCCGTGTTGACAAACTTATGTTCGACATGTCCTCCGCGGGCGCAGGCATCATAGGCAATTACACCGTTTGCTCTTTCAGAATGAAAGGCATCGGAACATTCGTGCCGGGGAATAAAGCAAATCCTATCTCGGGCAAAAAAGGAAAACTCGCTTTCGAAGAAGAAGTCAGACTCGAAATGGAATGCGATACTGACAAGACTGAAAAAGTAATCGACACGCTTATTAAAAGCCACCCGTACGAAGAGCCTGCTTATGAAATTTATGAATTTAAAAAACGCAGCGGAAACCCTGCCGCATACTCGGCGGTAACCCTGAAAAAGTACTCTGTACGTGACCTGCTCGCCAGAATGAACAAAAAAGTGGAAATATTCAGCGGCATCTCAGGCACGAAATTCAGCAGGTTCATGTTTATATTTACAGAGATAACGGAATCACACCTTGAAACAGCAAAAGCAAATAAACTTGAAGCAATTATTTCATTAGACAAACTAAAATATAAAATCAAATTATTATAAAAATGGACGAAACAAACGAAAAGATTTCTGGAGAAAATGAAGAACTGGACTCGGAACTTGACGATAGTGAAACCGAGGAAGCAAATATTTACGAATACTTCGAAATGGGGACCAAAAACAAAAGACCTAATTTCACGAAAACACTGCTGAACCTTTATGAACTTACTAAAGTTGACGAAGAACTCGCTGAAATTGACGAGGAAAAAGGCGACCTTCCCGTGAGGATTGAAAACCTTAAAGAAAAAATGGCTGTCATCGAAAAACATCTCGACGAAGATAAAGGTAAACTCAAAAATTTCGAAGCGGAAGAAAAAGCGTTGATGAAAGAAAATAAAAGCCTCGACGACAAGACAACAAAATACGATGAATCGAAATACAAAGCAAAGAACAATAAAGAATACGACGACATTACTAAACAGATTGACGCTATGCTCGAAGCAATTCAGAAGAACGAAGCAAGAATTAAGGAATTAAAAGGCTATCAGGAAAATCTCGTAAAGAGCATTCTTGAAATGACAAGAAATTTCGACGAACTTAAAGCCGAACTTAAAGAAGATACAACGCATCTTAATTCCCTGAATAAGCAGTTCGAAGAAGAAGAAACTGAACTTACTGAAAAAAGAAAAGTAATTCTTGACCAGTTGGACGAAGAACTGATGGGTCTCTATGAAAGAATTAACGGAAATATGAAAGGCGAAGCAATCGCTATCGTTCGCAAAGGAAACTGCAGCGGATGTTACAACTCAATTCCGCCGCAAAGAGAAATCGAAATCAGAATGGCCGAGAATATTTATACTTGCCAGTCATGCGGCAGGATATTAATAGACGAAGCCTTAATTACAAATATTCAATAATACTGTTTCGACCGAGGCAGCCGCGCTTGGGCTTTATGCCCGGTGAGGAAAGTCCGGACTCCATAAAAGCAGGGATGCCGGGAGAATATCCCGGGAAAATGTTTCTTAAGAAATATTTTCAGAAAGTGTCACAGAAATTATACCGTCTCGTGAAAACGGGATAAGGGTGAAAAGGCAGGGTAAGAGCCTACCATTTAAAGAGCAATCTTTAAGATTGATAAACCTCATCCGGAGCAAATCCGCGTATAGGGAACCGAAGTTCTGCTTGCTTCTTAAGTTTCCGGGGTAGGATGCAAAGAATGTATCAGTAATGATGCATCAAGATAAATGGCTGCCCCCTGAAAAGGGACAGAATCCGGCTTACAACGCGAAACAGTTTTTAACCGGTTAATTTATTAACCGGTTATTTTTTGCTCATTTCGAGCATCTTCTGTATAGGCTTCAATGCCTTTAACTGAATTTCATTGTCCAGCGTTATCTCCGGCGTCTTGTTCTTCATGCAAAGATAAAGTTTCTCGAGCGTGTTCAACTTCATGTAAGGACACTCATTGCAAGCACAGTTCGCTTCCGGCGGCGCCTGTATGAAAACCTTGTCAGGACAGATTTTTTCCATCTGATGAAGTATTCCCGGCTCCGTTGCGACTATGAACTCGTTCGACTCATTCGCTTTTATGTAATTTAAAAGCGCGCTCGTCGAGCCGATGAAATCCGAATTGTTGAGTACGTTCTCTTCGCATTCGGGATGCGATATTAGTTTTGCTTTGGGATGTTCTAATTTTAATTCCAGAATTTTCTTTTCGCTGAATGTCTCATGCACAATACACGACCCGTGCCAAAGTACCATGTCTCTTCCCGTCTTCTTGCTGATGTATCTGCCGAGATTCTTATCGGGCGCGAAAATTATTTTCTGTGACATCGGTATCTGACTGATAATCTTTTCCGCATTCGACGATGTGCAAATAATATCAGACATTGCTTTAACTTCAGCGGAACAGTTAATATAACTTATTACTATATGCCCCGGATATTTGTCTTTGAATTTCTGAAGCAGATTTGCGGGACATCCTTCTGCAAGCGAACAGCCTGCATTCAGGTCGGGCAGCAAAACAAGTTTATCGGGATTCAGAATCTTCGCCGTTTCAGCCATGAAGTGAACGCCTGCAAAAACTATCACATCCGCATTCGTCTTTTCCGCCGCCTGTGCCAGTTGCAGACTATCGCCTATGTGGTCGGCAATATCCTGAATATCCGGCTCCTGATAAAAATGCGCCAAAAGCACGGCATTCATTTCCTTCTTCAGCCTGTTTATTTCGGAAATGAAAAATTCCTTCGATTTCTCATTAACCTGCTTATTTTTTAACGCTTTATTCTTTATTGTCAGCATATCGCTTTATTCTAATTGTAAGCATTTCGTTTAATGCTTTTTATAAACGTATCGCTTAATTCAATATTGTAAACATATATTATCTTAAACATCAAAATAGATTTTCCCGTTTAAATATTAAATGCAAATACAAAATGACGTTGCACCGTAATTATTTCCTTTATTAAGCCCGGTCCCACATACATCAATTTATTCCTTCCCAATGTTGCACTACCTAAACCTTTTCCTATTAATTTAGCATATAGTATTTATCTTTTAATTTAAAACTGTTTCCAGCCGCTCAAAAAAATGCCTGTTTTTTCGGGAATTCCACATATAATTTATACCATGATTAAAAAAGCAATGATTCTTGCAGCGGGATTCGGCACGCGGCTTAAACCGCTGACAGACCATCTTCCCAAAGCGCTCGTTCCTTTCGGTACGGGTACAATGATTTCTTATCAGATTGAGAAACTTAAACTACTCGGCATAAATGAAATTGTCGTGAACGCGCATCACCATTCCGCTCTGATTGAAAAATATTTTTCTGAAAATGATTTCGGCATAAAGATAAACGTTATCGTTGAAAAAGATATTCTTGGAACGGGCGGAGGCATACTGAACGCGGAAAAGTTTTTGAAAGACGGAGAGTATTTTCTTGCAGTGAATGTCGATGTCTACACTGACCTCGATATTAGCAAAATGTTTATTTACAACGATTCGCACAAGCCTTTCGCTTCGCTCTGTGTTCAGAAAAGGAATACTTCGAGATATCTTGTCTTCGATGAAAATATGAACCTGAATTCACGCATAAAAACATCAGTGATTGATAAGGATTATTTCGCCTTCAACGGCATACATATAATCTCAAATTATATATTCGATCTCGGATTGCCGGTTGAATATTCCGACATTATAGATTTGTACATGAAAGTTTCGGCAGATTACGGAAAAAAAGTTAAAGGTTTTAACGCGGGAGATTCTCTTTTTGACGATATAGGTAAAATAGAATCTTACACAAAGTATAACAAAGCGTCAGGCAACTGATTCTACCCTGACTATATCGGGAAAAGCAATCATCAACTGCCGTTCTATTCCCGCCCTGAGCGTCATAAGGTTCAGCGGACATGTGTTGCACGCGCCCAGAAGCCGTATCGAGACAATTTTATCCTCCGATATGCCGACGAATTCCACGTCCCCTCCGTCTATCTGAAGGTAAGGACGTATTTTATTCAGTACTTCGTTAATTTGACCCCGTGTGATTTCAGACATACAACAAAATAAACAGAATTATACTATTATAATATTCAAAAATCTTAAACTATTATTTCAATTCCCTTTGCCTTCGAAGGCTGAATGTTTTTTGTGTTCACTTCAAGTATTAGGTTCTTTGCTATCGCCTTGAAAATCTTGCCCGATTCGGAGTCGGGTTTGCTGAACATAATCGGTTTCCCGCTGTCGCCCGTTATCCTTATTTCGGTATCGATTGGTATTTCACCGAGAAGTTTCACATTGAATTCATCCGCGAGTTTCTTTCCGCCGCCCTGACCGAAAATAAATTCCTTCGTTCCGTCGGGCTGCAGGTAATAACTCATATTTTCTATGAATCCGAGATTGGGCACATTGACCTTTTCAAACATGTTGTGACCCTTGCGCGCGTCCGATAATGAAATTTCCTGAGGAGTCGTAACAACCACTGAACCAGTTAACGGAATCGTCTGGCTCAATGTCAGTTGTATGTCGCCGGTTCCCGGAGGCATATCGAACAGCAGAAAATCCAAATCTTCCCACAGCACTTCACTCATGAACTGTTTAAGCGCACTCGAAGCCATAGGACCGCGCCATACGATTGCAGAATTGTCTTCGACAAGAAATCCGATAGACATCAACTTTATTCCGTATTGCATTATCGGAAGCATTTTATTCACACCGCCCGATTTAACAACCTTAGGTCTTTCGTTAATGCCGAGCATCATCGGAATAGAAGGTCCGTAAATATCAGCGTCTATCAGTCCGACCTTTGCGCCTTCAAGCGTAAGCGCTGCCGCAAGATTAACGGCTACTGTCGATTTACCGACTCCGCCCTTGCCCGATGCAACCGCTATTGTGTTCTTAACGCCCGGAAGCACATGTTCTTTTTGCTTGTTATCATGATTCACTATTCCAAGCATAAAATCCACGTCAACTTTTTTTATCTCGGGTATTTCTTCTACTATTTTTCCCCATATTTTATTTTTCAGTTCGGGAAAAGCGTTGTATTCAGTATCCGTAATTCCCAGCCTTATCTTTACATTATCGCCTTTGACGGCTATTTCGTACACAAATCCGAGAGAAACAAAGTCTTTGTTAAGAAATGGTTCGTTTATTCCCGAAAGTATTTCCTTTATTTTCTGTTCCATAATGCTCCTGATATTTTTATTGTATATTAAAATACATAACTTTTTGACAAAAAATATAACAAAACACACAGTTAAAAGATTTAATTTTTAATAAATTGAATGTATCGATTCATTTAAATAATTTTAGGTAATTAGTTGAAATCATTGAACAAAAAAGCAAAGTTCTGGCTGTCACTGCTTGTTGTAGGCGCGGTGGTCTGGCTGGGCGCAATAAATATTCGCGGACTCATAGGGAATGACTTGCTGAACTACGATGAATTCAGTTTCCGTACGGGTATTCCTACAGACGAGGAAAACTGGATTTTCCGTATGCTCTCTCATTCATCGCTCGTGATTTTAGGGGCTTATGTCGTTGTCCTTTTTTCCGCCGTCATGTTTGTTAGTAAAGCAAGAATCAACCTCAGGGAAAACCCTTGGTATCTGATGTGCATTATCATGTTCTTTCTGTTTGTTCCGATTGAAGTTTATACTTCTTACCTTGACGTAAAATTTTATCTGCTGTATATGAAAAATCCGCCGATTCACGATGACCTGTTGAAAATATTCGGCGAGCGAATCGGATTTCTAAAAGGCGTGCCGTGGATTGCATTGCTTTCATATTACTGCATCATTATACTTGCTGTTTTTCAGCCGATGAAAAAAACTCTCAGGAAACTTGCAGAAGAAAAAAAGATACTCAGGGAAGAGTATTCCTATAAGTACTTTATGCACGACGATGACGATTTAAAGCATGAATATCTGAAATGAGCAAGGTAATCAAAAAGACACAGGTTAAACAGGTCGACGAAAAACAGGAACTCCTGATTAAGGAACTTATTGACGTCTTTAACCAGATTGGATATACGGTCAGAATCGAAAAGGGAACGTTCAAAGGCGGGTTCTGCCTGCTCCGCGAACAAAAACTTTTTCTGCTTAACAGAAATATTGAACCTTCTAAGAAAATATCTTTTCTTGCAAGAAGCCTCTCCGAACTCGAGGTTGACAGTATTTATCTTAAACCCAACATAAGAGAAGCAATCGATAAGGAAAGCCAGAATTCACTTTTATAACTTTTATTTATTTAGACACAAATGAGAATTGTCGTTCTCGGCAGCGGAACATCACAGGGCGTACCCATTATAGGATGCACATGCAAGACCTGCCTTTCGGAAAATCCGAAAGACAAAAGGCTTCGCGCGTCCGTGTACGTCGAAACCGGAGGCGCGAAAATTCTGATTGACACTTCAATCGATTTCCGGCAGCAAATGCTCCGGGCGAAAATTACTGACCTTGACGCAATTCTCTTTACTCATCACCACGTTGACCATATATTCGGACTCGATGACCTCAGGCAAATCAACCAGAGACACAAAAAATGGGTGAATGTTTATGGGAACAAGAAAACACTCGATGAAATTAAAATTACTTTCAGATACGCGCTCGACGAAGAACTTCAAAGATACATGGCTGTACCGATGATGATATTTAATTATCTTGAGAACAAAGAGTTCGAGGTTAAGAATATAAAAATTCTTCCTATAGAAGTCTTTCACGGAAGAATTAAAATATTCGGATACCGCATAGGAAAGTTCGCCTACATCACTGACGCCAGCATGATTCCCGAAGAGGAAATGGAAAAATTATACGGGCTCGACGTGCTTATTCTCAACGCGCTCAGAATTGCTCCACACCCGACGCATTTCAATCTTGAACAGGCTACGGAAATAGCGCTTAAACTGAAAGCAAAGAAAACATATTTCACACACATAACACACGATTTAAATCACGAAGAAATTATCGCCTCGCTTCCTGCAAACATTGAACTTGCATACGACGGGCTTGAACTTTTAATAGATTAAAACATGAAGAACATACTTTTCAAATCACTCGAAGAAAGCGGCAAGATACTTAAAGAATATATGGATAAGGATTTTATTATCGAAAGCAAAGATATTATCTCAAACCTCGTGACGGAAGTCGATAAACGCTCGGAATCAAAAATAATAGAAATTATCAAAACCGAATACCCCACTCATAATATACTTTCGGAAGAAATAGGCGCGATAAACGACGTCTCGGATGTAAAATGGATTATAGACCCCATCGACGGCACAATCAACTATGCTCACGGCATTCCTATCTGCTGTGTATCCATCGGCGTAGAAAAAGCCGGTGAAATTATCATGGGCGGCATCTACAATCCTTTCAGCGGTGAAATCTTCTTTGCCGAGAAAGGGGAAGGCTCTTATCTTAACAGCAAAAAAATACACGTTTCCGAAGAATCTGTTTTTGAAAAATCACTGCTCGTAACAGGCTTCCCGTATAACACGGGCAATAACCCGAATAAACCCGTTGAAGTATTCTCGGCTATAGTAAATATGGATATTCCTGTGCGCAGGCTCGGTTCCGCGGCGCTGGATATTTGCTGGACGGCATGCGGTCGATTCGACGGTTTCTGGGAATACAACCTCAATGCATGGGACGTTGCCGCAGGATATCTTATATTAACGGAAGCGGGCGGCAAGGTAACCGATTTCAAAGGCGGAAAATACTCGGTTTACAACAAGGAAATTCTGGCGACGAACGGAAAAATCCATTCCAGCATTCTAAATATCATACAAAACATCAAGAAATAACAGCATCTTAACCTTCTTTACAATTTCTTTACAATTACGTTATACCCCTGTAACCTGCAATTAGAACTTTTGTGCATGTATAAAATTAAAAACTCAAAAAAGAAAACTATGAAGTATTTAACTATCTTCGTTCTGATTTTTGCTTTCATTGCAGGTTCTTGCGGAAAAAATGAGCAAAAAGGTCCCATCCAGATCAACGGTGCAGGCGCAACATTCCCGTTCCCGTTGTATTCTAAATGGTTCGACGAATATTCCAAAATAAATAAAGATGCAAAGTTCAATTACCAGTCCATCGGCAGCGGCGGCGGTATAAAACAAGTAACAGAAGGTACGGTAGATTTCGGCGCGACAGACAGTCCAATGAACGCTGAAGAAATGAAAAATGCCGAAACAAAGAGCGGAACGAAAATTTATCATATTCCGACAGTACTCGGCGCGGTAGTGCTCACTTATAATCTTCCGGGACTCGAAAAACCTCTGAATCTATCAGGCGAAAACATCGCGGACATATATCTCGGAAAAATTAAGAAATGGAATGACCCGAAACTTGCCAAGGATAATCCCGATACAAAATTACCGGATAAAGACATTACTGTAGTATTCAGAACCGACGGCAGCGGAACTTCCTATATTTTCACGGACTTCCTCGGCTCAATAAGCCCTGAAGCGAAAGAAAAAATCGGCGTTTCCAAAACTCCGAAATTCGATATTGGACAGGGCGGAAAAGGAAATGAAGGCGTAACAGGCGTGATTAAACAACTTGAATATTCAATCGGTTACGTTGAATTGATTTATGCAATTTCAAATAACCTGAAATATGCAAACGTAAAAAATCCTGAAGGTGAATTTATTACACCTACTCTCGAATCAGTTACAAAAGCGGGCGACGTTACATTATCGCAGATGCCTGAAACACTTACTATGTCAATCATTAACGCAAAAGGAAAAGGCGCGTACCCGATATCAAGTTACACATACCTAATTGTATACGAAAAAAATAAAGACGAAGCAAAAGGCAAACTTATTAAATCGTTCTTAGAATGGGCTCTCGCAGACGGACAGAAATTTGCAAAGGATCTCGGATATGCTCCGCTTCCTGCAGATTTAACAAAGAAAGCCCTCGACAAAGTAAAAATATTAAAATAAGAAAATAAAAAAATCGAAAGGATTAAAATGAAAAAATATTTATTAGTACTTCTCGTGATTCTTTTCACCGGCAGTATGAATCTATACTCTCAGGAGAAAAAACCCGAATTCAAACCGGAAATTAAAATCGGCGGTACTTTTTATGCCGGATGGACATACAATGCGGACGATGCGGACTTTATCGGAAAACTTGATACCGCGGCTGCAACTGGACCAAATTCAAACTCTGCATTCGGTTTCAACCCTATTAAGAACCAATTCGAAACCGGAAAGAATTCATTCAATATTGACCGTGCATATATTAACATAAGAGCAAGTCTTACACCGCAAATCAACGCAAGAATCACTCCGGATATAACTTCCGTAGTTGACCAGTCCGGCGTTACACAATGGACATATCAGTTAAAATACGGATTCGTTGATTATACTCCGCTGGCGCTCGATAACGGTACAAGCCTTACAATGGAAGTCGGCGTTCTTCCTAATTACTGGATTAACAATATCGAAAAATATTACGGATGGAGAGGCGTTCAAAAGACACTTACGGATTACAGTTGGACAATGTCGGCTACAAGAAACGGCAACACTGTAACAAGAAAAACAGCATCATACTTTTCAAGCGCTGACCTCGGACTTACAATGAAGTTCACATTCCCTTCAAAGATTGCCGATTTGACAGTTGCACTCTTAAATGGTAACGGATACAAGAACCTCGCATTCGACCAGAACAGATTTAAAGATTTCATGGTGACAGGTTTCATTTATCCTCTCGCCGGCCAGATTAAACAGAACATGGAAGCGGCAAAGAAAATGAACAAGACAAGAATAGACGGAATTGCAGATTTAACTGTAGGCGGTTTCGCTTATATGGGTAAATTAGGAAGCAATGAATACGGTGTGCTTAACGGCGGTTCGTATGCAAACAATCGTTTCGGCGGCATGGCTAACTTCAAATACAATTTCAAGAATTTCGGTTACGTTAAACTTGGCGGTGAATTCAGTCTGCAGTCTAACAAGATTCCTGTCACACTGGCAGGCGGCTCGGTGGATTCATCAATAACAGCACAGGGTATTTCGACATGGTTTGAATTCAATCCTCCGGTTGAGGCATTCCAGGAAAAACTTATGCTCACTTTCAGATACGACAGTTTCAATCCTAACACAACGAAACCGGGAACAAACCTCGTCGGTTTCACAGGCGATGCAAACAAACAGACTCTTATGATTGTCGGTCTGATGTTCAAACCGGCATCAGTTCTTACACTCGGATTAAATTACCAGATTCAGTCATTTGATAAAGATTATATTGTGAAGTACGATGGAACAACCAAGAGCAGCATCAGCAGGCTCTATTTCAACACAATTCTTGAGTTTTAATATTTTCACCTTTCATTTAAAAAGGCGGGACTTTTCTTACATCCCGCCTTTTGTGTAATTAAAAGACAATAATAACAACATAATAAGAATCACCCTCATGATTCACTCCGGAAATCCGCTTCATCAGCGGATTTTTCATATATAAGCACAACACATTTTTTGTATTTTCTCGTTTAATCCACACTTAACGTTTTCATTATGTACGCGTATAAATTACATAACATCTTTTATATTTCCGTAATGAACAATAAATACTTTTGTATTGTGGTTTTGTTGATAACAATATATTTCAGTTCCTATCCGCTAAAGAGAAGTATAATCCTTTCATGTACTGCAACACTAAGTCTGTCACTCTCCGGTGACGGACTTTTTATTTTTGCGCAGTGATATCGTATTTTAAACCGGATAATTCAATCCTGGGTTCTTAACAATTATTTATCGTACTATTATTTATTACTTATCGTTGTTTATCTTGTCTTAACCTTCCATAGATAATTTTGTATAAAAGAAAAAACATGAAAAGGATTTTTTATACAATTTTAACCGTTTTACTATTCATTTTAATCGATAAAGGATTTTCCCAGACAATTAAAGGGAAAATTGTCGATGCTGCAAATTCCGAACCGCTTTCCGGCGCCGTTGTGAAAATCTTAAACACAAAACTCGGTGCGGTGTCGGATATTGACGGCTCATACACAATCGAACACATTACTCCGGGTTCATGCGATATTAAGGTTTCCTATATAGGATACACGGACAAAACCATCAAAAATATCAGCGTAAATTCGAACTCCGTTACTAAATTAGACATTGCGCTTGATGTTGACGGTTTGACAACGGACGTAATAGTCGTTGAATCAAATTCAACGCTTGCAAACGAACAGGCTTTGCTCGTTGAGCAGAAAAACTCAAATAAAGTACAGGACGGAATTTCCGAACAGCAAATTAAAAGAGCGCCTGACGCCGCGGCATCCGATGTCCTAAAACGCGTAACGGGTGTTTCCGTTGTGAGCGGCAAATATGTTTTTGTAAGAGGTACATCCGAAAGATATAACAACACGATGTTAAACGGAGTAACGCTTCCATCTACAGACCCGGATAAAAAGTCTTTTTCATTCGATTTGTTTCCATCAAACCTTCTTGAAAACGTTATAATTTCAAAAACATTTACTCCCGACCAGCCGGCGAACTTCTCCGGAGGTCTTGTACAGATTACAACAAAGGAATTTCCCGACGCACTTACAATGAGCATCAATATGTCATCGGCATATAATGACAATACAAGTTCTAAAACGTTCTATGAATACAAAGCGAATGATAAGAAACTTCTATTTATGAATCTCGGAATCGATGACAGCAGACTGCTTCCTTCAAACTTCCCAACGATTCAACTTAAAAATACAAATTTTTCAAGAGATCAAATAAAAGATTTCGGCAGGTCACTTCCAAACAACTGGATGCAAAGCGGAACAAAAGCGCCGTTGAACTCCGGATTTCAGATTTCGATAGGAAATTCACTCAATTTAGCGAAAATCCCGATAGGGTTTCTCGCTGCCTATTCATATAAATCGGGTTTCTCAAATAATAATATTGCAAGAACTGATTTCAATTCCGATAACACAAAACTTTCTTCGTTCAACGGCAGAAATTCGGAATTCTCGGTATTATGGGGCGGCTTAATAAATTTAAATGCAAAACTCGGGAAGAACAACAAAATCAGTTTTAAATCTTCTTTTACACACAGTTCCGAGGATGAAACACAGTACTATGAAGGTTTCGTAAACGGCACAAGCGGCTCGGATGCTTTCGACAGGAAACTTTATATAACGAAATTTACACAGCGTTCGCTTGCCTCCTATCAGTTGTTCGGCGAACATTTAATCTCGAACTTTCTTAAAACGGACTGGATGTTCTCTTATTCTCAGACCGAGAAAAAAGAACCGGATATGAAAACAATGACATATCAAAGAAGTTTAAATTCGGAAGACGCCTATTACGCGGCGATAAATCCAAATTACGGCAATACGTATGCCGGGGGAAGATTCTTTTCAAATCTCAACGATATCAACAGAAGTTTTTCTGTTAATTTCGAACTCCCCGTAAACTGGAAAGTACCTTTTATATCAGGAAGCGGCTCACATACAAGAATTAAGATTGGAACTCTTGCAAACGGCATCAGCCGTGATTTCGGAGTAAGAAATTTCGGAGTAGGTTATTACATAGGAATGCCGTTTAACATTTTGTATCAGCCGATTGAAAGCATATTCACTCCGGATAACTTCGATGTAAACAAACTATTCTATGACGAGTTGACGACAGAGACAGATAAATACAAAGCGACGGAGAATAACTACGCGGGATATTTAATGGCAGATATACCGATTAAAAAATTACGGATTATCGCCGGCGTCAGATACGAAAGCAATGAACAAAAAGTAAATACTCTCGGCATTATCGGAAACCCCGTTACTAACTTCCTTAAGAACAACGACGTGCTTCCGTCGATAAACACAATTTTTAAATTATCGGATAATTCCAATATAAGGGCTGCTTATTCTCAGACAATATCAAGACCGGAATTAAGAGAAATTGCACCGTTTTCTTATGTAGATTTTGTTTCGGGAATTCTGGTTCTGGGAAATTCGATTGACCTGAGAAGAACGCTTGTAAGAAATTACGATTTAAGATATGAAATATTCCCCGAAGCGGGCGAAATCGTTTCGGTAAGTCTGTTTTATAAATCCATTGATGCGCCTATCGAAGAAGTTTTCATTCCCACATCTACAAACAGAATTAAAACATTTAACAACGCACCGAGCGGAGCAACAAACTACGGACTTGAACTTGAGTTCAGAAAAAATCTCGGCTTTATTTATAAACACCTCACAAATTTTTCGGTTTACGGAAATCTGTCGCTTATAGAATCAAATATCGACATCACAGGACTTGGTTCTGTCGCGACCTCGCAAAAAAGAAGAATGCAGGGACAATCTCCTTATATGATTAATCTCGGTTTATACTACGATAATTTTATTGCCGGCACAAGTGTGAATTTAAGTTATAACCGTTTCGGAGACAGAATATCCGAAGTCGGATTAAACGGATTTAACGATATACGCGAACTCGGAAGGGACCTTCTTGACATTTCAGCGTCAAAAAGTTTATTCGGAAAATTCGAAGTGAAACTCGCAATTAAAGACATTTTAAATCAGGACCAGAAATTCGTTCAAAATATCGAAGGTAAAGATGAAACAGTAAGAAAGTATAACTCAGGTACAAATTATTCCTTAACTCTATCATATAAATACTAATATTAAAAAACAAAAAGAAAGGAAAGAAATGAAAAAGGTAATTCTCGTTTTATTTGCAATGTTATTAATGTCGGGTTCTGTTTTTTCCCAGGCATGGGATTCCACTACACTGAACAATAATAATATAACCTCAAACATCACACTGAATGCCTCGACAAGATATATTATGAAGGGGTTTGTTTACGTTAAATCGTCAGCAACAATTACTATCCCCGCGGGAACAGTTATCTACGGTGACAAAGCAACTACCGGAACGCTGATTATTGAAAGAGGCGGGAAAATAAATGCTAACGGAACATCATCTCAGCCGATAATATTTACGAGCAGAATTGCTCCCGGATTAAGAGGTCCCGGCGATTGGGGCGGCGTAATTCTTCTCGGTAAAGCGACAATCAACACTGTAAGCGGTTCAGACACAGCGGCGATAGAAGGTCTTCCGCCGTCAGTGACTCCGGCATATTACGGCGGACATGACGACAACGATAATTCAGGCTTGATGAGATACGTAAGAATTGAATTTCCGGGAATTAACCTTACAGGTGTAAGCGGAAATGAAATTAACGGATTAACAATGGGCGGCGTCGGAAGAGGAACAACACTTGAATACATTCAGGTAAGTTATTCGGGAGACGATTCTTTCGAATGGTTCGGCGGAACGGTTAATTGCAAATATTTCATCGCTTATAAAGGCGTTGACGACGATTTTGATACGGATAACGGTTTCAGAGGCAAATGCCAATTCTTTCTCGGAATAAGAGATTCAAACATCGCGGATATCAGCGGTTCGAACGGATTCGAAAGCGATAACAATGCCAACTCACCGAGTAATTTTAACACTCCAAGAACTCAGCCGATATTTACAAACGTTACATTCATAGGTCCAAAAAGAACTTCATCGACACCAATAAATCCGAATTTCACAAGATGCGCTCACATCAGAAGAAACAGCAAACTCAGCTGCTACAATTCAATATTTACAGCATATCCGGTCGGTGTAAGATTCGACGGAATGGGCGTTGCAAATGCATTCCTCGCCGACTCGATGGCTTTGAAGAATAACATATTCGCTGGCTTCACAACACTTGCGGATACTGTTTCAATGGCAGGCAACGGATTTAACGGAATTAATTTCTTAAACACAGCAGCATTTTCAAACAGAGTTTATACAAACAATACCGATGTAATGCTTACAAATCCATACGGTTACGAAAACGGCGGCAACTGGCTGCCTCTCGCAGGCTCTCCTGCACTGACGGGCGCTAACTTTACTTATACTCCTTTGACAGATTCGTATTTTACCGCCACTACGTACGTAGGCGCTTTCGGTACATCAAACTGGACATCGGGCTGGTCACAATTTAATCCTATGAATTACGTAATCGGAATAAATCAGATTTCGTCTGTAGTTCCTTCCAAATTCGAATTATCACAGAACTATCCGAATCCGTTTAACCCTTCGACAAAGATTAATTTCTCGATTCCTAAAGCAGGAATAGTTTCGTTGAAAGTGTTTGACGTAACAGGCAGAGAAGTTGCAAACTTATTAAATGAAAAATTAAGCACAGGAACATACGAATATACTTTCGATGCATCAAAATTAAATTCAGGCGTATATTTCTATAAACTTTCCGGTGAAACATTCAGCGAAACAAAGAAAATGTTATTGGTAAAATAAAACAAAAAAAGGAGCGGTGAAAACCGCTCCTCCTGATATATTTTTTGCTTTTACTCTAATTCTCGCCTAAAAAAAAGTCCGGAGCCTAACAGCCGAGGACTTTCCTATTTTACGACCACATTTACCATTTTATTTTTCACTACAATTATACGTACAACTTCCTTGCCAGCGATATGTTTCTTTATAGATTCGTCGTCGAAAGCAAACTGTTCGAGTTCTTTCTCGCTTAAATCCGCATCGACACTCATTTTTGCTCTCACTTTTCCGTTCACGGAAAACGCGACTGTAATCTGTTCGGCTTTAGTCAGGTTTTCGTCATATTCGGGCCACGGATGATATGCAAGCGATTCAGTATGACCGAGTCTCTGCCAGAGTTCTTCCGCGATGTGCGGAGCGTAAGGCGAAAGAAGAAGGAGGAAATTCTCCATCACGCTCTTGCTGATTTTTTCGACTTTATAAAGTTCATTTACGAAAATCATCATTTGCGCGATTGAAGTATTGAATTTCATATCGCCGTCTTCGATATCGTGCGTCATTTTCTTAATCGTTGTATGAAGCAGTTTCTTCTCTTCGTCTGTAGGATCGTCCGAAACAATCTTCGGATTTAATTCGCCTGTCCTGTCATCCACAACCAGTCTCCAGACGCGGCTCAGGAACCTGTGAAGTCCGGCAATGCCTTCCGTGCTCCACGGCTTCGTCGCCTCAAGAGGTCCCATGAACATTTCGAACATGCGCATTGAATCGGCGCCGAACTCTTTTATCATGTCGTCGGGATTAATAACATTCCCTCTCGACTTGCTCATCTTTACTCCGTCTTCGCCGAGAATCATTCCCTGATTGAAAAGAATGTTGAACGGCTCGCTTGAATTAACGTAGCCGAGGTCGAACAGAACTTTGTGCCAGAACCTTGCATAGAGCAGGTGGAGCACTGCATGTTCCGAACCGCCTATATAAAGGTCAACGGGCATCCAGTATTTTTCTTTTTCCTTATCGCAGAATATCTTATCGTTCTTCGGGTCGATGTATCTAAGATAATACCAGCACGAACCCGCCCATTGCGGCATTGTATTCGTTTCGCGCGTTGCTTTTTCTCCCGTCTCTTTATCCGTAGTGTTGAGCCATTCGTCGATTAATGAAAGCGGTGATTCTCCCGTCTTGCTCGTAGTGTAAGAAGTTACATTCGGCAGTCTGACGGGTAAATCTTCTTCCTTCAGCGCTTTGATTCTTCCGTCTTCAAAATGAATAAGCGGGAAAGGTTCACCCCAGAATCTCTGTCTTGAAAAAAGCCAGTCGCGTAATCTGTAATTAATATTTCTTCTTCCGATACCTTTATCTTCCAGCCATTTAATCATTTTCGCTTTCGCTTCGGCGGTTGTAAGCCCTGTAAGGAATCCCGAGTTGATTGAATATCCTTCTTCGGTGAAACACGTTTTCGCTTCCCTCACTTCTTCGCAGTAATTCAGGAACCCTTTTGACGCGCCGTTAAGAATTTTTTCGAGTCCTTTGCCCGAAATAATAATTTCGCCGTTGTCCGATTTTATTTTTCTGAACGCGACATCTTTGAATTTTTGCGGAATAACAACGGGAATAATATCCAGATCGAATTTTTTCGCGAATTCCATATCGCGTTCATCATGACCGGGAACGCTCATAATCGCGCCGGTTCCGTAACTCATAAGCACATAATCTGAAATGTAAATCGGCATTTCAATTTCACTCGCGGGATTTATTGCATACGCGCCCGTAAACACGCCTGTCTTGTCTTTCGCAAGTTCGGCTCTTTCGAGGTCGGATTTTCTCGCTGCTTCGTCTATGTAATTTTGAACCGCTTCCTTTTGTTCGTCTGAAACAATTTCGGAAATGAGTTTATGCTCGGGAGCAAACACCATGTACGTCGCACCGAACAGCGTGTCGGGTCTTGTTGTAAAAACTTCAATGTCCCTGCCCTTGCCGTCATTGCTTTTTATTTTAAACTTAACAATCGCGCCGTCGCTTCTTCCAATCCAGTTGGTCTGAAGTTTTTTAATGTTCTCAGGCCATTCAAGTTTATCGAGGTCATCAAGCAGTCTCTGAGCATATTTCGTAATTCTCAGTTTCCATTGTTTCATCATTCTTCTTACCACCGTGTACCCTTTTTCCATCTGTTCCGGTACTTCTTCATTCGCAAGCACGGTTCCGAGTTCGGGACACCAGTTAACTGGAGATTCGGAAATGAAAGCAAGACGCTGACTGTCGATAAATTTTGTTATATCATCACCCTTTAGAGAATCGGGAATTGCGAGTTCTTCTATAGGTTTCGCTTTATTTTCTTTCTCGTCGAAATAAGAATTATAAAGTTTCAGGAACATCCATTGCGTCCATTTGTAATAATCTTCGTCGGTTGTATTTATTTCCCTGTCCCAGTCATACGAAAAGCCGAGCGCCTGAAGTTGTCCGCGAAATCTAATCACGCATTCTTCCACTCCGACCTTCGGATTAACTTTTTTCTTTAGCGCGAACTGTTCCGCGGGCAGACCGAACGCGTCCCATCCCATCGGATGAAGTACGTTGTAACCTCTCATGCGTTTATATCGCGAAATAATATCGGTAGCGGTATAACCTTCGGGATGCCCCACATGCAGACCGTCGCCGCTGGGATACGGGAGCATATCGAGAACGTAATACTTCGGTTTCGATTTATCGATTTTGTCTATGTCCGGTGTTCTGAATGTTTTATTATTTACCCAGAAATCCTGCCATTTCTTTTCAATCACTAAATGTTCGTATTTCATCTGTTGTATTAAATATTTTTACTTTCTGAATTTTGCCAATATTTCTTCGAGGAATGCATTATCCGCTTTAGGTCCCAACTGAGTCGAAATATACCCCGGATATTTCTCGAAGAATACTTCATGGTCGGGCATCATCGCCTGAAAATCTTTTCCTACACCGTGGAGCGGATATAATTTTAAATGCGCATGATTCACGCCCATGCCTTCAAGAACCATTGCAGTTCTTGTAACATTAAGTTTTCCGTCGAGAAGTTTCCCGACATGTTTTGCCGCCGTCATAAAGCGTGAATAAACATCATCGGGCATATCAAAGGCGTATGAATCGTAATGCTCTTTGGGAATCACAAGTGTCATGCCTTTTGTATTGGGAAAAATATCAAGAATGGCGAAAAATTCTTCATTTTCCCATATTTTATACGAAGGAATTTCGCCCTTCGATATTTTACAGAATATGCATTCTTCTTTTTCCATAAGATTTTTAATGTTTTCTCAAAGAAAATAACAATAAATTTACCACATTTATACAAGAATTACAGTATTAAAAATACATGCCAAAATTGAATTGTTCTTCTAAGAAACTCCAAACTTTAAATCGTGGAATAATGAATTCGCAAATATAGTTTAGCCAAATAAATATAAAACGGTTCAAACACTTACGCAGCGCTAATCTTTCAAAATTGCTGAGTGCAGGAACATCGCCCGGCGACTTCTTCGGCCCCGCCTTATCAAACAAGCAAAGGTGAACCTACAACTGGCATGCAGTGAAGATATTAAATGTTTCGACTCCCCCTCCCCCCGGCTAAAGCCGCTCCCCCTCCTAAGGGGGACACATTGTGTTTAATATACCCGGGGGAAAATCATATATCAAATATATCAAAGTTATCATTTTATTTTTCTATATCACTGATAATTATGTACTTGATGTACTTTCGGATATATCATTTCGTATATCATTTTCTTCGGTTGTTATATCATTTTCATCATTTACGGAATTAAGCAGGGCATCAGACAAATCATTTTCGGATACGGGCTGAGACATTGTTCTTTTAAGGCATATAAGTTTCTGAAGAACGTTCACTACACGGATTGAATTATCAATAATTCTGTTATACGGAAGAATAAATTCATGATGATGTTTCAGTTCATCCTGAATTATTTCGAAGTTTTTTTCGAAGAATTTTATGTACTTATCAATCTTAGGAGTAAGCGACGCGTTTAAAGAATCCAGATTTTTGGTTTTAAGATTACCGAGTTCATCGGAATATTTCTTATTCCAGCGGGCGGCGGTAGGCATAGAGATTCCGAGAGTTTCGGAAATGTCTTTGAGAGTAATGCCCGCGATACGCAGATTAATAAATTTTTGTATAGTTTCTTTGTTGTTCATAGTTTGTTTTTTAAAATTAGATTTTTTTTCCACAGAGATCATCCGCCAAAGGGATGGCGGACAGGCACCGCACACGGAGAAAAACTTTTAATAGATAAAAGTATTATATTATTTTCTTATTTAATATTTCACCACACAGAGAACATCCGCCAAACTCGCCTAGGCGAGCCTTCGGCAGGCGGACAGGCGCCGAACACGTAGAAAAAATTTTTATTCGTAAAACGAGAACAATATTTTCTTAATACAAAATTATAAAACGGCGGTTGAGATTGTACAATAAATGACCACATGAGAAATAACCAATTATAAAAACAAGTAAATAAATCTTAGTTGTTACGGTTCAGGAATAAATTTGAAAGAGTGTAAACCGCGGAAGTGCTTATGGGGATTGGGTTTAGGGCAGAAATTTAAATTGATTACAAAAAAATAATGTCGTAATCCGAGCGGGTTTAGGCGCTTTTTAAATATTTAATTTACATTGCCGGAATAATTTGAACAATAAAAAATCCCCGCGATAAAATGGGGATTTATAATCATTATTCCGCCTAAAAAGATTGGCGGACTTTCCCGATAGATCGGGACAGGCTGATAAAGTGACTTTGTCACTTTATCATCAGCCCGCCCTAAAAGATTGGCGGGTTATTAATAAAATATTTATGTTATCCTGTATTTAATCCGCCCTAAAAGATTGGCGGGTTATTAATAAAATAGTATAACTATTTTATTAATATCATCTTCTTTATGGCTGTAAATGTCTTTCCGCCTTCAACCTGCAAACGATAGAAATACACTCCGCTTGAAAATCTGTTTCCGTCAAATTCAGTGATGTACTTTCCTGCCGAACGAAATTCGTTGTTCACTAACGTTTTGATTTCTCTACCCAGTATATCATAAATCATAAGTTTCACCTTTCCGTCCTGCGGCAAATCGAATGCTATCTTTGTTGTTGGATTAAATGGATTCGGATAGTTTTGATATAATTCAAAAGTTTTTGGTACTAAACTCACTTTCTTCCCGTCATCTTTGCTTTCAACATGAAATACTTTCTTTATGTCTCCTTGAATAATGTGATTCAACTCTATTACAGTACCGGGTGTCTTTTTCTTGATTGTTTCATTCAGTACTTTCATTGTTTTTAATTCTCTTCTTGCATCCGTATTTCCTTCATCGGATTTCTTTTGAAGTTGAATCACCTTTTCGGTTTGTGTTATTCTCTTGCTTTCCATTACATCGTTTATCGATTTCACCATATCGGTTCTTTGTTTCTTCGAGAACTTCGTCGAATCGTAATTTTCGAAAAACATGTTCGTAAGTACTTGCTCTGTTTCCATCGTTTCTTCGCCTAATTCGGTCTTGCTTGAATACCCTCCCCCGTGTCCGTATAAACTGTCAAGCAAATGCGTAGAGGCGTAATCCCAACTGGCAACCAGCCCTTCGTAACTGTATGGATTCTGTTGTATAATCAACTGAAATCCCTGCATCGCGGATGAGTACTGTTTTAGCGAAACCTTGCATTTCTGTATGAAGTAAAAAGTCCTGCTCAAAAGTCCCGTATTTCCCGGATTATTTGCAATTATATTTTCAAGATACGATTTTAACGGATTCATCTTATTTCCCGCGCTGTCGAGCACAGTGGTTACTAAATAAAGTTTCGCGATTGCGTCAAGACTTTCCGTGCTGTCTATGTATTGATTCAACAGATTATACGCCTGCGTTTCCACAACAGAATAAAGCCTCTTTCTTAAGTTTATATTCATAGAATCCAGCAATTTTCTGTAGTCCGATTGTACCGCGTCCATACTTTTGCCGTTTTCATTCATTCCCCCTCCGTTTCCGTTATATCTTACGGCGACCGTATCATTTTGGACTCCCGGAGATGAATAAACAATGAAATCGGTTCCGCCGCCTCCAATCGGCTCGCAGGTTCTCGGATTGAAAATGAAACTTATCTGTCCTCCGCCATTGCCCGCCGTTACAATATTCGTTGGCGTAGTTGTAGCGGTTGAGTTTTCCTGATAGCAATTATTTCTTGCCTGCTGTCGGCTCGATGCATTTAAAGGGAAATACCCGTAATAATGATATCCGTTGTTTGTGCCCGGAGTTGAGATATTGAAAGTGTTATATCCGTAATCAGTATAAAAATATGTGTTCTCCGCTTTTAAATTTATTCCGTTTGTTCCAAGTGTTGAAATATTATTCGCGCCGCCAGTGTAGTTTGTGTAGTTCGGGCTTAAATACATTGCGCCGCCTCCGTTACCGTATAAACCAGTGCTGTTAGTGCCGTTATTGTAAATCGTATTGCCGTAGAAATCAATCGAAGAACTGCTGCTGTTCACACTGCAAAGAAAATTTGTAATTGTATTGTTCTTTACGCTTCCGCCCGTTACACCCGTCAAAGTTATTGCGAGAGGCGCGGCGCTTCCCGATGAATTTAAGAATATATTGCCGTCAATCATTATTGGCATAACACCCCCGCCCGTACAGGTTATTCCGAACGGCTGAGGCAATGGGTTGTTTGTATTACCCTGAGGTATTGTAAAATTATTGTATGAAACCATGTAATCGGACCATTTTACATTACCGAGATTGAACATCATATTCACACCGCCCGCTTTTGTATCGAGTGTAAAATTGCATTTCGAAATGGAATAATTCGCGCTGTTTATAATATTGAGCGCGTTGTTATGACTCGCGGATTCTTCATTGTATTCTATGTTTTTAAAATCAGTGTACGTAACGTTAACCGATGTACAATTCTGAAGTTGAATGCCTTTCCATTGCGCATTATTCAATCCCTGAAAAACAGTGTGCCGCGGCGCGACATCCTGACTTGCCCCGCTTGAAAAACTGCCATAGTTCATTTCAATCCCCGCGTTTTGCATGAAGTTTATTTTAGTTCCCGTATTGATGGTAATATTCTTACCGTTATTATATACCATTCCGCTGCAATTGAAAGAAATATTTGCCGGAACTTCCTCGTCATTAATAAGCGTTCCGCCGTCAATCATCACGGGAGTCAGTTTAAATAGTTTCGCTTCGCCCGCGTTAAACCAGCCGAGGTCAATTTGATTTGATATTCGTTTGTCAAAAACTGCAACCGTAGAATTATCCAGAAGATTAACCACTTTCCAGTTGTTGAAATTATTCAGTTTGTTATTGTTTCCGCCCATTTCAACAACAACTCTCCTATACCCGCTGCAGGGGTCTGTTCCGGGAATGCACCGGCGGTTTACAATCATGAAATAATTTTCCAAATCCGACGCGGATTTCTTAAAGACAGCCGCCTGCAAATAAGTAACATCCTGAGCGTCGGGAATGTTATATGAACCGCTTGTTTGCGGACACATGTTAGGGTCGCCGCTTGGGAATGTGTTTATGTGTTTAATGTATGTAGTATCGGTCAATAAACTTCTTTCAGTCGTCGTTAAATTCACAAGTTCTTTATGGTATCTGTAACTCTGTGAAAGTCCGTTGTTGAAAGCCATAAGATAAGGTCCCCATGTAGTTAGTTTTTCATCGATGGCTTTTATATGGTTCCATTTTGGCTGACCGTATATATTTGTTTCACGTTTGGTAATCCCGCCGCTGCCGACAGGAGGATTCGTTAATCCTCTGCCGTAGGTTTCATTTCCGCTTATATTGCCGAATCCGTCATAGCAATGATAAATTATTCCTTTGGCGCCGTAACTCACCATAGTATTGGCAACCGCCTCAATTTCCTGATTTGTAGGCTCGCGGCTCCCCTGGTCAGTGAAACCCAGTTTGGTTTTGGGATAAAAATTCAGCATCGTCGTAACGCCGCAGTATAAAGGTTTCTCCGGATATTCTTTTGAATAGCGCACGGCATAAGTCTTCTGCCACTGAACCAGTCTTGAATCCAGAATGCCCTGTATTCCCTGTTCGTAATCAGTCTTTGAAACAGGCGTTCCCAGATAGCCGTTTCCCGGGTCATACGGACCTGACTGCAGTTCATTTGATATCGGGTCATGCAGTTCAAAAAGGAAACACATCGTAACAATCTCGTTCATATTCATCGAATTATATTTCAACTTATAATCGTCATAATTCAATATATTTTGCGCGTTTGCTCCCTGAGGTGTAAGATAGCAGGAATAGTCATTCATTATAAGCGACGCGGCTGTGTCAGGACAACTGCTCTTAATCTTATCCTGCACATATTTCACGCACGGCAGGCAATTATAATCCGGCTCCTCGACCCAAAACCTGTACGCCCCGTCAGTCCTGCCTATAAGGTTTGCTTCGTCTGTTATCCATGGGTCAGAATTATCTAATCCCGGTCTGAACATTTTTTCCGATACATCACTTTCCATTTTCACATAATCAATCCACATAGTACAATTCCCGAGCCATTTTACGCGTATATCGAATTGACTGCCAGTGTTTGAACTGTCGCAATTATTTGCTTTTAAAGAATCTCCATCAACCCTGAGAATATCAGTATTCGCTATCGATGATATTTCTTTATATTTTCCGTCATATTGAGAATTTTCTTTAAAATCACCTGCTTTTATTGTTTTGTCTAACCTCTTAATGCCGTTAAAGCTATACACTTCAACTTTACATACTTCAACTTCGTCAAGTACACCCTGCGGTATTTTTATCTTTGGTTTAATATACCAGAAATACTGGTAATCAAAAAACAATGAGTTTGCGCCCTTACAAGCTGTTTGTTCATATTTTAAATGAACATTCTTTACGATATAACTATTTGGCTGATTAACCCCTTGAACAAACATTTTAGCCCAAATAGTATTGCCATTATCATTATCTTGTACATCGTAAAGCGGATTTTCTTCATCAAAATGATAAAATTTTTCGAATGATAATTTATTAGAATCTTCACACTGGTATATACTTTGTTGTCCCCGAATAAGGTATTCTAATTTCGGTCTTTCCATAAACGACCAGTAACCTTTTGTTTTGTTTCCGCTTATTACATTGTTAACTTCATTTGCATACAAAGATACATCAGTAGAAAGACTATCTCTCGAATTGTTAATGCCTGTAAACGTATACCAGCCGTTTGGAACACGCCTGAGTTTTCCTCCCATATCTTTCAAATCCTGTATCTGAACGTAATTATGCCAGACATTGAATTTAAGTTCATCGCATTTGAGGTTGTAGTTGAGGTCTTTTTCCATTTGAATCGCTCCGATTAAGAATACATTAGGGCGTTTTCCTCCGGTTGTTGATGGTATAGGATTTATTTGTTTTGGATTTTCGGGAATTAAATTCAGTCCCGTAATAATTAATGAAACCAGAAAAAATCCGAGCAGGACTAGTTTTTTTCTCATTACCTTAAGTTTTTATTTGATAAGCGACACTCTTTATTCGTGACCGTCAGGAGCCTGCCCGCCATTTCGTTAGGCGGGTTACCTTCTGACGGTATTAAATATTTATTTATTTTATTAAAACCATTCTTTTTGTTTCGATAATTTTTTCATTTATCAATAAACTGTAAAAATAAATTCCTGATGAGAGACTGCTTCCATCAAATGATACTTCATAATTTCCGGGATTGTGTTTTTTGTAAACAATTGTTCTTATCTCTTTTCCCAGCATATCGTAAACCGTTATTCTTATATCCGCTTTTTTTGATATTTTATAATTAATTTTTGTCTTTGGGTTGAATGGATTAGGTTGGTTTTGTTCCAGCGAAAAATCTAGCGGTATATTAACTGACACCTGATTTATTCCAACAATAATCGTTGAATCTCCCCCTACGGTAGTATGTATACCTTGACCAAGAGAATGATAAGCCCAACCGTGTTTGATGTTTTTAAAATTTACAAAATAATATCTTGGAGTGTGAATAATGGATGTATCCGGGACTTGATACCCCCAGTTTATACCGCCGTTTGTGGTTTTGTATAACGTTCCAAAATTTCTATACGGATTTAAATATTCAAGTAGACCACCGGCCGCCCAAATTGTATCTCTTCCAACAAAAAACAAATTTAAAATATATTTCGATGTATATGCATCCGGAATACTTGGCAAAGTAAATGTTAGCCAGTTCATTCCGCCATTATCTGTCTTTTGAATATTTGCGCTTGATATCCTATACCCTGTCAATGTGTCAAAGAACTTCATATATGTAAATCCGACATTATCTAAATATGCCCATGAAAAACCTCCATCCGTAGTTTTATATGTATAACCCTGGCTGTAATATCCAATCATTCCGTTAATCATATAAATGTATTGAGGATTATATTGTGCACCATTATAAATCCTCTGCCAGTTCCCTCCGCCGTCCGTCGAACGGAAGACGCCGCCGACAAGAGGGTCATCGTCTGTAACGTAAATAGAGTCTTTACCTAAAATACTCATACCTCTGAATGCTGTCGCCCAACTGTAATTTGTTTTAGTCCAGTTAGTTCCCCTGTTTGTTGTTTTGCACATTGTTGCTATGCCGCCCCCCCCGCATGCATAACCAATGCTGTCGGTAACAAAAGAAATCTTAAAAAAGAGTTTTCCATAAGTATCAACATTAATAAAACTTTTAGTCCAGTTATTGCCGCCATTCGTTGTTTTAAAAATACACCCTGTGTCTGAATTATTTGATACATAGTTTACGGCAAATCCTGTCAAAGAATCAAGGAAGATTATATCCTTAATCATACTTCCGTTGAGCATTGTCTGCAGATTTGTCTGCAACTGCCAGCCCCCTCTTTGTGGTTGTGTCTGAGCAGTGTCACGGAAATTAAATGAGATAATGAAAAAACCGGAACAAACAACAAGAAAAAGTACTGATAAAATAATCCGCTTTTTTATAATTAACTTATTCATATTTGTACCTTTCTTGTTTCTTTATTTGTTGGAGTGTTATTTTATATTTATTATAATTTATGATAAATAAGATATATATTCGTTATCAGTTTCTTTGCTTCTTCGTTAATTTCATGTATGTTAAATATGATGATTTAACTATGAATTATCAATTGACATTTTTAGACTTAATATTTTATGGAATTGGCTTCAACAATGCATAATATTCTTTTTCGAACTGTTTTAGATGATTTCGTTTCATAAATAGTGCTTTTTTCGGAAACATTTTACACTTTTAAAAAACAATTCTGCACTTTTTCGGAAACATTTTGCACTTTTTCGGAAACATTTTGCACTTTTTCGGAAACATTTTGCACTTTTTCGGAAACATTTTGCATTTTTTCGGAAACATTTTGCATTTTTAAAAAATTATTTTGCACTTTTTCGGAATTATTTCGCACTTTTTCGGAATTATTTTGCACTATTTTTCTAAACATCCTCACACTGGTATATGCTCTTTTGTCCGCGAATTAAATATTCGTATTTAGGTCTCTCAATAAACGACCGGTAACCATGGTTAGCATTCCCGTTTATTACTGCGTTTACTCCCCCCGCGTAACTTGATACGTTATTATTCACTAATTCGTCATTTTCGCAGTTACTTGCGAAAGTGTACCATCCATTCGGGACTTTTCTGGTTTTTCCGTTTATCGTTTCAACTTTTTCAATCTGAACGTAATTGTGCCATACGTTAAACTTCAGTTCGTCAAACTTGGTAAAATAATTTGGGTCTTTTTCCATTTGTATTGCGCCAATCAAGAATACATTCGGGCGTTTTCCTCCGGTGGTTGTTGGCACAGGGCTTGTTTGTTTTGGATTTTCGGGAATTAAATTCAGCCCCGTAACGACTATTGATACAATAAGAAATACAAGTAATAGTAATTTCTTTTTCATATATAGTTTTTATTTTATTAGTAACATTTTCCTTCCGTCTATTCTTTTTTCGTTCACAAACATTGTATAAAAATATACACCGCTCGATAAATTGCTGCCGTCAAATCTTACCTGATATGTCCCCGATTGTAATTTTTCATTCACGAGAACTGCAATTTCTCTTCCCTGTACATCAAATACTTTTATTTTTACATTCCCTGAATTTACAATTTGAAATTTAACATTTGTCATTGAATTAAATGGGTTTGGGTAGTTCTGTTCCAATGTAAACTGTTCAGGGATTGTATTTCCTGTTTGATTTATCCCGACTAATATTGTTGAATCACCTCCAACTGTGGTAAATATTCCGACCCCAAGCATATCATAAGCCCAACCTATTTTTTTACCAACAAAATTCACAAAATCATATTCGGGTATCTGATAACTTGTATCAGGTATCTGATATCCCCAGTTCAGACCGCTGTTTGTTGTTTTATACAAGACTCCCCAGGTTCTTAACGGATTTGGGTATTGTACCAAACCGCCAGCCGCCCAGATTGTATCAGTTCCGACAAAACAAAGACGTAGAAACTGTTTTGTCATATACCCCCCAGGAACGTCCGGTAAAACCTGCGTTGTCCAATTTATGCCACAATTAGTAGTTTTTTGAACATTATATGTACTGCTTGTAATCCTGTATCCGTTTAATGTATCAAAGAACTTCATATATCTGAATCCTACATTATCCATTATTGTCCACGAAAACCCGCCGTCAGTTGTTTTGTATGTATTCTCTTGACTATAAAACCCTGTTCTTCCATTTATCATATAAATGTCTTGCGGGTTATACATCCCGCCATTATAAATCCTCTGCCAGTTCCCTCCGCCGTCCGTTGAACGGAAGACCCCGCCGACAAGTGCGTTGTCGTCGGCTAAGTAAATTGTGTCTTTGTTTATAACGCTTATTCCGGAAAATAGCGCTGCCCATCCGCAAACATTCCCAGTCCAGTTTATTCCCCTGTTCGTTGTTTTGCAATAATATGCTGTCCCTCCTCCGGAACCTCCGCAAGCATAGCCTATGCTATCGTTTATAAATTTTATATTTGAAAAATATTTTGACGGCATAAAATTCACAAACCAGTTGTTACCGCCATTTGTGGTCTTAAATATATATCCGGAATCTCCCGGTGTTAAGTTACTTGTTACCGCAAACCCTGTCAACGAGTCAAGAAATGTCATATCTTTTATTACTCTTCCGTTGAGCATCGTCTGCAAATTAGTCTGCAACTGCCAGCCGCCGCTTTGGGGCTGTGTCTTAGAAGTGTCGCGAAAACCAAACGAGATAATGAAAAATCCTGAACAAACGACAAGAAAAAGTATGATGGAAATAATTCTTTTTTTCAAAATTATATTTTTCATAAATGAGACATTCTAATTTCTATATTTGTATAAGTTTTGTATAAGTGCTGTACTTTGTGTTAAATGTGATAATTATAATAAGCAATATCAATCTATATTTTTCCTGTTAGATCCTCGCACTGATAAAAACTTTGCTGACCCCGAATAAGTTATTCTATTTTTGGATTTTCGATAAATGAACGGTAACCTTTTGATTTGTTTCCGATGATAATTGCATTAACGCCGCCTGTATAAGATGATACGTCGTTATTTATTAATTTATCGTTCCGGTATGTATTGTGAGGAAATGTGTAGCAGCCGTCAGGGAATAAAGCATCCCGAATAATAATGACGCAAGTATTAATCCGGATTCCATCGGTATTCACGAATCCGGTATTGTTTTTTCAACAACTTCATTATATTTTCATAGAGATATTTTCCGTTCATTCAAAAGGAAAGCAATGAAAAACAAAATTTACGCCGTATTCTTTTTATTTTTCTTCACATGTATTTCATATTCACAGACCGCTATTAACAAGGATTCCATTCAAATCTATTTCAACGAGATAAAGGAGTCCACGAAACATCATTTCAAACTCTGGAATATGGATATTTACGGACAGATTTTATTCGTAAATCCTGAAGACAGAATGCTGTATGCAAACGATAAAGATACTCTTGGAATTCTTAAACCCGACGGAAATATTTTCACAGGCATTTTGCCTAAAGAAATCAATATCGCGAATACGTCTGTCGCATGGGGAGGAAAGGTCTGGGCGATGATTTTTCTTCCGCTGCCCGATGACAAAAACGAGATGCTGCGGCTTTGTACTCACGAACTTTTTCACCGCGCACAGAGTAAACTCGGATTTAAAATTTCGGATGAGGGAAATAACCATCTGGACTCGAAAGACGGAAGAATATTCCTGCGTCTTGAACTTACCGCTCTGAAAAAAGCGCTGCTATCGGATTCGCCCGAAGAAGAAAAGAGACATCTTACAAATGCTTTCATATTCAGAAAATACAGAAATTCATTATTCGCTTCATCAGCAGCAAATGAAAACCTGCTTGAACTTAATGAAGGCCTGGCGGAGTTTACAGGTGTTATTATGGGCGGATTGAAAAAGAAAGCGTTAAGGGAACGGCTCGCAAAGGATATTACGGATTTCTTCGGCGTGCCTACATATGTAAGGTCATTTCCTTACCGCACGACTCCCGCATACGGCTATATGCTGTACGTTACAAAAAAAGACTGGAATCTTGAAGTCAATTCTGAAACGAATCTGACGGATTATTTCATTAAAAATTTCAATATAACAATTCCTGATAATCTACCGGATGCCGTTAAATCAATCGGGAGTGATTATGATTATGCAAATATTCAGTCCGAAGAAAATACAAGGGAAGAAAAAATAAAGGAAAAGATTTCTTTTTATAAAAGCATATTCATCGATGGTCCGCATTTTGAATTAAAGTTTGAAAGAATGAGCATTTCATTTGATACGCGAAACATTATGCCGCTCGAAGATTACGGAACGGTTTATCCAAACATGCGGGTCTCCGATAATTGGGGGATACTTAATGTCACCGACGGCGCGCTCGTAAGTTCGGGCTGGGATAAGGTCACGGTAAGCATTCCGCTGAAAACCGAGATGCAAAATGTTTCGGGCAAAGGATGGACGCTGGAATTGAAAGAAGGATATACAATTGTTAAAGATGATGCAGGAAATTATTTTTTGAAGAAGAAGTAAACAATTGTAATAACCAAGATGCCGCCCCTATGGGGCTCAATGGATAGTAATTTGTTTTCTACCAAGATGCCGCCCGCCTGCGCGGGATTAAAATAAGTTCAATTATATAGTTTTCTACCAAGATTCCGCCCGCTACGCGGGCTTAAAACAAGTTTAATTATATAGTTTTCTATTTGGAATTGGATTTAGGTGCCGCCCAAATGGGGCTCAATGGATAGTAATTTGTTTTCTACCAAGATGCCGCCCGCCTGCGCGGGATTAAAATAAGTTCAATTATATAGTCTTCTACCAAGATGCCGCCCAAATGATAGTCCGGTGAAAAGAAATATTTATGATTACGAAAGAGGACTTTCGTAACCAGTAGTAAAAATTAAAAATTCATAATTTGTTTCATAGTCCGGTGAAAAGAAATATTTATGATTACGCAGGAGGACTTTCGTAACCAGAGTAAAAATTAAAAATTCATAATTTGTTTCATAGTCCGGTGAAAAGAAATTTTTGCGGTTACGAAAGAGGACTTTCGCAGCCAGTAGTAAAAAGAAAACTTGTGATTTCGAAAGAGAATTTTCGTAACCAGTAGTAAATATATTTCGCGCTACCTCTTAACGCATTTCTCAATTCCCTCTTCGTAAGAGACGGGCTTAAAAAATACATTTTCGAATTTCGTGCTGTCGAATAAATAATCGCTTTCGTACTGGTACATCATTTCAACCATTTCTTTTACGAGAGGATTGAAAAGTCCCGCCATTCTTGCCATCCACTTTGTAATGACTCTGTACTTAGGTTCCGCATCAAGCAGATGCGCGGCGAATTCGATAACCTCATGGCCGCTCATAGCGTTTCTGTGAGTAGGCAGATGCCATACCTGATTATATGCATCGGGTGTATTCCCGAGCAAAGCAGTTGCTTTCCCCGCATCAGGCGTATACGTAAACGAATGAAAAACCTCCGCATTGCCGAGCCAGGACGCTTTTTCCTTTTCTTTAAGTTTATCGAAGACGAGCATTTTCAAAAAAGTATTACCCGCTCCCGGTCCGTAGAAATCGGCTGACCTTGCAATCAACGCTCGCAGATTTCCGCGTGTTGTTTCTTTCATCAGAGCATCTGCTATCTCCGCTCTTATTACTCCTTTTCTGCTTACAGGATTAACGGGTGTATTTTCCGTCATCCATCCTTCTACTTTCCCGTACATATAGACGTTATCGAAGAAGACAAGTTTCGCTCTGTGTTTCCTGCACGATACTATTACATTGTCCATTATCTTCGGCCAATATTCTTTCCATACGTCGTATTTATATTCAAGTCCCGCGGTTAAATACACTATATCGGATTTTTCCACGGCGCTTAGTGTCTGCTCGTAATTCGTTAAATCGCATTTTACAAGTTCTTCATCGCCATTCACTGCACGCGGGTTTCTGCCGGCAAGCCTCACTTTATCAGTGTATTCCGGAAGTGTTTTTGCCAGTTCAATTCCTATTACTCCTCCTGCACCAAGAATTGTCTGCATAATCTTTTTTTTAATTCTACAATCTGTTCTTAAAGTTAAACAAAATATTTTTCTAAGATGTTTAATCTTTTTATTTCTTTTAATTTATGCTTTTGCTACATTGCAAATAACGAATTAACGTAAATGGGGTTTCCCCGGAGACGGACAGCCATTATTTTTGAACAAACATTTGCATAAAATCCACGAGAGCGGTCTGCTTACAAGGCTGGGGTTTTTCACCGCCCTTATGATTGTCATTTCTTCAATGGTCGGTTCGGGTGTATTTAAAAAAATCGCTCCGATGTCCGAGCAACTCGGCTCGCCGGGTTTAATTCTTCTCTGCTGGCTGATTCCCGGAATAATCACAATGATAGGCGCGGCAACGAACGCCGAAATTGCAAGCCTGATTGCCGAACCGGGAGGACAATATGTTTATTTCAAGACAATGTACGGAAAACCTTTTGCATTCCTTTACGGATGGAGCTGCTTCTCCGTAATTCAATCCGCTTCAATCGCTTCTATTGCTTATGTGTTCGCTGAATCCGTAAATGCCGTAGTACATCTGCCGGGACTTTCGCCCCAAATGGAAAGCGTATCTTTGTTCGGAATATTCTATCCGTTCCATGGATTCGGCGTTAAAGGACTTACTATAATCACAATACTGTTTCTCACAAGCGCGAATTACTTCGGCGTAATTTTCGGAGGAGTTATAACAAACATTTTCACTGCACTTAAAATACTCGGAATTATTTTAATAATTATTCTCGGGCTTACAATCAGCGGCGGCTCCGCTTCTAATTTAACGCCCGTACTTGAGAAGCCGGGTTTTCAATACGGTTCGAATCTCGGGCTCTTCGGCGCGATGTTCGCGGCTATGCTTGCCGCGTTCTGGCCTTATGACGGATGGAATAACATCGGTTATCTGGGCGGTGAAATAAAAAATCCGAAACGCAATATTCCTCTCGCGCTCTTCGGAGGAGTCGCGGGAGTCATACTTCTGTATCTGGCAATTAATCTTACATTTCTTTACGTGATGCCTGTAAATGAAATCGTGAGCGTCACAAAACAGGAGCATACAATTATTGCAATAGAAGTGATGAGAAAATTTCTCGGGTTCGGCGGAGCAATGTTTATTTCAATTCTAATAATGGTTTCTACATTCGGAACTACAAACGGAACAATTCTTGCGAGTTCGAGAATTTATTTCGCGATGGCGAAAGATAAATTGTTTTTTCTCTCGGCAGGAGCGCACCACAGCAAATACAGAACGCCGCACATATCACTTCTTATACAGGGAATCTGGGCGAGTATTCTTGTTCTTTCGGGAACGTTTGACCAACTGACCGATATGCTGATTTTTGCTTCGTTTATTTTTTACGGTATGGGCGCGTTCGGTGTTTTCGTACTGAGAAGGAAAATGAAAAACGTACCGCGAGTTTACAAAGTACCGGGATATCCCGTTCTGCCTGCAATATTCGTTCTCTTCTGCGCCACTCTCGTTATAGTTACAATAATCCAGAATCCGCGCGATGCGGGCATAGGACTAGCGTTGGTATTAATAGGCATTCCGTTCTATCTGTTCTGGAAAAGAAAAATAGACAGAGATACAGAGAGCGCGTAAGGAATGTTTACATTTATTAAGTACCCGGAAATAAATTAAAAATTAAAATGAATACTGTCGAATTTGAACCGTTAAGCGAAACGCACAGAAAAGAAATAATGGAAATTTATAATTATTATGCAGAGAATAGTTTTGCAGCGTATCCGGAAAAAAGACTACCTGATGAATTTTACAACAGATTTCTGGACATGACAAAGGGATATCCTGCATACGCGATAACGGTAAACAAGACAATCGCGGGATTTTGCTTTATCAGGCCATACAATCCGTTTCCCGCATTTAAAGAAACTGCCGAGATAACATACTTTTTGCACAAAGATTTTTCAGGCATGGGTCTGGGAAAAATTGCCTTGGATAAACTGGAAGAGGATGCCGTGAAAATGGGTGTCAAAATCCTGCTTGCGAGCATCACTTCCGAAAACAGAAACAGCCTGAGATTCCACGAAAAAAACGGATTCACCGTTTGCGGAAATTTCACAGGCATAGCGAAAAAATTCGGAAAACAAATCGATATTGTCTGGATGGAAAAGAAAATATTATAAACAATATGATAAATACATAATGCCGCGTTCCCGTCACGGCGGACTAAAACGCCTGCTTACGATTGTATTAATTAAATTCTCTTTAAAAATTACTTGAAGAAAACTTTCGCCGCTTTATAAATATTCAAATCAACCGTTTTTAGTTTCCCGATTGCGTCTTGTATCGGTATGTCTTTGATGTCGCTGCCCTGAAGCGCGCACATGCGTCCGAATTTTTTATCTATAATCATTTCCACGGAATATATTCCGAATCTCGTTCCGAGCACTCTGTCAAATGCCGTCGGGACGCCGCCTCTCTGAACATGTCCGAGTATTGTCGTTCTGGTTTCGAATCCGGTTTTCTTTTCAATTTCATTTGCAAGAAAATAACTGATGCCTCCGAGCCTTGCGCGTCCGAATTCATCTTTTTTCTTTTCAGAATCTTCGACCTTCATTTCTTCAAGAAGATATTCCGCTCCTTCGGCAACAACTATTATAGAAAATAATTTTCCTCTTTTATAACGGCTTTTAAGAACTTCGCATACTTCATCAATCTTAACTTTCATTTCCGGAATTATGATTGAATCCGCTCCACCTGCAATTCCGGAATATAATGCTATCCAGCCCGCATGCCTTCCCATAACCTCGAGTATCATTACTCTGTGATGCGATTCAGCGGTTGTATGAAGCCTGTCAATTGCTTCAGTTGCAATCTGCACGGCAGTATCAAAACCGAATGTGTAATCCGTCCCGCTTAAATCGTTATCGATAGTTTTCGGCACACCGACAATATTGATTCCCAGTTCGTGGCATTGCTGGGCTATATGCATCGAACCTTCGCCGCCTATCGCGATAATCGCGTCGAATTCAGCGCGGGCGACTTTATGCTGAAGAATCTCAGCGCCGTTTTCCTGCTGGAACGGACCGAATCTCGAAGTACCGAGTATTGTACCGCCGCGATTCACAATTCCCGCAACGCTTTTCATGTCAAGCGTAATATAACTTTCATCGAACAGCCCTTTCCAGCCGTTCAGTATTCCTACAACTTCATGACCTTCCTGTCCGCCTTTTCTTGTTATGCCTCTTATTACAGCATTAAGTCCCGGACAGTCGCCGCCTGATGTTAAAACTCCTATCTTCATTTCATACTCCTTGTTTTCCGTTTGTCAACTCTAAAACAATAATTAACTATATATAATTATTGATGTCAATTGGTTTAAAATAAAACAGGGTTCCTGATAGAACCCTGTATACAATATATAAATCAATACATATTAATTTTTCTTTTCAATCTTCGGTTTATGTTCTTTTATCTTATCTAATGCTTTCGGCTCTTTTACCGGGGGGTCATTGATAAGGTATTTATATTTGTCAATGAACTCCTCTGTTTTCATATTGCCGATAAGAGCGAGCCTTGCAACGTTCTTCACTTCATCGAAATCCGCTTTCTCAAGTCTTATCATATATTTTCTTGCGACCTGATAACTGTCCGAATCTACATCCACTTCTCTTGTGTTGATTCTGCCGTCAGCGTTGATAATATCTTCGAATTTCACCGGAATCAACTGACCTTTATCCACTGTTACGATGGCGCCTGAATGCCCTGACAGAAGATATCGCACCGCGGCGTAACCAAGGTCCTGTGTGTATTCGCAGTCATACGGAATCGGAGCAGCGCACCTGAGTTCGTAACCGATATCCTTGCTTACTATCGTAACGCTGATGCCTCTTTCCCTTAATCTTCTGCGGACTTCGTCTTTTGTTATTCTGCCGATATCTATTTCCGAAAGCCTTATATTGCCGTGCAAATCCTTTTCCAGATTAACATACGGATGGTGTTTCAATTCTTCCTGATCGACTCTTGTTATGATACCTTCCGCGAGAATAGCCACTCCGTAAGAATTGCCCTGTGCGAGTCTTTTAATTATTGATGCTTCAAGTATATCGCAGATTGTTTCAAAACTTACGGTCTTATCACGGAATTCTTCGCCAATAATTGAAAGCGTCGCGCCCGCCGATTTGCCGATACCGAGTGCAAGATGCCCGGCTTTGCGTCCCATAGTAACTACATAATACCAGCGATTTGTTGTTGCCGCGTCAACCATCAGCGACTGTACGATATGAAAACCGAAATCCCTTGCCGTTTGATATCCGAAAGTCGGCATGTTGCCGGGCAGGGGCAAGTCGTTGTCAATTGTTTTCGGAACGTGGGCTACACCAATCTGACCTCTTGTTAATGTATCAATTTTGTATGCACTTGTTGCAGTGTCATCGCCTCCGATTGTTACGAGATAATCGACCGATAATTGCGTTAATGCTTTGATTGTGGCATCAAGCATTTCCTTATTCTTTGCCGGATTGACGCGTGAAGTGCGTAATATGCTTCCGCCGTCAAAGTGAATTCTTGAAACGTCTTCAATTCTTAATTCTGTAACGTGGCTCGAATCTCCTTTGCTGAGATATTCAAATCCGTCGTAAATGCCAATAACGTTAAGCCCCGAATTTATTGCTTCGATAGTAACGGAACGTATTACCCCGTTAATCCCCGGAGCCGGCCCGCCGCCGACAAGAATCGCCAATGTTTTCTTTCTATAGTGATCTTCGCTCATAATATGATTTAAATTTGTGTTAATTTAAAAATTCGCTGCATATCTTACAAATTTACTAAATTATTCTTATATCTTATAGTGATAAAAATCATCGCACACAGGTAATATACCCCTGCAATGATAAAAACAATCTTGAAACCAAGCATCATTGCAAAAATCATTGTTAAAACAGTACCTAAGACGGAGAAAAATCCGTTTACAGCCCATGAAA
This sequence comes from Ignavibacteria bacterium, assembly GCA_028714695.1. Lineage (GTDB taxonomy): Bacteria > Bacteroidota > Ignavibacteria > Tepidaquicellales > Tepidaquicellaceae > CAIKZJ01. The sequence goes on along the minus strand of JAQTLX010000012.1, from coordinate 23,061 downwards.
TTCCTATCATTCTCGGGTCGTCTCCCGTTATCAAGGATATGCCCGAAGGGAAGGGCATTCCCATAAAGAATGAAAGCGGAGCAATGAGAATAATTGTGATTATTATTCTAAGCAAAAGACTCAGAGAAACCAGCGCACTGAATATTACAGGCGTCAGGAATCCGAGAACAATTGCAAGCGCCGCTATTATCAAAAATATAATGTATAACTTTTGTTTGCCCGCAAACTTTAACGAATATTTCGCTCCCAATCCGGAAAATATAAGCATGGTGGATACTACAGTCAGCAATGTGTAAACAGGCTGACCGAGAAACAAAGTAAACTTCTGTATCAAAGCAATCTGTGTTGTAATATATCCCAGACCAATCAGCGCGAAGAAGAATAAAAACTTCTTGTCGGTTTTTTTATCGCCGCCGCTCTTAATGAAAAATGAAGGAACTATAAGCAATACACCCGCGACAATAATAATCTGTATTAGCATCATCAAAAGCGTAACCTGCGCGACAGGTTTCGATTTCAAAGCGAGAATTGCTTTGTCGTCCTGCGAGAAAACTTCTTTTATCATGTGGAGATTGACGTCCGAGAATCTGAAGTTATCGTCGAAGAACGGCTTGTCATCCGTTGCAGGCGAAAGCTGCGAAGGCGATTTGTTGATTTCGGTCTGAACGTCTTTCGATACGATTAAATTTTTATAAATATTATCCTGTGATGTAAGCGGGTCGTATTCAATAATCATATTCATTGCCGATGCTTCGTTTCTCATAGCCATCATATCAAGCATATCAAATCCGTTCTTTTTGTAAACAACACCGGCAAGATAACTGTTTGTAACTTCGTAATCGGTCGGTGGTCTTTTGAAAACGACATAATTCGATTCATCATTTTTTATTCCCAGTTCATTATCCGCTTCTTTAAGCGTGGCAATAAGTTTCGGCAGTTGCGTTTCGGGTCTCGATATATATAGGATTCCTCTTTCATCGAGATGGCGCAGATAATCCTTTACCGCTTCTTTCGTCATAATATAATTTTCAACCATCGACATCGCGCCGCTCGAAACGGCTGACGCCGATATTGTGTGCGCCGAAATTATAACATCGTAAAAATCCTTACTCCTTCTTATGAATGACCTCGCGTCGTCGGTGATTATATCGACTTTCGGATTATTCTTTATCAACTGCCCCGTCCAGCCCGCCATGGTTTCGGAAATCAATTCGTTGAGTATGCCGTTAATCTCAACACCCGTAACCTTTTTGGCATTGTGATACATGCTGACAAGCACTTCGCCGCCGCCGCCCGAACCGATTATAAAAACCTTATCGCATGAATCCTTGCCGACAAATGCAAGATTTGACGCATCGAGAGGCTTATTCAGCGGAGGCATCTTTCTTACGTTCGGAATATTTGTAGTAGCATTGCCTTCGTCTATTATAGCGAGATAAACATTGTAGCCGTCATCCGACGGGTCTTCCTCCTTCATAACATCCACTTTCGAAATTGTATTCCACGCCGAGAATTCATTCAGGTCGGGTCTTTCGGCGATATAGTTCGCGTAAATTTTATTCGGAGTAACGCGTATTTTCAGGAGTTCTTCTTTATTTATCAAGAATGAAAACACAAAAATCGCGAGCACCAGCGAAACAAGGAACAGCCCTTTATGTTTATTGAAACTGAAAAACATCGCGCCGATAAATCCAAGTGACGACACAAAGACAATCGTTCCGTTCCCGCCCGCAAACGGCATGAGAATCACAAATGCAAAACATGCTATGCCCGCTCCCGTGAGGTCAAAGAAATACATCTTTGAAACATCGGGGGAAAATTTCGTAAGCAGCATAGAAATCACAAGCCCTGAAAAGAAAAACGGTATCGTTATCAGTAAATAATAAAGAGGTATTATTACGAATTGTATTTTCTGTGTGAACAAACTGAACGGGTCAACAGGCACAAAATACGAAATCATGAATGTCGCGAGCACGCTGAATCCGTACAGCATTGAAATGAACGTCAGCGTTTTATCCGTCGGCTTTTCAAGGAGTTTGGGAAACAGCGAAAGCGCTACTCCGCTGACGCCGATTCCAAGCAATGCAACGCTTATAATCATAAACGCGAAATGATACCACAAAGAGACTGACAGAATTCTTGTCATAGTGAACTCGTGCAGAAGCGACGCCATCGAAATGATAAAAATGCCTGCCAGATGCATGCCGTTCAGTTTATCGTTTCTGTTTACGGAAATTATTTTCTTAGCCATGATATTATCTTTTTGCCGTTTTGCAAAAATCAGAAAAAATGCACTTAATATAAATGTATAAATCCGTTATTTCAAATTCAAGCAACAGCATTTCATATCCTGGAACTCAGTGCGGCATTTTGTAATCTGAATTGAATAATTTCACTAATTACTTTATGTTTATTTAACAATTCGCATACGTATGAGAAACATAACGATATTTTTTATCATAACCATTCTTAGTTTCATTTCATTCAGCAATATTTACTCGCAGGATAAGAACAATCCTCTTAGAACAAACGAATTAAAATTAATTGTGACAACTGACAAAGCCGATTAACTGGTGGGTGAAAAAAGGTTATTAAATCAAATCTTTTGCTTTTTTCTTAATTATCTTCCCTTTATGAAACACAATCAGGAAACCATTTTCCTTGGCTCTTTGGGCTGTTAATTTTTTATGAGCAAGCTTAATGCCTTTATCGATTTTTTTTGATAGTTCTTTATATAATTCTTGGTTTGTCATGTATCGATTTAATTTCATTAAAAATTTCCAACGCTGTTATTTTCGTGCTAATTTCTTTTCCTCCCGATGCAACAAGAACCGGATTGATATCAGAATTATCATATATATACCAAATATCACTTAAGGGGATAAAAATGTCAAATAAATTATTAATACCTTTAAAATATCTTCTGATTACAATTTCATCAGGAACATGATGACCGCCATTTTTTACTCTTTCTGAAATTCTTTTTATTGCAAGCCTGCTATTGTTTAACCAGAAAAAGATCAAAATAATTTTATATCCCGACTTTACACACTCTTTGAATAAGCTTGTATAACTTAATGTAGTTAAGGTTGTCTCAACAGCAAAATCTAATCCCGCTGCCAATAAATTATTGATACGGTCTATCATTAATCTACCGGATACAAATGATACAGAATCAGGATTAAAAGGCGAAATTCCTTTCGCTATAGAATCGGCATTTACATATTCTGTACAATCCAGCAATTCCGGAAACAAAGTAATTGAAACCGTAGTTTTTCCAGCTCCATTGCATCCTGCTATAAAATAAATACGTTTCATAAGATTCGGGCAATTATGAACAAAATGATTTCAGGAATTTAATTTTTATAAAATTATCTTTTTGATTTTCAAAAGTGTTTTCAATAATTTCTCCATCTTGTCAAGTTTAATCATATTGCTGCCGTCGCTCAATGCCTTTGCGGGATTCGGATGTGTTTCGAAAAAGAATCCGTCAATCCCTATTGCCGCGGCTGCATGCGCCAGAGGCTCTATAAATTCTGGATTTCCGCCGCTCACGCCGTTTTCTTTCGACGGCATCTGGACAGAATGCGTCGCGTCGAATATAACCGGATATCCGAATTCTTTCATAATCGGAAAACTCCTGAAATCCACAACAAGATTCTGATATCCGAATGAACTGCCCCTTTCGGTTAAAAGGATTTTCTTGTTTCCCGTTTTAGCGACTTTCTGCGCCTGATAGACTATATCCTGAGGCGCAAGGAACTGCCCCTTTTTTATGTTCACGACTTTTCCCGTTTCTCCCGCCGCTTCAAGAAGTTCCGACTGGCGGCAAAGAAATGCCGGTATCTGAAGTACGTCAACCACTTCACCGACAATTTCCGCTTCCAGTTCCGAATGTATGTCGGTCAAAACAGGTACATCGAATTCATGCCGAACGTCTTCGAGTATCTGCAGCGCCTTGTCGAATTGAATTCCCCTGAAAGAATCTCCCGACGTTCTGTTTGCCTTCGCGTAAGAAGCCTTGAATATAAAAGGTATCTTCAGTTTCGAAGTAATTTTCTTCAATTCCTCGCATGTCTTAAAGACAATCGATTTGCTTTCAATTACGCACGGTCCCGATATAAGCAGGAAGTTGTTCAGGTTATTCAGTCCGAGTTCGGTTTTAAAATATTTTGGAAGCATTTTCTTCTAATGTTAAATTTTAAATTGTAAATGGTAAATTATTTGTTCAAATATTTTTCAAGTTTTTCACTTAATTCCTTTTTCGTGTATCCTGATTTTTTGTACATGCCTTTTTCAATTCTCTGCCGCATCGCCTCGTATATACAAACCGCAACCGAGACGGATACGTTCAGCGACTGCACCATTCCGACCATAGGTATAAGAAAATTCGAGTCCGATTTTTCTTTTATCTCGTCGGAGACTCCCCTGTGCTCGTTTCCGAATACAAGCGCGGTGCGTTTTGTCAGGTCCAGTTCAAACAGCGATTCGTTTTTCCCGCCTTCAGCCATGTGAGTCGAGTAAATCTTATATTTCTGTTTTTTTAATTCTTTGAAACAGTCATCCACATTCGTGAATTTAACGAGTTCAACCCATTTTTTCGCGCTTGCCGATGAGACGGGGCTTATTTTCGGGAATTTCTCATCATTGTAAATAAGGTAAATTTTATCGATTCCTACCGATTCCGAACTCCTTAATATTGCGCTGACGTTGTGCGGATCATGTATATTTTCGAGTACCAGAGTAAGATACTTCTGCCTTTTCGAAACCACCTTTTTAAACTTTTTGAGTCTTTTTTCTGTCAATTATTATATGATTACTTATATGCTTTAATTTTAAAAATTAATCAAATATGTTTCGTAAAACAATTTAAAAGAATGAGAACTCTCAGAATTATATTATTTACCGCTCTGTTTGCCTCTTTTTCGCTTATATCTTCGGCGCAGATTAAAAATACTCCCAAAAAGACCGAGCCTGATAAAAGAAACAACTGGGCGATAGGATTTATGTACACGGATAACGGATTCGGAGTTGCAGGAACATACTTTAAACCAATCGGAAGAACTTCAGATTTAACTTTCAAACTTTCAATATCCGGAGTTACAGATCCGTCGGAAGTTGAATACTACGATATCTATGGAAATTCTTACATAAAAGATAAAATCAACAGGGTATTCCTGACTACATTAAGCGTCGGAATAAAACAGAATATTTTTTATGATGAAATCGACGGTAGTTTCAGACCGTTTTTGAAAGCGGGTATTGCGCCTGCATTCGCTATGACAACTCCTTTTGACAGAAGTTATTTTAAAGCCTTCGGTTACGCGCAGCCCGGATTTGCTTTCGGCGGTTATGCAGGTTTGGGAATAGAGTATTACGAATCGAAATCTATCGGTCTAAGTATCTCGGCTGAATATTATTACCTGCCCGTTATCGGAAGGGAAATAAAGAGTCTTAAAGATAAGCCTATAAATAATCTGGGGGGAATACAACTGAATTTTAATTTCATGTTCCTGCACTAAGAAAGGGAAAATCCATTTCAGCATTTCGCAGGAAAATCTATTTCAGCATTTCTTCGAAGTCGGATTCGCTGATGATTTTGACTCCGAGTTTTTTTGCCTTATCGAGTTTGCTTCCCGCTTCGGCTCCTGCAAGGACGTAATCCGTTTTCTTGCTTACAGACCCGGAACTTCTGCCGCCGTATTTTTCGATTAATTCCTCCGCCTTGTTACGCGTGAATTTTTCGAGCGTGCCCGTAAGCACAAAAACTTTCCCGGCGAAACTTTCTTTCAATTCGGGTTTATCGCTTTCATCAAGTTCGAATTTCAATCCCGCCTTTTTCAGTTTGCCCGTAAGAACCTTGCTCTTCTCGTCTTTAAAGAAATCGACAATGCTTTTCGCTATCGAGGGTCCAATCTCGTATATATCGTCAATCTCAGTCTCGCTTGCTTTTGAGAGTTTCTCCATCGAACCGAAGTGCTTCGCGAGCAATTTCGCTGTCCGCTCTCCTATGTGCTTTATACCAATCGCGAATATTACTTTGTCAAAAGTCTTTTCCTTCGAATCCTCAATTGCTTTCAAAATATTATCGACGCTCTTTACTCCGAACCTTTCGATATTAATAAATGCATCGCGCTTTTCCTTCAACGTATATATGTCAGCGTAATCTTTTATAAACCCGTTCTCAAGCAAAACTGAAATGATGCTGCCTCCCAGCCCTTCGATATCCATTGCGTCGCGCTGTACAAAATGCTCTATCCTTCCCTGTATCTGCGCGGGACAGAAATAATTGGGGCAGTAAATATAAACTTCTTCTTCCGGCTTTTCGAGTTTCGTTCCGCAAACGGGACATTTTTTCGGTTCGGGAAACGGTACCGAATCCTTCGGCCTGTCCTTAAGTATAACCTCTGTCACTTTGGGAATTACGTCTCCGCCCTTTTCAATTTTTACGGAATCCCTTTCTCTTATATCTTTTCGTTTGATTTCATCGAAGTTGTGAAGCGTTGCTCTTGATATTGTAGAGCCCGAAAGGAAAACCGGCTCCAGTTCGGCAACGGGTGTTATAGTCCCCGTCCTTCCGACCTGCAGAGTTATGCTGTTTATTTTTGTAACTTTTTCTTTTGCTTTGAACTTGTATGCAATCGCCCACTTCGGCGATTTACCGACGCTTCCGAGCATTTCCTGCTGTTCCTGCGAATCAATTTTTACGACAACGCCGTCTATTTCGTACGGCAGCCCGTCGCGAATTGCTTCAATCTCATCGCAGAATTTTTTAACCCCGTCTATATTCTTTACTTTTTTCGAATGCTCGTTTACGGGAAACCTAAGTTCTTTAAGTATCGAAAGGTTTTCGAAATGCGATTTCAGTCCGCCGTCTTCGTTTCTCAGAAAATAAGTGAATATATTCAGCGGCCTTGACGCTACGGTCCTGTTGTCTTTCAATTTCAGCGTGCCCGCCGCGGTGTTCCTTGGATTCGAAAATAGTTTTTCGCCGCGCGTTTCCTGCTCTTCGTTTATTCTTATAAAATCATCTTTCTTTATGAATACCTCGCCGCGGACTTCTATGTTTTTATACTTATTCGATTTTATGCGCAGCGGAATTGATTTTATTGTTTTGATATTGTTTGTTACGTCATCGCCTTTTGTCCCGTCGCCTCTCGTTGCGCCTTTTGTCAGCAAACCGTCTTCGTACGTGAGTGAGATTGCAAGTCCGTCGAACTTCAATTCGCAGACATATTCGTAAGACCGTTCTCCGAGTGCCGTCCTGACTCTCTTGTCAAAATCAAGAAGGTCGTCGAAGTTATATGAGTTTGAAAGTGAGAGCATCGGTACTTTGTGAGTAACGACTTCGAATTTCTTTGCGGGCTTGCCCGAGACTCTCTGCGTTGGTGAATCCGGAGTAACAAGCGAAGGATTTTCTTTCTCGAGTTTTTCGAGTTCCTTCATCAGCATATCATATTCATAATCGTCTAAATCGGGCGACGCGAGATTGTAATATTTGTAATCCGCATCGAGGATTTTTTCGCGAAGTTCGATGATTCTTTTTTCAGCGTTTCCCATGGTAAAGATTACTTTTCCTTCTTTACGATTCCCGTTTTATTAATCTTTAACAGTTTGATTTTCTTATCATCGAATTTTAAAGCCTTGCCGTTAAGATATGCCGTGAAACTTTCTGTGTTGTTTGTAGATATCGTGAAACTGTTTTTTGCTTTCCATTCGCCTGTATACTCCGCATCGAAGTTCTCCCTGTACCTTGCTTTTTCGGTCAGCGTGTCCACGAAAAGTACAAGATAACCTTTCCGTATTCCTACGATTTTAAGCGACAAAGAATCTTCCTGCGTTCTTCTAAGCGAATCCGCCTTTGCATTCGCCTTGACGATTGAATCCTGAATTTCCTGATCCGAACGTTTGCCGAGAACTTTCCGCTCAGTTTCTTTTACAACATCGTCGAAGTTTTGTCTAATGATTTCCGTCTTTGAACCTTTCTTGTTAAGGAATACAACGTCAACAAGCAGATATACGCCGTAGAGCAATGCCAGTATCAGTATGCCTATACCGAGATTCCTTAACAGCCCGGTCGGCATTTTGAAACCTTTGTCTTCGTAATACTTTCCGTCGAAGTCCCCTTTGAGTCCTTCGATTTTAACTCTCTTGGACTTTGAGAAGGGTCTTTTTTCCAACTGCTGCTCCGTGACCTCTTCGCCTGCAGATTCGGAAAGATTCGATGTGATAGTGTGCCGCTTTATTCCGGGCACTTCGAAAATATCGTCAAGTTTATTGCCGCTGTGTTTTTCCGTGTATTTATCTTTTTCTTCGGGAGATTGTTCTTCGTGTTCCGTTTTTGAGGATGATTCTGATTGTTCCGAAACGCTGTCTTCTTCCATAGCGGAGTACCGCCCGCTCTTTGCCATTTCATAATTAAACAAAATCTCATCGGGCTTCATGCCTACGCACTTTGCATACTGCTTTAGAAATGCACGTATGTACGTTGACGAATAAAAAGAAAAATCACCCTGCTCCATTTTTTCCAAAAGAGTAACGTGAATGCGCGTCTTATTCGCAATATCATGTAATGTAATATTGTGTTTCTCTCTGATTCTTCTGAGATCTGCCCCGAACTTCTTTAACATATTTGTTTGTTTATCGCGATAAGTTATTATATTTTAACTAAATATTAAAGTAATGATTTTATATCTTTTATAAAAATAATATACTTGTAAAATTTGATAAAAGCAGTAATTGAAACTGTCGTTTATGATAAAAATTTAATAATCCGGTTATAATCCGGTTATAACCCTTAATAAATGACCCCTACTCCAGTTCAAATTTGTTTTTCAGCGCATTCTCGCTGATGTCTATATTCACCGCCTCAATAAGTTCTGCGGTAACGGTAAATTCGGTTAGTTTTCTTTCTTTGTGCATAAAGTCTGTTGATTTCTTTTCAAGATATAATTTCAAAGCGTCATCCACATCACGCACCTTTAAAAGCAGCAGCCCGTTTTTGCCGGGCGTAAGTTTTTCAATTTTATTTCCGCCTTTGCTCACAATGAATACAAATACATTATTCTTCATGCCGAAGTGAACAAGACTCGTATCCGTAAATTCACTGTTCCTTATGCTTTCTGCCTGCTGCTTCGTTATCGGAACGATGATGTACTTTCCCGTGACCGCTTTCCTGAATGACGCTCTTGTGGATTTGTCGTAAGCGCTCCAGTTCGTTATTGCTTTGTAATTTCCGGCGAATATTTGCAGGGCGTTATCGAAATTTGCCGTATCGTTCATTACTGCGGAATCCTTTACAGTCTTAACGCTCAGCGAATCAAACGATTTTGATAAATCCGCTTCCTCTTTATTATTGCAGGAAGAGAGACTCAAAAGAATTGAGAAATACAAAGAGAGATATGCAAATATTTTTAACTTATACAAGATTATTTTTTATTTCAGCCGCTATTCTTTCCAGTTCGGGTTTAGAATATTTTCGCTTGCTGCCGAATCTGAATCCGATTCCGTCTCCCTGATATCTCGGTATTATATGCAAATGCGCATGCGGAATTTCCTGTCCCGCGGATTTGCCGTCCGACAAGACAAAACTTAACGCTTCAAGTTTTATAGATGCCTTCCGCATTCCTATGCTGATAAGTTTTGCCGCCTTAAACATTTTTGCAGCGTACTCGTCATCGATATCCGCTACAATCTCCGAGTGAACTTTCGGAATTACAAGTACGTGCCCCTCGGTTGCAGGAAATAAATCCATTATCCCTATTACAAATTCGTCTTCATAAACAATTGTAGATTCGGTTTTCTTTTCGATGATTGAACAGAATATGCAGTCCATGTTGTTTGCGTTTTGGTAAAAATAGTAAAATATTTCTTTTAATAATCCTTATTTCCGAAAGCCGGCTATTGTAAACCGCCTAATTATTTCACTTTTTAATTCGCGCGAATAGGTTAATTTTATACTGACTTTCGCAAAACCTCAAATATTCGGATTATGAAAAAGTATATAATTTTTTCGGTCATATTTTTTACCGTCATCGCCGCCATTGCCGTGGTCGGCTTTAAGGATAAAACCCCGGTCACAGTTAATCATACGGAGCAGATTAAACTTCCGCCGCCCGAAACGACAGGCGGTATGCCATTGATGGAAGCGCTTTCAAAAAGGCAGTCATCGAGAACTTTCGGCGCGCAGAAACTTTCGGACCAGACTCTTTCAAACCTGCTCTGGGCAGGATTCGGAATCAACAGGAAAGATACCGGCAAAAGAACCGCACCGACAGCAAACGATACGCGGGCAATGGATATATATGTTCTTATGGAAAGCGGAACATATAAATACAATGCCGAAGAGAACAGTCTTGATATGGCAGCAGACAAAGACCTTCGCTCATTCGCGGGCAGTCAGGATTTCGTCGCTACGGCTCCGCTGAACCTGGTTTATGTATCCGATTACTCAAAGTTCAAAAGCGGCTCCGGTAAAGAACTCTATTCGGGCGCGCACGCGGGATTCATAGGAGAAAACGTTTATCTATTCTGCACATCATTCGGACTTAATACCGTTATACGGGCGTACGTCGATAAAGAAAAACTTGCAAAGGAATTAAACCTGAATGAAAATCAGGCAGTTGTTCTTTCGCAGACAATCGGATATCCGAACTAATTATTTTTAAATTTATTCAGTGCTTGAGATTATTTATATTTATAAATTGTTTTAATTTAAAAGATTTATTGTGAAATTAGATGCTTTATTTATTGCTTCACACCCCGATGATATCGAAATAACATCCGCGGGAACGGCTATTAAACTCGTAAATGACGGCAAAAAAGTCGGAATCGTTGACCTTACACAGGGTGAATTAAGCACAAGAGGAAATATTAAAACAAGAAGAACCGAAACTGCCAATGCCTCAAAGGTTATGGGCATTCATTACCGCACAAACCTAAAACTGAAAGACGGCAATATACAGAATACACATGCAAACAGACTGAAATTAATTAAAGTACTCCGCGAAACGAAACCAGGAATTATTTTCGCGCCGTACCCTTCCGACAGGCATTCGGACCATGTAAACGCAAGCAATTTTATTCGCGAGTCGGCTTTCCTTTCCGGACTTCAGAAAATTAAAACGGGAAACCTTGAAGCGTACAGGCCGCATAAAGTCTTCTATTACCGCCATGCATACGATTTCCCGATTAGTTTTATCGTCGATATTTCAGACACATACGCAAAAAAAATGGAAGCGATATCCTGTTATGCATCGCAGTTCTTTAAAACCAAAAACATTTCCGCGGACGAACCCGAGACATATATAAGTTCAAAACTTTTCTGGAAAGACCTCGATACACGCGCGAGATTTTTCGGCTTTAAAATAGGCGTGGAATTCGGAGAACCGTTCTTCTGTTTTGAAGACTTAAACATTCAGGCAACTAACTTATTAAAAATATAATGATTGAATTAAAGAAAAAGAAAATACTTGTTTTTGATCTTGAAGTAGCCGCTTATGATTTCGATACGCATTACGACGAGGCAACAAGAGAATATCTGATCAAATACGCAAAGACGGACGAAGAACGCAAAATCGCGATTGAAAACCTTGTCTTTACTCCCTTCACGTCACAACTTGTCGCTATAGGAATGCTCGACTACAATAAACGCGAAGGCGCAGTGCTCGTAAACGGCGAGCAGACAAGCGAACTCGATCCGTCGGCTAAACTGGACTCGGAAATAATGCTTGACTACGATATCACCTACGACAAAGACGACGAGAACGCTCTTCCCTACAAAGAAGAAAAACTCACCAAACTTACTTATATCTGCAGAAGCGAAAGAGAAATTCTCGAACTCTTCTGGAAAAAAGTAAAGAACGAAGGATACAATATGTTTGTAACTTTCAACGGACGCGAATTCGATTGTCCGTTCATTATGCTTCGTTCGCTTTTTCTGAAAATCAGACCTACGTATAATCTCATGAGCGGTACCGATTTCAACATTCGCGGATATCACATAGACATGATGAAGGAACTTACATTCAATAAACATTCACCGACAGGCGCGCGCAGAAAATTCTCTCTGGACTTTTACTGCAAGCAGTTCGGAATCCCCAGCCCTAAAGCGGACGGCGTTACGGGCGATATGGTAAATGAACTATTCAGGAATAAAGAAAACCAGAGAATAGCGGATTACTGTTTCGGCGATGTTGTCGCGACAGGAAATCTTTTTAATTTGTGGAATAAATACATGGAATTTTATAACTAAAGGAGTAAAAATAAATGAAACCAAATCAAATGCAGGGAATGCTCAAACAGGTTAAGAAAATGCAGGACAGAATGGACCAGATTCAGGCTGAACTCGAAACGAAACTTCTTACCGAAGAATCGGGCGGCGGCATGGTAAAAGTAACAATTAACGGTAAAAGCGTTATACAGAAAATCGAAATAGAAAAAGAAATACTTAAATCGGAAGATACTGAAATGCTCGAAGACCTCCTGATTGCCGCGTGTAATAAGGCTTTCGACGCGTCGCAGAAACTTTCGAATGAAGAAATGTCAAAAGCAACGGCGGGCATGATTCCGAATATTCCCGGACTTAATCTCGGATTTTAAGCATGATGAATATATCAGGTACACTCGAAACACTTGTCACAGAACTGACAAAACTTCCGTCTATAGGCAGAAAAACCGCACAGAGACTCGCGATGTATATTATTAAACAGCAGCGCGAAGATGTGGAAAGACTTTCAAAAGCGCTGATTGAAATAAAAGACAAAATTAAATTCTGCAAAACGTGCTGTAATATCACGGAAGAAGAAGTATGCGGCATCTGCTGTTCGTCAAAAAGAAACCGCTCCGTAATATGCGTTGTCGAAGAACCGCAGGACGTTTATGCAATCGAAAAGACGAACGAATACAAGGGGCTCTACCACGTTCTTCACGGCAGAATATCCCCTCTCGAAGGCATCGGTCCGAACGATATACGCATTAAGGAATTATTATACCGCCTCGAAGATAATCACGGAATATCGGAAATTATTCTTGCACTCAATCCGACCGTCGAAGGCGAAACAACGATACTTTATCTCGGCAAAATAATAAAACCGCTTGATGTTAAAATCACAAGGATTGCAAGAGGAATTCCAATAGGCTCCGATATAGAACTCACCGACGAAGTGACGCTTGCTAAAGCGCTCGAAGGAAGAGTCGCGGTTTAATTAATTATTATGGAAAAGAAAAACTGGTACGAAAAATGGTTCTCCAATAAATATTATCTCGAACTCTACAGGCACAGAAACGAAAAAGAGGCAAGAGATATTATTAATCTAATGCAGAGATTCGTTCCTCTTCCCGTTAATTCAAAAGTTCTGGATGTCTGCTGCGGCGCCGGCAGACATTCGATTGAACTTGCACGACGCGGCTACGACGTTACAGGCATTGATCTTTCGCCTTACCTTATTTCCGAAGCAAAAAGCGGATTGAAAAAATCGGATGAGAAAAATCTCAAGGCGCGGTTTTTTATAAAGGATATGAGAAATTTTTCTTTTAAAAACCGATTCGATATAGTTCTCAATGTTTTTTCGAGTTTCGGTTATTTCGAAAAAGACGCCGAAAATTTCAAGGTTTTCGAAAACGTAACCTCCTCGCTTAAAAAAGACGGTTATTTTATTTTCGATTTTCTGAATGAATCGTATATTAAAAAAAGCCTTGTGCCCTATTCCGAAGATAAATGCGAAGGAAATACGATTATACAAAAAAGAAAAATCGAAAACGGGTTTGTATATAAAGAAATTTTTATCGGGAATTCAAAATACAATGAAAGAATAAGACTGTACACTCTTACTGAGATTCAGAAAGCATTAAAGTCCGTAAATCTGAAGACGGAGAATATATTCGGGGATTATTTCGGTTCGAAATTCAATAAATTAAACTCTAAACGGTTAATTATATTCAGCAGACTGGTTTGAGAAAAGTAATTTTAATATTGATTGCAGTTATTGCCGCGGTCTCCGTTTACTCCTGCTCGCTCAGGAGCGACGAAGCGCCGACTTCTTCGAGGACAACTTTCGTTCCGCCCACTTCACCCGACCTTGTTATGGTTAATCTTCAGTTCTCAATTATCGAAAAAGACATTAACAATTACATGGCATGCTTCGTGGATACAAGTTACTCCGCAAAGAGATACACTTATGTTCCCGACATTGTATCGCAGATTCAATACCCTATTTTCTCGAACTGGAAACTATCGAACGAAAAAGCATATTACAGCAGTTTGATTTCGCTTATGGACCAGAATGCCACTTCAAACGTTTTTTTCTCGAATCCGAATCTGAACACACTAACTGATTCAGCGGTTTACGATGCCGATTACCTGCTTCGAGTTGACCATCAAAAGACAAATGTTGCAAAATCCCTCAAAGGGAAAATCCGTTTGGTGCTTTCGGCTGACTCAAGGAACCTGTGGTCAATACATAAGTGGATTGATTTTCAATCGACGAGTAACGATACTACCTGGAGTGTTCTGAAAGCTAATTTCAGCAATTAAATTTTGAAACACGGAAAATTATATATTGCCCTCCTGATTGCAGCATCGGGGTTTCTTTTTGCTTCGTGCGAAAATATATTCGCGCCTTCTCTCGATACATCTTCCTCGGGGCAGATATTATCGGACCAAAAAACCATTGAAGGCGTCTTTACAAATTTTAAATATGCCTACTCGTATAAAGATACTTCTGTTTATTCGGGGCTTCTGACGGATGATTTTCTTTTTACTTACACTGACTACGAAATAGGCTTCGATGTATCGTGGGATAAGCCGACCGATATGAGAACAACAAGCAGGCTCTTCGATAATTCGCAGAAAACAGAAGTGATATGGAATAATATAACCGTAATGATAGGCGACAGCCTCAACATGAGCGTGAAAAGAAGTTTCAACCTGACAATAACTTTCAACCCGAGCAATATAGTGCGCCTGTACGGATTTGCGGATATGAGCCTCACACGCCCAACTTCGGACAGTCCGTGGAAAATAAAACGCTGGCGAGACCAGAGTTTTTAGTAATTCAAATCCTTTACGTAATACCTTTCGTATGTATCGAGTTTCTTCAAAACGTAATCGACAAGACCGTCAATCTTATCCTCGGAAACTTCCCCTTTGGATTTTGCCTTGAACTCGCTTTTAAGATTTTCGTGCGTCGATAAAGTGATAAGACTTTCGTCGTTCCACTTCGTGTCTATATTTCTTGAATTTGAGTAGTTGTATATATCTTTATAAAGTTCGACGAACAAACCCTTCTCGTCTCTGTCAATCATATATGTCTTGTAAATAATTCTTACCGGAAATCTGTCAACTTTATCGAAGTCGTATGACATAGTCCTCTTGCTGTCCATCCACGAAGATAAATCTTTTGATTTTATGACTCTCTTTATAAGGAACTCTTTCATCTTTGCTATATTATCATTATCGTTCCTAACGCATCCGTGAGACAGACTTCTCATCTTTGAATAAACTAATTTGGGCTTGTTCGTTCCGTGAAAATATCTCAGAGAGTTTTCATCATAATGTACAACGAAAAGTCCGAGCGGATTTTTTGGTCCGGGAGGAACGGCAGGCAGTTCTTCCTTGCCTTTTTCCGGGTCTTTCCATGAAGGCCAGTTTCTTACCCTGTATGCTTCGAAATGACCCGCATAAGTTTTATCCTTTGCAGTGCCGATAACATTGTTCCATGTATCGATATATATAGTATCCTTGCCGAATAACTGGTATAAGTGCGATCTGAATTCAGGGATGTTGAGTTCCCACAAAATCTTAACCGTGTCGAGCAGAAAATTTTTCCCGATGATGTAATTTATCTTGTAAAAATATCCGCCGCCCGCTTCGAGAGGTTTATCGACTTTTTCTATTGTTCTTTTATCCGTAATGCTTTTAATGATATCATCCGATATAATCGGAAATTGTTCCCTGAGGTAATTTCCAATTGAAGCGTCAGCCTCGCCAATGCTTTCTGCTTCGACTTTTACAGTATCCTGAACTCCCGCCATAATAACAGGAGAAAACAGTAACATAATTAAAACGGATAAAAGATGGATTCTCTTCATACTTGTATGCAATGTTAAATTATAAATTGTAAAATATTAATTGACTCTTCTTGTAACTTCTTGCCTGATACTGAACGATTTTTCAATTATTTAAATTCACATATATTGCATAAATCGCATACTCATATTTGCGTGTATCGTATTGTCAAAAAAGGAAAACGGTTTACTATCGGCGAAAATAAACTTTACTTAATAATGTAGAACAAAAATAGAATATTTTTGTTCCAAAACTCATTGTCTTTAGGATAACACAGGATTCTTACTAATTCCTTCTGCCGCTGCACTTATAACTAAATAAATCTTTGCGTTCTTAGCGTCCTTTGCGGTAAAACCTGTTCTCCTTGAATACCAAAAAATAATCCCTTACAAAATGTCTCTCCTTTGCCGCTGCTCTTCATTGAACATTGCGCGTTTTTTGCGTCCCGATTTATCGGGAAACACTGAAGATTGATGATTGTATTCAGAGCGTTTTCAAAATCTTCACAAGTATCTTATTCAGTTCTGTCTGCGCATATCTTCTGTTATTAGTCTCGTCCTTCGCTTTTTCCGATTCGTTACGCTTGTCTTCGAGCATCTTATCGGCAATGAGTTCCCTGCAAATCAGTCCGATTGCCGCAAACTTAACGCCTGTGTGTACCGCCGTAATGTTTTCCGGTGCAAGCGAATACCCGAGAACGTCGCATCCTATATCGCGGTAAAATCTCGCTTCCGCTTCCGTTTCGCTCTGCGGACCGATTATGCTGAGATATACGGACTCGTTTATTTTCAGTTTGTTGTCTTGAAATATCTTATATATTTTCTCGTACAGTCTCCTGTCGTATGCATTGCTCATATCGGGAAATCTTAATCCGAGTTCTTCGTCATTCTCTCCGATGAGAGGATTATCGCCCATCAGATTTATGTGGTCGTATATCAGCGCAAGGTCGCCGCATTCAAACCGCGGGTTCAGGTGACCAACCTCGTCTATCGAAAGAATTTTTTCAATTCCCAGATAACTCATTATGTAAATGATATGCCCGATATCACGCATCGAGTAACCGTCAAAGAAATGAAAACGTCCTTTGAAAATAATCATATCCCTCGAACCTGTCTTTGCAAAATATATCTTTCCTGTATTTTCTTTTTCAACGCCATCGAATTTAGGGGGTATATCGATGTAATCAAGTTTCTTCAGAACGTTAATTCCGTAAGGAAGCGGATAATGGTCTTCAACAATAAGCCCTATCCTCGGCTTTAATTTCACGGGCATGTGTTTCTTTATTGCTTTGACCGATTCTAAAATTCTTTTTCTTTGTTCTGTCATTTTTAAATTCCAATTAAAGTTCTGAAACAAGGTTTTTTATTAATCCGACTAATTTTGGCTCCGCGATGCTTGCCGCTGCGAGTATATGCGAGAGTTCCGCAACTTTCAGCGAATCCGGAAATCCGAGGTCAGTGATGATTGAAAGTCCGAGCGCGTTTATGCCGAGTTCCTTTGCAACCAGTACTTCGGGTATTGTTGACATTCCGACTGTATCCGCCCCGAGTTTCTGCATCAGCCTGTATTCGGCTTTTGTCTCAAGGTTCGGACCCTGAACGGAAGCATAACATCCCTTCTTAACATTTATGTGGTTCTTCAGTGCAACTTTCGTTGCAAGATCTATAAGATCTTTGTGATAAAAATACTTAGTCCTCTTCTCGGGCTGGTTCCGCCTGCCGTGCAAAGGAGACGAAAAATGCAAGTTGATGTGCGAATTCATTATCATCAAGTCCGCTTTTTCAAGTTTTGTGCTTATTGCTCCGCATGCATTCGATACGATAAGATATTTTACTCCGAGCAGTTTCATTACGTAGACAGGAAACGTTACCCTGTCGTGATTATATCCTTCGTAAAAATGAAACCTGCCCGACATTGCTACAACATTCTTGCCGGAAAGTTTTCCGAAAATAAGTTTGCCCGTATGAGATTCTACAGTTGAAACGGGAAAATGCGGAATGTCTTTGTAATCTATAGCGTTCGCTTTCTCGATGTACTTAACCAGACCACCGAGACCCGTACCGAGTATAATGCCGATTTCGTATTTATCTTTTACGAGTTTCTTTATGTGATTGTGCGCTTCTTTGTGATTCTTTGTTATCAAATCCGGTTCCCGTTTATTTTGTTTCGAAGTTATCTTCGAATGACTGATTGTCATCGTTCAGCGACTGAGGCGATAGAGATATTTTTTTCATCGGTTTTATTTCTTCATGTTCTTCTTCGATAATTTCTTCATGCTCGCTTCCGACTTCAAGACCCTTGACGTGGCTTAATTCCATTTTAAGAATTTTCCTGTTTTTGAAAAACTCGTCCAGTTCGTTTAGTTTGTCATTGAGAAAATTCTTAAGGTCGTCGTATGTTTTTTCGTTTCTCTGCTTAATCTCTTCAAGTTCCTGTCTCTTGCTTAAAATTTCGTCTTCTATATCCTGTTTCGATTTTCTTGAATTTAGTTCGGCTTCCTGTATAATAAGTTCGGAACGTTTCTTCGCCGCGGAGACTATCTCTTCGCCCAGTTCCTGCGACCTTACTATTGCTTTCTGAAGATTGGATTCATTCTCTTTGTATATTTCAATATCCTGAAGAAGTGATTTTATTCTGTCCGCCTGATTCTTGTTGTCAACCATGAGTCTTTCGTAATGACCGCTCACGGTTTCGAGAAAAGCATCGACTTCATCCGTGTCATATCCGCGGAGCGATTTTTTAAAGTCATGCTTCTTGATGTCTTTTGAAGAAATAATCATTTTGATATTGTTTAGATTTTTAAAATTCTACCTTTGGTAATTTCTGTGCCCGAATACAGCGCTTCCGATTCTAAGCATGTTCGCACCTTCCTCTACGGCTATCCTGTAATCGGATGTCATTCCCATTGACAAATATTCGAAAGAACCGTGCTTCGATTTAAGTTGCGAAAACAATTCTCTGAGTACTTTGAAATTGCTCCTTATAATTTCCTCGTTGTCCGTGAACATTCCGATTGTCATTAAACCTTTGAGACGGATGTTTTTCAGTTTTGAAATATCTTCGCATAGTATCTCCGCGTCCTCAGGTTCTATACCGGACTTCTGGTCTTCACCGCTCGTGTTCACCTGCACAAGTATGTCAATAATCCGGTTGTGTTTTTCAGCCTGCTCGTTTATTACCTCTGCAAGTTTCAGACTGTCAACCGAATGAATCAAATCGACGAATTCCACTATGTATTTTACTTTGTTGGTCTGTAAATGCCCTACCAGATGCCATTTAATATCTTTTAAAATGCCGCCGTAAACGCCGTCTTTAAATCCCGCATCCCGAAGAATATCGTATTTCTCCTTTAGTTCCTGAACTTTGTTTTCTCCGAAAATGACCTGACCCAATTTTCTGACTTCGGCAATTTGTTCGGGGGGAAACGTTTTGCTGACAGCAACGAGAGTAATATCGCTAAAATTCCTTCCGTATTCCGTACATACGTTCTTAATATCATTTACGAGTTCATCGTAATTCTCTTTCAAGTAAGCATACTCCATCATGAAAAATATCTTTATTTTCGTTGAATTTCAATTAAGAATGAATTACCAGTAGAAAGGCATTTAATATTATCAACTGTGTTGCCCTGAATATTTATCATTTTTCAAATAAATCAATGTAAGGTTTAAAAACAAAAATTCTATTCCTGTTATTTCCGGTTACTTCTTCTAAAAAACCCTTTTCTTCAAATGATTTGACTAATTCACCTATTGTTTTAGTACTAAGATTACAAACTGATTTTACTGATTTTATATTAACAACAGGATCTTCAAATAAATAATTAAGAAGAATTTGCGCCGGCCTGTGTCTTCTTCTCCATTTATTTATCTCTGTCTCAATATTTTCTTTTAGATTAATAATTTCTCTAAGAGTAGCAATGCTTTGCGCCGATACTTCCTCAATCCCGATTAGAAAGTATTTTAACCAATTCAACAAATCATTATCAGTTCTCACCCTTGATAATTTTTCATAATATAAATTTTTGTTTTTTTCAAAAAAAATCGATAAATATAAAAGAGGTTTGGTCAGTAATTTTTCTTTAACTAAAAACAGAATTATCATTAGCCGGCCAATTCTGCCGTTTCCATCAAGAAAAGGATGTATTGTTTCAATTTGATAATGCGCAATGGCGATTTTAATCAAATGCGGAACAAAAATTCTTTGATTATGTAAAAAATTTTCCAAATCACCCATTAATTCACCAATCAAATTATGTTCAGGCGGAATAAAAACTGCATCCGCTAATGAGACACCACCAATCCAATTTTGACTTTTCCTGTATTCCCCCGGCTGCTTATGTTCACCTCTAACTCCTTCCATTAATATTTTGTGCGCATTTTTGAACAAAGGAGTTGAAATAGGAAGATCGTCCATTTCATATAACGATTTATTCAGTGCCTCGGTATAATTATTCACCTCCCGCCAATCACTCTTTTTTTCAGCAGATATTTCGCTTTCCGGAAATAGCGCTTCGTCAAATTTTGTTTTTGTTCCCTCTATCCTGCTCGATAAAACCGATTCATTAGTAATGTGCGAGTTAATAAACAATTCGATGTTCGGTATAAAATTTGATAAAGAATTTAGTTCTCCAAGTTTTAAGGAAGCTTTTTCTAACAATACAGATAATTGCGAGTCATCCCAATTCCATTGATGGTTTATTTTTTCCGGAACAAAATATTTATATTGATATCCGGATTCATAATGCCCGGATATAAATTCTTCAATTTTCATAGTATTTCCTTGTTTTCGTATATTATACATAATTTATATTTTACTTTAAAGCGCTAAAGTATAATATAGAAGTCTTTATTTTAGTTTTAGGCTATATAGTAAAATATAAATAGTCGTAATTTACTTTCCTTATGTTGATTATATTTGTGATTTGTCAAATCAGTACCCGCGAGTCGGTCGTCTCTAAAACGTGGGAATCTCTCGACACACAAAAAACCCCTTATCTTTCAATTAGTTTTCTCTCTTCACCCATATAAACAATATCCCAGCGCTTCGCTGTGATTTTATCCAAAAAAGAACTATCGTGACTAACCAAGAGCAGCGCTCCTTTGAATTCCGTTAAAGCATTTTCAAGGCAGACAATCGACGGCAAATCCATGTGATTTGTCGGCTCGTCCATTATAATAAAAACAGGCGAACTTAATAATCCAAGCCCCAATAATATTTTCCTTATCTCCCCGGGACTCGGTCTTTCGGTTTTTAAAACACGTTCAGGTTCAGAGCCAAGACGATAAATAACAGTCAATAACATTCCCAAATCTCTTCTGTTCAATTCCGAAATTTTGTTCCTGATTTTTAGTACGTCATTGTTCTCAATTTCCTGCGGAATGTAAATTACTTTTTCGGATTGTATAAGCAACGATTTGTAAATAAACTTTATCAGTGTACTTTTCCCTGTTCCGTTATCACCGGTTATTCCGATTCTGTCATCGTGTTTTATAGTCAGGTTTGGAATCCTCATTTTAAGCCCGTTCTGAAATTCCAAAATGCCTTCACCTAAAGATACTAACTGATTGCATTTAGCCATCTCGCCCGGAATCGAAAAGCCGTCAATGTCCCGTTTCTTAAAATAAGAATTTTCAAGTTCGGTTTTTGCTTTTTCAACTCGCGTAAGCATGTTTTTATATTTCCTCGATGCCGTTTTATCTTTTCCGAGCAGCCTTGCAGAGTCAACTTTGGATTTCCCGTCATGGTCATGTTTATCGAGATGTCTTTTGGAAAGTAATTTTTGCTTCGATGAAATATTTTGTTTTAATCTTGCGGAACTGTTTTTCATATTAAGATAATTCTCGCGCAGATTATCGTATTCCCGTATTTTACTTTTCTCTTCCGCTTCCGATTGCTTCAGACCCTCGGTAATACCGCCTCTGCGCAGAGTTGATTCGCCGGCATCCATAAATAAACAGTAAGCGCAAAGTTCGTCAAGCAGCATCCTATTATGACTGATAATCAAGCCCGTACCTTTGTATGTGCGTAATGATTCCGTAATAACACTGCTTGTGTTTTTATCGAGATGATTTGTCGGTTCATCAAGAACAAGAATATCGGGTGTCTTCCACAAAGCAATCGCAACCTGTAATTTTTTTCTCTCGCCGTAACTCAAACTGTCCCATCTGTAAACCCAGTCATCTTTGATTTGCAAAATCGAACGCAATCGGCCGGAATAATTATCACCGCTGTTGAAAAAATCATTGCTGTATTCGGGGAGCACGTTTGTTTCCTGTTCACAATAAAAACCAAGCGGAATATGGTTGGTCATTAATATCGAACCTGCATCGGGCTGCAAAATGCCGCATGCTAATTTCGCAAGAGTGGTTTTACCGATACCGTTTGCACCGATAATTCCTGTCCAGCCGTTTTGAAATGTAACGGATAAATTTTTAATTACCAGTAATTGTGAAGCAGTGTACGAGAATGTAACTTTCGAAAAACATAAATTAATATTAGTCATTTTAAAATCTTAAAACATTTATAAAAAAAGATTTTAAGAGATATTCTTATATGCGAATATCTACTCTAAATATTAATTATGTTTTCTCATTACAGCAGTTTTCCTTTAAGTTGAAATAAATTACAACCGCCTCATTATATTTTCAATATATAAATTCATAATTGAATCTAACCGTACCGTCAAAGCGAATACACGAGGCTTTCCAATGTTCGCAACACAAATCACCCCCCTTGTCATTCCATCGCCCGCCTTTCATTCCATCGCCCACCTTTCATTCCATCGCCCACCTTTCATTCCATCGCCCACATTTCATTCCATCGCCCACCTTTCATTCCATCGCCCACCTTGTCATTCTCTTATTCTTGTCATTCCTTTATGTTAAAATGCAAGTCCCGATTTATTAGAGCATAAAAATTTATGACAAGTCTTTTATTAGCGGTCAGTTTGTCGCCGCAAGTTCTACTTATTATGTCTTTATATATCGGGTCGC
>JAQTLX010000011.1 GCA_028714695.1 Ignavibacteria bacterium | reverse complement strand
TCGTTCTGGCGGAATACTTGATATCACAACTCATGAATCCAAGATTCTTGTTTACCATATATATCCTGTCAGGGTTGTAATTAAATTGATAAAACAGGTTCTGCCATGTCTGACACCCGTCCGTGCTCCGAAATAGACCGCCTTCCAAAAAATCTTCCATCGCGGCATAGACTGTATCCGGACTTATTACACTTATATCGTTAACCCATAATGCAGGTGTTAAACCGGGAGAATACCAGTTGTTTCCTCCGTTCGTAGTTTTTAACAAATTTCCATTATAACTATTATATCCTCCGCAAACATAACCGGTTAACTTATTTACAAATTTGATTTTAAAGTAATCTTTTTTGTCTTTGTGAACCACAAACCAGTTACTGCCTCCATTCGTTGTCTTGTAGATATAACCCGTATCAGATATTGAGGAACTGCTTGTAATGAAAAAACCGTTAAGAGAATCAAGAAAATCTATTCCGGATACATCCTGATTACCAAGATTCGGTAGTGTCTGCATCAGCCATCCGGATGTAAACCTGTCCTGAAATCCGGAGGAAGAAAGAATTAGAATAAACAGAAGGAGTACTGCTGTTTTCTTTACAAACGAATATTCGTTCCCGAATTTCATAATCTTAACTTTAATTTTATAATAAAATTATTATTCCGACACTCCAAAAGTACGAATTAAAACTATCATTTTAAATAACAGGATTATGCATAAACCAAACATCCAAATTTTGTAAATATTATCTTATCAACTATCAATCTTATTTTATTAAATTCCAAAGCGAAATATATCTCTGTCAGGAAATTCGCTGAAAGTCTTCATCCCGATATTGTTCCTGCTAAAATTGCTTTCGAAACAGAACTAATCGGAAAAAGTCAATCCGCTTTAACAAATCCGGCGGCTCTTCCATTTTCACCATCCTTTCTTTATTTCATTGCTTTGACTAATTTGCAAAACGGCGGAGCAGTTCCATTTAATTTAGAACTGCCATTGATGTTTTTATGCTGCTATTATAAAATAATATTTTTTTGTTACAAATAACAACCATAATTATTTTTCATCATAATATATAAATGCGATTTGAATTTTTTACTTAAATTGAAATTGAAAACGGCGTTTGCGGGGTTTCGTAAAATATATTTCACCATCTTATTTCTTTGATCTAATTTTTTGTTTTTCTGAAAACAACTATTTCGTTCGAGATATCTTAGGCTCGTATCTTGTTTATTTACAACCCTTTAGGCGTGTCTGTGGTCATTTATTGAATCAGTGAAACAATTATTTATTATCTTTGTATTATATTGGTTTTGATGTATTTGATAATATCAAATAAATATGATATGAATAAAGATGAAATATCAATTCATATTGCTAACGATATCAATAATATTTCTGTATGTAATTTCGAGACTGATACACACAAAATTGCTATCATTGATCTCGTATTTAATACAGGAATTGAAAATCACAATAATATTACAAACGATATTAATGTTTCAAACAATATTGAAATGATACCTGAAATGATACCTCAGGTATCACTTATAAACTAAGTGAAATCAATGCTTTAGTGCTGAAATGATACCTGAATGATACCTTTTCGTGAAATTCAATAGTTCTTTGACATAAACGATTGTTTTTTCAACATAGCCCGTAATAAATGACACCTAAAAGGTATCATTTCTATACCTAAGGTATCATTTATCTTAATGTATAATCATTATTACTTTTTTGCTAAAGCGTTGTTGGGAATTGCCTATACCCCGCCTGAGGGCGGGGGAATGAGAATCACAAAAATCCGGCTTTAGCCGAATAGATTAATATTTGTGATAATATTTTAACCTTCGACATCCTGAACATCGGAAAATTGAAATAATAGATTAACATTTGTTTAAGCCCGCATCGCGGGCGGCATCTTGGTAGAAATCTGAATGCAAAAATGACTGAGCCCCGTAGGGGCGGAATCTAATAGTACGTGTATATCTTTCTTTTTATTTTTGATATTTGATTTTTTATCCTCGGGCTTAAAGCAGGAGCTATTGAAAAGATTTCCTTTGCGTCCTTCGCCTGCCTGCTGATAACTTGTTGCGGCGAGTCAGGCAGGCGGACTTTGCGGTAAAATCTCATTTCCTTGGAAAAGTCTGAAATCGTAACATCAGAAAAATAAAATGAGCTCCAATGAGCGATAATAATCCATCTTTTAAAAAGTATATTCTCTCATTAAGCCCGCATCGCGGGCGGCATCTTGGTAGAAATCTGAATGCAAAAATCTCTGAGTCCCGTAGGGGCGGAATCTAATAGTACGTGTATATCTTTCTTTTAGAGCCCCATCGGGGCGGCATCTAAATAGAAAAAGAAAATAAAAAATCTTTAAGCCCCGTACCTGTCTGCAACACCTGTTTGCTATAGGCAGAGGCAGAAGGGCGAAATCTTGGTAGAAATCTGAATGCAAAAATCTCTGAGTCCCGTAGGGCCGGAATCTAATAGTACGTGTATATCTTTCTTTTCGAGCCCCATCGGGGCGGCATCTAAATAGAAAAAGAAAATAAAAAATCTTTAAGCCCCGTACCTGTCTGCAACACCTGTTTGCTATAGGCAGAGGCAGAGGGGCGAAATCTAAATGTAAAAAGTTGTTTTACATTTTTGATTTTTGCTTTTAATATTTGATTTTTTATTTTTGATATTTGATTTACTCCGTTCTTCCCCGCATCAACAAATCCATTACTTTGCTTGCTATGAAGTCGGCGAGGTCGTTGAAATCTTTCGGGTTGTTGTCGAATCCGGGCATCGCAGGCACAACCTTTCCGCCCGCGTCCATTATCTTTATCATGTTGTTGAGGTGGATTCTGTTCAGAGGTGTTTCTCTCGGCACTATTATCATCGGCTTGGAATATGACATCGCATGGTCTGCGCATTTTACAATCAAACTCTGTGATTCGGCATGCGCGATTTGCGCGACGTAATCCATCGAACACGGCGCCACTATCACTCCGAATGCATCATAAGCGGAAGAAAAAATCTCCGATTTCAAATCGAGATTGCTGTGAAATGTCACGGAACATTTATTTATTATCAATTCAGGGAAAAAACTCTGAACGTTGTTCTGCGTAAGGTCCATTCCGCATTCCTTCGAAATGTTGTAATGTGCGTATTCGGTGATTATCAGGTTCACATTGAAGTTGTTCATAATCAATGCGCGAAGTGTTCTTAATCCGTATATTGCTCCGCTGGCGCCTGTTATGCCGAGTATAACATTCTTGCCTTCGCCTTTATATGACCTTATCAATGGTTTTGTTTCTGTCTGCGGTACTGCTACATTCGGGTTTTCTATTGAATCCATATCGATGTTTTTATATGTTTATCCGGAACTCACGGAATTTGACGGACGAATATTCGAAAAACTATTTATTTAATAAATATGAAATTACCGCTGACAACAGTACGGCAATCAGAACAAATATAATACTTTTAAAAATAAAAATCTGACTAACAATAAATACGATTCCGAAAAGCAATACGTAAAGTATCTCAAGATATTTCGATGACGTGTTGAACTTAGTGTTCTCTATTGAAAACGGTAATGTCCTGTCGAATCTGTTCAGAAAACTGTTTACAAATATTCCGAACGATACAAGATACAACTGATTAATGAGTACGTCCGCTAAAGGCAGTCTGATAATTAGCAGCAGCGTTGTTATCAATACCGATGGAAAAAGAAAATAAACATATATAAATTTTATTACGCCGTTTGAGAATTTTCTTCTTTCAACAGGAAGATATTTATACAGCCAGTTTATATCGCCGTCCGTATCGAATGACACCTTAGTATTTGAGTACAATAATCTTATGCACATTAATGTCGTCATTGTAATTGCGGGGCTTATGATAAGTATGTTTGTATCCATTACATTATTATTGTCCGTCATAACCAGCATAGCGGGAATTCCCGATATCACGCCTACAAGCGTCGAGACTATCGGGATGAGAAATACGGGAAAGAGCCTGAGTTTCAAAGCGGTTGAATTCGCGAAAAGATTTTTTATCAACTGATAAGACGCTTTCTCGGAACTGTTGTGAAGAAGCAGTTTCTCAACGCCTTCGAAACTGAAATTCAGCCGTAAGTTTTTGAATATGGAATCTTTCTTCGTGTCAGTGCTGCCTGCAATTTCCGAAAGAGCGTAATATTTATTTCTGAGATATATATACGTGACCGCAAACAATAAAAGCGTAACCGCGATTGAAGTGAAGAGAAAATAAATACTGCCAATACTCATGGCGAAATAATACTGAGGCAGATATTTTGCATAAGCGCTTCCGAGTATGTTTGTACTGTGCGAGAGTTTGCCGGAGTAACTGTTTATTGAAAAAATGAAAATGAAAAACAAAATCTGGAATACGTATATCATTATCTTGCTCTTGCCTTTCGCCGCAAGCATTACTATGCTGTTTATAAGCAGTATCAGCGCGATAATGAAGTATGAAAATACAATCGAGGAAATAAAAAATATTATCGAATCGAAAATCAGATTGTCGTAAAAATAAATAAACACTGCAGGAGGAACCGAAACCGTCAGGGGAAAGATAGAAAGATAAATGAAAGATGAAATGATTTTAGCCGAGAAAATATCTCCCTGTTTAACGGGCAGCGTTTTTAAAATCTCCGTTTGCTGCTTAGCGAAGAACAACTGCGCGTAATCCGTAACTATAATGAATGCAACGAAGAAAAAATTAACGGATAATGCGGCGAAAATAAAAGAAGGTTTATCTAGACGCAGAAAATTATTATTTGTTATGAGAGCGTTTGCAAATAGGTACGTTATAATAATGCCGATAAGTCTTCTGAACCCCGCGTCGTCTTTATTGCGGAAATCGACCTTTAAGAATAAGCGCGTAATTAATATGCTATTTCTGGTTAACATTTTTCTTGTATTCTTCTACCGCCTTCAGATGTTCTTTGTAAGTGGATGTAAATGTATGTCCGCCTTTTCCTGTTGCCACGAAGAAGATATAGTTGTGCTTTTCGGGATTCAATGCCGCGTTTACTGCCTTAAGTCCGGGATTGTTTATTGGTCCCGGCGGCAGACCGTAATGCAGGTATGTGTTATAAGGCGACTCCGTCTTTAAATCGCTGCGAAGCAGTCTCTGCTTAGGTCCTCCCGGAAGTATGTATTGCACTGTCGGGTCAGCCTCAAGTCTCATCCTTTTGGCGATGCGGTTCAAATATACTCCCGCGATAACGGGCATCTCGGATTCCAATTGTGTTTCGCCCTGAACTATTGATGCAAGCGTAACACTCTTTAGAAGTTTATCGGGATTATCCTTTAAATCTTCGTTCGGTGTAATAACTTTTTTAATGAATTCACTGAATAAAAGTTCTACGAGTTCTTTCTCCGAAATGTCGACAGGGATTCTGTACGTATCCGGGAATAAAAATCCTTCGAGGTTCGAAACTTTGTTTTCCAGTCCTATCGAGTTTATGAGCGAATCGTTTTCGGTTTCAGCCAGAAATTTTTCCGAACTCATGTTCAGTTTGTTCTCTACGCTCTTTGCAATCTGTTTTAGATTTGTGCCTTCGGGTACTGTAAATTTTATCGTGAAATTCAAAGAGGGATTCGTGAGTAATTCAATTACTTCAAGGTTGTTTAGACCTGGTTTGAAAATATAACTTCGAGAGATTATCTTGTCGTCCTTATTTTGTAACTTAGCGGCTATCTTAAAATAAAACGCATTGTTGATGACGCCTTCATTCTCAAGTTGTTCAGCAATTTGCGCGAAAGTTCTTCCCGCGGAAATCCTGATTCTTTTGTCCGCCTGAAGACTGTTGTCGGAATAGTTAACCTTGTAAGAAAAGAAAAGCATCAGCAGTACAAAGAAAACGAAAACTCCGAATATAATACGTGTTGTGTTTACAAGTGTGAATTCGAAATTTTGTATTGTCTTTCTAATCTTTTCCCATGTTTCCTTCGGCAGTTTTGAATCGCGGACAGCATTAACCGTTTTATCCCATAACTCTTTCGGAAACTTAAAATTGCGGATTACATTAAGCACCTTATCCCAAAGTTCTTTTATATTTTCTTCTGTCTTTTTAGCCATGTATTATTTTGACAAGCCGATTATAATTACGCAAGAGAATTCAAATTGCGGGTAACCGTAGTTTAATTTCCTTTAGCGGTTTAAAATACTCATATCTCTTGCAACATACAAAATATGCAAATTACAAAGTATTTTCAATTTTGAAAGAAATATTTTGCGGGGTGTAAATGCATGAGAATATATTATTTACCGCTTGGCAGGGCAGCGGAGCCGAATTATTATTAATCAAATCGAACTTTTTTATCCGATTTATGTTATAAGTTAGTGAACACTAACTAACAAAGATTATGCCGAGACTTAAAACGGAAGACAGGCAGAACCAGATAATAAACGAAGCGCTGCAGATAATACATAAGCAGGGATTCGGCGCGCTTACAATCAAAGAACTTGCAAAAAAGTCCGCCATAAGCGAACCGGCAATCTACAGGCATTTCAAGAACAAGGAAGAGATTATTCTGGGAATAATGGATAGGATGAATGTCTTTGACGAGAAACTCAGGAAACATATTGATGATATATCGGATAAAGAGAAAAAGATATACGAACTGATAAGTTTTCATTTCGAGTTCTTTCAGAAGAATCCCGAATATACTTCAATATTATTTTCGGAAGATATATTCGGAAACGGTCCCGCGCTGCGGGAAAAATTGCTCGGCATCATTACGCAAAGAAGGCATGTTATCTGTTCCGCTCTTGAAGACGCGAAAAAAAGCAGGGAATTCAGAGGACTTAATACGTGCAATCTTGCAACAATAATTCTCGGATTCATAAGAGTAAGCGTCCTTCAGTGGAGACTTTCGGGCTACGGTTATTCAATTATTGAAGCGGGCAATGCGGAAGCAAAAACATTGTTAAAATTAATATACAGCCATAAATAATAAATCGCATCACCATTTTTAAAAATTGTTAAAATATTTTCCTATGAAGACAAAAAATCTATGGATTGTTTTTTCGGCAATTGTGTTGTTAAGTTTTGCCGTTCTGGGGTATTACGGACATGATATTTATATGAAGGCACCTCCTCTGCCTGACAAAGTTGTTTCTTCGGACGGGTCGGTTTTGTTCACAGGTCAGGATATAAAAGACGGTCAGAATATATGGCAGTCGATTGGCGGACAGGAACTCGGGACGGTATGGGGTCACGGTTCATATCTTGCTCCAGACTGGTCAGCAGACTGGCTTCACAAAGAAGCCAAATTTATTCTGAACAAATGGGCGCAGAGTGAATACCGGATGAACTACGATGAGTTGACTGACGAAGCGAAAGCGGTCTATAAAGTCAGACTGCAAAAAGAATTGCGCACGAATACATATAACAAAGATAAGGATGAAATTCGGATATCTTTAATTCGCGGAGAAGCAATAAAAGACAACAGTAAGTTTTATGCAGGTTTGTTTATGAACGACCCTGCATTATCAAGACTGCGCGAATCATATTCCATACCCGAAAATACTATTAAAGAAAAAGAGCGCATGGACAAGATGAACGCTTTCTTTTTCTGGATTTCATGGTCCTGCGTAACGCAAAGACCTGACGCGAACGTATCATACACTAATAACTGGCCTCCCGATGAAACGGTCGGCAACACACCCGACCCTTCGCTTATTATATGGACGGGGTTCAGCGTTATTATGCTGATAGCGGGCATCGGTCTTCTTGGTTATTATTATGCGAAGAACAGCAGTGAAGAGCCGCTGGCGGTATCGCTTCCGAAAAACGACCCTCTTTCGGGGATTATGCCGACGCCTTCAATGTTAGCGACAAACAAATATTTCTGGGTGGTCTGCGGATTGATTGTTGTGCAGGTCATCATGGGAATTATAACTGCGCATTACGGAGTTGAGGGAAATAGTTTCTACGGACTTTCGCTCGATAAAATATTGCCTTACGCCGCTTCGAGAACATGGCACGTTCAACTGGCGATTTTCTGGATTGCTACTTCATGGCTTGCAACAGGGCTGTACATTGCGCCTGCGGTTTCGGGATATGAACCGAAGTTTCAAAGATTCGGAGTAAATTTTCTTTTCGTTGCGCTGCTTATAATTGTTATCGGTTCGCTCATCGGACAGTGGATGGGAATTATGCAGAAACTCGGACTGGTACAGAATTTCTGGTTCGGACATCAGGGCTATGAATACGTTGACCTCGGAAGGTTCTGGCAGATATTTCTTTTTGTCGGTTTAATCATCTGGCTGCTTCTGCTCGTAAGAGCATTAATACCGGCGCTGAAAAAACCCGGCGAAAACAAAACACTGCTTATAATGTTTGTGATTTCAGCAGTTGCAATCGCGGCATTTTACGGAGCAGGTCTTATGTGGGGAAGGCAGACTCATCTATCAATCGCGGAATACTGGCGCTGGTGGGTTGTGCATCTTTGGGTGGAAGGATTCTTCGAAGTTTTTGCAACGGTAGTTTCGGCATTCCTCTTTTCGAGAATGGGACTGCTCAGAATAAAAACGGCATCGCTTGGAGTTTTGTTCTCAACTATAGTTTATCTTTCGGGCGGAATACTCGGAACATTTCATCATCTGTATTTTACGGGAACATCGCCTGCTATAATAGCAATCGGCGCATCATTCAGCGCGCTTGAAGTTGTTCCGCTTGTATTTATGGGATTTGAGGTATTTCACAATCTGAAGATAAGCCGTTCCACGGAATGGATAAGCGCATACAAGTGGCCGATATATTGTTTTATTTCTGTAGCGTTCTGGAATCTTGTCGGCGCGGGAATATTCGGATTCCTGATTAATCCTCCTATCGCATTATACTACATGCAGGGATTAAACACGACGGCAGTTCACGGACACACAGCGCTCTTCGGTGTTTACGGCATGCTTGGAATCGGACTGATGTTATTCGTACTGAAAGGGCTAATGGTAAAATATGTATGGAAGGATAGTGTAATCAGTTTTGCATTCTGGTCAATAAACATCGGTCTTTTGCTGATGGTATTAATAAGCGTACTTCCCGTAGGTCTTCTGCAGACATTTGCGAGCGTGAAACACGGCATGTGGTATGCACGTTCTGCGGAATTCATGCAGGGTCCGATGATGAGCACATTCAGATGGCTTAGGATAATTGGCGATACAATATTCGCGCTTGGAACACTTGCGCTCGGCTGGTTTGTAATCGGATTGAAAACAGGCTGGTCTGTAGATAAAACAAAAAAATTAGACGTATAAAATAAACATAAAAATAAAATGGAATACACAAAAGACAACACACTCTCAGATATAGTCAGAAATGATTTCAGAGCATCAAGAGTATTTGAAGCACACGGTCTGGACTTTTGCTGCAACGGCAAAAGAAAACTCGATGAAGCATGCAGGGAGAAAGGCATCGAAACTGACAGCATACTTGCGGAACTGAAAACGGAACTGAGCAGTGACAATATGAACGATGAAAATTTCGATAAAATGGAATTGGATATACTTATAAACCATATACTCGACAAACATCATTCGTATATAAAGAGAATTCTGCCTGTACTTAATTCTTTTTCAGAAAAAGTATTAAAAGCGCATAGCGGCAAACATCCCGAACTGATACGCGTTTCGGAATTGTACCGCAATGTGGCAGCGGAACTTACATCGCATATGCTCAAAGAAGAGAATATGTTATTCCCGTTCGTTAAGCGGATGGCGGATTTGAAAAGGAGCGGCGGCGCTCTGACCTCTATACCGTTCGGAAGCGTCAGGAATCCGATAATGCAAATGGAAGCGGAGCATGACAATGCAGGCAGCGCATTTCACGAGATGAGGGAAATCACTGACTATTTCAGGATTCCGGAAGATGCATGCAACACGTTCAAGTCGTTTTACGAAGAACTTAACAATTTCGAGAACGACCTTCACAAACACATACATCTGGAAAATAATATTCTTCATCCTAAAGCAATCGCGCTTGAAGATGAATTAACATCTTCAGAATAAATTCATAATAATAAGGGGACGGAAATATTACGCCGCCCCCTTTTTAATTTTTCCCGCAAAAACGCTCTGCACTTCAATATAAATTGAACAAGTCGGATGTTAAGGTTATGTTGTATAAATTTTATTTACTGATAAGAGAATTGAGCAGGACTGAGATAAACATTAAGGCATATATCGCGCTTGCCGTCGGAATAATCTTCATTGGGTTTTCGGCAATCTTTGTGAAGATGGCGGGAGTACCGGGAATGGTTTCGGCGTTCTACCGTTCGCTGATTGCCGGCGTTGTGCTGTTCCCATGGTGGATGCTGAAGAAAAAAACCGTACCCGGAAAATCCGAACTGAAATGGATTGTTACAGGCGGTGTTTTTTTCGCAATTGATCTTGCCTTATGGAATACCAGTCTGCTTCTGACAACGGCAGCGACAGCCACACTCCTTGCAAACAACGCGCCTATCTGGGTCGGGCTCGGCGCAATGATACTCTTCAAAGAAAAACTTACTTACAAATACTGGCTCGGACTTATAATAGCGCTGTTCGGAATGTCAGTACTCGTCGGATTCGATGCGATAAGAAATCTGAATTTCAACGGCGGCGACCTGCTTGCATTAACGGCGAGTTTATTTTACGCGGTTTATCTTCTTACAACGCAAAGAGCGCGCACAAAAACCGATACGCTTACATTCATGTCAGTCTCGACTTTATCGACTGTCATCGTGCTGCTCGTTATAAATCTTTTTGCCGGTTCCGAATTAACCGGGTTTACTTTAAAAACCTGGACTGCACTGCTCGGACTCGGATTAATCTCGCATCTCGGCGGATGGCTTTTAATTAATTATGCACTCGGGCATATGAAGGCATCGGGTGTTTCCGTCACTCTGCTTTCGCAGGCAGTTGTTACCGCTTTGCTTGCAATACCATTTCTCGGCGAAATGCCGGACATTAATCAGATTATAGGAGGAGTATTCGTATTAACAGGCATTTATCTGGTTAATGTGAGAAGTTCGATTGAAGAAGGTAACTGATACATATAACTTTATTAATTATTTTACGTTTTATATATGGAACATTTGCATTTAGTACTTGTTAAAGAAATATGAATGGGTTAGATTTTATATACGATTTAAGAATTAAATGTATTACTTTTAAAAGTTAAGATTAAATTCAAAATGAAAAAGACAATATCGGCAATATTTGTATTTTTATTATTCTTCATTATATCTCCGAGAGTATTCAGTCAGAGCGCTGTGTATTTCTGTTCGGAGACGGGAGCGTATGGATTTTCATACGGATTTTCGTCAAGCGAAACACTCACAAAAGCATATAATGCCTGTTTATCATACGGCGGGACAAAACCCGTACTTGTAACATCGACAGACAAAAAAGGGTTCGGAGCCATTGCACTTGGAAATGACGCGAACGGCAATAGAGTTATAGGCGTTGCGCTGGGTTATAGTAATTCCGGTGACGCAAAAAACGAGGCAATCAAGCAATGCCAGAATTACGGCGGCAGCGGTGTTTACATCTCCGATACGTGGAATGACAAATAAAACGTAGATTCCGGCGTTTAATCTTAATCGCGCTATTGTTTTTACAGTATTTGCATTTTTTGTTTTTTCGCTTGAATGTAAGAATTTTTTATAATAAATTATTATAACATCTGGGAAATACTAAGTAAACGCTCTCCAGTATTGTTAACTTCAAAATATGTCAAGAATTAATGATTATTTTGTAGAAAAATTGAACCTTAAATAAAAAACTACATATTTTTAATATAATACCCCAAAAATAATCCAAAGAAAGGTAGTCTAATAATAAAATGGGTACGAATTCAAAAGATGATTTAATTGCTCAAAACTTTGAGAATTTAAAAGGAAAGAAGGTATCTGAGCTTGTTCAAATCGCTAAAGATCTGAAATTAACAGGTTACAGCGATCTGAAAAAGCAGGAACTTATTTTCAAGATCATTGAGGCTCAAACTCAAAAGGACGGTTTTGCATTTTCATCGGGGGTATTGGAAGTACTACCTGATGGATACGGGTTTTTAAGGTCTTCGGACTACAATTACCTGCCGTCGCCTGACGATATATATGTATCGCCCTCGCAGATAAAAAAGTTTTCTCTGAAAACAGGGGATACGGTAAGCGGTCAGGTCAGGCCTCCGAAAGAAGGCGAAAGATTTTTTGCTCTTCTAAAAGTTGAAGAAGTAAACTTCGGCGATCCCGAAAGAATCAGGGACCGCATTCTGTTCGATAATTTAACGCCCACTTATCCGATTGAAAAATTTATATTGGAAACAGTGCCGTCCGAATATTCAATGAGAATCATGGACATGTTCACTCCAATCGGTAAAGGTCAAAGAGCGTTAATCGTTTCTCCGCCTAAGAGCGGCAAGACAATTCTGCTGCAGACAATTGCAAACAGCCTTGCAAGAAATCATCCTGAAGTGCATTTAATAGTGCTTCTGATAGATGAAAGACCTGAAGAGGTAACTGACATGCAGAGAAACGTAAATGCAGAAGTTATAAGTTCGACATTCGATGAACCGCCTGAAAGACACGTACAGGTATCGGAAGTCGTTCTCCAGAAAGCAAGAAGACTTGTCGAGGCAGGAAAGGACGTCGTAATACTTCTTGACAGTATAACACGTCTTGCCAGAGCGCACAACACAGTCATCCCGCACAGCGGAAAGATACTTTCCGGCGGTGTCGATGCAAACGCATTGCACAAACCGAAGAGATTCTTCGGCGCAGCCAGAAAAATCGACGAAGGCGGAAGTTTGACTATCATCGCAACTGCGCTTATCGAAACAGGCAGCCGTATGGACGAAGTTATTTTTGAAGAGTTTAAAGGTACGGGAAACATGGAAAGTGTTCTTGACAGAAGACTTTCCGACAGAAGAGTATTCCCGGCGCTTGATCTCAACCGTTCGGGTACGAGAAAAGAAGAACTTCTTCTCGAACCGGCAATTCTGAACAGGGTTTACCTTCTCAGGAAAATCACCGCAGATTTAAATCCGGTTGAGGCAATGGAGTTTATTCTTGAAAAAATGCGCGGCACTAAGTCGAACAAAGAGTTCCTTGCTTCTATGAATTCATAATTGTTTGAATGAAAATATTGGTGCTCAATGAAAAAAGAGATTTTAATCAATTCTACTTCTTATGAAGTACGAATTGCTATTACCGAAGAAAACAAGTTAGTAGAACTGTTTTATGAAAGTCCGGACCTAAGCCGCAACGTCGGTGATTTATACTGGGGCAAAGTTGCAAAGGTCATGCCCGGCATCAGAGCGGCTTTCATAAATATCGGTTTCCCGCAGGACGCATTTCTGCATTTTTCGGATATCGATACAACCATCGATGATTATTCATCCATCCTCGGAGACGATGAAGACATCGACGATGACGATGACGAAGAAGTAAACACAAATGCCCACATCGTTTCATCAAACCGCACTAAATCGCAGATAAGCATAGAGCGCGGTCAGGATATTATCGTACAGATAATAAAAGAACCGGTAGGAAATAAAGGCGTCCGCGTTACATCGAAAGTTTCGATTCCCGGCAGGTATCTTGTATTGCTTCCTTTCAACAGGAGAATCGGCGTTTCAAAGAAGATTTACAACTACAAGGAACGAAGAAGACTTAAGAACATAGTAAAAGCAGGTCTTCCGGAAGGATTCGGACTTATAATCAGAACTGTTGCGGCAGGGCAGGACGAAAATCTTGTGCGCGACGACCTCAATAAACTCGTTTCCACATGGAACGAGATGCAGAGCAAGGCGAAAGACCTTAAACCTCCTTCAATTTTATACAAGGATTTATCGACGACGAATTCCGTGGTAAGAGATTTATTCCGCGATGACGTTCAGAGAGTTATGATTGATTCGAAAAAACTCTATAAGGAAATAAAAAGTTATGTCGATACCACGTCGCCTGAATTTTCTGATAAAATAGAGTTCTATTCGAAGTCGGCTCCGCTTTTCGATGTTTATAACATCGAGAAACAGATAGAGGAATCGCTGAATAAGAAAGTCTGGATGAAAAATTCGGGTTATGTTGTGATTGAAACAACCGAAGCAATGACTGTAGTGGACGTTAACAGCGGCAAGTACGCGAAGTCCAAAGATCAGGAACTCAACTCGTTGAAAATAAATTTTGAAGCGGCGAAGGAAATAGCCCGTCAATTAAGGCTCAGAGATATCGGCGGAATAATAGTTGTGGATTTTATTGACTTATACGAAGATTCCAACAAGAGAAAACTTTTTGAAGAAATCAAAAGGGAGTTCAGGAAAGACAGAGCGAAAATTACCGTGTTGCCGATGACGGATTTCGGTCTTGTGCAGATTACAAGGCAGAGAATCAGACAAAGCATTTTAAACAGAGTGTCGAACGACTGCCCCATGTGCAAAGGCACGGGAAGAGTGCAGTCGAAGATGGCTTTTGTCACTGATATTGAAATGGCATTACAAAGGTACAGAGGCGCTGGCGGAAGCGCTGTAATGAGAATGAGAGTGAATCCGCTGATAAAGCATTATCTGACCAGCGGAATTATTAATAAGATTTTGAAGTTATGCCTGAAACACAGGACAATAATAAAACTGGAAGTTGACGAACAACTTCCGCTGTCGGAATTCCGTTTTCTGACTTTCAGCGGCAAAACCGACATTACGGATGAATATAGTACATAAAAATTTTGTTGTATTAATAAATCAAATATACGGAATTGCCGAAGTTAACTATTGATAACAAAGAAGTTGAATTTATTCAGGGGCAGACGGTAATTGAAGCCGCCAGAAAATCCGGAATAAAAATACCGCATTTCTGCTGGCATCCGGGACTCAGTATTTCCGGCAACTGCAGAATTTGCCTCGTTGAAATCGAAAGACTTCCGAAACTCGCCATTGCATGTTCCACACAGGCTGCTGAAGGCATGGTTGTGCATACAAAATCGGAAAAAGTTGTGGATGCGCAGAATGCCGTAATGGAATTTTTACTTATAAATCATCCTCTTGACTGCCCGATATGCGATGAAGCGGGCGAATGCAAACTTCAGGATTATGCATTTAAATACAGCAAGGGCGCATCAAGATTCGACGAAGAAAAAAATCACAAAGATAAAAGAATAACTCTCGGTCCGAACGTAATGTTCGACCGTGAAAGATGCATCAGTTGCTCAAGGTGTATAAGGTTCTGCGATGAAATAGCCAAAGAGCCGCAATTGACATTCATACAGCGAGGCGAAAAAGTTACAATCACAACATTCCCGGGAAAAGAACTCGACAATCCATATTCGATGAACGTGATTGAAATATGCCCCGTCGGCGCTTTGACATCACGCGATTTCAGATTCCGTTCACGCGTCTGGGATATGTCTTTCACCGACAGTATTTGTCCGGGATGTTCCAAAGGATGCAATACAATAGTCGGCGTAAGAAAAAATGAAATATTAAGAATCGAGCCCCGCCAGAATCCTGACGTTAACGAATGGTGGCTGTGCGACTGGGGAAGACTGAATACGACTAAATATGTGAACGATGAAAAGCACAGGATAAACTCTCCGATGATTAAACCCGAAGAAGAGTCCGAGAAACTTATAAAAGTTGACTGGGAGGAAGCAGTTTCGAAATCCGTTTCGGACCTTTCCAATAAAGAGAAGAAAGTTTTATTCTTTGCCTCTCCTTATTCGACTCTTGAAGACAATTATACTCTGAAAAAATTTGCTAAAGAAATATTTGATAGCAGCGATGTAGTTTACATACCCAATATTGACGAATCATTCGGAGACGACTTACTTAAAAAACCGGACAGAACGCCAAACGCTGCGGGTCTGAAGGCGCTCGGAATAAACCCTTATACCGAAAAAACCCTTGATGACATTGCCGCGGGTAAATACAAAGCGGTTTATGCAATTAATGACGACCTTGACAAACTGCATCTGTCGAAAACGAAATGGAATAATATTGAAACATTCATATTCCATTTGAATTCGTACAACCGGTTTGCTTACGAAAACGCGGATGTGATATTTTCGGAGTCAACGTATGCTGAAATTAACGGAACGTTCATGAATTTCGAGGGCAGGATACAAAGGTTAAAGCCTATTGTGGCAACTCTTGAACAGGAAAGACTGCTCGGTGAATATTCGATGTCAAGACTTGACAAGTTCGGCGCGGCAAATGACAGGTGGATGAAGGAAGTGCGTTTCGATGCCAGACCTACATGGAAAATTATCACGCAGATTGCAAAGGCGTTCGGAGTCGATTTTAAATTCGAATATTCGGAAGAAGTGTTTGCCGAAATGTGTGCAAAGGAACTGGGACTGAATGATATGGATTATGAAAAAGTCGGAAGCAGAGGATATCCTGTCAAAAAATAAAATTGAAGTTGTTCTTAAAATTATAAACCCCGTTCAATCGAACGGGGTTTTTGTTTATGTGTCTGTCATACTTGCAAGTTCTTTACCCTCCTTGTCAACCAGGGGGTAACGAAATTACTTTTTTATTGTGAACGTTCTTTTTGCTGCAAATGCGAAATGTCATTTTTTTACTACAGCCCGCGACTTCAGTCGTATGTAAAAATGAAAATCAATTGAAACCGTTTTAATTGAAAGCAGCCGTGGCTGACGGTTTCTGATTTATCGTTGCAAGTTGAATAAGTAAATATTTCAAAATTTAACAAACCGTTGAAACGGTTTATTCTTTGTATTATTTTCTCCCCCACGGTTAAAACCGTGGGCTGTACCGAAAAGATAAATGATATGAGAATAAAGATTTAGCGGGATATAATATTTCTATGCTCTATCTCTTTCCTTTTTCCTTTTCATGAAATCAGAGATGTAGAAAAGGAACGCGATAAGTGTTACAACTGCCATTATTATGATAATGTAGTTGTGTCTGATGATTCCTGTTACGAAAAATGTTATTGTCGAGAGACCTGTAAGGCCGACTCCTATATGTGCGGCTATGTGATTTTCGTTTTTTACCGGAAATGCCAGAATCAGCAAAATCGCTCCGACTCCTACTGAAATAAACGACGTTGGGCTTCCTGAAATAATATATCCGTATATTCCGAGTGCTATTAGCACTGCCGCATTAAATATCATTACCTGAAAATTCTTCATTCTTTTAATTTATTTTTGAAAACAATATATTAACACCGTACTGCCTAATATCGTTCAGGAGCCTCAGGGCAGGAACAATCCTTAATTTTTTTAGTATTAAAAATAAAAATCAAATTATGAACTCAAAATCAATCTTTCTAATTCTTTTCGCCGGAATGCTGTTGCTTTCTGGGTGCGAAAAAAAGATGCAGGACAAAGAATCCGTCCCTCCGCCCAATACGATGACTGAAATGCCGGAGCAGAAAAAAATCGATGTACAGAAAAAAGAAATAAATAAGACATCCGGTATAACGGAAGAGACGTCAAAAACGGTTGATGAGAAAATTCCCGACGTTAAGCAGCAGAGGATGATTATAAAGATTGGAACGATGAATCTTGAAGTTGATAAATACGAAGATGCGGAATACAAACTTAATGAAGCCGTGAAAAAATACGGAGGATATGTGTCCAACGCGGCTTCGAATCAGAACGCGGCAGGTAAAAAATACGGTTCTATAACGCTGAAGGTACCAGCGGATAAATTCGATGCCCTTACTGCCGACGCCACGGCTATCGGGAAAGTTATGTCGCAGAATATACAGGCAAGCGACATAACGGAAGAATACGTTGACCTTGAGGCGCGCCTGAAAACACAGAAGGAACTTGAGCAGAGGCTCATAAAACTTCTCAATGAAAAGGCGTCGAGACTGGCGGAAGTAATAGAAGTGGAAGAGAAACTCGCATCAGTCAGGCAGAAAATTGAAAGCATAGAAGGAAGAATGAAACTTCTGAAATCGCAGTCTGACTTATCGACTCTTACAGTTTCTGTATATGAACCGTCTTTGCTGGATACATCATCGGGCGGGGGATTTTTCTACGAACTCGGACAGGCGGTAAAGAAAGGATTAAAAGGATTCACGAATGTACTTGCGGCCTCAATTACGGTAATTATTGCAATCATACCGATACTTATATTCGTTGTTTTCGTAATCTGGGTTATCAGGAAGATATTTTTTAAAAAGGCAAAAGTATAAACAGCGGATTATAGAAATATAATAAAGCAAAAAGCAAAACGGGAATACAAACAATCGTATTCCCGTTTTACCGAAGTATTAAGTGACTAATTTATTTTTTCTCTACAATCACAGCCGTTCCGTATGCCAGTACTTCCGTTACTCCCGACATTACATCATTAGCGTCGTATCTCATTCCTATAACAGCGTTTGCTCCGAGTTCTTCGGCATGTTTTACCATCAGTTCAAATGATTCGAGTCTTGTCTTTTCGCAAAGTTCCGTAAATAATGATATGTTGCCGCCTACGATAGTTTGCAATGAGGCGCCGATAGTTGCAAAGACATTTCTTGAACGGACTGTTATCCCCCTGATAATGCCCAGGTTCTTTACAATTTTATAACCGTCGAGTTCAAAAGCCGTAGTAATTAATGCATGGTCCATTTTCTTTTTCTACTTAATTTAAGTTTTGAATTGTTTATCTTTAGTGCCCTGAAATCAGGGCTTATTAATTTACGTAAAACCATTGCTAAAAGTTAGAATATTTTCTTTCAGTTATATCTACAACGGAATCCCCGCGGATGAGACAAAAAACGGGGGCGGTTTCGTATTTGACTGCCGTTTTATTCATAATCCGGGGAAATATGATGAATACAAGGATTTCAACGGAAAAGACGAAAATGTTAAAGAATTTCTCAAAAAACAGCAGGTAATGACGGAATTTATGCAAAATATGTATAAAATTGTCGATAAGGCTGTAGAAAATTATAAAAAACGGGATTTTACGGATTTAATGGTATCGTTCGGTTGTACGGGCGGCAGGCACCGTTCAGTGTATTCGGCAGAAAGTCTTTTTGCGCATTTGACAGAAAAATTTCCCGATGTAAAAATTGAAGTCTCACATCTAAATATTATTTAATACATAATGCAAAAAACAATTTTAGTTTTTATTATTCTGCTGTGTTTTAAACTTTTGCCTGCACAGGTTACGCCTGTCAGTATAAAACTCGATACGGCAATTACAAAAGCAGAGGTCACAAAATCTTTTTACGTTCGGAATCCTTCGAATAAGGTTGTTCAGGTAACGAATATCAGGACTTTGCTGTCACAGTTTACGTTTACGACGACTCCTTTCAGTATAAATCCATATGACAGCGTGCTAGTTACGATACGTTTCAAGACAAATCAGAACATCACATATAAAGATTTTTTCATTTTTGAAAACCGTGGGCTGAAATATCCGCTTATTTATTATCTGACGGCAACGGCAAAATATCCTGACGCATTATACAGTTTTACTCAGGGATTAATTGACGAACCGCTGAAAGCAGCAATAAAAACTTTTACAACCACAGGACACATTCCGCTTACATACAATACGGCACGCGACGCAATGTACGGTACAATTGACCATTATGAATCGCCGGATACGATTGAATGTATTTATACGGGCAGGAAAGCAATTGTGCGAACAAGGTCGGAAGCAACCGCGCAGAATTTTAACTGCGAACATACCCTCCCGCAGAGTTTCTTCAATTCCAATCCTCCGATGGTTTGCGATTTATTTCATTTATATCCCACTGATGATGCGGCAAACAATGCGAGATCGAATTATCCGTTCGGACTTCCGGTAACAAATATCACTTTTAACGTTGGCGGCTCTAAACTCGGCAAGGATGCAGCAAACGAGACTGTATTCGAACCGCGCGATAAGCATAAAGGCAATTGCGCTCGAAGCCTGTTCTATTTCTGTGTGACTTATCCTACTGCTTTCGGTACTTTTATGTCGCTCAAACAGGAAAATATTTTGCGCGCCTGGAATGTACTGGATACGGTCGATGCGAAAGAAAGACTGAGAAACACAAGAATTCACGCCGTGCAGAATACATATAATCCATTCATTGATCATCCCGAGTTGGTTGACAGAATAAAGAGCACATTCACTGTTTCTCCGACTACGCTTAAGGGTGAAATTTCGGCTTCGCCATTCAACGTTGTGTACGATACATTAGCGGTAAACGACACATCGAGTTATTATATAGGAATTATGAATTACGGAAATGCATCACTCACTGTCAGTTCCGCGGTATCATCGGCACCGCAATTTATAGTAGAAAGCGTTCCGTCGTCAGTACCTCAAAATGAAATGAGATATCTGAAAGTGAAGTTCAAGCCTACAGCAGTTAATCAGACATACACAGGTACTCTGACGATACAGAATTCCGACAGCACTATTATAGTAAACCTGAAAGGGTTCAGCAAT
Source organism: Ignavibacteria bacterium (assembly GCA_028714695.1). GTDB lineage: Bacteria > Bacteroidota > Ignavibacteria > Tepidaquicellales > Tepidaquicellaceae > CAIKZJ01. The sequence goes on along the minus strand of JAQTLX010000011.1, from coordinate 114,355 downwards.
TCGAGCAACGGAATAAATTTAATATCTCAGGAAACACCGTCAAAGTTTACGCTTGAACAGAATTATCCCAATCCTTTCAATCCTGTAACAAAAATCAGATTCGCGATTCCCGAAAACGGAATATCGAAAAATGAAAATGGACCGGTAACATTAAGAATAATAGATATACTCGGCAGGAATATATCAACGCTTGTAAACGAAAGATTACAGTCCGGCTATTATGAAGTAACATTCGACGGAAACAGTTTAAACAGCGGAATTTATTATTATGTAATTAAAGCAGGGGACTTTACGGAGACAAAGAAAATGCTCCTTATCAAGTAGTGGTTTAATTTAGAATTAAAATTTCGAGAAAGTTATATAAATAAAAAAACCCCGTACTAAACATACGGGGTTTTTAAATATCCGTTTAAATAATTATTAATATGTTTCTATAATCCGAATTTATTTCCTGCCGCCGAAATAAAATACAACGCCGCCATGAACACCGAAGTATCCCATATTTCTGGATTTCAGATTCGGGTTAATAGATGTGTCTCCGCCGTCATTGAACGGGATGTCTCTGTCATCTGTTACGGCAGAAGAGGTTTTTCCAATCAAATTCGTGAATTGGAATCTCAGGCCCGCGTTTAATCCAAAGAATTCTGTTGCTCTGTATGTATAGTCCGTGTTAATTCCAAAGCCGAAGCGTATTGCCGAAGTTATGTTATTGTATTCCTCGGCTTTGCCTGTGGGCTGGTCAAATACTTTTCCAAACATACCTGAAACAATAATATCACCTCCGAAAGTAAACAGAGATGTTCGCTTCGTGTCGGTAAAAACAACATAATCCAGCCCGACTGATGAATAAGGCTGGTGTAAGTTTATGGAACTGGTGCCGGAAGCGGCTAAAGGACTTGTATAATTGATTGTAGGCCAACCCGGTGTTACTTTCGGTACATTATAAGCATAATTATCGCTTCCGAAAAATCTTCCGTAACCAATTGTCCATTTAATACGGAGTTGCGTACTTCTGAAATTTGCTACTGTGAAACCGAATTTCAAGTTACCCATATATCCGGAATTAGTACCGTAATTTTTAAAATCATAAAACTCTTTTATGTTGCTCCCCGACAAATCAAACATTGGCATTGCATAACCGAAATTCCCTTCAAGTGAGAAAAACGGTTTCGTAAATTTTGATGAAATAATTGCTGTTTGTGAGAAAAGACTGGATGAGAATATAACTAACACTGATAAAGCAAGTATTAACTTTTTCATATTATACTTTTTATTATTTATTTAAAAAGAATATTTATATAAGCACAGCAAAAATTATGCAAAAGAAAATCAACTAAAAATAGATAAAAAAGGCACTTTTATTTGGAGAATAGTATAATAATAAGACTATTATTCTTTATTTGAGACTATTACATGAAAAAACCGTTTAATCTTCGATTTTCCTTTTTGATTCAGGGATTAATAATTAATTTCAATTTTCTTTCGGGATAACGGATTGTTTTTACCGTTTTTTATGTTATAATTGATGTTAGGGGAAAGAAAACATACATTACTACCCTGCCCGAAAGAAAGGAGAGAGCACTAAATGCTTAAAGATGGTAAAATTAACCATAATTTGAAAAATCAATTTAATATGAATAGTTTGGAAAACGTAAAAATCGACTCAAAATACGTAGAAGAAGTACTTTCTGATTATAAACTGGCGTTTGAAAGCAGACAGGCAAGTCTGCTAGGCAGAAAAGAGACTCTTATGGGAAGAGCGCAATTCGGTATATTCGGAGATGGTAAGGAAGTAGCGCAAATTGCTTTGGCAAAAACATTCAGGAACGGTGATTTTCGTTCCGGGTATTACAGAGACCAGACATTTGCGTTCTATACAGGCATGTCCGATACGAGACATTTTTTCTATCAGTTATACGGCGAAACTGATTTAAGCAAAGAACCCGCATGCGGCGGCCGTTCCATGAATAACCATTTTGCTACGAGACTTCTTGATGAAAAAGGTAAGTGGAAAAATCTGATGAATATGAAGAACACTACTTCGGATATTGCTCCGACTGCTGCGCAAATGCATAGACTGCTGGGACTTGCCTACGCGTCTAAATTATACAGAAATAATCCCGCACTATCATACCTGAAGGACTTCTCCGTAAACGGCGATGAAGTTGCATTCGGTACAATAGGAAATGCAAGTACTGCCGAAGGTGTTTTCTACGAGACAATAAATGCTGCAGGCGTGCTGATGGTGCCGCTTGCTATTTCAATCTGGGATGACGGTTTCGGAATATCCGTGCCGAATATTTTTCAGATGACTAAATCGAATATCTCGGAAATATTAAGCGGATTCGAATATTCGGAAGAACTTAAACAGGGATTTCTGATTTATAAAGTTCCCGGTTGGGATTATGAAAAACTGGTCGAGACTTATAAAAAGGGAATCGCTGAAGTGCGTGAGAAACATATTCCCGCGATATTTCACATAATCGAAGTCACACAGCCTCAGGGTCACTCAACAAGCGGCTCGCATGAGAGATACAAGACGAAGGAGAGACTTCAGTGGGAAAAAGATTTTGACTGTATAGTTCAGATGAGAAACTGGATTCTGAAAAAAGGTTTTGCTAAAGAAGAAGAACTCAATAAGATTGAAGAGGAAATTAAAGCGAACGTAAAGAAAATTCAGCAGGAAGTATGGGCTGATTACTGCGACCCGATAAAGAAGGAAAGAAACGAAGCGGGAAAACTTATTCTTGAAACAGCAAAAACAAGCAAAGCAAAACAGGCGCTTGAAAAAATACAAAACGACCTTTCGCGTTCAACGGAAGTTGAAAGAAAAGTAAATGCCGCGGCGGTATTCGATGCATTGCTTGCGACGAAAGATGAAAATACTTCGGAAAGAAATAAACTTAAAGAATGGTACGATGAATATCTCGGCGTCAATAAGGAAAGATTTAACACTTATCTTCACAGCGTATCGGATGAAAGTCCGTTACTGGTCAAGGAAGTGAAACCTGTTTACAAAGATGATTCACCGATGGTTGCAGGAAGGGAAGTTCTTCTCGCTCTCTTCGATGAGGTTTTCAAACGCGACCCGCGCGTATTTGCAATAGGCGAAGACGTTGGGCAGTTGGGAGACGTCAATCAGGGGATGGCAGGACTGCAGGCGAAGTACGGCGATATAAGAATAACTGATACGGGCATAAGAGAACAGACAATCGTAGGACAGGGGATAGGAGCAGCGCTCAGAGGACTGAGACCGATAGTTGAAATTCAGTATCTTGACTATTTATTCTATGCGATTCAGATATTGACCGATGACCTTGCAAACCTGCATTACAGAACACACGGCGGTCAGAAAGCGCCGCTTATAATAAGAACCAGAGGACACAGGCTGGTCGGCATATTCCATTCGGGTTCTCCGATGGGCACGATAATCAGCTGCCTGAGAGGAATTCATATTTGCGTTCCGAGAAACATGACGCAGGCAGCAGGATTCTATAATACACTTCTGAAATCTGATGACCCGGGAATGGTGATTGAAAGGCTGAATGCATACAGGTTCAAGGAGAAACTCCCCGCAAACATTACCGAAATACAGGTACCGCTCGGATTGCCCGAAGTAATGGACGAAGGAACTGACATTACGGTTGTTTCTTACGGCGCTACACTGGATATCGTCCGCAGCGCTGCTGTGAAACTGAAACAAATGGGAATTTCCGTTGAGGTAATTGACGCTCAGACATTACTGCCTTTCGACAGGTTCGGAATAATTATCAAGTCGATTCAAAAGACAAACCGCGTATTATTCGTTGACGAAGACGTACCCGGAGGCGCAACAGCATTCATGATGCAGCAGATAGTTGACGAGCAGGGCGGATATCAGTATCTCGATTCTCGTCCGCAGTGTTTGAGCGCGAAGGCGCACAGACCTCCTTACGGCGTTGACGGAGATTATTTCTCGAAACCGAGTATTGAGGACGTTGTGAAATCGGTTTACGGTATTATGCATGAAGCGAATCCGGCAAAGTTTCCTGAGTTCTTTTAATTTTATTAATTGAATTTTTAAGGCAGAGTCCGGAACGGGACTCTGCTTTTTCATTTAGAAGGTTTCATAAAAACAACATGAAAGCAATTATAACAGGTGTAACGGGTATGGTCGGCGAAGGCGTGCTTCACGAATGCCTTAACCGTTCCGAGATAGAATCAATTCTTGTAATAGGCAGAAGACCATGCGGAATCGAGCATGAAAAAGTAAAAGAAATTATACTAAAGGATTTATCGGATTTATCGGGTATTGAAAATCAGATTCAGGGATACGATGCATGCTTTTTCTGTCTCGGGACATCGTCAATCGGCATGAAAGAAGAAGATTATTATAAGGTCACATACACGCTGACGTTGAATTTTGCCAAAACACTCAGCAGGTTGAATCCCGGTATGGTCTTTTCCTATGTATCGGGTTCGGGTACTGACAGCACGGAAAAAGGAAAACTCATGTGGGCAAGGGTGAAAGGAAAAACGGAAAACGACTTGATGAAACTGCCGTTCAAGCGTGTTTATAATTTCCGGCCTGCATTCATGTCGCCCACAAAGGGCTTAAAGAATGTTTTGAAAATTTACAAATATACATCCTGGCTGTTTCCCGTTATCAGAATATTTGTACCCGGAATGATGACAACGCTTGCCCAGCAGGGGCAGGCAATGATAAACGCTACGCTTTACGGATACGACAAACAGATTATCGATGTAAAGGATATAAAGATACTGTCGAATCGGCGCTAAAATAATACCATAATATCCCTTTGCAAAACGCTCCGTGAAGACGGATCCCTGACCTTCAAACGAGCACACGGTAAAATAACACACTCCCGCTATTTCTTTTTTTGCCCCTTGATTTTTTGTAATATACCATATAATATTATGGCATAATTAAATAATCATATTATTATAAGGCTATGGCAATAAGTTCATCATTTTTTGTGCCGAGGGAGGAGCAGGGGTATCATTCGATGTACAAGCGCATACGGATTATGCCTCTTTATTCCTTTCCGCACTACAAGGATTTGTCGCCCCACACCGAGCATGCGGGGCGGCGTGTTTTCATTCATCTGGATTTCGACGCGTTCTATGCGCAGGTCGAGCAGCGGGATAATCCGAATCTCCGCGGGAAACCTGTTTCTGTCGGCAGTACGACGGGCATGAAGGGCATCGTTATGACGGCTTCATACGAAGCGCGGGCGTTCGGAATTGAGACGGGTACAAGTTTATGGGAAGCAAAGAAACTGTGCCCGCAGTTGATTTCGCTTCCGTGTTACGGTCCGAAATACGAAATCATTATGCAGAATCTCATGACGGCATTGAAGCGGCTTGTTCCCGAAGAGTGCATAGAAACGTACAGCATAGACGAATATTTTCTCGACATAACTGATTTTGTGAAGAACTTCGATGAGGCGCGGGAGTTCGGGAGAACTGTCAAGAAAAGAATAATGGACCTCGAAAATCTCACGGTTTCAGTCGGTGTTTCTTATAACAAGACGTACGCGAAGATGGCTACGAAATTTCAGAAGCCCGACGGGCTCACGGTAATCCGTCCCGAAGACAAAGAAACTCTGATGTATCCTCTTCCTGTAAAAAAAATCTGGGGAATAGGCACAAGGATTGGGCGCAGGCTGGGGTTAATGAACATACTAACTGTAGGCGACCTTGCGAATTCGAACGAGGGTTCGCTGAAAAAGGAATTCGGCGTTAACGGAATTGTTTTCCGCAGACTTGCAAGAGGCGAAGACACTTCGGGAATATTCAGAAAAGAAAGACCCGAGAAAATGCTTAACCACCATCACACGCTTACGAACAATATTTTCAAACCTAAAGACGTGCGCGATGAAATAAGACGCGTCGGGGAATACCTCTGCAGAAAAATGCGCGCAAAGGAACTCGTGGCGGGGCATTTGTATTTTGTAATCAGGTACGGAAATCTGCGCTATGCTTCCAACGATATGCGCCTGAGGGAGTACACAAACGACGACAGGGAAATCTTCGAAGCCGCGATGAAGATATACGAAAACCTTCCCGATCCGCGGGAAGATATGCCCGCGCGTATGTTCGGAATGAGTGTGTTCGACCTGCACAAGGACACGAAGAACTATAACTTCGACCTTTTCAGAAACAGAGTGCACCTTCCGTTCTATGAACTGGACAAACTTAAGCAGAGGTACGGCGAGGGGATTATTCGCGTGGGGCTCAATAACAATTAACGATTAACAATTAACGATTAACAATTAACAATTAACTATTAGCGATTAACGTGCACAGCAATTAACGTTAGCATTATGTGCAGCAATGGAGCACCTGTTCTTTTTTTTAAGAAAAATCCGGGTTTTATTATTGAGCGTTTAGTGAAAAATTGTTAATCGTTAATTGCTAATAGTTAATTGATAATCGTATTTCGATTGTTTTAATACTTGAAAACTTTTAATTTATTTCATGAGCGAAATAAATTACAGAACGGGCTGCGGTTACGATGTGCATAAATTTTCCTATAACCGTAAATTAATTCTTGGCGGAGTCGATATTCCCCACACGGCGGGGCTTGATGGTCATTCGGATGCCGATGTACTGCTTCACGCTATTTGCGATGCGCTGCTCGGCGCTGCGGGATTTGACGATATAGGGCATCAGTTCCCGAACACGGATATTAAGTATAAAGATATTTCCAGTCTGATTTTGCTTAAGAAAGTTTTTGCTCTTATATCTGGAGCAGGCTGGGCTGTAGGCAATGTTGACAGCATGATACTCCTTGAAGAGCCGAAGATTTATAAGCACATTCCTGAAATGAAAAAAAATATTTCCTCTATTCTAATGTGCGATAACATTTCAATAAAAGCCACAACTTCCGAAGGACTTGGTTTTGTAGGACGAAAAGAAGGCTGTGCGGCAAATGCGGTAGTATTAATTTACAGGCAATGATTCAATTCCTTTATAACATCGACGTTCAGATATTTTATTTTATAAATAAAACCCTTGCCAATCCCGTTACGGATAGTGTAATGCCTTTCATTACTGAACTTAATCACTGGAAATTATTTTATGTGATAATGTGGCTTTATCTTATGATAGGAGCCGGAAAGAAAGGCAGGATTGTCGGACTGCTTGTTTTACTGCTAATACTCGCGAGCGACCAGTTAAGCAGTAATCTTATAAAGCATTTGGTTGACAGGATAAGACCGTGTAACGTACTGCCCGGCGTGCATCTGCTTGTCGGCTGTACTGAATCATACTCGTTTCCTTCTTCGCATGCAGTGAATCATTTTGCGGCTGCGGTTTTCTTTTCACACTTTTATCCGAGGTTGACTGCCGCGTTCTATACTACTGCTGTGCTGATGGCTTTGTCGAGAATATTCTGCGGCGTTCATTATCCTTCGGATGTACTCGGCGGAATAATCATCGGCGTTATTGTAGGTGTTGTTTTCATTAAAATATGGACGGCTATTAGTAAAAAAATCAAAATACTGCGTGTTTAATCTGAAATCAAAAAGAGCATTATTTTATATAACTGCAGGAGTATGCCTGGGTCTTGCATTTCCCCCTATAAGTATTTATACGCTTCAGTTTATCGGGTATGCGTTGCTGATTCATTTTGTGCATACATCGGAAAAATTCAAACAGGTTTTTTTCAGAACTTATGTAGTCTTCCTTGTATTTAATTTAATCTCGGTATCGTGGCTTTTTTTAAGCGGTCTGCGCGAGAATGCAGACAGATTCATGATACTGGGCGGATTTCTCACGATAGTTCTTTACAGCGTTCTGCTCGTTGTTCCGTTTATAATATATTACTATTCGAGAAAAGGATTTATTAGACTATTCGGAGACACAAAACTCATACGCAGTTTATCTCTCATCTATCTTCCGTTTATATGCGTATCCTATGAATATTTTTCATCATTAATGGAGCAGAGTTTTCCGTGGCTTACTGCGGGTAACGCATTTACATCTGCGCTTACGAAAATACAGTTCATCGAAATTACCGGAGTTTACGGTCTTTCATTCTGGGCGTATGTTATTAGCAGTATGTTGTATCTTTTGATTGAGGGCACGCTAAACTCAGGAATATCATTGCGCGAGACTCTGAAGAATAAATCGAAAGTAGTTTTGTTAGTTGCTATTCTGGTCGTTTACTTCCTGCCGGATTTTTATACCGCGGCTACTTCCGCCTCATTGAAATATACGAAAAACAAGAATGAGAAATATGTAAAGATGGGAATTATACAGCCGAATATTAACCCGTATAAAAAATGGGGTGCAAAACAGATGGACCTGGTGAACGATTATGTAGATATGATTCGTGCTTATGACTCCTCAAAAAACAAACCCGATATGCTTATACTTCCCGAAACCGCCATTCCGTTCCATCTTCTGGACGACTATTATATGGAAAAATACAGAGTGTTTAAAAATATCTGCGACAGTATAAACATTCCGCTGCTTACGGGCACGCTTGATATTGTTTTTTATAATGATTCAATAAAAGCAAAATCCGATTCAAAGGAAAATAAAAGTTCGGGTCAGAAATATGATGTATTTAATTCTGCAGTACTTATACAGCCGGGCGAGGGCAAAAATACTCACCAGAAATACGAAAAAATGAAACTTGTTTTCGCAAGCGAGAGAATGCCGTATCAGGATAAAATAGGCTTTTTGAGAAATATGATACACTGGACGGTTGGTATAAGTTCGTTTCAAATCGGATGGGATACCACAGTATTCAGCCTGAGAAAGAAATATAAATTCAACACGGCAATTTGTTACGAATCGATTTATCCTGAATTCTTTTCTGTATTCGTCAATAAAGGCGCCGAGTTTTGCGTTATCATTACAAACGATGCCTGGTGGGGAAAACTGTTCGGAACTTATCAGCACAATAGTTTTGCTGTGCTGCGCGCAATCGAAAACAGAAGATGGATTGCACGCTGTGCAAACACGGGAATATCATGTACGATTGACCCATACGGCAATATGTATGATGAAACACCGATTAACGAGAAAGTGTTGATGACCGAAGAAGTCGGGCTCAGACAGGAAAAAACATTTTATACAATGAATCCGTTTTTGATTCCACATACGGCAATGCTTATAACGGGAATAATGATTGTATTAAGTGTCGGCGGTGTTTTTAGAAAAAGATATTAGTATTTGAAGGTGTCAGAACCTTCATATAATTGAGCAGCATCTTGCTGCTGCTGAAATAAGATTTAGCCTCCTGCAATGTAGCAAACGGACCTATCACTATTCTGTATTCGGTCTTATCCATCGGAAGATCAATTCTTTCTATTCTTGCTTCGATGCTTTTATCTTTCAGGTTAGTAATGAATTTTAACGCATCCGAGTGTTTCTCAAAATCCGCTATTTGAATAATAAACCCGTTTTCAGTCTGCCTGTAAATAATATCTCCGTCTTTTTCTATCTCGAACTCGTTTAAAACTATTGCGCCGGTCTTGAACGAAGTATCGGCAAGTTTCATGGATGCGGACAGAGAGTCATAATTTTTTATGCCTGTTGTATCCGCATGCTGAGAGGATTTCGACGGTGTAAGAATTGATTTATAAAGGAAAAAACTCATCATAGAAAAAATTACTATAAAAACCAGATACATGAAAAACTTGAGCCATTTTTTCGGTTTCTTAAAATCCAATACAGGAGACGAATTGGGAATAAAAGGTCTGTCGGCAGGTTTAAAAACATCATCGTACGATTTGATTTCAGAATCATCTTTTTCGCCCTCAAGATGTTCGATTATTCCGTCAAGATGAACGTTGTCAAGTGCATCAGCAAGTGATTCCGGCTCTTTTTCTGTAGTTCTTGACACCGGATCGTGAATAATTATCTGCTGTAATGGTTTTTGCGGCGGCGTTTCTTTTACAGGTTCGGGTTTATCATCTGTGAGCCTGTCAAAGACTGTCATTTCTGAATTTAGCAGGTTTGTTTTTTCTTCATCGCTAATAATACTCTCTGTCTTGGCAATTTCCTCGAGTTCGAGGTATCGTTTATTTAATTCTTCATATATATCGATTTCAGGAGTATCTTCAATAATAATTGAATCGTCATCCGGTTGAATAAAATCATCTTTTATGGTTTCCTGCTGAACTGTTTCGTGTGTTATAACTTCATCGGGAGTGTAGATATCTTCCTTGCCATTTATTGAATCATCAGACGGCTGAATTACGACGTTTGTTTCCAATTTGAGTCCGTATTCGCTGAGGTCTTTTATCGCTTTCTCTCTTGATGCAAGCATCTGGAGAATTTCTTCCTCAAGCGCCGCCGTGTCAAGATCATCCTTAAGAGAAGAAAAGCGTATATTGCGTTTTGATTCTGTATCTTCGATAAACACTGATTCGGATGTCGCAGTTTCCGTTGTCAAATCTTCGTGTTTAGCATTTTCCTGTATCTTATCTTCCGGTATCGCGGAATCTTCAATGCCGTCTTCCTGAGGCGGAAAAATTTCTTCGAGTTTATCCGATACTGTTTCTTCTTGGATTAATTCTTCGATTATATTTTCATTCCCGTTAAAAAAATTCTCGAGGTCAAGAAACACATTTTGTTCGATTTCCTGTTCCGGGTTTACCGTGATTTCGCTTTCATCAAAATCCGAACTGAAGTAGTCGTATAGAAAAACATTCTGAGCCTTCTCGGTCATCCTGCTGTTTTCATCGGTGTAAACATTTTCGCGCTTGAAATAATTATCGGGTTCTCCGGAAAAATCTTCCGGAATGAATTCATCTTCCTGAATATCGAAAGTTTCTTCAATCTTTGTGTCATCGAAATTTCTTCCTCTGAATAGATAATCTTCAATATCTTTGATTATTATTTCTTTTTCAGCAGAAATTTGTTCCTCCAGTACGTCAATATAATTGTCTTCTATTATAAGTTCTTCAGGCAGCAGTGTGAATATTATCTTTTCTGATTCCTCTTCCGGTATTGCCGTCAATTCATCTTCCTCAATCGGAGCAGTCGTTTCATCGGCAGCCGGTTTATCTTCTTCAATCGGAGCAGTTGAATCAACTGACTTTGAAAAATCATCTTCCTTTATCTTTTCAGGAGTATACTGGTGTTTATCCTTAGTTAATACAATCAAATACGGGACGTCTCTTAATGGCTGTTCGTCAATTTCCGCTTCAGGAATATTTTCTTCGGTCTGTATTAGCGGCAAAGCCTGTTCTTCTACCGATTCAGGTTCATCGATTCGTGAATCTTCTTCTGTCGTTATTATTTCGTTTTCGGTCTCAATATCGTTCTCAAAGGTTAAATAAGCAAAATTATCATCGCCGTATTCAAATGCAATTTCGTTTATCCTGATTCCCTGACCTTCCGGCTGCTTCATTTTAATCACGACCGGGTTCAGATTGGAATAGTTATTGTTGATTTCTTCCGCGAATTTTTTTGAAGGTGAAAATGTAATAAATCTCCCGCGTACACCGTTAGCCGTGCTGTTGCGCACGATGAATTTGCCGAATTCGGGAATGTTGATATTCTTTCCCTTGTTGAGTTCTCTGGCTATCGTATCGAAAATTGAATCTACAAAAATGCTCACTCCCGTTTCGTCCAGACCAAAATGGGAAGCAATTTTGCTTATTAATTTTCTTTTATCCATCAGTCCTTAAGCGTTTTTATTAATTCTTCGGATGGTTTGAATATTAACCTGTCTTTGGGAGGCAGAAGAACTTCGGTTTTCATTTTGAGATCCGTTACCGTGGTCATTTTTCTGTGTTCGGACTCAAATACGCCGAACTCATCAATCAGAATAGACCTGTTATTGAGAATACCTTTTCTGATTTCACTGAATGTAAAATCGAATATATTATTCGCAAGTTCTCTTGTGTAAGTACTCTTAATTCTGATTCTATTTAATAATGAATTTCTGTTCAATCGAACATTTTTAAGGTTTCAGAAACCAATTTTTCCAGATACATTCTGTCAACCGAATCAAAAGACGAAATATCTGCGCTGTCCACGTCCAATACGCCGACTGTTTTTCCGTCTTTAATTACAGGTACCACAATTTCGGATTTTGAATTCGCATCGCAGGCTATGTGTCCCGGGAAAGTATTAACATCATCAAGCATTATTGTCTCTTTTCGTTCAGCCGCTGTACTGCAGACTCCTTTCCCAACCGGGAGCCTTGTGCAGGCAACCATGCCCTGAAAAGGTCCGAGCACAAGTTGACCGCTTTTTTCTTCATACAGGTAAAATCCAACCCACAGATAATGGTCGAAAGTATGCTTCAGTACGGAAACGATATTTGCTAGATTTGCGATTAAATTGCTTTCATCCTCTATGAGATGCTTAATCTGTGAAATAACTGTTTCGTATTTCTCTTTTTTTGACAGAGAATTTATATTGTCGATTTTTAAATCAATCATTTCTCAAGTTCTGACATAACTTTTTTTGCTTCTTCCTGTGTTTCGAATACTCCCGCCCTAACGCGATAAAGAATTCCTTTGTCTTTCACGTCGGCTTTGAATACGGAACCCTTTATATTGTTATTGGTAAGCAGTTTCAGACTCTCGTCAGCAGCGGATTTATCTTTGAATGACCCTATCTGTACGTAAAAACCATCGGGTTCCGAAAATAAAGCGAATTTATTTTTTTCGCTTAAGTAACCCAGAAATTTCGACTCGGTAGTCTTTTCTTCCTTAGTTTCAGCACCGCTGTTTTGTTCCGATTTGTCTGTTGTTTTTTCTTCTGATTCGGACGTTTGAGGAATCGAAACCGTGTCCTTATTTTTGTCCGCAGTCTTGACCGCTGTGTCTGTAGTATTTACTGTCACTGTATTTTCAGGCTGCATTTTTGTCACGAAATAATAAGCGGTATATAATCCGGCAAGTAATATTACTCCGATTATAATAACAAAGAATAACGGAGAAGAATACCAACTCTTTGAATCCTCGTGATTTTCACTTGCAGGAATATCGGCTGAATTATCGTTATCGTCTTTTTCAAGGACGGAAAATTTTGAACTTAAACTATCAAGAGACGAAGTATCGGTATGCTTAAGTTCAGGTTCGTCAGTTTTGTTTCCCTCGATTTCACCGTGAAGTTCTTTAATCTCATCCGTCAATAAAGGTTTCCCCGTCAGGATTTCTCCGCCAAAATTAATATCAGCCTCGGATGAGTTGTCGTTAAATATTGATTTAAAATCGATTTCCGGAACGTTTATATCGTCTTCAACATTACCAAATTCACTAACATCGGTTTTTTTCTCATCGAAAATATCTTTGAATTCCGAAAACGATAAATTGCTTTCGGAACTTAAACCAATAGGTTCTAAAATATCGGTATCGTCTTGAAAAGAAATATTATTGTCGGAATTCAGGTCAAAAGGTTTTAAGAAATCGTTATCGTCAATATTATTGAGTTCGCTTTTTTTCTCACCGAAAATATCACTGTACTCGGAAAACGACAAATTGTTTTCGGCGCCGTCGTCTATCGGTTTTAAAATATCGGAATCAAATGGCTGGGGAGCGTTATCATTCCTAAAATCTGAAAATATTTCCGGTAAGTCGCTGCCGCTATCGCTTGCAGCAGGAGACATCGATTCAAGCGGAATAATTGAAATTTTATCCGCTATATTTTCAATTTTTTCTTCTGATTTATCCGATTCCCCTGAAATACCAGCAGTCTCAGGTTCGTCAATAGTTAAATCCAATTTTGATTCTTCGACTTCAGGCTCTGTCACTTCAGGTTCTTTCACTTCAGGTTCTTTCACTTCAGGTTCTTTCACTTCAGGTTCTTTCACTTCAGGTTCTTTCACTTCAGTCTCTTTCACTTCGGTCTCTTTCACTTCGGTCTCTTTCACTTCGGTCTCTTTCACTTCGGGTTCTTTCACTTCGGTCTCCGCAATTTCCGGTCCTACGGATTCCTTCAAATTATTGCTGTGAAGCAATTCCGAGATTTCCGGTGATTGACGTTCAAGTTCAGTTTCATATGCCGGGTTAAGTTCAATTGCTTTCTGCCAGTCGCTTTTCGATTTCTCGGAATCTTTCAGAGAATTGAAAAATAATGTTCCTCTGTTAAAATAAGCGTTTGCATAAGCAGGGTTCAGTTCTATCGCTTTGGTATAGTCCTGTAGTGACTCTTCGATTCTGCCCAGGCATAAATTTATGTTACCGCTGTTATTATAAAACTCTGCGCAATCAGGTTTCAATTGAATTGCTTTAGAACTATGTTCAAGTGCCTTTTCGTATAAGTCAAGCCTTCTCAGGCATGCGGCATAATCGTTATGCGCATCGGCGGAATCAGGATTAAGTTCCAATGATTTTTCGAATTCCCTGACGGCATTTTCGAATTCGTTAATTCTTAAATGCATTCTGCCTTTTTTTTCGTGCAATCCTGCGAGTTCATTTTTCGTAGTGCTTTCGGTTGTCGAATTGTCAATTGCTTTCTGATAATTCTCGCAGGCATTTTTATAATCTTTTAATGCAGAATAGCAGCCTGCTTTAATTTCGTAGACGCTGTCATTTTGCGGCTGCTGCAGAATAAGTTCGTCGCAATATTCAATTGCTTTCCCGTAATTTTTATTCTCAATCTCTGCAATAATATTTTCGATGAGGTTGTTCATATGCCTAATTTCAAAAAGTTAATTATTAATAATTTAAAGTAAAAGGTCGAAATTCCTTTAAGATTAAATTAAATAAGCATAGTTTATTCTCCTTATACGGAATAATTTAAAAATGACTGACCGGAAAATAATATTTAATCTCGCGGGACCCGCTGTTTTGCAGACCGTGGTAAGGTCTTTATTTGTAATAGTGGACGCATTCTGGGTAGGCAAGATGGGAAGTCTGCCCCTTGCTGCGCTTACGTCCGCTGCAATTCTGGTATGGGGATTTCTGGCACTAGGCGAAAAGATAGCAGTCGGTACAAATTCGCTGGTTGCCCAGTCAACGGGAGCGGGAAAACCGGAACTTGCGAAACGGATTTCGTCTTATAATATCGTAAACACGCTTTTCTATACAATATTACTCAGTCTGATACTGATTCCTTTGCTTCCTTTTCTGTATTTCCTGATGAATATTTCGGGTGAACAGGCATCGTTATGCAACGAATATCTCGTGGTTCTGCTTGCAGGGTTTCCATGCATGACACTGCTTTCAACGGTTGCTGCGATATTCAGGGGATACGGCGATACGCGGACGCCGTTTTATCTGTTTCTGCTTGGTGTCGTTTTGAATTTTTTCCTTGCCCCGGTTTTAATGTTCGGTTTCCTTATAATTCCCGCAATGGGAATTTCGGGAGCAGCGTTATCAACCCTTGCTGCATTTTTTACTTCATTTGCTGCGGGATTTTTTATTCTGAGAAAAAGGAATTTGATTGAAAAAATATTTCACTACAAATTTGACCCGGGCATAATTAAGGAAACTCTAAGAATAGGACTGCCAATAGCAATAAACGGAGTAGGGTTCTCGCTTATCTATGTTTTTGTTTCGAGATTCGTGATTGAATACGGAACGTCGGCTATTGCCGCGCTTGGAATAGGACATAGATCTGAATCGCTTGCGTTTCAGATAACAGTCGGGTTTTCAATGGCAAGTTCCGTTCTCGTCGGGCAAAATATCGGCGCCGGTAATCCTGATAAGGCGGAGAAACTTGCATGGAAAATTCTCGGATATGCATCCCTGATTATGCTTGCATACGGAGCGCTTCTATTCGTTTTTTCGGAACAGTTCGCCGGATTTTTTATAAATGATATCGAAGTAATAAAAGTATCGTCGGTTTATAATAAAATTGCCGCTTCTGTACTGATTTTTTCGGCGGCTGAGATAATACTCGGCGGCGCGTTTTCCGGCGCGGGTGATTCTCTGCCTCCCGCAATAGTGGGTCTGCCGATGAATTTCTTACGAATTCCCCTTGTGGCTTTGTTTTCGTCACTGTGGGGGTTAACGGGTATATGGATTGCAATATGCTCGACTGTCGTAATTAAAGGAATAGTTATTGCCATCTGGTTTAAACTCGGTAAATGGAAGAAAAGAAAACTAATATTGCACTAACAAAAAAGCCGTCTTCCGACGGCTTTCATGTTTAAAATCATTTATTAGTACTCCATGTTCGGATCAATATCGCACTTTATAATAAGAGCCTTTTGAGGATTAAGCGGATCGTTGGAATAAACAATTATTGTTTTTTCCTGATGTCCTTCTCTTCCCTGTGTGCTGAAATTAACTCTTATTTCTCCGCTTTCGTTTTTCTTGTATTCGGTTTTTTCTCCGACTGTTGCGCCTGTGCATCCGCAGGAAGTCTGTACTCTTTCAATCTGTAAATCAGAATTTCCTTTATTCGAAAATGTAAAATTATACTGTAGTTCGGGACCTCTCGGTACCGTTCCGAAATCGTGTACATCTTCTTTAAATACAATTTTCGGTGCTTTTAATGAAGCGGTAAGTTTTGAATTATTGATTACCAAAAAGATAATTGACGATAAAATCAAAAATCCTATAACGAAATAAGTTGTCTTGCCTGATTTTGAACTTAAAAAATTTCTCATTTTATAAATCTCCTTTAAATATTAAACTTGTTCTGTATCGGTTATAGTTTCATTTATTTTCGGTTTTTTCGAAAAAAGAAAAATGATGACTGTACCAATCAGCATAAAGAAATCCTGAATTATTCTTGATAGAATATCGCCTTTTGAAGACGTTTCTTCAAGTGAAAAACAACCGCAACTGATATCCAGACCGCGAGCATACGCTGAAATCAGCGCAAAAAGAAACATTACCAGCGAAATAGAAGCAAGTATCAATGTACCCTTTTTAAAGATACCCGTTATCAGCAATATTCCTAACGTGAATTCAACCCACGGCATAATAATAGCCTGTATGTTTACGAGTCCAAGCGGAAGCAATTCGTATCTGAGTATTGCCTTCGCAAATTCGGCAGGATGAAATAATTTTCCCACTGACGCGTAAATAAAGACCGCTCCGATTATTAATCTGATAATAATCTGGAAATATTTATTGTATAAAAAGTCTTTCATCGTTTTAATTTTTCAACGGGATTTCCTGAATCTTCCCATTCTTTAATACCGCCTTTATAAATACTAACATTGTTATATCCGATTTTTGCTATTTCATAAGCCAGGTCAATGCTTACCTCGCATTTGCCGCCGTTACAGTAAACAACTATTATTCCGCTCTTACCGTATTTCTTCATAATTTCCGTTTTCTCGGCAGCGGTCTTTTGGTAGAATTCCGCATACGGAATATTAATTGCTCCTAAAACGTGAACAGTATCGTATTCCGCTTTAGTTCTTGCATCTATGAACAATGCTTTTCTGTCATACAATTGTTTAGCGAGAATGCCGCCTATGTTCTCAGGTTCAATAAAACCCTGTTTGTTTTTCTTCCCGGCGAAAATCTGCGCGGGTTTGGATGTTGTATCGAACGGGTCGTTTACAAAATCGCCCAGATCTTTTTTGAGCGCCGTATCCTGCTTGTAAATATTTTTTTCGAGAATAAGCGGGATACCTCCGGGGTTAACCGCGTTTGCTGCTAACCCGATTGCCGCGCAAAAAATCAAAATGTAAATTATTTGTTTGAAAACTTTCATGTATAAATAATAGTAAGTTTTAACTAATTAAAAAACTCAATTTTCAAATAATGTTTTACTGTCCGAATTCCCCGGTTTCTTCAAACCAAGGTGCTTATAAGCCGTGTTTGTCGCTTCGCGCCCTTTCGGAGTCCGTCGTATAAATCCTTCAATCATAAGGAACGGCTCGTAAACATCTTCGATTGTTCCCGTATCTTCGCCAAGCGAAGCGGCAATCGTCGATAGTCCCACAGGTCCTCCGTTATGTTTTAGTATTATCGTTTCGAGAATTTTCTTGTCGATTGTGTCAAGCCCGAATTCATCGACGCCTAATGATTCAAGAGCGTATAGCGCGATTTTCTTATCAATTGTTCCGTTCCCTTTGACGATTGCAAAATCTCTCGTGCGTCTTAAGAGCCTGTTTGCTATCCTCGGTGTTGCTCTGCTTCTTCTTGCTATCTCAAAAGCGCCTTCTTCGGTGATTTTTATTTTCAGTATACCCGCGGAGCGGTTAACTATATCGACAAGATTTTCCGCCGTATAATAATCAAGCCTGCAGTTTATACCGAATCTGTCAAGCAGCGGCGATGAAAGCAGCCCCTGCCGCGTGGTTGCGCCTATAAGCGTGAACTTTTCAAGTTTAATCGGAATGCTCCTTGCCGCGGGACCCGTATCAATCATTATATCAAGTTTGTATTCTTCCATAGCCGAGTAAAGAAATTCTTCAACTACTTTCGGAATGCGGTGTATTTCGTCTATAAAAAGAATCTGACCTTCTTTAAGTTTAGTGAGCATCCCCGCAAGGTCGCCCGGCTTTTCTATTACAGGACCGGATGTACTAATGATATCCGAACCAAGTTCTATGGCAATGATGTTTGCAAGCGTCGTCTTGCCCAGACCCGGAGGACCCGTGAAAAGAACATGGTCAAGAGATTCTCCGAGTTTTTTCGCACTTTGAATAAATACTTTTAGATTTTCTTTTACCTTATCCTGTCCCGTAAAATCCGAAAATACTTTAGGTCTTATTAACGACACAAAATCTTTGTCGTCTTCTTTCAGTATATCCGGGTTGCTGACTCCTTTTCTTTCCTTCATCGAAATGACATAAAATTTTAATAAAAATAATGTTAAATTTATTGACAAACAAATTATTAATTATGAATAACGATACTGTAAAAGAAATTGATGTCTTGTATATGGCGCGCAAAACAAGATTTCTCGGCATAGCCATACTCCTGGGTGTATTCCTTGTCTTTGTATTCGGTATATTAGTCTCAAAGGATAACATAAACAAGGATTTGGAATATATTAACTATTTCAGTTTTATTTTTTGCGTCGCTCTTTGCGCATCGTCGGTTTTCCTTAAGAAAAAATTATTCCAAAAAGTCACTTTGCAAAATGCCGCGACACAGTATTTAAATTCGCATGTTCTTCCTTTCGGTTTGTGCGATTTAGGGGGGCTTATATGCATAATGTCAAATCTTTTTATCAACCAGAATCTCGTTCTTGCGGCTGCAGGATTTTTAATAACCGCAGCGGCAATTGTGTTTAATTTCCCCAAAGACGATGATTATCTGAAACTGAGGTCTTGAATAATTCGTGAACACCCCTGCCTGCATTGTTGTATTGATGTATATAATTAACAATTATATTCTTATATTTGAAAAACCAATTTAGGGGATTATGGGAAAGTATATTTTCTGTTTTCTGCTTATTATTTTCTGTTTTCTGCAAATCTCTTGTAAAGATGAAATTACGGATTATACCGGTGACCCTCCGCGTTCTGTTTCTATGGAAGTGAACGGTACCCTGCCTCACTGGAATTACGGTGAAGGTTATTACGTTATGGCTGTTGCCAATGTATCGTCAAGCAATAAAACGCTGAAGATAGGTCTTGATACTGCGGCTATTAACAGTTTCGGAGCATTTAATCTCGTCCTTCATGTATTGAATGAAGCATATTACACCGAACCCTTGTCTGCAAGCGAACCAAACTGCAATATCAATATTGATCCTTCGCCATACTTTATGAAAACCGTAAGTACGAGGTTTGAAATCTATAAAGGAAATACGTATAAAGGTTCTATAATAGATAAGGCTTATCATATCGGCAATGATTCGGTCGGTTCGTATTTTATCACGTATGGCGCGTTTAGTTCTGACGGAACAATCTCAGGATTTAAATCCTGCGTGAATAACGATACAACTTATTCCTACTACTATGTGTATGATTTGGCAGTTAAAAAGGATTGGACAAAAATTGTGTCCATAGTTACAATAATTGAATACGGAAAGACCTCGTATTCCATAACTGCCAACGATCCGCAGTTTAATGCAGTATGGGAATACAGTATGAATAAATAAAAATTAAGTAATTGTAAAGTAGTTCATAACGGCAGAGTCATAATCGAACATTTATTCCTTTCGGCTCCGGCTGTCCTTTTATTATTTCCGGGTTCAATTATCTGACATATAGTCCGTTCCCGGGAATGCTAATTTTAATATTATCGAATACTATATACTGAGCGGCACTGAATTTGATACAACGTGTGCAGCAATAAGCGAAGCAGGAACAGAGGATGACATATACAATGATTTGCTATTGATTTCAAGCCGTTCATTAAAATGTTTTATAGTTATTATTTCAACAATCCTAAACTAAGCGCCGAATTCATTATTTCATTAAAGATTGAAAGATAATTTTAGAATAATATTCAAGCGTCCCGTTTATTGAAAATTCTTCAAACGGTTTTATATACTATTATGTAATTTTAAATAATTTACTTTACTATTAATTTTATTTTTCCAATCTTACGGAATTAAAAGGAGAGCACATGGATTTACAATCAAACCTTGACCGGATTAAAGGTAACGAATCTTTCTTCGAAAAGATGAAAAGAATCATTCCCGGCTATGACGGATACGTAAACAAGGACAATTCACGCGAACTTGATACAATTATCCGGAATAAACTGGCGCTTAAACTGGAAACCAATAAAGTTAAAATTTCAAATACCGTTTCTAATCTGTCATCTGCCGGAAGATTATTCGAAACCGCGGGCGTAGATAAAATCGACAAGAAAAACGAAACTGCAATTGCAAAATTCAAATCCGCTGCAAGAGGTTATAGCGGCGCATTCGATGTAGTGAAAGTGAAAGAGGATAAACTTGCGCAATTGTACGGTTTCGACGAAGCGCTTCTTTCCTCCGTTGACAATGTTTGCGGCATGTTTGATGAACTTGAGAATGCAAGCAAGCCGGGCGGCGATATAAAGGATGTAATTGCAAAAATAGGAACGGCTCTTGACGAATTAATCCAAAAGTTTAATGACAGGGAAAACATACTGAATGTTTTGTAATCCCGGGGATTTTTTTAACTGAAAATCAATTTGAAATTTATAATTTAAAATTTAACATTTAAAGAAAATGGCATTAATAGACGTAATCCAATTTTTTGACGAAACAGGAAGAACAATGGTTCACCGCGAACCTCAGGACGGTTCCGCTGCATTCAGACTCGGAACACAGTTGATTGTACAGGATTCACAGAAAGCCTTGTTCTACAGGGATGGAAAAGTCCTTGATGAATTCGATGCCGGAAGACATACGTTAACAACAGAAAATATTCCTTTCCTTACAAAACTTATAAGCCTTCCTTTCGGAGGCACGTCTCCGTTTCAGGCGCAGGTGTATTTTATTTCGATGAAAAAATTCATCGACCTGAAATGGGGAACAAAATCACCGATTAATTTCCGGGACGCGGAATTGACATTCGTCCAACTGCGGGCTTCAGGTAAGTTCTCAATAAGAATAAAAGATGCAAAACAATTCATGATGGAATTGGTATCGACACAGGGATTGTTTACGACTAACGAAATCGAGGATTATCTGAGAGACGGAATAGTATCGAGATTGAACACCGTACTCGGTCAGAATCTAAAAACCATTTTCGACCTCGCACAGTTTTATCCGCAGATTGAAACGGGCGTTAAAGCCGCAGTAACGGATTTCTTTACGTCGCACGGTATCGAACTTACGGACTTCATCATAGCAGGCATCGTTCCGCCTGAAGAAGTGCAGGAAAAAATCAACGAAAGAAGTTCGATGGGCGCAGTCGGTAATCTTGATTCGTATATGAAATTCAAAGCAGCGCAGTCTCTTGAGAAAGCAGCCGAAAATGAAGGCGGCGGCGGTATGGCAGGTATGGGCGCAGGTATGGGCGCGGGTATGATGATGGCAAATATGATGGGAAATATGACGCAGGGAGTGAACCAGCAGGGCGGACAACAACAGCAGCAGCCGAAGATGACAGCGGACGAAATAATGTCAACAATAGAAAAACTCGGCAAGATGAAAGAAAACGGTTTGATTACTCCCGAAGAGTTCGACGCAAAGAAAAAAGATTTACTATCTAAATTATAATTTAATTATATCGCGTAATAGAATCTTTTAGGAACAGCCCACGACTTTAGTCGTGGGTACATGGAAGATTAAAGATAAACCGTATTAATTGAAAATCAGCCGTGGCTGACGGTTTCTAAAAAAACGAACAAGTAAATAAATTAGTATGCAGGAATTAACGCAATCCAGGATTGTTTGTCCCCAGTGTGCGGGCGAGAATGATATACCACCCGATGGCAAGTTTCTCGAATGCCAGTTCTGCGGTTCGGCTATTTACATCGACAAGAGCAAGGTTGTAAACCGCTTTGTTATTGCATCGAACTTCAACGAAGAACAGGCGGAAGGAAACCTCCGGCGCTGGATGGCAGGAAATTTTCAGGTAAAAGATCTTGATAAACTCGCCGCGATATCGGCAAAGAATTTTTATTATTTTCCGTTGTGGTATTTCAAAACAAATGACGCCGGCTCCGATAAAATTTATCTTCAGCCTGCAACGTCAACTTCAGTCTCTGAAATTAAAAACGTTCAGATACCTGCGGGAAGCATGAAATCATTCAGCAAAAAAGAGTTCGATGAAAAACAGTTCGTTCAGCCCGATGTACTCTACGATAATGCGAGGAACTGGCTTGAGCAGACGGGAGTATCTCAGGACTCGATTGCCGAATCGAATCTCGTGCATATACCTTTCTACCAGTTTTATTATACTTTCGGCGGAAAGCAGTATACGGCTATGGTTGAAGCCTCTTCGGGCATGGTGTATGCAAACATCTGGCCTGCAAAGAGCGAAGTACCTTTCAAAATTTTGTTCGGTCTTAGCATCGCTACCTTTTTACTCGTAAGTATTTTATCTTTTGTGATAGGTTTCGCGATAGGCGGCAGAAGTTACAATCCTTTGCTTCTCGGAGAGATAATTAAAGTGTTCGGCTACGGCGCTGCAGCAGTGCCATTAATTATACTGGCATATTTTATAGCAAAAAAAGTTTAGAATTATGGAAGAAACAATTACTCAGCAGGCTATACGCCTGAAAAAAGAAAAAGTAATAAAAGGCATTACATGTCCTTCGTGCAGCGGAGAACTGGATATATCGGAAGGCGTAAGAACTCTGAACTGCAAATACTGCGGTACTCTTCTTGTCGCCAAAGATTTAGCAGGCTCGATGCGGTTTTATGTCCCGAGGAAACTGAAACGTGAAGACGCCATTAACAAAGCGTACAACTGGCTGGGAAGCGGACTCGCAAAAGCAAAAGGTCTAAAAGCGAATTCGAAAATAACCGAAGCGTACCTTGCCTACATTCCTTACTGGCGCGTATCCGCCGATGCAGTCGGCTGGATATTCGGACAGGAAGAAAAAACGCGGAGTTCCGGAAACAGCACAGAGACATATTATGAAGATGTGGAAAAACGGATTATGACAACATTCGACCGCACTTATTCGGCATGCGAAGTTTCCGAACTCGGAGTGAAACACGTAAACCTGACAGGCGATGAAATGCTGCCGATGAACGCGGAAACTCTTCAGAGAGACGGAATGCTTTTTAATGTAGTATCATCCGAAAAAGATGCGTTTGATTCCGCGCTCGAACATTTCAAAAATGAAGCAAGAGCGTCTGCAAAAGTTGACAGGGTTACATTCGAACATATAGATTTAATCCGGAAAAGTGTATCTGTAGTTTATTATCCTTTGTGGGTAGTCAGATATTCTTTCGCGAACAGAGTCTATCAGGTAGTGGTCGACGGGGATGACGGAACAATCTGCTACGGAAAAGCACCCGGGAACAATCTATACCGAGCGGTTGTCGGAATTATAGGCATGGCGGCAGGTATGTTTTTGACAACATTTTTCGGCGCGTTCATGATTGCAAGAAATTCCGCGAAATTCAGTTTCGCTGTATTCATTATAGCATTTATTATCGGAATTGTTTTAATCAGAGGAGCATATAAAAAATTCAGGTACGGAGGTGAAGTCGAACAGGGAACGGGTATCGGCGATGATGAAAAGAGCGTTACAATATCACAATCAATGAGCAGCGGTACCACCGGCGAAGTCGTCGGAATTGCAAAAAACGTTGCCGCTTCGGCAGTTGTCGGTGCGGTTCTTGGTTCAATTTTTAACAGTGATTAAATTATGGCAGAATTCAAATTAGAAGCAATAAAATGTAAAAACTGCGGAAGCGGTTTGGTAGTTGAGATAAACGATTTCGTAACTTACTGCACTAACTGCGGCAGCGGTTTTGAAATAGTTGACGGTGTGTTGCAGCCCATCGAGGTCAACTTCGCTTCACCCGTAAGACCTGCAGAGGGCGAACTGATTTATAAACCGTTCTGGATACTGAAAACAAGTGTGACAATTCTCGAAAGAACATCGTCGGGAGGCTTTCTGAAAAATCTCTTCGGCGGTCATGACGGCTCGGGAGGCAAACTCAAGTTTTACATTCCCGCATTCAGAATGCCCGTTGACAACATGAAGGAAATGGCAACTGCATTTACAGTTAAAGACCCCGTACCTTCGCCGCAGAAATTCAACGTCAAAGTAACGGGCTTCGCATACGGGAAAGAAGACGCAATGAAAATTGCGGAGTTTCTTCTCATATCATTTGAAGCGGATAAAAGCGACACAATGAAAACATTCAGATACGAAATCAACGTTGACTCATACGAAATTCTCGGAATACCTTTTTATAAACTTTCAAACGGAAATCTGAAAGACGCAATAATAGGTCTCTCTATATAAAACACATTTGTCATTCCCGAATGCTGATATTATGATTGTCATTCCCGAATGCTTTTATCGGGGGGTACCCTCTGGGTCATCTTAAGAACCTAATCATTAGTTAGTAATGTAATTAAATGAACAGAAATTCTTTTATACTGCTTCCTGTCACAGGAATCGAAACTACTAAATTGTTCGTTGTTTAAAAATTAATGGATTTTTTTTCTGGTTACTTCTGCCTGCCCCGAGAATCCGGGCTCCTGCGTAGTAATCTTATATTACTTTCTCGTTTATCACAATCAAACATCGTAAACCGTATTTCCAATCCCTGAATCCGGTTATTAATTCCGAATGCTTTTTAGCAGTATTTTTAGATTTTTTAATAACAAAAAATATATTAGTTTTTAATAATTGCAACTGACGCTTTAAGTTGTGATTCCGGAATCGTTTGCACTCGTAACTTATTGTGAATTATTAAATGGATCCAAAACTTTTCCAGCACTCCGAAATACTGTACAAACTCAACGGGAGTTTGAACAGATGAGGAAATATATACGGAGAAATTTCAATCAAAAACGTATTAGACGGTTTATATTATCTCCTTTATATTATTCCGAATCCGGATATCATTCAATAAATAATTATTTTCTTTTTCTTTTGAAAACTCATTTCCCTTATACGCTGCGGATGCTGTCCGTATTTACAGCCGGGAAACCGGGAAAAAATTTCCGGATTATATCAGGACAATTTATTTAAAAAATAAATATGGATGAGAATAAAATTGTAATCGAAAACGCGGTTTCGAACGAACAGGCGCCTCTTAAAAGAAATTTATTCCTGATAATTCTGTTCAGTTATCTGTGTCCAGGCCTCGGACATATCTATGCCGGTGATTTAAAAAGAGGTATATTGGTTTATTTCATTTATTATTTTGCCTACATACTTCTCATAGTTCTTGGGATTGTTTTTTATCCGGCGATATTTTTCTTAACTGTTCTGCTGACTTTATTTGTAATACTTGACAGCGTCATATTTTCAAGAAACCATAAAATATTTGCCCTTAAATGGTTTAACAAGTGGTATGTATATATATTGATTTATATTGTCAGTGTTTTTCTTTTTTCCGTGCTAATAAGATCAAATGTAATGGAAGGCTTTGTAATTCCAACTGTTTCCATGGAAAATACAATACTTCCGGGCGATTATTTAATCGCTAATAAGAGCAGTTACGGGCTGCATATACCTTATACCGAAAAATATTTGTTCAGATATAACTCCCCCAAAAGAGACGACATTGTGGTTTTTAATCGGACAGAACTGAATAATAAAAATGCTACTGACGGTGTAAAATACGTTAGCCGATGTATAGGACTTCCCGGGGATACACTACTGATTAAAAACCGGTCGATATATTGCAGCGGAAAACTTTATCGGAATTCAGCAAACGTTAAATACATAACGCCTGTAGTCCCCGAGGATGTAGGCGAGGATAGAATATTCCCCAAAGGATATAAATGGAACAAAGATAATTACGGCCCAATCTATATTCCTAAAAAAGGCGATGTTATTAATATTACTCAGGATAACTATGTGCTGTGGAAACAGATTATCGAATTTGACGGACATAATTGCGAAAAGAAAAGCGGCGGAACTATATATGTTGATGATAAAATAATCAGTGATGGAAATTATAAAGTAGAAAATAATTATTATTTTCTTATAAGCGATAACAGGGATGTTTCTGTGGACAGCAGATATAATGGCTTTATTCCCGAAGATAAGATTGTCGGAAAAGTAAGTACAATTTACTGGTCGTGGGACCCAAACATAAATTGGATTATGCCCGTTCATAAAATAAGTTCTATTAGATGGAACAGGATTGGATTAAGAATCGAGTAAGGGCAAGAATCATTAAGAACTTACTTTTGAAAACGAACGTTCCGGATGAGACCCGGCATCGTTTAAGGTAATTTTGAATACATCTTAATTCGAAAAAACATTTACTCATTGTATAATAATTTATTATTCCTATGAAAATGACTATTAGGGTCTTCTTATTTTTATTTCTTTTATGCGGCGTAGTTTTAGGCCAATCCGATGAAGATTATTATAAATCGATGTGGAGAAATGCCGATTCTCTTAAAGCCTACGGACTTCCAAAGTCCTCGATGCAAGTGGTGCAGGAAATCTGTACGAAGGCAAGTAATGAAAACAATACTGTCAACTATGTCCGGGCAATGTTATATAAGGTAAAACTTACGGATTATTACAGAAACGATTCATTTTTTCTCAGCCTAAAAGAAATGATGGACGAAGAAGCCGGCGCTGAATTCCCGGCAAAACAGTTTTTAAGTTCTTTGATAGGCGATATGTTTTGGTCTTACTATGAAACTAATAAGTATGATTTGCTTGAAAGAACTCAGGTAGCAAATCAAAAACTTGACGATATAAAAACATGGGATGTTTCTTTGGTTGTTAATCAGATGATTAAATATTATCTCAATTCGATTGCCGAACCGGAAAGACTTCAGCAAATAAACATAGAAAATTATAACGACCTTTTAAATGAGTATGTTTACGACAAAGTGGTTCCAAACGGCAGAAAGTTCAGACCGACACTGTATGATTTTCTGGCGTTCAAAGCCGTAAGATTCTTTTCGGACAAAACGACGAGTCTGACAAGACCCGCCGAGCAGTTTCTTTTAAATGATTCGCTTTATCTTTCGGATGCCGAACAATTTTCCCAAATCAATATTGCAACACAAGATACATTTTCATTCCATTTCTATACGCTAAAGACACTTCAGGAAATATTGAGGTTTCATCTGAAAGATGGAAATATTGATGCTCTTTTAGATGCCGATTTAATAAGGCTGAAATTTGTATACGATAACTCGGTTAATCCGCTTAAAACAAATCTCTATCTGAACACTCTCGAAAAATTGGCAGAAAAATATTCCAAACATCCGTATTCGACAATGGTGAAATATTACTCTGCAAGCGAATATTATAAGAATGGTAACGTTTACGATTCTGAAGACAACATTAACGATAAATTTAAAACAGCGCATAAAATTTGTGAAGATGCGATCGCCTCATTTCCTGAATCTGAAGGGGCCGATTATTGCCGTGCCTTGATTACGAAAATTGAGGAGAAGTCGCTTGGTTTGTCACTGGAAGAATACAACATACCGAATAAACCTTTCAGGTCGCTTGTAACATATCGAAATATAAACAAACTGTATTTTAAAATATTAAAAACAAGTTATGCCGAACTTGATGAGTTTAGCGAATATAAATCCGGATATAAGAATACCGATTTTGTAAATAAAATAATCGACAGTATAAAAACACGAATTCCCGTGCAAAGTTTTTCCGTAAATCTTCCTGCATCGGATGACTTCAGGATTCACAAAACGGAAATCAAAATTCCATCTTTGCCGGGCGGAGAGTATATATTGCTCGCTGGTACCGACGAGAACTTTTCATGTAAAGAAAACGCGGTTGCATACGCTCTGATAAATATGAATTCGATAAGTTATATCAAAAGAGAGAACAATGGTAACGAGTATTATGTACTTGACAGAGAAACGGGTAATCCTCTTGCCGGTGCCACGGTAAAAATAATAAAATCCGAATATGATTACGACAAAATGCAGAATAAATTCATTAAAACTGAGGAATTTGTAACCGATAAAAACGGTTATTTCAAATTTAATCCCGGAAATGAATCGTTGTCGTATTATCTTGAAATAAGTCATAAAGGACAGGTTCTTTCAACAAAAGGGTATAGTTTTGGTAATGGTCAAAATATCTGGTATGATAAAGAATATGTGTGGAGAACAAGAAAAAGAGATACGAAGCCTGATGGATTTACTAAAACTTATTTCTTTACCGATCGCTCAATATACAGACCCGGTCAGACGTTGTATTTTAAAGGTATAGTCCTGGCAGGTAATGAAGATACTTGTGGGATTAAAACTAATAATGAAGTACGCGTCGCATTGTATGATGCAAATGATCAAAAAATATCCGAACAGATTTTTCTTACTAATGAGTACGGGACTTTCAACGGCAGTTTTACTTTGCCTGTATCAGGCCGAAACGGCAGAATGAGTATCAGAACAATTCCCGATAACGGTGAAGAGTATTTTTCGGTTGAAGATTACAAAAGACCAAAATTTGAAGTTGCGTTTAATCCCGTAAAAGGCGCATATAAATTGGGTGAAAATGTTACCGTTAAAGGACATGCAATATCTTTTTCCGGTGTGAATATTAATGCAGCCAAAGTAAAATACCAAATCGTAAGGAGTGCCCGTTATCCGAATTGGTGCTATTCCTGGCGTTCCGGTTATTATAACAATTTGAAAAGTAATAATACTGTAATACAATACGGAACAACGGAAACTGACGACAAGGGAGAATTCGATATAAACTTCACTGCCTTCCCTGATGAAACGGTAAAAGCAGAATTAAAGCCTTATTTCAATTACGTAGTAACGGCTGACGTTACTGATATAAACGGAGAGACACATTCAAAAGAGACCTGGATATCTGTCGGTTATAATTCACTTATAATATATCTGGATATTGCAAACACAGTGAACAAAAATGAAGATAATATCCACAAACTAATTACTACAAATCTTAACGGTGAGCGGGAACCTGCTTCCGGGAAAATAGAAATTTATAAATTGAAAAGTCCGGAAAGAGCATTCAGAGACAGATTGTGGGATAAACCCGATAAGTTTGTAATGACAAGGGATGAGTACTACGGATATTTTCCATACGATGAATATTACGATGAAAGTGATTTTACAAAATGGGGCAAGGAAATGCTGACTTTCGAACATTCATTCAATACCGAAACGGATTCGGTCGTTGATTTAAACGTCATGAAAGTGTGGAATCAGGGAAAATACGTTGCAGAGATATCGGCAAAAGACAAATTCGGAATTGATGTAAAAGAAATTGTTTATTTCGACCTTTACAGTACCGGTGAAACGGATATGCCATATTCGGCAATCGAAAACTTAGTATTCGAAAAAAGAAACTATGAACCCGGAGAAACCGCAAAAATCCTTTTCGGTACTTCGATGAAAAATACAAAAGTTCTTTTTGAAGTTAAGGGAATGGATGGTCTGATAAATAGTGAATGGTTGACTTTTGACGCCTCTCAGAGATTAATTGAATTGCCTGTAAAGGAATCGTATAGGGGATCTGTATCTTTTAATTTTACTTTTGTAAAGGCAGGAAGATTCTTTTCGAAAGGTGATTATGTTTCTGTGCCCTACACAAACAAAATGCTTGATATAAGTTTTAATACGTTCAGGAATAAAGTTCACCCGGGTGACAATGAAGAATGGACAATAAAAATTAAAGATAAAAACGGGATTGATGCGGACGCCGAAATGGTCGCAACCCTTTATGATGCTTCACTCGATGACATCACAAAACATGACTGGTATTTCGATCCGGGAAATAAGTATTTTCATTATTATATGAATTCTTCCTGGTACTGGCCTAATAAATATATGCTTGTTAAAGCGGATATACTCTCGACGGATTGGAATAAAAGAAGTAAACCTGAGTTGATACAATATGATAAGTTGAACAGATTCAATACTTCTAAATATATAGATTTATTTCAACCTAATTATCGTATTGAGGAAATAGTTATTGAAGCGGAAAGAAAAGGAATTGAAGTGGAACAATCCGGAAGATTAGTGAGCCAGGAAGAGATTTCCACAAAATATGCGAGTACGATAAATCAATCGGTAAATATCAATATCCGCGGCGGCAGGTCAAGTGAGAGTATAATCATTATCGATGGTGTTGCAACCAATAACCCGTTAGATAAAGTGGAGTTAAAAAAGAATCCCGGAAATGATGTAGAGAATAATGAAATTGCGAATATAAAAGCGCGGAAAGATTTCAGAGAAACGGCTTTCTTTAAACCTGATTTAAGAACCGGTGAAAACGGAGATATAACAATTAAGTTCGAAATACCGGAAGCGCTGACAAAATGGAAGTTCATAGGATTTGCACATACAAAGGACCTTAAATCTGGAATGATTACAAAAGAATTCGTGACTCAGAAAGAACTTATGGTGACGCCTAATGTCCCTCGTTACCTGAGAGAAGACGATAAAGTTGTTATTTCGGCAAAGATAAATAATTTATCCGAAAAAGACCTGATCGGAAACGCTTTATTAGTACTTTCAGATGTTGGGACAATGAAAAATATTGACACGTGGTTTAATAATACGGAACCGGCAAAACGTTTTGATGTGAAAAAAGACGGAAGCGCAGTTGTTTCATGGGAAATTCGTGTACCATATGGATTCGAGGCAGTTGACTATAAAATAGTTGCAAAAGCGGAGAACTTTTCCGACGGCGAAGAAGCTGTCCTCCCCGTGCTTACGAACAGAATGCTTGTAACCGAAACGATGCCTATGAATGTCAGAGGAAATGAGCCTAAGAAGTTCTCAATGGATAAATTGATAAACAATAATTCCAATACAAGGACAAATTATTGCCTGACACTGGAATTCACGTCAAATCCCGCCTGGTATGCGCTTCTTAGCCTTCCGTATCTTATGGAATTTCCGCATGAGTGCGCCGAACAGATGTTCAGCCGCGTTTATGCAAACAGTATCGCTTCGCATATTGTAAATTCTAATCCGAAAATAAAAGAGATTTTTAACAAATGGAAAGAAACAGGTTCGAATGCTCTTACTTCGGATTTAGAAAAAAACGAAGAACTGAAAAGCCTTATGCTTCAGGAAACCCCGTGGGTTATTGAAGCGAAAAACAACAATGAGAGGAAACTGCGTATCGGATATTTGTTTGAACTCAACAGAATGAGCAATGAACTCGACAGGGTTATGAGGAAACTTAAAAAAATGCAGGCGAGCAGCGGCGGCTGGCCGTGGTTTGAAGGAGGCATGGAAAGCAGATATATTACACAGCATATTGCCGCAGGACTCGGAAAACTTTATAAACTTGGAATCAGAAATTACGATGACGATATGACTATGGTAAGAGATGCGATAAAATATTTGGATAACCAAATTGGGGAAGATTATGATTATCTGCAAAGTAAGGCAAGGAAAGGGAATGTTATTCTGGGAAATAATCATCTGGATTATTCACAAATCCATTATTTGTACATGCGGAGTTTCTTTATGAATGTGGAAATCGACAAAAAGAACAAAGAGGCTTTCGATTATTACCTCGGTCAGGCGGCAGAATACTGGAACGAAAGGGGATTGTATGCTGAAGGAATGATAGCGCTCGCGTTGAACAGGTTTGGAGATACCGTTGTCCCGAAACTTATTGTGAACTCATTAAAAGAACGCTCGACAAACTCCGAAGACCTCGGCATGTATTGGAAATCGAACAACAGCGGATACTACTGGTACGAAGCGCCTATTGAAACGCAGGCATTGATGATTGAAGTTTTCGATGAAGTCGCTAAAGACGAAAAGAGCGTGGATGATATGAGAGTCTGGCTCCTTAAAAACAAACAGACTAATGACTGGAAAACTACAAAGGCTACCGTCGAAGCGGTATATGCTTTGCTTCTCAATGGCGATAATTTGCTTGTCGCTGACATGCTTCCGGAAATAAATGTCGGGAATAATATAGTGGATATGAAAGACTCGGAAGCGGGGACAGGGTATATCAAAACAAACTGGAAATGGGGAGAGATAAAACCGGAAATGGGAAACGTTACAGTATCAAGAAAAACGCCCTCGGGTATTAGTTGGGGTTCGCTATACTGGCAATATTTTGAAGATCTGGATAAAATTGATAAAAAAGAAACAAACCTGAAGATTGAAAAGAAACTATTTGTGGTGGAAAATACAGGCTCCGGCGAGGCCCTGAAACCTGTTGAAGAAAATCTTAAAGTCGGGGATAAGGTTCGCGTCAGGATTGAATTACGGACTGACCGCGATATGGAATTCGTGCAGATGAAAGATTTGCGGGCTGCCGGATTTGAACCGATTAATGTACTGTCTGCATATAAATATCAGGATGGTCTGGGTTACTATGAATCGACACGTGATGCCGCAACATATTTCTTTTTCGATTACCTGCGGAAAGGAACGTATGTATTTGAGTATGACTTGAGGGTCAACTTAAAAGGAGATTTCTCAAACGGTATTACTTCGATACAATGCATGTATGCACCCGAATTCGCGAGTCATTCCGAAGGCGTTAGAGTGGTAGTCGGTAATTGATAAACAGTAAATCGAATTTTTCTTTTTTAATAGCCCCCGCCTTAAGGCGGGGGAAGAGAAATCCCGAAACCCGGCTTTAGCCGAATATCTTTTTTCATTTTCCGGTTAATACTGCCTGCCCCGAAAATCGGGACTCCTGCGTTAACCTTAAATACGCACAAGATTGTTTTTAAGCCCGCAACGCGGGCGGCATCTTGGTAGAAAAGGAATGAATGGTTTTTAAGCCCGCAACGCGGGCGGCATCTTGGTAGATAAGATATGAATGGTTTTTAAGCCCGCATACCTGTCTGCTATAGGCAGAGCGGGCGGCATCTAATAGAAAAAATGTATAAAAAAGATTAAAACCCCGAAGGGGTGACATCTTAATTCTAAGGATAGTAAACCCCGGCGTTAAATGATGTATAATTACACCGGAGCGTATAACAACAAAATAACGTTTGACAAATAGAAAAAATAAATTTTAAAATATGAAATATATAATTCAAATAGCAATAGTGGTTTTGGTTATGCGGGGGTTAGTTTACGGGCAGGATAATAGTCCATTACTAATTTATGAACATGGGAAATATGGGTACGTTAACAATAAAGGTGAAGTTGTTATAGAGCCGCAATATGGCTGGGCTTGTGATTTTTCGGGTGGGCGGGCAGTT
Source organism: Ignavibacteria bacterium (assembly GCA_028714695.1). GTDB lineage: Bacteria > Bacteroidota > Ignavibacteria > Tepidaquicellales > Tepidaquicellaceae > CAIKZJ01. Next base: position 80,776 of record JAQTLX010000011.1, on the reverse strand, counting down.
GTGAGATTGGAGTTTAAAGATATACAGTCGACTTATGGAGTAATTAATGAAAAAGGAGAGTTGGTATTTAAAATTGAAAAAGGTTATCCGGATCTGTATTACTCTGATGGATTATTAAAAGTAGAAGAATCATTATTTGAACATCCGGTTTATTATGATGAAAATGGAAATATTGCCATAGATAAGAATATTTATTTCGGTATTGAATTCTGTGGTGGATATGCTTCAGTTCAGTTTAGCAAAAAAGGTAAATTTGGTTTTATTGATACAAAAGGAAATTTAGTTATAGATACAATGTTTACAATCTTGTCCCGATTCTATAATGGATATGCCTTTGTTCACAAAGATCACAAAGAATACTTGCTGGATTCAACCGGAAGGTTAGTTGAAATAAAATATTTTAATGCCATAGATAGTAGTATCTCTAAATCTAAAAATATAACCGGCCACGGTGAAATTCAAAACGGACTTATGTCTTTTAAATTTAATGAAACCTGGGGATATATAAATATGAAAGGAGAACTGGTAATTAATCCAATATTCAACGAAGCCGGTGACTTCTCTGAAGGTTTAGCAGCCGTACGATACAATGGGAAATACGGATACATTGACACATCAGGGAAGTTTGTTATTGATCCTATATTTAATAATGCGGAAGAATTCTCCGAAGGACTTGCGTTTGTATTGAAAAGTTCAAGTGAATTTAGAATGGCAGGACCGCACACTAATGCTGTTATAAATATGAAAGGTGAAGTGATTATTGATGTAGATTCGGTTCTTGGAGTAAAAAAGTACAAAGATGAAAATAATGATGAAGTTTATATAATAAATATGTTTTACGGCGCCTCCAAATTTAAAAATGGAATTGCAAAATTCTATGAAGGATATCATTTTTCGGGAAGAATAAGATATATTAACAAAGATGGTAAATTGATTTGGTGATTTATATTTATCTAATCACTATGCTAAAAGTGATATCTATTTCGCATTATATATTACCCATTTTACTAATCTCTTGCAAATTTAATAAAGCGAAATTTAAAATAGTCTGATATTCGAAGCCAGTATATCATTCTGTTTCTTTTATCTGCATCCTGTAACTGATTCTAATATTTTAATATATTTTTTATAGCCGCATACATGTCTTAACAAAAGCATAGCGGACAAGGCATCTTATTTGATGATTTGCGATATCTTTTTCGTCGCAAGTTAAAATTCATAATTTTCACTACAATATTTTTGATTTTTTATATTTTATCTTTGATTTTGTTAGAATTTTATCTCTCCTATTATCAATCTTTTATGTGTACATTCGGTCATTTATTGTATAATCTGAACAATATTTTCTTATCTTTGTGCTGGAATTAAAACCGTATCATATGTTTGTTTCATTTGTGACACTTTTATGACATTAATGTGTCATTTTTTTTATCGAAATTTTTATTAAGTATATATGGTGATGTTTCAACTTCTCCTGAACCTTTTTCTTTCTCAATTTCCCCCGCCTTCAGGCGGGGGAAAAAGAAATAAAATAAACCGGGCTTTAGCCCAACTTCATCTATGTAAATTTCTTTTATTTGTTCTTGGCGCCTGCCTGCTGCGGCAGGTGTGCCATAAATCCTTTCAGAAAAAATTTTTACGTTTATTTCGGTTTATATATTCGTATTTTTACTTATGCAATGTAAAATTTGTGAAAATAAGTCCGATTTCTTTGCAGACGCTGAAATACTGTTTAAATATACAATTAAATATTTCAGATGCCCGAATTGCGGATTTATACAGACCGAAGAACCGTACTGGCTCGAAGAAGCATACAGCGACGCGATTAATTTCAGCGATATAGGTTTGCTTAAAAGAAATGCCGATCTTGTTCAGCCGACAAAAAATATAATTAAATTTTCTTTCGACAGCAATGCCGAATTCATAGATTTCGGCGCAGGCTACGGCGTCTTCGTAAGAATGATGCGCGACGCGGGATATAAATTTTTCTGGTCGGATAAATACTGTGAAAATCTGTACTCAAAAGGTTTTGAAGCGTCGAATGACAGAAAATACGAAGTCCTTACTGCATACGAAGTGTTCGAACACCTTCCCGAACCTGTAAAAGAAATATCGGAAATGCTTATACATTCCGACAGTATATTATTCAGTACTTATCTGATTCCGTCAAACATACCGAAACCCGGCGAATGGTGGTATTACGCCACTGACCACGGACAGCACGTATCGTTATATACAAAGAAATCGCTTGAAGAACTTGGCAAAAGATTCGGACTTAACTTATATACGAACGGGAAAAACATACACCTTCTTTCGAAGAAAAAAATAAACGGCCTCTTGTTCAAACTGAAAACCACTCCTTATATTTTAAACCTGTTCTCGATATTCACAAACAAAAAATCATTGCTCGATTCCGATTACAATCTTGTACTTAACTTTTTACAGAAGGGAAAATAGATTGGGAGTAGTCAGAAATCAGGCGATTAAAAATTCAATCTATTCATACATCGGTGTCGGTCTTGGTTATCTTAATCTCGTACTTTTATTTCCGAACTTCTTTTCTACCGAACAGTATGGATTAATACAACTGATGATTAGCGTTGTCGAAGTTTACGGTATTGCTTCAATGCTTGGGCTGATGAACAGCGTTACAAAATTCTTTCCTTTCTTTAAAACAGACGATAAAGTTCATAACGGTTTTCTTGTCTATATTTTTACGATTGCCTTTGTTGGTTATTCCATACTGACAATTTTATATCTCGTTTTCAGACCTTTAATAATCGACGCATATATAAAAAATTCGTCTCTCTTCATCGATTATTTTTATTTCTTGATTCCTTTTGCGTTGTTCACTATGATGCTGAATATTCTGGAAACCGTTGCAAGAGCAGTTTACAAGACAAGTCTGGCAACATTCACAAGGGAAGTCGGTCTGAGAGTTTTAACAACAATCGGAATAGTAATTTATATTTTTAAGATATTCGACTTCCGCGCATTCGTAATATACTATGTCTGCATTTATCTTGTGTGCGCTTTGATAATCCTCATTCAGATTATTGTCTCCGGCGAGTTTTCAATTAGATTAAGTTTTAAGCAGATAAGGAAAGATAAAGTTCTGGAAATGCTGAAATACGGAGGATTCACGCTTATATCCGGCGCGGCAATGATAACAGGAGTAAGGATTCCCGGACTGATGATAGGTTCGATGGTAGGTCTTTCGATGGTCGGTGTTTATTATTTCTATTTTTATATCGCCTCAATCCTATACGTGCCTATGCGTGCATTATCAAGAATCTCAGTTCCGATTATCGCGACTGCATGGAAAGAGAACAAACTCGAAGAGATTCGCGATATATACAGAAGAACATCCGTAATACAATTAATTATAGGTTCGCTTCTGTATGTAGGCATTATAATTAATAAACACAATCTGTTTTTCTTTATAAAGAACCCCGAGTATTCCGTCAATTTCATCTTTTTCATGATTATCGGGCTTGGCGTAATGATAGATATTTCCGTGGGACTGAATTCCGAAATACTGGTGAACTCGCCTGATTACAGATACGATTCGTTTTTTAACGTAATGCTCCTGATTGTAAGCGTTGTCTCGACATATATACTAATTCCTATATCGGGAGGTATCGGCGCCGCATTCGGATTTGTTGCGTCTTATTTCACGTTCAATTTTCTAAAATGGCTTTTCCTGTATAGGAAATATAAACTGCAGCCTTTCGATTACAAACAATTGATTGTTGTAGTATCCGCGGTTCTGATTTATTTTGTAGGAAATGCGATACCTGTTATAAATTTTGTTTTTCTGGATATAGCCGTTCGTAGTTCGATCGTCACATTAATATTCGGAACGCTTATGCTTGTTCTTAAAGTATCACCAGACTTGAGCGAAAGATTTACGGTTTATAAATCGGTGATAATAAATAGATTTAAGTAATCTACTTTACACCGTAAATATTCAAATCCCTTACCTTCAGATAATACAATTCTCCCGTGCACACACTCGCAAACAGTTTCATTCTGAAATAATACTTTTCTTTTCTATTTGAAGGAATAAAAGTTCGCGGAATCTGAGAATTAATTTCATCTTTGCCTGAAATGTTGAATACATATACAGCGGTATCAGGATTGAGGTAAAAAAGCGATAATTCGGATAAGTCCCCGTTGGAAAACGAATTCATTTCAATTTTGCCTCCTGTGTAAGCGCTGAAATCAAGCGAATCAATAATGAAATTCCGAACCAGATATGTGGAACACGTACCTATAAGACTGTCAACAATACCTGGCTTAGAATACAACAGTGTCTGTTGAGTCTGAACCGGGTCTTGTATTTTATCTGAGCATGAATAGAAATAAAATCCGAGTAGTAAAATCGGAATTATATTCAGCGCTAAATTTTTTTTGAATATTTGTGTATGCATGAGAATAAAACGTTATCCGGTGTTTAAAAGTTTGATAATCCTATGTTAGGTGTCAAATATTAAAGATTTTGAATTGCTTTTCTTATTTGTGTGTAATACGTTTGAATAAATAATTAAATACTTTATGAAAAAGAAATCCTATCTTTTAAGCATTATTATCTCCGTTGCAATAATATCTGTTTTAATATTTCTGTTGAAATCAAAAATCATTTCCGGTGATAATCACGAAGATGAGGAAAACGAAGCGGGTGGAATACTTGCCGCATTGCAGTTTATGGGTGAAATAAGAGCATATCCCGATGCCGATATCCCGCAGGATAAATATTTCAAGGCGTTTGAATATTCGCAAAGCGAACTTTCATCTGCTTTTGACAAATCTGCGGATAACTGGACTTCAATAGGTCCGAATAATATAGGCGGCAGAAGTATAGCGCTGGCTGTTCACCCTGTCGACACGTCTGTAGTATTTATCGGCTCTGCATCGGGCGGTTTGTGGAAATCGACGTCAGGCGGAATAGGTGCAAGCGCATGGACTCTCGTAAATACAGGCTTTCCTTCGCTTGCTGTTAGTTCTATTGCCATAGATTCTGTGAATCCGAATATTATGTACATAGGAACAGGCGAAAATTACGGATATCAGTATTCTATAAACAATGGCGTTAATTTAAGGGTAACAAGAGGTATGTACGGGATAGGGATTCTGAAAACAACGAACGGCGGACTGAACTGGACAAAGTCGCTTGACTGGTCTTACAGCAATCAGCGCGGCGTCTGGAAAGTTATGATTAATCCGAAAAATCCGAATATAATTTATTCGGCAACAAGCGAAGGTGTATATAAATCTTATAATGCCGGCGGAACATGGTCGAATGTTCTTAATTACTCAATGGCAATGGATATGCTCATTAATTCAACTGATACGAATATTGTTTACGCTTCTATAGGAAATTTATCCAATAATATACCGAATGCCAATGTCGGTATCTATAAATCAATAAACGGCGGTTCATCATGGACAAAACTCGCGGGCGGCTTGCCGTCTACATGGTCAGGCAAGGCGTCGCTTGCAATGTACAGAGGAAATCCGAATTACATTTATGCTAACATTGCTAATGACATAACCGCTTATGTAGGGTATTACAAAAGCACCGACGGCGGAACAACCTGGACAGTCGGCTCAACTTCCGTTCCATCGGGAAATCAGGGCTGGTATAATCAGGCTCACTGGGTAAAAGCGAATGACCCGAATTCAATTTTACTCGGCACGCTGAATGTTGAGAAATCAACAAACGGCGGGACAAGTTTTACAACCAAGTCAAGTTGGTCTGCATGGAATACCGGCGCAACTCCTCCGGGACAGCCTGAAGGTTCTTCTAATTTTGTGCATGCTGATGTTCATTATTACACGGATAATCCGAAAGACCCGAATAAAATTTATATTGCCGCGGACGGCGGTCTTTACCGCTCGAATAATTTCGGCGAAACATTTTTCTCATGTAACGGCGGATATGTAACATCGCAGTTCTATGCTACGCTTGGAAATTCATTTACAGATTCTATATTCTGTATTGGCGGTCTTCAGGATAACAGGGCTGCATTTTATCAGGGAACAACTGCATGGTATAAAACATTCGGCGGCGATGGTTTCTGCAGCCAGGTAAGTTCGCAGAATCCTCAGGTTTGCTACACGGAATATACTTACGGCGATATTGCGAAATCATCAAACGGCGGTTCGGTTTTAAATTATCTTAATAACATTCCGAATTCCGGTGATGAAACATATTATTGCTTCAATACACCTTTTATCGTGTGTCCTTCGAATCCGAATGTATTATACGTTGCAGGTACTGATTTTTATAAATCCACAAATGCTGGTTCAAGTTTCTCCTCGTCACTTCAGAATTTCAACGGCGGCAAAGCATTGTCGATGGCAGCATCGTGGCTTTCCGTGGATACGATTTATGTAGGCGCCGCACCCGGAGGTTCCGCCAATGCTGCCGTATGGCGTTCAGTGAACGGAGGTACAACCTGGACGAACATAACCGGTTCATTGCCCAACAGGTATCCGACGCGCATGGTAACGAATCCGTATAAGGCAAGCGAAGTTTATATAACATTCGGAGGTTTCGGAACCGGACACATATATAAATCCACAAATGCTGGAACTACATGGGTGAATCTGACAAACAATCTTCCCGATATTCCGACACAATCGGTATTCGTTGACCCCCTATTCCCGAATAATCTTTATGCGGGTAATGACCTCGGTGTTTATGCAAGCACCAACAGCGGTCTTTCGTGGGGTGAATACAAAAGAGGTATGCCGTATTCAATAGTGTTTGATTTGTCATATGTACCCGTCGGCAGAAAACTGCGGGCAGCAACTCACGGAAGCGGAATCTGGGAAATTAAACTAATGTCGAATCCGACTGCTATTCAGAATGAGAACGAAGGTATTCCTTCTTCATTCAAACTTTACCAGAATTATCCGAATCCGTTTAATCCCGTTACTTCGATTAAATTTGATTTACCGAAGAATTCCAATATTTCATTGAAGATTTATGATATATCGGGCAAAGAAGTGAAATCACTTTTGAACGAATACAAAAATGCCGGTTCGTATTCCGTAAATTTCGATGCGGGATATCTATCGAGCGGAGTGTATTTTTATCGGCTGACATCAGACAATAAACAGTTAGCATCTAAAAAAATGATTTTAATGAAATAATTTTTAAACATTCGAATATTCAATCAAAAGGTTTTACACCGGACAAATTATTCTGATTGCCGGTAATTTCGAATATTTAATTTTTAATTATGGGCTTAACGAAGGAAGTCGAAGAATATTATTCCACGCTTGACGGCTGGATGAGGTACTACAATATGGAACCGATGGGTGTTGAACCGAACTGGCTATTTGACAGGGCTTATAAGAGAACGAGAATTGAAGCAGCCAAATTCGGACAGGCAAATACATTTGCCTTTGCCAAATATTCCGAAAGTCCGGATGTAAGAACTTTTGAAACTTTCAGCAGAGAATGTTTTAACTATGCAATGTCACTTCCGAAAAGCCTGCCGATAGGACTCGGCGCAACACTTACTGTCTATCCGTGCTTTATCGTGAATAGAATTACAAAAGAACTTTCCGAGTTTGTAAAAACATATCTCAACAAACATTACTCAGCCTTTGAATTTCCGGGAATACTGGATATGTTTGCAAAAGATCTATATTACTATCCGTCCACTCCGGTCTGGGGAGCGCTTTATTACCGCAATTTCAGAAAAGAGAATTACAACTTGTTTTCCCCAAAAGCATGGAATGAAATTGTTAAACCTAAAAATGTAAAGATTTAGACCGGATATCATACCGTATTGCCAATAAGTTGTATATTTTTCAAATTTCATCTTAAATCCTTGTCTAATCAGAACTTAATAACACATTTATTGGTTTTTAATTTTACAACATTTCATTATGAACGAAAGGAAGTGTTTACGCTTAAAGGAATTCAAAAAATTAAAAAATTATATATTTGAAAGGTCAAGAAAATGTCCGATAGAACCCCAATTACCGTAGCATACGGTGACGGAATAGGTCCTGAAATAATGGATGCAACGCTTAGAATTATTCAGGCAGCAGGAGCGAAAATTGATATTGAAGTAATTGAAGTCGGTGAAAAAGTTTATCTCAGCGGAAATGTTACGGGTATTGCACCCTCGTCATGGGATTCATTAAGAAAAACTAAAGTCTTTTTGAAAGCCCCAATCACAACGCCTCAGGGCAGCGGTTATAAAAGTCTGAATGTTGCAACCCGCAAGATGTTTGGGCTGTATGCGAACGTAAGACCGTGCGTTTCTTATCATCCTTTCATTACCACCAAACACCCGGTGATGGATTTAGTTATAGTGCGTGAGAACGAAGAAGATTTATATTCGGGTATTGAATACAGGCAGACGAGACAGGTAACACAGGCATTGAAACTCATTTCAACTACAGGTACTGAAAAAATAGTAAGGTATGCATTTGAATTTGCAGTAAAGAATAAAAGAAAGAAAGTAACGTGCTTCGTTAAAGATAATATAATGAAAATCACGGACGGATTATTCCACAAGATTTTCAATGAAATCGGAGAAGAATATCCGGAGATAGAAAAAGAAGTCTGGATAGTTGATATCGGAGCGGCAAAACTCGCGACTGCTCCCGAACAATTTGATGTGCTCGTAATGGAAAATCTTTACGGCGATATTTTATCTGACGTAACTGCTCAAATGACAGGCTCTGTAGGGCTTGCAGGCTCGGCAAATATCGGAGACGAATTTGCTATGTTCGAAGCAATTCACGGTTCGGCGCCGAGAAGAGCGGGACAAAATTCAGCCAATCCCTCGGGTTTGCTTTTAGGTGCTGTTATGATGCTCGTTCATATAGGTCAGCCTGAAATTGCATCGAAGGTGCATAATGCATGGCTTAAGACTCTCGAAGAAGGGGTTCATACTTATGATATTAGAAGCACGCTGAATGATTCAATCACCGTAGGTACAAGAGAATTTGCGGATGAAGTGATTAAAAGACTCGGACAAAAACCTTCGCTTTTTAAAATTGCGGAATACTCTTCCGAGGGACATCATAAGGTTGAAAAATCGAAACTTAAATCGCAGGCTAACATTGCAAAAGATCTCGTCGGCGTGGATGTTTTTGTTGACTGGAACAGCGGTTCACCTGACGACCTTGGCAACATAATGAGTAAGATACAGGCGGAAGGTCTTGAACTCTCATCCATAAGCAGCAGGGGAGTTAAGGTCTTTCCTGAAGGTTCGCCTAACATTAATCAGGTTGACCACTGGAGATGCAGATATGAAAATCCCGAAAAAGGAAAAACAATCACACATTCGGCAATAATAGAATTGCTCAATAAAATTAGAGAACACGGTTTTGATTTTATAAAGACGGAGAATCTTTATAATTTCGACGGTGTATCAGGTTTTTCTCTGTAGCCTGAATTTTATAAATTAAACCGTTATAAAAAGCGGTTGTAAAAATATGAAAAAATTAAATCCTGATATTGTACTTCAAAAAATAAAGGAAGTCAGCGGATGGTTCGTCGAAGGGAATTCTATCAAAAAGATTTTTAAGACGAAAGGGTTTCCGCAAACAGCAGGCATTGTTACTACTATAAGTACAATCTGCCAGCAGTTTGACCATCACCCTGATTACCTGACGATGAAATACGCGGAAATAGAAGTCTCGTTTTCCACGCATGATGCCGGCGGCATCACGGAAAAAGATATTGAAATTGCGGCAGAGATTAATAAATTTGTTTAATGACAAATTTTAGTATCTTCAGATACTTCCTGTATCTCGGATTCGCCGGTTTCGGCGGTCCGCTTGCAATAATAGACTTTATAAGAAAAGACCTTGTCTTCGGTAAAAAGTGGATGACACTTGAGGAGTTCAGGGAATATTTCGGATATTCGCAGATAGCCCCGGGACCGCTTGCTTTCCAGGTCGCGCTGTATTTCGGGTATTTCAAAAAAGGATTCTGGGCTTCCGTCCTGTCAGGCATAGGTCTGGTAATCCCTTCATTTCTAATCGTACTTTTATTCTCGGTCTTCTACAAAGAATACAAAGATATCAATTATATAGTCTGGGGTTTGTACGGAATAAGTCCTGTTATTATATCAATCATTTTCCATTCAGGATTTAATCTCAGCAGGTCGGTTTTTACAAAAGATGTATTCCAGTATACTTTGTTTTTTGCCGCCATTGCGGTTTCGATACTTTACAGAGTTCATATACTTGTTTTGATATTTTCTTCCGCTTTAATCGCGGTAGTATATTATTTCGTTAAGGAAAAAAAAAGCGAAGGGCAAAATCTTAAATCAGTTTCAATCATTGCGATAAATTTAATATCAAAAACATTGTTAAGTCTTTTTATTTCAGTGCGTTTTGTGATTATCAATTTATTCGAATTTATCAACTCGAAAATGCTTGAAATACCGCTTGTGTTCATGAAGGCAGGAGCGTTGACGTATGGAAGCGGGTTCGTGATTATAGGAGTACTGAGGCAGGACGTAGTTGAAAACCTTCACTGGCTGACGGCAAAGGAATTTCTTGACGGATTGGCGTTCGGACAGATTACTCCCGGTCCCGTTGTTATAACATCGACTTTCATAGGATATATGGTCGCGGGTATTCCCGGTTCTGTGCTTGCAACAATATCAATATTCCTTCCGACATTTATATTAGTCATGATTCTGGCACAGGTAATAGAAAAAGTGAAAGATAATATTATTTTGAAATCCGCAATCAAGGGAGCAAACGCGGCAGCGATAGGCGCTATTATTACGACTGCATATTTTCTTTCAAAGGATGCGCTTATCGATTACGTGACATTTGGAATTTTTGCTGCAGGTCTGCTTGTATTGTTTTTTACAAAAATAAAACCCTATTATCTTATAATATCAAGCGCGATAATAGGGATTATAGTCAGATTCTTATTTTAATATTCAGTCTTATTGTCGTTTAAGTCCCATACTTCAAAAGCGGTCAGCGCTTCGTCTCTTAAATGCTGAGTGATTTTTAATTTCCTTTTTAAAATAGGTCTGCTCAACTCATGGTATATGAAGTCATCCCTGAAGCCGATATGAGCAGCGTCTTTCTTGGTATTGCCGAAATACATCCTGTCAACATTCGACCAGTAAACAGCCGAAAGGCACATTGGACAAGGCTCGCAGGAAGTATACAATTCACATCCCTTAAGGCTGAAGTTTTTCAGTTTCTTTGAAGCATTTCTGATTGCCTCAATTTCCGCATGAGCAGTAGGGTCTTTTTTAGATGTCACTTTGTTTACGCCTTCGGAAATAATCTTTCCATTTTTAACTATTACTGCTCCGAAGGGTCCGCCGCCTTTTTTCGCATTTTCGATAGAAAGGCGTATTGCCTTCCTCATAAATTCATCTTTATACATTATTTATTTATTTTCTCCTGTAATTCCCTGTAGGCTTTTTTGTCGTGCACTTTAATTGCTTTTTCAATGCATTCTTTTGCATTTGTCTTATCTCCGAGTTTGTTATAAAAACTCGCCATGTAATAATAACAAGAACCTTCGCTGGCACCGCCTTTTACGAAGTCGAGGCATTCTGTCGCAATCACAATACCCTTTTTCCAGTCAGCCTGTACCGCTTCTTTGTTTTCGCTTATTGAATATAATTTTGAAACAAGTAGTTGCCCGTATCCGAATTTTATATCTTCGTCCTGTTTTCCGTACATATCAAAGAGAATTTTATAATATTCGTCTGCTTTATCAATTTTCTTTTCTCCGAATGATATTTCAGCAAGGGACATATAAGCCTGTTTTAAAACTTCGCTGTTGGGATATTTTTTTATAAAAGATTCAAGATCTTCAGTTTTATTGCTAATCTGTGCAAGTAATAGTTCGGCGTCATCTGTCCAGCCCGCTCTGTTATCAGGGTCCAACTTAACAACTTTGTCCAGATATGGTTTTGCTTTTTCAACATCACCGCCGTCGGAATATTTCTTTCCCATTTTGAAATTAGCCTCGATGTCGTCAGGATTTATTTCCAGAATTTTTTTTAATGAAGGAAGTGTGTTCTTACCGGCATTATAATCTTTCATGATTGAAAGGAAATCCTTAGCAGGCAGATAACCTACTATTCTGTCGATTTCTTCGCCGTCACCATTAACGAATATAACTGTAGGATATCCGGCAACTCCGAATTTTTTTTTAAGTTCAACACCTTCCCCTTTATCAGCGTCTATCTTCCAATTTATCTGATTATTATTTGCGAAATCAGCAACGTCAGAATTTGTATACACTTTTTTATCGAGTTCTACGCACCACTTGCACCAATCGGTAAAGAAATCAATCATAAGAACCTTATTTTCCGCTTTTGTTTTTGCAAGAACCTCAGCGTATGTTCCTGTTGAAAAAACTATTTCATTTGCATAAATTCTCGCGGTTAATGCAAGAAATAATGAAATAATTAAAAAAATTTTTGTTTTCATGTCTGTAATATAATTTTTGAAATTTACTTTAATTAGAATTAATATTAAATGGCAATACTTGAACGGGACATTTATGAATGAATAATTGTTACAGATAAAATAAAAAAGGAGAAACAATGAAATTAAAATTCAGACTTCTGGATCATCCGTTTTATCAGAAATGGTCAAAAGGGGAGATTACGGAACATCAGTTAGCCGATTATGCTCATTCATACTATGATTTTGTGAGCATGATGCCCAATTACTGGGCAAAAATCATTGAAAGCCTCGGAGTTGCTGACAAAATTTCCCTTAATGTAATTAAGGAAGAGGATGAACACGTAAAATTATGGGAAGACTTCATGCGTAAATACAAATGTGCTATTTTCACAGGTATGGATGATTTAAATGAAGCATTCAGTTCAATGAATCCGTCGGAACTTCTCGGAGCGATTCATGCATTTGAGATACAACAGCCTGAAGTTGCAAAAAGCAAAATCGAAGGGCTTAAGAAGTATTACGGATTTAAAGAAGGAGAAACGGAATACTTCGATGAGCATCTCGATGAATCTGAGCATATTAATCTCGGCGAGAAGATAGCAAATGAATGTTCAGACAGAAGCGACTTTGAGAGAGGTTTCAACAGAGGCTCGGAATTGGTTTATTTTGCTCTGGACAGATTTCTAAATTAGTGTAAAAACAAAGCGGGATTTTTATCCCGCTTTAAAATTGTTTTATATGTTACGATATAATTAAACGTACAAATGCTGCGGATGTCTTAGAGACAATCACCCAGTTTATTGAATATCTTGAGAGTGCTTTTTATCTCGGTATTGGATAATTTACTTTCAATAATACTCTCACAATCGTTGAGCATGCTGTCGATTTTCTTTTTAATTCTGATTCCTCTTGGCGCCAGACTTAAAATTACATTCCGCTTATCTTCAAGAGAGGTTTCACAGATAAGATACTTGTTCTTTACCAATTTTTCGATAACTCGGCTGCCCCTCGACACTGAAAGTCCCATCTTTTCGGATAATTTATTGCAATTGCATGGCTCGTTCGGAGACATTGCGATGATACCTTTATATTCAGCGGGTGAGAGACCGAATTCCTGACGGATTGATTCTTCTTTTTCAAGACACTTGCTTTTCAGAGCAAGTATTAAATCTACGATTCTGTTGGGCATATCTATTGTTATTGACAAAAGTTGTTAATGGCATATTAGCAAGAATTGATTAATATTTCAATACACAATAAAAATCAGGAAAACGGCATAAGAGATAAAAAAGAAAAAGCGGCTAAAATTAGCCGCCTTTGAGGGAGAACATTATGATGTTTATTCTATGAAAATTCAGTTTTTGCTTTTAAGAAGAATATCGTTTATTGCCTGTACAAAGCCTTCTTTCGGCATTGCGCCCATAGACATCTGGGGCTGACCTTCTTTCGGTATAAAGAGTATAGAAGGAATGCTCTTAATTCCGAAAACCGCAGCAAGTTCCTGCTCGGCTTCGGTATCAATCTTGTATATATTTACTTTTCCGTCGTATTCGGACGATAATTCTTCAAGAACCGGGGCTACCATTTTGCAGGGACCGCACCAATCCGCATAGAAATCCACGATTGCAGGTAAATCGCCTTCGTATTTCCAGTCTTTGTTTTTTTCGTAATCGAATATTTTCTTTTTGAATGTTTCTGCTGTTAAATGTTCCATTTTTCCTTTTGTTTGCTTTGTAACGTTATTTAAACTTTTATTGTCAGTGTCAGTATTATTGCTGCCTTTTCCCGGCATAGAGAAGAATACTGCCAGTCCGGCGGCAAGGAAGAGTATCGAAATTATATATTTTGGCTTCATAATAATGTCTGCTCTAATTAGTTGCTAATAGCAACATATAAACAATATAACGTAATGTCAATAGAAAAAGTTTCGGTTAGCAACTATTATTTGTAGTCTTCGATAGAAATGGTTTTGGAACAGAGTTTTGTATCTTCGGGTTCATTTGTAGCGACTATCAGAATGCCGTTTTCTTTTTGTTCGCCGGCAACTTCATACACAAGAGAAATCCCTTCCGTATCAAGGTTTGTTCTGGGTTCGTCCATTAGGAGAACGGGCGGTTTGTTTATAACAGCGAATGCAAGTTTAACTCTTTGTTTCATACCGGATGAGAAATTTTTAACCTCGTCGTTTCTTCTGCTGTAAAGATTAATTCTTTCGAGAAGCGAATTAATATATTCTTTTTTATTCTCTTTCTTATCAGTGCATTTAAGGTCATAGAAAAATCCGAGATTTTCGTAAGCAGTAAGTTCTTCATAAAGATTTATATAAGGCGAAATCATACCTGTATATAAATGTCTTTTCTCGGAATTGATTGCTTTGCCGGACTCTGTAATTTCAACCGTGCCTTTTTCGGGTTTTATCAGGTTTGCAATGACTTTCAGGAGTGTGGATTTACCTGAACCGTTCCTTCCCGTTATTGCTATCGAATCACCAGAATTCAGTTCCAGGTCAACTTTTCTGAATATTACTTTATTAAGGAATCTTTTTTCCAATCCGCTGCATTTTATGGAATTCACGCCCATTTTAATCCTCTACCAGTCCGGATTTTTCTTTTAATCTCTGCTCTCTTCTTTTCATAGCCTGTCCGAATCTTCTTATTTCTTCTATCGATTCGGGCAGAATGGGCGGAACAGGGATTGGCTTTTCGGAAGGACTTTCCACGTTTACAAAAGTAAGGTATGCGCTGTTAGAATGAAATGTCTTGCCTGTTCGTATATCCTCAACTTCCACACGAACACCGACCTCCATTGAAGTTTTAAAGGCACGATTTACGGATGCTTTAAGCCTGACGATATCGCCGAGTTTAATCGGATTATGAAAATGCAGGTTATCAACTGCGGCAGTCACGGCGATATTATTGCAGTGACGTGATGCTGCAAGCGCCGCTGCTATATCAATCCAGTGCATCAGTCTTCCGCCGAGTAGATTGCCAAGCATATTGGTATCGTTCGGCAGAACCAGTTCTATCATTTCCACCTGGGATTCTTTAACTTTCTTTTCTTTCATATCAGTTAGGTAAAGATTTCTTTAAAGACTGAACTTTCGCATACAAATCACTTTTTGGGAATCTGGATTCGAATCTTTCAACCTCTTTTTTCGCATCGTCATATTTTTTTCTTGCAATCAAAGCCGTTATTTTCCCGACCAATGCATCATCGGCATAATCCGTATCGAAATATTCGGACAGAATATGTTCGTAGTAAACAATGGATGCCTTATAATCATCCATCTTATAGTATAAGTCAGCGGATTTTAAATCTTTCAATGCAAGTTTATTTCTCAATTCCTTAATTCTTGCTTCCGCTTCGGGAGAATTCTTATCAGTAGGATATAATTCCAAAAAGTTCTTAAATTCACTTATAGCCTGATATGTGTATGTCTGGTCAAGCGGATATTTTGGCGAAAGTCCGTAGTAACACATTGCAAGTTGATATCTGCCTTCAACTGCAAAGGAACTTGTTCCGTAGTTTTTGAGTAAATATTCAAATTCATACGCTGCAAGTATGTATTCTTCGCGCTTAAGATAACTCATACCGAAATAATACTGGGATTTATCGCTGATATTAGAACCCGAAAATTTCACTTTTATTACCGAGAAATCATCAATGGCCTGAAGATAATCTCCTTTATCATAACTTTTTTTCGCAATTTCAAATGCCTTATCGGGGTCATCCGTATTAATATTCGATTTGTCTGAACCGGAGCATCCGGTCATTATAACCGTAATTACTAATGTGAGTAATACTAAATATAACTTCATATATTTTATCATGTTTATTTGCTTCTTATTGTAAAAAACAGAACAATTGCGGCAGCGGACGTTATAACTATCACAGCCGGTAAAAATATTTTTCCGAAAAATGATTTTTCGGGCAGTTTTGAGTTCATGAAATCAAAATCGGAATTCTGCACGTAATCATAATCTTTTATGTTCACTTCATCTTTAAATGATTTCGAAAATTTCCTGTTGCTTTCGATTTCTGAACTTCCCGCTTTAAATATACTGTAACTGAACGATACAGAAATGTTTCTTTCCGTATATTCATCTCCAAGCAGCGACTTGCCTGCAGGTTTTGAGTAAACTGTTTTAAAGTCAAAGTCACCTGCAAAAACAATATAATTCGTGCTGTCGGTTTCTTTTTCGTAAACAAATCTTCTGTTCGCGAATCTCTGTTTGAATACGTTCAGGAAAAATTTTTTCTCGCTGCACTCTTTTCCCGCATCGATTTTATATATTTTATCAGGTCCGAGTATTGTAACCTTATCATCAACCGGTCCGAGACCATCGTTTAACAATTCTGCAAACACCGCAAAATTTGTTTTCGGAAGTTCCGTTATATTCTGCTGCGCCGCACCTGACTTAAAAAAGAACAATATCAATAATGTTATTATTGCTAATCTCATTATCCGTATATTCCGCGTAATTTAAGAACTTTCGAAACCTTATCAATTGCATATATATATGCGCCGAGTCTCATGGTTGTATTGTAGTTCATAGCAGTCTTATAAACGGTTTCAAATGCCTCACGCATCATTCTATTGAGCCTGTTATTTACATCATCTTCGTCCCAGAAATAGCCGAGCCTATCCTGAACCCATTCGAAGTACGAGACTATCACGCCGCCTGAATTTGCAAGAATATCGGGGATTACCATAATTCCTTTTCTTTCAATTATACTGTCAGCATTAGCGGCAGTCGGACCGTTAGCACCTTCAACAATCAATCTTGCTTTAATATTATTTGCATTTTTTTCCGTAATCTGGTCTTCTTTTGCAGCAGGTACGAGTATATATGCATCGCATTCCAGTAATTCTTCATTAGTTATTTTGGAACCGAATTTGCTGTCCTTCAGAGAGCCGTTCTTTTTCACATATTCTATTGCTTTCGGAATATCAATTCCATCTTTATTATAATATCCGCCTGTCACGTCGCTAATCGCTACGATTTTAATTCCTTTTTCGGAAAGAAGTTTAGCGCTTACGGAGCCGACATTACCGAATCCCTGAACCGCGCATGTAATATCTCTCGGGTCAACTCCTTTTTTCTCAAGAGCGCACATTGTTGCAATCATCACACCTCTGCCTGTGGCTTCAGGGCGTCCTTTTGAACCTCCAATAATAAGAGGTTTGCCTGTAACGACTCCAGTAACGGTTTTTCTTGAATGCATACTGTAAGTATCCATAATCCATGCCATCATCTGTTCGTTAGTATTCATATCGGGCGCGGGGATATCCGTATCCGGTCCGAATATTTCAAGCAGGGCAGAAGTATATCTTCTTGTAATTTTCTCAAGTTCGCTTTGCGACAGTTTAGAAGGGTCGCATTTAACGCCTCCTTTTGCGCCGCCGAACGGAATGTTTGCAATAGCACATTTCCATGACATCCATGAGGCGAGGGCTTTCATTTCATCAAGGTCAACATCGGGAGCATATCTTATTCCGCCTTTTGAAGGACCGAGAATATTATCATGAATAACTCTGTATCCTTCAAAGACTTCCAGTTTTCCGTTATCCATTAAAACAGGAATAGAAATAATAACCTGTTTAACGGGTTGTTTGAGGTAATTATATAATCCCTGTTCGAGTTTACACAATTCCGCCGCTTTATCGAAACGCAGCATCATTGATTCGAAAGGATTTGCATTACCTTTCCAGTACGGAGCCGGTTCTTTATATGTATCTTCAGTCATAAAAATATTTGACAATCAAATTAACAGAATGCTTCAGTATTATCAAGATTATAAGAAATAACAGAAAAATCAGTAAAAAAGCGGTTTTATATTATTTAATTTCGACAAATAATTCCTGTATTCTATCAGTTTTGACTTCTTTTCTTCTTCCGTAAATGTTGACGGTCCGTAAACAACAAACGGGGGTAAAACTTTCATACCGACAAAATTCAGCATTCCGTGGTTCACATGGAATAATATTTTATTTATATCCCCGTTTACGCCGCTTTCTTTATACGAAAATTCCGCACCGCCTGTTGTAATGCATAGAAAAGATGTTTTATTTCTGAACGTTCCCGTACTATAGACGCCTTTTCCGGGTCCATAGGCAAATCCCATAGCGAAAACTCTGTCGAACCAGCCTTTCATAATAGCGGGTACAGAGAACCACCAGAGAGGGAAATTGTAAATAATCAAATCCGCTTTTAAGAACTTCGCCATTTCATTCTTAATTTCATCCGTAAGAAGATTATTCTTAATGCCATAGAGTTGTTCTTTCTGGTAGTCGAAATATTCGACAGTGCTTGTTTCTTTTAAGTCACGGGGACTTCCGACCGGATTGAAATTCATGCTGTATAGGTCGGATATTGCAACATTACAGTTTGAGGATTTAAAGAAATCCGCTGCTGTATCTCTTAAAGCGCCGCTGAACGATTTAGATTCCGGGTGCGCATGTACGATTAATATGTTCATAGTAAAGATTTTAATTTAGTTGTAATTTACAAATAATCAATTGAATATATAAACGAAATAATTTATTTTGATAAAAAAATACAAACTAATGAAACGGATAAAATTCTTACTTGCCGGAGTAATTCTTATATCTTTTATCTTTACCATCACATCTTGCAACAAGAAAGAGGAACAGCAGAATGTTCCACAACAGAAAGAACAATTTTCCGATAAGGAAAAGGAATTGAAAGACAAGGAAGATTTTCTGAAGATCAAGGAAGAGCAGTTAAGACAGTGGGAAGAGCGTCTGAAAAAAATTGATTCCACGATGATTTCTCAGGGAAAGGAAACGCAGAAAACGGATACAGTGAAGACTGTAAAAGATACGGTTAAAACAAAAACAAAGAAACAGAAACTCGAGCAGAAAGAAAAGGAACTAAACAAAAGGTTCGATAATCCGAGCACGGCAGTCGGTGATTATCTGGAATTTCTGCAGAGGGGAATCAGCGATTCCAAGACATTCGATGCCAACATGAAGAAAGCAAGCGAGGTCTGGGAAGGCCGCTCTGCTGACAGTTTCAAGAAAAATTACAAGAACGTTAAAAAGTTCATTATTACAGAGCCGCCTTCGGTTGTTTCGAAGAAGGGCGACAATTCTTCAGTGAAAGTAAAAGTAAAGCAAACGACAGTCGGAGCCGACGGCAAAGAAGTCGAAAAGGAAAGCACTATTACATATAACCTGGTAGCGGACAAGTCAGGGAAATGGAGAATTAAAAGCAACATAGTAAAATAATTGCAATAAAATAAATTAAATATGAGCATCTTAGTAAATAAAAAATCACGTATTCTGGTACAGGGAATAACGGGTTCCGAGGGGGCGTTTCATACAACACAGATGGTTGAATACGGTACAAACGTAGTTGGGGGAGTGACGCCCGGAAAAGGCGGTACTTTATTCAACGACAAAATTCCGATTTTCAATACTGCAAAAGAAGCGGTCAAAGCAACAAAGGCAAACGTATCCGTTATATTTGTACCGGCGGGTTTTGCGGCGGACGCTATTATTGAAGCCGTTGATGCCGGAATAGATTTGGCTGTCTGCATAACGGAAGGAATACCGGCGAGGGATATGGTCAAGGTTTACGATTACGTTCAGAATCTTAACAAGAACGGAAGAAGCGTAAGGTTTATAGGACCCAATTGTCCCGGAATAATAACTCCGGGCGAATGCAAAATCGGAATCATGCCTGGATTCATTCACAAGAAAGGCAAAGTCGGCGTTGTATCGCGCAGCGGAACTTTAACTTATGAAGCAGTTGACCAGTTGACGAAACTCGGTATCGGGCAATCGACGGGTATAGGTATCGGCGGAGACCCTGTTATCGGTACAAGATTTTTGGATGCCATAAAATTATTCAACGAAGATAAAGATACAGAAGCAATCGTTTTAATAGGCGAGATAGGCGGCAACGCAGAAGAGGAAGCGGCTTATTTCATTAAGAAGCACGTAAAGAAACCCGTTATCGGATTCATTGCCGGACGAACTGCTCCTCCGGGAAGAAGGATGGGCCATGCGGGAGCAATCATTGCGGGCGGCAAAGGTACAGCGGTCGAGAAAATGTCTATAATGAAGGAATGCGGAATTCACGTTGTTGAATCACCCGCCGACATCGGCAAGACAGTAAAAATGGCTCTTGATAAAATAAAAGCGAAGACTAAAGTCAAGGATGTGAAGAAAGCGGTAAAGAGCACAAAGAAAGCCGTGAAGAAAGAAAATAAAAAAGTTAAGAAGGCAATAAAGAAAGCGGTTAAAAAAGCATCAAAGAAGAAGAGATAATTGGAACTGACAATTATAAAAATAAATAACGCCAAGTTCTTTGCATATCACGGTGATCTCGAACACGAAAAGGTTTTCGGGAATCAGTTTGAGGTTGATATAGAGATGCATTGCAATTTGAGAGAACTAAATCACACTGATAAACTTAGTAAAACAGTGAATTATCTTGCAGTATATAATCTTGTAAAGGAAATATTCAGCAAAGAGAAATTCAATCTTATAGAAACCGCGAATGTTAAGGTATGCGAGGCAATTATTGAACATTTTCCGTTAGTAATGAGAGTGATAGTTAAGGTGAGGAAGCCGAATGCTCCGCTTGGTATTATTGACTCGGTTGAAATTATAAACGAATTGGAGCGAATGTGAAAGAGAATGTATTTTTAGGATTAGGTTCTAATGTCGGCGACAGGCTCGAATTTATTGAACTTACCATCGATTATATAAGGAAAAATAAGAGCATAAAGTTCTTAAAAAGTTCGTTAATATATGAAACGGAACCATGGGGTATAAAGGATCAGAATAAATTTCTTAACTGCGCGGTAAAAATAGAAACGGACCTGACACCTTCAGAACTTTTGAAATTCATAAAAGACACGGAAGAAAAGGTCGGCAGGAAGAAAAGGGGCAAATGGCTCGAGAGGGAAATTGATATCGATATATTATTTTACGGAGACCTTATTTATGACGGAGGAGGTCTTAAAATTCCTCACGGTGAAATTCAGAACCGGAAATTCGTTCTCAAGCCGATGCTGGAACTGGCGCCTGATTTTACTCATCCTGTTTTATTTAAGACAATGAAAAAATTGTATGCCGATACGAGGGACAAATCGGATGTTAAAATATATAAAACAAAAAAATAATTGCCCGGAGACACGATTAAATACATAGCGATAGAGGGGGTTATCGGAGCGGGAAAGACTTCGCTGGCGAAAAAACTCGCGGAGAAACTGAACGCCAAACTCGTTCTTGAAAATTTTGAAGACAATCCTTTTCTTGAAAAATTCTATAAGAATCCCGCGCGGTATGCTTTTCATACGCAGATATATTTTCTGCTGACAAGATACAAGCAATTATTGCAGTTAAGGCAGGAAGATTTGTTTCATAATTATATAATTTCGGATTATATATTCGAAAAGGACAAGATATTTGCGTATCTTAATCTTGCCGACGACGAACTTGAACTTTACGAAAAGATGGTATCGTTCATTGAAAGAAATATCGTTGTTCCGGATCTGGTGATTTATCTTCAATCGACGGTGGAGCGGCTTATGACAAACATAAACAAGCGCGGCAGACCGGCGGAGAAGCCGATTTCCGAAGTTTACATAAAAGACTTGAATGAAGGATACAATTATTTCTTTTTCAGATACAAAGCATCGAGAGTTTTAATAGTGAATGCGGCAGCAATAGATTTTGTAAACAACCCGAAAGATTTTGACGACCTTGTGAACGAGATAATGAAGCCTGACCACGGCAACATGGAATATTTTGATCCGACCGCGAGGAAAATAGCAAATAAATAAAAATGGTTAAGTTCTTATCATATCTAATACTTTTCATTGTACTATATTATATACTGAAATCCATTCTCCGTTATTTTGTACGCATAAAGACACCCGGCACGGAAGTTAAAGATACAAAACCGCAGGAGAAAAAATCTCAAATAGATAAAGATAAAATCGTCGATGCCGAATACAAAGACCTTTGACCGCGCGAAGATAAAGAACATACTCGTAGTGCGTCAGCACAACCAGTTAGGCGATATGCTGTGCTGCACGCCGTTTCTCGCCGCGCTTAAAAAAGAATTCACAAAAGCATCGATAACGCTTGTTGCTTCGCCTTTCAACTGCAGGATGTTCGAGGGCGGCGGCAGCGAGTACATCGACAAACTTGTAATATTCGATAAAGGCAAGGTCGGAAGTTTTATAAAACTTATAAAGACTCTGAGGAAAAGGAAGTACGATATAGGTATTGTTCCGTCGACAGTATCGATGTCAGGCACGTCGCATTACATAAATTTTCTTTCGGGTGCAAAAATCAGGATAGGCGCCGCAAGCATCGACGGAAAGAAGAACAAGACCGCAAGCCTGCTGACTGCAAAGAAAGATTTCAAATGGGCGGATACAAAGATGCATCAGACCGGGAGGAATCTCGAGTACGCAAAAATAACGGGGGCGGTATTGACCGATTCGGAACGCAGAAAAATACAAATAAAATTAAATTCCGAAGAAATTAAATTCGCTGTTGATTATGCGCATGAACATTTCAGGGACAGGAAGAAAAAAGTTTTTGCATTCCATTGCGGCGCAGGAAAAGTGCAGAACAGATGGAGCAGGGAGAATTTCATCGGACTGATTGAAAAACTATACAGGAATTACGATTGTTATATAGTACTGACATCGGGATACATGGACATAGAAGTAACGGATTTTATTTATTCGGAACTGTACCGAAAGAATATACATGCTATAATACTTGACAAGCCGCATATAAGGAAAATAGCCGCAGTGCTTGCCGGTGTTGATTTGTACGTGACAAATGACACGGGAATGATGCACACGGCTTCTTTCGTAAATTCAAAGGTAATAGGATTATTCGGTCCGACTAACAGTTACGAATGGGGACCGATAAACGAATTCGGAAGAAGCATTCAGTCGCCGACGGGAAACATAGACGGAATAACAATTGAAAAGGTTTTCGAGGAATCGAAAAAACTAATTGAATTAAAAAGAGATTAAGATGCCCGAAAAGATTCTTTCAGCAATAGACATAGGAACAAATTCTTTCCATTTAGTGACGGCAAAGGTCAATGACAGCGGAATCGTGAAGATACTCACCAAAGAAAAGGAAGTTGTTCGTCTTGGCAAGAGTTCGACGGACATGAAATATCTTTCGCCCGATGCAATGGAAAGGGCGGTTTCTACGCTGAAGAGATTCAAGATTATATGCGATTCATACGGAGCTCAGATAAGGGCGGTGGCGACGAGCGCGGTCAGAGAGGCGCTAAACAGGGACGAATTCATTTACATGGTTTCGGATAAGACCGGAATACAGATTGAAGTAGTATCGGGATTCGAAGAAGCGCGTTTGATTTATCTCGGCGTACTACAGTCGCTCAGTGTTTATGACAAAAGGATACTGATGATGGATATAGGCGGAGGAAGCACTGAATTCTTAGTAGGGCAGAAGGGTCAGGTGAAATACGCGAACAGCGTTAAACTGGGCGCGGTGAGGCTGACGGAGAAATTTTTCAGCAGCGGAAATTTTGACAAAGATAAAATAGAAGAAGCGAAACTATACACGAGACTGATACTCAATCCCGTCATAAGGCAGTTGAAGGAAGAAAACTACGAAGTTGTAATCGGCACATCGGGAACAATCACAAATTTAGGCTCGGTTATTTTAAATGCAGCACAGGAAACGGACACATCGGATTTCAATTTCAATAATTTTAGTTATACCGGCGAAGAACTTCATCAGGCAGCGAAGAAAATTCTGAAATGTGAAAATGTTTCGGCAGTAAAAAAGATAGAGGGCGTCGATTCGGACCGTGCGGACATTATAACCGCGGGTGCGATAATTCTGGAGCAGATATTTACCGAACTCGATATAAAGCAAATAACGCTTGCGAGTTATGCTTTGCGCGAAGGAATTATTTTTGATACGATTGACAAGACGCACAATGCGCTTGAGTCAGCGGATTTGAAGAACATAAGGTACAGGAGCATTATAAATCTTGCAAAGCACAGTAATTACGACATTAAGCACGTGGAGAAAGTTCTGAAATTTGCAGAGCAGATATTCAACAGCGTAAAGGACAAATTCGAACTTGACGAATGCGACAAGGAATTTCTTGAAGCGGCGGCAATACTTCATGACATCGGTCACAGCATATCGCAGGCGCAGCATCACAGGCATTCATATTATCTGATAAAGAATTCCGAACTGCTGGGATATAACAATGAGGAGATAGAAATAATAGCGAACGTAGCAAGATATCACAGGAAGTCGCACCCGAAGCAGAAGCACACTGAATATTACAAACTATCCGCGATTAACAAAAGAAAGATAAGACTGCTTTCGGGGATACTTCGCATAGCGGACGGTCTTGACCGCGGGCACAATGCAGTCATAGAAAAAATTGAAATATCCATTCAAGGCGATAAATATAAAATCAAAACCACACCTCACGAGAACACAGACCCGACGCTTGAAATCTGGGGCGCTGACTTGAGAAAAGGACTTTTCGAAGAAGCATTCGGATACAGCGTTGAGATAGTATAGAGTTAAGAATCATATCTAATTTGCATATCAAATGAAATGATACCTTCAGGGTAACAGATTTTTATTAAAATTGAAAAAACATTACTTTAAAAAGAAAACGGAAAAAGGTATCATATTGGTATCATTAACAGTGTTAAGTTAACTTAATAATCTGATTTTACTGAAGTTACGTATGATACATTTGGTATCATTTCTGGTATCATCCGGGAAAATGAAAAAACATTTAATTGACCGTCAGGTGATACCCCGGCAGTGCTGTCAGGGAGTAATTCTACCTCGCCACGGCGAGCCTTCGGCATGGCGGGCAGGCGGCGGGGATATTTATGCGTTAATGCATTTTCATTTTAATTTTATGTTTTATATAAGTATTTTATTAGAAAGATAAAGGAAGACTATGAAAATCGGAATTACCTGTTATCCCACATATGGAGGCAGCGGAGTTGTGGCGACTGAGTTAGGCAAGACGCTTGCGATGAAGGGTCACGAGGTGCATTTTATATCATATGCAATGCCGACGAGGCTGAATTCGTTTGTTGGGAATATTTTTTATCATGAAGTTGAGATGTACAAATATCCCGTGTTCGATTATCCGCTTTATTCAATCGCGCTGACAAGCAAGATGGTAGAGGTTGTAAAGTTTCACGACCTTGACATTATTCATGCGCATTACGCGATTCCTCATGCATCGAGTGCATATATGGCGAGGGAAATTCTCAAGAGCGAAAGAAAGAATTCAAAGGATGTAAAAATCATAACGACGCTTCACGGAACGGATATAACGCTTGTGGGGCTTGAGCCGAGTTTTCTGCCGACTATGAGATTCAGTATAGAGCAGTCTGACGGAGTAACGGCGGTTTCGAAATATCTTAAAGACAAGACCATCTCGAATTATCAGATTGAGAAAGATATTGAAGTGATATACAACTTCATCGACACGGAAAAGTACAAGAGGAAAACCGGAGCAGGTTGTCATTGTTTCAAAGAGAATTATGCAAAAAAGGGTGATAAGATTCTGATACACACTTCAAATTTTCGACCCGTAAAAAGGGTGGATGACGTTATTAAAATATTCGCGAAAGTCAGGGAACAGATACCATCGTCATTGATATTAATCGGCGACGGTCCCGAAAGGAGCGCATGTGAAAGGTTGTGCAGGGAATTGGGTCTTTCGGATTACGTAAAATTTATGGGCAAGCAGGATTCGCTGCCGGAAATTTTATCGATAGCGGATATATTCTTAATGCCGTCTCAGGCTGAGAGTTTCGGTCTGTCTGCGCTTGAGGCGATGAGTTGCGGAGTTCCTGTCATATCAAGCAGTGTAGGCGGATTGCCTGAATTAAATCTGCACGGAGAAACGGGTTATATTGCAGAAATAGGAGATGTTGACAGAATGGCGAAGTATGCAGTTGACCTGCTTACTAACGAGAAGAAATACAAATTGTTTCAGAAGAACGCTAGAGAGAGAGCGGAGTACTTTAATGAAGATAAGATTGTGGGAGTCTATGAGAAATTTTACGAGAAGATTTTGAAACAATGATAAATTATCAATGTTAAATTTTAAATTGGTACTGCACTAAATGTTTTCTAATTTAGAATTTGAAATTTAACATTTGAAGTTATTTCCTGACAGGTTTATCGTTTCTAAGTATGAAGCCGGGTAGAGTAAGAAGCACGGTGCTAATTTTTACTTCGGGTATATACTGACCTTTCGGGAATTTATCTATTCTGATTTTCGATACTTTCTTGTCGCTGTCGAAAGAGATAAACATATTCTCGCCGTTGACGAAATTCACGCCGTTTGCTTTAAGATTTTCGTAAGCAAAGTATATGCTCGTGGAATTTTTATATACCTCCACGGATTTTAGCGAATCGTTTTCAAAAATAATCTTTATATCTTTTCCCGTTATCTGGTCGAATCTGTTGCTGAAAGTTGTATCGGTGTTAGGGACGAGCAGGAAAGAGTTCTTAGAGCCTTCCATGCCTTCGAGTTTTTTCGCATAAACAAATGACAGTTTTCGATTTATAAGTTCTGCATAAACAGAATCGGCAGTCAACTGCAGATTATCCTGCCAGACAACGGGTCTCGGAAACAGAGAAATAATTTCAAGTTCTTTAACCGATGTCTTTGAAAAAATTGCCGTATCGCTTTTGGCGAGGAATGTTCCGCGTATAATTTCCACATTTTCCTTTGCCTTATATTTTTCGGGCGGAGTCCTGTATGTTTCGAGAATATTGCTGTATATGTATAAAGTGTCCTTTTCGTTTTCTATCTGTGTAAGCCGGGCATTCCCTCTTACGAATGCAAACTTATTTTCCTGATAGTTTTCCGAATAGTTGCCGGTAACGACAAGATTATTGCGGAGGTTAAGAATTTTTACGTTACCTGTCGCAATGCTTTTCTTTTCGAATTTAAGATCGGTCAGAGTATCGGAAAAAATGATTGAAGAGTCTTTCTCTATGCTGACTTTATCATAGGCGAAAGTTTTTCCCAGACGTTTAAGAAAATCGATATTTTCTGCTTTGATAATCGCTGAATCCGTATACACAACAACGTTTCCGCGAGGATATGAATCTTCGGTATTGCGCATATACGTAAGTTCATCTGAAGTGATTTTATACGTTGGATTTACGATAATAACATCGCCGTTGAAAATTGCTTTTGCATCATTGAAAAAATAAACGCCGTGATTAGCGCGGAGAGTTGCATTAGGGTCTTTAAGCGTAACGGAGCCGTCGCAGACTGCCTTCTTCTCGTTGCCGTAATATATTGCTTTCGAAGTGAAGAGGGAAAGCGTATCCTGATACATCTTTACATTGCCCCGCAGTTCCACCCAGTTGTCGTCGATATACTGAATGGCATTATCGCAATACACAACTACGTTTCCCTGAATGAGGTTGACGTTGCCTGAGGCTTCGCGCACTGATTTGCCGTCAATTGTTTTCCCCGTCAGTTTATCGCTTTTCTTCAACTGGATTTTATCCTGAGCGGAACAGTGTGAAAACGAAAACAGAAAAACAAATACGAATAATATTTTCAGGAATATTTTTATCATTTTGAAAACACTCCCGTTACTTTGTAGATAGTATAATTTTTAAGACTCTGGTCGGATTCGAATCCGATGCCTTCTACATCTTCTTTTGGAGTAGTGATTTTCACATAAACATCGGTGGAGACCCTTTGTGTTTTATTATCCCAGAGGAGTTTCTGAGTTTTGAGAACGCTGCCTTCTTTATTGACAACGGTAACGCTGTCATAAATTTCGATATTTTTTGAGGGTTCGAGAACTTTCCCTCTGCGGCTTGTGAGGGTTGATACCTTTTCGCCGTTCTTAAAAAAATCGACTACCGCGCCGCTGTCTATAAGCGTATAGCCTCTTTTGTTATAAACGGAGATATGTCCCGCTTTGAGGACTGCTTTAACGTTACCGGAATCTGAGAAGACGACAGATGAGTTCCAACTTTCCTGTTCGGGAATATCTTCGGCTTTAAGATTGATTTTCGGAGGACCGAATTTATTTTCGCATGAGAACAGCGCGAGCGATATTAATAATATGTAGAGTAGATTAAATTTCATCAGAGTCCGAGTTCGACTAAAGTATGCATATGCAGCAAGCCTTCGAGTTTTTTCTTATCGGCAATAATCAGTTGAGTAATTTTATTTTTTTCCATAATTTCGAGAGCGGTTTTTGCGAGGATATCTTTGCGGACGGTTTTCGGAGTTTTATTCATGAAATCGGATGTCTTGATATTCCTTACGTCAACATCTTTTTCAAGCAGCCGTCTTATATCTCCATCAGTTACAAATCCTTCTATTCTGCCGTTGTTAACCACTACAGCGCAGCCGAGTCGTTTTGAGGATATTGAATAAATAAGGTCTTTAACTCGTGTATCTTTTTTTACAATTGGAATATCTGTTCCTTTGACCATTATATCTTCTACTTTCAGAAGAAGTTTTCTTCCGAGTATTCCTCCCGGGTGCAGGAAAGCAAAATCCTCTTTCGTGAATCCGCGTTTCTGAAGCAGGGTAACGGCAAGCGCATCGCCGATTACGAGCGTCACGGTTGATGACGAAGTCGGAGCAAGGTTATGCGGGCATGCTTCTTCTTTAACGGAAGCATCAATAACGATATCGGAACTTTTCGCGAGTGTGGAAGATGTATTGCCTGTGATAACTATAATTTTCGTCTTAAGACTATTCAAATAGGGTACAAGAGTATTCACTTCTTCGGATTCACCGCTTTTTGAAATCAGAATAATTATATCCGACTCCTCGATAATACCGAGGTCGCCGTGGATGCTGTCGGCAGAGTGAAGGAACACGGAGTGAGTGCCTGTGGAATTAAATGTAGCGACAATTTTTTGTGCTACGATTCCGGATTTACCGATGCCGGAAATAACGACTTTTCCTTTGCAGTTATAAATTGTGTTTATTGCTTTGAGGAAAATTTTCCTGAATTTATTATCGTTGAAGCGTTTCTCGAGTTCCGATACGGCTCTTTTCTCTTTAGATATAACGGTTTTTGCGTTAAAAAGGTCTTTTTCCATAGTTTAAAATATTTCGATAATAAGTAAGATTCAAGATAATTAGTAATTAATAATTAAATGTTTAAAATTGAAATTGCAAAATTTGATATTGTTGTATTCATTGTCGGATTGTAATTAAATTGTGATTTGGTTTTCTGATAAAGAGCAGTTTCACAGAGAGCCACGGAGATCTCACAGAGAGCCACGGAGAAAAACGAGATATGAATGGATTAGTATCTGATTTTCATAGATTCATTGTTGGATTGTAATCGAATTGCAGAAAAGCGAAATTTGTTGAAGAACAAAAGTTAGATTCTAGTAGTAAGAATTTAGGGGTTAGATTTAAATATCAAAATAAACAGAAAATAGTAAAAAACATATAAATGACAGAAGAGTTTAAAAAGGGTAATGAGGTTGTTCTAAGCATAACAGGTATTTCGTCCGAAGGAAAGGGCATTTCCAAGTCGGCTGAGGGGTTTGTAATTTTCGTATCGGATGCACTGCCCGGCGACAGGGTTAAAGCGGTCATAAAAAAACGCAAGAACAATTATGCCGAAGCGGAGACGATTGAGATAATGGAGAAATCGCCTGACAGAGTTGACGCTAAGTGCCGACATTTCGGAACATGCGGCGGATGCAAAATTCAGAATTATGCATATGGAAAGCAACTCGAGTTCAAGACTGAAAGCGTAAAGAGCGCATTTGAAAAAATAGGTGGTTTCGAAAATTTGGATATACCATTGGCACTGAAAACGGACAATGAATATTTTTACAGGAACAAGATGGAGTTCTCATTCTCGGATGAAAAATGGATGACAGAAGTCGATTTATCAAAGGAAAGAGAAAGATTTGCGCTCGGACTTCACATACCGAAATTCCATTCGAAGATACTCGATATAGAAGAGTGTTTTCTTCAGTCTGAGGTATCGGCGCGCATAGTGAATTTTTCAAGAGACTTTTTCAAGACGAAGGGACTCTCTATATATAGCACACGTACGCATGAAGGGTACCTGAGATTTCTTATTATAAGGCAATGCAGTAATACAAAAGATTTCATGGTAAATCTTATCACTCACGATTTTGACAAGGAACTCATGACGGAATACGCAGGGCTTATGAAAGAAAAATTTCCCGAAGTTACGACGCTATTGAATTCACTGACGCAGAAGAAGGCGCAGGTAGCGTTTGCAGAGGATATAATTATATTATACGGCAAAGGATTCATAGAAGAAAAGTTGAAAAGGGACGGCATTGAATATAATTTTAATATCTCACCCAACGCATTTTTCCAGACAAACACAAAGCAGGCGGAGAAACTTTATTCGAAAGTAGTAGAGTTCGGTGATTTTAAAAAGACCGACAGGGTCCTTGACCTTTACTGCGGGACAGGTTCAATTTCGATTTTCATTTCGGATTTAGTCGAAAGCGTAAAAGGCGCGGAACTAATAGAAGAATCAATATTAAGCGCGGAAGAAAATGCGAAACTAAACGGAATAGAAAACGTTCAATTTATAACGACCGACATAAAGGATTTTCTGAATGAAGAGGGAGTAATGCACGGATATAATAAAATAATTCTTGACCCTCCGCGTTCGGGGTTACATCCGGATATATGCGAAGTGTTGAGCGGAAAAGATTTCGAAAAGATTGTATACGTCAGTTGTAACCCTTCGACACAGGCGAGGGATTTGAAAATAATCATGAGCGGGGGCAGGTATGAGATAGGAAGAATTCAACCGGTTGATATGTTTCCCCAGACGTATCACATAGAAAATGTAGTTGAACTAAATCTTAAACGTATATAAATTGTTATAATCTTATAAAACAAAAACTTATATGATGCATTGATACTATTTCTTTAATCAAAGCGAAAATACATGGATAACAAAGCAATAATTCTCTGGGTTGATGACGAAATAGACTTACTGAAGTCGAACATACTATTTCTCAAACAAAAGGGCTACGAGGTTTATCAGGCTACAAACGGCGATGACGCGATTGAGTTTATACGCAATAACGACGTTGACCTTGTTTTCATGGACGAAATGATGCCGGGTAAAGGCGGGCTTGAAACGCTTGTTGAAGTAAAGGACATAAAGCCTACGCTTCCCGTTGTAATGGTAACGAAGAACGAAGAAGAGAGCCTGATGGAGGACGCAATCGGCAAGAAGATATCCGATTATCTTTTAAAGCCCGTTAATCCGAAACAGGTACTTCTTGTTGTGAAGAAATTTCTTGAAGGCAGGAAATTAAAAAGCGATCAGGTATCGAGGGATTACATACAGGAATTCAATCAGATATCTTCATCACTTATGAACGACCTCACATGGGATGAATGGATTAACATACACGTTAAGATGACGAACTGGGAAATAGAACTTGATGAGCATCCTGAACTTGGTTTAAAGCAGACAGCGCTGGATCAGAGGCGCGAATGCAATGTAGAGTTCTCGAAGTTTGTGGAAAAAAATTACAGAGATTGGGTAGAAAGCCCTGAAGGTTCGCCGGTATTATCCAATCAGGTAGTTGATAAATACATGATTCCGGATATTGATAAGTACAAATCGGTATTCCTGATAGTTGTTGACTGCATGAGGCTCGACCAGTGGAACGTGATGGAAAGGTATCTCGAAAATTACTTCAGAATCAGCAAGGATTATTATTATTCGCTGCTTCCTACTGCCACGCCTTACTGCAGGAACGCAATATTCGCCGGATTATATCCTTCGGAAATAGAAAAGCATTATCCGGAATTATGGAAAACGGGTGATGACGAAAACTCAAAGAACAATTACGAAAAGGAATTTTTGCAGAAGTTATTTGACAGAAGAAAAATAAAATTAAGAAACGAATTACGTTACACAAAAATAATGGATTCCGAATTCAGCAGAGGAATCGAAAACAAGATTCTTTCATTCTGCAACAATCATGTAAATGCGATTGTCATAAACTTCGTTGACATGATAGCGCATTCAAGGAGCGACAATGCGATACTTAAAGAAATCGCTCCCGATGAATCGGCGTACAGGTCGCTGACGGAATCATGGTTCGAGCATTCTTCTTTCTTCGGAATGCTGAGACAGTTGTCTACGAAATCAGATGTAAAAATAATAATTACAACGGATCACGGAAGCATAAGGTGTCTGCACGGCGTGAAGGCAATGGGCGACAAGGAATCCGCAACTAACCTGAGATACAAATACGGAAGGAACGTAAAGGCGGAATCGAGAAATGCGATATTCGTAAAGAATCCTCTTGACTACAAATTGCCGTTAAGGAACGGAATGGTAAATTACATAATTGCAAAGGAAGATTTTTATTTTGTATATCCAACGGATTATCACAAATTCCTGAATTACTACAACGACACATTCCAACACGGGGGAATATCAATGGAAGAAATGATACTTCCCGTTGCATTTCTGGAGAGCAAGGGATGAGGATAGTATCGGGTTCTGCAAATGAGACGATAAAGCAGGGCGAAATATTTTCGAAAAACCTTAAAGCCGGGGATGTAATAGGGCTTGAGGGTGATTTAGGGACCGGCAAGACGCAGTTTGTAAAGGGAATCTGCAACGGCTTCAGTGTTAGCGAAGTTGTGAACAGTCCTACATTTATCATAGTAAATGAATACAGCGGGGAGTCCGGGAGCGAGGCTTTGAAGATATATCATTTCGATCTTTACAGATTGAACATGCCGGAAGAGTTAGGCACAATCGGATTCGATGAATACATCGAATCCGGTTCTATATGCCTGATAGAGTGGCCGGAACTGGCTGAAAAATATTTGGGAAAATCGTTTAAAAAGGTCAAATTTTCATACGGAACAGGCGAAAATGACCGGATTATTGAAATTATTGATTGAATTTTGAATATTCTACTAATCGACAGTACGTTTAAAAAAATCGAATTTGCCTATAACAAGAATGGCAATTTTGTTATATTAGATGTCCTGAATTCAGAGAAAAATGCTGACGGGTTAATATATGAAATAAAGAAAGCATTCGACAGCCATGGGTTCAGTCTAAACGATGTAGATTACATAGGTTTATCGAACGGTCCCGGTTCGTTTACGGGAGTCAGGATAGGCTCGGCAATAGCGAAGGGAATTTGCTTCGCGGGGAGGGCAAAACTGGTTGAATTAGTATCGCTCGATATACTGGCAAACAAGTACAAGGAAGTTACAGAAGGCATGGTTTTGATGCCTTTAATATTTTCATATTCCAAGAGCAAGGATTTTTATACAGCCGAATACAGGCTTTCAGAGAGGGTAACAAAGAGAATATCGGACTACAGGGTTATAAGCCTCTCCGAACTTAAGAAAGACAGAATTTACTTAATCAACGAAAAAACGGAAACACAATTTTCCGAAGGTTACACGGTAAAGGATTTATCGGATATTTCAGGTGCCGAATCGATGTACGAATTAACGATGCGGGCAATAAACGAGAACCGGATTGCAGATTATGTTTCAAGCGAACCTTTTTACATGAAGACAATAACCGGTTAAAATACTGGCATATCTTAGAGCGCAGAGAAAATGCTTTCTCAGATATGACAAATTTTAAAAAAATTAAAATTACTTAAAATGGCCTGGTTTAAAAGATCTGAAAAAAATATTACAACCGATACACCTAAACAGGATGTACCCGACGGAATGTGGGTAAAGTGCGACGAATGCGGCGAAATGATGCATAAGAAACAGTGGGAAGGAAATTCTTACACCTGTATTAAATGCGGTTACCATTTCAGGATTGGAAGCAATGAATATTTCAGCCTGTTATTCGACGAAGGTACATTCAAGGAATATGACAAGAAAATGAAATCCGTTGACCCGTTAAAGTTTACGGATACAAAGCCATACGATAAAAGAATCGAAGAAACGATAAAGAAGACCAATCTCCAGGATGCGCTGAGATGGGGTACGGGTGAAATAAATAAATTGCCATGCGTTATTTCCTGCATGGACTTCAGTTTCATCGGCGGAAGCATGGGAAGCGTAGTAGGAGAAAAGATGTGCAGGGCAGTGGATAAATGTATAAAGAACAAGACACCGCTTATTATTATATCTTCGAGCGGCGGCGCAAGAATGATGGAAGGCGCAGTATCGCTTATGCAGTTAGCAAAGATATCATCGAGGCTTGCAAAACTTTCAGAAGAAAAGATTCCTTATATCTCATTGATTACAAATCCGACTACAGGCGGAGCCAGCGCATCATACGCGATGCAGGGCGATTTGAACATTGCCGAACCGAATGCACTTATCGGTTTTGCAGGACCGCGTGTAATAAAACAGGCAACGGGCAAGGACCTGCCGAAAGGATTTCAGCGTTCGGATTTCGTTCTTGAGCACGGATTTCTGGATTTGATAGTTGACAGAAAAAACATGAAAGAAAAACTTGCACAGTTATTAAAATTACTGGCTGATTGAAAGTTATAAAAAACATAAAGGCAATGCAGGAGATTGCCGAATTCCTTCGCAGGACAGGCAGGAATATAGGTTTTGTTCCGACAATGGGATATCTGCATGAAGGGCATGTTAATCTGATGATTGCCGCAAAAGACGAATGCGATATTCTTATAACAAGTATATTCGTTAATCCTGTACAATTTCTTCCCGGAGAGGACTTCGAAAAATATCCGCGCGATTTCATGAGGGATTATTACGTATGCAAGCAGGCGGGTGTGGATTATATTTTTAATCCCGAACCCGATGAAGTTTACGGAGAAAATTATAAGACATTTGTGAACGTAAATGATTTATCCGAGAGGCTTGAAGGTAAATACAGACCCGGACATTTTACGGGAGTAGCGACTGTAGTGATGAAGTTTTTCAATATCACAAAACCTCATTTTGCATATTTCGGTCAGAAGGATGCGCAGCAGGTAGCAATACTGAGCAAGATGGTTTCCGATTTAAATGTCGATGTAGAAATAAAGGTCTGCGAAACATTAAGAGAAGAAAGCGGACTGGCGATGAGTTCGAGAAATGTTTATTTAAGCGATAAGCACAGAAACGAAGCAACAATCTTGAATGAAGTTCTAAATGTGGCAAAAAACAAGATTTTAACGGGTGATTACGAAGATGCGAAGACTTTGAAGAGGGAAATGAAGGAATATATTGAAACGAAAACGCCCGATTGTTCGTTACAGTATATTGCAATAACGGATAATTATCTGCTGAAAAAGATTGATGACCTCAGCGATTACGAAGGAGAAGTGTTGATATCGCTGGCAGCATTTTTCGGCAAGACAAGATTAATTGACAACATTTTATTTACAAAGAAAATTTAAAGGATAAACAAGGCAATGCAAAGGATAATGTGCAAATCCAAAATACACCGGGCACACATAACACAGGCTGAATTATATTATGAAGGAAGTCTGACGCTTGACACTGTGTTGATGGATGCGGCGGGGATGATTCCGTATGAGAGGGTACAGATTGTAAACGTAAACAACGGTTCGAGGTTCGAGACTTATCTGATTCCGGGAAAGCGAAACAGCGGAGTTGTGTGTCTGAACGGTGCGGCAGCAAGACTGGGAGCGGTAGGCGACCAGGTAATAATCATAAGTTATGGATTATATGACGAAGCGGAATTAAAGAAATTCAAACCCGTGAAAGTGTTTGTGGATAAGAACAACAAGATAAAAAAAGCGTAGAAATCATTTTAAACAGAACTATAAAGCCGTGTAAAGACACGGCTTTTTTTATAGGCTGTTTTCATTGAAGAGTGCAGGTGCAAAATTACAATTAAAAATTAAGAATGGTTATCGTATCATTGAATAAAAGGATATTTGATTTTTCAAATGTATTTTTGATATTTTATTTTTAATTTTTGATATTTCAACCTTTTTGTATCCGGAGTGGTTAAACAAATTATCCGGGTAATCTTGCAATAATAAATCTATTTATTTATCTTGATTGATAGTTGAAAGGAACACGGAATGAAAAATTTAAAAGAATTTTTAGCAGACAAAAGGCTGCTGTTCGTACGTTCGGGAATGAGCGTATTCGATGTAACAAAGTTCATGGATTTGCACAATATCGGCGCGGTGCCGATTCTCGATAATGCGCTGGGACTTCTCGGGCTGTTTTCGGAGAGGGATTTGCTAAGGCGGTGCATAGTGAAAAACCTCGACCTTAACAAAACAATAATTGATGACGTTATGACTAAAGATGTGATTATAGTCGAGGCAAGCGATACGCCGGAATACTGTCTGCACATTATGAAGCAGCAGAAGATAAGACATATGCCGGTTGTTGAAGATAACAAACTTATGGGGCTTGTTTCTATGCGCGACCTGATGCTTCATGACGTTAAACTCAAAGACGAAAAAATCGATTTATTAAATACGTATATACAGTATAACGGTTAACACATGACGAGAAAAATTTTAATGATTTCCTCCGACAGGGAATTCAGAGATTATTTAAACATAGTTACACTGACTATAACAAAACTAAACCATCAGATTACGTTCACGGACGATGTGAACGACATTTATACTGATTTCATTTTGATAGACCTTGACGATGATTTTGAAGGGAAACTTGAATTGATTAAAAAATTCAGAGGCGAAGGAATGCAGCCGAACAAAAAAATCATAGCGGTAAAATCCGAAATAACGGATGACGTGCGCGAAAAGGTTTTCAGAGCAGGCTGCGACAGCATAATGAAAAAAAGCGAATTCAGGTCAGCCGCGAGCAACATACTGATAATATAAACACACATTACTCCTTCCAACTGAGATAATAATCTTCGTCATTCAACTCACGGGCAAAGTTTGTGAGTTTCAACGGTTTGAAAGTATCCATCATAACCGCGGTTTCTGCGGTTTCAAGTTTACCGAGTGCTGTTTCAACCGTTCCGGGATGAGGTCCGTGAGTAAGTCCGCCCGGATGGAGACTTATTGACGCGTATTCAATTCCTTTTCTGCTGAAGAAATTTCCATCGGCATAATAAAGAACTTCATCGCTGTCAACATTGCTGTGGCTGTACGGCACGGGTATGGACAGCGGATGATAGTCAAGCAGGCGCGAAACAAATGAACATATTACAAAACCTGGCGCTTCAAATGTCTGGTGAACCGGCGGCGGCATATGAATCATTCCTGTTATCGGCATGAAATCGTCAATATTAAAAATCCACGGATAATAATAACCGTCATATCCTGCAACATCGAAAGGATGAAAATCATAATGAACGGAATATATTTTTCTTTCTTTCTTTATCATCACTTTATAATCGCCTTTTTCGGAAGAAGTGAAAAGTTCTTCTGGCACTCTTATATCTCTTTCGCAGTACGGCGAATGTTCGAGCAGTTGTCCGAATTCATTTCTGTAACGTTTAGGAGTTTTGATATGACCTGCGGCTTCGAAAATCAGAAGGCGTGAAGAAGTTTTGTGAACAAGTCTGTAAGTGATGCTTCTGGGGATAACGATATAATCGCCTTTTTTATAGTTCAGAAAACCGAAATTCGATTCAAGAGTTCCTTCGCCTTCGTGTACAAAAATCAGTTCATCGCATGCCGCGTTTTTATAAAAATAATCCGCTTGTGCTTTCGGTCTGCATACGCTCATAACGACATCGCTGTTAAAGAGCAGCGGCTTTCTTCCCGACAGAAAATCGGATTCCACTTTCAGATCGTTTGTTCTGAAATGATAAGGGCGCAGTCCGACTTCCCATTCTTCGGGCGATGCATCAATAATTATTTTTTCGATGCTGTCGATTTTAGCGGGCGGGTTTATATGGTAAGCATTTGAAAGTATGCTGTCGAAACCAATAGTTGAAAACAGTTCTTCGTAATACAAACTTCCGTCAGGCTGTTTGAACTGTGTGTGCCTTTTTTGCGGTATTTTGCCGAGTTTATGATAAAATGCCATATGATTTTATTTGTTAGAATTGTAACAAAAAAAGCCGAGATAAAATTTATATAACGGCATAAAAAAAGCCGTTCGGGAAGAACGGCTTCAATTTATACTTGAAAAGAAAATATTATTCCATTGCTTCGAGGAATCTTTCGGCATCGATGGCAGCCATACATCCTGTACCGGCTGCTGAAATTGCCTGTCGGTAAGTTGAATCCTGCGCGTCGCCGCAAGCAAAAACGCCTTCGATATTAGTTTTCATGGATGATTTTGCTGTTTTCAGATATCCGACTTCGTCCATATCGAGAATACCTTTGAGGAATTTCGTATTAGGTTCGTGTCCGATGGCAATGAACACGCCTTCGCAGGGATGGAACACCACTTCGCCTGTTTTTACATTCTTCAGATTTATTCCTGTAACGATTTTTCTTGTGCCTTCAACCTTTCCTACAATTTCTTCTATTACGCTATTGAGAGCAAATTTAATTTTCGGATTTTTCTGAACTCTTTCGAGCATGATTTTCGATGCTCTGAATCCTTCTCTTCTGTGAATGAGCAGCACTTCCGAAGCATGATGTGTCAGATAGTTGGCTTCTTCCATAGCGGTATCTCCGCCGCCTACTACAACGACTTTTTGATTTTTAAAGAAAAATCCGTCGCAGGTCGCGCAAGCCGAAACGCCGGCACCCATATATGTTTTTTCGGATTCAAGTCCGAGATATTTGGCAGATGCGCCTGTGGCAATAATGACGGTATCCGCAGTATATTCAGTATTATCGTCAGCCCAGACTTTAAGAGGCTTTGACGTGAAGTCAACTTTATTAATTGTTTTAAAGAAACTCTGTGCTCCGAATCTCTGTGCCTGTTTTCTCATTACATCCATCAATTCGGGTCCTGCAATTCCTTTTTCGAATCCGGGATAGTTTTCAATATCCGTAGTAATCATAAGTTGTCCGCCGGGCTGTGAACCTTCGAAAATAATAGGTTCAAGGTTTGCTCTGGCAGTATAAATAGCGGCTGTAAGACCTGCAGGTCCGGTACCGATAATAATTACTTTATGTTGTCCTCTCTGAGACATTTCAAAATTTCCTTTCTAATATGTTTATTGATTTAAAGAATTAATTTTATCTTCAAGTTGTTTATTGCCTTTATTGAGTTCAAGCGCTTTTTTCCAGAAGTAAACGGCTTTCTGTGAATCTTTCAGTGCATTATGCGCATCACCGAGGTGTTCAAGGAGCACTGAATTCGAACCGTTTACAGCCACGGCTCTTTCTATATAATCTCTTGCCGCCTTATAATCTTTAAGCATGAAATAAATCCATCCCATCGTATCGAGATATGATGGATTCCCTGGTTCTTTCCTTACTGCTCTTTTAGACATTTCAAGCGCTTTGTTAAGGTCCTGACCGCGTGTCGACAGATTATAAGCGTAATTGTTGAGAATGAGCGCGTTATCCGGATCGAGTTTCAGCGCTTCATCGTAGGCGGCATCCGATTCCCTGTATTGTTTGTTGCTGTTATAAGCAAGAGCCAGAGAAGAGAGGACGCTGATGTCTTCGGGATTTATCTTATGGGCGTTTTCATAGTACTTAATTGCATTCGGAAGATTCCCGAGCCGCTGTAGGACGAGCGCGTAAGAATAGTTCATCCTGAAATCGTTAGGAGAAAGTTCGAGACCTTTTTCAATAATCGGTTTTGCCTGTTCGTATTTTTCGAGAGTGAAAAGAGCATAGCCTATCTGAAGGTACGCTTCCTGAGAAGTATCGGCATAAGCGATTCCTTTTACAAATTTCAGGGCGGCCTCATCATTCTTTTTGTTAAGCAGATCAACCTGACCGAGGTAGTAATACGGCAGCCAGTTATCCGGGTTTGTTTCGTTCAGATATCTAAAAATATATTCGACGACGTCCGCTGTTTTCGGGTCCTGCGCAACCATATTAAAATACATTTCGCCCAATTGCACTTTTTCGAGAAAAGTGAGCGATTCTTTGCCGATTATTTTCGCAAATTCTGAGAACCCTTTTTCAATCTGGTTTTTTCTGAAATATATTTTGACAATTTCCGCCTGAATCTGTTTATCGGACGGATTTAGGGCGGAGAGATTTTCAAAAATGACTTTAGCGTCGTCTTCCCTGTCGAGCCTTGTGTACATTGAAGCAAGGTCGAGCATAAGGGAAGTGTTATACGGATCGAGTTTAATAAGATACGTAAGGGTCTCGGCGCATTTCGGATAATTTTGCTTTGACAGATAGATGTCGAACATTCGTTTAAGAACGTCATAATCGAATCCGTAAACATCCGTCAATTTCTCATAAATGACGATTGCTTTGTCAGGCGACTTCAGTTCCTGATATGACCTCGCGAGCGAATACAAGATAAAAACATTTTCTGGTTCGGAAGCAAGTATATTTTCATACAGTTCTACCGCCATATCAATTTTGCCCGTACCGTAATAAATATTTGCTTTAAGAGTCTTATAATCGATGTTATCAGGACTGATTTTAAGCGCATTGTTTATTTCCAGAAGCGCATCCTGCAATTTCCCGTTTTTCAGGTTAACGTTGGCGATGGCAAAATAAATGCCGGGCGCCTTGTCGTATTTAAGCGCTGTCCGATAATTTTCCAGAGCGGACTTAAAGTCTTCGCGTAATTCGGCTGATTTTCCCGAAACGAAGAATTTCAAAGCATCCTGATTAGCGGAATACTCTGTACTGTCCTGGGGAAAAATGTTCATGGGGCACAGGAACAAAATCAAAAGCCATATTGTACAAATATTACGATTCATATAAACCAAAAATATATTTATGTTGTCTAACTCAAAAGGTAAAAATTTGAGTTAAAATTTTGTATTATATAACTTATATTTAAATAATATAATTACAAAATGAACACAGAAACGATTATTTTTTTAATTGCCGGAATAGCAGCGATAGTAACTGCTGTAATAATGATAACAAGGAAGAATCCGATTATCAGCGCAATATTTCTGATACTGAACTTCTTCATGGTAGCGGTAATATATCTGCTGCTGAAAGCGCAGTTCATTGCAATCATACAGATTCTCGTTTACATGGGAGCAATAATGGTATTATTCCTTTTTGTGATTATGCTTTTAAACGTACGAGAAGATAGAAACAATCCTGAAGAATATTCATACAAAAAAATCACTTCATCGCTTCTTGCAATACTGTTAATGGCGCTTCTCGGGCTGACGGTTTATTTCGGATTTACTTCAAAGGTAATGCACTTCGGAGCGGAAAAAATCGGTCAGGCAGAGCCGCTGGGAAGACTCTTATTTACAGGCTATTCGTTTCTGGTAATTGCAGCGGGCATGATGCTTCTGGCTGCTGTAGTAGGGGCAATCATGCTTGCGAAGAAAAAGTTCGAATAAAAAATTTCAAAAATATGAAAAAGGCAATATTGTTCATAACAGCACTAATAATCTCGTCCGTTATTTATTCATGCGGGGCATTGACATACATTAATGATACGTGGCAGAAGCCCGGCTATGCCGCAAGAAAATACAATAAAATTGTTGTGTGGGCTGTCTTCAAGGATAATTTGTTTGCAAGAAGAGTTCTGGAGGACAAGATAGTAAGCGAACTCAAACTCCAGGGAGTTAACGCGGTTCCTTCATACGACAAGTTCTCAAACGACCTGCTCGACCCGAACAAAACGGGAAAAATAGAAAATGAAGAAGAAGGCGAAGAGATATTAATGAAGGCAGTCAAAGACATGGGAGTCGACGGTGCACTTGTTATTTCCGTAAAGGATATAAAGAAGGACAGTTACTACGAGCCGGGTTATTCATACTGGACTCCGAGATATTATTCAATGCCGTTCAGGCGTTATTATATTTCGACTTACGACAGAGTTTACGGACCGGGATATTACACAACTTCATCGCTTGTTTATTTTGAAAGCGGTCTTTTCGACCTGAACAAAGAAGAGTTGATTTATTCGGTGATTTCAGAAACGGTTAATCCGACTTCTTTAAAGGACATAGCGAATTCATTTTCGACGACTCTGGTAAAGACACTTCTGGAGGATAAGGTTTTAATTAAATAGTGCTAACGAAAAGCCGGAATGTATTTTCCGGCTTTATCTTTATTTTTATTTCATTTCTTAATCTCAAATGATGTCAAATCCCGTATATTTTCTCAGCACTTCTGGAACAATGATATTTCCTTCTTTAGTCTGATTTGCTTCAAGCATCGCGACCATTAGTCTTGATGTAGCGAGTCCCGAGCCGTTAAGAATATGAACGAGTTCGGTTTTTGTTTTTCCGTTTTCGAGAGTTTTCTTATATCTTATTTTCGCCCTTCTGCTCTGGAAGTCGGTGCAGTTGCTCACAGAAGACGCCTCAAGCCATTTGTTTTCCGCATACGACCAAACTTCAATATCATAGCATTTGCTCGCAGAGAAGCCGATATCGCCGGTACACAGTTCAATGACCCTGTAGTGAATTTTTAATGCCTGAAGAATGGCGCAGGCATCAACGAGCATTTTTTCCATTTCATCGTAAGATGTTTCGGGTGTGCAGAAGTTTACAAGTTCCACTTTATTGAATTGGTGCACCCGGAGGAATCCTTTCGTATCTTTACCGTAACTGCCGGCTTCGCGTCTGAAGCAGTTTGTGAATCCGCAGTATTTCATGGGAAGTTCTTCTTCCTTAAGTATCTCGTCGCGGTGTATATTTATTATGGGAACTTCGGCTGTGGGAATAGCGAAAAGGTCATCTTCATTTATCCTGTACATATCATCTTCGAATTTAGGCACCTTCTCGGCGGCTTCCATTGAGGCGCGATTAACGAGAATAGGCGGCATCACTTCGCGGTATCCTTTAGTGATATGAGTATCGAGCATAAAATTTATTAACGCGCGTTCAATGCCCGCGCCTTTTCCTTTATAGAGCGGGAAACCGCTGCCTGATATTTTAGCGCCGCGTTCGAAATCGAGAATATCCAGTTTCTTGGAAAGTTCAATATGGTCTTTAACTTTGAAGTCGAAGTTCTTTTTTTCTCCCCATACAATGCGTTCGACATTTTCGTCTGCAGATTTACCGTAAGGAATGCCGTCGGCAGGTAGGGCGGGAATATAATAAAGAAGTTTTTCGACCTCTGTTTCGATGTCCCGCAGTTCAACGTCGAGTTGTTTCACTTCGTCGGATACTTTTTTCATCTCTGCGATTCTTTCGGAAGCGTCCTGTTTATCTTTTTTCATAACGGCGATTTCATCCGATACTTTATTCCTGAGTTCTTTCAGTGCATCTGCTTTTTTTATAACATCCAGTCTTTTGGAATCGATTTCCTGAATTTTTCCAATGACCGCAGTATCTTCGTTTCTGAGTTTCAGTTTTTCGAGTACGAGTGCGGGATTATCCCTGATTAATTTGATGTCTAACATATTATAATAATATTTTAAAAACCCATTTGATATTTAAGTAATTGCAGAGATTCGACCGAATCCATTGGTTCGAAACCCAGTTCGGTCTGTGCTTTCAGAGTAATCAAACCCGAGTTCAGCGGTCTTGGCGCGGGCTGGTTCAGGTCTTTGGTTTTAATAACGGATATAAGACTTTTTTTGTAACCGAATACTTCGCACAGTTTATATGTAAAGTCGAGCCGCGATTCGATATCTTTTCCGGCTATATTATAAAGCCCTTCTCTTTCGGATTCTATTAGTTTCAGCGTGCCGTAGGCGAGGTCATCGACGATAGTGCTGTTGCCTATCTGGTCATCGACGATATTTATCATTTCGCCTGCGGAGAGTTTATTAATAAGCCAGGTTGCGAAATTGGCTTTAACTTTATTCCCGATACCGAAAAGAACCATCGTTCTTATGATTGCATGTTTTGTACCGCTGATGGTTATGGCATTTTCCGCGGCAAGTTTCGAGCGTCCGTAAAAAGAGAGCGGATTCGGAACGGATGATTCGTCATAGGGTCCGTTCTTTCCGTCGAAAACGTAATCCGTAGAGAAATGCACGAGTTTAATATTATGCGGTCGTGTCGCAATGATAAGATTCTTAACGGCGTCTACGTTGAGTTTCCAGCATAGTTCTCTTTCGGTTTCGCAGGCGTCAACGTCCGTGAACGCCGCGCAGTTTATTACAACATCGGGGGAAACTTCGGAAATTGCTTTCTTGGTTTTTTCCTTATTGGTAATGTCGAGTTGAATATAATTGAAATTGAGATTTATATTTGATTGTTCCTCGACGGATGTAAGAGTAAGTTCGAAATCCGATTCTCTTGTAAATATTGAAACAATTGCCTGACCCAGAAGTCCGTTAGAACCTGTAATTAATATCTTTCCCTTTTTCATTATTACTTCAGTTTAAATAATTCATCTATACCGGAGAGTGATGATTTAAAGGAAGCAATCCTTGTGGCGTAGTGGAGGCTTTTGCTTAA
Source organism: Ignavibacteria bacterium (assembly GCA_028714695.1). Taxonomy (GTDB): domain Bacteria; phylum Bacteroidota; class Ignavibacteria; order Tepidaquicellales; family Tepidaquicellaceae; genus CAIKZJ01. The sequence goes on along the minus strand of JAQTLX010000011.1, from coordinate 35,956 downwards.
ATCGTGCGTATGGGAAAAATCCAGAGTAAACGATGCAGCAAATACGTCTCCGCAGCCGGTGCTGTCCTTGTAGCGGGGGTTCTCGACTGCATTTACGTCAATACGGTCTATATCGAAAAATTTCTCGTTACCGAAACTCTTTTCTTTTTTAACGAATCCGCTTACGCCCACTTTACCGCGGGTAACTATCATTCCCGTCATATTTTTTCCGGAATTTATAAGAATTTCTTCCGCTATTTCGTAATCGTTTTTTGTTTCTTTTGCTACAATTCCAGCCTCGAATTCATTCATCTGAATTGTATCCGTATTCGTGCACCATTCTTTCCAGTTTTCGAGATGCGTGTGTTCTCTCGAGCCGTCAGGATTTGTTTTCATTACAAGGTTATGAAGATCCATATGAATGAATCCTTTAAATTCCGATCTGATTTTTTTCAAAGTATCGAGAGAAATGTCGACTCCCGAAATCATATTAATAAGCACTGCGTCAGCAGATTTTATAAGACCGGCGGCATTTTCAAACGGTGTTGTATAAGTTGTGTCCGCCGAATTTTCCATTCTGGCGGTTTTGCCTGAATTGTAATTCGTATAATATAGATTGACTCTCCGTGTAGGGTGGTCGACTTTTTTAACGCCTTCGAGGTTAATGTTGGAATACTTTTTCAATATACCCGTGATGTTATCAAATTCATCCGCGCCAAGGTTCATAACGGGGCAGACTGTGTCACGCGGTCCGGCAAGTACGGACATGGCGATAACCGAATAGAGTATACCGCCGTAACTATGCAGTCTTTCGTTGTTGGTTGTATGTATGATGTCAACACAGGGTTCGCCAAATACTAAATAGTTCATTTTATCTTTTATATTATTCGAATGATTTTCTTAATTGTTCTCTGGATGATTTTTTTCCTCTGATACCGCCGAAGTTAACTGTAATTGATCCCATATGCGAATAGCCGAGATCTTCATGATGATTGAGTGCATAATCGAAAGTGAAGATATTGTAATTAATTCCTATACCCGCAGTAAAATTAGACGGCTGACTTCCGACGCCTGCTCTGAGGTCAAGGAAATCAATTACGTTATATTCAATGCCTCCTCTTACTGAAACCGGGAATTTTATGTCTTTTTCTATTTCTGCGATGATTCTGAGATAGTCAAGCGGCTGATAAGTAATGCCGGTTCTGTAAACCTGAGCGATTTTTTCTTTTGCTTCTCCGATAGTGCTTCCCGTAATATTCTTCCCGAAAAATCCCCACTGAATGAATTTTGCAAGATATGCCATAGCGCCGATATCGACGCCGAATGATGTAGCGGAGCCGTAATTTTGAATTTTCAAATTGAAAAGGTTCAGATTGGCGCCATAGAAAATTCTGTTTTTATAATTATTTCCGTATGAAACAATGAAGTTGTTTTCTCTGTACAGATCAAAACCGTAAGTTTTAAAAGCAGCGCCGAAAGTACCGAACTTGGTGGGTTCGGCGTAAGTAAGCGCGGCTGTTGACATGTCGGTCATTCCGAGCGGAGCCGGACTGAAAAAAGTCGAGAATTCCCTGTCTTTCATTTGTCCAAGTCCTGCCGGATTATAGAACACGGCAAGTGAATTGTCGGACAGCGACGTAAAAGCGCCGTTAAGTGCGGTCTGGCGCGCTCCGACGTCAGTATTCACAAACTGGGCGAAAATCGGGCTGCCGGACAGGATTAATAATATTAAAAATAGTCTTTTCAATTGTATTGATTATTTAAAATAAGAATTCAAAATTAAATTAGAAATTAAGAAAAATAAAAATGTTAAAAAGGTTCATAATATATATCTTTTTATTTACTGTGGTTTTTGCAGTAAAATCGCATGGTCAGGATTTCGATATGACAGTACAGTTGAATACGGACAACCTGAATGCCGAAGCGAAAGACCGCGTTAAGGATATGAAACAGCAGTTAGAGGATTACTTCAATAAGAATAAGTTTTACGATAATGCATTATTTAATGAAAACAACAAATCCGGCGCCGATGCGTACAAGATAAAAGCGCAGATACAGATTACGTTTAACGCCGCTATCGGAACTGATTCCTATGACGCGAAAGTGCTTATAGTAAGCCAGAGAATTATTGATAAAAGCGACAAAAAGATAAATCCTAAATATTCGGTTTTATTCAAATACATTGACGAGAGATTTACATTTGCTTATAACCGCGCCCTTCAGTTTACAAAGAACGATGTGAGGTTCGACTCATTTCTGAGTTTCTTCGATTATTATGCGTATCTGATGCTCGGCTATGATCAGGATTCGTTTTTCCCGAAAGACCACCCTAAAAACAGAAGTGTGTACTTCCAGAAAGCGATTGATATTTGTAACAAGCCGATATTGCCGGATAACAGAAACGGATGGACTGAAACAGGCGGCGGTTCAAAGCCGTCGAGACTTGTGATGATGCAGGAACTGATGAACTCGAGATTTGACGAATACAGAAATTCTTTTTATGAATATCACTATATGGGACTGGATTCACTGGGGCTGACAAGAAATGCTTACGCGTACATACTTAATGCCGTCGAAAAGATAAGCAATTTAAAGAAGAAAGAAATGAAAGCATTCAATATAGACCTATTCTTTGAAAACAAGGCACAGGAAATTGCAGACACATTTCTGAATTACGGCGACAGGGGAGTGTATGACAGACTTATGCAGATGGACGCCGCGCATCAGAGGATATATGAGGAAGCAAAGAAGAAGGCGAGATAACTATTGGCAATTAGTAATTAATAATTAGCAATTAGTGGTGCGAATAGCGATTAAAGGTTAGAGATTAATGATTAGCAATTAACGATTAACGAATAGCGATTGGAATTCGACATATAAAGAAGAGAAAGAATTCTCCTCCCTTCATTTCGATTCATTAATTCTCATCGCAGAAAATGATTTATCAATCTTCAAAGCGAACAATAAATCTACCTATTGCTCAAAGTAAACAACAAATCTACGTATTGCTCAAAGCGAGCGATAAATCTACCTATTGCTTAAGGCTAATATTATTACATTAGAGCCGCGCAATGTTAATTTTTTATAAAATTCGGGGAGTATTAAATTTTTCAATTGAATATTAATATATTGTTATTTAATTTATTCAAACGATTGATTGATTTTACATCTAAAACATGCAAAAAAAGAAGAAACACTCTCTATCTTCAAAACAAAGAATTCTTGAAGCATCGGCCGAATTAATTGCGGTAAACGGTTATGCCGCCGTAGGAATAAGAAAGATAGCGGAAAAAGCCGGAGTTAACATATCTATGATATCTTATTACTTCGGAAGTAAGATAGGAATACTTAAATCCATAATGGAAGATTATAACAAGGAAGTGTTTGCGATATTTTTCGAGTTGCGAAACAAAGATTTGGGTTTGGAGAACGGAACAAAGTATTTCGTTAAGCAGATGGTTGAACTTATAAAGAGAAAAGAGAACATTTGTAAAGTCGCGATGCTTGAAATACCTCTGGATGTTCCGGAGATCTCAGAGCACAAATTGAAGTTGAAAAAAGAGAACCACAAAATTATGAAGGGTTCTTTAAGGAAGTATTTCAAAATATTCGACAAAACGGAAGGACTTATAATGGGGCCTTTGTTTATGAGTATGGTTTTTTCGAATTTCCTTTTCATTACGCCTTCAAAAGATTTTATAGATATAAAACTTGATGATAAATTTTACGACAAATATGCCGAGACAATTTCAAATGTAATGCTATACGGTCTCATAGGTTATAAAAAAAACAATAAAAATAAAAAATGAAAAGAGTAACAGTATTAATCCTGCTTTTATTTTTTGCAATCCGGGCATACCCGCAGGAGAACAAAGCATTGACGCTGGACGAATGCATAAAAACGGGTATGGACAACAGCAAATCGCTGAAGATTGCGAAATACAAAATGGAGTCTGCAGAAGAGAAACTCAGGGAAGTGAATACGGCTTATCTGCCCACTCTTAAATTCATGGGCAATTACACGCGCCTGAGCCCCATCGATCCGTTTACTGTGATGGGAATCACGATAGCCCCGAACATACTTGACAATTACACGACGAAGTTAAGTCTGTCGCAGCCTATATTCACCGGCGGCAGAATATCCGGAAATTCCGAAATGATGGAGGCAAGTTTGCAGGCATCTAAAGCCGATTACAACAAAGAAAAGAGCCAGTTGATATATGACGTCAAAACGGCGTTCTGGAATTATTATAAAGCAATTGAAACAAAAAAGTCTATCGATGAAAATATAAAACAGGTCGAAGCGCATCTGAAGGATATTGAGAATATGATGACGCTCGGGCTTGCAACGAACAACGATGTGCTGCGTGTCAAAGTGCAACTGTCGAATGCGCGTCTCGCGCTGCTGGATGCGGTGAACAATGTTGAGATTTCGATGATAGGCTTAAATAATGCAATCGGGCTGCCTGTGAACAGGGAAACATACATAGACGCAAAACCCGATGTAAGTTCGATGCCCGAATATAAACTCGATAAACTTATAAAAGAAGCGACTGACAACAGACCTGAAATAAGGGCAATGGAATACAGAATAAGGATGAACGAATCTGCTATAACGGTAACGAAGGCATCCTGGTTCCCTCAGATATCGGCAGGAGCAAATTACACTTACGCAAATCCGAATTCGAGAATTTTTCCTTCAGTAAATGAATTCAAAGGGACATGGGATGTAGGTCTTACCGTAACATACGATATCTGGAACTGGAGACTGACATCGCACCAGACTGCGCAGAACGAATTGAATCTTGAGCAGTCAAAATTATCGCTCGGGCAGATTAAGGATGCGATAGCGCTTGAAGTTAATCAGGTTTATCTCGGGCTTATTAAGGCAAAGGAAAAAATTCCCGTTGCGGACGAAACTGTGAAGCAGGCAGATGAAAACTTCAGAGTAACATCGGAGAAATATAAGCAGGGGCTTGTTCTGAATTCGGATGTAATAGATTCGGAAACACTGCTTTTGCAGGCAAAAATTAATTATACGACATCGGTCGTTGATTACGAACTGATGCGTGCAAGGCTCGAAAAAGCAATAAGTAAATAAAAATTTTATCAGACAAATAATATAATATGAAAAAGATTATAACAGTATCGGCAGTAGTAATAATCCTTGCGTTGATAATCGCATTATTATTCTACAACAAAGCCAAAATGGAAAAAATGTCGAAAGTCGATTTCGCGACTTCCATTCCAGTAACAGTAACGCAGGTAACAAGCGAGAAACTCGATGATTACGTATCATCGGTTGGCACTTTGATTCCTAACAGGGAAGTGATTGTGGGTTCAGAGATTGCCGGAAAACTTGTCGGAGTCTATTTCGAAATAGGGGACAAGGTAGGAGCAGGCAAGACGCTGGCAAAGATAGACGACGAACTAAGAAAATACACGCTTGATAATGCAGCGGCGAATTATGAAAAAGCGAAGAAGGACCTTGAAAGGTATGAAGAATTATTCAAGCAGAATTCTGTTACGGAAGCACAGTTGGACGCAATAAGGCTTACATACAAAACGATGGAATCTGCTTATTCGTCTGCTGATAAACAATTAAGAGACACGTGGATTAAGACATCGATTTCAGGTGTGGTTACAGACAAAAAAATCGAGAAAGGCTCGATTGTATCGGCTGGAACACCTGTTGCAACTATAGTTGATATTTCCTCCGTAAAGGCGAGGGTATATGTTCCCGAGAACGATGCTTTCAAACTTAAGATAGGTGATTACGCTGACGTAACGACGGATGTATATCCGGGCGAAGTATTTACGGGCAAGATTATCAACATAAACGCGAAGGGAGACGAAGCGCATACATTTCCGATAGAGGTTCTTATAAAGAACACGGGTGCTCATCCGTTGAAAGCGGGAATGTTCGTCAAAGTTAGTTTTAAAGCAGCGGAAAAATCGGAATCGCTTGTTATTCCGAGAGCGACGCTGGTTGGCAGTTCGAAGAGTCCTCAGGTATACGTGGTGGAAGACGGAATTGCAAAATTAAAAACAATTACGCTCGGCATTCAGGTAGGCGATAAACTTGAAGTTTTAAGCGGATTAAACGATAAAGATGTGTTAGTGCTTGACGGACAGGTGAATTTGAAAGATAACGACAAAGTGAACATAGTGAAACAGGGCAATTGAGTGCTGAATTTTTAAAAATTAGAAATTGAATTACAATTATGACAATAACCGAATTATCAATTAAACGTCCGACGCTCGTCGTTGTATTTTTCTCGTTTCTGGCTGTGCTCGGGATTTTCGGATATAATCAACTGAAGTTCGAACTACTTCCGAAGATGACTCCGCCGATTATCACAATCACGACGGTTTATCCCGGAGGTTCGCCTAACGAAGTTGAAACTTCCATAACGAAATACGTGGAAGACGCGGTTTCAGGGCTTGACAAGGTATCGGATATAAGAGCAACATCGTACGAAGGAAGGTCAATGGTAATTGTTGAGTTTGAACAAAACGTGAACGTTGACCTTGCGCTTCAGGATGCAACGAGAAAAGTGAATGAAATAATGGATAAGTTCCCGACTACAGCAAGAAAACCGATTATATCGAAAATTGCGCTGGATGAAATTCCTGTTATTAGAATGTCGGTAAAGAGCAATCTTAAGTCGAGGGAATTTTACCAGTTCATAACCGACAGGGTGCAGCCGAGGCTTTCAAAACTTGAGGGTGTGGGACAGGTAGCGCTTCTGGGCGGAGAAGAAAGAGAAGTAAAAGTAAATCTTGATGTACAAAAGATATACGCGTACGGACTTTCCGTTGCGCAGGTAACGAATTCCATCAAAGCGTCCAACATGGATTTCCCTACGGGTAACATGAAAGACGAAGACAATCAATACGTAGTGCGTCTTGCCGGTAAGTTTATAAACACGGAAGACATGAAGGAAATACTTGTTGGCAAATCGAAAGCCGGCGGGGAGATCAGGCTGAAAGATGTCGCCGATATACAGGACGGGTCGAAGGATATGACAAACATTAACCGTTTGAACGGCATTCCGTCAATCGGCATACTTGTTCAGAAATCCAGTGATGCAAACTCCGTTTCCGTAAGCAAAAAGGTGAGACAGGAAATTGCCGCGATGGAAAAGGACTACGGATATGTGGGAATGAAATTTGAGATAGCGCAGGATGCGTCGGAATTTACGACTGAGTCTGCAAATGCCGTAGAGAAGGACATTTTGATAGCAATTGTGCTTGTTGCAATCGTGATGCTTTTGTTCCTTCACAGTATAAGAAATTCGCTGATAGTAATGGTGGCAATACCGACATCTCTTGTATCGGTATTCTTCCTCATGTATATATTTGATTTTACGCTTAACCTTATGACGCTGCTTGCAATGTCGCTGGTTATCGGTATTCTGGTAGACGACTCAATTGTTGTTCTTGAGAATATTTACAGGCATCTTGAGATGGGTGAAAAGCCGAAAGATGCGGCGATAAAGGGAAGAAATGAAATCGGTTTTGCCGCGCTTTCAATAACATTTGTCGACGTAGTAGTATTCGTACCGATGGCATTGATTACCGGTATTATAGGAAACCTTGTAAGGCAGTATTCGCTTGTCGTTGTATTTTCGACATTGATGAGTCTTTTGGTTTCGTTTACGGTGACTCCGATGCTCGCGTCAAAATTTACAAAACTCGAACACCTTACAAAAGGAACGCTGATGGGAAGGTTCGGGCTTTGGTTCGAATCGAAATTCAACAAAATCACAAAATTTTATGCTTCCATTGTTACATGGAGTCTTAACCACGGCTGGAAAGTCATAGGAATGGCTGCCGTATTATTCTTTGCTTCATTCCTGCTTCTAAAGTACGGTTTTGTCGGAACGGAATTTATGCCGAACACGGACAGAGGCGAATTTTCAGTAGTCCTTGAGTATGACCCCGGAACAAGCATAGAGAATACAAACCTTCTCACACAGAAAGTTGAAAAAATAATTGCTGATATTCCCGAAGTTAAAAGAATAATTACCGGAGTCGGTGCGTCGAGCGAAGGAATAATAGGTGTTTATTCAAATAATACATCCGAAATCGATGTCCAGTTGTCTGATAAGAATCAAAGGACTAAATCGACTGATGAAATCGGGATGGAGATAAAGAAAAAAGTCGTTGAAATACCCGGTGTCAAAGTGAGAGTAAATCCGATAGGATTATTCGGTACTTCAAATCAGGCGCCGGTGCAGGTAGTAATAACAGGTCCGACATTTGAAGACGTATATAAAGGCGCCTCGACAATGCTTGATGTTGTTAAAAAAATCCCGGGAACTACAGACGTAAGACTGTCGGCAGAAGAAGGAAAGCCGGAACTCAGGATTAACATCGACAGAAAGAAAATGTCTTTGCTCGGATTAACAATAAATGATATCGGACAGAATTTGCGTGTTGCATTGACGGGTGATAACGATTCGAGGTTCAGAGAAGGAATAAATGAATATGACATCAGGATTATTATGGATAAGGATGACAGGACCAAGACCGGAGAACTGGGCGAATATACTTTTGTAAACAACAAAGGGCAGTTGATAAAACTGAAACAGTTTGCGGATTTCGAATTGACGACAGGTCCGACAAAACTTGAACGTCAGGGCAGAATAACATCTATAAATTTGTTTTCGCAGATATACGGAAGAGCATCGGGTGACGTTGCGGCTGAAATAAGACAGAGGATGGAAAGCGTAAAACTCCCTAACGGTGTTAACTTCGCGTTTACCGGTCAGCAGAAGTTCATGAAAGAATCGTTTATAAATTTATTTGTTGCGCTCTTTGCGGGAATATTATTCGTATATATGATACTTGTCGCGCTGTATAATTCATACTTCTATCCGTTTGTGGTATTGTTCTCAATACCTGTTGCGATGATAGGCGCATTTATAGCGCTTGCACTGTCAATGAAATCGATAAGCATTTTCTCCATATTCGGATTAATCATGCTTGTGGGGCTTGTTGCAAAGAACGGTATTCTGCTTGTTGACAGAACGAACCAGATGCGTGAAGAAAAGGGCATGAAGACATTTGATGCTATAGTGGAAGCCGGAGAGACGAGGCTGCGTCCGATACTTATGACAACGTTCGCGATGGTGATGGGAATGCTTCCGATAGCGATAGCGTCATCGGCGGGTTCCGAAATGAAATCCGCGCTTGGTGTTGTGTTAATCGGCGGTTTGCTTAGTTCGATGTTCCTGACGCTTGTGCTCATACCGGTTGTATATTTAAAACTGGACACATGGAAAACAAAAACATCGGCTTTTATGAGAAGATTATTTAAGATGAAGGTTGAGACGAACGAAGAAACTAAAACAGTCAAAAGCGATGACGCGGTTTAGTATTAATAAATTGTTTGCGTCTTGATCCCCGTCATGAATCCGCCTCGGCGGAGAGATGACTAAATGGGGAAGACAAAGAAGTGAGTGAAAAATAAACATAACAAAAAAGGCATCCTGTTGGATGCCTTTTTTGTATCGCGTTGCTTATCCTATTTATTTACTTCTGTTTTTTCCCGGATTGCCGTTATTGCTTCTGGTGCTGCTATTTCCTCTGCTGCCGTTATAGTTTCTGTTTCCGCTGTATTGTCTTTTCGATATATTCGAACTGTTACGATTGCCGGTGTTTCTGGAAATAGTTGTGTTCTTATTTCCGTTATTTCTCTTGTTTATTTTTTCCGTATTGCGAGAACCTGTATTTATCGTTTTGTTGTAACTGTTCTTGTTCTCATTTGTGCTCACATTAACTTTAGGCTGTTTCTTCGTATTGACCGTTTTTACGGAGTTTTCGTTCTTAGTTATGTATTTGTCTTTCTTTAAAGATGTATTATCCGTTTTAGTATAAGTATTGTTCGTTTTTACGCTTGTATTATCTTTTTTCTTTGTGACGTTATTATTGTTCGTCTTTATGCTTGTATTGTCATTCTTTGCCTTCACGTTTTTATCTTTGACCGAGCCCGTATTTGTATTGTCGGATTTTGTTTTGCTGCCTGTCTCTGTATTCGGTTTATAGGCATACACATTTTTATCCGCCACTTTGGATTTATCTTTTACGTCGGTATAGTTGATTTTCTTTTCGTCGATTTTCCTGCCCATTGTTTTTTCAATATCTTTCACGTTAGGACCCGCGCTGACAATTTTTCCGTTAAGATATTTATTCGTTTCGGAATTTATCTTTGATTTAGAAATAATGTCTTTGTTAAGTTCCGAACTTACAATATTATGTTTGCTTATTTTCGGATCGAGCATTTTATTCCTTTCGACGAATACCCATCTGTTATGTTCTCTTTCATAATATCTGTTGAAATCAAATGTCCTGTGAAATCTCGGATATCTCGGATACCAGCCGACGTATGAGTCAGACCAGCACCAGTCGACCCACGCAGGCGCCCAGTGTCTTCCGGGAATCCACACCCATCCATAGATAGGATTATATACCCATCTGCCGTAGTGATATGGCGCCCATCCCCATGAATAATAAGATGACCAGTACCAGTTGCAATCCGTATATATCCATCTTCCGTTCGAATAGGGCGTCCATCCTGTATGATAACCCCATGGCCTCCAAACCATAACGATAGTCATCATACCGGCCTCGTCCTTGCTGTTATAGCCGCTTCCTGTGCCGTCATCTGTAGATTGTTCCATCAGGTCTCCCTTCGTCATCTGAATCCATTCTCCGTCATTGGAGAGGTCTTTATAAGTTTCCTTATAATCGGTTGACTGGTCGAATAAATCCTCGTCATCATCAATATCATTTTTCTGCTGGGAGTATAAAGAGATGCTCACTGAAAAAAGCAGTGCTGCGGACAGGAACATGACCGTCAACAATCTCTTTATTTGTATTCGTGTTTTCATTTTTTTACTCTTGTTTACTTAATAATTAGACAAAACTCCGGCGGCTATAGTTTAATCACGTTTAACTTGTTTTCTCTTCTCAAAATTACGCTCATAGTCTTTTCATTTTTCAATTCCCTTAATGCATCGTTCGCTATCCACTTAGAAGTTTTACTCTCATTTTTCCGTATTTGTTCCGCTGTTTCAATAGCAAGATGATTCAGCACGAAGTTTCTTTTTCCGATTGAACGAAGCGCCCAGTTGACGGCTTTCTTCACGAAGTTTCTGTCGTCATCGCAATGCTTCGAAATAATCTCCAGGAATCCGGTAAACGTTTCGTCTTTTTGCTTCTTATCATGAACTGAAAGCACAGCCATCATAACGAAACCGGCGCGCTTCCGGAATTCATCTTTTCTTTTAGTCCATTCGACTGCTTTTTTGTAAGCGAACGGGGTTTTATATAGCAGGTTATTGCAGAGTCCGTCGCAGATATCCCATGACTTAACGTCTTTAAGCCAATTCTCAGCCTGAGCGATTGTGACCTTTTCGTAATCGTCAATGAGGAACGCCATAATCCTTGCTTCATGAATTCTTGTTTTCCATAGTTTTAGCGCGAGTTCGTGATTGTTCTTGTAGGATTTGGCGAGATTTCTCAGAAGGGGGATGTTGCATCCGAATGCTTTCTCGAACCGAATGCCGTATCTCGCCATCCCTTTGAGATTTTCTTCCTTTCCGTTCTTCTCGAATACGGATAAAATTTCTTCGACTTCGTTCATAATTTGTTTTTGTTTAATGTAAAATAATCAAAGTAAAATTTATGAAAAATCTAATCTGCCGGGGGAGTATCAAATGATGAATGAGAATTCAAATTACATAAAAACTAAAGTTGAAAATCGTTAAATTACATGATTATAATTAATTTATGGCAAAAACAGACATTACGGAAAAAGTTGTATCCCTTTCAAAGCGCAGGGGATTTGTGTTTCAGTCGTCGGAAATATACGGCGGATTAAACGGGTGCTGGGATTACGGTCCCTTAGGCGTCGAGATGCTTAACAATATTAAGCAGTCATGGTGGAAAGAGATGACATACCGCGAAAATATTGAAGGAATAGACGCCGCAATATTGATGCATCCGAAAGTATGGGAAGCGTCTGGACACGTCGAGAATTTCACCGACCCTATGGTTGACTGCAGAGAATGCAAAGCGAGGTTCAGGTATGATATACTGCTTGAGGGAATGAGTGAAAAAGCGCGGAAGAAAATGGTTGATGACTTAAAGAAGGAACTGGGGCTTGACGACAACAAGTTAATGAGTTTCATAGACGACCCCGATAATTCAGAGAAAGTTCTTTCGACCGTAAACTGTCCTAACTGCGGAAGGAACGGCACGTTCACAAAGGCGAGAAGTTTCAATCTTATGTTCAAGACTTTCATAGGACCTGTAGAGGATTCGTCGAACATTATATTTCTCCGACCTGAAACGGCACAGGGAATTTATGTGAATTTTCTGAACGTTAAGGAATCAGGAAGAATGAAATTACCTTTCGGTATCGCGCAGATTGGGAAGGCTTTCAGAAATGAAATCAACACAAAGAACTTTTTATTCAGGACGCGTGAATTCGAGCAGATGGAAATGCAGTTCTTTATTAGACCCGATGAAGACGCGAAGTGGTTCGATTACTGGAAAGAGCAGAGAATAAACTGGTTCGTGAAGCACGGAATTAAAAGAGAAAATTTAAATATACACGAGCACGACAAACTTGCGCATTATGCAAAAGCAGCGGTTGATATTGAATTTAAATTCCCGTTCGGATGGGGTGAGATAGAAGGAATACATAACAGAACTGATTTCGATTTAAAGCGTCACTCGGAATATTCGGGAAAGAAACTCGAGTATTTTGACGACCAGACAAAGGAAAGATTTATACCATACGTAATTGAAACATCGGCGGGAGCGTCGAGAAGTTTCATGGCATTTCTTATAAACGCTTACGATGAAGAAGAAGTTGTGAAGGAAAATTCGGACGGAACGAAATCGTCCGAAGTGAGAACAGTGCTTCATATACATCCTTCATTCGCGCCGGTTAAGGCGGCAGTATTTCCGCTTGTAAACAGGGACGGCATGCAGGACATAGCGCACAACATTACGGAAGACCTGAGGAAATACTTCAGAGTATTTTATGACGATTCGGGCGCTGTCGGAAGAAGATACAGGCGTCAGGACGAGTGCGGAACACCGTTCTGCGTGACGGTTGATTCAGAGACTCTGACGAATGACACAGTAACGGTCAGAGAGCGTGATTCAATGGAGCAGGTGAGGGTGGCGAAAGATAATCTTGTTAAGTTTTTAAAGGACAAAATAGTTTAATCAATCAGTAATTAGTAATTAGTAATTAATAATTACTAATTCAGAATCAAGAATCAAGAATTCGAAGATTCGCCGTGGCGAACAAGAATTCAGAATCAAAAACAGTAATAATTACTTATTATCAAAATTACTGTTTTCTAATTATTAATTATTAATTACTAATTACTAATTACTAATTGAATTTAATGCTATTTTATTAATAACATTTTCTTTGTTTCTGAAAAATCTCCTGCAATAATTTTATAGAAATAAATACCGCTGGAACATTTTGAAGCGTTCCACCGTGTTTCATATATGCCTGCTTGCAATTTATCATTTACGAGCGCTTCAATTTCTTTTCCCGAAACGTCGAATACTGAAATTTTTACGGACGCTGATTTCGGTATTGCAAACTTAATGTTTGTAGACGGATTAAACGGATTCGGGTAATTATTATATAATTTAAATTCATTCGGCGTCTCGGAGGAATACTGATAAATGCCTGAAGGGTTTACTCTGAAATTCCACATAACGGACCATGGACCGGTACCTGCGATATTCGTTGCGTTAACTCTCCAATAATATTTTCCGTTAGGCAAAAGGATTCCCGAACGCATTCGCACATAAGAACGCGTCACTCCGCTTGTATCGAATACCGTTGAAATGAAAAGTGAATCTGATGCTATCTGGAGCCTGTAAGTCGATGCAGATGCCAGACTATCCCAATCTAATAATATAGTCGGAGGCTGGTTCGATGAATAATTCGGCGGTGAAACAAGCGTAGGAGCGGTAGGCAGAGCGGCCACTCTGAAGTTCCAGACTGATGACCATGGTCCTGTTCCGGTACTGTTTTCTGCTCTTGCCCGCCAGTAATATGTCATATTGCCTGCTAAAGTCCCAGAGGGTGTAATATATTGAGAATTTACTGTGCCTATATTGACAATCAGATTAACAAAATTTACGTCAGTTGCTATTTGTACTTCATAAGAAACCGCGCCTGAGACATCGTTCCAGTCGAGAGTAGGAGTTGTTGTTAAAATATTTGAGCCGTTAGCAGGGCTTAACAAAGTCGGAGCGGCAGGTCCGCCGAGAGTTGTGAAACTCCATTGGTTTGACCAACCGCTTGTAATTCCAGGCATACCGGCCATGGCTCTCCAATAATACGTTGTATTCGGTGAAAGCGCGGAAGCAGCCTGATAACCTGAGGTTGATAAATTGTTAATGTTCAGTATGATATTAGTGAAATTATTATCTGACGCCATCTGAAAATTATAATATGTCGCACCTGATACATCAGACCAGTCGAAGATAGGAGTTAATGAAACACCTGTCGCAGCATTCGTAGGACTTATTAACACGGGGGGATTAGGTACCTGCGGTTCGAAATATTCTGAAACTCTTATCGACCAGAACTCTTCCATAGACTGACCATTATCGGAACCGTTAATATAAGAGCCGGGAATACTGCCCTTTAAAGCAACCATATTGCAATAATAATTTGAGCCTATATCATTAACAGGCGATACACTTACATATCTCCAGTCTTTTATCGGCGATGCGGGATTAATTTTTGAAGGCATTGACCAGGTACTGCCCCCGTTTAAAGAATAAGAAAACCAAATATCCATAAAAGTTGTAGAATCAACAGAACCCCCGATATTGCCGGATGCGGCGCAAAACGCCATAAATAAAACGCGTCCATCCGAAGAAATGCCTAAACTTGGTCTGCATATAGGAGCCATTAAGTCATTGACACCTACAAACGGATGGAAAGGTACGTTCGATGTATCGACAATAATAATACTTCTGTTAGGGTCCGAGCCGGGAAGTGAGGGCGACCAGAATCTAATATTTGAAGGTGCAAAAGGGAAATATCCTGCATTCGGTGTTTGTAATACTGTTTCAAATACAACAGCAGGTACATTTCCTTTATAAGATATACTTATGCCTTTAAATGCACCCAGACTATCTCCTCCTGTATCAAAATTAGCATCAAATATTCTGAGCGGAGTTGAAAATGAAGTGCCGTTATTTGTAGATTCAATAAACCATACGTCACCATAATAATTAGGAGCATTATTGTAATCATTTATATAGGCTATTCCGATTCTTCCGTCAGATCCTCTTCCGATGGCATATGCTTCAGACTGCTCTGCGGGAATTGTATTCCAGCCTAACCATGTGCTGGGAGTGGAATAAAAATTTGTACATACATTATATCGGGTCGTATCCTGATCTTTAAGCGAGCCTATCATAACGAATTTATTTGTAAGGGAAAGACTGCTTGTAGGCATGACTCTCGGCCATTCGTAACCATTATTACCCGGAGCGTCAAGTCTTATGAAACTTCCAACTCCCGGGAAAGCATCTTTATAGGCCTGACATCTTAATACTCCGCCGCCGTCAAGACTGTGGTTGGCAACTAAAGCAGTGCCGTCTGAAAGGCCGCTTATTGTTGGGTACCCGCTTCTTGTACCTGTCGGGATATCAGCAAGATATGTCCATGAGGTTCCTCTGTCAGATGAGAAATAATATTTTGACCTTCTATTAGGGAACGATAAACCATCGTTAAGAGGCGCTGTCATAAATACCGCATGAATATTATCCGGTTCTGCCGGGTCCTGCCATATTTCAACTGCGCTTCCATTCGAGCATATATCGTAAAGAGTAGTGCAGCCGGTATTCACAAATGTAACTGGATATTGCGGATATGCTTTGTCTTCACTTTTAAATTTCCTGACAAAATCAATGAGTGAAGGCAGTCCGAACGAGTTTGGTTTGCCGTCAACACGCGTTCCGACTAAGGCATCGCCGTTCATTACAATTTTGTATGGTACTCTTGGGATTTTCGATTTTGTTTTTTGAGCATAAATTAAATTAATGCCGAACAAAGTGATGCAGACTAACAAGAATAATTTTTTAAACATTTCATATCTCCTATGTTTGCTTTGCGGAATTATTTTGTTTCAACTTTTTTGGGAACACTTGAATTACTTTTGATGCCAAATAATCATTCGATTTTTTAAAGAACATGCTTGGCGAGAATGCTGCACTAAATGATATTTTAATTAACGTGCTAAATTTTTATGATATTGTCAATCCGAATTTAATAGCACTTTTTAAATTTATAATTAATAAATATCCGTTAGCAATTGGCAATTAGCAATTAACGATTGGCAATTAGCAATTAGCGATTAGCAATTAGCGATTAGCAATTAGCGATTAGCAATTAGCGATAAACGATTGGCAATTGGCAATTAGCAATTAGCGATTAGCGATTAGCGATAAAAGATAAGCAATTAACAATTGGCAATTAATCACAATTAATTGCTAAAGTTTTTAATTACTAATTACTAATTACTAATTGAAAAGAACTATTTTATTAATAGCATTTTCCTCGCTGCCAACTGCTGATTGTCAATCGATAATTTATAGAAATACACTCCGCTGTTCAGCGCGGAGCCGTCGAAAGTTGTTTCATACGTTCCGGACTGAAGCGATTCATTCACGAGTGTCTCAATTTCTTTTCCGAGTATGTCATAAACTTTTAATGTGACAATACCATTTCCTTTATTCCGGTTTCCGTTTTCGGGTATGGAGAATTTTATTTTTGTAACCGGGTTAAAGGGATTGGGGTAGTTCTGAGACAGAGAATAATTTTCCGGTATCTCAGTGCCGATGGTTTGAACGCCTATAATATCGGAATAAGCGCGGCGCCAGACAGACTGACCGCATGTTCCTGCGAATATGTAATTGTTTGCTATTAATATTGAAAAAACAATCGGAACATTAGAAAACCCCTGATTTCTATTTATCCAATTAACTCCTGAGTTAGAAGATAAAAATATGCCGGCAGTATTAGATTCAAAATCGCTTGTTCCGGTAAACAAGTTTGTTCCATAAGATTCAAGAGCATCAACATAAATACTCGGTAATCCATTATTGAAAGCAGTCCAACTGGTTCCATTATTTGTGGATAAATAAATGCCGTTTGAAACCAATCCTGCGAATAGTTTTGCACCGAGTGCAGTAATAGAAACGACATACAGGCCTTCTGGACCGGGCAAACCATTATTAACCTGCACCCAGTTGATTCCATTATTAGAAGTCAGGAAAACCCCTTCGCTTGTACCTGCAAAAATATTAGTTCCTATGGTTGTAAAGCATGTAATATGTTCAACGTTTATTCCGTTATTTGCAGCAGTCCAATTTATACCATTATTTGTTGATTTAAATATACCGCCGTTGAACCACGTTCCGGCAAAAAGGTTTGTACCGGAAACGCAAAAAGAAGAAACATGTATATTAGTTAATCCGCTGCTGGCGTCAAACCAGTTTGCACCGTTATTGGTTGACTTAAATATACCGGCACCGTCAGTTCCGGCAAACAGGTTATTTCCTGAAACAGCCATAGCCAGAATATTTTTTTCTCTCAATCCGTCCTTAATAAATCCGTTATTTACACCTGCCCAGTTTATACCGTTATCGGACGACATAAATACACCCCAGTTGGTACCTGCAAAAATATTTGTACCCAAAGATGTTAATGCGTTAATACAATGATTCGATAGTCCGTTATTGGCAGCCGTCCAGAGTGTGCCATTATTTGTAGATAAGAAAATACCGCCCCAGGTTCCCGTAATTAAAACAGATTCAGAAAATGTAAGTGCAAAAATATTAAGATTCGTTAAACCGGTGTTCATACGGGACCAGAAAGATCCGTTATTTGTTGATAAATACACTCCGCTATCCGTACCCGCAAATAGATTATTTCCTGAAACTGCGAGAGCACGAACATCACGTTGACCTAAGCCCGCTAATGTCCAATTTGTTCCATTATTTGACGATACATAAACTCCTTCATAGGTTCCTGCGAACAGATTACTTCCTGAAACAGCAAATGCTCTAACGATTGTGTTTGGAAATCCGTTATTTACCCAACTCCAGTTATTACCGCTATTTGTTGACCGATAAACCCCACAACTTCCTGCACCCGCAAATATTGTTGTACCTGAAACCGCAAAAGTATTAATCAATCGTAAACCAATTCCATTATTTGAAGCAGACCAGTTTGTTCCGTTATTTGTAGATACATATACACCGCTATCAGCAGAGCCGGCAAAAAGTTTAGAGCCAAACACCAAAAGAGCGGGGATATAATGCCCCGATAATCCGGCTGATGTCCAATTTAAACCGGAATTTGTTGACAAAAACACACCGCCTTCTGTTCCGCAAAATATATTCGCTCCTGAAAAAACAACTGAGTAAACTACAAGATTCGTCAACCCGTTTTTCCTTGCAATCCAGTTTGCACCATTATTTGTAGATAAATATACACCGCCGCGGTCGGTACCTGCAAAAATATTTGTTCCGGAAACAGTTAATGAGTTAACCTGTCCGCCGTAAATTCCATCTGTTTGTGTCCATTGAGCGGTGCAATTTATTGCTGCTGATAAGAAAAGAATAAGTATGAGATTTTTCATATTATTTTTAATGAAAATTATTCGATTATAATCAATTATGGGATTTTAATTAACGTGCGAAATTCTTGTGATATTGTCAATACGAAATTGAAAGCACTTTTTCAATTAGTAATTAGTAATTAATAATTAATAATTATCAATTATCTATTAGCAATTAGCAATTAGCGATTAGCAATTAGTGATTAGCAATTAGTGATTAGCAATTAGTGATTAGCAATTAGTGATTAGCAATTAGTGATTAGCAATTAGTGATTAGCAATTAGTGATTAGCAATTAGTGATTAGCAATTAGTGATTAGCAATTAGTGATTAGTGATTAGCAATAAAAGATAAGCAATTAACAATTAACAATTAGCAATTAATCACAATTAATTGCTAAAGTTTTTAATTACTAATTACTAATTAATAATTACTAATTGAAAAGAACTATTTTATTAATAGCATTTTCTTCGCTTCTAATCGTTCTCGCCCTGGCGAGTTAATTGATAACTGATAGAAATAAATACCGCTGGATAAACTGCCGGCATCGAATAATACGGAATACTTTCCGGGGTTTTTTCTCTCATTTACGAGCGTGGTTAATTCTCTTCCTGCTATATCAAAAACTTTAATCCTAATGTTTCCTGTAATTGAAGTTTGATAATTAATAATTGTAGTTTGATTGAACGGGTTTGGATAATTCTGGAATAATTCAAATTCTTTTGCAAGGGCAACGGGATTTTTCACGGATGTAACGCTGACGTCTTTTAATCTGCCTTTAGTTCCTGAACTTATCTTACGAAATTGGTTTGCGTAATTTGCAATTGACGTGTATTCGTTTATGCCTGTAACTTCAACGTTCGAAACTGTTATGCCAAGCAGATTCAGGGCTTTGAACAACCCTTCGTTTGCCGTAACGGAATAAATGCCGGTAAGGCTTATCAAAGTGTCGTTTACTTTCATAGTGGGCAGAAGAATTTTGTATCCAAGCGCCAGAGTCGAGTTATAATCGAATGTCAGTCCCGATGTTTGCGGCAGGTAACTGATATCGCTTGTCGCTGCATAAAGTACCAGTTCAAGTCCTCTCTTAAGTTCGCTCCCTGTGATGTTGAATTTCACGAGTTTCAGATCAAGACCGTTCGATGTATCATATCCGTACGGTACAGAGCGAAGTATATCCTCGCCTGTTAACGGACCCCTGTACAATGGCTGCGACATCAGACCTATTGCGGTAAGGGAGATTTGACTGCCTGTCGTTCTTTTGTGCGCATCATTAATGAAATTACCGAGAGGAGTATCGCGTTCCGGCATAAGTTCATTAAATGAAGGCGCAATATCCCTTATTACGTAACTGACTGTGTTCGTAAACACGTCTCCATATTTCGAAACGATTCCCGGTTTAAGCGAATCCAGAAATGCTCTTACGGAATCATCTCGCGGTATGTTCGAATCAATGTCTATTAACTGATAGCCTGTCATACTGAGTGTGCCTTTGTTATAAACTAAATTCATTTTTCCGGCATGTTCATAGTAAGAGCCTGCCTGACATACGAGTGTGTTGAAACCTGCGGGATTGGGAATTGGCACGGGCTGCAAAAATGTACTGTGATCGTGCGCTCCGAGTATGATATGTATTCCCGAAACGAGCGATGCAATCTGACTGTCATAGCCATAGCCGAGATGCGACAGGCAGATTATGACATTGCACCCGCTTGACTGAAGCACTGAAACTGTGCTTTGAGCAATCTGCAGAATGCTGTCGCTTATAACGACAGGGTAAGGATTGCTTGAAGGGTCGGGAATTGTAAGTCCGAACAGACCGATTTTGACCCCGTCGATTGTTTTAATGTTATACGGCGTTACGTAACTGCTCAACGCCGGAAAACCGCTCATATTAAGGTTTGCAGAGAGTACAGGCAGCGAGCCCGGAAGAAAAGACTGAGACAAAGCCGCGAAAAGTACTGCAGGTCCCAAATCAAATTCATGATTGCCGAGCGCAATTGCATCGAAATTATATTTTTTGAAGAGCATTAGTTCGGGAACGCCGAAATATCTATTAAAGAAAAACGAACCTGTTGAATAATCACCTATATGAAAAACCATTACGTTTGAGTCTGTGCTTCTGACGGATTTAATTAAAGATGCAGCCCTGTCGAATCCGCCTTTTAAGTAATCTCCAAATTCGTTTTTTGGTCCCATGCCTGTCAGATTAGAATGCGAATCGTTAAAATGAAGAATTGTAAATGGAATGTTCTGGGAATATGAATTCGTAAAAATGAAGAATGCAAATATCAGGGTTATGAATGACAAATAAATATGTACGGGTACAATTTTTTTCATACAAAATATTATTAAATCAATTAAAGCGGACTAATTTAAATCTTCCGCTGTATTAATATTTTTTAAAATTCCCCCGTCACTAACCTTTACTGTTTCGATATCATTGCAGATACCGCGTAGAGTTTCGCTTAATCCCTTTACCTCACTTGCAAACTTTATTTTTCCGGCTGCATCCCGCGGGATTATTACGGGGTGTCCCGTTCTATTTTCGTATGAAGGCTTAATGATTTTATGCGGGTATCTTCCGAATGTTTCGAGAATCAACTTGATGGTCTCTTCCTCTACCCTCGGATGGTCAACCGGAAACAAAATCACTCCTTCTTCATCAGCAAGTTTTTTAATTCCAAGAACTACAGAGAAGAGCATACCCTTTTCGGTTTCCCTGTTGAGTACAAGTTCAACGCTGCTGACGTTTTCAAGCGCCCAGTCATAATCATCGGGATGTATGACGCATATAATACGCTTTACGCCCGATGATAATAATTTTTTAACTATAATGTTTACAAAAAACTCATTGCCCGATACAAGTTTCAGTTTCGGTGTTCCGATTCTGTTCCCGCGTCCCGCGGCAAGTATTATAGCGGCGACTTCAGGCATTTACAAATTATTAAATTCGTCAATCATCTTATCAAAATATACAACCTCATTTTCGAGTATTTCATTCCAGAACTCAGGATGCCACAGTTCGTTCAATTCTTCCGTAGTCTTTCCCTGTTGTTCGACCCAGGTAAAGTACTTCAGATTGTGTATCGCCTTCCTGTCATAGTAAGATAATTCTTTCAGATAGTCAATAGTCTGTTTCATGAGACATGCAGCGTGGTCCTTTGCAGCGTCAATTTCGGTATATTCGCCTCTTTCCGCTTTGGTTTCTTCCAGTCTTGAATTATACATTGTCATGGAATCGGTGAAGACAGTGAAAATAATATCATTCTCATCCATTTCAAAATATTTTGCAGTCTGAATCGCGGAAAGCATGTTTGAAATACCCGAGATACCGATATCAACGAGAGCATCTACTTTATCTTTTTGAATTCCGAGTTTCATCAAATAATCTTTCCCGTTTTTTTCGTTGAAGAGACGCATTATTCTGATGCAGTCTTCATCGTCAACGGCGCTGACCATGTCGGTGTTTCTGACGTTATGCACCCACGGAACGTGTTTATCTCCGATACCTTCAATTCTGTGTCCGCCGAAACCGTTTAAAAGCAGAGTAGGGCACTGAAGCGCTTCAGACGCAGTGATTTTAAGATTCGGATGAAGTTTTTTAAGATAATCTCCGGACGCTATTGTTCCTGCAGAACCTGTTGCGGAAATGAATGCGGACATCCTTGATCTGTCATTCTTTACATACGAAAATACTTCTTCTATTGCCGGACCTGTAACATTATAGTGGAAAATAGGATTTCCGAATTCCTCGAACTGGTTGAATATTATATTATTCGGGTCGTTTTTTAATTCCCAGCATTTATCGTAAATTTCTTTTACGTTCGATTCGCATCCGGGCGTCGCAATCACTTCCGCGCCGATTTCTTTCAGCCATTCAAATCTTTCTTTCGACATTTCCTGAGGAAGAATAGCAATCGGAGTGCAGCCGAGCAGCGCGCAGTCGAATGCGCCGCCCCTGCAGTAGTTGCCCGTTGAAGGCCATACAGCCTTGTGTTTGAGGGGATTGAATTCACCGCTTACCAGTCTTGGCACGAGGCAGCCGTATGCCGCGCCGACCTTATGCGCGCCAGTCGGGAAATATTTTCCCATAATGCCGATAACTCTTGCCTTGATGCCTGTAATTTCTTTAGGCACTTCAAGGTAATTTACTTTTCCGTAGAGACCTGATTTAATGTCGTTCTTCCATGTTATTCTGTACAGGTTTAGCGGATTGACGTCCCAAAGACCTATTCCGGGAAGTTTCTTTTTAATATCATCGCTTATCAATTCCGGATTGCGAAGTTGTTTGAAAGTCGGGATAGTGATTCCTCTTTCTTTGCATCTGTCGGCAGATTGTTTTCTTACTTTCTTATCTATACTTTTGATTATTCTGGACATTTTATTCCTTCGTTTTAAAATTTTATAATCTTTTCAGTAATTCTTCTTCGGGATTTTTGAATTTCGATGCAAGCATCATCGAAGCAATCACGAACGGTTTGAAACTTGCTTCATGGTATGTATGAATTCTGTATTTCTCAAATACATCTTTTGAAACTTCGCCTGCCTTGCAACTGATGTCTGTAATATCGGCGGGCAGGCAGTGCATATACAACGCTTCGCCT
The DNA here is from genome assembly GCA_028714695.1 of Ignavibacteria bacterium. Taxonomy (GTDB): domain Bacteria; phylum Bacteroidota; class Ignavibacteria; order Tepidaquicellales; family Tepidaquicellaceae; genus CAIKZJ01. Next base: position 12,682 of record JAQTLX010000011.1, on the reverse strand, counting down.
TTTTTAGTAAGTTTCATTTTTTCCTCATCGCATTCCCAGTCTTTATGCTTTGCATTGTTCGCGAGGCATGCTTTTTCGAGTTCGCCGAGTCCCGCTTTATCGCTGTTTTTAAGGAGTTCGGTTCTTTTTTTCATTACTTCAAACGGCGCCCATGATTTCGGGTAGGCAACATCGGCGTCTTTGAACGCTTCTTCCATGCTGTTGACTATCTTGAAATTGCTGTTTTGTTTTTTGACATCCGCTTCGATTTCAGGAATGAGATTGTAGCCTTCGGGATACGCAAGCGACACTTCCATGCCGAATCTTGTCATCAAGGTAATTATTCCCTGCGGCACCGAAAGCGGTTTGCCGTAACTGGGGGAGTAAGCCCACGTTATCGCGAGTTTCTTGCCTTTAAGATTTTCAAAAGAGCCGAAGTAATCTTTCAGTTTAAGCAGGTCGGCAACTGACTGCGTCGGATGGTCGATATCGCATTGAAGATTGATAACGGCGGGTTTTCTGTGGAGCACGCCCTTTTCATGACCTTCGGCAACCGCATCGGAAACTTCACGCATGTATTTATTTCCTTCGCCGAGATACATATCGTCTCTTATTCCGATTATTTCGGCGAGAAATGAAATCATGTTTGCTGTTTCTCTGACTGTTTCGCCGTGAGCAATCTGGCTCTTTACTTCATCAAGGTCGGCAAGTCCGAGTCCTACTGCGTTTGCAGCGGATGCAAAACTGAAACGAGTTCTTGTTGAGTTATCCCTGAATATTGAAATACCAAGACCCGTATCGAAAAGTTTAAATGATTTCGACTGCCTGTGAAATTCCTTAAGAACTTCGGCGAGTTCGCCGATATATTTTATTTCGTCAAGAGTTTTTTCGGTAGTAAGAAGAAAATCTTTTCCGTAGTTATCCGATTTAAATTTACCGAGTGCAGTTAGTTTTTCTTTTAAATTCATTGTGTGTTTTTATTTTCTGTAAAATTCAGATGCCGCTTCAACGGCATCAATTATTTGCTGATATCCCGTGCATCTGCAGAGATTGCTCTGCAATGCCTTTCTTATTTGTTCTCTTGTTGGTTTTGGATTCTCCATCAGGAAAGCATGCGCTGTAAGCACCATTCCCGGAGTGCAGAACCCGCATTGTATCGCGCCGTAATCGATGAACGCTTTCTGAAGCGGGTGCAGCGTACCGTCTTCATTTTCCATCCCTTCGATAGTAAGCACATCGCAGTTCTCGACGTCTTTTAAGACGGAGTTGCAAATTCTTATTGACTTATTGTTTACGAGCACCGCGCACGCTCCGCACGATTTCATTTCGCAGGCGTTCTTCACGCCCGTGAGGTCGAGTTCCTCGCGCAGGAATTCGACGAGTTTTCTTTCTTTCATCGAATCCGGCACTTCGACCGGTTTTTTGTTTATTGTCATTCGCATATTTTCAAATCCTCCTGTACTTTTGTGCTGACTTTAATAGGAAGTTTGAAGAATCTTTTTCCCGTTTCGTTGTAAATAGCATTCGCGATTACAGGCGCCATTAACTCGTTAGTCGGTTCGCCGATTCCTTTTGCGCCCGAAGGCGAATTCGGGTCGGAGTTTTCGATTATAATCGCGCTCATCTCAGGCAGGTCGGTTGTTCTCGGCAGCCTGTATGAATTGAAATTCGTGTTAAGAATTATTCCTTTGTCGGTTTTAACTTCTTCGAGAAGTCCGTAACCGATACCCATCGCCATGCCCCCGAAGAACTGTCCTTTTGTCATTTGCTCGTTTGCAGCCCTGCCCACGTCATGCGCTGCAATTGCATTCAGAAGTTTCACTTTGCCTGTTTTTTTATTGACGGTAAGTTCTATTGCCTGACACGAGTACGTCCATGAAAAATATGCATCACCCTGACCGTTCTCTTCGTTCCACGAAACCTTCGGCGCTTTAAAGACACCGAAAACATGAGGGTATTCCTGTGCATTATACATCATCTTAATCACTTCTTCGAAATTATATTTTTCTTTGCCGCAGGTAACAATATCGTTTGATATGTCTATATCTTCAATATTGCATCCGCACTTTGCATTGAGGAAATTCGCAATTTTATGTTTAAGTTCTTTTGCCGCATTTGTAACAGCGCCTCCGCCCATCACTGTTCCGCGGGAAGCGACTGTCGTGCCGCCGTCCGGGATTGTCGAAGTGGAAGGTCTTCTGTATCTGATTCTATCAAGGCTTACACCGAGGTCTCTTGCAAGAATGAGACACATCGCGCTTTCGGAGCCCTGACCGTTTTCATGAATTCCCGTTTCAAGGAGTATAGAGCCGTCGGGCTGAACGTTTATAATCGCTGAATTGAAATCAGTACCTTCTGCGCCGAGACTCATACCTCTGTAACTGATTGCAAAACCGGCGCCGTAAAGTTCTTCGGAATCCGATTTGCCGAATGAGCATTTCTTATATTTGTTTTCGTAATCGAATTTATTCAGAATCGCGTCCATTGTTTCTTCCATCGCGACCTTGTGATTGTCGAGTTTCTGCCCTGTAATGGTAATGCTTCCCTGTCTCACCATGTTACGTCTTCTGATTTCGACGGGTGTAAGTCCGCATTTTCGCGCTGCAATGTCCATGAGCGATTCGACAACAAAATTCATCTGAGGCGAGCCGAATCCGCGCATCGCACCCGTTACAACGTTGTTAGTATAAACGCCGTAAGTATCGCAGTGTACGTTTTCAACCTGATACGGTCCGCAGCACTGTACGGTCGAGCGCCATGTGACCCATGGAGTAACGGAGCAGTATGCGCCTCCGTCAGCAATAATTTTGCATTTGACGGATTTGATTATTCCGTCTTTCGTCAGTCCCATTTTATAATATACTTTATACGGATGGCGCTTGTAACTTTCTCTTATCGACCATTCGCGGGCATAAGAACATTTAACAGGTTTGCCCGTAAGTTTAGCCGCGAGTGCTGTTCTTGCGGCAACGATTGAGACTGTATCGTCCTTGCCGCCGAATCCGCCGCCCATGGGAGTGCTTATAACTTCAATATCGGCAAGCCTTCCGCCGAGCAGGGCATTTACAAAACGCCTTGTGCTGAAAGGATGCTGCATGCTTGCATAAACTTCCATTACGCCGTCATGCCGCGGATTGCAGACAGCGACTTCGGGTTCCATGTATGAATGTTCGATGAACTGTGTTTCGAATTTTTCTTCAAGAATAATATCGCATTTCTTAAAGCCTTCATCCGTATTGCCTCGCCTTACTTTATGCTCGTTGATTATATTGCTGCCCTGTTCTGGATGAATCAAAGCGGAATCAGGTTTTAATGCATCTTCAGGGTCAAGTATTGAAGGAAGTTCTTTCGCTTCGAGTTTGACGAGTTCCGATGCTTTAATCGCATTTGCACGCGTATCGGCTACAACGAGAGCAACAACATCGCCGTTATAGAATATTCTGTCTTCGGCAAAAATCCTGAAATCTTTTATTATCTGCCCGAAGCGGTTAACGCCTGGAACGTCTTTGCTGGTAAGCACTTTCACGACGCCTTTGGATTTTAACGCTTCTGAAGTATCGATATTCAGAATTTCGGCATGCACAAAATCGCTGTAAACTGGAACTGCATGGAGCATAAACGGAAACTTGATGTCGTCCGTATATCTTGCCCGTCCCGTAACTTTTGCGTATGCGTCATTCCGCCAGGCTTTTGGATTTTCCTTTTCCATTTTAAAATATTAATCTTATAAATTAAACAGACAGTGAATCAAAAGTCAAGTTCGGTTTTTGCCTTCAAAAACAATTTTTCCTTTGAGCAATGTATATTTAATATTCATTTTAGTTTTCATTCCCATATATGTTTCATAACAAAACGAATGCGATGAAACAATATCTTTCTCTCCGTTGAAATTCAGAATTACAATATCCGCATCCGAATCTTCCATTATCGTGCCTTTCATCGGATAAAGTCCCGTAATCAATGCGGGATTCGTAGATATTCGTTTTGAAATATCTACTATGATTTCATTATTCAAATCACCGTATAAATTAAATATCAGTCCGGGCAATGCACCTAATCCCGCCAAACCGTTCGGCACATCCCTTATGTCGGCAGAGAATGAGTCTTTGTCTTTTTGTTGAAAAGCGCAATGGTCTGTTGCGAATACGTTGAAGTAACTTTTACGAGCGAGTTCCGACATAGCAATTCTGTTGTCGGGGCTTCGCAGCGGGGGAGAGCAGATGAAACGGTGTCCTCCCGGAGTCTTCAGTTTTTCGCTATCGAGAAAGAGATACTGCGGGCATGTTTCGCAAGTTACATTGTCGTATGATTTTCTGTACTCATAAATTAATTCAGCAGCCTCTTTTGTTGATACGTGCACTATATGAATTTTCGCGCCTGTCTTTTCGGCAAGCGAAAGAATTTTCTTTACAGCCGTTATTTCCGCTTCGGAAGGGCGGAGAAGCGTATGGGTGAATGCTTTTGTCAGGTCGTGTTTTTCCGTATCGATGGATTCTATTAAATCATTGTCTTCGCAGTGTATGAGAGTTGTTACATCGTATTCTTTTAAACGCGTCAGTATTTCTTCGATTCTTTCGTATGAAGAATAAATACCCGCGAATTTATAAGTTGTATAAAATTTAAATGTCTTAAAGCCGATGCTTATGAGGTATTCGATATCGTTCCAGTCTTCATCCGTAAATGTAACCGGTGTAAGATGAAATGCGATGTTGCATAAATCCTGATTTTGTTCCGCAAGCGCTATTCTTCTCGATTCGAGTTTCTCGAGCGCGAGTTCAAGTTCATGTATAAGCGTGTTGCCTTTTTTCTGCGTTATGAAATTGAAAAGAGTTGTAATCCCGTTTTCGAGCGCTATTTCGGACGCTGTAGAATATGTATCAGCGAGATAATATTTGCCGATGAAGTCATCGAGATGCGTATGCATGTCGATGAATCCCGGGAAAACATAATCGCCTTCGGCATCTATTATGTTAGCCGTTTCGGATTCTATATTCCCGAATTTGCTGATAACGCCGTTTTTAATGAGCACATCTGTCTTCAGTACGTCGTTTTCGAAGACAACATTTCCATTCTTTATTAGTATTTCGTTGGAGTCAGTCATTATTCGATGTTCATGTTAAGATACTTTGCAGTAGCGGATGTATCTTTGAGTCCGCTGCCCGTTATGAGCAGTACAATTTGTTCGTTTGTGTCGAGTTTGTTTTTTGATTTTATAAGTCCTGCAAGCACAGCCGAACTTGACGGCTCTGTATATATACCCGTTAGCGCGGCGAGTTCCTTCTGCGCGCTCATTATTTCTTCATCAGTCAATGTGATTGCAAATCCGCCTGAGGAAATCACTGCGTTCCTTGCCATGTATGCGTTGCTCGGAACTGAAACTGAGATTGAATCCGCTACGGTTGCCGGATTATCGGCGTTTTTGTAATTACCCGTTTCGATGAAATTTGAAATTGCATTTGATTTTTCAGACTGCACGCAAATAAGTTTGGGAATTTTTTCAATCAGTCCGCACATTTTTAAATCGTAGAATGCTTTATATACTCCGGAAATAATAACACCATCGCCGACGGGAATAAATACAGCATCGGGCACTTTAAAATTATTCTGAACATACATTTCAAGTCCGGATGTTTTCTTGCCTTCTATAGTAAGCGGATGATAAGCGGTGTTCCTGTTCAGTCCGGGATTCTTTTCCGTGTATTCCATTGACAATTTAAACGCGTCGTCATACGTGCCTTTGACCTTAATTACTTCCGCGCCGTAAACAAACATCTGAAGCAGTTTCGCCTTAGGCGCCGATTCAGGTACAAATATCATTGCTTTTTTTCCCGCGGCAGCGCAGACGGCGGCGAGTGAACTTGCGGCATTGCCGGTAGAAGCCGTAACAATCTTAGATTCGCCGATTCTGTTCGCTTCCGCTACAACGAGGAAAGAAGCGCGGTCTTTATAAGAGCCGCTCGGGTTAAGCGAGTCGTTCTTTATCCGTATATTATTGAAACCCGTCAAATCGGACAGGCGCGAAGTTTTTACAAACGGAGTATTGCCGTGAGCGAATTCGGGATAAAATTCTTTTTCAACCGCTGAAAACAAATCAAGGTCGGGATTATCTTTTGTGAATTTCGACTTTATAAAATCGTAATCGAATTCCGCTGTCAGCACGCCTTTAAGCGGCATACCGTGTTTGTAGTCTTTAGAGCAAACGGGACAAAGATATTTTACTTCATCCCTTTTATAGTCTTTCCCGCACTGTGTACACTTGTATGTAAACATATTATGGGTTGTTCATTTTATAAACCAGTCCCGCATAGACTGCAGCGCATTCGCTGAGATGTTTAACGGGAGAATTTTCGTCGGGCATATGCGCGAGCACTTCGTTACCCGGTCCGAGACCAATGCACGGGATACCGTGCATTCCCGCGATTGCAATACCGTTTGTGCTGAACGTCCACTTTCCGATTTCAGGTTCACGGTTTAAAGTTTTTTCATAAGCAAACGACGCGTCTTTCAGATAAACCGAGTCTTCGGGAATTTTCCACGTCGGATAATATTTTTCAGTCGGATAAACAAGTCCCGTAAATGCTTTTTCTTCGTACATTAGCACTTCAACTTCGGCGTCGGGATAACCAGCGAGCCTTGCCGCTTTCTTCACTTCCTCGACTGCGCTTTCTTTTGTTTCGCCGAACGTAAGGCGCCTGTCAAGTTGTATACTTGCGGCATCCGGAACCGCGCACTGCGATGGCGAGGAAAAGAAAACCTGCGTAACGCAGACAGTGCCTTTGCCGAGAAATTCGTCGTCTATAAGCCGCTCGTTCAGTTTTTCGATTTCGAGCGCGATTTTCGAAATCTTATAAATCGCGTTATCGCCTCTTTCGGGTGCCGAACCGTGGCACGAAAAACCTTTGACCTTAATCATTATTTCCATGCGTCCCCTGTGACCCCTGTAAATATTCATGTTCGTGGGTTCTGTGATTACAACCATTTCGGGTTTAATCTTATCTTCTTTGATAATATACTGCCAGCAGAGACCGTCGCAGTCTTCTTCCATCACTGTGCCGGTGAAATAAATTGTGAAGTCTTTATTAAGTCCGAGTTCTTTAATCATTTTCCCGGCATAGACCATCGAAGCCATTCCGCCTTTCTGGTCAACAGAGCCGCGTCCCCATATTCTTCCGTCTTCGATTTTCGGAGTGAAGGGGCCGAAACTCCACAGTGACATTTCGCCCGGATAGACAGTGTCTATGTGCGCGTCGAAAGCGATAACTCTTTTGCCGTTTCCGATTCTGCCTATTACGTTCCCAAGTCCGTCAATATTTACTTCGTCGAATCCGACGGACAGCATTTTATTTTTGATTAATTCAATTACGTCTTTTTCTTTTCCCGAAAAAGAAGGAGTGCGGATTAAATCGCATAAAAATTCAGCGGTTTCGTTTTCAAGTTCTCCGGCTCTTTTTGATATTTTATCGTACATCGTTGTAAAATTTTTGTTATATAAATGTTTTAGAATCTATCCCAGAGTTTTTTTGCAGTCTCGAGGGATTTACGCGAGACTTCTTCCTCGTCAATATCGAGTTTAATTATTTTATTTTCCATAAGAATCTTCCCGTCAACAATCGTAGTATCAACGGTCGATTGTGAAATACCGAATATCACATGACCAAGATACGTGCTGTCGTCAAGCGGTGTCGGCGGATAGTAGTCTATTAAAACCAAATCTGCCGCTGCGCCTTCTTCGATGCTTCCGAGTTTTACATTCCAGAATTTATTTGCTATAACTGCATTGTTCGTAAGCAGTGTGTTTGCCGCTTCCATGAATCCGCATGAAGGATTCTGATTTCTGATATGCTGCGCCCAGAGCGCGACACGAACTTCCTCAGGCATCTTGACAGTCATTGCATCTGTGCCGAGACCGACGAGAATTCCTTTGCTCTGCAGTTTTATGATATCTGCTATGCCGACCGCATTGTTCAGGTTTGACTGCGGGTTATGGACGACAATTGTTTTGTTCTTCGCGAGTATGTCCATTTCTTTCTCATTCACATGAACGCAGTGGGCGGCTATGCTCTTGTCTCCGAGGATTCCGAATTTATCGAGACGTTCCACAACTCTCATTCCGAAATTCTTTTCGGAGTGCGCTTCATCCGATTCCGCTTCGGCTACGTGAATATGGAATCCTGTATTGAGTTCTTTACCGATTGCTGAAACTTTTTCGAGCGTTTTGTCTTCGAGAGTGAAGGCTGCATGAAGTCCGAACATTGCTTTTATCTGTTCGCCGTTTGTCATGTTGCACTGCTTTATGAACTCAGTATTTTCTTCGATGCCTTCATCGGAAATCTTTTTGCCGTCCCTGTCGGAAACTTCATAGCAAAGCGATGCTCTGAGACCTGTTTCCTTGACTGCCTTTGCAATTGTGTTCAAAGAACCTTTTATTGAGAACGGGCTTGCATGGTGGTCTATGAGCGTCGTGGTTCCGTGTCTGACGGCGCTGATTGCCATTATCAGAGTGCTGTAATAATTATCTTCGTTGTTGAGTTTCTTGTCGAGTCTCCACCAGAGGTTTTCAAGCACTTCGGTGAAATTCGCGGCAGGCTTTGCTTTGCCGAGACCTCTTACGAGTGTGCTGTAGAAATGCATGTGAGCATTTATAAAACCCGGCATTACAACTTTGCCGTTCGCGTTTATTACTTTGTCGTATTTATCGGTGAATGAAGCGGACTTATCAATTGATTTTATTTTCTGATTTTCGATTAACACAGAGTGACCGTATAAAACTTTCGGATTCGCGCCGAGCGTGATTATTATTCCGTTTTCTATTAATATTTTCATTTATTTATGCTTCGTTTAAAACGCTCATTTCTTCGGGTGTTCTTTCTCTCATGTATAATGCGCCTGCGAAACATTTCTGCACGCAGATTGAACATCCGATACATTTTGAAGCGTCGGTTTGGGGAATAGATTTGTTATTTAGTTCGATTGCGAGATACGGACATCTTGTGCAGTTGCCGCAATGCTCGCAGAGTTCATCGTTTACAGATGATATTTTTTTAGTTGCTGTCAGTTCCATAAATCCGGTAACGGGATTCGGAAGAGTGCGCGCTATTAATTCTTCTACGGATTTTATTCCGCGTTCTTTCAGGAGATAACTTAAACCCGAATGAAGTTCGTCAATAATTCCGTATCCGTGTTTCATTACTATAGTACAGAACTGAACAGTCTTCGCGCCGAGCGCGAGAAAATCCGCCGCGGTTTTGTAGTCCATAGGACCGCCGTTGCCCGAAACCGTGATGCCGAGTTTCGAAACGTTGGCAAGAGTCAAATTGCTGATAGGGATTACGCCTTCGCCCGATAAACCGACAACGATTCCTTCTTCCCACGTTTCTTTGTTTCCCTGTCTGAATGAAAGCGCGGGGAATGTATTTGCAAGCGTAACGCCTGCTTTCTTGTTAGGATATTTCGCGAAAACTTCTTTGATTGCCGTTATAATCGGATATATAGCCGTTACAGCGGCAGTAAGTTTGAACAATTTCGGAATATCCGGATTGCCTGCTTCCATAACCCAGTCGATAATCTTAGCGGTGAGTTCGGCGTCCTGAGAAACTATATCGCCTTTAGTTCCGTCGCCGCCTTGCGGGCATGACAAACTATATTCGATACCCATCACGCCTGAGTTCTCAAGTTTCTTTGTGTTTGAAACCCATACTTTTTTATCTTCTTCGTTATTGCCTGTAACAGGTCCGCCTGTCGAAGCCATAGTCAATCTGTCGGGGAACTCGCTGACGAGTTTTGATATTTCGCTGCAGACTCTGTCGAGCGGATGACCTGAAACGTTATCGCAGTTGCCGTATGTATTCTTTGTTACTGCGAACATGTACTGAGAAGGAATATGAATATCGACGTTATCGAACGCCGTCTTCATAACACCGCCTGCCCAGCCTGCTTCGTATGCTTTTTTCATCTGCTCATATCCGTCGCTCGGAGGAGCGGCGGAAAGAAGGAACGGAGAAATAATTTTCCTACCGAAGAAATCGGATTCGATTGAAACGGGCATCATCGGCTTGCCGTCGAGAACCACGCGGCTCTTGACTTTATTCTTGATTACGGGTTTCGCTTCCCCTGTAAGGAATGCATTAACTTCAGCGGCGCAGTTTTTTCCGGACGCAACTGCTTCTACGACGGTCGTTGGACCGTTTGTCATATCGCCTGTATAGAAAATTGATTTCTTCTTTTTAACTTCGAGAGACGATTTGCTTCCGATTGCAATAATTACGGCATCGAAGGTTCTCGTCTGCGGATTCGATTTTTTATCCTTAACTATTTTCGAAGGATGAAATTTCTCTTTCGCGGGAAGACTTACTTTCGATGTAACAATTGATTTGATTCTTTTGCCTTCAGGCTTGAAAACTCCGTTAATTAAATCGACTTTTGTGCGTCCCGTAATTTCGATTCCGTGTTTCAGAATCAAATTTCTTTCGGCATTCGTGAGCGGCATTTCATTGAACTTTTCGAGGCAAATCATTTCAACGTTCACCGCGCCTATTAACTTCGCTGTTACTGCCGCATCGAGCGCGACTGCTCCGCCGCCAATAACGGCGGCATTCAGACCTTTAAAATTTATTTTTCTTTGACCGCGGAGAAATTCAATCCACGGATAAGCGTACTCTTCGCCTTTAATGCCAAGCCGGTATTCCTTATCGAGACCCGTTGCGACAATAACGCTGTCATATTCATTTAATAAAACTTCGGGGTCAATGAAACCTGCATTGGTGTATAATTCTATATTGCCGAACGTGCGCATGAAGTCTATATCTGAATGCAGAACACTTTTATCGAGCCTTTCATCGGGAATCAGATTGCACATGCCGCCGGGAATGGAATTCTTTTCATAGATATCTACTTCGTAACCTTTTTGTGCAAGTACGGACGTGGCGCCGAGACCTGCAGGTCCCGCGCCTATAACGGCGATTTTTTTGCCGTTAGGTTCGGCTTTAATGAATTCAGGCATTTTGCCTGTCTCTTTTGCCTTCTTGATAATGGTTGCCTGCACGGGCGGGATTGAGACCGCGTTATCGAACGTCCTGTGGACGCAGGCTTTCATGCAATGGTAGTCCGGACAAACATATCCGCAAACACCGCCGAGCGGGTTACTGCTCATAATGATGGCAGCGGAGCGCATGAAGTCCTGAGGCAAACCTCTTTTAGCCGCCATAATAAAATCAGCCGGGGAACAATCAACGGGGCAAGCCTCTTTGCATGGCTTTTCCTCACAGTATTCACACCTGGCAAACTCAGCCTGTAACTGAGCATCAGTTAGAAAACTTCGCATATTATATATTTTTATAGAAGTTAACGTTTCAAACTGTAACTTTAAATGCTAAAATGAGTCAAAACGGAGATTTTTGTCCTGAATAGAAGAGGGTTAAAACTTTCAGACACAGGTACATGGATTTCCGGTGCAGGCAGTTGTAATCAGAAATAAATATACTGTCGTCCCTCTGCCTGTTGCAGACAGGTCCGGGACTCAAATTAAAGAATTATGTATTTCTAAAATATTGTCGTCCCTCTAAGACTGAAAACAATATACAATTTATAATTGCAAATATTATTTTTAAAAACGTAAAATTGTTTTCTGAAAGTGTAATGTCGTTTTTTAAATGTGCAAAATTGTTTTCTAAAAGTGCAAAATGCTTCCGAAAAAGTGCGAAATAATTCCGAAAAAGTGCGAAATAATTCCGAAAAAGTGCAAAATAATTCCGAAAAAGTGTAAAATGTTTCCGAAAAAGTGCAAAATGTTTCCGTGAATAGTACTATTTATTTCGAGAAAAGTACTATTTTGGGAACGGAATCTTCTTAAATAGTTAAAAATCGCATTTTATGTTTTTCCGGGTCCAAAATATTTGCTGATTTATAGTCAAAAAATGTCGATTGATATTTCTTAATATAATTATCATATTTAACATATACAAAGTTTGCGAAGAGGTAAAGAGACAAAGAACAAAAATTTATTTCATTTGTCGGTAATTATAATAATTACTAAACAATGCACTATCAACTATCTGGAAAAGAAAGGCACATATATGAATAAGTTTATTATAAAAAAGCGGATTATTTTATCAGCACTTTTTCTTTTCGTTTGTTCAGGATTTTTCATCATCTCGTTTAGTTTCCGGGACAGCAAACAATCTCATGATGTGAACGGCGGCTGGCAGTTGCAGACTAATTTGCAGACGTTGCTCAACGGAAGCACTATAAAGGAAATGGTATTTCTTGATTCACTGACTGGTTTTGCCGTAAACTATATAGTAAATAGTTCAGATACGGGCTATATATTTAAAACTACGAATGGCGGTAATAATTGGATTAAGAATTTTTATAATGCTGATACTTATGGAAAACTTTTCTTTAAAATTATTTTTGTTACAGACAGTATTGGTTATGCCTGCGGCGGCGGCGGCATAGCAACAATGTGCAAAACAACAAACAGGGGAACTAACTGGACTAAAACAAATTACAGTTGGGCAACGGCATTCAGAGTAATGAGTATTTTAGGCAAAGACTCCATCTATGTTACAGATGATGACCCTCTTGTCGGCGGCGTCTTCCGTTCGACGGACGGCGGAGGAAACTGGCAGAGGATTTATAATGCGGGGCAATATAATCCGCAGAATATATACATGGCAAATAGTCAAATCGGATTTTATTCTCAGGG